>JABCZR010000003.1 GCA_013289585.1 Acidobacteriota bacterium | reverse complement strand
TTCTCCTTTTCGTCCTAGCAAAGTCTCCGCGCCGAGATGCCTGGCGATTTACGTCAGGTACCACGAGTCGCTCTGACACTTACTGTGCAATTGAGAGCAGAATTGGCTCACAACTTCACTGATTCCTACTGGGTAAAGCACGTGGTGTTCAACATTCACAACGATTACGTGACACTACAAGAGCAGGGCTTCAGAGTTCCAAAACGAGTGGCGGACGAACAACATCCTTGGACGATCCCAAAATGGCTAGAGCAACCAGTTCTCCAACTTTTCATACACGCACTGGCGAGAGGTTACGAAATTCGAGAGCGCCAAGCGGCCAAGAGCCAGGCAGGTAGTTTCGATTGACTTTCAGACAGCCAACATACATACTCGTCGGTATGTTACGTATTCACAAGAGGAAGCGAAGGTTCCGTGATCCAGAGCGTACACGGGAACGCCTGCTGCAAGCGGCTTTTCGGGAGGTTCACAGATCAGGCTTCCAGAGTGCGGGCATCGATACAATTCTCGCCGCCACCAATGTCACCAAGGGAGCTCTCTACTACCACTTCGAGAGCAAGGAAGCCCTGGGATATGCCATCGTCGAAGAGATCATCGCAAAAATTGTCCAGGACAAGTGGTTGGGTCCTCTTCTTTGCGACGGGCAACCTATCGACATTTTGATCGGTATTGTCCGGGGGATACCGGGTCGGCCCGAAGACGTTCGAGCCGGTTGTCCACTGCTCAATTTGGCACAGGAGATGTCTCCACTCGACGAGCGATTCCGAAAGCGACTGGAGAGGATATTCCTTGCCTGGCAGGACGGCGTTGCTACGCTTTTGCGGAAAGCGCAAACTCAAGGAACTGTTCGCCGCAGCTTGAATCCAGACGAAGCGGCCAGCTTTCTGATCGCGATGGTCGAGGGCTACGGCTCGTTAGCAAAGAATGCTCAAGATACGAAGGTGTGGGAAGTGGGTATCACAAATATCGTGGAGTGGCTGAGGTCTCTTCGGGCGCCTCGTCAATCTCGGCGAGGGGGACCACGTGCCACGAATCGCGTTCAAGGCAAAGGGTAGCATCCTACTCTTGGATTTGGCCGACATCGTGGCTGTGCAGGCCGAAGGTAATTACGTTTCGTTGCAACACCGACCCAATCCCTATTTGGTGCACGAGTCCCTCTCGTCCATGGCGGAGAAGCTCAAACCCTACGGTTTTATTCGCATCCACCGCTCGGTAGTCGTGAATATTTCGGCCGTCGAGGTGATCCAGCCTTTACCGACCGGGGAGTACAGGCTGTGCGTAAAAGGTGGGAAAGAATACTTGGTAACGCGTAGACACAAACATAACCTCAGAGATCTGGCGCAACTTTGGATAGGCTCAGAGCGGCTTTGCGGCTAACAGCGAGCAACAGGCTTACCTCATTGTTCCGCCATAGCATTTTCCGTTGGCCCGTCCACGAACAGTTCTGTTTTTTTCATTACACTCGATCCATGAGCCAAGCGAATCTTGTCAAACAAATATCAGAAAACGTCCCGTCCTGTCCCCGAGTTCCCCCGCCCTGAATTCTCGAGTTTCCCGCAGTCAAAATGCCATCCGTTGTAAGGAATATCGTTGTAGGGTATCTAAAAAAGTGAAACAAGCCGCACTCGATGCCAAGAGGAGACAAAACAAAACAAGCCATGCCACACAGCATATCGACCTTGTTGATCCGCAATCTTCGTGATGTCTTCGGTGAAAACGACCCTGCGCGTCGGCGCGCGGCCATCGACGAGATTTACACTGAAGATTGCGTTTTCTACGACCCCAGCAAGGGAGTGTATCGTGGCCGTGACGAAATCGACCGTATCGCGGGCGCGATCAAAGCGACTCACCCTGAATTCCGATATCAGCCAACTACCGAGCCTGCGGAATCGGGCAATGGCGGGCTGGTCCGCTGGATATCGGGCCTCCCGGGTGAGGCGCCAGCTTACGCAGGTACTGATTTCATCACTGCCCGGGACGGCCGGATTGCCGCGCTTTATCTCTTTTTCGACAAGCTGCCCTGAGCTGCCGTTCCATCTGGAGTTGAGGCTCCGAGCAGGGACGGACGACGTTGCCGCAGAACCGTGCCAACCATTGCAGCATAGAACTACTGTGGTTGGTATTCCGGAGACAATTGTGCGCCGTAGTGCTGCGCTACCAACGCAGCGATGCGGGCAACGGTATCGTGTAGTGGCTCTGTTTCGCCGCGGTGGTGTCCGGTGAAAACGACCAGCACAACGGGCTGATTCTTAATGAAGAGGATGCCCGCGTCGTTGGCGACGAAAGGCTGGCCATCCCCGGTTTTGTGCGCGATACGCACGTCGCGGAGGTATTTGGGAAAGCGATTGTTGACTTGTTGTTTCTCCAGGGTCGCGAGCATGAATTCGCTGGAGGGTTTCGATACCAGCTTGTTCTGTTGAATCATTTCCAGCAGGTGGCCGATTTCGCGCGCGGTGCTGTGGCCAAAGTAGATTCCTGCATTGTAGATGGTTTGGTTGAATGCGGCCTGGACTTGGGCTTCGGAAAACTTGTCGAATGGAAATTCGATGGTTTTGTCCCCGCTCGCATTCTTGTAGCTCGGATCGAGTGTTCCCAGCCAAGTGCGGTCCCAATCCAAGTCAGAGAACTTGATTGATGTGTCCTTCAGGCCGAGTTCGTGCATGTAGCTGGTTACATTGGCGCGCCCCACTTTGTCGGCGAGCAGGTCCGTGGCGACGTTGTCGCTGATCATAATCATCAGCGTGATGAGATCACGGATGGTCGGGTTCAGGCCCGGCTGCATGGTGTAAAGCACGCCAGAGGGAAGGCGTTCGTCCGCTGCCCTCAGGGTAATACGATCGTTCGAGGAAAATTTTCCAGCTTCGGCTTGACGCAGCACTTCCGCCATAATGGCAATCTTGATGACACTAAATGTCTCGTAAACGGAATCAGCGTCCAGGGCAATTTCTTCGCCGGTCTTCAGGTTTTTCATGTATACGGCTATGTCCCCGGGGAACCCCTGACGGATGTTCTGGAGTTGAGACTTCAGTTGTTCCAGTTCGACGTTGGAAGCGGGCTTCGACTGAGCTTGTACACCGGAACACAGCAGAACCACTGACAAACCGATGGCGACTGCGCGTGAAACGACTCTCATACTGTTCTCACCTCAATCACAAGACGAAACAAGCAAGCCTCGCAGGATTGTACCCAACGTGAATCTATCATGCTCTCCCGGCAAGTCCCACTTAGCCGGAAACTGACCCACGTACACCTGGCCGCCGCGCCTTCTGCTTCTCAGTCTGCCTGTGCTAGCATCGTGCGTACCTTCTTTATGGCAAGCGCAAAGCGCTTGACGCGTGCTGTCTTTTGTGCGGCCGCGAAGCGGCCGACGACACGATGGATTTTTCGCTTAACGACCACCAAAAACTGATACGGGACACGGTTCGCCAATTCATGGAGGCGGAGGTGCGCCCGTCTGTGAAGGAGATGGAGAAGACGGAGAAATTTCCGGCGGAAGCCATCAAGAAACTGGGCGAGATGGGCTGCTGCGGGATGCTGATGCCGGAAGAGTGGGGCGGCCCGGGACTGGATACGATTTCCTATGTGCTGATGCTGGAAGAAGTGGCGCGCGTGTTTACGGCCATGTCCACGGCGCTGGGCGTGACGAATTCGGCGGTGCAAGTGCCGCTCTTGATGTTTGGTACGGAGGCGCAGAAGAAAAAATATTTGCGGCGCATGGCTACGGGAGAAACGCTGGGCGCGTTTTGCCTGACGGAGCCGGCCGCGGGTTCGGACGCGGCGGGGATTCAAGCGCGCGCGGTGCGTCACGGCGATTCTTACAAACTTTCTGGCACCAAGACCTGGGTGACCAACGGCAGCGTGGCTGGCGTGCTGCTGGTGTTTGCCAAGACCGATCCCGCGGCGGGCGGGAAGGGCCTCAGCGCGTTCCTGGTGGAGCCGGGGTTTGCGGGGTTTCGCGTAGGGCGGCATGAAGACAAGATGGGGCAGCGGTCGTCGCCTTCGGTGGAGATCTTGCTGAATGATTGCGTGGTGCCGGTGGAGAACCGGATGGGCGAAGAAGGGCAAGGCTTGAAGATTGCGCTGAGTGCGCTGGATGGCGGACGGATTGGGATTGCGGCGCAGGCGGTCGGGCTGGCGCAAGGGGCGCTGGAAGAGACGGTGAAGTACGCGAAGCAGCGCGGCGCCTTTGGGAAGAAGATTGCGGACTTCCAGGCGATTCAGTGGATGATTGCCGACATGCAGACGGAGATTGAGGCCGCGCGCGCGCTGACGTACTACGCGGCGTGGCTGAAGGACACGCATCCCACGAAACTTGGCGCGTCTTCTTCCAAGGCCAAGCTCTATGCCAGCGAAATGGTGAACCGCGTAGTGTATAAAGCAGTGCAAGTCCATGGCAGCGTAGGCTATTCACGCGAGACCGACGTCGAACGCATGTACCGCGACGCCCGCGTAATCACCATTTACGAAGGCACCAGCGAAGTGCAGCGCATGATCATCGCGCGCGAACTGTTGGGCGAAGACGGTAAGCAGAGGGTGGCGTCGAGATAAGCAAGGATGAAGGAATTGCTTCTTAACGGTGCCGAGTGGAAGACGTCGGATGATGTATACGACGCTTTCTTTAGGGCCGTCGGGGCTCCGTCTTGGCATGGTAGGAATTTCAACGCGCTGAATGACAGCATCTCAGGCGGGAATATCAATGAGGTCGACGTACCGTACTGCGTTGTGATCAAGAATTACGGCCTAATTGGTGCTGGGGCAAAGAAAATGGCAGACGATTTCATCGACTTGGTTCATGAAATTGGCGCGCGTGGATGTGCCGTCGAGATTCGCACCGACGAAAGGAATCGGTAGGGATTAGTGATAATCCGCAGACGCAGAAGACACCGAGAAGAGGAGTAGAGATTGGCAACAGGGACCGAGGGAAAGAAGAGCAGGGTATTGAGCGGAATGCGGCCGACGGGTCGGCTGCATATTGGGCATTATTTTGGGGCGTTGCAGAATTGGGTGCGGTTGCAGAATGATCCGGCCTACGACTGCTTCTACTTCATTGCGGATTGGCATGCGCTGACGAGCGATTACGCGGATACCAGCGCGGTAGCAGAGAACACGCTGCAGATCATGATGGATTATCTGGCGGCAGGCCTCGATCCACAGAAGAGCGTGATTTTTCAGCAGTCGGTGATTCCGGAGCATGCGGAGTTGCATTTGCTGCTGTCCATGGTGACGCCGCTCGGCTGGCTGGAGCGTGTGCCGACGTATAAGGAGGCGCTGGAGAACGTCAGGGATAGGGACCTTCATAATTATGGATTTCTGGGGTATCCGGTGTTGCAGTGCGCGGACATCGTGATCTACAGCAATCCGGGCGCACAACTTTTCGTGCCAGTCGGTGAGGACCAAGTTTCGCACGTAGAAGCCAGCCGCGAAATTGTGGTTCGGTTCAATCACTTTTATGGCATTTCCGTTGATCCGTATTTGCGTGAAAAGAACCTCGCATGGATTTACAGCAACATTGCAAGTGCTCTGAAAATAGAGGCTATCGTTCCCGGCGGCCTGACTGCATTCCCGCTGAATGACGAGGTGTGGGCAAGTGTCCAATCGAAGATTCGAAAAAAAATACAGGCCATTGGAATCGAGAATGCTCTAGAGCTAATTCGCCTCGCTATGGCCTCCGACTACATCAAAGCCTTGCAAGTGTTATCCGAGCCCCAGGCGATGTTAACGAAAACGCCGAGGATACCGGGGCTGGACGGACGGAAGATGTCGAAGAGTTATGGGAATGCGATTACGTTGAGCGAGACGGATGCGGACATTCGGGCGAAGACGAAGGTGATGGTGACGGACCCGGCGCGGAAGCGGCGGACGGACCCCGGAAATCCGGACGTGTGTCCAGTGTACGACTGGCATAAACTGTTCTCGGCGGAAGAGCCGGGGCGGCTGGAGTGGGTGCGGCAAGGCTGCACAACCGCAGGCATCGGCTGCATCGAGTGCAAAGCCGCGATGGCGGAAAATTTAATCAAGTGGATCGCGCCAGTGCGCGAGCGAAGAGTGAAGTGGGAGAACGACCCGAAGGGCGTGCTGGAGATTTTGGACGCTGGTTCGAACAAGGCCCGCACAGTCGCGCAACGGACGATGGAACGGGTGCGCGAAGCAGTGTTTGGGTGGGACAAGAAAAGGAAAGAGATCGGCGGGGCAGCGGCTAAGGCGTAGAAAAAAAAGATAGGAATTAACACAGAGAGCACGGAAAAGCGAGAGAAGATAACGCAGAAAACATGGGCTGGCCGGGCTAATGCCCGGCGCCTACATAAGAAAGAAAAAGAATGGCGACGCCGTACAAAATAAATATACCGATGTATGAAGGGCCGTTGGACTTGCTCCTTGATCTGATCCGTCAGCAAAAGATGAGCATTCACGACATCCAGATTTCCACGATCACCGCGCAGTATTTGGATTACCTGCACAAATTGGAAGAGCTGGATGTGGATGTGTCGGCGGAATTTATTTATATGGCGGCGACGCTAATCTACATCAAGTCGAAGATGCTGCTGCCGCCGGATCCGCTGGCGGGGCCGGAAGAGGCGGCGGGCGATCCGCGGGCAGAATTGGTACAACGGCTCGTGGAACACGAAAAATTTAAGAACGCAGCTCAACTTTTGTATCAGAAGCAGCAGATTGAAGAAAACGTGTGGTCGAAGCCGGACAAGTCGCTTTATAACGACGAGGGGACGGAAGGCGACCTGGTGGTTTCGCTGGTGGATTTGGTGAAAGTCTTCCAGCAGGTGCTAGAGCGGCGGAAGGAAGTTTCGCGAATCGAGCTGCGGCACGAAGAGTTTACGGTGGCGCAGATGATCGCACAGATCCGGGCGCAGATTCTGGCTAGCGCGGATGATTCGGTCAACTTGATTCAGTTTTTTGAGGCTTGCCCTTCGCGTCACGCGATGATTGTGGCGTTCCTGGCGGTGCTGGAAATGGTGAAATTGCAGGCAGTCGCGCTGGTGCAGGAAAAGCAGTTTGGGGAGATTTTGGTGCGGAAGCATAAGATGTTTGATCTGGTGTTTGATGAGAGCGGCGGGATTAAGCAGATAGACGAAGAATACAAATAGAAGGAGGTAAACGAGGTAGAGGAAGTAAATGAAGTAAAGGATTGAGAATCCCCGCCAGCAGAATACGCGGACATGGCTCAATCGAGGCGCGCGGATTGAGTTTCTCCTTTACTTCCTTACCATCCTTTATTTCCTTAGCCTCAGGGGTTTTTCATGACAAACGAAGAGAGAAGAGCGGCGCTCGAAGCGATAATTTATGCGGCGGATGAGCCGGCTACGATTGAACAATTGGCAAAGGCACTGGGGGAAGAGAAGCTGGCGGTGCAGGCGTCGCTGGATGAGCTGGTGGCGAGTTATGCGGGAGAAGAGCGCGGGATTGAAATTCGCGCGGTGGCAGGCGGGTACAAACTTTATACCAAGCCGCAGCAGCATGACGTGGTGCGGAGATTTATCAAGAGTTTGCGGCCGCCGCTGCGGCTGTCGATGCCGGCGCTGGAGACTCTGGCGGTGATTGCGTACAAGCAGCCGGTGACTTCGCCGGAGATTTCGGAGATTCGCGGAGTGAACACGGCGGGGGTGATCGGGACGCTGCTGGACAAACACTTGATTACCACAGCGGGGCGAAAGGAAGTGATGGGGCGGCCGATTCTGTATAAGACGTCGAAGGAGTTTTTGATGCGGTTTGGGTTGAGCGATCTAGAAGAGTTGCCTAGCTTGAAGGAGTTTGAGGCGCTGGCGCGAGAGGCGCTGGGAAGCGATGAGGGATTTGCGCCGGTGGATGAGTCAGCGATAGGCGATCATTCACATGAAACTCCCTCGGAAGCGATTGCGCACGTTGGGGAAGAGCTAGCCGAGGCAGAAGCGCAGCGCGAACACGAAGCTTTGGCAACGTCTGAAGGAATGCCTTCAGGACAGCTGGATGAAGATCCGCCGACAGTGAAGTCAACGGCAGCAGGCGAGTAAGAACCAAGAGAAGAAAAAGTTTTGACACAGAAGGCGCAGAGAGCAGCAAGTTGGTTGGGCTACTTTCGCTGAAGGGCATTTCGGTGAATCTCGAATCAATCCTCGTTACGATTGCGCGAATCCTCTACTACGTCCTGCCAACGGCGTTGGGCATCGGGCTCATCCTTGTGGGCCTGTTAGGGCAAGACTTCTATCGGGGACGTCATGGTGGGCGTCGTGCTCCCACCAGGCTAGGCAGAGGCTTCCTTTTAGCTGCCGGGACAATTGTGGTCGTCTTGTGGTTGCAACACCTGTATCACTTTCGAAATCGCATGTAATAGCTAGCGGAGCAAGGAATTCATTCAATGCAGGAAAGACTGCAGAAGATTATTGCCCGGGCGGGGATTGCTTCGCGGCGGCATGCGGAGCTGCTGATCCTCAGCGGACAGGTGAAGGTAAACGGGCGGGTAGTGAAAGAGCTGGGAACGAAGGCGGATGCGGCGAAGGACCGGATTGAGGCGGCGGGGAAAGTCGTCGAAGCGAACCTGGGGCGGCGCGTTTACATTTTGTTGAACAAACCGCCGGAAGTAGTGTCGGCGATGGCGGACCCGGAAGGGCGAAAGACGCTGCGAAATTTTTTGCGGGGATTGCCCGAGCGAGTGTACCCGGTGGGAAATCTGGAGTATGCGGCTTCCGGGCTGGTGTTCTTGACGAACGATGGCGACCTGGCGGCGCAGATGCTGAAGCACTGGGCGCAACTGGAGCAGGTGTATCACGTCAAGATCAAGGGAATGCTTACGCTGCCGGACCTGGAGCGGCTGGGGAAAGAGATTGGCGTGCGGATGCAAACGGTACGGCAGCCGGATGCTTCGCGGGGACAGCCGGCGAATTTCTGGTATGAGGTGCGGATGCGGGATTCAAAGAAGGAAGAGATGCGGCGAGTGCTGGTGAAAGAGAACCATCCGGTGGAGAAGTTGAAGCGGATTGGGCTCGGGCCGCTGTCGGTGGAGGGAATACCACGGGGGAGATACCGGTTGATTGAGCAGAGGGAGGCGGAGAAGTTGGGGAAGGTTGAGGGGGAGAAAAAGAAAGAAAAAGAATTTAACACAGAGGAAGAGAAGAGGAGACGCAGAGGACGCAGAGAAGAGAGAAAAACACCAGTCTGAAGACCGGCCATTACAACGGAGGGATTCCAGGTGAAGTATTACTTTATTGGGGAAATCGAGGTTACGGACCAGAGTTGGGTTCCGGATTACGTTCAGAATGTGACGGGGATGGTGGAGCGGTGGGGCGGGCGGTACCTGGCGCGGACGCCGCTGGTGGAGCGGGTCGAAGGGGAGCGCAAGGCGCCGGCGATGATGGTGATCCTGGAATGGCCTTCGAGGGAGAAGGCGATGGCGTTTTATGAGAGCGAAGAGTACAGGCCTTACCGGCAACAGCGCATTGCTGGGGCGAAGAATGAGTTCCTCCTGGTGGCGGGTGAGGACGTTGCCAAGGCAGCACAGATTCCTGCTTAGACGCTTTCTTATAGCTGGAGCTACG
Organism: Acidobacteriota bacterium; assembly: GCA_013289585.1. Classification (GTDB taxonomy): domain Bacteria; phylum Acidobacteriota; class Terriglobia; order Acidiferrales; family UBA7541; genus Acidiferrum. Next base: position 308,952 of record JABCZR010000003.1, on the reverse strand, counting down.
CGTTGTCGCTCCATGCGGCTGGGTTGACGGAAAAGTGGGAGCAAGCTCCCGCACTCCCAAGGAAGAATCCACAGTAAATGGCATCCGAAAGATTGCAGAAGATTATGGCGGCTTGCGGAGTTGCATCGCGGCGCAAGGCGGAGGAGATCATTGCGGCGGGGCGCGTGACTCTCAACGGCGCGGTGGTGATGGAACAAGGCACGAAGGCTGATCCGGAAAAAGACGTAATTTGCGTGGATGGCAAACCGCTCGCGAGCAAGGAGCGGCTTCAGTATTTCATGCTGTACAAGCCGAAGGGCTATGTGACTACGGTCAGCGATCCGGAGGGGCGACAGACGGTGATGGAGCTGATGAAGAATTGTCCGGAGCGGGTTTATCCGGTGGGGCGGCTGGATTATGCCAGCGAGGGATTGCTGTTGATGACGAATGATGGGGCGCTGGCTCAGAATTTGATGAAGGCAGGGTCGCATGTGCCGAAGACATATCTGGTGAAGGTGAGCGGGAAGCCGGAAGAGCGGGACATCGAACGATTGCGAGCGGGCGTGACCATTGAGCTGGAAGATGGGCGGCGGGTGAAGACGTCGCCGGCGAAGATTCGGCTCGTCGAGGATGCGGCGAATCCCTGGTATGAAGTGATCCTGATCGAGGGACGCAACCGGCAGATTCGGCGGATGTTTCAACGTGTGGGATTCAACGTAGAGAAGATCAAGCGGGTGCAGCTGGGGCCGCTGGTGCTGAATGTGCCGCCGGGAAAATACCGGGCGCTGACGAAGCGGGAAGTGGAAGAGCTAAAAAAACTGCAGGAAGAAAAGCACCGGTCTAAAGACCGGCCACTACAGTAAGAGAATAGCCACCACGCGGCCGCGAAGGATTGGCTGCGGGCCGCGAGGCGAAGTAGACTAGAAGAGATGACACGCACGATTGAAGAGCTGATTCCGGATTACCTTCGCGGATTACCCGTTTATATTCCCGGAAAACCGATTGAAGAAGTGGAGCGCGAGCTGAAGATTCAGGCGGTAAAGCTCGCTTCGAATGAGAATCCGCTGGGGCCGTCGCCGAAGGGGATTGCAGCGGCGCGAGCGGTGCTGGCGGATGCGAATCGCTATCCGGATGGCGGGACGCACCGGTTGCGCGAGGCTTTGGCGGAACTGAACGGCGTTGCTCCGGAAGAGATATTTATAGGGCTGGGCTCAAGCGAGATTATTGACTTGGCGGCGCGCGTGCTTTTGCGGGCGGGATTGCAAGGGCTGACGTCGGAGGGAAGCTACGCGCCGTTTTCGGTGGCGATACGCGCGAGCGGCGCGGAATTGGTGCTGGTAAGGCAGCGGGAATTTGCGTTTGATCTGGAGGCCATGGCAAACGCGATTACGCCAAAGACGCGGGTGATTTATCTGGCGAATCCGAATAATCCAACAGGCACGGCATTCTCAGGAGAAGAGTTTGAGGAGTTTTTGGCGAAGGTGCCGGACGGCGTGCTGGTGGTGCTGGATGAAGCATACATCCACTATGCGGTGAGCGTAGGGCTGCGAGATTCGGTGGCGGCCTACCGCAAGCGGAAGAACATGCTGATCCTGCGGACGTTTTCGAAAGTGTATGGACTGGCGGGATTGCGGATCGGGTATGCGATTGGAACGACCCCGCTGCTTTCCGCGATGAACAAGCTGAAGACGCCATTTAATACATCGGGAGTGGCGCAGGCAGCGGCGCTGGCGGCGCTGGACGACGCGGAGCACGTGGCGCGGTGCATTGAGACCAACGCGACGGAGCGGGCGCGGTTGTGCGCGGGATTGACGGAGATGGGATTGCGGCCAGTGACGAGCGAAGCGAACTTTGTGTTCATGGAAGTGGGCCCGGACGCGGGAAAGATCAGCGACGAACTTTTGCACATGGGCGTGATCGTGCGGCCGCTGGCGTGGATGGGATTTCCGGAAGCGATTCGAGTTTCAGTCGGAACCGCGGAAGAAAACGGCAAATTCCTGCGAGCGATGGCGGAAGTGCTGGCGAAACGCGCAGGAAAGAGCGTACTCGCCACCCGATGAGAGTCCTGGTGCCGGATGACGCGGCGAGCAGCGCTGACCCGATTCTTTATCTCCTGAAAAAATACAAAACCATCGCCGTGGTCGGATTGTCGTCAAGTCCGATGCGGCCGAGTTATCGCGTGACAGAATACATGCAGGGCGAAGGATACCGGACTATTCCGGTGAATCCGAACGAGAGAGAAGTGCTGGGAGAGAAAAGCTACGCGCGACTGGAAGACGTGCCGGAGAAAATCGAGATCGTGAATATTTTCCGTCGCGCGGAGGAAGTAGCGCCGGTGGTGGAGAGCGCGATTCGAATCGGCGCCAAAGTAGTGTGGATGCAGCAGGGTATTGAGCATGAAGCGGCTGCGGAGAAGGCGCGCGCGGCAGGGCTTACGGTGGTTGAAGATGCATGCATTCACATCGAGCATCGCAAAAGATTACGGCAACTGAATTCCTGAGTTTTGATACCATTTGCATCGTTATTTCATTGAGGAGAAACCGATGAAGCGGATCGGAAAGCTGTGCGCGTGTTTGAGCGTGCTCGGCGCGGCGGCAGCGATGGCGGCAACGCCGGATTGGGAGGCGCTGGGAAAGCGCTGGTGGGCGCACGTGCAGTATTTGGCGGACGACAAGTGGGAGGGGCGCGACACGGGCAGCGCCGGATATGAGATGGCTGCGGCGTATGTGACGAACAAATTCAAGAGCGCCGGACTGCAACCGGCGGGGACGGACGGTTATGCTCAGCCGGTGCGATTCCAGGTCGCGCAGACCGATGAGAGCGAGTCCTCGATCGCGCTGACGCTGGAAACCAAGACGCAACAACTCAAGCTAGGAGAGGATGCGTTTTTCAATCCGCATGCTGACGGCGATGCGACGATCACGGCGCCGGCGGTGTTTGCCGGTTATGGCTTGAGCGTACCGGAATTGAAGTATGACGATTTTGCCGGACTGGATACAAAAGGGAAGTTCGTGATTTACATCACTGGCGGCCCAGCCAGCATGCCGACGGAGATCAAGGCGCACTACCAGTCGCGAGACGAGCGACTGAAAGCGCTGAAGAAAAGCGGCGCCATTGGCACGGGATCAATTCCGAATCCGAAGGCGGCCGAAGTCCCCTGGTCGCGGACGGCGGGCGCGCGTCTGGAGCCGCGGATGGAATTGAGTGATCTCGGCGTTGCGGGAGAACCAAGTTTGCCGATCTCGATGGTGTTCAATCCGGCGCATGCGGAAAACCTTTTCGCGGGAAGCGGGCACACTTTTCAGGAAGTGCTCGATGCGATGAACGCCGACAAGCCGTTGCCGCGATTCCCGCTGGCGGTAACGATCCGGGCGCGAGTAAAGGTGAAGACGTCGGAGACGAAGTCGGAAAATATTATCGGCGTGTTGCCGGGGAGCGATGCGAAGTTGAGCAAGGAGTATGTGGTGGTCAGCGCGCACCTGGATCATCTGGGAATCGGCGAGCCGGTGAACGGCGACAAAATTTACAACGGCGCGATGGACGACGCGTCGGGTATCGCTTCGTTGATTGAAATTGCGCGCGGAATTAAGGAGTCGGGAGCGAAGCCGAAGCGGTCGATTTTGTTTCTGGCAGTGACGGGGGAAGAGAAAGGGCTGCTCGGGTCGAGATATTTCGCGGAACATCCTACCGTTGACAGGAAAAACATTGTGGCGGATTTGAATATGGACATGTTTTTGCCGCTGTTTCCGTTGAAATATCTGGAGGTGCAGGGGCTGAACGAATCGACGCTGGGGGAGGACGTGCGCGCTGTTTGCGAGGCGGCGGGCGTGCAGGTGCAAGCGGACAAGCAGCCGGATCACAACCGGTTCATTCGAAGCGATCAATACAGTTTCATTCGAAAGGGCGTGCCGGCGCTGGCGTTTAAATTTGGATGGGTGCCGGGAACGGCGGAAGAGAAGAAATTCAATGATTGGTACAAGGAGCGATACCACGGGCCGGCGGATGATTTGAGCCAGCCGGTGGATTTGGCGGCAGCGGCGCAGTTCAACGCGATTTTGGAGAAGCTGGCGTTGCGAGTGGCGGACGAAGCGCAGCGGCCGGCGTGGAAATCGGAGAGTTTTTTCAAGCGATTTGCGCAGTAGGAACAGCGATGGGGAGTTTGGCATTGGCCCGCGTGGGATGATGGCGCGGGCCAATTTTATTTTGGAGAGCCGAGGCCTGAAGCGGTAACGCCTGGGCGACGCAGGGCACAGCAATGCTGCGCCCCTACAAGGGAAGAAGCGAAAACGGATTAGCGGGGGAGAGGAAAGACGAGGAGGTTGCGTTTGCCGGTGATTACTACGGCGAGGAAGCGGCCGTCGGGGGAGATGGCGAAGTCGCGGAAGGTGAGGCCGTGGAGAATGGGTATGGCCTGCGGCTGAGAAATCGGAATTTCCTGGCCCTTCGAGGATGGGCTTAGGGGCGGGAGATCGATCCAGACGAGGTCACCGGATTTCTTCTCGATGGCGCGCTTGAGAAGGATGCGCGATTCGTCGGGCGACCAGCGAATGACGCCGAGGCCAACGCGAAGACGCGCGAGATGGTCGGGGGAAGCGAGGTCGCGTACTTCGAGAATTTCCTTGTCGAGGAAGTAGGCCACTTTCTTGCCAGACGGAGAAACGCTGAGGCCGCCTCCATAGCCGTCGAGAGTCGCAAGCTCCATTTCATCGTCGCTCAGCAGGTCGAGACGCTGGAGGCGTGAGGGACCGGTTTGCGAATGGTCCTGCTCGATGGCAATGGTGGAACTTGTCCCAGGAAGCGGCGCAAGGTCTCGAAAGGTGCGGCCTTCGTAAACGGAGGGAAGGACGCCGAGCGAGATGCGCGTGAACTTGAGGGAGAAAAGCTGGCGGGGCTTTACTGATTCCGAGAGGTAGCCGATGGTGCCGCCATCGGGAAGCCAGAAAGAATCGGCGGCATCGAGGATGAGGCTGTCGCCTTTGGCGATGCGAATCTCTTTTCCGTTGTCCTCGAGGAGAAGCGTTTGAGAGGAATCCTGCGTTTTGCCGGAGTCGTCAACGACGGCGGTGGTGAAAAGTTCGGCGAGGAACATGCGGCCGTTGGGCGACCAGCGAAAGGAATCAACGATGTAACTGAACGGCTGGTTGCTACGCGTGAATTTCTGCCCTTCGAAAATGCGGCGGCGTTTGCCGCCGGAGTCCTGAATCCAGATGTCGTCGTGCTCGAGGTCGTAGAGTTTGGTTTTGAGGTTGCGGTTGACGGAAAAGACGATGCGGCCGTCCGGGGCGTAGGCGAAGGCGGTGATTTCCTCGTCGATGGATTGGACTGGTTTGTCGAGATCTTGCGCACGGCTAGCGGGGATGGAGCAACAGCCGGCGAGAACGCAGAACATCGCGCAGAATTGGCGGAGCCATCGAAACCGGCTGCGGGCGCAAGGGCAGATCATGGTTTCGGCTGCAGTCCGGTGTAGGGATTGCAGCATGGGGCCTGCGCGGGCTTGAATTCCATGAATTCGATGCGGGTCAGGTCGGGGTCGTAGATGTCGTAGGACCATTTGCCGTCGCGGCCGATTTCGGGCTGGTCGGTGGACTTGAGGCCGTTGCTACGCAGGCGCGCGGCGGCGGGTTGGATTTTTTCAACGGCGAAGGAGAAATGATTCTGAACGCCGCGCTCCTGTTTGTTGGCGTTTGGCGCAATGTTGAGCATGTATTCGATCCAGTCGGTGCCCTCGGGGACTTGAATCTCCCACCAGTCGTTGTCGGCGTCCTTGAAGCCGCCGTGCCAGTACATGCGGAAGCCGAGGAGGTCCATGTAGAAGCGGTCTTCGACGGCGTGGTCCTTGACGATGAATCCGGCGTGGACCATGCGGGTGCTGACCTGCTGTGTAGGCGCGGTGAAGAAGCGCGAAGCGGGAAGCTGGACGAAGGCAATGGGGTGGTTTTCGGGATCGAGAAGTTCAAAGTGCTGGACCCCGTTGGGTTCTTTCTTGATGTTGCCGGCAGCGATGTGGTGCGCGAGGAGGTAGCGGCGCATCTGCTCGACGTCGGGGGTGGCGAAGGCGACTTCGGCGAGGAGATTTTCCGGGGCGCCGGAAGTTACTTGCACCAGCTCGATTTGCTGGCGGTCATTGACGGTGAAACATGGATTGACGACGCCGGTGCAGCCTGCTGTCCCGGGAGCGAGACCCAGAATACGATTGTAGAACTCACGAGATTTGTAGAGATCCGTGGAATAAATACGGACGCGTGCGATGCCGGTGACGGGCGGGCGCGCGGGCTGATCTTCCGCAGTGAGCGGGAGAGATGCGAAACACGCAGCCAGAAGGAAGAGGAGCCGGTTCATTTGCGGACGAATGCATTTTGACATGGGGCAATGGCGTTTGGGAAACGGATCACGGTTTGGGTCCCGGGTGCGGGCCGGCATACTCCGAGCAGCAGGGCTTTTGCGCAGGAGTGAATTCCATGAATTCGACGCGGGTGTCGTCAGGATCGTAGAGGTTCAGCTGCCATTTGCCGTCGCGGCCAATTTTGGGTTGCTCGTTACCTGTCCAGCCATTCTTGCGGAGTTGCGCTTCAGCGGCGTGAATGTCGGTGACGCCCAGGGCGATGTGATTCATCACGCCTAGAGTGTGATGGTCGGCGTTGGCGGGAACGTTGAGCATGAATTCGATCCAGTCGGTGCCGTCGGGAACTTGCATGTCGATCCAGTCGTCCTTGTCGTCCTTCATGCCGCCGTGCCAGTAAGGGCGGAAGCCGAGAATGTCTTTATAAAAGTGATCTTCCGCGGCGCGATCCCGGACAACAATTCCAGCGTGAATAAGGCGAACAGATTTTGGAATCGTTACACGTGGACGATTCATTGGGCTGGGCTGAGGTTGGATAAACTCGATTTGATATCCGTCAGGGTCCGCAACGATTAGACTCGGGTCTCCGTCAACTGGATATACCTGTTGAAAAGAGATCCCCTTCACACGCAGAAATTCAGTCATTCTCTGGATGTCGTCGATTTCAAATCCTATGCTCTTCAAAAGCGAGGACTTGGGCAGAGAGGGTCTTGGGAGGGATGATGAGTTCCACAGCAGAACGCTCTGACTGCCAGAAAGCTGTAGCCAGAGGTATTGCTGCGAATCTTTGCAGCCAACACATTCCGCGATCCCCGGATCCAGTGTGCCATAAAACTTCTTGGCCGCCGCCAGGTCCGAGATGTGTATCTCGACGTGCCTAATCCCCAAAATGCGCGGACGCTTGGGAAAATCGTCGGCAGATGCTGCGGAGCAGCAAAGAAAAACGAAGAGGAGAACTGGCCGCTTCATTGAGTCACCTTAGGTTTCGCGAGACACTTTTGATTTTATCTTACGAATTTCGTCGAGGCGTTGGCGTAAGCGCTGCTCGAATCCCTCGTCGGTGGGCTTGTAATAGGTGCGACCGGCGAGATTGTCGGGGAGGCAGGACATGTCGGTGACTTTTTCTTCGAAATTGTGGGCGTATTTGTAGCCAGCGCCGTAGCCGATGTTTTTCATGAGGCCGGTGACGGCGTTGCGGAGATGAAGGGGCACGGGATCGGCTTCGGTTTTCTGGACGTCTTCCAAGACCGCCCCGTAGCCGGTGTAAAGGGCGTTGGATTTTGGCGCGAGCGAAAGATAGACGGCGGCTTGTGCAAGGGCGAGATGGCCTTCGGGCGCGCCGAGGAAATCGAAGGCGTCTTTGGCGGCGAGAGTGACGGCGAGCGCGCCGGGCTCGGCGAGGCCGATATCTTCGCTGGCCATGCGCACCATGCGGCGCGCGAGATAGAGCGAGTCTTCGCCGGATTCGAGCATGCGCGCGAGCCAGTAGAGCGCAGCATCAGGATCGGAGTTGCGGACGGATTTGTGCAGCGCGGAGATGAGGTTGAAGTGCTCTTCGCCGGCTTTGTCGTAGCGCAGGAGTTTTCTTTGCAGGACGTCTTCGAGGAGTTCGGGAGTGATGGTTCGAACGCCCGCTGAATTCAGTTTTGCACTTCGAACGGCGAGTTCGAGCGTGTTGTAGGCAGCGCGGGCGTCGCCGTTAGCGAAGGAAGCGATTCGAAAGAGGATGTCGTCGGACGCTTCGATGGACTCGTTGCCGAAGCCGTGCTCTTTGTCGTTGAGGGCGCGGCGAAGAAGCTCAGCGATTTGCGGCGTGGTGAGCGGATCGAGGACGTAGACCTTGGTGCGGGAAAGAAGCGGCGAGATCACTTCGAACGACGGGTTCTCGGTGGTGGCGCCGATGAAAATGATGTGGCCGGCCTCGACGTGTGGGAGAAAGGCGTCCTGCTGGGCTTTGTTGAAGCGGTGCACTTCGTCGACGAAAACAATGGTTCTGTGGCCCGAACGGGATTTTTGTTCGGCGACGGCCATGACTTCCTTGATTTCCTTGATGCCGGCCAGAACGGCGCTGAAGGAAACGAATTCGGAGCTGGTCAGGCGCGCAATGAGCCGCGCGAGCGTGGTCTTGCCGCAGCCGGGCGGCCCCCAGAAGAGCATGGAGCCGAGATTGTCGTTTTCGATTTGAACGCGCAGCGATTTGCTGGGGCCGAGAAGCTTTTCCTGGCCGATGAATTCGTCAAGCGTGCGCGGGCGCATGCGCTCGGCGAGCGGCTGATTGGCCGCTGGGACGTCCGGCTCGGCCGCGTTCGGCAAATGGGAGAAGAGGCTCACGGTGTTGTTCGAGGCTGCGACAATGAATTTCGTTGGCGCGCGGCTTCGTAAAACAGCACCGCCGCGGCGGCGGCCGCGTTGAGGGATTCTACGCCGCTGGCCATAGGGATTCGAATGCGCGCATCAGCGCTGCGCTCGATTTCTTCGGGCAGGCCAGCGCCTTCGTTGCCGACGAGCAAAGCGACAGGCTGGCACCAATCCACTTCCCATGGCGCGAGGAGCGGCTGGTCACCTTGCTGCAGCTCGTGCACGCTGGAAGCGAGTGTGCGGACGCCGGCGACTTTGAGTTGCGCGAGAAGGATGGGGAGCGAGACTCCGGCCAGGATGGGGAGATGGAGCGCAGCACCCGCGGACGCGCGCAGCGCTTTCGGAGAAAAAGGATTCGCGGTGCCGCTGATTCCGGAAGCGGCGGTAGCGGCGCCAGTCGCGCCGAATGCGGAAGCGGTGCGCAGGATGGTGCCGACGTTTCCAGGATCCTGGACGCCGGCGAGAACTACGACTAGGGAGGCGCAAGCGGATTCGGGGGTGCGCACCAGATCGTCAAAAGAAGTTTCTTTCGGATGAACCAAAGCCGCCACTCCTTGCGGGTGCTCCGTGTCGGCAAGGCCTTCGAAGAGGCGGTCGGTAGTGCGGAGGACGGGGAAAGCCATTTCGGGCCGATCGATGAGGGGGGAGAGGCGTTCGTGATGGCGCTCGCCGGATTCGCTGAAGAGCACGGCCTGAATGCGGCAGCCGGAACGCAGGGCTTCTTCGACAAGGCGGGGGCCTTCGACGCCGACGAATCCGCCTTCTGTGGGCAGGCCGCCGCGAAGAGCCATGCGGAACTCCTTGAGCCAACGATTGTCGCGGCTGGTGAGGAGCGTGGGATCGCCCGCGGCGCGAGCGTTGCGAGCGGCTTTTCCGGGCGTGGCCATCACCGTGGAGGGTAGCAAATTTGGTGCTACGGAGGCCAATTCTCGCACGTTCGAATCGTGAGGCGGTTTGAAGTCCGGGAAGGAGGAGGAGGTCTGTAATTATTGACACTATGCGGTTTCTCACAGGCTCTGTAGGATCAGAGCACTTGAACGATTGCATCACGAGGATCGACCGCTTGAGAGATCTTGGGCAAAGAGATTGCGCAGATGGCAGGACTGAAATTCGAAGGTCGCAAAGGGGAGGAATTATCTTGAGAAAACAATCGCTTTTGTTCATGGCTGTGCTGGCTATCCCGGCGCTTTTGCTGGCCAGTTCGCCGAAGATGGAGCTGAGTTGGAAGAATCCCGACTATAAGGGTGCGGGAGTCTTCAAAAATATTCTGGTGCTGGCGCTCAATGGCAAAGTGGAGAACCGGGCGGAGTTTGAGGACGAGCTGACGGCGGCAATTACCAGGCCTGGCGTTCAGGCTACGCAAAGCTATGTGTTCCTGCCGCGGCCGAACTCGACGCCTATCGACATCAAGGATTTGAAGGAAGTGATCCAGGAACAGAACTTCGATGCAATCGTCGTGTCGCGATTGACGAAGGCGGAAATCAAAACGACTTACGTGCCGGGCGAGGTCTACACGCCGCTTCCGGAGTACGGGAATTTTGCCGCATTTTACGGCTTCGTGACTCCCGAGATCTATACTCCGGGCTATCTCGAGAAAGAAAAGATTGCGCGAGTGGAGACAAATTTTTACGCCACCGCGAAAACGAATGGACAACTGGTGTGGACGGGGACAACGAATGCGTTTGACGCCAATTCCGCGATGAAGGCGATCAAGGATCTGGTCAAGATCACGATTAAAGAGCTGGAAAAGAATGCGGTGCTCCCGCCGAAGTCTTAAAGAAAACCAACCAGAGATCTGTCGGTGAGGATGTCTGCCGCCGAGCGAGCCTTCGGACGAATCTCTCAGTCGAAGGGAATCCCCGTTTGGCGGGAAATGTCGCGCAGGTCTTCGAGGATGGGTGGGATTAGTGGGACCCCTTTTTCGCGGCGCAATTTTTCGGCTTCGCGCTCGGGATCACCGGGAATGAGCGGGCCGTTCGTGCCGGGAGCCGGCTTGGTGCCGCGGAAGACGCGGATGTAGTCGTCCACCTGGCGCTTGAAAGAATCCACCTCCATGAAGCCGTCAATGCGCATGGCGCCGAAGAAATGGCCGATGCCTTTGCCGACGCTGCGCGTGGAAATTTCCTGGCGCAGGGCGAAAGGCGGCGCGAATGGCCCCCAGTTGGCGCCGCTGAGAACGGCGCACAGCATGTCCACCATCATGGCCAAGGCGTAGCCTTTGTGGCCGCCGCGTTCGCGGTCGGAACCGAGCGGCGAGAGTGCGCCGCCGTTGACCGCGTCGTCGGGGTTGGTCGTTACGCGAGCCTGGCTGTCAATCGCCCAGCCCGAAGGGATTGGCTCGCCGCGGCGGCGGGCCATTTCGATCTTTCCATATGCGGCGGCGCAGGTGGCCATGTCAATGACGATGGCTGGCTCGTCTTTTCCGGGGAAGGCGATGGCGATGGGATTGGTGCCGAGCATGCGTTCCGCGCCGAACAGGGGCGCTACCAGCTTCGCGGAGTTGGTCATGGCCCAGCCGATCAGGTCGCGTTCCAAGGCCTGCAGCACATAGTAGCCCGCGATGCCGAAGTGGTTGGTGTTGCAGACGCTGACCCAGCCGGAACCCGCCTTCTCCGCCATGTCCATGGCCATGCGGTTGGCTTGCGGGCCGACGACCAGGCCCAGGCCGTTATCGCCGTCAACAGTTGCCGTGCTTAGCGTTGAGCGGACCGTGCTGATGCGCGGTTTGGGATTGATCATGCCTTCATTCAGCAGACCAAAGTAGCTGTGCAGGCGGGCTACGCCGTGCGAATCAATGCCGCGGAGGTCGGCGCTGGCGAGCACTTCGGCGGCCTGCGTGGCGTCCTCTTTGGGGACTCCAAATTTGAGAAAGACGCGAATGCTGAATTCGCGCAAGGCATCGATGGGGAAGATCTTGGCTTGGACGTCGGGCATGCTGACCTATTCCTTCTCTGGATTCAGCCCAGAGTTGAGATTTATTGATATCAAATCTTTTCTTCCCGAAAAGAACATAGGCCAGGGGAGAAGTGGCGTCAAGCATGCGAAGAGGGGGCCGGATCGCATGCCGCTCGCGCCGCCAACAGGCTCTTATTGCGCGGGTTACGGGGGTATGGTAGCGTCGCCCAAATAAGGGCAGCGTTGGCGGAACGCTGCGAGGTGGCACCACGACTTCGCCAAGGGCCAAAAAGTTGCCGGCAGAACTCCTGCGCGTGAATGCGCAAACTCCCGAAGCGGATGTGCTGCGCTATGCGGCGGATTTTCTTGCGCGTGGCCGCGTAATCGGGATTCCCACGGACACGTTTTACGGCTTGGCTGCGGACCCATTCAATTTAGCGGCGGTTGACGAGATTTACCGCGTGAAGGGGCGGCCGGAGGCGCGGGCGCTGCCAATCCTGGTGAATTCCGTCGAACAAGCGATTTTGCTTTCGCGCGCGGAAATATTCGACAGCCTGGTGCCGGATTGTATGCCGCGGAATTTTTTGCGGCTGGCGCATAAATTCTGGCCCGGGGCGCTGACGATTGTGGTGGAGGCGGCCAGCCGTTTGCCGCTGAAGGTAACGGCGAACACCGGGAGAGTCGCTCTGCGCTGGCCGAAGAGTCCCGTTGTAGAAGGGTTGATCGAGGAGTTCGAAGGGCCGATCACCGGGACGAGTGCGAACATTTCGGGATTCCCGTCGTGTGCGAGCGCGGCGCAGGTGATGAAGCAACTGGGTTCGCGGCTGCCGCTGGTGATGGACGCGGGAGAAACGGGAGCGACGCTGGCGTCGACGATCGTGGAGTTAAATGGCGATGAATGGAAGATTGGCAGGGAAGGCGCGATTCCCGTAGCGGAGATTGAGAAGGCGCTGAAGTAAAGCTGGTGGCCGCTATTTGCCACTCGGGCGAAGAGTGGTAAGAAAATTATAGTCACCCGTAGGGGAGAGATCGATCGCGCCGAGCGCGCGGCGGTGGACCGAGATAACGTCGTTGAACCACATGGGAAGATAGGGAAGGTCTTCCGCCAGGATTTTCTGCACTTCACTGCACAAGAGTTTCCGTTTTTCCTGATTCATTTCTACGCGAATCTGGTCGGTCAGCACGTCTACGCGCGGGTTGCGGTAGTGTCCGCGATTGGCGCCGTCGGGTGGGAAACGCTTTGACGAGAAAGCGTATTCAAGAAAGTCCGGATCGGTATTTGCCCCGACCCACCGCTGATAAGTGATCTGGAAATTTCCTTTCGAAACGTCGGAGAAGAGCGTGGCGAGTTCGAGCGGGCGAAGTTCGAGCTCGACGCCGACGCGCCGCCACTGTTCCTGAAGAGCTGCCCCGATGAGGCGGGCTTGTTCCTCCGTGGAACATTTCAGCGTGAGATGCAGTCGCACGCCGGATTTCTGGCGTGGAAAACCTGCGGCTTCGAGGAGTTGTCCGGCTTTGGCGGGATCGAACGGATATTTCGCGAGATCCGATTCGGCGGCCCAGAGTTCTGCTGGGAGAACGCCATTTGCAATATTGGCTTCACCGTGGAGGAGAAAACGGATAAGCGATTCGCGATCGGTGGCAAGCGCGAGGGCCTGGCGAAGTTCGCGACGGGAGAGGGCGGGATCTTCGAGATTGAAACTGAGGTAGGTCAGATTCGTGCCGGAACGCTCGGTGACCGCAAGATCGGGCTGGCGCGCGAGCACGGGAATAATATCCGGAGATAGGGAGCTCATCTCCAGATCAGCGGAACCTTTGCGAAGTTCGAGGGCGCGAACGATGGCGTCGGGAACGATGCGGAAGCGGATGCGCGTGAGCTGTGGCGCGGAGGGGGCGTATTCAGGATTGCGGTCGATGACGACTTCTTCGTCCTGCGATTGTTGAACAAAGCGAAAGGGGCCGGAGCCGACAGGGTGGCGCGAAAAATCCGGGCCGGCGTTTGCGGGAACGATTCCAATGGCGGAGGAGATGAGATTCAGCGGGAAAGAAGCGTAGGGTTCGCTGAGATGAAAGATGACGGTGAGCTCATCCGGGGTTTCGATGGAACTCACCATTCGCAGGGCTCCGCGCTTGGGCGATTTGTTGGCGGGATTGCGGATGAATTCGAAAGTGGTTTTCACATCGGCGGAGGTCAGCGGCCGACCGTCGTGGAAACGGATACCGCGGCGAAGATGGAAAACGTAGGTGAGCGGGTCGGGTGTATCCCAGGATTCGGCCAGGCTGGGGTGGAGATTCATCTGATTATCGCGCTCGAGCAGGCCGCTGAAGAGCAGTCCATCGATGCGCTGGGATTGCGAATCGGTGGCGAAGCGCGGGTCGAGATTCGTGGGGCTGGATTCGATGAGAAAAGTGAGAGCAGCGGGATCGTTGCGAGATGAATTCGAACAGGATGCGAGGCAGAACGAAGTAATGACGTAAGGAAGTAAGGAGGTAAAGAAAAGACGGAGGGTTGAGTGGCGGCAGTCAGCGCGGCGGGGCATAGGAGATTTTACCGAGAATGGCCGGGCCGCGGGCGCCCGTTGCGGATGGCAGGTTCGATGGGCGCTGGTGAAAGGTTTCGTAGGCGAGCAGGGCAAAGGCGAAGGCTTCTTTGGCGTCCTCGGGGATGCCGAGGCGCGAAGAGGGCAGAACTTCTATGTTGGGAAGTGCCGCGGCAAGCTGGGCAAGAATCAAAGGATTGCGAGCGCCGCCGCCGGAAACGATAAGCTGCTGGATTTTTTCTTTCGGGAGAACGAAGCGATGCAACGCGTCGACGACAGAAAGTGCGGTGAAAATAGTGGCGGCGCGGATGAGGTCGTTAGGTTCGGCGTGATAGCGGCGGCCGAGAGCGAGTAACTTTTTTGTGTAGGCATGGCCGAAGTATTCGCGGCCGGTAGACTTGGGTGGACGGAGCTTAAGATAGGGATCGCGCAGGAGTTCGTTGAGGAGTGCGGGGATGCTGCGGCCCCGAGAGGCGAGATGCGCGTTGGCGTCGAAGCGCTTGCGGCCGTGGGTGAAGTGGGAGACGAGAGCGTCAATAAGCATATTCGCCGGGCCGGTGTCGAAGGCGAAGACTTGTTGTGGCTTCGCCCCTGCTGGAAGAACGGTGATATTGGCGATGCCGCCGAGATTGAGGGAGACACGGCCGAATTTTGCGTGGCGATAGAGTAGATAATCGGCATAGGGAACGAGTGGGGCGCCTTGTCCGCCGAGGGCAATATCTGCGGGGCGAAAATCGCAGACCGTCGTGATGCCTGTGCGCGCGGCGATAATGGATGGTTCAGCGATTTGTAGGGTTGAGGCGACCTTGCTGCCAAAGAAATACGCGGGGATGCCTTGATGGAATACGGTTTGGCCGTGAGAGCCGATTAGATCGACTCGCGAACGCGAAAGGCGAAAACGCGTGCACGCGCTCAGAGCCGCGCCAGCAAAAGCTTCTCCCAGACGAAAATTAAGCTGGCTCAGTTCGTTGGCCGTGATCAGGTGACCTTCGGCGACGTGAAGGATTTCCTTTCGCAGCGCTGCTGTGAGCTTCACAGAGGTGTGCCCCATGAGTTTGGCATTCAGCCTCGGCGGAGCACCGAAGATGCGCGCGAGAGCGACGTCGATACCGTCGGCGGAGGTTCCGGACATCACGCCAAGTACAAGCATGGGCTTGTCGCTCATAAGATTTGTTTTTTCAGCTCGGCAAGGAGATTCAGGGCGTCGAGCGGCTTCAGTTGATCGAGGTCGGCGCGGCGCAGTTTTTCGAGCACTTCGCGGTCGAGGGTGGTGAACAACACCTGCTGATGGCCGTTTTTGTGGGCGATATCGGACGCGCCGGGGGAGAGCGTTTCGCTGAGTTCGTGCTCGCTCTGTTCATGTTTTTTCAAGACTTCGCGCGCGCGCTCGACGACGCTGCGCGGAAGGCCGGCGAGGCGCGCGACTTCGATGCCGTAGCTCTTATCGGCGCTGCCGGGTTCGACGCGACGCAAAAAAATAATCTCGCTGGGCGTTTCTTTCACGGACACATGCACGTTTTTCACCGCGGGCAACAAATCGGCAAGCTCGGTGAGCTCATGGTAGTGCGTGGCGAAGAGCGTGCGCGCGCGAGTGTGTTTTTGCAGATGCTCGACCACGGCCCAGGCGATGGAGAGACCATCGAAGGTCGACGTGCCGCGTCCGACTTCATCGAGTAGGACAAGGCTCGCTGGTGTGGCGTGGTTGAGAATGGCGGCGACTTCGCTCATTTCGACCAGAAATGTGGAACGCCCGCGCGCAAGATTGTCGCTGGCGCCGATGCGCGTGAAGATGCGGTCGGTGATGGGCAGCTTGGCCTGCCGCGCGGGCACGAAGGAACCCATCTGGGCCATCAGAACGATCAAAGCGGACTGCCGTAGGTAGGTGGATTTCCCGCCCATGTTTGGTCCGGTGATAAGCAGAAGCTGCTGCCTGCCGGGTTCGAAGCAGAGATCGTTGGGAACGAAACGCTCGCCCTTCTGGCGCAACAGCTCTTCGATGACGGGATGACGGCCACCAATGATCAGGAGTTCTCCGGCTGAGTTGAACTCCGGCCGGCCATAGCCGCGATCGGCGCCCAGTTTGGCAAACGCGGTGAGCACGTCGAGTTGCGCGACGGCGGCAGCGGTCCGACGCAGGCGCACGGCTTTGGCAGCGACGAAAGAACGCACTTCGACAAAAAGTTGGCGCTCGATTTCGAGGATGCGCTCGTCGGCGGCCAGAATCTTGCGTTCATATTCCTTGAGCTCCGTAGAAGTGAAACGTTCAGCGTTGACGAGCGTCTGCTTGCGCTCATAATCCGCCGGAGCCAGGGACAAGTTGGGTTTGGAAATTTCAATGTAATAGCCAAAAATCTGATTGAAACGAATCTTGAGCGAAGCGATGCCGGTGCGTTTGCGTTCCCGCTCTTCCATGGCGGCGATGATCTGTTTGCTGTGCTGGCTGAGGTTGCGGAGCTCATCCAGTTCGCCGTGATAGCCGCTGCGGATCATGCCTGGGTCGGTCGCCAGAGCGGGCGGCTCGTCGGCGATGGCGCGTTCCAGGCGTTCGCGAACATCAGTGAGTTCGTCGATTTCCTGGTGGAGATGGCGAAGAAGCTCGCTACCACCAGCGGGTGGCGGCGTGAGGAAATTCTTCAGCACCGGGAGCTGCACCAGAGATCTGCGCAGCGCCACAAGTTCGCGCGGCGAAGCCAGCCCCAAGGTAATCCGGCTGGTGAGCCGCTCAAGATCAAGGATGCCTTTCAGCTCCTTGCGGATTTCACCCCGGACCACAGTTTGCTGGACAAGGTGAGTGACTGCGTCGAGCCGGGCTTCGATGGCTTCCCGATCGATGAGCGGCCGGAGAATCCACGAGCGCAGCAGCCGCGCGCCCATGCCCGTGACAGTGACGTCCAGTACGGCAATGAGCGTCGCGGGGCTGCCGCGGCCGGACTCTTCAGTGAAGATGGGCGCAAGAAGTTCGAGATTCCGAACGGAGACGGGATCGAGAATGAGAGCGTCGTGCTGCTCGTAGTAGCGGACGCGGTCAAGGTGCTGGAGCGCCTCGACGCTGGGCGCGGCGTTGCCTGCATCCGGCTCCGAGCGATCGGCGGAGCGGGCAGCGTTTTCGCGGAGATAGTGAACGATGGCACCCGCAGCGGCAAGCGCTTGCGGATGATCGTCGAGCCCGAAGCCGGTCAGTTCCACGACGCCGAATTGTTCGCGGAGGATGCGTTCGGCGTAGTCGCGCTGAAAAATCCAGTCTTCCAGGCGAGACTCGACGCCGCCTGCGCCTTCGAGGAGTGAAGTTTTTGCAGTTTCGAAAAGCTGCTGAGGCCGCGGCAGCAGAGTTTCCCGCGGGTGAAGCAGCACCAGCTCATCGCGGAGAGCTTCATCCGCCTGGGGCCCGGAAAATTCGGTGGCTTGGAATTCCCCCGTGGAAAGATCCACATAGGCAAGTCCAACGGGCGAACCCGTGGCATGCCGCGCCACCGAAGCCAGAAAATTGTTTTCGCGAGCGTCCAGAACAGCGACGTCCGTGGCCGTCCCAGGCGTGATGACGCGCACGACTTCGCGGCGCACTAGCTTTTTGCCTGGGCCCGGCTGCTCCATCTGGTCGCAAATAGCAATCTTGAATCCCGCCCGAATCAAACGCGCGATATAGCCTTCAGCAGCGTGATAGGGAACCCCGCACATCGGGATGGGCTGGCCCTTCTCGCGGTTGCGCGAAGTGAGCGTGATTTGCAGTTCGCGCGCGGCAATAATTGCGTCTTCGTAGAAAAGTTCATAGAAATCGCCAAGACGGAAAAGCAGCAACGCGTGCGGGTAGCGCGCCTTAATGGCGTGATACTGCTGCATTAAAGGTGAAGTCGGCTCGCTCATGATTTACCGGTCATTCGCGAATTCCGAGCTGTGTGAGCAGAAAAGCGTAATCCAGAGCGATCTCGCGCAAAAAATCGTAGCGCCCGGAAGCGCCGCCATGTCCCGCGCCCATGTTGGTCTTGAGCAGCAGCTCATTCGAATCGGTTTTCAGCGTGCGCAGTTTTGCCACGTATTTTGCCGGCTCCCAGTACATCACCTGGCTGTCGTTCAGACCGGTTTTCAGGAGCAGGGCAGGATAGTCCTTTTGCTCCAGGTTTGTGTAGGGGCAATAGCTTTTCATGTAGAAATAGTCGCCGGCGATTTGCGGATTGCCCCACTCCTCGTATTCGCCCACGGTCAGTGGAAGCGACGCGTCCAGCATGGTGTTCAGAACATCGACGAAGGGGACGTGGCTGATGACGATGCGGAAAAGATCGGGGCGCATGTTGACGACCGCGCCCATCAGCAGGCCGCCCGCGCTGCCGCCTTCGATGACGAGTTTTTGCGGCTCGGTATAGCGCTGCGCGATGAGATGTTCGGCCGCGGCGATAAAGTCGGTGAAGGTGTTGAGCTTCTGCTTCATGCGGCCGGCATCGTGCCAGGGTTTACCGAGTTCGCCGCCGCCGCGGATGTGAGCGACAGCGTAAATAACGCCGCGATCCAGCAAGCTGAGGCGATTCGAACTGAAATTCACGGGTACGGAGATGCCATAGCTGCCGTAGCCGTAGAGGAGCAAGGGAGCGGAACCATCGCGTGGCGTGTCGCGCTGGTAGACGATGGAGAGCGGAATGCGCGTGCCATCTGGGGCGGTGGCGTGCAGCCGTTCGCTGACGTATCGAGCGACATCGTAACCGCCGAGGACGGGTTGCTGTTTCCGAAGCGTGCGCTCGCGCGTGTGCACGTCGTAGTCGAAGATGGAGCGCGGCGTGATAAAGGATTCATATTGAAATCGAACGTGCGCGGCGTTGAACTCCGGATTTTCACCGATGGAAGCGTTGTAAGCGGGCTCGGTAAATTCGATGCGGTGCGAAGCCGCGAGAGCGGTTGGCGCGTCGGAAGTCAGATCAACGATCCGAAGATAAGGGAGGCCACCTTCGCGTTCGAATAGAACGAGATGAGTTTGGAAAGCTACGACCGCCGCAAGCATCACCTCTGCGCGGTTAGGGATAATTTCTCGCCAGGATTCGCGGCGCGGATCCAGCACCGTCGTGGTCACCAGACG
Source organism: Acidobacteriota bacterium (assembly GCA_013289585.1). Taxonomy (GTDB): domain Bacteria; phylum Acidobacteriota; class Terriglobia; order Acidiferrales; family UBA7541; genus Acidiferrum. The sequence goes on along the minus strand of JABCZR010000003.1, from coordinate 289,778 downwards.
AAAAGTGCGGCCGCCGGAATTCGTGCGGATATAAAAAACGCCTTCCGCGGCACCGCCGGACGGCCCCGGATGGTGATCCGCGTAATACTCGTGATTGTCTTCACGCGGAGCGATCACCTGAAATTCGCCGGAGGGCTGTCCGGCAGGGAGGTAGCGTACCTCGCTGGCGGTATGGCTCGCGCTGGTGAGCAGAAGAAAGTGCCCGCTGCGCGTTCGCTCAATCTCGAGGCGGAAGCGCTCGTCGGTTTCTTCATAGAGGAGCGGGTCGGGATCGGAATTACCGAGGACGTGCCGGTAAAGCCTGTGCGAGCGTTTGGTGACTTCGTCCTCGACTGTATAGAAGAGCGTGCGGTTGTCGGAAGCCCAGGCAACGCTGGTGACGCGTTCGAATCGCTCTGGAAGGGTGGCGCCAGTGCCCAGATTTTTTACTTGCAGCGTGTACTGGCGGAAGCCGGTGGTGTCTATCGAATAGGCGAGAAGTTGATTGTCGTCGCTGACTTCGAAAGAATCCAATCCGAGGAACGAGTGTCCAAGCGCCAGCTGATTGAGGTCCAACAAAAGTTCCTCGGAGGAGTTATCCCCATCGCGCCGGCGGCAATGCATGGCGTATTGTTTGCCCTCTTCGGTGCGCGCGAAATAGTGATAACCGCGGAGGCGATAGGGAACCGAGAGGTCCGTCTGCAGGATCCGGCCGAGCATCTCCTGATAAAGCCCTTCTTGTAAGCCTGCTGTAGGCTTCAAAACGGCATCCGTGTACGCGTTTTCGGCCTGGAGGTAGGCGATGACTTCGGGATTATCTTTTTGGCGGAGCCAGGCGTAGTCATCGACGCGGCGGTCCCCGTGTAACACTTGTTCGACCGGCTCGCGCCGGGCCACTGGCGGAAGGGGGGCGGTGTTTACTGTTGCAAGTTCATGCGGGGGCGCTGGCGGCGCGATTTTGGCGTCCGGATTCATGAGTCTCTTTTTTGGTCGAGGACCTAAACCGGTCCACTCTGGGTGTGCGCGGCGGGATGGGGCGCCGGGCGTTTACTCTGCGTGCTTTCGTTATACTAACGGAAGTCGGCGGAAGGACAAAGCAGGCCGTAAACTGGGCTAAGGGACGTCGATGGCGCAAGAGACCGAAATCAAATTGAAGATCAATGACGTGCGGGCGTTCCATCGTAGGCTGAAGCGGATGGGGGCGAAGCCCGTGGGCGGCGGAACCGGGCGCGTCCACGAAGAAAATGTGATTTTCGATACGCCACAGGGGGGACTGGCAAAGCACGGCCAGCTATTGCGCATTCGAACGGAAACGCCGGAAGCGCGCGGGAAGTCGAAGGCGGCGGGATCGCGCCGGCGAGTTGTGGTGACCTTTAAACAGCCGCCGATCGCGAAACCCGGTGGCAGGGAGTTCGTCGGCGCCGCGCGCGGGCATTACAAGGTTCGCGAGGAAATTGAGCTTCAGGTTACGGATGCCGCGAATCTGAGCAAGATATTCGAAGGGCTGGGAATGAGCGGCTGGTTCCGCTATGAGAAGTACCGCACGACATTCCGGCTGCCCGGTTCGAAAGCCTGGGCGCGCGACCTGTTGATCGAGTTGGATGAAACTCCCATTGGGACGTTTGTAGAACTGGAAGGGCCTGCCGAGGCGATTGATCGAGTGGCGGTAGAACTGGGCTTTTCGAACCATGACTACGTACTCAAAAGCTACCTGGTGCTATACATGGAAGAGTGCCGCCGCAAGGGAGAGCAACCCCGGCACATGGTGTTCCCGGAACGAAAAAGTCCCTCGACGTAGTCTCTGTTATAAAAAAATTTCCATTCAAAGCCATTTCTTTGTTGACAATGCGGCGGTCGCGGCTTATGAATTCAGCTGTGACTGCAATTGGCGATTCATTTGTGTCGCCGAACGCGGTTGGCGGTAATGGAGTGAATTCTCTCTCGATGAGTGCGCGCAGCGAACTCGAACCTGGCCCTAGTTGGTCCAGAAGGCAGTGGGTCCATCGGATGGGTTCCCAATTGAAGTCGCACGGGGCGCAAGCGCTGGTCCGGGCAGTCGGGTGGGGAGGGCTCAGCGGCGGCTAACGGTAAGTCCATTTGTGTGAGGCACTTGCCCGCGGCCGAGGTGGAACGGTACGCGGGTTTTTTGTTGCCCGGGGAACCAGGGTCAGGAACCGGATTGCGACGGAAAGTGGCTGAGACGGAACTGCAGAGCAGGGTGAACGACATGGAAATTTACGCAACGGAATTGATGGGATCAAAGACGTATGACTCCGAAGGAAATTTTGTGGGGCGCGTTCGCGAGTTCTTTATTGAACCGGCGGAAGCGCCAAACCGGGTCTCGCACTACCTGCTGTCGCGCGGAAGCTACCAGCCGCTCGTGGCAAAACACGACCAGATCGCGTCGGTGTCCGCGGGGAACATGAAGCTGAACGTAAGCGAGCGGGCACTGGAGCTCTACCGGCCGAACGAGTCGTGGCTTGCGGTGCAGAAGGATTTGCTGGATCAGCAGATCATTGATACGCGGGGGCGGAAAGTAGTGCGGGTAAACGATGTTGACCTGACGGAGTTCCGCTGGAACGGGAATACCGAGCTGCGGCTGACGCAGGTGGACGTGGGACTGCCCGGGGCGGTGCGGCGGCTGCTCCAGGGAGTAGTTCCGGCTTTGCTTGTTCGAAAGCTGCAGAGCAAATTGCCGCAGCGCGCAATTCGCTGGGAGTTCGTGAACCTCGTTGAACCGGACCCCATGCGGCGCGTGAAATTGCGGATCACTCACGAAAAACTGGAAGACCTACACCCAGCCGATCTGGCCGAAATCATGGAAGATCTCTCGGCGGCGGAGCGGCAGGGCATTATCGCTTCCCTGGATGAAGAGACCGCGGCGGCCGTGCTTGCGGAATTGGATGAGCGGCTGACCACGCAGATCGTCGAGAAACTTGATCCGGAAAAGGCCGCGGATATTCTCGAAGAGATGGCGCCGGACGCGGCCGCGGACCTGCTGGCCGATCTGCCGAAGGAAACGTCCGAAGAATTGCTGGACGAGATGCCTGGACAGGAGGCCGATGAAGTCCGGGAACTTCTGGAGTTCGACGCTTCCACGGCGGGCGGCATGATGAATCCCGAGTTTTTGTATGTAGGCGAAGCATCCACGCGGGACGAAGTGCTGGCCTGGATGCGCGGCCAGGAATTGAACCTCGATCAACTCGACACCATCGTATTGCTGGATGCCACCGCGCAGTTTTCGGGAACGGTGCCGCTGGCGCGCTTGCTGCTGGCGGCTGGGGATCAGCGCATGACGGAGTTGAAGATGGAACCGCTGCTGAGCTTGCCGGCAAATGCGGACGACAAGGATGTGTTCGAGATTTTTGACAAGTACAATTTGCGGATGTTGACGGTGATCAACGAAGAGAATCAGCCCATCGGGGCGATCACCGTGGACGACGTGGTCTCGCGGCTCGTGAAATATTAGGAAGGGGATGCAAGCGCAGCGATGAACTGGAAAGCCATATCCACGAGATTTGAGCGCGTGCGGACCGGCGACACGGATTTGCAGAAAAAAATCCGTGGCCTTAGACGGCGGCTGACGCTGCTGCTGGCCGTGGTGGGCCCGGGGCTGATCACCTCCAAGGTGGACAACGACGCGGGCGGAATTTCCGTCTACACACAAGCGGGCGCGCAATATGGGTACGCCTTGCTGTGGTCGCTGATTCCCATGACGATTGCACTCTACGTCACGGAAGAGATGTGTGCGCGGATGGGCGTGGTGACGGGGAAAGGGCTCTCCGATCTCATCCGGGAGGAATTCGGATTCCGATCAACTTTTTTTGTGATGGTGACGGGGTTTTTTGTGGACCTGGCAAACGTAGTGGCGGAGTTCGCCGGCGTGGCCGCCGCGATGCAGATTTTCCATGTCAGCAAGTACATTGCGGTGCCCATTGCGGCGATCCTGGTCTGGGTGTTGGTGCTGCGGGGAACGTACAGGCAGGTCGAGGTCATTTTTCTTTTCGCCTGTGTGCTCTACCTGTCGTACGTCTTTTCCGCGTTTCTCGCGAAGCCGGACTGGCTCATCGCCGCGAAACAGACGGTGATTCCCAATCTTCGTTTTGATTCGGGCTATCTGCTGATGCTTACCGGCCTTGTGGGAACAACGATTGCGCCTTGGCAATTTTTCTATCTCCAGGCGGGATTCGTGGAAAAGAAAGTGGGCCCGAGCCAATACTCAAAAGCTCGCGCGGACGTGCTCTTCGGCAGCGTGAGCTGCATGGTGATCGTGTTTTTCATCATTGTTTGCACGGCAGCGACGCTGTACACCTCGGGTCACCGGGATATCACCGACGCGGCGCAAGCCGCCCAAGCGCTCATTCCTCTGGCGGGCAAAGGAGCGGGGATTCTGTTTGCTTTCGGCCTGCTCAACGCTTCGCTGTTCGCGGCCTCGATCCTGCCGCTTTCGACCGCTCATGTGATTTGCGAAGGGCTTGGATTTGAGGCGGGGATCGACAATAAATTCAAGGAAGCGCCGATTTTTTACTGGCTGTATACCGTGCTGATTGTCGTTGGAGCGGGGATTGTGCTGCTGCCCAACGCACCGCTTTGGAAGATTTTGATTTTCTCGCAGGTGGGCAATGGAATCTGGCTGCCGGTGGTAGTGATCTTTATTTTGCTGCTGGTGAACCGCCGCGACCTGATGGGCGAGTACGTGAATACGCTGACGTTTAATATCGTGGCCTGGGTTACGGCCATCGCGATGATCGCTCTGACGCTGGTTCTGACCTACACAGCTCTTTTCCAACCTGGAACATCCCCTGCGCCCTGATGTTGGAAACGGCACCATGCCATTGCGCCGCTGCCAAAGCGTGTGTTAACTTTGCGGCGTAAAGAAGAAATGCCAGGAAGCCCCCATAGACGCCGTGCTGCACAATAAATCACACAAAACTCTCCATCTCGCCGCGCCGGTTGAGCTTGGTCCGGTGACCGCGGAAGAATCGCAATTGCTCGAAAAGCTGGACTTGTCGCGGCTGCCGAGGCACGTGGCCGTCATCATGGACGGGAACGGGCGCTGGGCGCAGAAGAGACACCTGCCGCGAATTGCCGGGCATCGCTCGGGAACGCAGTCGGCACGAACAACGATCGAGACTTGCGCGCGCTTGAAACTCGAGGCCTTGACGCTTTATGCGTTCTCGGTGGAGAACTGGCGGCGGCCCAAGGCGGAGATCGACTTCCTGATGCAACTGCTGCGCGAGTATCTGCGCAAAGAGATGCCCCTGCTCCAAAAAAATAATATTCGCATGCGTTTTCTCGGCCGCATTAATGAACTTCCCGTGGGAGTTCAAAACGACGTGCGGGACGCGATGGAGAAGACCGCGGGAAACAAGGGCATGGTGTTGTGCGTGGCGCTGAATTACGGCGGGCGCGCGGAGATTGTCGACGCCATGAACGCGATTCTGGAAGAACGCAATGGCCACGCTACATCGGATAGGGTCACCGAGGAGCAGCTTTCGCGGCACTTGTACACCGACGGCTTGCCGGACCCGGACCTTTTGATCCGCACGAGCGGCGAAATGCGCGTGAGCAACTTCCTGCTGTGGCAGATCGCCTACGCTGAGATTTTCGTGACCGAAACGCTTTGGCCGGACTTCAACCGCGCGCGGCTCCTCGAAGCTTTGCTGGAGTTTCAAAAGCGCGAGCGGCGGTACGGCGGGATCCGCGAAGGGGAACCTTCCGACGAAAAGCCGGCGCGTGTAGCGGGTCATTGATTCCGCGCTTTTGCGCTTCCTTCCATCGACCTCTCGCGTGATTTATTTCCCTCGATATGATGAGATGATGCCTGCGATTTCTCAGGGGACTTCATCTCTATGACGTGGAAGCGTGTGGCAACGGCCGCGGTGCTGATTCCTTTTGCTGTAGGCCTGGTGTTGTGGGGCTCGACGGCGATTGTTGCGCTGGCAATGGCGTTGGTCACAATCCTTGCGCTGTTCGAATACTTTGCACTTGGCGAGGCCATCGGCCATCGGGGATACCGGTTCTGGACAGCCACGTGCGCGCTGCTGATCTTGTATCTGCAGTGGCTAACGACGGTTATTCGCTGGGGCGAATTTGGCGGCGTGGCATATCCTCCGCGGCTGGCGTGGCTGCTGGTTAGAATGTTTCCGCGCGCTGAGGATGCGTTTTTCCTTTTTGTTCTGGGGATCGCGGCAATTACGCTTTTTACGAAGCGGCCGCTGGTGGAAACGCTTCCGGCTGCGGGGATAAGCGCCAGCGCTCTTATCCTGGTTGCTTTTCCGTTGTCCTACACGATTCGGCTTCACGGACTTGGGGCCCAAGGGCCCGTGCTTTTGCTGTTTGTGCTGGTGATTACATGGGTGGGGGACAGCGCGGCGTATTTCGTGGGTCGTTCCATCGGGAAACATCCTCTAGCACCACATTTAAGTCCCAAGAAAACGTGGGAAGGGACAGGGGCGAGTTTCCTGGGGTCGCTGATCGTGGCGGTCATTTTTGCGCGGTTTATGACCGTGCCGCTTCCGCATCTGCTGGGCATGGCAGCAGTTGGCAATGTTGCGGGTCAGGTTGGCGATCTTCTGGAATCGGCGTACAAGCGCAGCGCGGGGATCAAGGATTCCGGGAGCCTGCTGCCGGGGCATGGCGGCGTGCTTGACCGAATCGATGCGCTTATCCTTGCGATTCCGGTTGTCTGGTATTATTGGGTGTTGGTCTACTCTCCTCGGTCGTAGGGCTATGGAGTGCGGGAGCTTGCTCCCGCTTTTCCGTCATCTTAAATCGCAGCTAATCGCAGCTAGAGGATTCGTGAGACAGTTAGCCATCTTGGGATCTACGGGATCGATTGGGCGGCAGTGTCTCTCCGTGGTGGAGAGCCTGGCGGGGCGGTTCGGCGTGGTGGCGCTGGCAGCGGGTGGGAACCTGGTGGAACTCGCGGGACAAATCAAGAAACATAAGCCGGAAGTCGTTTCCGTGGGCGATTCGAACAGAGTGGATGAACTCGTGGCGATGCTGCGGGAGAAGGGTGTCGCAAGGCTGCCGGCGATTCACCATGGACGCGAAGGAATGCTGGCGGTGGGGACGCATTCGAAAGCCGACATCGTCGTCTCGGCCGCGGTTGGAGTCGTCGGGCTGGAAGCTACTTACGAAGCCGTAAAGCTTGGAAAGACGGTCGCGCTTTCGAACAAAGAAGTGCTGGTGGCCGCGGGCGAATTGGTGATGGCCGCGGCGAAGAAGGCCGGACGCGAGCTCCTGCCCGTGGACAGTGAACACAACGCCGTTCATCAATGTTTGCGCGGCGGAACGCATGGAGAGATTCGCCGGCTGGTGCTGACGGCGTCAGGCGGACCCTTTCGAAAGACGCCGCTCGTCGCGCTCGCGAGCGCGACTCCAGAACAAGCGCTGGCGCATCCCAACTGGCGCATGGGCAACCGCATCACGATAGACTCCGCCACAATGATGAACAAGGGCTTCGAAATCATCGAGGCCCGGTGGCTTTTCGGCGTGCGGCCGGACCAGATTGACGTGGTGGTGCATCCACAATCCACGGTCCATTCGATGGTCGAGTTTGTCGATGGGTCCGTTTTAGCGCAACTGGGCCCCACGGATATGCGCATGCCCATCCAATATGCGTTAACCTATCCAGAGCGTTTAGCATCTAATGATCTAGCTCTGGACTGGACCAGGTTAAAGCGCTTGGATTTTGCGAAGGCTTCCGCTCGGCGGTTTCCGTGCCTGCGTCTGGCGCGTGAAGCAATGAAAAAGGGCGGCGCGTTTCCCTGCGCGCTGAACGCCGCCGACGAAATCGCGGTGGCGGCTTTTCTGGAGCGGCAACTGCCGTTCCTGGGTATTCCGGAAGTGATTGAGCGCGTGCTCGTTCGAACGCCGCGCGTGCGATTCGAACGGATGGAGGATGTGCTTACGGCGGATGCGGAAGCACGTCGAATGGCAAGGGAAGAAGTGGCCAAACTCGCAGTAACTGCGGCCGCGGCGTCTTAGTCGAGCAGGTAACCGGCCGCGAAGCGGCCAACAGGAGAAGCAAAGCGTATGAGTTTATTGGTGGGAATGGCCCTGGTGCTGGGCTTGATGATCATGATCCACGAGTGGGGCCACTTTATCGTGGCGCGCCTTTTTAAGGTACGCGTGGACGTTTTTTCCATCGGTTTTGGGCCGCGCCTTTTTGGCTGGAAGAGTGGCCCGACGGACTACCGTATAAGCGCGATTCCGCTGGGCGGATATGTGCGCATGGCGGGTCAGGACTTGTCTGAAGTCGATTCGAACGACGTGGCTCCGACGGGCGCGCCGGATGAATTGATGAGCAAGCCCCGCTGGCAACGCGCGCTGATTTCGTTCGCGGGACCGGCCGTAAATCTTGTGTTTCCGATCCTACTGCTAACGGGGTACATCACGACGGTGGGGATCCCGTATCCGGCATACGAAGATAAGCCGGTTGAAGTCGTGGGTTTTGTGGGCAAGCAAGATGCGGCAGCCGGACCCATCCACGTGGGCGACAAAGTGGTTTCCATCAACGGCACGGCCAATCCGACCTGGAGCGTGGCCGAGCGCCTGATTCGGCAAACAGGTCCAGGCGGGACACTGAAGCTGGAAGTTGAGAGCGCGGACGGCCGGCGCAATGTTGAATTGCCCGTCAAGAGCGCCTTGCTGCCGGATACTACCGTGCCCGGACTCGGGTATTTGCCGACGCGGCCGATCATCGATTTCATCGAACCAGGTTCACCGGCGGACCGCGCGGGGCTGAAAGATGGGGATACGGTTACCGCGATCAACGGCCAAAAAATTCAGTATTGGGCGCAGTTCGTTGAAAACGTGCGCGGCTCGGATGGCAAACCGGTGGCGCTGGACGTGGACAGGAATGGCCGATCCGTCCATCTCGAAATCGTTCCGCAGCAAATTTCCACGGAAACGGGTGAAAAAATCTACCAGATCGGCGTGCTTCCGTACCTGGAGACGGCCTACCGGCGCGTGGGTTTCGGCGAGACGGTGCGTTACTCCGCACAAGTGACTCTGGATAAAATTGAAGACACCATCGGGATCGTGGGGAAGTTGTTCAGCGGGCGCGTTTCCGTAAAGCAACTGCAAAGCGTCGTAGGAATCTCGCGCGCTGCCGGGCAGGCGGTGCGCAAAGGACCGCTGGCGGTTATTTCCATGATGGTTTTGATCAGTGTAAACCTGGGGATTCTCAATCTTCTTCCGATACCCATCCTGGACGGCGGAAATATTCTGTTGCTTACGCTCGAGGGAATTCGGCGCCGTGATTTCAGCCTGGCGTTCAAGGAACGATTCGTCCAGGTGGGACTGGTGTTCCTTTTGGTGCTATTCGCTTACGTTATGTACAATGACGTGATGCGGATGCTGCCGTCGCATTCCTAGGCGGAAGCAGCCGCGCGAGCGGAGAGCCAAGCATGGGTACTGCGCCGAGCCACCGAGCCTCCACCGGTGAGCGCCTGAACACCGCCGAGACAACCGGAAAACTTCAACAAGCCATGACCGGGCGGGGAATTCGAATGACCCGGCAGCGGCGCGTCATCCTGCAGGTGATGGATGATGCGGAGCAGCACCTGGACGTCGATCAGATTCTTGAAAGAGCGCAGAAGATTGATTCGGGTGTGCACCTCGTCACGGTTTACCGCACGATTGACCTGCTCAAAAAACAGGGCCTTATTGACGAGCTGGATTTGCTGCATCTTCGCGGGGACCGGCACTACTACGAGACGCATGGGCCGCGCGATCATATCCATGTGGCCTGTTTGCGTTGCGGCAAGGTGCGTGAATTCGAAAGCCGTTTGTACGAGCAATTGAAGGAACAGATTGCGCGGGATTTTCACATGAAGGTCACCGTCTCGCGGACGGAAGTTGGCGGGTACTGCGCGGAGTGTTTGCAAAAGAAGGGTAGTGGCGAGTGAGGAGTGGAGGAGTCGTTAGAACGTTTGCAAGTTGGAAGGTTTGAAGGTTCTGAAGAGGGATTTCTCGCTTCGCTCGAAATGACGGGCGGCGGGAGTGGCGAGTGACGAGCGCGAAGATCGTCGGAACGTTTGCACGTCTTAACGTCGGCAGAAAATAGAAACTAGAAGAAGGAAAAGGGAAGGACCCCACCCTTTCCCCGCAGGAGCTCCCGGGACGCAAACACCGCGCATAAACCAGACCCGAAAGGGTAGGTCACCCAAAGGCGTTTTTCGGAATTAAGGCGGGGCCGCCCGCCTGTTACGGATGTGCCACCCGCGGAGCGCGTTTGCGCTTGTTGAGACCGTTGCGCTTTGTGAAATAGAGCATGGCGTGGCGCAGGAGCCAGTTTGCTTTAGTCTGATAACCGCGGCCGTCGGCTTTGAGCCAGTCGATGATGTCGGAATCCAAGCGCATGGTGACTGGCTTTTTTGCAGGCCGATAGAACTTGCCGATTTCGGCGCCGCTCCAGTCGAGAACCGGGGGCGCATCGGAGAAATCAATGTCCCGGTCTCTTTTTGCGGCGATAGCTTGGAGGTCGCGCTTCTGCTCCTTTGTGAGCTTCCTCATAGGCCCTCCTTTCGTGGGATTCCGCGGCCCGGGCCGAGATGATACGAATGACTTCCTCGTTGTGGTTTTCTTAAAACGTATGGACGACCAACAGGATCGCTCCCGGTCCCAGCGCACCGACGGTTATCCAGCGCTCCTCATCACCTGAGTTGTCGTCTCGTCGCGTAACCGCGTAGGGATCATCGAAAACGAGAACGGCAGTCTCAAAGCGAACGTCGTGCTTGCGCAAGTTCTGGCGGTTCTTGTTCTCGTCCCACGTAAATCGCATGGCACGCGAGAGAATACAGCATAACGATCAAAGCCAGCGATGTCAATACAATTGTACGTACACGGAGAAGGCTGAAGAGTCAAAGACCGCACCCTTTGAAATATAAAATGCGGAGGGTGCGCCACCCGCCGTTGCCCCGTGCGGATTCTCTGGGTGTATCATTCCCGCGGGCTGTTGGTTTAGAAACGGAGCAAATATGCGCGGCGAAGAGGCCATTATGACTTCAAGACGGGACTTCCTATCGAATGCTCTCAGCGTCGCTGTGGTAACGGCATCGCCTTGGCCAATCGGCGCTGGCCAAGCCCGTTCGATGAACGGACAATCCGACAGCAGTAGCTCCAAATCCGAGCGTACAAGTAATGAAATCTCACTGAAGTGGGATGTGTTCCTGGCGCCCAGTATAGCCGTCATCACCAGCGATCTGCCCCCAGGCCAAAAACAGCGTCCGTGGCCGCCTATTTCGTCAACTCTTATTTCTGGGGAGCGGGACGCTGTCCTGGTCGACGCCCCTATTACCCTCGAGCAGGCGCGCTCCCTGGCGAATTGGATTGCGACCAGCGGAAAGAATCTGACGATGATCTACGCTACCCATGGCCACGGCGATCATTTCTTTGGCGCTACCACCGTTCTGGAGCGATTTCCAAGTGCGCGTTTCGTCGCGCGGCCGGAAGCGATTAAGATCATGCGCCAGCAAGCATCGCCAGAGTCTCTGGCTACGTATTGGAATCCGCGCTTTCCCGGCCAGATTTCCAGCCAGCTTGCAATCGCCGAAGAGTTAACTGGAAACGTCATTAAGTTAGAAGGCCAGGATTTAGTCAGTGTGCCGCTCGGCTTCACCGATACTGCCGGTACAACCTGCCTTCATGTTCCGTCGATAGGTTTGATCGTGGCCGGTGATGCCGCCTACAACGGCGTTCACTTACATCTGTCAGAGTCGCCTGATCAGCAGAGACGGCTGGAGTGGATTGCTGCTCTCGACAAAATGGAGTCGCTTAAGCCACGCGCTGTAATTGCCGGACATAAGCGCGTCGGGAAAGTTGACAGCCCTAAAATACTCGGCGAAACGCGGAGATATATCCTCGATTTCGAACGCCTCGCAATGCAGACGACGACCGCGCGGGAACTCTATGACCAAATGCTCCAGCTCTACCTTGACTGGGGCAATCCAGGTGCGCTCTGGACTTCAGCGCGCGCGGTCAAACCACGATTTGACCAGGGTGAGCAAACGTAGAACGCCGGGAGGAAAGACATGGCAAATCCCATTCTGGTTACGGGCGCAGCGGGCCGCGTCGGCGCAGTAGGGCGCACGGTCACCGAACTGCTCTTGAGGCAAGGCAAAACGGTGCGTGCGATGGTGCGAAATGAAGACGAACGCGCGCAGGCCTTGCGCGCTCTGGGTGCGGAAGTCGTGGCCGGCAATCTGCTCGACCTCGATTCCATGCATAGGGCGATTGTCGGCTGCGAGACCATGTACTTCGGCATGTCGGTCTCGGATGCCTACCTGGCCGCGACGGTCAATGCGGCGGCGGTAGCGAAGCATCACAGCGTGAAGGCGTTCATCAATATGTCGCAGATGACGGTCTCTCAGATGAGCATTACCGAAACTACTCCGAGCCCCCAGCACAAGCTGCACTGGCTCGCCGAGCAGGCGCTGAACTGGTCCGGTCTGCCGGTTGTGCACGTGCGGCCGACAGTGTTTCTCGAAGGCTTCTTCCTGACTTTGACTCCGGATTCAGTCAGGGAATCCAATCAGATCAGGCTACCGTTCGGCGAGGGCAAGACTTCGCCCGTGGCAGCGGAAGACGTTGCGCGGGTGATCGCCGCGCTGCTCGCCAATCCGCAGCCGCACATCGGCAAGATCTATCACCTCACCGGTCCGCAGTCCGAGAACATGCATTTCTTTGCACAGGAGTATTCGAAGGCGCTGGGCCGCACAATCACCTTTCAGGACATTCCCGTCGAACCGTGGCGGGACGAGCTGCTCAAGCGGGGCTGGCCGGTTCATGTGGTGAACCACCTGGCGGCGATGGGCGATCTGCATCGCGCGGGGCGCTTCGACCGGCTGTCGGACGACGTGCTCACGCTGACGGGGCAACGCCCGCTGAGCGTGCAGGAGTTCGTCAGGATGAATGCGGCTACATTCACCGCGTCGGCAAAAGCAAAAGGGGCCTGAGTGTTTGCGGACAAATGAGGAGACAGAAAGAAGGCTTTGCTGTCCCTGGCAACGCCGAATGGAAGCACATATGATGTGATTCTTCTGAGTTCGCGACTAGGTGCTCGTCCGAATCCGCTTGCAAACCGTCGTGGTCACACTACGGCGTTGCGTAGTCCCAAAGATCGGGCGGCAGCTTGTCCTTGAGCGCTGCATACATGGCGTCGCGGAACAGTTTCAGAGCCGGATACGGCCGGAGGGCAATGGTGCGCTCTACAATCAGCCCCTGCTCGTTGTCCACGATGACCTCCAAGCTCTCGAACTTGTGGCCATCCATGGTCCCGACCCAGCGCAAGAAGGTGGTGCGCTCATCGAGCTTAAACTCGGCTGTATAGGTACCGGAACCACGCGTAGAGCTCGACTGAGCGAAAATCGCCGCGATGACTTCACGCCCCTCGATCGGCCGAACCAGGATGGGGCTGTGGAATACGATGTTTTCGGCAAGCAGCTCGCTCACCTGGGCGGGTGTAGGTTTGCCGGATTCCCGTAGTTTGCGTAAAGGATGCATGGTGATCCCTCCTATGCGGTGTTATTTGCGGCTGGAATCGAGCAAAGGCTTGTCGTCGCAGCCCATCGGCTTGGCATCTTCAGGAACCAGCCCTCGACGGACATGGGCCAAGTCTACCGCAGAGGGGAAGAGCGGTGGCGAACGCGAGGATCGTCGGAACGTTTGCTCGTCTTAACGTCGGAACGTCGGGAGAGAGGCCGGACGTGGCGAGTGGCGAGTTAACGAAAAGCGGTGGCGAGAGAGGACGAAGAACCGGGCTGAAGCCCGGCCTCTACAAAGGCGAAGAGGGATTTCTCGCTGCGCTCGAAATGACGGAGTCAAACAGGGGGAAAGGCGGGCGACCGCCGGCCGACGCGCTGTTCTATTGCCGTTCAAATACGAGGAGGTTCGGCTCCGTTCGGCCTGCGGCGTGGATGGCCATCGTCAAGGTTTTGCCGACGATCGGCGAGGTAAACTCGCCGCTACTAAGCACTTACGCCATTCTGTCCCATTACCAATGTTTCCCTTGACAAGTGCAATATGACCCTGGTACTATCAGTGCTGTAGAAAGATGCGTCCCGGCTCCGCCGAGGACGCTTTTTTTGTGGAGCAGGGCGACAGCCCTGCTGGTTTTTCGCGCCCCGACTCCTGTCGGGGCTTTTTGTTTTTTGGGAGTGCGGGAGCTCGCTCCCGCTTTTCCCGCGACTGCTGACTCCAGTTACAGGGAAAAACCGCCTCCGGTAGCAACCGAGGTGGTAAGAGAAAGCGGCGGCAAGCCGCCGCACTCCAAAACGGCCTCGCTCTTGTCCGTGTTCTCTGTTTTGCCGACTTTTGTAGAGGCCGGGCTTTAGCCCGGCGTTTCTAAAGCGAAGCCCGGGAGCCGGACTGAAGTCCGCCTCTACAACGTCACCAGGCATTTGAACCCCGGACTCTTGCACCCTTCGACTCTTCGACTCTTAGACTTCACTTCCAGGATCCAAACCGATGCCAAACAAAACCCTGAACGCCAAACTCCTCTGGATGCAGTTTGAAGATGTTCTCGCGCCGCGTCTCGGCCTGACGGTCTGGGACCGCGCCGTCTACTCGTATCTCCTGCGCCATTCCCTCGTCGTAGGCAAACTCCGCCTGCACTTTGCGGTTATGTCCGTGGCCCGCGATCTGGGTCTGTCCAACGGACCGGTGCGCCAGGCCGTCCGCCGCCTCGATGAGTTAGGCGCTTTACGGTTGCTCGAACGCAGCAAAACCGGCCACCTCGTCGAGATGCGCCTGCCCGAGCAGATCCGCGCCCTCCGCCCGGGCAAAAATGGTGCGTCCGGAGCCGCGGGGGCCGCCGGTGAGCCGTCTGCATCCAAACTCGACTCCACCGATTTCCTCAAAACCTGGGCGCTCCGCAAAACCATTCACGATCGCGAACGCAGCGCCTGCTTTTATTGTCTCCGCCGCACCCCCGCTAACGTGCAGTGCCTCGACCACGTCGTCCCGCGCGCGCGCTTCGGACGCAATTCCTACCGCAACCTGGTTTCCTCCTGTATGGAATGCAACACGCGCAAGGGCGACCGCCCGGCCCCGGATTTTCTGCGCACGCTCTACCGCCAGGGCCGCCTCACGCCCGCCGAACTCGACGGACGCCTTCGCGCCTTGAAAGACCTCGCCGCAGGCAAGCTCCGCCCCTCCCTGTAGTTGGAAAATAGAAATTGGAAAAGAGAAAAGGGAATTGAAAACACGAATCGCGGCGTAAACGCGGGGCGTCAAACTAAGGCGCGCAAATCCGGTTTCTCAAGTGTGGCGCCAACTCGCAAAAATGCTTCAGATCAAACGTGTAGATGCGCTCGCATGCAGCCTTTTTCGCGCACCGCAGTTGGAGGGCAGCGTATATGCGGCCTCCGATCCATCCTTTTTCGGCATATTCCTGAAGGATGGCGCGGTACATCCCCGCGCTGAGCGTCAAGATTTGAAAGTGAGCAAGCACGTTTTCGGAAATAATTTTCCACGCCTCCATGGGATGAACGGGAGGATGAAATGGAGTGCGCGTAAGGACCGCGTAAAGTTCACACAGTCCGTGCCCGCTGACGTATCCAGTGACTTTCTTGTTCGCCACAGCGCGCACCGCCGTGACCGCTTGAGAATGATGAGGATGGCTTGCAATAGACGCGGCCACCAGCACGGTTGTGTCGAAATAGGCTTTCATAAGCCGGCGAGGTCCTGGATCCGTTCCTCCCGCACTTCATCGATCAATTTGTCCCAGTCGAGTTCACGGGGGAGCTGGCCCAAATGAACCCACATCCCCTTCTCCAGAACCATGGAGGGACCTCGCTCGACTGGTTTCAAAGAGAGCCCCTCGGGGCCGTGCTCGAGTTCCAGTTCCGCCCCCGCACGCAGGTGGAAGCGTTCGCGGTTCGGTTTCGGCAAAACGATTCGACCTGCTTTGTCGATCTTGATTCTCATACCATAAGTGATATGCCATTGTAGATGGCAATCTGCTGTTTCTCTCTTCAATCCTTTGGCGGCCATTTCTGCGCGCCATGGATGACGTTTGCGATTTCCACAATGTCCTTGCGGATCCGATACACAACCACGAAAGGAAGCGGCGGCAAAGGAAGTTCACGCGTCCCTTCCACACGGCCCTTTCGACCCTTGTTGGGAAAAGACTTCAACGAATCAGCATTTTCGTAGATGGTCTTGGCTATGCGTTGAGCGGCGCGCGCATTTTCTTGCCGGATGTATTCGATAATTCGGAAAAGGTCTTCAACGGCGGCGGGTGACCAGCGAAGCTGCATTTACTTGCGGAACATTTGATCGATGCGAGCGCCGACCTCTTCGTGAGTCAGGAACTCCCCGCGGTCAAGCTGTTCCAGGCTTCTTGTCACCTGCTGGCGGAACCATGCGTCATGATCGACGTAGTGTTCCACAAGCTGCTTGACGTATTCCGCCGCGCCGCTCTTATTCTCGGCAGCGGCCCGTTCCACTTTCGCTTGCAGCTCAGGTGAAAGGTGCACTTCCATATTTTCCTAGCCTAGGTTTACACCGCGCCGCTGTCAAGGCTTAGCTCGCCACCCGTCACTCACCACTTCCTTACACCCGCTGCAGCCCCGCCCCCGCAGCCGTTATCGCGTAGCGAGAGGTTTGTAAATTAGACCGATGACGATTCCGATGATCGTCCACTGGACGAAGTACGCCACAGCCTGTCCCACAGCGAGTTTCAGCCCGATGTTCAGGTTCACGTAGTTGTGCAGCACAAATCCGCAAACCACGAAAATGCCAATGAGGACGCCGAAGCGCGCGCCTTCCGTAGCGCTCGATCCGCCCTGATGGTTCATTGCGAAAATGATGGCCACCACCAGGATCGATAGAAAAGTTCCGGCCAATCCAATGGGCATAACTTTCATCATTTCTTCCTTAGGCCGGAATACGGCCGGGTACTTGTGGCCTTCCTTGATAAGACCTGGCGCCAACCAAAACACTAAGAAACCAAAGGCAAACGACGCCACCGTGCCGCCAAGAGCCGCCAGCCCGAGACTTGCATAGTTCATTTGCACTCCTTCAAAATAGAATGGAAGGCAGATAAGCTCCCGCCGGTTCGTTGTAAAGTCCCATCGTCATCAACGTTAACGGCTGCACAACGCGAAGCCCATTCTCGAGGCACCAACGAAACAATTCCGCATTGCGGCTGGGGACAAGAATGCCCGGCCCTTGAAAAACCGCCGCCGCGGCAATCAAAGCCTTCAAATCTTCGTTCGTCTCGCCAACCGCGTGCCCGGAAAACGCCATAGAAGAGGCATACGCCGTCACGCGGCCATCGCGCTCGGCGACCGTCGCCGTTCCATGCTGAATCGCATCCTGCAACTCGCCGCCACGATCGTGACCGTGGACTCTCAAACATAAATCGTTGCAAGCAGCGAGGTCTCCAGCCACTGCAGGCCGAATCCGATACGCCGGCAGCATTTTCTTCATCGCCGGCCCCTGCATGCAGGAAAGCGGCTCGCGCACAACAAAACCAAGCTTCGCATACAGCGACAGCGACCGATTGTGGTACGCCGCCTGCAATAGCCTTACTCCTGCAAATTTCCGTTCCGCAGCCCGTGTTAGCACGGCCTGCATCAACGCGCGCCCCGCCGCGCGATTCTGCGCCGACGCGTCCACCGTAATCGGACCTACACCGGCAATCGGTGTTCTCTCATCCAAACAGTTGCTGCCGATGATTTTCCCGTCCTGTTCAGCCACCACGCAATAAAATCCCGGGTGCGAGAACATCGCGGAGAGCACTCCAATGGAAACCTCCGGCGCCGGAAAGTCAGGAGGAAAATGGTGACGATTGGCGAGCGCGGTAAACGCCTCGAAACAAATTCTTCCGCATACTTCGGCGTCCGCGGCAGAAGCTCGGCGAATGACCACGGATGGCCCGCCGGAATGCACCGCTTGTGATGGTCCTGCCATAGTCGTTCTCTCCTTGCCGAAATCCCGGCGGCAACCCAGGAGCGCAGTATCTCAGGAAGGCAATACCTGCGCCTGACCGGCTGATCGTCCCGCTACCTGATGATCGCTATTCCGATCAGCGCGCCATTCTAACAAGGAATCATGCCGAAGGGACTCTCGCTGGGAGAGGAAAGTCCCCGTGTGTCCCCCGACGCCCATCCCCGCCGCGCGCGGACGCCTCGCCTTCGCTTAAGAGTCAAAGACCGCACTCCTTGGAAAACCAAATGCCAAAGAGTGCGCCACCCAATTCAAAAGCCTGCCCCACCCGCGGTTTTCGGAATTAAGGCGCGGCCACCCGCCGGGGGAGTCCACAGTTTTCCCGTCTGTCCCCGTCGTCCGTTCGAGGGTAACCTAAACACTATGCAAAAGGACGAAGCGCTCTTATTTTCGGAAATCGAAACCTACGTTGACAATTTTCATAAACAACTCCCCTTGTTCGAAAGACCACGCAATGTGGCCCTTGTGCATCTCCTCCGTTGCTTCGAAGATAGGGAGCGTTTCCGGACCGCACGAGCACTCTTCGAACGTGGGCCAGTCGAACTCTTCTCCGAACTGCAAAATACGCAGGATAGTCTGGTCTGGGGAACAAGATGGATTTGGAATGAATGCTCTCAGCAAGAAATAACACACTTACCGGTCGACTGGCAGGTTTACGAAGAGGCCGCGGACTTATACTTACATTCTGCTGACTACTATCATCTTTATCGCTGTTTTGTTCTAACTCGGGCAAAGCATTTCGACGTCAGTGTTGATGAGGCGGAGAAGAAGGTCAAGTTCTTCTTTCCCTCAGATGCGGAGATGGAACGTGACGCTGCACGACAACTGCGAGAAACGACGCTCGATGCCACCATTACTGCTTCCGCGGTACTGAGTAGCTTTCTCAGTGAATGGATTCCTCTGCTGCGAGAGCTCTTCCCACTCTGGGTGGAAAAAGTGGACGAGCATTCGGTTCGGTACTCCCTCCCCATTCCATTTCCCTGGGTCTTTGCACGATGGGCGGGCCTTCAAACCCGGCAAATGAGATTCGAACTACCAAGGACTTGGCAGTTTGGCGACTACAACTTGGAACAGTTCCGGTCATTCTGGAAATCGCTCCTTAGCGCCTCCATTCCTCATGTTTTTGCGCACTCCGTGGGGGACCAGGCTGCGGGTACCACGGGTTTAATGACGGGCAGTGCTGTGATGCTTCTTTCCTCGGACGAGCCAGAGGCCATGTGTAACAGGTTTCCACTTCCCATCGATGTACGACGTTCGATAATCCGTGAACTAACGTACGATCCTCCTCCCTTTGCAAGCGCCGGCTATTGGGATCCGATTTGGCAGCCAATATTCCCAATGCGTGAGAACGCCTTCCTAATATCGCCGAGCCTGATCCTCGGAAGTTCGGCCGAACGCAATCTGGTTACTCTCCTCAACAAGAAACCGGCGACTCGCGAGCTTTACCATCGGCTATCCCTGGAGAAAGAAACCGAACAGCTCTCTGAAATTGAAACGCTGTTCCCCGCCCACAGATTCCTATGGCGGAGATGTGTGCAAGTAAAGAGACAGGACGGCAGCAAGCTGAGCGACGCAGACTTACTTGTGTTTGATAGAAGCGAAGTCTCGCTCATGATTATTCAGGCCAAATGGCTAATCCGGCCTGACTATGTGACGGAAGTCCGTTCAAGGGACGAAGAAATTGAGAACGCGTTGAAGACAATGGCTAACGTGCTTGCCAGAGTTCGGGAGCTTGGGGCGCCTTGGATTTCCCAGGTCCTCGGGGAGGACTGTCATATAGGGCCGTCTGAAATCAGGGGGCTTCTGACTAACCGCGATTTTCTTCCAAGCGGATGGGTAATAGAGAAAGAGATTCCTGCGGTGGATGCCGAATTTCTTCGGACTTTTATACGTTGCAACAAATTCACAGGGCTCCGGTCACTCCATCAAGCTGCCTCCCAACTGGACAAGGTTTTGGTCTCCGAATTTCCATTCAATAAAACATCAGAGCAAATACGGGTGGGCGAATATAGTTTTGAGTGGCCGGCGATGGAACCTCTATAAAGTGGCTTTGAGGTTCGGTAGTAACTCACTTTGGGTAGGTCGCTGAGACGACAACACCGGGCTAAAGCCCGGCCGCTACAAAACCTTGGACATTGGGGACAGACGGGATGTTTTCTAATAATTTCTACAGGTTCGCGCCGAAAGCCAGCAGACGGCCATCGCAATCCTTCACCACGAACCCCCGCTCGCGCCATGGCGTGTTGCCAAGTTCCCGAGTGAATTCCACGCCTTGGGCGGCGTACTCGGCATAAAGTGCGTCGGCATCTTCAACGGACAGGTGCGCGTCGAGCAATTCGTCCGCGTATTTGTCCGGATTGGCGGTGGGCGGCTCGGCGCAGCGGAAATGAATCGCCTGCTGGTCGCGCGCCACGATGGCGTAGACCGGCGGATCCAGCCACGTCCCCAGACATGCGAAACCAAGCTTGCCTGTGTAATAGGCTAGCGTTGCGGGAATGTCCATCGTGAAGAACACCGGCGCGATTTGACGGAGCATGGGGCAAGTGTACCGCAGATGTGACTGGTGATTGGTGACTGGTGACTCGTGGAAATGGCTAACCCAGCTAAGGGTGCGGATCGGCCGTCTTTGCTGTCAACTGTGAACTGTCGACTGTAAACTTCTTCTGGATTCTTCGCTCTTCCACCAGTCACTAGTCACCGAAACTCAGGGACAGACGGAACGTATTCTCATATTGTTAAGAATTAGTCCGCAGAGGGGGACCCGATGAAGCGCACGTGGACGATCATAGGGGTAGGCGACGTGCCGGGCAGCTTCCAATGGTACCAGACGCTGTTCGGTCAGCCGGCTACCCCTCCTGCCCATGATTACTTTGGGCAAATCCTCGATTCGGATGGAACTGTCTTGCTCTGCCTCCACGAGTGGGGCGCCCACGAGCATCCCTCATTGATGAACCCCGATCTTGGGACACCCGGCAACGGGCTCCTGTTGTTCTTCCGTGTCGATGATTTCGACCTGGCGCTTCAAAGGGCTCGCTCTCTCGTCACTCGGCTCGAAGAGGAGCCACACGTGAATCCGAACACTCAAAGCAAGGAGTTCTCGCTTCGAGATCGGGACGGATATTACGTTACGATCAGTGCGCTCTCCGCGGCCTGACAAGGGCGCTGCAGCTGCCGAAGGCACGTGGGGTTGGAGCTTATCTGGATTGCCCGGCGTGGGAGATGGTGGAGATGACGAGGCGGTTGGCGCGGACGCAATAGAGGATGGAATACGGAGTGCCGCCGATGATGAGTTCACGGATGCCGGGTTCAGGGCCAACGCGGCCGAGATAGGGATGAATTCGCAGAGCTTCAACGACCGAAACGATGCGGGTGGCCAGGCGTGCGGCGGCGTCCGGTTTGTCCAAGGCAACGAAGGCTCGAATTTCCTGAAGGCGGGCCAAAGCCAGGGGCGACCAGACGATCTCTAGCGGGCCATGTTTCTTGGGCATGCTTTTTAGTTGCGGACGATCTCAGCCGCGCGAGCGTGGACGCGGCAGTTCCTCACCATGGACCTTGCCGCAGACACATTTCGGCGGCGGCAACTCGCGCTCCGTGCCCCAGGAAAGGAGCCAGTCCTTCATGTCTTCGTGCCGCACAAAGTGGCCGGACTTCACCTGGCGGCCGGCGTGGCGCATTTCCGCCAGTATACGCTCCTGATCGGCGACGTAGGATTCGACGGCATCGGAAATCAGAAAATTGGAGCTGCGGCCCGAGGCTTGCGCCAGCCTGGCGAGGCGGCGCTTGGTTTCGGACTTGAGTCGTATGCTAAGAGTGGCGCTGCGTGTGTTCGCCATGAACACAGGATAGCACGCGAGGCGTGCCGGGGAAAGTGGCGAGTCCCGAGAAAACGAATAGTGACTGGTGATTCGTGACTGGTGACTAGTGACTGGCTCGTCGCTGGGAACTCGCCTGGTCCTGCGGTGTCTAATTCCGCATGGACCTCCAATTCGAAATTCCACGAACTGCACAGCCCAAACTGCTTTTCCTGGCAGCGGTAATCCTCGCGGTGGCGCTTTGGCCCGTGCTGAAACACGTGATGGGCGTGGTGTCGCCGGCGCTCAATTCCGAGGCTAATGAAGGAAGCAGCAGTTGGGATTTGCGGACGATGTAGCGAGTGGAAGAAAAGCGGCGGCGAGCCGCCGCACTCCAAAATGGTCGCGCCGGAGAGCGCGCTGTCTGCGCAGTCTCGGGCGGGGGAAATTCTGGCGAGGAACGCGGGCTCAGGCGAGCTGGCGGATGGCGCGGGAATGGCGCAGGCGTGAGAAGAATTTGTTCGCGGAGGCGATGTCGCGGGCGATCTGCGCGCGCAACTCTTCGGGGCCGCTGAATTTTTTTTCTTCGCGCAGGCGCTTCCAGAAACGGACTTCGATGCGCTTCGGGGTTTCACTCCCTTGAAAATCGAGCAGGTGCGTTTCCACGCTGAGCGCAGAGCCATTAAAGGTGGGGCGGATGCCGATGTTGGTGACGGAACGGCGGCTGCATTTCTCGCCGTCGAAGAGCGTTCGCGTGATGTAGACGCCGCGGGCGGCGAGAAGTTCCTGTTCGGCGGCAAGATTGAGCGTAGGAAAAGTAAACTTGCGGCCGGTGCCGGTGCCGCGAACCACTTCTCCGGTGAGAGCAAATGGGCGGCCAAGCAGGCGTCCCGCGTGCGAGACGTCGCCTTCCGCAACCTCGCGGCGAATAATCGTGCTGGAGACCACTTCGCTGCGGTATTCGACGGGGGGAATGATCACCACTTCGAAGCCATATTTTGCCCCAAGTTCCTTCAACAATTTCACGTTGCCGGCTTGCTTGTGGCCGAAGTGAAAGTTTTCTCCCACCAGAACGATTTTCACCTGTAAATCGCGGACTAGAATCTGCTGGACGAATTCTTCCGGAGCGAGCCGCGCAAGATCGAGTGTGAAGGGCAGGACCACGGCGGCTTCGAGGCCAAGCGCATTGAACCATTCCATACGCTGCGCATTGGTGGAAAGACGGGGCGGAGCGGACTCCGGGCGGAGCACTTTGCGCGGAGAGGGATCGAAAGTGAGGGCTGTGGAGACGGCGTTGCGGGACTTTGCGAGATCGACGGCAGCGCGCAGGACTGCTTGATGGCCAAGATGAATCCCGTCGAAATTGCCGATGGCCAGAACGCTGGTGTGCGCGTAGGTGGCATAGCGCGAGGCCCAGGCCTGCGAAGAAGTAAACGTTGCCAGCCTGCGTGGTCCGGAGCTCGCACCGAATGTCTTTGCATCACTAGATTCGCTATCGGAATCCTCATTCGAATCCACTTGCACTTCGAACTGCAGGCCGTCGTAAGCCAACTGCACGTGCGGAAAACCCATGCGGCGAAGGCGCTCGTTGGTTTCCGCGTGCGGAAGGTCGTGAGCGATGTGCGTAAACCATGCGCGGCGCGGTTTGAGACGCTGGATCAGGGCCAGGGCCTGGTCCACGGTCTGATGCATGGGGTGAGGAATATCGCGCAGGGCGTCCAGGACGAGTTCGTCGAGGCCCTGGAGAAGGGCCATCGAAGATTCGGGCAGGCTGCTGAAATCCGTGAGATAAGCGGCGCGGCCGAAACGGAAACCCAGAACCTGCATGTCGCCGTGCTGCATCGGGATGGGCACGAACGGAATGCCAAGAAGTTGGACCGGAGCGACCGCGAGCTTGAGCGCAACGCTCGGGACGGTGCTGAGCGTGGGTTTATCGTCAAAGACGTACGCGAACACGCGGCGGATGATTCGAAAGGTCTCTTCGTTGCTGTAGACGGGGAGTGCTGCGCGCTGGCGAATATTGAACGGGCGAATATCGTCGAACCCGAGAATGTGGTCGGCGTGGCCGTGGGTAAGCAAAATGGCGTCAACACGGTCGAGCCCGACGCGAAGAGCCTGCTGGCGAAAATCCGGCGTCGTATCGATGACGACGTTCTGGCCATTGCGGGAAATCAGAAGAGAAGGGCGAAGGCGATTGTCGTGGGGATCATTCGAATGGCAAACGCGGCAGGGGCAAGCAAGCGTGGGCACGCCCATGGACGTTCCGGAGCCGAGAACGGTTATTTTGAGTGGAGCGGGAGGCATCTTCAAAAAGATGTTAGCGCGAAATGGACGGAGAAGGGAAAACCGCCTTCTACGGGCGAGTCTTGGCTTTCGCTTGCGTGGCCGCTTGCGCCGCGAACGCCTGATTGATCTCCAGATAAGTCATTTTCAATTTGCCGAGGAGATCCAAGAGCAATGTGTCTTCTTCCGCCGCGAGATTACCCTTGGTCTTTTCATGCAGGGCGTCGAGCATGTCGATGAGTTCGCGCGCGGCTTCGGGATCGATCACCGGCTGGCCGGTACGAGGATCGGCGTAGGCGCCGAGCACCATGGCGGCATTGCTGCCAAGCATGCGGACGAGGTTTTCGAATGCCGGGGAACGCTTGGCCGGTTCGGCCGCGGGCAAAGTAGTGGGCACTTGTGCCGGCTCCGTGGCCGCGGGCGGATGCTTCGCCGCCTCGCGCTTAGCCTCGCGCTCTTCTTCTTCCACTACTTCTTTGCGGAGTTCACCCTCAGCGGTAAAGGGACGGCGGTCGATGACGCGAAACGAATCTTCCTGCTTGGGATCGGACAAGGGACATTCCTTAACAATTAATTCCGCCCCAGTTTATCACGGGTTGAGGGTGAGAGTCGCTTGCGGCACGGTCCGAAGGAGCCAGGGTCCAGCTTGTCAAAGGTGCGGCGTCACCGTAAAGTGGAACGCTTGATGCTAAGTAAAATTGATCAACCTATGACGCGCCCGCGCAAAAATGAGAAGAAGAGAGTTGGGAGAACGAAGCGACGCCGCGGGAAACGAGCGAAGACAAAGCAGCTGACGCCGGGGAAATGGTTCGAAAAGCTGGTGGCGGTCCAGGCGCGGCTACGCGCTCCGAACGGATGCCCCTGGGACCGCGAGCAGACGCATGAATCGCTGCGAACGTATTTGATCGAAGAAACCTACGAAGTATTGGAGGCCCTGGAAAGCGGCAACGACGCGAAGTTCGCGGAGGAGATGGGCGACCTGCTGCTGCAGATTGTATTCCATTCCCAAATTGCGGAAGAAGAAGGCCGGTTCACCGTTTCGGAGGTGATCCGCGAAATCCACGACAAAATGATCCGGCGGCATCCGCACGTTTTCGGAGAGACGCGAGCGAAGGATTCCGCCGAGGTGCTGCGGAACTGGGAGCAGATCAAGGCGGAAGAACGCAGGCAAGCGGGGAAGAAGAATGGCGGCGCCGGAATTAAGCTGGCGAAAGAGGCGTCCCTGCTGGATGGAGTGTCCCACACCCTGCCCGCCACGCTGGAGGGATTTCAACTCACGCGAAAGGCCGCGCGCATTGGCTTCGACTGGGAGGAGGCCGCGGGCATTTTCGAGAAGATGGGTGAAGAGACGGTGGAGCTGCGAAGCGCCTTGAAAACGAAAGACCGGCGAAAAATGGAAGAAGAGATGGGGGACTTGCTGTTTGCGGCAGTAAACCTGGCGCGATTCCTAAAGATGGATCCAGAGATCGCGCTGAAAAAAGCGAATGCAAAATTCTCGAGAAGATTCCGCGCCATGGAAAAACTGGCGCGCGAAAGCGGCCGCGAGTTCAAGAAACTCCCGCGTGAGGAGATGGAGGCACTCTGGGACGTCACGAAGCAGGCGGAGCGATGAAGGGCCATGAGGGAACTACGCGGAGCCCTAACCAAGCTATGAATCAAGCCATAGTTATTCGGAAATGTGAGCGTCTCGAGGAATACCACCGTTGCGTCGATCTCCAACGCGAAATCTGGGGAGAGGCCGAACTGGAAGTCGAGCCTGCCACCATGTTTGTGGTTGCCGCGCACACCGGGGGACAGGTGTTGGGTGCGTTCGATGGTGACAAACTAGTCGGTTATACACTTGCGGTCGTGGGGCTTCGCGGGGCTACGCCGTATTTCCATTCTCATATGACTGGAGTGCAGAGCGAATATCGCGATCGCGGCGTTGGCCGGATGTTGAAGCTTTTCCAGCGCGATGAAGCTCTGGGGCGCGGCATCCGCCTGATCGAATGGACCTTTGATCCGCTGGAGTTGCGCAATGCGCATTTCAATTTAAACCGGCTAGGCGCCCTCTGCCGGAAATACGAACCGAATTTGTATGGCGTCACGACCAGCCCGCTGCATCGCGGATTGCAGACCGATCGGCTGGTTGCCGAGTGGCATCTTGATTCCGCGCGGGTGGTGGCAGCGATTGAGGATCTGGTTAAAGAAGCCGTCGAGGCACCGGCGGTCATCGAAATGCCCGCGGAGTTGGAGCGCTGGCAACACGAGGATTCTCCGGAGGTCGGCAAAGTTCAGGCTCACGTGCGCGAAGAATTCACGAAGTGGTTCGCAAAAGGCTATGCGGCCGTGGGATTGCGAACTTCGCCAGGGAAGAGAGCGTATCTACTGGCGCCCTGGAGCGATTTCTAGGAAGGCCGGGCGAACAGGGAAGAATGCGTATACGAGAAATCACACTGCGTGAAATTCGGATGAAGCTGGTGGCTCCGTTCGAAACGAGCATGGAGCGGACAGAAGGTCGCCGCATCATCCTGGTCGAGGCAAAGGTCGATGGAACGACGGGGTGGGGCGAGTGCGTGGCCGGCGAGTCACCTTTCTACAGCCCGGAAACAACAGATACGGCTTGGATCTCGCTGCGGGATTATCTGTGGCCGCTGGTGAAGGGCAGGGAATTTGGTTCCGCGGCGGAAGTCTGGGATTTGATGGGGCACGTACGCGGGCACAACATGGCAAAGGCCTCGATCGAAGCCGCTGTGTGGCACGCGGAAGCTTTGCAAAAAGAGATGCCGCTCTGGAAGTTGCTTGGCGGGACGCGCGAAGAGATCACCAGCGGCGTCTCGGTCGGGATCAAGGAGTCGCTGGAAGAACTTGTCGCGGCGGTTAAAAAAGAGCTGGCCGCCGGCTATCAGCGCATCAAGATCAAAATCAAGCCGGGGAAGGATTTGCAGCAGGTGCAGCGCCTGCGTCAGGATTTTCCGCGCATCAAGCTGATGGTGGACGCCAATTCCGCTTACACGCTGGAGGACTGGCCGCTGCTGAAACAGCTCGAAGGCTTCTACCTGATGATGATCGAGCAACCGCTGGGCTGGGACGATCTTTACAGCCACATCGAGCTGCAGAAAAAATTAGAGACGCCAATCTGTCTGGATGAGTGCATTCACACCGAAGAGCAGGCACGGGCCGCAATCGAGCTCGGCGCATGCAAGATTATTAACATCAAGCTGGGCCGGGTCGGAGGTTATACGGTGGCGAAGCGCATCCACGACCTGTGCCTGCAGCGGGGAATCCCGGTGTGGTGCGGAGGCATGCTCGAATCGGGAATCGGACGCGCGCACAATATTGCGCTTTCGACGCTGCCGGGGTTCACTCTCCCTGGCGATGTAACCGCCAGCAAGCGCTATTGGGAAGAAGACATCATCGAGCCAGAAGTCACGGTTTCGCCGCAAGGGACGATTCGCGTGCCGCAAGGGCCGGGCATCGGCTTCGAGCCGCGGCTGGAGCGCATCGAGAAATTGACTGTGCGCAAAGAGCGGTTGACCTAAGCCGTGCAGATTCAAGCCTCCAGTGGACGAGCGCCATCCCGCGGCGTGATTGCGGCGTCCAGCGCTCTGCTGATCGTCGTCTGGGCGGTGAACTTTATCGCCGGCAAGATTGGGCTGCGATTCATTCCTGTTCTAACGCTGGCTTCTTTCCGCGTGGTCCTCGCAGGCACAGTGATGCTACCGGTCTACCTGATATGTTCGCGTTTGCCTGCATTCGCGGAGGCTACCAACGCACGGCGGCGAGGGTTTACGGGTCGCGACCTCTGGACGTTTCTTTACCTTGGCTTTTTTGGCGTCACGGTGAATCAGATGTGTTTCACCATCGGCCTTCGTTATACGCCGGTGAGTCACGCGTCGCTGATCGTGGGAATGGGGCCGATTTACACGCTGGTGCTCGCGGTGCTGTTTCGATTGGAAACAGCCACCTGGCGGAAGGCGACAGGAATGGCCATTGCTCTCGCCGGGATCGCGGTGATGGCCTCGGAAAACGGGATCTCCGCCCATTCGCCGTCGCTTCTTGGGGACGTCATCACAATGACGGGTTCCATCGGATTCGCGATGTACGTGGTTCTGGGAAAACGGGTTGCGGAAAAGTACGACACGCTGACGATGACGGCTTTCAATCATTTTGCGGGCGCGTTGATTGTGCTGCCGCTGGCAATCCGGCAGGCGCGCGCGCTGGGCGCGGCACAGAACTGGCGTGCTATCCCGTGGACCAGTTGGACGGCACTGATTTACATGGCCATCTTCAGCTCCGCCGTCGCCTACGTTTTCTATTTCTGGCTGCTCCGCTACCTGGAAGCCTCGCAGTTGA
The DNA here is from genome assembly GCA_013289585.1 of Acidobacteriota bacterium. GTDB lineage: Bacteria > Acidobacteriota > Terriglobia > Acidiferrales > UBA7541 > Acidiferrum. The sequence goes on along the minus strand of JABCZR010000003.1, from coordinate 261,429 downwards.
GCGCGTTTTCCTACTTGCTGCCGATACTGGCTACTGTCCTGGGAATTCTCTGGCTCGGAGAGAAAGGCTCCTGGGGCCAAGTATTGGGCGGAGCACTCGCGCTGGGCGGCCTGTACTGGATCGAGGCGGGCCGCGAGCCGGTCGTGAAAGCTAATACCGTGTCGTAAACCTCCACTAGAACATTCGTTGACTGACTTTTTTTCCAACTCTAATATCGAACTAAAGCAGCCTAATCTGCCCAATCCCCTGAAAAAAAGCGGTTTTTGGGGCTGCAAGGTATTTTCGGCCCACGCAGTATCTGGATCAGCTCAGTGTTGAGGAGAGGTCTCCTTCATGAGGGCCAAGCTCGCCGTCGCCGGACTCCTGCTCGCCTTGGCTGCTGGTGGAACCTGGTGGTTTCTACCTCGAGGAACCAAGCTTTCCGACACCGACATCCTGCTACTCGCGGAGTTCGCCAATACCACAGGTGATCCCATCTTCAACTCATCACTCCGGGAAGCCCTGGCCGTAAGCCTGGCGCAGTCTCCGTTGCTGAATCTTGTCTCCGAGGAAAAGGTGAGCGAAGCGTTGAGTTCCCATGGACGCTCCAGCGATGCGCCGGTCACGCAAGAAGTGGTTCGCGCGATCTGCCAGAGCGTCGGCGCGACGGTGTTCGTCACCGGGAGTATCGCCAAGGACGGAACGGAGTACCCGTTGCGGCTGCAGGCTTTCCGTTGTGAGACTGGAGATGTGATTGCCAGCGCAAGGAGCGCGGCAGCAGGGAAGGGCCAGGTGGTTCATGCGCTCGGCGCAGCCGCCACGGAGCTTCGCGGTAAGCTTGGAGAAGACCCCGCTTCACTCCAGAAATTCGATCTCCCCTTGGAGCGCGCCACTACTTCCTCACCCGAAGCCCTGAAATGGTTTTGCGACGGCCGGCGCCTGGCGCGCGAAAAAGGCGCCATTGAAGCTGTACCGGCCCTACAGAAGGCCGCGGAGTTAGACCCGAAATTTGCGCTGGCGTACTCCAACCTGGCGGTGGGCTATTACAACCTTAACCAGAATGCGCTGGCCAGTGACCGCATCCGGCAGGCCTTTGAGATGGCGGACCGTCAAACGGTTCGCGATCGCCTGCACATCACCACGCTGTACTACGACCTGGGCACGGGCGACGTAAAGAAAGCCATCGAAAGCTATAAAGAGTGGGTCCGGCTCTATCCGCGGGATGACATTGCCAAGGGGAATCTGTCCTCCGAATACTTTCTCACCGGGGATTACAACCAAGCAGCAGTATTCGCCCAGCAAGCGCTGCGCATCGATCCGGGAAGCGCAGCGTGGTACGAAAATCTCTCCACCGCCTATATCGCGCTAATGCGGCTGGACGATGCCCAGAACATTTTGAATCAGGCAATGGCACGCAAGCTCGAGGATTCATCCATGCACAGTGATCTTTATTCCCTGGCGTTTTTGCGGGGAGATTCCGCCGGGATGGAACGCGAGATGGCGTGGTCGGTCGGGAAGCCCGGCGGCGAGGATGACATGCTGGGTCTGCAGGCCGACACGGAAGCCTACGTGGGCCATGTGCAAAAGGCGCGCGAACTATCGCGGCGCGCCGTTGAGTCCGCGCAAAACGCCCAGCTTCCTGAACCTGCCGCCATCTGGCAGGGGATTGCGGCATTGCGCGAAGCAGCGTACGGCAATGTGGACGAAGCGCGCCGGGGAGCGGAAAAAGTCCTGGAGATTGCGCCCAAGAGCCGCGATGCCCAGATTCTGGCCACCCTGGTGTTTGCGTGGATCGGTGATGCGCGCCGCGCTCAACCGATGATGGATGATCTGGCAGCAGCGCATGTATCGAACACCATTATTCAATCGGCGTGGCTGCCGACGATCCGCGCCCAGTCAGAGTTGCTGGCACAGAGACCCGCCAGAGCTTTGGAGTTTCTGGAAGTCGTCAGGCCGTACGAGCGCGGGCAGCTTGTAGGGAATCTAAGCTATTCCTGCGTGATCCCGGTGTACTTGCGAGGAGAAGCTTATCTGAGCGCGCGGCAGGGACCGCAAGCGCTGGCGGAATTCCAGAAATTAATCGAAGACCGGGGAGTTGTGGGCAATTGCTGGTCCGGGGCGCTGGCTTTGCTGGGGCGCGGTCGCGCGCAAGCCCTTGCAGGTTCCAAGGACGCGGCACGCGCCTCGTATCAGCAGTTTTTTGCGCTTTGGAAGGATGCTGACGCGGGCGTCCCTATTCTGAAAACAGCGCGGGCTGAATTTGCCAAATTGAAGTAAGATCTGGTTTGGCCGTTACACGACGCGGCTGTCATCGAGTTGAATATTTTTTCTGTCATTCATTGCATTGTCGCTCCTGGCCAAGAGAATTCTGTCGAGGAGTCCGACGGCGGCGACCCACACAGCGCCCGCGCAATATCCGGCGATTACGTCGCTGGGATAGTGCACCCCCAAATAAATTCGCGAAAATCCGATCATTGCCATCAGCAGAATCGCGACGGTCCATACGGACCATTTGGCGGCGGTTCCGCGCACGCGTGTTGCAAGAATCGCGGCGAGGACTCCATAAAAACAGACTGAACCAAAGGCATGGCCGCTGGGAAAACTGTAGGAGTTTGGCGTGGGACCGAAAAAGGCCACAGGCCGCGGGCGACGAAATGCCAGCTTCAGCGCCTCGTCGAGAGCGCCCATGCCGACCATGGTAATGCCAAGCAACGCGGCCAGGCGTGAGCGATGAAAATAAAGAAACGCGCCGAGGATGACGACACAAAGCACGCTAACCGTCCCGACGGAACCCAGAAAGGAGAATGCCTGCATGACCCGTGTTAGCGCGGGAGCGGCGTGCTGGTGGACGGCATTGCGGACGGACATATCGAATTTCTGCGTGTCCCCCTCGAGCATCTCTTCCGCCAACCATCCGAAGAGGAAGAGAGACACAACGGCGGCGAGAAGAGCGCCAAGGAGCAAGAGGCCGGAATTTAATTTTAGTAACTTTTCCATGTGGCGCGGCGGCGACGACAAGGAATCTTAACTGTTTGCAGCAGGTTAATCGACTCCAAGCTGAGCTTGGTATTGTGACCGTTGCCGATTTGCGGCACGGTATTCGAGGCGACAAGCTGGCGGGGAAGGCCTCCTTGTCGAGTCCGTGATGGTCATTGGAGGCTCTCCATCACTGACCTTTCGGTTGTGCGCCTGCCGCACTTGTGGGACACTCTGGCGTTTCTTGAGGTTCCCTGTTGCATGCTCGTGCGGATCGAATTCCTTGCATTCGAGATTCGAGAATCAAGGGTGCCTTGAAAGAGGGTGCGTACTTGAACGTGTTGAGGCTGCCCAGGATGTCGGGAGTTGAAGCAATGAGAGTGGTCAGAAAACCATTGTTTACGCGATGGGCCTCTAGAATTGGATGGGGCGCGGCCTGCCTGATTTTTCTAGTGTGTGCGGGAACCCTAGGCCAAGCGAGTGCCGGCGAAGAACAGTACATCAAGCTCTCGACACCCAAACTGCTGACCTTCGACGAGCTGGTGCAATTGGAGAAGACGGACGAGCCGCCGGCACAGCTTGCCGCTCGCCTGGATCAACTTCTCCTTACGCCGTTTGTGAGCAATGAAGCCTATTTTGGCGGTGCCAAGCCGAATCGCCCCTCTTCCGAAGAGCTGGGGCCCTTTATCCGAGCGACGACGTGGAACATCGAACGGGGAATCGAGTTTGATGGAATCCGAATCAGCCTGACGGAGCCAGATAAGTTCGGGACGTACATCGAGAGCAAGAAGGACCCGAAATCCAAGCCCCTCACGGCGGACGCTCTCACGGTGGTCAAGAACCAACTGGACATCCTTAAACCTACCGACCTGTTCATTTTGAACGAAGTGGATTATGGAGTTACGCGCACGGATTACCGGAATGTTGCGCGGGATCTCGCGCAGGCGCTCAAAATGAATTACGCGTACGGCGTTGAGTTTCTGGAGATCGATCCACTGAATCTGGGCCTTGAAAAGGTGAAGTTGGACGACAAGTCGGCGCAGACAGACATACAGAAGTCCTTCGAACCCGACAAGAGCCGCTATCTCGGCTTGCATGGCACCGCGGTCTTGAGCAGATATCCCATCCGGAAGGCGACGATTCGCTCACTGCCGGTTTGCTACGACTGGTTCAACGGGGAAAAGAAAGAAATCTCGAAATTGGAATCCGCGAAGCGATCGGGCGCCAACCTTGCATTTATGGAGAGAATTACCCGCGAGGTTCGACGGGGTGGAAGAATGACGTTAGTCGTGGAGCTCGCTGTGCCGGAATCTCCCACGGGAGCGGTGACCGTGATAGCCCCACACCTGGAAACCAAGTGCAAGCCGGAATGCCGGCGAAAACAGATGGCGGAAATCCTCGGGTGGATCCGTGGGGATAAGAACCCGGTGATTCTCGGCGGCGACCTGAATACATCCGGGACGGACACATCGCCCACTTCAGTATCCAAAGTGTTGACGAACCGGCTGAAGGATCCGGACAAATGGGCGACCAGTGCGATCAGGTGGTCGACGGGCGCACCAACGATTCTGCTCATGCCCGTGAACCTGATGCGAAACAAGAACGATCCTACCGGTTTCGACGTTCCGCTGATTTCGCGAAAAAAAGAGGCAAAGCTATTCGGCGATGTCGATGACTTCAAATTTGATGATGGCTATACATTTGACTTCCGTGGCGAAAATGCCCGAAGCGCGGAGGATAGGGGTGGAACGCTCAGTGACTCGAACCAGCGGGCCACCAAGGGTTTCCGATACACTTTCGCATTAGCCCGGACGTACGGTGGACTCGTAGGCGAGTACAAACTGGACTGGTTCTTCGTCAAAGGGTACGCTGGCGACGCCGGTAAGCCTGGGGGGAGCTATAAGTTCGCCCCTCATTTCGCCCGGACCCTCCAGGAAGTAAATAACGCGCCCGATGAATCGTTGTCCGATCATTTTCCGATCACGATAGATGTTCCGCTGACGGAGCCGCCTCTGACGGTGAAGCGTCCATGAGCCATCATGGGCGGTGCCGTGGAGCGGTAAAGTTGGAAATGTTGGAACGCGGAACGCTGGCCGCGAATGGAGTTTATGACCGGTAAACGTTTTCGACGCCGCATAAAGGCACAGCCTGGAAACTGACCTTCTCTCTGGAATTAGTTTGATTCGAGGAATGCAGCCCCAAAGTGTGTAGCGCGAACCGCGCTTTGATGGAAGAATAGCGTGTCGGCCGCAATGTCGTCCGCCAAAATTCGGACTGTTCCTATTCCATAGTTCACCAGAGGGCGCGTAGTCGCCCAGGGAGACAAGACTTTGCCAGGGATTCCTATGCGAAATGGAGCCACGGCAGCGCGGATCGCCGTGATACCGGGAGACGGCATCGGCGCGGAAGTGACTCCTCAAGCGGTCAAGGCGCTGAGAGCGGTGACGGCGCCCGGCAAGCGGTCGATGGAATTCGTGGAATTTGACTGGGGCGCCGACAAGTTTCTGCGCGAAGGCGTGACGCTACCAGCGGGGGCGGTCGAAATGCTCCGGGATGAGTATGATGCCATCCTGTTTGGGGCGCTGGGCGATCCGCGTGTGCCTTCGAACCAGCACGCGGCGGATATCCTGCTCGGGCTGCGCTTTAAGCTGGACCTGTACGTTAATGCGCGGCCCGTCGAGCTGCTCCACGATCGACTCACCCCCCTGCGAGACCGTACAGAAAAAGATATCCGCCTGATGGTCTTCCGAGAGAATACGGAAGGGCTCTATGTGGGAGTCGGAGGGTTCTTCAAGAAGGGCACTGCGGACGAGATCGCCGTCCAGGAGGATGTCAATTCACGGAAAGGCGTCGAACGCATTATCCGCTATGCGTTCGAGTATGCCCGGCGGAACGCCTTGAAGCGCGTGTGCATGAGCGACAAATCGAACGCGATGACCTTTGCTCACGGACTGTGGCAGAGGGTGTTCAAGGAAGTTCGCCAAGAGTACCCGCAGATCGACTCCCGCCACCTGTACATTGATACGTTGGCAATGGAGATCGTGCGCGATCCAAGCCAGTTCGACGTCATTGTTACCTGCAATCTCTTCGGGGACATCATCAGCGACCTGGGAGCGCAGCTCGCCGGCGGACTGGGCCTTGCACCCTCCGGTAACATTCATCCGGGTAGAACTTCGCTGTTCGAACCGGTGCATGGGTCCGCACCGAATATCGCCGGAAAGGGAATCGCCAACCCACTGGGAGCGGTTCTTACCTCGGCCATGATGGTCGAGTTCCTTGGGTGGAAGTCTGAGGCAGCCTGGCTTCGAACAGCGGTACGCGCGGCGATTCACGAGAACTTTGTGACACCTGATCTTGGCGGCGAGAAGCGAACTGTGGAAGTTGGGGATTGGGTCGCGAATTACGCAGCGAAAAGCTTCGGCAGTAAGTTAAAGTGATACTTTAAGAACGAAATTCCTTTCAATTTCTCATCATCTGCGTCGCGCAAGCGCTGTCAGAAACATCCCCAACAAAAAGCCACCAACGTGCGCCCACACCGCAACGCCGCCCCCCGAAGCATTCGCGTTCAGGGTGTTAATCCCTGCCAAGAACTGAAAAAGAAACCAGACACCCAGAAAAAGGATAGCTGGGAGAGGAACAAAGAAGATGAAAACAAGTGTGAGTACCCGGGCTCGAGGGTAGAGGAGCATGTACGCGGCCATGACGCCTGAAATCGCCCCGCTCGCGCCAAGCGCCGGAATCGTAGAACGCAGATTGAACAGAATATGGATCAGGCCTGCGCCAAAACCGCAAGTGAGGTAGAAAAACAGATAGGTCCCATGCCCGAAGAAGTCTTCCACATTGTCGCCGAAGATCCAGAGGAAAAGCATGTTTCCGGCGAGATGCAATAATCCGTGATGCAGAAACATGCTGGTAAACAAGGGGAGAAATGCCGCGACGAAGCCAATGTGCCCGTCAAAGAAGGCAGGAATGCGGGCTGGGATCGTAGAGTAGGCCAGTTCAAACGATTTGGAATCGCCAAGGGGCAGGGTGTTCTGATAGAGGAATGCTGCGATGTTGGCGAGGATGAGAGAAATGTTCACGACGGGATAACTTCTGGAAGGATTGTTGTCCTTGAGGGGTATGAACATGAGAAAAGGTCTGGAGCAGAGTAGCGAAACGCAAAGAAAATGAAAAGGGCAGGGGATGCGCGGGGCGGGGCGCGTCCGATAATGTTTGCGCGAAAGCGGCGCTGGTTAACAGAATCTTTTCGCGCGGAAATTTGCACCATACTGCTGCATTTCTCACGCTTCCCTCCGTGCCGAGGAGTCATCGGGCCTCGAACGATTCCGGATTCATGAGCAAATCTGTCCCGCCGGATATTGTGAATTTTTCGACGGAAAGATTGCGCGGCGGCGGCACGTATGGTATTTACAATAGTTCTGCGTGTGCGCGCGTTTCGACTGGAGTGTTCTAGTTTGTTCGGCGCTGCGTCGGCACGCCGACAGCTCATGCCTGCCCGGGAAACGGAAGCCATTATCCTGAAGACTTTTCCATTGGGGGAGGCGGACCGCCTGGTCAGTTTTTTCGGACGAACTTCCGGCCGAGTGCGCGGGGTGGCTGCAGGGGCCAGGCGCCTGAAGAATCGGTATGGTTCGACGCTCGAACTCCTATCGCATGTGCAACTCTGGTATGTCGAGAAGGAGACCAGAGACCTGGTGCGGATACAACAGGCCGAGCCGCTGGAGTCCTTTCGCAAGGCGCAGAGCGACTATGGGCTCAGCACCGGACTCGCGGTGGTCAGCGAAGTCTCAGAGCTGGTGCTTCCGGAGCACGAAGTCTCCGAATCGATGTTCCGGTTGATCCTGCTTACCGCCAGGGAAGTGGAGCGCACCGGCGACTGGGCATTGCCGCTGAGCTACTTTGCGTTCTGGACCGTACGACTCGGAGGGTGGCTTCCGCGGTTCGACCGCTGCGCGGCGTGTGATGCGCCGTTCGGTACGCAGGCGGCATTCTACGACCCCCTGCAGCCCGGGCTGTTTTGCGAAAAATGCCGGCGCTCTGGAATGAAGCCGCTGCACCAGGAGGCACGAATTCTGGCAGAGCGATTCACCGGAGAGCGACTCGATCACATGGCATTCGAAAAGGCAATGCAGGCAAGCGCGAGGGAATTGCGCGAAGCTTCACTCACATGGATCGAACACAACATCGAACGTCGGCTGGCCACGCGCACGCTATTGGAGACGACTTGAAAGCTAAAGTAAAACTTGAGAAACGAATTCACGGGCTGACGTTCCAGGATTTGATTCTAAAGCTCTCGCAGTTCTGGGTGAAGCAAGGCTGCGTCCTGCAGCAACCCTACGACGTCGAAGTTGGGGCGGGCACCATGCATCCAGAAACCTTTCTTCGCGTGCTCGGGCCGGAGCCCTATCGCGTTGGATTCGTGCAACCGAGCCGTCGGCCCGCCGACGGGCGTTACGGGGAGAATCCCAATCGCCTGTATAAGCATTCGCAATTTCAAGTGATCCTCAAGCCCTCGCCGGCCGACGTGCAGGACATCTACCTCGACAGTCTCGGGGCGATCGGCATAAACCTGAAGGAGCATGACATCCGGTTCGAAGAGGACAACTGGGAATCCCCGACGCTTGGCGCCTGGGGTATCGGGTGGCAGATTCTTCTCGATGGTTTGGAGATCACCCAGTTTACGTACTTCCAGCAGAGCGGCGGCATGGACCTCGATCCCATCTCGGTCGAACTCACCTACGGGCTCGAACGTATCTGCGCATTTCTTCAGGGAGTCGAAAGCGTCTACGATTTGCGCTGGTCGGCGGACAAGTCTTACGGCGACATTCGACTGCGGGAGGAGCAGCAACTCTCCGAGTACAGCTTCAATCGCAGCGACGCTTCGGCGATCCGCGCCGAGTTCGAGCTCCATGAGAAGCAAGCCAAGGAAATCGTTGAAGGATTCAGGGATTCCACTGGAAAGGACCGCGTCCGCTATCCGCTTCTAGCGGCGTACGACCACTGCCTCAAGTGCTCGCACCTCTTCAATATGATGGACGCCCGTGGTGTGATTTCCACCACCGAGCGCGCCGCGCTGATGGGACGGGTCCGCACCGTAGCCTGCCGTACCGCAGCCGCTTATCTGGAACAGATCGGCGGAACAGTTCCTCGACGCGAGGCGCGAATATGAAGGCCCTCGCAAAAGAGAAGCGCGTCGAGCTCCTGTTCGAAGTTGGCTGCGAAGAAATTCCGGCGGGGATGCTCCCGAAGGCCGAAGAAGAACTTCGCACCAACATCGAAAAGCTATTGACGGCAGAGAACCTTTCGGAAGGCGTGACGGTCGAGACGTTCAGCGCTCCACGGCGGCTGACCGCCTGGGTGCGCGGCCTGCTGGCGAAACAGCCCGATGTGGAGAACGAGGTAACCGGTCCACCGAAATCTGTCGCCTACGATGCCGTCGGCGCGCCGACGCGCGCGGCGCTCAGCTTCGCGGAAAAGCAAGGAGTCCATGTCAGCGATCTCTATCTCGTTCAAACGGCCAAGGGCGATCACCTCGCTGCCAAGCAGATTAGGCGCGGCCGCACCGCGGAGCAAATTCTGCAAGCCATCCTACCGCGCGCCGTCCACGACCTCACCTGGCCGCGCTCGATGGCCTGGACGGGCCTCGAGGGCCCGAGGTTCATCCGGCCCATCCGCTGGACCGTTGCCGTCCTGAATGGCAAACCTGTGAAACTTTCCATCGCGGGAATCCCCGCCGGAGACACCACGAGAGGCCACCGCTTCCTGGGCTCCAGCGCCATTCGCGTGAAGAGCTTCGCTGACTATGAAAAGAAACTCCGTTCGAACGGCGTCATTGTCCGGCCCTCTGAGCGCGAGGACAAGATCGCCAAAGAGTTGGAAGCTCACGCAAAACGCGGCGCCTTTCGGGTCCATGAAGACGACGATCTTCGCAAGCTGGTTACGTACCTCAATGAATTTCCAAGCGTGATCCAGGGGAATTTCGATCCTGCTTACCTCAGCTTGCCGGACGAGATCCTGGTCACGGTGATGCGCGGCCACCAAAAGTACTTCGCCGTGGAAAAGAAAAACGGAGAACTCGCTCCGCACTTCCTGGCGGTGATCAACATCGCGAAAGACACGAAGGGAATCGTCAGGGCAGGGCACGAGCGCGTACTGCGTGCGCGTTTTGCGGATGCACAATTCTTCTGGGAGTCCGATCAGAAGTGTCGGCTCGCCGACTATCTGCCGAAGCTTGAACGGGTCACGTATGAATCGCGGCTTGGAAGTTACCGCGACAAAGTCGAGCGCGTCCGCGCCATCGCCCGCTGGCTCACGGAGCAATGGTTTAACCTTGGCATCCTGCAGGCACATGTCGCCGAAGCCGATCGCGCCGCGGAACTTGCCAAGTGCGACCTGGCCACAGAAATGGTTCGCGAGTTCACCGAACTACAGGGCATCGTCGGCGGACTCTACGCTCGCGCGCAAGGCGAACCCGACGAAGTGGCCGACGCTGTTTACGATCACTATCGCCCCGTAGGTTTGGACGACCCTATCCCGCGCAATCTGACGGGCTGCGCCGTCGCGTTAGCGGACAAGCTGGATTCCATAGTCGGCTGTTTTGCCGTTGGAGTTGTGCCGACCGGATCAAGCGACCCCTATGCCTTGCGCCGCGCCGCACTCGGCATCGTCAAGATCATTCTCGACAAGAAACTGCCGATCTCGCTTTCCCTGGCGATTGGTGCCGCATCGAAAGCGCTCTTGACCCACAAGCCAAAGCGCGGCGTGACGCCCACACAAGAGACGCAGATTCTCGAGTTCATTCTGGATCGCGCCAAGTTCGTCTTCCGCGAACGTGAGGGTTTCGGGTACGACGAAGTGAGCGCCGTCTTCCGCGCGGGCGCGGACGATCTTGTGGATGCACAGAAACGCCTGCTGGCGCTCAAGGCCATTCGCAAGTCGAAGAATTTCGAGCCGCTGGCCGTCTCCTTCAAGCGCATCCGCAAGATCCTGGAGAAGGCCAACGTACCCGTGGGAGAAGTGCGCAGCGTCAATCCAGAGTTGTTCGAAAACGGAGCCGAGCGTGAGCTCCATGCCGCTGTCCGTGAAGCGGCGTCGAAAGTGCAAACCCTGAAGCGATCCGGGAAATATCAGGAAGCCCTTGAAGTCATCGCTGGTCTTCGAAAATCCGTCGATCAGTTTTTCGATGGAGTCATGGTGATGGCTGAGAACGAAGCAGTGCGGAAGAACCGGCTGACGCTGTTGGCGGAACTACTCCGGGAATTCACAACGGTCGCGGACTTCTCCGAGATTGGCGGAGAAGAGCGGCGATAGCTTCTTAAAGTATTACTTGAACTACGGTTTAAAGTCGGCGAGCCGACAAATTCCTTGGCGGCCTTTTCAAAAATGGCGGCAGCAATACATGCTCCAAAAATAAAAATCTAGAGCGAGGGAACCAGTGAAAAAGTGGGTTTATTTTTTCGGTGCAGGCAAGGCAGAAGGTGACGGGAGTCGTCGCGCACTCTTGGGCGGGAAGGGCGCCGGCCTTGCGGAAATGAGCCGCATTGGCCTGCCAGTGCCTCCCGGCTTCACGATCACGACGGAGGTTTGTACCTACTACTACGGAAACAAGAAGACCTATCCAAAATCTCTCGAGGCCGAGGTCAAGGGGGCTGCCGCGCGGGTCGAGAAAATCATGGGCACGAAGTTTGGCGACAAGACCGCCATGCCGATGCTGGTGTCCGTCCGCTCCGGCGCGCGCGATTCCATGCCCGGCATGATGGATACGATTCTGAATCTCGGCTTGAATGATCAAACCGTGCTCACGCTGGCCGCGGCCACCAAGAACGACCGGCTCGCCTGGGATTGCTATCGCCGGTTCATTCAAATGTACGGCGATGTCGTCATGAATGTGCAGAAGCGCGCCAACGAGGACCACGAACCATTCGAAGTGGTTATTCACGAACTGAAACACGAACGCTATCAAGCGGACATCGACGACCCGAAGCTCACGGTGAGCGATCTTCAAGAACTGGTTGCTCGCTTCAAGAAACTCATCAAGGATCGCACCGGCAGTGCGTTTCCGCAGGATCCCTGGAAGCAGCTCTGGGGTGCGGTGGGCGCGGTGTTTGGCTCCTGGATGAACGATCGCGCTGTGGTGTATCGCCGGAAATACAACATCCCTTCCGAATGGGGCACGGCGGTGAATGTTCAAGCAATGGTTTATGGCAATACCGGCGACAAGTCCGGCTCCGGTGTGGCTTTCACGCGTGATCCGGCAACAGGCGAGAAGGTTTTTTACGGCGAATTCCTCATCAACGCCCAGGGCGAAGACGTGGTGGCCGGCGTGCGCACGCCTGAACCGGTCGCGCAGCTGAAGAACTACATGCCCAAGGCTTTTCACGAGTTGGAGAAAATCCGCCAGACCCTCGAGAAACACTTTAAGGACGTGCAAGACTTCGAGTTCACCATCCAGGATGGCAACGTGTTCATGCTGCAGACGCGCAACGGCAAGCGCACCGGCCTCGCTGCTGTGCGTTTCGCCATTGAGATGGAAAAGGAGAAGCTCATCGACTGGAAGACCGCGATCCGGCGCGTTCCCGCCGATCAACTCGACCAAGTGCTGGCTCCGGTGTTCGATCGCAACGCTGTCAAAGCCGCCAAGTGCATTGCCAAAGGTCTGCCCGCCGGCCCCGGAGCCGCCGCCGGTAAGATGTATTTGAATGCGGATCGTGCTGCAGCCGCCGCAGCAAAGGGCGAAAAGGTTTTGCTTGTCCGGAATGAGACCTCGCCTGAAGATTTGCGAGGAATGATCGCCGCCGAAGGCATTCTTACTGCCAAGGGCGGCGTCAGTTCACACGCCGCGCTCGTAGCGCGCCAGATGGGGAAGGTCTGCGTCTGCGGCGCCGCGGCGCTGCAGATTGATTACACCGCCAAAACCATGGCCGTTGATGGCGTGACGTACAAGGAAGGCGACTTCCTCTCCATCGATGGCACCGCCGGCGAGGTGTATCCAGGTCAAATTCCCACGGCCGCGTCCGAGATAGTTCAAGTACTTATTGAGAAGTCCCTCGACGCCAAGAAGAGCCAGACTTACCAGAACTTCAAGAAGCTTATGGACTGGTGCGCCAAAATCTCGCGGCTCGATGTTCGCACCAACGCCGATACGCCTGAACAAACCGCCCATGCCATCGCCTTCGGCGCCGTGGGCATCGGCTTGTGCCGCACCGAACACATGTTCTTTAAAGGCAATCGCATTGACGCCATGCGCGAGATGATTTTGGCGGACACCAAGGAACACCGACAACAGGCGCTTGCCAAGATTCTGCCCTATCAGCGGGAAGATTTCGTCGGGATGTTCAAAGAGTTGAAGGGATTTCCTGCGACGATCCGGTTCCTCGATCCACCATTGCACGAGTTCCTGCCGCACGAAGGCTCAGCGCAGAACGACTTAGCCAAAAAAATGGGCGTGCCGGTTGAAAAGATAAAACAGCGAGTTAAAGAATTACATGAGTTTAATCCGATGCTCGGATTCCGCGGCTGCCGACTGGGAATCGTCTATTCCGAGATTTCCGAGATGCAGTCTCGCGCGGTCTTCGAAGCCGCGGCGGAAGTTCAAAAGGCCGGCATCACGGTTCATCCCGAAGTCATGATTCCGCTGGTCGGCTTCAAGAAAGAGCTCGACCTGCAAGTCGAAGTCGTCCATCACATCGCGAGCGAGGTCATGAAGGAAAAGGGTGTGAAGCTGAATTACCTCGTGGGCACGATGATTGAGGTGCCTCGTGGCGCGCTTACCGCCGATGAAATTGCGGAGACAGCCGAGTTCTTCAGCTTTGGCACCAATGATTTGACCCAGACCTGCCTAGGCATGAGTCGCGACGATTCCGGCTCCTTCCTCGGGCCTTACCAGGAATTGGAGATCGTCAAAAAGAACCCATTCGCTACGATCGACCAGGCGGGCGTCGGCCAGCTGATCACCATGGCCGTGGAGAAAGGGAATAAGACGCGCCCCGGGATCAAGCTCGGCATCTGCGGCGAACACGGCGGTGACCCGGACAGCGTCAAATTTTGCCATCGTGCCGGATTGTCCTACGTGAGCTGTTCACCGTTTCGAGTGCCTGTTGCGCGTCTAGCGGCAGCTCAAGCAATGGTTGAAGAAGAACAATCCAAGAAAAAGAAGGGAAAGTAAGAAGAGAATGCGAGCTTCGCATACTTAAAGTAATACTTTAAGTCGTCGGCGCGCAGACATTTTCAAACTTTCTGCGCGCTCGCTGGCTTTTTCTTACGTCGGCATCTTGAAAAAGAAATACAAGCCCAGGAAAAAGAAAATAATATCCGGGGACCATCCGGCGAGCAGCGGCGGCAGTTGCCCAACACCTCCCATAGCCTGCAAGAGTTCCGCTAACGACCAGTAGGTGATGCCAATAGCGACGCCCAGCGCCACCCCACCGATGGCGCCTCGGGTACCGACAAGAAACGCAAAGGGTATGGCCAACAGCATACTTACTGGCGCAATCAGGGGAAACGCGAGCTTCCGGTGCCATTGCACGGTGAGCGCGGAAACATCGAAACCTGCACGGCGGAGCCCTCTGACATACGTGCTGAGTTCCCGCCAGCTCATTTGAAAGGCCTGCCGCACCTCCCGGTTGAAGTACGTGGGAGGCTCCGTCAACTCCGGGAGCGAGGTCACGGGAGGAAGGCGGTCATAGCGCACGATTGTGCCGTTCTGGAAATCGCGGACCCAGCCCCCTTCGAGCACCCACACCTTCTGTGAATCCGACCATCTCGCCCGTGAAGCAAAGATTCGGCGACGCAACTGGAAGTCAACCGGATCTATTTCCAGCACGCTCAAGCCGCCAAAGAGCTTCTGCGCCGGGTCAAACAGATCGTAGTTATAGATCTTGTTGTTTTCGCCGAAGATCCAGCGCTGCGGGCGCGTGTAGGTCTGCGGAGGCTTGCCCTTGATCATGTTTCGCAGAGCGTCCTGCCTCTGGTTCGCGTAGGGAAGATAAGTGTCGTCGAGAACGACCATGGTCGCCGCCAGCAGCATTCCCGCGAGAAGCAGGGGCACCGCGAGCCGATACAGGCTGATGCCGCTGGCCTTGATGGCCACGATCTCGTTGTTCTTGCTCATGATTCCCAGGGTAACGAGTACCGCCACAAGCGCCCCGAGCGGAGCTAACTGGTAGAGCAAATACGGCGCAAGATAGCGAAAATAGTCGATGACGATCAGGAAAGGAACGCGCTGACGCGCGATATCATCCAGCAATTCGAAAAAGGTAAAGGTCTCGAAGAGAAAGACGAAGGTGCCCATGAGCAACGCGAAATAGAAAAAGAACCGCCGCAAAATATAGAGATCCAACAGCCGCGGAAAGCTGCTGCCATCCGGCGCCGCGAGCTCACTTGGGGCGTGGTCGCCATTGGGAGCGCGGGAGGCGGCGCGCGCGCGCGCCTGGGCTTTACGGCGCCGCATCAGACGTATTCTGCGTCTGAAATTTCCAAGGGGTTGCAGCCAGCGGCTTTCACCGCGAAACTGCTCCATGCGCGGCAGCAACGCCAATCCCATGAGAGCCAGTACGGTGTTGGCAATCCAGATTCCTTGGCCCGGAGAGAGTGTCCCCTGGCGGGCGAGTCCCGCACCCATAACAAAAAGGAGATAATATGACGCGATGAGGATTATCGCGATCAACGATCCGGCGGCACGCCCGCCGCGGCGCGGTTGGGCGCCAAGCGGAACAGCGACAAGGGCAAAGACAAAACACGCCACCGGAAATGCGAAGCGCCCATGAAGTTCCACGCGGGCTTCGCGCCAGCCGGGCCCTTTGTCGTTGAGGAGCTCCCGCACGGAGCGCTCCGGATTGCTGCGCTGGCGGGGTTGCACGGGATTCAGGTCGTTGACCTCGATGGGCCAGTCACTCTGTCCAAACGCCGTAACGGAATAATGGTCCGCATCTTCGCGAGAGAATTCATGTGTCGTGCCGCCTTGCAGATGCAGCTCCAGCTTGCCCTGCTTCGGTTCGGCAATTACAATCGCGTCCTTCGCCAGGGTGAGGCGTGAGCCGCTCTCTCCACCGGCCTCTGCGAGGAACACACCGTGCCATTGGGTGCCGCTGGCGGTAACGTCGTTGATGTAGAGGACCATGCTGGGAAACTCATCGAAGACGCGTGGCTGTACGGCAAACGAAATCTGCGATGCGATCAGGTCGGCTTCGATGGCATGGAGGGAGCGCAAGGCCAGAGGTGAGAGCCATGCGCTCATGAGCAGGGTGAGTGCGGCTCCCATCGCGGCGAGGACCCCGACGGGAAGCAGAATGCGCCGGCGGCCGATACCCAACGCGGTCAAGGCGATAATCTCGCTGTCCGCAGACATGCGCCCGAGGCCCAGTAGCACGCCAATCAAAATGGCCATGGGAATGGTGAAAATGAAAATGCCCGGGAAAACGCAAAGGAACGACTTGAGGACCTGGCTTCCGGACCCCGAATGACGAACCAAAATCTCCATCAAACGAACAAGTCTGGGAACGAACAGGACAAACGTAAAGACGACGAGTCCCAGGACGGCGTGGCGGAACACTTCGCGGACAATGTAACGGTCCAGGATGCGCATGGCGCGAACGGTGAGTGTAGCATGGTCACAGCACGAACACGGGAGCGACGCATTCCATGAAACCGGTTCACCTTGTTGTGTTGTGGCACATGCATCAGCCGCAGTACCGCGATCCCGAGAGCGGCCGTTACGTCCTTCCATGGACGCGGCTGCACGCGCTCAAGGATTACTGGGGCATGGTGGAGATGCTCCGCGAGTTTCCCAAATTTCACGCCACGTTCAACGTCGTGCCTGCCCTCGGAATCCAGCTCGAGGAGTACGCCAGCGGCAATTTCAACGAGCCGTGGTTTTCCCTCGCCTTCAAAAATGCCGAGGAGCTAACTCGAGAAGATAAAGCCGAAATCATAGCCCGCGCGTTTCAGGTGAATCACGAGCGCCTGATGTCGCGCTGGCCACGCTTCGTGGAACTTTACGAATGGTCCCGCCCGGCGGGCGGCGCGCAAGCCCTGGTTACTTTTACGCCGCGCGACTGGCGCGACCTCCAACTTCTTTCACAACTCGCATGGATGGAGGAATCCTGGCTGCAAAAAGATCCCGTCGTGAGCAAGCTCAATTCGAAAGGGAAGGACTACACAGAAAAAGACAAGTCCGCGTTAAAGCAAAAACAATTGGACTTTCTCGGACTCGTTTTGCCCGCCTACCGCGAAGCTGCCCAGCGCGGCCAGATCGAGCTCAGCACCACGCCGTTCTATCATCCGATTCTTCCGCTCATCTGCGACTCTGACATTGCCCGCGTGGCGAATCCCGGCACGCCCCTGCCTCGCCGCGCTTTTCGGCATCCGGAAGATGCGCGCGAACAACTGCAGCGCGCCCGCGATTACCACGAAAAAATCTTCGGGGTGAAGCCCAAAGGTGTCTGGCCTTCTGAAGGCTCCGTCTCCGATCAAGCGCTCACCATCGCCGCGGAACTCGGCTTCGAATGGTTCGGCACCGATGAAGGCGTCCTGGGCCGCACGCTCAATGTCGGCTTTTTCCGGGACGCCAACGGCATTCCTGCCAACGCTGACCGCCTCTACAAACCGTGGCGCGCACAGCTCGGGACCAAGTCCATCACGGGCCTCTTCCGGGACCACCATCTTTCCGATCTCATCGGGTTCGTTTACAGCCGCATGGACGCTAAAGCCGCTGCTGCCGACCTTCACGGCCGCTTGCGTCACCTCGGTGAAGCCGTCCAAAGCGCGCAGCCGCTCACCATTTGCCTATTCCTCGACGGCGAAAATGCCTGGGAATACTACCCCGGCAACGGGCGCGAATTTCTCCGCGAATTCTATGGCCGCATCCAGTCTGACCAGGATTTCCGCGCCCTCACCGCTAGTGAAGCCAACGCCGCTGCCGGAGAGATCCCCGCCACCACGGGAATTTTCCCCGCCTCCTGGATCAACGCGAACTTTGACGTCTGGATCGGCCACGCCGAAGACGTCGCCGCCTGGGAATTATTGTGGGACGCACGCGAAGCGTACGGCCGCGCCGTAGAAGCAAGGAAACAAGGCCGCAAAGACGCCCCCACCGAAACCGCTCTGAAGGAAGCTCTCGAATCGCTCCTCGCCGCGGAAGGGAGCGACTGGTGCTGGTGGTACGGCCCCGAACACAGCACCGCCAATGATGCTGAATTCGACGCCCTGTACCGCAAGCATCTCACCGCCATTTATCTCGCGCTCGGCCAGGTCGCTCCCGAGGAATTGGCCAAGCCCATCAAGCGCAAGCCCGAGCACGCGGTGCAAATCGCGCCCACTTCTATGCTTAACATTAAGGTCGACGGCCGGGACACTTCCTATTTCGAATGGCTCGGCGCCGGCCTCTTTTCCCCGGAGCGCCGCGGCGGCTCGATGCACGGCCGCATTTTCTATCTCCACGAACTGCGCTACGGCTTCGAAGACGGCCGCTTCTGCGTGCGCATCGATCCCTTCGTCGAAGCGCTCAGCGAGCTCGAAGATCCCGAGTTTCGCATCACCATCAGCGGTGCGGCGGAAGCTACCATCGTTGTCCTCCTCGAGCGCGGCCACGTCCAAAGCTTCGCCGTGGAAAAGGACCGTCTCTGCCTTCTCAATCCCAAGCTCGTAGCCGAAGTCGCCTTCGAACGGATCCTTGAAGTCGCGATCAACAAGGACCAGATTGACCTCGCCGGCCAAACAAAGCTTCGACTCGGCGTAGCGCTCTGGCACGGCGGTCTTCCGGTGGACGTCCTTCCCGCGGAAGGATTCCTGGACGTCCAACTCGGCGAAGACCACGCCGCCTGGCCGCCGGAATTAAAGCCCGAATGAAACCGCAGCCCTTTCCTTCTTAATGTTTTACTTTAACTCTTGAATGGTGCGCCTTCCGAGACGGACCTCTGTTCACTGATCTCTGTTCTTTTCGTTCCTTCTAATACAACTTTACCGCGAGCTCCTCCGGCCGATCCCCCACAGGAATCATGGTCACCAGAAAATTCGTCCGCACCCGAATCACCGCCAGATCCCCCGACCCCTGGCTCACAATCAGCAGCAAATTCTCCGCCGGATCAAATCGCAGCGCGGCGGGAGAATCCCCCGCCGGCACCGGGAACCCTTTCCCGGCCTCGCGCACAATCCGCCGGTTGAAGATATCCACGGGCGTCACCCGCCCCGCCGCCGTGTCCGAAACGTAGAGCAGGCTAGCATCCTCGCTCAGAACCCCGCGCGTCGGCGCCGACCCCAGCACCATGTAATCGCCCATCTCGTGCGTCCAGGTATTGATGGCTTGCAGCCCGTGCGCTTCCGGAGAGATCACGTAGAGTTCGCCGCCGTCCGGCTTCAGCAGCATATCGGTGGGTTTGCCCGCCAGCTCCAGGTTGGTCACCAGCACTCCCCGGCGGAGGTCCACCACGGAGATACGCCGCTCGCTCCGGCTCAGCACAAACGCTACTGAGCTGTCCGGCAAGACCACCACCGCCTCCGGCTGCGCCACCACCGGAACACTCCCGCGTCGAACCAGAGATGCCGCGTCATGAATGCCTAAGCTCGCGTCGCGGCGGTTTACCACCACTACCGTTTTGCCGTCCGGCGTCACCCGCGCCAGGACCGGCTCGTGGCCGGTCGCCGCGTGTGCCACAATCGCTCGCGATGCCACGTCTATCGCCAGCAGCGTGTCGCTCCCCGACGAAGTCGTGAACAAGCGCTTGCCGTCCGGCGAAAAATCAATTGCGTAGGGCAGCGGCCCCACGGGAATGCGCGCCGTAATCTGGCTGCTGCGGCAATCCAGGATCCATACGTACCCGCCGCCGCTGCTCACGCCAAACACTTCGGCGCGTGTCGGATGCTCTCGCATCCCGGAAAGCCCCGGGCCCACCGCCACGCGCGCAATTGCTTGCAACTTTACGAGGTCCACTACTGTGACGCTGCCATCCGCTGTCGTCACATAAGCGGAAAGGTGTAAATCTGGGCGCAGAAACGATGGCCGGTGCTCGCGCAGAAGCAGGATCAGTCCCGCAACGGCCAGCACAGCGAGCAAGAAGTAAACGCGAAAGTTCCGAGCCCGGTTCATAGAGCCTCGGAATTGTTGCATGAGAGCATCGAGTAAGGAAGCAGAGGGGCACAACTCAGCCAGAACGTAACGCAGGTAGCTAGGGCACATGGTCCCACTTGCGGTTTCTGCGGGGAGGCCTTTGAAAGTCAAGTTCGAGTTTTTCTGGGTACTCTCGTGTGCTTGCTGCTGCTAAAACTGATCAGCGCCAAGACATGATATGCAAGCCTACGGCATCTCCAGACAGATAGATTCGGACGTCATTCTTGCCGCCCGGCTCGACGGCTTCCCACTTCGTGGATTTGGAGCCGGTACGCTCATCCAACTCGCTGTCCTGGTGCGTTGGCCAATCCAGCGGGATCACGGCTTGGGCGCGGGCAATCAGATCGCGGAATCTCGTCTCCGCCTCCGCGCCTGAAGCTTCCGGCCAGTAGCACACGAATTCCGTTCCAGCCTCGCTGGATGGGGGCTTCGTGGCCGGCTTGATGATGCACTCCTTAGCCCCCGCAAGTTTTACGGTTGTATCGGTTGTCTCGCCATTCGTCTTGGCAAGACGGACGTCCTCGAACGAATTCATGCGGGCCGCAAACACTTTCTTGAAGTTCTGGCAGAAGTCATCGCAGTCGCTGCCCTCAGCTTTAGGGGCAGCTTTGGGAGCCGTTTTGGGAGCAACAGTTGGAGCAGCGCGGGGTTTTACAAGGTAGGGCGAGGAGAGCGAGTTCATCCAGAAATGTACCTTCATCGTTCCATCGGGTTGCTTCACGGTCTGCAGATGAAGAGGACACTGGCCGATGTACGGGCCATCATTCGGCGGATTTACGCAATCCGGGGGCCCGGCGTACACAAAATGGTCTTCGTCCGGCGAACTGACCTGGAAGTGCCAGTCTGGCTGGAGACTTTTCAAGGCCGCGAGCGTGCTCTCGTACGCGCTCTGACCTCTTGCGAGCGGCACCTGGGCGTAGCACATGTACATCAGAACGTTGTTGGCCCAAGCCATTTTTTTGCACGGTAATTTCGTATCGTTGACCGAGAGTTCCGGCCCTGCTGCCCCATCCGGCCCGTATTCTCTGAAGTCAGTAATGGCCGCGTCGAGGATGTTCTTCAAATTTTGGCACAGGGGATTGGCACATTGCCCCAGTGCAGCAATCGGGACAATGCAGCAGCACAACAATAATGGAATCAATCGGACCGCTGTCTTGTTCAATCGCATTCCCTTGACGAAGTGTGGGCGCGAATCAGCCTTATAGGGGGAGCAGAGGAGGGTATGTCCCAGCACTCAAAGTGTGTTCCGCGTCCGGACAACAGTCAACCTGAATTCCGCCTCGACAGCCCACCCTAAATCTCCTAGTGGCCCATACGCGGGGTTTGGCTTGGGGGATTCCGACTTCTCCTGGGACTCAAGAGCTCAAATTTCGCAACGTCAACTCAAGACGCCGAGGAAATAAAGGACTAGTGCGATTAGCACCACCGTCCCGACGACCCCGAGGCCTCCGCCTCTGCCCCATCGGGAATACCCGTAATAACCGCCACCTCCGCCGAACAACAGCAGCAGAACGATGATGAGAAGTAGCATCAAAATTCTCCTTTCAGGATTTCAAACGGCAAGCGCGAATCGGGAATGCATTCTGATGGTTCTGCAGCCACGCAGATTCCGGGAATTGGCCGCCCGGCTGGGTCCGGACGGCTCGGTCTGTTCCTTAGCCGCGGTCGCCAAGTAAATCTTCCCAGTAAGGCTTGTAGCCGTAGTGCTTGTAAATGCTGTTTCCCCAGGTGGTATCGGCAAAGTTCGGCCAGTTGTCTTTGTCGAATCCCGGAGCATTCTCCAGGAGTTTCTTGTCCACGTTCAGGACAGCCTGGTTTTCCTTCAAATTGAAATGAAACGCGTTCCACGGAATGGCGAAATACTTGCCTCCCATCCCGAGAAAACTGCCAAAGGATAGGACCGCATAAGCGATACGGCCGGCTCCCGCGTCGAGCACGAGGTCCTCGATCTTGCCAAGATCCTCATTCTGTATGTTGACGACCTTACTGCCTATGACCGTCTTCTTTGCAGGAACAATATCTGTATACCTTGCTACTTTTGGCTGCACCATGTGATTCTCCTTTTGAGGAAAGCGGATCGCCTCGCCTTGCTTCCCTCGGGCAGCAGCTTAAGAGAGACGAAACGGGAGTTCTGTGCAGTTCGAGACATCCCGGCAAATTTTCGTTTTCCACAGGTCTCAAGCTTCCCTAATTTCAAGATTCCAAGGTGCAATCGTTATAGCGTTCTAACGATCTGATGCGTTGCACGGATGGCCCGTCGGCCAGCCGTCCGGCGTGGGACTCATGGAAGGTGAAATTGCGGTGTGCCTACGGACTACTTACAAACGTGTTGCCCGCCAGGACGGCCTCCACGGCCGCGCGGAGATCGGTGGCGGCTTTCCCTTTTACGACGTAGCCGCTTGCGCCCAGGCTGAGCGCTGCTTGCACGACATCAGCGGAGGATTCCTGACTTACAAAGATAATTTTGGACTTCGGCGCAAGCTGGCGGATCCGCCGGGCAGCTTCGATTCCATTGAGCGTGGGGAGTCCGATGTCGAGCAGGATCAAGTCCGGTTGCAGTTCTTGCGCCTTCTGCACCGCTTCCAAGCCGTCGGACGCTTCAGAGATGACCTCTAACCCCGTCAGGTTGGCCAGTGTCGAGCAGATGAATCGCCGGTAGGGCGCGAAATCCTCGACGATGAGAACGCGGACTGCTGTGGCGCGGCTCAATCCACGCCGGCTGAAGGGCCCGAGCTTTGGTGGCCCATCGACTTGCTGACACTCACGTGCGCAGGTCTTGAATCCACTTGAACTCCGTAAACGTTGAATCTCAGGGTTCGAATACAAATCGGCAGAAGCGACTTTCGGCTGCACCCGCAAGGTATACCGTTTGCGTGAGGCGATTTCCATACAGGTTATTCTGTAGAAGGAAGGGGTAACAGCCCATCTTTCTGAATTTCGCAGGGATTGGACGTTTGACGTGGACTGCCGGGACGGACCCCGTAGCACATTGGAAACTTCTGGAACTCACGGCGTTGTAGGAGACATGCGCGCGGTCTACTCTGTGAAAGCCATCATTCGTGTGTGGCAAGCCGCCAGGTGCACCGGTGCAGGGAAACTGCTGGGAACAACGCGGGGCCGGGTCACGGAGAACAGGACTCATCATGTCGGAACCCTTCCGTCCTTATGAAAAACTTGTGGAGATCACCGTCTTTGGGAAAAAGTTCCAGGTCCCGGAACGCAATTCGTTGTTGCGCTGCTTTCAGTTCATCAGCCCGGAGACGATTCCGTACGGTCGGTTCTGCTGGAATCAAGATTGCCAATATTGCCGGGTGACCTGCCAATTGCCCGATGAGGACGAACCGCACGAGATGCTGAGCTGCAAGTTCATCGTGATGCCGGGGATGGAAATCTCCGAGATGAGCCAGGAATTGAAGTGGTGCCTGAGGGCGAAGCTGCCGTCCGATACTCCAGTTTCGTCGTAAGAGATCAGACAACAGAGAGCAGGATGAAGCGCCTGGAATCAGGCGAGACAGCAAGTAGCTTTTTTAGCTCCGCTAAGCGATCCTGCAAGAATTATGGACGAGTAG
The DNA here is from genome assembly GCA_013289585.1 of Acidobacteriota bacterium. Taxonomy (GTDB): domain Bacteria; phylum Acidobacteriota; class Terriglobia; order Acidiferrales; family UBA7541; genus Acidiferrum. The sequence continues at coordinate 237,801 of JABCZR010000003.1, read as the reverse complement.
AAACCTGCTCAAGACAGTAAACCTGCCTTGAACTTTGTCCGTTCTTCGCTCGAATCCTGCCATTTGCGGTTTTGGCCCCGTTACACTACATTCGAATTGAGACATGACTAGTCCCTTGAATTTGCTGTGCGACGGATGCGGGCAAATTTCTTCCCCCGCGCATATCGAGCAGCGCCTTCAGCGATTGGAATGGACCACGCGGTACCGGCCGGTACACATTCAAACGTTGCTGTTGAGCGCTGAGTCACCGAAGGTGGAACAAGACTTCCTTTATTCTCCCAGCTGCGAGTTTCAGGGCGAAGCCGCGAAGTTGCTCGAGGTGGCAGGCATTTCCGCAGCGAGCAAGACGCGGGAAACGGTGCTGACGGAGTTTCAGCGGGCGGGATTTTTTCTGACTCATATACTCGAGTGTGCCTTCGAAAGGGAATCGCGAGGCAATTCGAACGTTCAGGAGAGGGGTGATTCGAAGGATTCGGAGCTGCGGGAGCGGCGCCTACTGGAGCAGCGACTGCCAACGATAGCTGTGAGAATTCGGCGATCGCTGAAGCCGAAACGGGTGGTTCTGATTTCGCGGATGCTGGAACCGTTGGTGGAAAAGATTCGAGCGATGCAATTGGGATGTCCGATCGTTTTGCATGAGGGCATGCCGTTCATTCTCGATGGTTCGAATGCGGGAGAAGCGGTAGCGCACTTGCGCGAGGCGCTGGCGATTCGAACGGACTGACCGGAAGAGCAAGTGGGACACTGTCCCGCGGGGATGGTCCAAAACAGGTCTTGACTGCGTTCGACCCTACTTTTAGCTGTGATAGAATCAAACGGGTTGAGTGAGTGCAGGCGCGGCTGGAGCACTTCCGTGAACAAAAAAGCGAAATTCGGGATCGGCATCGGCGTGATCATTGTGGCCATGGGGTTTTTGGCCTGGCTGGGATATGGCGAGAGCAAGACGTATTACCACACGATTGCCGAACTGCAGACGCTGCAAGGCCGCGCGCTTAAACAACGCATGCGTGTAGGCGGCACGGTGGCGCCAAATAGCATTCACCGTTATTCGGGCCGCGTCGATTTTGTGCTTGAGGGGGAAGGAAAATCGCTGCCGATCAGCTACATCGGGAGCGATCCGCTGCCGGATACGTTTGTGGACAAGGCCCAGGCGCTGGTGGAAGGAAGCCCTGGATCCGATGGGCGGTTCGTGGCGGAGCATGTCCAAGCAAAATGCGCGTCCAAGTACGAAGCGGCACCGGGAGTCACAGGTGGCGCCGCAGCCAGCTCGACCCAGCATAGCGGTACGTAGCGCACCCGGTTTCGCCGGGGGAGAGGCGGGGTCTCCGTGGATGTATTCGGATCTTTTGCACTCTTACTAGCGTTTGTGTGCGCGGTCTATGCGTTTGCCGGGGGAATCGCAGCGATTCTCACGCGGCATCCGCTGCTGGTGAAGAGCACACGGCAGGCGGGAATCGCCACCTGCTGTTTGGTTTTCCTCGGTACTCTCAGCCTCGAATATCTTTTTTTCAGCGATAACTTTGCGAACGCGTACGTTGTATCGCATAGCAATCGCGACCTTTCGACTTTCTATAAAATTGCCGCGCTGTGGTCCGGGCAGGAAGGATCGCTGCTCTTCTGGAGTTTCATCCTGGCGATCTATGTTTTCTCTGTCTTGATAGCCTACCGAAACAAAAATGGCGAGTTGATGCCGTACGTCGGCGTAGTAATGGCCGGGGTACAGATTTTTTTCCTCACGTTGAATAATTTCGTGGTCAGCCCGTTCAAAGCGCTGGCGATTCCGGGCGCGAATGGCGCGATGCAACTGGTGGCGCGAGGGGACGGGAACGGGTTGACACCACTCCTCCAGTATCCGGAAATGGTGATTCATCCGCCGAACCTGTATTCGGGATATACGGGATTCACGATTCCGTTTGCGTTTGCGCTGGGCGCGCTGCTGGCGCGGTATCCAGGCGAAAAGTGGATTCACCTGACGCGCAAGTGGACGATGATAGCGTGGACATTCCAGACCATGGGGATTCTGCTGGGCGCGCACTGGGCGTATGCGGTGCTTGGCTGGGGCGGCTACTGGGGCTGGGATCCGGTGGAGAACGCGTCCTTGCTGCCGTGGTTGACGGGGACAGCGTTCCTGCACTCGGTAATGATGCAGGAAAAACGCGGAATGATGAAAGTTTGGAACGTGTGGCTGGTGTTTTGTACCTTCCTGCTTTGCATCCTTGGCACGCTGCTGACGCGCAGTGGTGTGGTGAGCTCAGTGCACGCATTTGCGCAATCGAGCATCGGGAACTGGTTTGTGGGATTCATCGTTATTATTTTGCTGGTTTGTTTTGGCGCGTACGTGAAGAATCGCGACTACCTGAAGAGCGAGAACCAGCTTGACGCGATTGTTTCGCGCGAATCGAGCTTTCTGTTCAACAATCTGGTGCTGCTGGTGGCGTGCATCGCGGTTCTTTCGGGGACGCTCTTTCCCGTATTCTCGGAATGGTTTACCGGTGACCGCATCAGCGTGGGGGCGCCGTTCTTCAATAAGGTGAATATCCCGCTTGGACTTCTACTGCTTTTCCTGACTGGAGTTGGGCCGCTGCTCGCATGGAGAAAGACCTCGACGGAGAGCCTGAAGCGCAATTTTGGATGGCCGCTGGCGATAGGCGTTCTTGGCGGAGCGACAGCGTTCGCGCTGGGGTTCCGGCAGTTTTATTCGCTGGTGTGCCTGATCCTGTGCGTGTTCGTGGCGTCGACAATCACCATGGAGTTTTATCGCGGCGCGAAAGTGATTCGAACGCGCTCGGGAGCTTCGCTTGCGGCTTCGGCGATCGACCTGACGATGCGCAACACGCGGCGCTACGGCGGCTACATCGTGCACATGGGGATGGTGCTGATCTTTATCGGGCTGGCGGGGGCGGCGTTCAACCGCGACGTACAGAAAGAGATGCAGTTGGGGGCCACGATGCAGATCGGACCATATACGCTGCTGTTGCAGAGCGTGGACACGAGGCCGGAGAAGAATTACACGGCGGAGCGAATGATCGTCGAAGTGATGAAGAACAATAAGCCGATGATGATGCTCTACCCGGAGAAGCGGCGGTTCGCAACGACGGTAGAGAACGGCACGATGGTGGCGATTTATTCGACGCTGAAGGAAGATTTGTACGTGGTGTACGCAGGACAAAGCCCGCAGACGCAACTGCCGGTGATTCACGCGTATCTGAATCCGCTAGTGAAGTGGATCTGGTTCGGCGGAGTGGTTGTAGTTTTCGGGACGCTGGTCGCACTGCTGCCGAATCGCCGCGCGGTGTTGGTGCTGTCCGGAGCGCAGCAGCCGGTGGGGCAGCAACTGCAACATGGGCTGACGCCTTCGCCGTCGGTGACGATGCGAGAGGGCCATGACTAAGGTGCGCCGTTGGAGTGGCATTGCGATGCTCTTCGCGATGGCAGCAGCACCTCTGCTGATCATCCCGACCGAGGGGCAGCAATTGACCGATCGCGCGAAGCAGATCGGGGGAAAGTTCATGTGCATGTGCGGGTGCAGCCAGGTGCTCACGCAGTGCAACCATGTGGGATGCAGCACGTCGGCCACGATGCTCAAGGAACTGGATCAGGCCGTAACACGGGGCGATTCGGAAACCGCAGTAACACAAATGTTTGTTCAGGAATTCGGGACAAAGGTGTACGCGGAACCGCCTAAATCGGGGTTTAGCTTGATCGCATGGACACTGCCGAGCATTTATCTGGGGCTCGGAACAGTTCTGGTGGTTTTTGTGATTTCACGGTGGCGTAAGCCGCCTGCCGCGCGAACGGCGCCCACAGGAAACACACCAGGAGTTTCCGCGGAATTGCTGGAACGTGCGCGAGCGCAAGCAGCGCGCGAGACTGAGGATTAATTGTGACACTTTTTTACATGTTCGCCGTACTAGAGATTGGCTCCGCAGACTGGGCGGTACTCGGTGCTTGCCTGGCGCTTGCTGTGGCAACGATGCTTTTTATTTTTTACATTCAGCCAGACGCGTCGGACCTTGCGCCGCATCGAACGAAACTGGATCAACTACTGGAGAGGCGCGACACGATTTATGACAATTTGCGCGATTTGCGGTTTGAATATCGTTCGGGAAAATACTCCGAGGGTGATTTCGAAGCGATGAAGACTTCACTGGAAAATGAAGCGGCGCTGGTGCTGGCGGAAATTGATCAGGTAACGGAATCGCAGGTGCGGCGGCCGCGCGGGACACGTCCGACGCCGGCCGACCGGAGCGCTCAATGAAGAGCCGGTTCGCTCGATTGGCCGTAGCCGCAACGTTGATTCTTACTCCATTCGCAATCGCCGAAGCTGGCACCGTGCACGGGACGGTGACGAACGGCACGACCGGGAAGCCGGCCGCAGGCGTGGACGTCATCCTGATCCAACTTCAAGGCGGGATGCAGCCGGTGGCCAATTCCAAGAGCGACGCCAAAGGCGAATTCACGTTTGACAATCCCGGCCTGGGCGCGCAGCCGATGCTCGTACGCGCCGTGTATCACGGGATTAATTTCCATCAACCGGTTCCGCCGGGAAGCACCAACGTGCAAGTGAGCGTTTTCGAAGCATCGACGGATGCCAAGACGATCAACGTGCCGTCCCACGTGGTGGTATTTCAGCCGAACGGAGCGACACTGATTGTCGGCGAGGAATATCAGATCGAGAACAAATCGCAGCCTCCTCAGGCGTACTACCGCGCGGATGGCAATTTTGATTTTGCCCTGCCCGAGAAGAGCCAATTGCAGCAAGTTGCGGCTTCGGGTCCGACAGGGATGCCAGTGGTGCAGGCACCGATCGACAAGAAGAACAATCGCTATTCGATTGCCTATGCGTTCCGGCCGGGGCAAAGCATGGTGCGGTATTCCTACGAAATTCCTTACCCGGGGAACGCGGCGACGGTGAAAATTTCGACGATTTATCCCGGCGGTCGGTTGATCGTTGTTGCGCCGCCGACGATGCAGGTCAGCGGAGATGGACTGGCTGCAGGCGGGCAAGAGCAGGGAATGAATCTATACGGCAGGGAAGATGTTCCTGCGGGAACTCTGGTTGCGGTCAATGTGTCCGGGACGGCGCCTCCGCCCGATGCCGGCGGCGGTGCGGAACAGGGGCAGCAGGGCCGAGATGCTCAACAAGGTGGCGCGGCAGGGGGAGTTCCGATTCAGCAGGTTCCGGGGCGTTTAGAGACCCTGAAACTACCTTTGATCGTTGGTTTCGTAGTTGTGTTTGGTTTGCTCGCAATCCTTTTGTGGCGTAAGCCAGTGGTGGCCTATGCGGGGCCGGCAGGTCTCGAAGAAAATGAATCCGCGCCGAAGCCAAAAGGCACCAGGGCAGTCGTGGCTGCGCAGGCTTCAACAACCACGGCGACTGTTCCCACGAATGGTGCGGCGAGTTTGGCGGACGTGGATGCGGCCATCGGGACGAGCCTGGACGCGCTGAAGGAGCGGCTCTTCCGGCTGGAGTTGCGGCATCAGGCGGGGACGATCTCCGAACAAGAGTATGCACAGGAACGCGCGCGTGCCGAAAAAGTGCTGCGCGATCTGGTGCGAGGCTGAGCGTTGAACGCGCAGTCTGAATTCTCTCTCTCTGGGGTACTGCGGTGACGCCGGTTGACTCACCTGCAGGGATTCGCTTTGAAAATATCGAAAAACGATACGGCGGGCTTTATGCTTTGCGACGGGTGTCGCTGGAGATTGCCGCGGGTGAGTGTGTGGTGCTGGCGGGGCGCAACGGATCCGGGAAGACTACACTGCTGCGAATCGCGGCGGGGCTTGTGAGGCCGTCTTCGGGAAGCGTCACTTTTCTGGACAGCGGGAAGGGCCCGATGCAGGGAGCGCCGAAGGTAGGGTTCGTGGGGCATGCCACGATGGTCTACGACGAGCTGACAGCTGAGGAGAATCTAGTGCTCTTTGCGCGCCTTCTGGGGATTGCAGAGCCCGCCGATCGTGCGGGAATTCTGCTCGCAGAAGTTGGATTGGATGACCGTCGGAGTTCGCTGGTACGCACGTTCTCGCGTGGGATGCGGCAGCGGATGGCAATCGCGCGGGCGCTACTGAACCAGCCCGAGGTTCTGCTATTGGACGAGCCGGCGACGGGACTGGATCCGCAAGGGGTGTCGTGGCTTGCAGAGACGCTCCGGCGGATGAGGGATGCCGGACACACGATTGTGATGAGTTTGCACGGAAAATCAGAGATTTCCTCGCTGGCGACAAGGGCGGTGCGGCTCGAAGCAGGATCGGTGATGGCGGACACACGAACGGGCGGCAGCCTTAGTTCCATTTTGACATTTGTGGGTGCATGAGTGAGTTTGCTCTCCAACACGACAGCGCTGCTGGGAAAAGAGCTTCGCACGGAGTTCCGCTCTCGCGAGCTGCTGACGACGACGGTTGTTTTCATCCTGGTGATCGTGGTGCTGTTCAGTTTTACCTTCGACCCCACCTCCGCGGAATCGCGCCGGTTCGCCGGGAGCCTGCTTTGGCTGGCGTTTCTGTTTGCCGCGTCGCTGATGCTGCAGCCGTGTTTTTTGCGCGAGCAGAACAACGATACCCTGAGCGCGCTGCGATTGTCCGTTGCCGACCCTTTTGCGATTTTTGTTGCGAAGCTGGCTGCCAATACACTTTTCCTGTTGCTCACGGAAGTGCTGATGCTGCCGGTGTTTTCTATTTTGTTCAACGTGCCGGTGTTTCCCGTGTTTGGCCAACTGGTCGTCGTGCTTTTCCTGGGGAGCCTGGGAGTTTCGATTGCGGGGACGGCGCTTTCGGCGATTTCCGCGCAGGCACGGATGCGAGAACTGTTGTTGCCGCTGTTGCTGTTGCCTTTGCTTACGCCGGTGCTGGTTGCGAGCACCTATGTGACGATCGGGTTGCTGGACCGCGCACCCTATATGGAATGGAAGGGCATAGGATTTCTGGCGACTTTTGACGTGGTCTTTTTGACGGCGCTGTGGCTTTTCGGCGAGTATCTTCTGGAGGAATAACGGAATGAAAAAGCACGCTCTGGCCAGCGCAGTAGTCTTTTTACTGCTGGGTGCGGCTGCGTACGGCTCGCTTTTCGTTGCGCCCACAGAAAAGACTATGGGAACGATCCAGCGCATTTTTTATCTGCACGTTTCGAGTGCGTGGACCGGACTGACGGCATTTTTCATTTGTTTTATCGGCAACCTCATGTACGTCTGGCGGCGCGAACCAAGGTGGGATTGGGTCGGAATATGCGCGGCGGAAGTCGGGCTGGTGTTTACCACGGTCGTGCTGGTGACCGGGCCGATCTGGGCGCATCCGGTGTGGGGAATCTGGTGGACGTGGGATGCGCGGCTCACTTCGACATTTGTGCTGTGGCTGCTCTACGTTGCGTACCTCTTGTTGCGGACGCTGATCGAGGAGCCCGACCGGCGCGCCCTGTTCAGCGCGCTGTTTGGAATCTTCGCGTTCATCGACGTACCGTTGGTATTCGGCTCGATACGCTGGTGGCGGACGCAGCATCCCCAGCCGGTTGTCATGGGCGGCTCGGGTTCAGGCCTGGAACCAACAATGTGGTATGTACTGCTTTTTTCGTGGGGAGCAATGCTCAGTCTGATGGCGCTGCTGATGAGGGCACGCTACGACTTTGAAGCGGTGCGCGGAGAGATGGAGCTCGTGCGGCGTGAAGCGGAGGGACTGTGAAGAATCTGAATAGTGTGTTTGCGGCCTATTTGGCCGGGTGGGGCATCTTTTTTGTGTATTACATCTCGATTGCGCGGCGGACGGCGGCGCTGCGAGAAGATGTGGAGCGCTTGAAGAATTCGCTGAATCGGGGCAAATAGCTTGGCAAGGAAGAAGAAAGTCGGGATTGTTTTGTTTCAGCTGGGCGGGCCGGACTCGCTGAAGGCGGTCGAACCGTTTCTGCTGAACCTGTTTCTCGACCCAGATATTATTCCGCTCGGGCCGTTGGGGCTCTTGCGGCGTCCGATTGCGAAGCTGATCTCGTCGCGGCGCTCTGGCCCGGTTGCGGAGAAGTATGCGGAAATTGGGCGACGCTCGCCAATTGCCACGCTGACAGAGCGGCAACGCGTGCGGCTGATGGAAGCGGTGTCGCCGTATGTGGATCCGGTAGCCGTTACGGCCATGCGCTATTGGCATCCGACGACGTCGGAAGCCGTGGATACGTTGCGCGCGGCTGGACCGCTGGATGAGATTGTGTTGTTGCCAATGTATCCACAGTTTTCCTATGCGACAACGCTGAGCAGCCTGAAAGAATGGAATCGAGTTGTGGAGCAATCGAAGTGGGATCAAGTGAGCGGCCGGCCGACCCAGCACACGGTGGCGCAGTTTAACGATCACCCTTTTTATATTCAGGCGCTTGTGCAACGCATCGGTTCTGTATTGCGGCAATTTTCGGACAGCTCGCGGATTCATCTGGTGTTCAGCGCGCACGGATTGCCGATGAGCCTGGTAGAAAAAGGCGATCCCTACCCGCAGCAGATTGAAGAAACGGTGCGGCTGGTTTGCGAGCTGGGAGCGAAACAGTTCGCCGGCTGGCCGAAGATTCATTTGCTGTGCTACCAGAGCCGCGTGGGGCCGGCGAAGTGGCTGCAGCCTCCACTGACGGCAACAATTGAACGATTGGGGCATGAAGGCGTGAAAGAGATGCTGGTGGTGCCGATCTCGTTCGTCACCGAGCACATCGAGACGCTGCACGAGATCAATATCGAAGCGCGCGAAGAAGCAGAAAAAGTCGGAGTGGAGACGTTTCGAATGATGCCGGCAGTGGGGGACTCGCCCTTATTCATAGCAGCGCTCAAGGACCTGGTGCTGCGCGCGGTGGGTGTGACCTCCGACGAAGCCTCCGTGCGGCTTTCCACTGCGGCTCGATGAAGGTATAATCCGCGGCTTGGAAGAGGGGCAATGACTTCGACCTACAATCCGGGTGTGCACAGATATGCGGTTTTCGTCGTCTGCTGGACCGTCCTGCTGTTCGTGGCCGGCGCGCTGGTAACCTCAAGAGACGCCGCACTTTCGGTCCCGACCTGGCCAGGGCCAGCAATGCCTCCGATGGTTGGAGGAGTCCTTTACGAACACTCGCATCGGATGATTGCCGGAGCCCTTGGAGTATTTACGCTCATTTTGGCAATCGTTGTGTGGACCAAAGAGAAGCGCTCGTGGCTCCGATGGTTTAGCGCGATAGCCGTAGGAGGGGTGGTCGTGCAGGCGATTCTCGGGGGCCAAGTTGTCCTCCGGCTGCTGCATTACTGGCTTCCCGTTCTGCATGCGTGCTTCGCGCAAATCGTTTTTGCAGCGGTGCTGAGCATCGCCGTGTTTACAAGCAAATGGTGGGTTTCGGAACGGCCGCAATTGGAAGACAGCGGCAGTCCATCGATCCACTCCGTGGCGCTCCTTAACGCGGCGGCTATCTATCTGCAAGTGATACTTGGCGCCGGGTTTCGGCACAAGGAAATTCCGATCTGGCCGCATATGGCAGGAGCGCTGCTAGTGCTAGGGACGGTTATCTGGACGGCGATCGTGCTTCGCAAGCGGTTTGGAGACTCGAGAGAGCTTTCCAAGGCGCGTGTGATGCTGCACGCCATCTTTGGAACACAATTTCTTCTCGGGTTAGGGGCCTACTGGTCGAGGCTGACGACGGCGGATGCGCCGCAGCCGATGCCGGTAATGGTGAGTTTGACCGTGATTCACACAGTCCTGGGAGCCATTCTCTTCGCATTTTCGATCCTGATCGTTTTAATGTGCTACCGGTTGATACCACGCAGAAGGGAAGTTGCCGAAGCGGCGGAGCCCCGGCAGGTAACCACGGGATGAGTACGGCACGGACATCGGAGCTGACACTTTCGACGCGCGCGAATGCATACGTCGCGCTTACCAAGCCGGACGTGTCATTTTTAGTGCTCATGACGACTGCGGCCGGGTATTACATGGGCGTTCGCGGCCCAGTCGGCTGGCTGCACATGCTTCACGCGGTTTTCGGCACCATGATGATTGCGGCGGGGACAGCAGCGCTGAATCATTACATTGAGCGCGACTCCGACCGTTATATGCGGCGAACGGCATCGCGCCCGCTTCCGAGCGGTGTGCTGCAGCCTCGCGAGGCGTTGATCTTTGGCGTCACGCTGTCCATCGCCGGCGCGCTGGATTTGTATCTGGTTGCGGGAGCACTCGCCGCGGGACTGGGAGTGGCGACTTGCTTGAGCTACTTGCTGGCATATACGCCGCTGAAGAAGCGCACGGTATGGGCGACGTTTGTCGGAGCTTTTCCAGGGGCGATTCCGCCGATGATCGGATGGGTTGCCGCCACGGGTTCGCTGGACCGCGGCGCCTGGCTGCTCTTTGCGATTCTGTTTCTTTGGCAGTTCCCGCACTTTCACGCGATTTCCTGGATGTACCGGGAGGACTACGGGCGCGCGGGAATCATGATGTTGCCGGTGGTGGACCGCGACGGCACGCGCACGTTTCGACAGATCATTCTGTATGCGGCCGCGCTCGTTATCGTGAGTTTGCTTCCTGCACTGATGGGATTGGCGGGAGTTCTTTATTTTTTCGGAGCGCTCGTTTCGAGCACGGCACTGGTACAAGTCTGCCTGTGGGCTGCCCGCAACAAGACCAACACACGCGCCAAATGGCTGATGCACGCCACGGTTATCCACATTCCGCTGCTATTGGGCCTGATGGTCTACGACAAGATCCCGCGCTGACCGGGGCCGCCCCAGGAAGGAATTTACTTTCAACCATGTTCTCCCATGCTGCGCTCAATGCTTCTCTAAATGGAATAAGTGGAGTTCTACTGGCGGGAGGGTATGCAGCGATTCGCGCGGGGAAGCGAGACGTGCATAAGAGATTCATGATTTCGGCTTTCGCGGTTTCCACCGTTTTTCTGATTTCCTACGTGGTTTACCACATCCGGGTCGGGCACGTTCCATTTCAAGGGCAAGGTTGGATCCGGCCGGTTTACTTCGCTCTGTTAATTTCACACACTATTTTGGCGATTGTGATTGTGCCGCTGATTCTGATTACACTGCGCCGCGCCTGGATGGAAAAATTCGATAAACACAGGGCTATCGCGCGATGGACGCTGCCGCTGTGGTTCTATGTGTGTGTGACGGGTGTGATCGTCTACTTGATGCTTTATCAGATCTACGTACCGACGAGCACTTGAGGCTCGCGATCGCTCGCAATTGAAATTCCCTTAGAACTGCGGAGGGTTGTCCTGACGAATGCCGGGTGGCATCAGCGCACCGGTCTGAGAAGAGCGAATGGCCTGACGGGTGCCGGACTTGGGAAATACGATGTGCCAAAAATCGATGTTGGGATTGATGAACGCTACTCCCACAAAGCGTCTCTCTCTCTTTTCTCTGAGGGAAGTGACGACGCAGTCCACGAACTTAGCGGTGTGGTCGTTGAAGATTCTGACAGTCTGGCCGGGAATCAGGGGAGTGTCCATAAGGAGCAGCGCCCCGTTGGCACCGACGATGTAAGTGGAAGCGCTAAGGTCGATGGTCTCACCTTCCGGCAAACGACATTGGACAGTAAGAGGTATCTGCAGAGAGAGGCGCATGGTGCGCCGACGCTCGGGATATCTGGTTCGTTGCATAAAGCCGCCTTGGGGGGACGATTGAGGCTTCGAAAGCGCATATTGTCACGATTCCACCTTAAAAACAAGTGTTTTGACAAGTAGGACGGAGCATGAACCAAGCCTTGGCTTTTTCGTGAATAACCAGAACTGAAAGGCGCTTTGATCGGCGGGCGGCTCCAAGTCGGGGTTAACTCCTGGAGTGTACTGGGAATCAAGTTCCATTGACCGAGTGCGGGAACATCCGTAGGCTGCAGATGTTATTGAAATTCCTTGCTTTATGGCACCCCCGTTCGGAAGGTCTGGAACAGAACGAGTGACGGATGGGCTGTGCTCGAAATCGGTTGTCAGGCACTCGGTTGACAGGGAGACCATGGTGGCGCTTTTGAGAGACATGAGTTACGAAATGAGGATGCGGCAGCTGCGCAGCAGCGCGCGCCTGAATTCGCGGGTGGCGGTGGCGATCGAATGGGAGGAGGCAGGTCGAAGCCTACGCGCGGAAGGATACACAATAGACATCGCGCCCAAAGGCTGCATGGCGGTCGTTCCAGAAGGCTTCGCCGTCGGGCAGAGGCTGCGCCTGGTCAACCTGACGAATCAAATCTCCTGCGAAGCCGTGCTGATATGGCGCGGGCACGAGGGGCGCGCGGGATGGGAGCTGGGATTGGAACTGCAGGAACCTTCCGCTGATTTCTGGGGACTGGATTTTTAGGACGGAATCGAAGACTCCGGGGCGCCTGTGCCAAATCGTATCCGCAAGTTTTCCACGGGCGAATGGGGTTTCCCTCCACTTTTTCCTTGCCAATCAATCCTTTAGAAACGTACAGTAAGCCTAGGCCTTGGGGGTTTACTGAAGGCGGCACCCATATATAGCAACCCAGTTGCCGGATCGCAGCGGCAGGAATTTGAGCGCGCCCTTGGTGTTTGCGCAGGGCAGGCGGGCGGAGGCAGAAATAGATGACTGCCATCATCACGGTTGCGAATCAAAAAGGCGGCGTCGGAAAAACCACGACGGCGATCAATTTGTCCGCGGCGCTGGCGGCTCGCGGGAAACGCACACTGCTGATCGACCTCGATCCGCAAGCCAATTCCACGATTGCTTTCTATGATTCCGGTGAGATTGCCACGTCCATGTTCGACGTGCTAAGCGACAGCCGTGTGACCTTGGCTTCGGTAGTCAAAACGACAAAAGATTCGCTACTGTTTCTCGGGCCCGGACGGCTGGCCCTTGCAAAACTGGAACAAGTGCTGGCGGGTCAATTTGACGCTCCGTTCAAATTGAAAGACGCGCTGGCGCCGGTCCTGAAGGAGTACGATTACATCGTTCTGGATACGCCGCCGTCGCTGGGAATCCTGACGGTGAACGCACTGGTGGCTTCGACCCATCTTCTGGTACCCATCCAGGCGGCGTATTTCGCGATTGAAGGAACGGACGATTTACTGGAAACCTATGAGCGGATTCGCGCGCGGCCCAATCCGGGGCTGAAAGTCCTGGGTGTAGTGATCACGCTTTTTGACAAGCGCACGAATATTTCGAAGGACACGCACGGGCAAATTCGCACAGTGTTCGGCGAAGTGTTGTTCAAGACGAAAATCACGAAGAATGTGCGGCTGGAAGAGAGTCCGGCTTACAAAGAAACGATTCTGACCTTTGCACCGAAGTCACCCGGTGCGATCGAGTACAAGAAACTCGCAGGGGAGGTTATCCAACGTGTCGAAGAGGATCGGGTTACCCGTCACGCTGAAGATGCGGCATGACGCGCACTACGTCGAATCGCTGACAAGCTATAGCGGGGCAGCGGTTGGGCGGATGATTCGCGTGGACCAAATCCGGCCGAATCCGGACCAGCCACGCAAGGCGCTGGGAGACCTGCGCGAACTTACGGAATCGATCCGCGAAAAGGGCGTGCTGGAACCGCTCCTGGTGCGTTTCGTGCCGCGGGAGGACTGCTTCTACATCATCTCCGGAGAGCGGCGCTACCATGCGTCCCGCGCGGCGGGTCTTCGCGAAGTGCCGTGCATCGAGAAGACGGCGGATGATGCGGAAACACTCGAAATTGGTTTGATCGAAAACATCCAGCGAAAAGACCTGACGCCGTTTGAAGAGGCGGACGGGTTGCACCGCCTGGGGACGCAGTTCGAATATACACACGAGGACATTGCGAAGAAAATCGGACGGGCGCGCTCTTCTGTGACAGAAACGCTGTCGCTGCGCAATATTCCGGAATCGCTGCGCAAGAAGTGCGTAGAGCACGGGATCATTTCGAAATCGCTCTTGTTGCAGATCGCGCGGCAGCCGACCGAGAAAAAAATGATCGAGATGTTCCACCGCATCATGCAGGGCGGGCTGACGCGCGACGAAGCGCGCCGCGAGCGCCGCGAGGAGCAAGCGGGACCGCAGCGGCCGCAGCCGTTCATCTTCCAGTTCGAACCGCAAAGCGAGACGTTTAGGTTTCGGATCCAGTTCAAAAAGAGCCACGTTTCTCGGGACGAACTGATCGCGACTCTGCGCGAGATTCTAGGGCAGTTGGAAGGAAGTTCCACAGAAGCGGCGGATTCCACGGCGGCGTAGCTCGGCAAGAGCAGGCGGAGCAAGGCGCGCTTCCACAGATCGACTTCCCAACCATGGTTGAACTTACGCCGCAGCAGATGCAGACGATGGAGAGACTTTTTGCGGCTGGCTTTCGCCCCATTGCCATTCCCCCGTACGAAAGCGCGTTGTGCATGAAAAAGGGGGATTGTGCCGTGGTGCTGGCGGCGGTTCCCAATGGCGGGCTGAAGATGCTCGCGCCGCCGTCTTACCTGGTGAGCGGCAACCTCGGCGTAAAACTGAAACGCGGATCAGGCGAAGTGTTTGTGTGGAAGAAGAAGGAAATTGACGCGACGCCAGAGCGACTGAGCGAACTAGAATCATTCCGCCGGGAACTGAGTGAAATCCTGGAACTGCCCGCCAACCAATAGAATCGTCGAGATTTGCAATTCGGAAAAACTCTCGGCAAACTGAAATTCTTATGGAAACTTACGACATTGTTTGCATCGGAGCGGGACCTACCGGTCTGGCGACTGCCATTGAAGCGAAACGTGCGGGAATGCGCCCGCTGGTAATCGATAAGGCGTCCCTCTGCAATTCGATCTACCACTATCCGGTGAACATGGTGTTTTTCACGACGCCGGAGTTACTGGAGATTGGGGACTTGCCGCTGGTATGCGCGGCGGAAAAACCAACTCGCGTGGAGGCGCTGAAATATTACCGGAGGGCGGCGGAGCACTACGGACTCGAGTTGCGGTTGTATGAGCGCGTGTTGCGGGTGGAAGGCCATGATGGGAACTTTACCGTGGTCACACAGACAGACAAGGGACTCGAAGAGAGGTATCACGGCAAGAAGATCGCTCTCGCGACGGGGTACTACGATCTGCCGAATAAACTTGGCGTGCCCGGCGAAGAACTTCCGCACGTCTCTCATTACTACACGGAACCTCATGAATACTGGAATCAGGACGTGGTGGTGATTGGGGGAAAGAACTCCGCGGCGGAGGCGGCGCTCGATCTTTTTCGAAACGGAGCGCGAGTGACGCTGGTGCATCGGAACAAAGATTTGGGTGCAACGATCAAGTATTGGGTGCGTCCGGACATCGAAAATCGAATCAAAGCAGGGCAAGTGAAGGCGCTGTTCGAAACACGAGTCAAAGAGATCACTAAGGATGAAGTGGTGACGGAGAACGGCGCGGGCGAGCGGAGATTGCCCACGCGGCAAGTGTTTGCGCTGACTGGTTATCATCCCGATTACACCTTCATCGAAAGCCTCGGGGTACGGCTCGATCCCGAAAGCCGGAAGCCAGCGTTGAATCCGAAGACACTGGAGAGCAATGTGCCGGGCATCCATCTGGCTGGGGTGGTTACCGGGGGCCGGCACACCGGCGAGATTTTCATCGAGAACGGGCGACTGCACGGGAAGCAAATCATTGAGGGCCTGGCCGGTTAAGTGACGGCGTCGCGCCACGATCGAGGGCAGCTGCCGCTCTGGTTTAGTTGCATAAGCACTGTCAACTTCAGCTGCACAACCTGCGGGAAAGAATTGCCTACCTAATCCGATTATCGCGGACTACAATGCGCCTGTGTGTTCGCCGCATGGAGGCTGTGATGCTCGTTCGCATGCGCGTCGTGCTGTTATTGCTGGTATTGGCCGCTTCGTTCGCCATCGCCGACAACAAGAAAAAGAATTCGCTGCCGACGTTTGTTCTTAAAGCCCGCACTGTTGTGATACTTATCGATCCGGACGCGGGTATTTCTGCGAACTCTCCGCTCGCAAACGAGACAGCTCAAGAGGATGTGGAGAAGGCCATCGTAAAATGGGGCCGGTTGACTCCGGTCATGGAGACTCAAACCGCCGATTTAGTGATTACCGTCCGGAAATCGTCCGGAAAATTGGTGCAGTCCACGATTGGCGGGGCGCCAACAAACGATCGTCCCGTCGTAGTGCAGCCAACCGACAATGGGGTCCGATTCGGCGGACAGCAGGGGCACACGCCAGATGTCGCGCAAAGCGGACCGCAAGATACAAAGCCTTACCCCAAGACGGAAATAGGGCCCGCGGAAGATATTTTTGTCGTCTATGAAGGCCGCACCGACGCTCCGGGTCCCTTGGAGCGGCCTCCTGTATGGCGCTATGTAGCCAAGGACGCGCTGCATTCACCGGACGTACCCGCTGTGGCAGAATTCCGCAAGCTCATCGAAACAGCTGAAAAACAGCAGAAAAGTAAACCGTAGGCAGGACCTAACTCGTTGCCGAACGGCGCGTACATGGACGCTCGCAAGTCTCCGCTAAACGCGCGTGTCGGAAACCGGGCTGCTAACCGCTCGGCGGCTGATTTGCTGGGGTACTAACCGTTTGTTAGACTAACTGCATATGGCATCCATCATTCGGGAAGTTGTGGAGACCGCTGGGGCCCTGGTGAAAGGCTTCAGCGTGACTTTTCGCAATATGTTTCGCAAGACGGTGACGGAAAACTACCCGTATGAGCCGGTACACTTTCAGCCGCGGTATCGCGGAATCCACGTCCTGCACCGTGATGAAAACGGCCTGGAAAAGTGCGTCGGATGTTTCCTGTGCGCGGCGGCTTGCCCGGCAAACTGCATTTACATCGAAGCCGCGGAAAACGTCGATGCGAACCGTATCTCAGCAGGCGAGCGGTACGCCAGCGTTTACAACATCGACTATTCACGGTGCATTTTTTGCGGTTATTGCGTGGAGGCATGCCCGACCGACGCCATTACGCACGGGCATGGCTTTGAACTGGCGACTTACGACATCAATTCGCTTGTGTACCGCAAAGAACAACTTCTCGAAAAAGAATCCGCTCCCGCAGCTGCTTCCGCGCGTTAAAGCAATCCAGAAGTAATCTCCATTTTTTCTGCATGCAGACGAGTGCAGTTCTGTTTTTGCCTGCGCAGATCCCGATTACGCCGTTTTGTGTCTCCTAATAAATATAACGGTGCCATTACGTAAGCGGGTGGAGGGGGCAATGGTGGCAAGTGGTCGCAGGCGGGAGGCGGTGATGAGCAGGGCAGAGGAGTGCGTGGCGCTGGCAAGGAGTGGGTCGGCGAGGGAAGCTTGCCGCGCGGGTGTGGCCGCGATGGACACACCCGCGCGTGCCGTTGCGAGCCAGAACCAACGCGGCAAGATCAGCAACAAGCCGTGCTTTGGGCCCCGAAAAGCGGCCATGACGTCAGGCTGCGCCGCGAGTTACCGAAGGTTGGACCGCGGTATCCGTGAAAAAATTATCGGACACGGATGGCCCGCCATTCGATTTGGCCTCGCCGGGTGCCGCGTCGGTCTCCGACGGACGGGCACGCTGCTCCATCAACCAGCGCGCCAGCATGGCGGAAGCATTTTCCTCGAGCCACTGGTCGAGCAAGTCGTTGATCTCCTTTCGAAGGTTGGCGGCGTGACTCAGCCGCGTCAATTCATAGCTCTGCAAACTATTGCGAGAAGCGGAAAGCAAGAATTCCCAGGGAGGCTGCGTCTTGTAGCGCGTCACGGATGTTTCTCCTCTGTGAACAGTAACACTATAGTACGAATGTTCAATAGTTATGATGGTGCCAACAGTTGTGGAAATTTGTGGAAAACCCGGGCAGCGGACGGTCGCGTTTGCTGCTCCCAAGAGGTCGCGCGGCTGGCCGGTCGTTGCCATGCGGGCATGCAGCGCCTGCGCCGGCGATTACGAGGATCCGGACCGCGCGACGGATGAGGCGGGCGAGGAGATCGAGGAAGGGCCGCCGCGCGGACAAGAGGACCTGCCGGCGGCGGATGAGAAAGAGTTTCCCGCTGAGAAGAATTGAGCGGCGGGAGAGGAGGCAACGACGATGAGGACCATTCGAGGAAGAAAAGCGGAGGGAAGCGCGCGGCGGCGGCAACGTGATGTGCTCTGCGACGTAATGCTGAGCGCGAGGGAATGCGAGACGTGGTTGACGCTGGACGAGCTCGCAAAACTCACGCATTACCCGCCGGCGAGCATCTCGGCTCAGTTGCGGCATCTTCGGAAGCCGGAATACGGGGCGTTTGTAGTAGAGAAGCGGCTACGGGAAGCAGGGCGGATTTTGCGCGGCGAGGATTTCGGCACGGTCTGGGAGTATCAGCTTACGCGCAGGATTCGCAGAAGCATGGGCCGGCGGCGGAGACTGCGGGCCAGCATGCGGAGGGCGCTTCAACCGGCGGTTTGCTGATTTGAAATAGCGTGGTTGGCGGAGGAACGATGGGCGTCAAGCCGGAGCTGGCGTTTGATGTGTGCTGGGAAGTGTACCGCGGAGCGCGCGAAGTGCTGGAGACGAAACGCGGCATTTCCGCGCTGAACTGGAAGGACACGGGAAAGTATCTCTGGCGGCCGGATTTTCGGCCGCGGTTGAATGAGTGGGTGGCGGATTTCGCGCTGGCGGGGCAGGCGGCGCTCGAAGGGCCAGATTGGGCGTCGTGCATGGTGATGTTTCGGGTGTACTACCTGGGGCTGGCGGCGTACGAGAATGCCCGGCATTTTCTCGGCTTGAGCGAGCGCAGCTGGGTGAACTGGTCGGAGGAGATCCGCTACCGCTGCGGCAAGGAACTTCTTAGGCGAGGGATGTTCCCGCCGCGAAGGTACTTTGTCTCGTCTAGCTAGCAACTCCTACGGCGGGATTGTCAAAGTGTGGCGAAACCGCTCCCTGGACCGTAAAGGTCTCTCCAGCAGCAGGATCCGCAACGACAAAGCACGACAATTCGTACTTTTGAGGCGTTTGTCGCCTGGTGTCGCTTGCGGGCCGAAAGGCCTCGCCCCAGGATGGCCGCAGCTGACGGTACCGGAAGATTCCGGCCGAATGACGAGCCACACCAGGTCGTGGCTCCTAACTGACGGGACCGTACCGCAGCCTCAAGGAGCGACCATGAAAGTGTTTAAGAAGCTGACGGCCAGCAATTTGTTTCTGAGTATTCCAGTATTTGCGATGTTTCTGCTTTGCCCGACGGGTGTTCGAGCGCAGTACCTGATTGTCGATTGCACGGGAGCAAATACCTCGGCCTTTCCGAGCATCAACGCAGCGCTACCAAACGCAACGCCCGGCAGTTTCATCCTGGTAACAGGTCCCTGTGCGGAAAATGTCACCTTGAGCGGCCTTAACGCGCTTAACTTGGGCGCCTACTATGGGCAGACTGCAACTCTCAACGGCTCGATTTCCATCAGCAATTCTGAAAATGTGATGCTTTACGGGCTCAACGTGACGAACACCGCAGGGAACGGTATTTCGGTTTCCAACAGCAGGGGAATTTCGCTGAACGTCTGCAACAGTAGCGGAAATGCGGGAATGGGCTTGAGCGTAAATGGGATGTCCGATGTGACCGTGGGAGCCAGCGGAGCGTTCGACCATAACGGCAATGGTGGGATCAATGTCAACGGCAATTCGCTCGTGGCGATAGTTGCCTGGGCCGGACCCGTCGACATCAGCAACAATAGTGGACCTGGAGTTTGGGAGTCCGGAGGCAGCGTGTTTACGACCCTTGGCCCCGCGACCATAACGAACAATGTTTCTGGAGTGGGAACGAATCCCGGATATGGGCTCGAACTCCTAGGCGGGGCGAGGGCGCAAATTGGCAGCTTGTTTGGCCCGAATACGATTGCCGGCAACCAAGCAGGCGGAGCCTTTCTCCAAGAGAACTCGGAGATCTCCTTTTTCAGTCTTGGGCAGCCAAATGTGATTCAGGGCAACGGGCCCGTAGGGGTTTCGGTTGGGCTGGGCAGCCAAGTCACTTTCTTCGACATCAGCGGGGCCGTTAACGCGCAAATTACGGGTCATACCAGCGCCGGCGTGGATATCTACTCCAATAGCCAAGCGTACTTCAACGGTGCAAACCAGATCCTGCAAAACGGGACGTTTTCGGACCCACGCAGCGCCGGCATTCGTGTGGATGGAAACTCCCAGGTTCTCCTTCGCGGCGGACAGGTGGCACAGAACAACGGACCGGGAATCCTCGCTCTCGTCAACTCCAGTGCGGACTTCACGGGTGTCACTTTTGCTGGAAATGCGCAAGGTGAGATCATCTCGTGCGATTCCAGCTCCTGGATGGTTAGTGACCTGACACGGTCAAGCAGTGCGCTGGCAGCCGCTGGAGTGGCGTGCAGAATTCCCCACGCTCTCGGCAATCGAGATGCCTTCAAATCATTGCCGACCACGCCAGACTGGAGCGCGCACAAGGCCCGGTTCGATAAGTACGCCAAGCTCGCCGTTATACACTGACCCTCAGAGTCCATCGGGGCAGGCAGTGTGAGAGGCCTCTTGAGGCATCTCACACTGCTGCGTTCCCGAAGTGCCTTGCGCAGATGGCCGGCCACGCTCCGCGCGCTCCTGCGTTTTTCACCAGGAAGGAAGAGTGAACAATTACTCGGCAAGCTGAGCGGCGAGGTCTGCCTGATCCCAATTTTGCCAGGCTTCGACGAAGCGTCCGTCCTGGGCGCGCACCACGGAAGTGCCGGTGATTTGCATTTGCTTGCCGGTCGGCGTATGGCGAAAAGCGGCGGACCAATGGAGGCATGCAAGATCGCCTTCGGCCAGCGAAGCGATTGGCTGGAAACGAAAGTCGGAAAATTGAGAGCGTAGGGAGTCGTAAAACCGGCAGAATTCGTCGGGTCCACGGTAACTCGCTTGGCCGTCATGAAGGATGGCTTCCGGGGCGAAGAGTTCGTGGATGGTTTCGCGCCGGCCTTGACTCCAGACCCCATCGAACCGGCGAAGAAGGAGCTGTTTGTTCTGTTCGGAAGTTGTTTGTGTTTTTGGAGTGGACATGGGCTTTAACTCCTGTCTAAAAACTGGCAGGAGTATACAGCAACGAGTAGAGGAAGCGGAGAATTGTCCTCAATTTGGAATGCACTGCGCGCCCCTGCCAAGGTCGTTGAGGGCCGGGCTGAGCTGTTCCCGTGAATCACGTCCTGGAGTTGCAGGTCTTATTTCTGCGAGGGAACCGGAGTGCCTACCGGCGTGGCGAGCTGGACGGAATATTTCCATTCCGCTTCGCCGTCGACAATGTTGGGGTCCATGCAGAGAAGCATGGTTTGGCCGGCGTGATATTGGGGCTGCTCGGCGACGGGAAGATAGAGCTGCCACCAACTGGTAAGCGGCAGGAAGGGCGAGTTGCTGAGGGTGACGCCTTCGCAAAGCTGGGCCTCGAACCAGCCGAGGAAGCCGTCGAGGCGGCCGTCCGAGGTGACACGGAAGGGAACGAAGGATTTTCCCGGGTTCTGCGTGTCCTTGCGAAAATCCACGTGATAGCACGCGGCGGGTTCGCTTAGCGCCAGGAAAGGCTTGCCGGACGCGCGGAGCCGACGATACTCGGAAGCTAGCCGCTTAATGAAAGGCCGGTAATCGAGATCGTAAAAGCGCGGCGGCAGGCTTCCCAGTCCGAAAGCTTCCGAGGAAACGGGCAGGAAAAATGTGTCCGCGCACTCCGGGACGATGCGGCCACCGGGCTTCAGGAATCGCTCGCGCGCGTCGGCAACGAACTCAATGGTGTTTTCCGTGTCGAAGCAAAAGGTGCTGAGGGTTTCTGTGACGAGGACGTCGCAAGGTTCCGGCAGGCGCGTGCGGTTTGAAGGTTTGCGAATGAGCGTGATGCGGTCGCGATAACCGTTCGCTTCGATGAGTTCGGCGGCCGCGTCCGCGATGCCGGTCATTTCAATCGCGTAAACGTGACGCGCACCGGCCTGCAGTGCAAAGAAGGAAAGAATACCTGTGCCCGCGCCGAGATCCACTACCACGTCGCCGGTCTTCACCGTGCGGCGAATGGCCTCGCGGTAAGCTTCACAGCGAATCTTGTCGAGCAGCATTTCCTCCTGGGCGAAAGGGCTGCCAAACCCTTCGAGCATCCATGCCTTTTTGAGGATATGGCGTTTGAACCAGCGCCGGAGTTTCCGGAGCCTCCTTGCGGTTGCGATCCCATCTGGGATTAGGGTCATTGCATTTATTCCGTCAAAAGGGTGATTTGTCTTACAGTACCGGGCTCTGGAAGGCCACAAAGGTACGAGTGATAGCTCAGGGCTTTTTCGCCCAAGCGGCGATGTAGCGCGTGCTGACCCACTGCGGATCAGCCGCGCGGCCTGCCTCCTCCATGCGATCCGCAAGCGTGTCGATCTGGACTTCCTCGCGCGTGGCGATGCGGTATTGCTCCAGCTTGGGCAGGACGCTGCGAATGGTTTCCGTGAAAAACTCGACCATCTCCCGGCTGACACCGCAGCCGCTGAGGTGCGAAACCGCAGTCACCGTATCGACGAATCCCGCGTCACGATAGGTGGCGTACAAGTGCATCCCCATGTCAATGCGTGCGCCCGAGCGGCGCAGGGCTTCCTGAATCCATTCTCCGCAACGTTTGAAATCGGGCATTTCTGGAAAGACGGAAGACGGAACGGTGAAGTCCGGCTCGAAGAATGAGATTACGGCACCGCTGCGGAGCTGTTGCGAAAGGTGGCGAAGCGTGGCGGTGGGATCCGGCAGGTACATCAAGATGAATCGGCCCACGAGGGCATCGAACGGATGGGCATCGGTAAACTCATTGAATTCGCCGGCCTGAAAACGGATGTTTGTGAGGCCCGCTTCGCCGACGCGACGGGTTGCCCAGGCGACGCTGGCCGGATCTCGATCGATTCCGACGACGGAGCCAGCAGGGCCGACGATCTCCGCCGCAAGCATTGCAACATCGCCAGCGCCCGAGCCGATGTCCAATACACGCATGCCTGGCCGAATGCCGGCAGAACGAAATGCCTCGGCCAGAAGCTCGCGCAGGAGCTCTCCTTGCCGCATCAATCGCCGGCGTTCGTGGTCGGAGGATCCCATCGCGTAGCCAGCGGCCGGCGAGCTGGAGCTTCCTGTCGTTGGTTCTAGGGAGGGATTGTTCGCCAAAGTAAACCTCTCAGGAATTTTAGAGCTACAGCAGTACAACAGGATCGCCCAGCCGGAGGATTCTACCCGATTGCGTGGGCGCTACGCGCGTGTTCGTGGCCAGGCGATAGTAGTGGTCGAAGCGCGCCTCAGGGGTCCAGCTGGGGATGTTGGCGCGGCGAAAGTCGGAATACTTCTTCTGGAACCCCGGGATGATCTCGCCCTTGCGAGGATCACGCGGCGGCACCGCGCAGCGCGCACAGGGATTGCTGCCTTCCAGATGCACCTCGCCGATGCGGAAGCGCACGGCGCTGCGTTCTTCCTCGCCGAAGAGTTGATCTTCCCAAAAGGCGGGGACGCCATCGATTTCAAGCGTGGTGCGAAAGCGAGAGCGCGCTTCGTGAACAGGCATTCGGGGAAATAGTTCACACACCGCGTGCAAGCTTGCGGTTGAAACAATCGTCGGGCCGTTGGCGATGGAGTCGTCCGGAAATCCTTCAGGAGAATAGCGGACGGTGACGGGCTGCGCGAAGAAATAGCTGAACCACTGAGCCGCGGCATCCGTGTCACCCGGGAACGCAAAAGTTTTCACAGGGATTTTCCGGGAATCGGCCGGAACGGAAAGTGTGACGGAACTGAGATCCCGCGCGTATGCCGCGCGAATTGCGTGGATGGCCGTAGTGCGCTTGCCATTGACCCATTGCCCGTCAACGGAGTACAACGCCCAGACCCGGTCGAATTCGAGGCCGCCGCCTGGGCCGATCCGCGATTCGTCCACCAGAACCGCGTCCAGCGCTTTGATGGGATGGAGTTGGATCAGCGCCAGCCGCGGAGAAACCGGGGAAGTGTTCATAGAGAGATTTTAGCAGACACAAAGCGGCAGGTGACGGCTCTCCGCACGAGAACGGGCCACCGTGCGCCTTATCCCGAGAATCGTATCTGCCCAAAAAGGAGCTTCGCGAGAAGCGCTCCACCGAGAATCGCCATGGAAATGCTCAGCAGCGTGCCAATCAAAAAGTATTCCGCAAAGCGCTCGGATTTGAATTCGGGATAGCGGGCGATGGATTTCGCCGTCAGGATGAGGCCGACCGTCGCTGGAGATTGCAGAAGCAGCGCAGTAATAACGAGGAAGCGTTCCAGCCATCCGATGTACAGGCCCGCGTTTTGCAATTGCTCGCTGGGTCTTTCCGGCGAATGGCTTCTCACGCCGGCGGCCAGGGAACGAACCAGGAAACGGATCAGGTATCCGCCGCCAAACACAACGCCAACATAAATCGCCGGCACGGCAAGAAACTTGTTGGGCATCGCACGGGAATTTTGGACCAACGAGATGAGTTCGCTGAAAGGTACCGCAGGCGACAGCAGCCATGCCGCGAGAATGACGGTCAGCAGGTGAACGAGTTGATCGCTTACGTAGGCCCATGAGCCGTCGCACGCGGCGTACTTTCGCGCGAGCTCGATCTTGGCAAAATCGATCAGCAGATGAACGAGCGTAAGCACGGCAATCACAAGATGCATACGCAACGAAAACAGCGAACCGGGGAGGACGAAACTGACGATGGTAACTGCAGAAAGATAGTGAACAAAACCATGGAGCAAATAGGCAGGAAGCTTCCCCCGCCGCTTTCGCTCGACAAGGCCATGTGTTTGAAACACAAAATCGGTCAGCAGATGAGCCAGATAAATCGCCAGAAAAGCTCGAAATAGGATTTGCATCATTATGTACAAATTCCCGGATTTGTACGTTTTCGTACAACTAGCAAAAAGTACGCCTGATTAACGATCCAGCTACATGGACAGTTTCAGTTACTTGCCAATAATACCCCCGTTTGAGATTTCTGGAAACAGTGGAGGGGTCGAGCTTGAGGCGTCTGGCGGTCTGCTCGAGCGTTCGGGTGCCGAGAAATGCTTCGATGGTCTCCCACTGGCGCGCGGTGATCTTGAGCACCAGGGTGTCGTGGAGTCCGTAGATCAGATTGATGGTTTTGTTGAATTCCTCATGGCGAGACACAAAAGAGGTCAAAACCTGGAATTTAAAGTGATTGCCGGTCTTGATGTTTTCGATGGCTCTCCGCGCGAATTGAAAGGCCTCGCCGCCGAGGCGGTTCACAGGCGACTGAATGCGGCCAGGGACTTTGCCGACTCCGACACCGATACGGAGAGACAGCGGCCGGAGAGCGGTGCGGAGCTCCTGAATGACGAGGGGAAGCGACGGGAGGTTGCGGGTAACGGTCTGAAATTCATCGCCGGCGGTAACCGAATATGGCAGCTGGATGAGCTTGCGGCGCAAATGGCGCCTGGAAATGGCGGCGAGCTTTTTCCCGAGCAAGCCGCGGAGATCCGCCCGGGTGCGCGATTTCATCACGTCCGCGATCAACACCGCATAGGTTTTTGAAGGCATAGGGCACCCTTGGCAAGGATAGCTACTTGTACAAAAATGTACAAGTTTTTATTCTTGTATGAATTCGTACAAGTAATGATATTTGTACGTATATGTACAAGCGATAGAAATCGTGAAAACGCTCAGTATTTGTCCTGGACGGGCGGCGGATCCGGACGGCTGGCGGGGGGCACGATGCCGTTCATCCGCAAGTAGAGGGTCATCTGGCCGTAGTGGTCGGCGGCGTGCCACACGATTACGGTAGCCAGTCCGAGGCGCGTGTTCGGGCCGGCATACGGGCCTTCGATCGGTTCGAACATGTTCTTGGCGTCGAGACGGTTCAGCGAACTGCGAATCGCGCCGAAGGAATCGCGTAAGTAAATCAGCAACTCTTTCTTGGATTTTGCCGGACTCGGGCCGCCTTTGTCGCAAGCTTCAGGAGGCTTCTGGCCGTCCAGCTCGGCAGCGAACGCAAAGTTTGCGCACGCCACGTGCTTGACCTGTTCGGCGAAGGTACGGACTTCGGCGGGACCGAACTCCGGCTTTTCATTCTTGAATTTGCCTTCCGCGGGACGGTAAACGTATTTCTCCTCCGGCATGGCTTCAGCCGCAGAGCGGATCTGGTATTCCTGATATTTCATGCCCCGGAGGAACGCAGAGGAGACGGTTTCCCGCTTGCTGAGCTCGGAAGCAGAAGGCTCGCGAGGCGGAGTTTCTTTTTGCGCAGTCTGCTCGGCCTTTTGTTCCTGCGAGTAACCCAACGGCGCGAATGAAGAGACTGCCAGGGCCAAGGTGACGATGGTTTTGCGCTTCATGGAAACCCTCCTGCGGAGTGCATCAGGCACACCATCAGCATGTTGATTGGCCGGCAGTTTATCACGCCGTCGGGTGGCCGAAAGACGGAACGAACAGCCTTGGAGTTAGCTGTGGCCCGCGGTTGCTACGGCGGCAACAGGTTTGTAGCCGCAAGTCGCCGCTTTTTTCATGGCCTCCAACCCTTCGGCGGCGGTCATAAGCGGCGTGGTCTTGGCGCTGCGCAGCGCACCTCCAGCAGTGAATGCGAGGGCAACCGCCGCGGCGGAAACGTTGTCCGGCATCTCGGTAATGAGCACGGCATCGTGCTCGCCGAAAGCGAAATACGAGTTGTGTATCTTTCCACCGAGTTTTTCAATAGGCCCGCGGACAGCTTGAAAGCGATCCTGGGGGTTAGCGATGAGCCGGGCCCAGGCTTCTGGGGTGTAACTTACTTGATGAAGAAAAAACGGCATGGCAGGTCTCCTTTCGGGGCAGAAATTCTAGGGGATGGCAGAAATATGCGCCTGAAAAACATCGGTGTCAAGGTGGAGAAAGCAAGCGAAAACTGTGCTTCCGGCAGACGCGCCAATCGGTTTGCGGTAGGTGGGAGAATCGACTCGGGATTAGCTAGAGGAGAAATGGGGGACGGGAGCAACTACAGCAGGGAACTATGTACAGATCGAGGCAGGGGCTAGTGGCAGGGGCCGGCGTGCTGCTGGCAGAGTGCTGTCGAGCGTTTTTTTGAAACGCCATTTCATTGAAAATAAAAAGCTTGCAAAAATCTTTGCGTAAAACAAAAGTTTCCCTTGACAAAATATAATGGTATGGTACACTTTCTCCTGTAGAGAAGTGCGCCCCGATCCAGTCGGGGCGTTTTGCTTTTAGGGGCGGCTCTCAAGCCACCCGCTGGATTCTCCTCGATATTCCATCAGCACGGCCTAAGAGCAAACTGCCGCGAAGGCGTTGGTGAAGCCAAGGTGGGAAACAGCATGAAGGACTGGATCGAAAGGCTGTTTCGCGGGCGGTACGTCGGCCTGCTCGAAGCCGATGTGGCGCGACTGCGCGCAGAAAATCGCGCGTTGACTAACTCGTTGCTGGGGACGGCGGGATTTCCTCCGCTGGAGTTTCCCGAACCGCCGCAGCCTCAGTCCTTGCCCCGGTTGAGAAAGCGCTCGTGGCATCAGCTCCAGGCGTGGCGCGAGATCGGATCAAATCGCGATGCAACTTTGAGTTCTGACGATAGGGAAGAGGCGAGAGCGAATGGACCTGTATCCCACAGTTGAATTGCCAGGAAGCGTCGCGCCGGCGGATGGGAATAACGGAACCGGGTTTGAGCCTGGCTTCAGACCGTTATCCGCGAGTGCGCCCAGAGATGCGGCCTTAAACAGCGCCGCTGCGAATGCCCCGATCGACCTCGGCGCAAACAACGAGCGGCTTGAGGACGAAAAGCCGGAGTTGGTCCACGCGCTGCGCGAATTGGTGCGGCAGTACCGACAGGAAGGGCTCGTCGCGCGGCGCCACGAAATCCGCCGCATTCGCCAGGCGCGGCTCTTCTGGCAAGGCTTGCAATACGCCTGGTGGAATCCCAACGACATGAACTGGCATTTGCCGTACGAGAATCGGTCCAGCGACGATCGCGAGCTCGAGGAGATGCCGCGCTATCAGTTCGTCACAAACTTTTATCAGGGATTCGGCCTGTCGTTTATCGCCATGCTCTCGCAGGATGTCCCCAGCGTAGTTAACCGACGAGCAGCTCAACAACGTCAACGCGCTTAACCAGCAGTTTCTCGGCCAGCAGCAACAGGTCGGGAATCTTCTGCTTCCGCAATACCAGAGCATTCTGAATAATCCCGGCCTCAGCTCCGCGGACAAAGCCGCGGTAATAGGCCAATCCCAAGGCGCGCTGGCCAGCGCGTTCGATTCGCTCCAGCAATCCGCGCAGAACCGCCTTGCGCGCACGCGTAATTCCGCAGGCTTCGGCGAGCTCACCGACGAGCTCGCGCGCCAGAAGGGAATTGCGGAAGCGGGCCAGGCCCAGCAGAACCAGTTGGCGTTCACCAACACCGCCTTTCAACGTCAGATGGCCGCGCTCCAGGGGCTCTCCGGGCTCTACGGCATCGACTCCAATCTCCTTGGGCGCACCCTGGGAATCCCCGCAGAACTCTTGAATGTCCGCTCCAACGCTTCACGCAACAACGGCGGATTCTTCTCCGCGCTCGGCTCCGGCCTCGGCTCCACGCTCGGCGCCCTCCCCGGCGCTTTGTTTTGAGGGGCGATCCAAAATGGCGTTCCGGCTGTCAAGGATGTTATTGAACCATTGCGATGAAACAGCGCATCGGAGATTCGCCGGGAAATGCTATACTTCAAGTACGAGGTGCAGACTTGGCGGCTTTGGAAATAGAGCGCAGGTACTTGGACTCTCATCGAGATGAGTTGCTGGCGCAGTTTGGAGACAAATTTCTTATCATCTCTGGCGAGCAGGTTACCGGCGCATCGGATACGCTTGAGCAGGCCCTGGAACAAGCCGCTGCCCGGCATGGGCTCACGAGCGTTTTGATTCGGCGCCCCTCGGAGGCCCAAATTGAATTTTCTGCACCAGCCTTGACGCTAGAGATTCTCAGTTGCCAATCTTCCACAGTCAAATAGCAGCGCAGGCAAAAGCACCGGACGGCAAAATCATTCAGGTGCCTCCCGCTACAGCCCTGCAACTGCGCGGCCCCATTTTGCAAGTATCGCTCACCATCGAACAGAACGCCGGGAAAGGCCTTGTGGCGCAGGGTAAGACTGTGCCCATCGCAAAATCCGGTCTCGCACTTATTGACACGGGTGCGTCGAACACGTGCGTGGATGAG
The DNA here is from genome assembly GCA_013289585.1 of Acidobacteriota bacterium. Taxonomy (GTDB): domain Bacteria; phylum Acidobacteriota; class Terriglobia; order Acidiferrales; family UBA7541; genus Acidiferrum. The sequence continues at coordinate 208,819 of JABCZR010000003.1, read as the reverse complement.
CAGACGGCCAAGGATTTAGGACTGCCAGTGATTGACGTAGCCAACATGCAGTCCGCAAGCCATGAGAAACATTCATGTAACGTCTATCCCGTTCAAATTATCACGCCCATTGTCACCTTGAATGCCCCGAGAGCTATGGGAGCAGCCCTGGCGTCACAGGGGTTGCTGGTTCTTATCGGAAGAGACGTGCTTCAAAACTGCAATCTGTTCTACAACGGACCCGCAGGGCAATTCACCTTGTCCCTTTAGCGAGTCTTTACGAATCCTCCTTTGCGGATTCCTTCCTAACAATCCGAGAAGTCTAAAGAGGCCGCACGATGCACCCATTGGCATCCGGTTTTCTCAGTGTTTTGGTTCCAGTGTTGGTGCAATTCGTTCTATTTCTTCGCTGGCTGCATCGCCGCATGCGCAACGACGAAATCGTCGGCGCTTTCGTTCGCGATATCGCCGCGAATCATTTGCCGCACATCTACACCGCCTTACACGAAATCGCCGAGCGGCAGGGAATTACCCTGCCGGAAACGCCTATGGTGCGTTTTGTGGATTTGAACGGTCACCGGCGCTCGCGATGACCGCGATTCCCAGCTTGCACAAACGCTTAAAGCGCTCGCCGCCGAAAAACGCGCCGTCGTTACTCCCGCACAAATCGCAAGCGCGCTCCCCCGCGAACTCGGTTTGCCCTCTCCGATCCTCCTGCAATCCGCTCCGGCAAATTTATCGGACGGCGCTCCAGCACAATGTAAATCAGCCGCCGGAAAGGAATCGCCTGCCGGCAGCGCCAAACCCACGCCCCCACAAGTCATCATCCCCGCCGAAGATCTAAAGCCTCTCTACGACTTCACCATCGACTGCAAAGCCTGCCAGGCCAAGCTCGCTACCGCGCAGAACGACCTCACCGACGAGCGCAAAAAGACCGCCGCACTTACCCACGAACGCGACGACGCCGTGCGCATCGCCAAAGGTGGCTCCGCTTGGCGACGCATCGGCCGCGCCGCCAAATGGTTCCTCATCGGCGCCGCCGCCGGCGCTGTTGCCGCCAAGGCCGCTCGTTGATACGGTTTTCACAATTCCTGCACAATTCCTAGGGTATAATCCCCGCACTGAATCGCTTTGATGTCGCCCCCCGACATACCGCCGAGCGGAGCCAAGCCAGGTCCCGAAGGGTCGCCCCTTCCCGAAAAGAAACTCGTCTCCTGGAAAGAGATTGCCGCCTATCTCGGCAGGGAAGTCCGCACTGTTCAGCGTTGGGAGAAAACCGAAGACCTTCCCGTCCGGCGCCACGAACACATGAAAAAATCCACCGTCTATGCTTACCCCAGTGAACTGGATGAATGGGTCAAGAATCGCCAGCCTGCCGACGACCCCGAAGCTGACGCCGCGTTCATCCCCGAGCCCGACATCGACGCGCCTGCCGAAAACGGGAACGCTGATTCTGTTCTAGCGACCACTGGCAACAAAATCACCGGCGAAAGTGATGGGATCGACCCAGATGGTCCCCCTCGACCCACACCTCCGATCGGGAAGCGGGTCACAATTGCCCTGGTCGCCGCCGCACTCCTCGCATTCATCGCTTATCGCGCCTTTCATTGGTTCCAAGCCACCGCCTCAACTTCCGACAATGTCCGTCTGGTTGTGCTTCCCTTCGCCAATCTAACGGGCGATCCCAACCAGGAGTATCTCAGCGCGGGGTTGACCGATGTAATCACCACGCAACTCGGCCACCTCGATCCCCAGCACATCCACGTCATCGCTCCCACCTCCGCGAAGGTCATGGCCGGCAAACCGATTAGCGAGATCCGGCAAGCACTCAACGTGCAATACGTCATGGAAGGCAGTGTGCAGCGCGTAGCCAATCAGATCCGCGTGGACATTCGCCTGATCCAGGCGCGTGATGAAGTTCAGGCCGCCGCGGATTCTTTCACTCGCGATCTCTCCGATTTTCTCCAAGTCGAGTCAGACGTGTCCGACGCCGTGGCGCGCAAGCTGATGGCCACCTTTCCCGTGCCATCACAAGTTCTTCCGCATCCAGCTTCGGTCTCGGCGGAAGCAGCGAGTAAATCCAGCGAAGATTTCCTGAAAGGAATCGTTCTCTGGACCAGCCGCGGAGATTTGAAAAAGAGCATCGCGTTTTTTGAACAAGCAATCCAGGAGAATCCGTACAACGCGCAAGCGTACGCAGGCCTTGCCAATGCCACGGCGATCCTCGGCCAAGTACCCAACGACGGCATGCCTCCCAAAGACGCCGGACCGAAAGCTCGTGAAGCGGCCAACCACGCTTTGGAACTCGACCCACGGCTGGTTGAGGCCCATGCGTTACTCGGAAATGTTGCGATGAGCTACGATTGGGATCTCCAAGCCGCCGAAAAAGAACTCAAGCTCGCCATCAATCTGAACCCCAGCTACCGGACTGCGCACGAATGGTATGCCCACCTGCTCATGGTGGAAGGGCGTTTTGATGAAGCTCTGGCCGAAACCAACCAAGTCCTTGAGCTGGAGCCAGCGACTCCACTCTTCCACGTGGTTCGGGCTGAGATTCTCTATCACGCCCGGAGATATGACGAGTCCATCAGCGAATCGCTCAGCGTCGTACAAGCACACCCCGAATTTGTTCTGGCTTATTACTGGCTGGGGTCTGCCTATCGGGAAAAGAAGATGTACCCCGAGGCCATTGCCACCTTTGAGCAGGCCAGAAAAATGACCGCGGACTTGCCATTCCTGGTGATGGCCGCCGGCTACGCGCATGCCGTGGCAGGAGACGTCGGTCAAGCCAATAACGCGCTAAAAAAGCTCGCGCAATTGAAACAGACCCGTTTCGTTCCCGATCTCTATCCCGCCGCCATCTACGTCGCCCTGGGAGACAAAGCCCAGGCTTTTCATTTTCTCGATCTCGCTTATCAAGAACGGATCGACCGCCTCATCTACCTCCGCGTCGAACCCATGGCCGACCCGCTGCGTTCCGATCCTCGGTTCACCCAGTTCCTCGCCGGCATCCACCCATAGCGGGGAAGCGCGCCGGTTTTGCAGCAGTGAAGTGGTTCCCTGCTGCAAAACCCCGTCGCCGGCTTCGAGAATATGGAGAAAGCTCCGCAGCCTCCCGCATTTGAAGTTTGAGGGAGGTCGCGTGCCAGTTCTCATTGGCCTGATTGTTGCCCTTGGTCATTCTCGGTTTCGGTCCGGGTGGCAAGAAATCCATGCCGGGCCGGATCGCCACGCAGGAAAGTTTTCGGGCCACGCAAATCCTGAAACGAGTATCAAACTCAGAACGGCTGGCGCACCCCCCGCGCCAGCCGTTCTGATCAGCAAACGCTTCCACCTTCTGATCTTTCCTCGTAGGCGTCACCAGTGCCCGGCTGGTGCAGACGAATACGCCGCCTATGGAAATCACGCGAATACCCTCCAAAGGGGCACGCCATCTCCATAGCTGACCCCAGAAAACTGTGGAAAAACCCAAGATTTCGCTTGACATCGCGTCCCATAAGTTATATTATGTTAACTAAGAAATCGGGCTCAACCAGTCACGCCGTACACCCGCTGCAGGGCCCCTTCCAGGTTGCTCCTGCCCTTTCCCTCTCTGCTACTTCTTATCTGCAGGCTTTCCGGTTTTTTGTTGTGCAAGCTCGTAATTGATGTACTGCTCGAGGAGATGCGGATCGGCGCCGACAATTCGGCGTCCGTTCACGAAGATGGTTGGCGTGGAGTTGACCTCGACCTGTAAGCCATTGGCGCGGCTAGCATTCACGGCGTCTGCGGCCTCGGGGCTGGCCCTGCAGGCCTTGAACGTCTCGGCATTCAATCCAGACTGCGCCGCGTAGTCCGAAACCTTTGTCCAGGCGTTTGCCGCCGAGATGACCTCCTGATTGTCGTAGATCAAGTCATACATCTTCCAGAAGGCCTTGGGGTCCTGCTGATACGCGCAACGTCCCGCGATGGCCGCCGTGCGTGCCCAGGGATGAATCTGATCAATAGGAAAGTCCTTGAAGATCAGGCGCACCTTGCCCGCGTAGTTCGGCAGCAGGCCGCGCAGGACATCGTGCAGGCTGCGGCACGTGGGACACTCGAAATCCGCATACTCGACAAGCGTTACTGGAGCGCCGGGGTCGCCCAGGGATGGCGCGTCTTTCGTTTGCATGAGCGCGCGTGCCTCGGCAAGCGGGTCCTTCGTCATATCCGACATTTCCCCTCGGAATAGATACTTGCCGTCCTTGCTCACGTAGAACTTTGCATTTTCCTTATTTTCACCAATGAGCACCTCGATGCTGGTCTCCAGGACTCCGTCCACGCCGGAGTCTGTAAACGGGCCGACTGTCACCTTCACATCCGGGCCAAACGCGTAGATATTGCGCAGATACGCCTCGATGTTTTTCTGCGTTTGCGTTGGCGCAGCCGATGCGGGCTTGGCGGCTGTCGCAGCCGCCTGTTGGCCACGCGCATCATTTGCCAGCATGCTGAACGCAAGAATGGCGATAAGGCTGAGTGCTTTTTTCAAGAGGACCTCTCGTCTTAGGGGATGAATTTCTGAGCGATCGGGAACGGCCTGCCAAATCCAAAAGCGCGCGAAGTGATTTTCAAGCCCGGCGCTGCTTGTTTGCGCTTGTATTCGCTGCGGTCGACTAAAATAGCAATGTCGCGCACCAGCTTTAGATCAAATCCATAATGATCCGCAATTTCCTGCGGGCTTCGCAAATCCTCAATATAGGCCTTGAGGATGCGATCTAAAACATCGTAGGGTGGCAGACTATCCTCATCTTTCTGGTTGGGGCGCAACTCCGCCGAAGGCGCTTTTTCAATCGTGGACCGGGGAATCAGTTCCCTTTCGCGGTTAATCCAGCGCGCCAGCTCGTACACCATCAGCTTGGGCACATCGGAGATCACCGCGAGGCCCCCGGCCATATCGCCATAGAGTGTGCAGTAGCCCACCGCCAGTTCCGATTTGTTTCCCGTGCTCAGAACCATCGAGCCAAATTTATTCGAGAGCGCCATCAGATAATTCCCGCGAATCCGCGCCTGAATATTCTCCTCGGTCACATCTTCAGGCAGGCCAGCAAAGGCTGGCGCCAAGGACCGCCGGTACGCCTCGAAAACATCCGTGATCGGCACCGAGAGGAATTGGATGCCAAGATTTTTTGTGAGGGTTTCGGCGTCGGCCTTGCTGCCCGCGGAAGAAAATGGCCCGGGCATGGACACGCCAAGGACATTCTCCGCGCCCAGTGCGTCTACCGCGATCGAAGCCACCACAGCGGAATCAATCCCTCCACTTAGCCCGACGTGCACTTTTTTGAATCCGCATTTCCGCACGTAGTCATACGTCCCAGTCACGAGCGCGCGGTAGGCATAGGCAATTTCTTCGTGCGCCTGGGCGTGGATTTCTCCTTGGCCAGTGGCCGTGTCAAAGAGCACCAAATCTTCCTGAAAAGCCAGCGCCTGCGCGGCAACGTTTCCGTCCGCGGTCAGCGCCATGCTCGCGCCGTCAAAAATCAGGCTGTCGTCGCCCCCCACCTGGTTTACATAAACGACCGGACGATGATGGTTAATCGCAATCGAGCGAAGCATCTCAAAGCGCAGCGACCGCTTATCAATCGTGTAGGGAGATGCCGACACATTCAGCAAAACCGTGGTTCCCTTTCCGATAATTTCTGCCACGGGGTCGCGGTCGTAGCGCCGGTTGGCCCAGAAATTCTTGTCGTTCCAAACGTCTTCGCAAATCGTGATTCCAAGCTGTTCGCTGTTGAAACCGAAAACGCTCTGGCAATCCGCCGGCTGGAAATAGCGCGATTCGTCGAACACGTCGTACGTAGGAAGGAGCATTTTGCTCTGTTCGAAGACGATCCGCCCGCCGTAAATCAGCGCCGCCTTGTTGGCGATGGACTTCCCCGTTCCATTCTTCACCCTGCCGGCGTAACCCACGATGGAGGGCAAAGAGATCTTCGTCGCAAGTTCTTTCAATTCTTTGTGGTTGCGGTCAATGAAGGCGGGGCGTTCTAAAAGGTCCTGGGGCAAATATCCACAGAGGCAAAGTTCAGAGAATACGGCGAGTTCGGCGCCGCGCTGCTTAGCTTGCGCCGCAAGGCTCAAAATGCGAGCCGAATTTCCTGCGAAGTCGCCGACGGTAGGATTAAACTGCGCGAGAGCTATTTTCATTCGCAGACTTTAGAATACGGTCGGAATTCGCGGATTGCAAACCGCCAGCCGTTGATAAGCCCGGCCCGCAAACGTCCTGCCTGAACTCAACTCTTCTCGCCGGGCTTCCGCGCCACCAAGCTGGCGATTCCCTGCCCGGCGCGCAACTCACGGTAAAAAATCACGCGCAGTCCCGGAAAGGCAGTTCGCAACTCGCCAGCCTCCAGAAGATGTTCCGGATTCCGCGGGCCGCCCGCAAACTCGAGCTGCGATTGCGTGAAAGTTTCAAAAAGCAGCATCCCACCATGCCGAAGCGCTCGAAGAATCTGAGGGAAAAGCGATCGCTGAAGGTATTGCAGACACAAAATCAGCTCGAAAGCGTTCTCAGGAAGTTCCAGGCGTTCAAGATCCGCATGCACCAAATCAATGCCGCCATGGGGAGACTTGCCTATTTTTTCTACGGCGTTCACTCGGTGAGCCGGAAAGCGTGACGTCCGCGCTCGCTTTTCCAGAAGGTCAAGTCCCTCGCCTGACCAATCGACGGCAGTAACATGCTGATGTCGCGCAGCAAGAAACAAGGTGTGCCGCCCCGTGCCACACGCGATGTCCAGCGCCGGACCGCTCGGCAGGAGCGGCAGGAGTTCCCGCACGATGCTAACTGGCTCCGGAAGCTGCGATTCCGCCGCGCTCCGATACCTGGCGTCCCAATCCGATTGGCTTGAGGGCATAAAAAAAGGCTCCTGAACTGACTGCTCAGGAGCCCAAAACCGAGTTGAAACCGCGTCCGCCGATCCGGCTCGCGCAGTTATACGCTGAATGAGCTGCCGCAGCCGCAGGTGCTCTTCACATTGGGATTGTTGAACTTGAAACCGGCGCCCTCGATGGTTTCGATGTAGTCGATCTCGATTCCTTCCAGATACATGGAGCTCATCTGGTCGACCGCAACCTTCAAACCGTCAAAGTCGAAAATCTGGTCCGCGTCGCTGGTCTGGTTTTCAAAAGCCATGTGGTACTGGAAACCGGAGCAGCCGCCGCCCACAACGGCCACGCGCAACGCCACCGGCGCCGGGCTCTGCATGCTCATGATTTCCTTGACCTTGCTGCTCGCAACGGGCGTCAAATTAATCATAATTCCTCTTGGCCTCCGCATCGCGGGTGAACCGGCGATGCAAACAACACTGTCAGTATAGCAAAATCTGCCTTGCGCTGCACATCGTCCACGTCCTTGTCACGAAACTCCAACTACCGCCGAGTTTCGACAAGGATTATCGCTTCGCATACAATAAGATGCTCTTATGAGACATAAAGTCACCCTCATCCCCGGCGAAGGAATCGGCCCGGAAGTCGCCAGTGCTACTCGGCGCATCCTTGAAGCTGCTGGCGTCCAGATCGACTGGGAGGAGATTGGCGGCCGCACCGGCAACTCTACGGATCAGGGACAAGTGGTCAACCAGTTGGCCGTGGATGCAGTCCGCAGGAACCACGTCGCCCTGAAAGGACCTATGGCCACGGCCATCGCTGGTGGCGCTCCCAGCGTCAACGTCGCCCTGCGCAAGACGCTCGACCTCTACGCCAATCTGCGCCCGGTGAAAAATCTCCCCGGTGTAAAATCGCATTTCTCCAACGTGAACCTGGTTCTCGTTCGGGAAAACACTGAGGATTTGTATTCCGGCCTGGAGCACGAGGTCGTCCCCGGAGTGGTCGAGAGCCTGAAAATCATCACCGAGCGCGCCTCCACACGCATCGCCCGCTTTGCCTTCGAATATGCCAAGCGTCACGGCCGCAAAAAAATTCACGCCATTCACAAAGCCAATATCATGAAGCTATCCGACGGCTTGTTCCTGCGCTCGGTTCGCGCGGTGGCGGAGCAATTCAAGGACATCGAATACAAAGAGATGATCGTCGACAACGCCTGCATGCAGATTGTGATGGACCCACAGCAGTTCGACATGCTCTTGCTTCCGAATCTCTACGGAGACGTGATGAGCGATTTGGCCGCTGGTCTTGTCGGCGGGCTCGGCGTGGTTCCCAGCGCCAACATCGGAGACGACTGCGCCATGTTTGAAGCCGTCCATGGCACCGCGCCCGATATCGCCGGCAAAGGCTTCGCCAATCCAACCGCCCTGTTGATGAGCAGCATTCTCATGCTCGACCACCTCGGGGAACGCACCACCGCGCGGCGCATCGAACAAGCTCTGGAAGCTGTCTACCGCGAAGCGATACACACGACGCGCGACGTCGGTGGACCGGCCGGCACGGACGAATTCGCTGAGGCGGTTATCACCGCTCTTCCGCCGAAATAATTCCCGGCTCTTCCGGCCGTTTGCTCCTTTTCTCGGCCCCGCTTACACTCTTTTTAATCCTTTTCTGCGACTATGCTTGCAATCCAAACACTCCGCAGCGAATTCCGCCCTACCCTGCGACTCGCGATTCCGCTCGTCCTCGCCGAACTCGGCTGGATGAGCATGGCCATCGTCGACACCATGATGGTCGGACGCCTTCCAAATAGCGCCGTTGCCATTTCCGCCGTCAGTCTCGGCGGCATCCTTGTGCACACCCTTGCTTTCTTCGGCGCTGGGCTTCTGACCGGCCTGGATACCCTCGTATCGCAAGCCTTTGGCGCGGGACAGCGCGAGGACTGCCATCGTTCTCTCGTGCACGGCATCTATCTCAGTTTCGCGCTGGCGCCTCTGCTCATGGCGCCCGTGTGGTTTTTCGATTCCCTGCTTCGTCAAGCGCACATCGCGCCCGATATCATTGCCTTGGCGGTTCCGTATTCCAAAGCGATGGCCTGGGGCACGCTACCCCTCCTGCTCTATTTCGCCATGCGGCGATGCATGCAGGGAATGAACCTTGTTCGTCCAATCGCCTTTGCACTTGTAACCGCAAATATCATCAACGCCGTCGGCAACTGGCTCCTCATCTACGGAAAACTGGGCGCGCCCGCCATGGGGGCTGTCGGTTCCGGATGGTCTACTGCCTGGGCGCGTATCTATCTCGCCGCAGTCCTCGTCGGCTACCTGCTCTGGTATGACCACAAGCACCGCACCGAACTTCTGCGCACGCCGATTCAGCCGGATCTGATGCGCATTCGTCGACTCATCGCCCTGGGACTGCCTGCGGCCATGCAGATCACCCTGGAGATCGGAGTATTTGCCCTGGTTACCGCGCTCATCGGGCGCCTCGGCGCGGTTTCGCTCGCCAGTCACCAGATTGCTCTGAACACCGTTTCCCTCACCTATATGGTTCCACTTGGCATTTCGTCGGCGGCTGCAGTTCGAGTCGGCCAGGCCATCGGTCGCCGAGACCCGCAAGGCGCAGCGGATGCCGGCGGCAGTGCCATTTTCTTCGGAGCCGCCTTCATGACCCTGGCAGGAATCGCTCTGTTGCTCTTCCCGCGCGGGATCGCGCGTATCTTTACACCCGACGTAACCATCATCCAGAGCACTATATACCTGCTGGCCGCTGGCGCCGCCTTTCAGTTGTTCGATGGCATCCAAACCGTCGCGACCGGCGCGCTGCGCGGTGCGGGCGATACGCGGACGCCCATGTTCTGTCATTTCACGGCGTATTGGATCATCGGACTGCCGCTGGGCTACTGGCTCTGCTTTAGCCGCGGTTGGGGGGCTTTTGGACTCTGGTCCGGTCTCAGTCTGGCATTGATCTTGATCGGGATTGTGCTGCTCTTCGCCTGGCGCCGCACGATTCGCCGCTTAGTCATAACCGGAAGCTCAGAGCGAATTCATATTTAGTTTGGAATAAAGGATTGATCCGGTTAAGCCGAGAAATAGCTACATCTTGTAGCGGCCTAGGTCCTCGTCGGAAAGGCCCTCGAGCCAGGAGCGCAGCTGCTCGTTGGTGTTGCGTTCGGAAAACACGCTGGAGATTTTGGAGTTTTTCAGGACTTCTTCATCCACAAAAATAGGGCAGTCCATGCGCAATGCCAGCGCCAGCGCGTCGCTTGGCCGCGAATCGATGGTCATCATCTGACCGTCGCGTTCCACCCAGATCAGCGCATAAAACGTGTCGTCTTTCAATTCATTGACCACGATTTTCTGCACGCGCACATCAAAGCCTAGCAATACATTTTTCAGCAGGTCATGCGTCATCGGACGCGGCGTCTGTACTTTTTCGATTTCCAGGGCGATGGCGTTGGCTTCGTATACGCCCACCCAGATCGGCAGGATCGCCTGGCCTTGCACGTCCTTCAGAACCACGATGGGCATGTTCGTGACGGGATCCATCATCAGGCCGCGGATTTTCATCTCCACTTCCATTGTGGCCTCCCAAGTTAGACGAGCTGCTCACCTGCCAGATTGTTCGGTCCTGCGCCGGTGACCCTGACCTGCACGTAGGTTCCCAGAAGCTCGCGCTCTTGGGAAGCAAAATTAACGACGCGGTGCGATGAGGTGTACCCGAACCACTGGTTTTCGCGGCGCGATTTGCCGCTCACCAGAATCTCAAACGTCTCGCCAATGAACTCCGCATTCCGGGAGGTCTGAATTTCGCGCTGCTTTTCCTGGAGCACGGCCAGCCGCCGGCTTTTCTCTTCCTCGGAAATCGTGTCGCCCATGGTGAGCGACGGCGTATTCGGACGCGGCGAGTATTTGAAGGCAAACAGGCTGTCGTAGCGCACTTCCTCGAGCAGGCTGAGAGTTTCCGCGAAATGCGCTTCCGTCTCTCCCGGAAAGCCCACGATTACGTCGGTGGTGATGGCGATTGGCCGTTTCGCCCCGCGAATCATGGCGATTCTTTCCAAATACTGTTCTCGCGTGTACGTGCGCTGCATCGCATGCAAAAGTTCCGTGGATCCGGATTGCACTGGCAAATGTACGTGGTCGCAAATCTTTGGCTGGGATTCAATCGCTTCCACAATGTCTCGCGTAAAATCGCTCGGGTGCGAGGTCGTAAAACGCACGCGGCGAATTCCCGGCACGTCAGCAACAGCCAACAGCAACTCCGAAAATCGCATCTTGCGTGCAGTTGGATCGGCGTAGGAGTTCACCGTCTGCCCAAGCAGCTGAACCTCGGAGTAACCGAGCTCCGACAACTGCCGCACTTCCTTCAAAATGGAGTCACTGCCGCGGCTCCGCTCCGGTCCGCGCGTGTAGGGCACCACGCAATACGAACACGCTTTGTCGCAGCCCTCGATAATCGTCAGATAAGCGCGCCAGGGATTATCGCGGCGGGTCACCTCCGTCTCGAACGTTTCGTCGGTATCCGTATCGAGGCCGGTCACACGCTGATTCCCTGCTTCCAACTGCGCGATCATCTGCGGCAACTTGCTGTAACTCGCCGAACCGCACACCAGGCTGACCCACGGCGCTCGCGTGAAAATGTCCTGGCCCTCTTGTTGCGCCACGCAACCCAGCACGCCTATGATTTTGCCTTCGCCCGGCTTGTCGCGATACTCTCCCAGCCGCGAGAAAACTTTTTGTGCCGCTTTTTCACGGATGCTGCAAGTGTTGTAAAGAATCATCGAAGCCGCTTCCGGCGTTTCCACTTGCCGGTATCCCCGCGCGAGCAGCACTCCAGCGACCTTCTCCGAATCGTGGTCGTTCATTTGGCAGCCAAATGTCTCCAAAAAAAATGTCCCGCGCTGCCCAGCGGCAGCATTGCGGACCACACCGGTATCCGCGGTTTGCCCGATGAGCCGTTCTAGTCCAATGTCGAATAGTTTGCCCATGCCGAAATTGCAGTTTAGCACACCGCTCAATCCCTGACTGCCCCAGGTGCGCTTTGAACCTAACTCTTGCCGCTTTCCTTGATGCATCAGATTCAGAAACCTGTGCATCCTACCGGTTGCGTGCTCTGGAGGCGTGTGCTACGGTTTTTATGCCCGGAAAAATGTTGACCGCTCGGCGGTCACATACCACTGGTTCTCACTGAGGGGTACATCATTTTTCTGTTCACGACGATTCTTGCAACCGATCTTTTCGAAATTCTCAAGCAAACTGGCTGGGTCGCCCGCGGCGTTCTGCTGCTTCTTCTGATGTTCTCCATTATTTCCTGGGCCATCATTTTGCAGAAGGCCGGGCTGTTCGGCCGCATTCGGCGCCAGAGCGACCAATTTCTCCGCATCTTCCGCGCAACGCGGGGGGTAGCAAATCCCCAAGCGCTAGCCACCGCCGGTTCGCCCTTCGCTTCTGTCTATTCGGCGGGCTATCGCGAACTTCAAAGCCAGGTCGGTACCAGCGCTGGCAATCCAGCTCCACCCAAGCTGAAAAGTTTGGCCGCCGTCACCGTCGGCATGCAGCTCGCCGCCGCCGAGGAAGTCCGGCGCGTGGAAAAAGGCATGTCCTGGCTCGCCACAACCGGCTCCGTAACGCCCTTTATCGGCCTGTTCGGCACAGTTTGGGGCATCATCGACGCCTTCTCCGGACTCGGCAGCGCCGGCGCCGCCAGCCTGCGCGCTGTAGCCCCCGGCATCGCGGAAGCTTTGGTGACCACCGCCGCCGGTCTCGCCGCGGCAATCCCGGCGGTAATCTTTTACAATCAGTTCTTGCAGAATATTCGCGATCTCGCGCAGAGGCTGGATACCTTTGCGCTGGAAGTGACCGCACAGATCGAAAAGACTTTTAGCTAGCAGTGCGTCCGTCCCGACCCGGATGCATTTCGAGACGCAGAAAAATGCCGCAACTCTCCAAATCGACGCAGTCTTCCCTCTCCGAGATCAACATGGTCCCGTTCGTCGACGTGGTTCTGGTGCTGCTCATTATTTTCATGATCACCGCGCCGATTCTCCAGTCGGGCATCGAAGTGGACGTCCCGAAAACCCGCACCGTCAAAGAAATCAATCAGGAGCGCCTCGTCGTTACCGTGGACAAGGCTCAGCGCATCTACCTCGGCAATGAGCCCATCAACATTCATCAACTTGGCTCACGAATCCATGCTCAGCTGAAAAATACGCAGGAAGGCGTATTCCTCCGCTGCGATGAAACCGTCCCTTTCGGCAGCTTTGCAGCGGTTGTGGACGCGCTTCGTCAGTCCGGCATCAACAACATCAGCATCGTCACGGAGCCCATCACCAACCGCGCGTCCACTCAATAAAGATGACCACCCTTGCCGCCAATTCGCTCGACCCTTACGGGGGCACGCAACAGGAGGACCAGAGCCTACGCCAGTTCCTCATTTATTCCATCATCATGCACGTCAGCGTGGCCGTCGTCATTGCTGTCTCCGCGTTCATCCAGTTTCGAAACAACCAATGGGGTGGTGTCGGCGGCGATCTCGGCGGGACGAAAGTGAGCCTGGTCAGCAGCGCCGGAATCCCCATGGCGAAGGAAGCCGTTGTCACGGAAAGCAAAGCCGTCGATCCAACAAAAGGCCTCTACAAGGAAGAACCGCCAAAACCGCCCGAACCCAAAACCGACGCCACAAAAATTCCAAAATTCGAAAAAGAAAAACCTCTGCCTCCTTCGCGCCCTTCCAGAACTCTCAATAGCAAAACGCCTCCACCGGACAACGCCGTCCCCTACGGCAAAGGCGGCAATCCCGATCTTCCTACCGGCTATTCCCAAACGCCCGGTACAGGTTCCAGCGGCTCATCTATCGCAGGTCAGGGAAACACGGACTTCGCCACGCGTTACGGCTGGTACATTGCGGCCGCAAAACGCCGCGTCGCTCCTAACTGGAATCTGCTCTTTCTTGATCCCCAGGCGCGCAACTCCCGGACGCTTCACTGCGTTATCTCCTTCACGATTATGCGCGATGGAACCATAAAGAATCTTCGTATCGAGCAATCGAGCGGGAACTCCTCTTGGGACACCGCTGGTCTGCGAGCAATCCAGAGTTCGGTCCCTTTTCCGCCGCTTCCCACCGATTGGAGAGCTTCTGACGTATCCGTCTTATGGGATTTTCCAGATAGAGAGAATTAGTGAAGGAGATGAATCGATTGAGAATCTCAATTTCGTCTGGTAATGGGAGGTCGAAGTGAACGGCGCACTCAATCGATTCCGCTTTCTTTCCATCGTTGTTTTATTTGGGCTGGCTGCGCAGCTGACGTTTGCGCAATCTCAGGGATGGTTCCGCGCGGGCACTGGTCTCGGTGATGTCAACAAACCGCGCCTGGCCATCTCCGATTTCGCCGCACGCTCGGACTCCGCAAAGCCCCACGCTTCCCTGTTCACCCAGGTGGTCCGGGACGATCTCCAATTCAGCGGCATCCTCGAACTCGCCAGCCCCAGCTTTTATCCGCCACAAGCTCCCAGCGTTCCCGCCGAACTGAAGCCCGCCGTATGGATTGATCCCCCCACCAACGCCAATTTCCTCGGCTTTGGCAATCTCTCCGAGTCCACCGCCGAAGTCGCCATCGAAGCCTGGCTCTACGACGTCCGCAATCCTTCCTCGCAAGCCGTAGTCGGTAAAATCTACCGTGGCGCTCCCACGGACGCCCAGGTCCGCAAATTCGCCCACCAGTTTGCCGACGAAATTATCAGCAAACTTTCCGGCGGCCTCCCGGGAGTCGCCTCCACGCAAATCGCTTTCGTCAGCTCCCGCGGCGGCCCCAAGGAAATCTGGGTAATGAATTACGACGGCTCCAACCAGCGCCCGCTCACTTCCCTGAAATCCATTTCGCTCACGCCGCGCTGGTCACCGGACGCCTCGCGCATCGCCTTTACCTGCTTTGCCCCCAGCGCGGGCGTCACCAGTGCGCAAATCTGCATGTTCTCCATGGACACCGGCAAACTCGTCTCGTTTGCGCGCTACCGCGGCACCAACATCACTCCCGCCTGGTCGCCCGACGGCGCACAAATTGTCTTTTCCTCCTCGATGCAGGGAAGCCCCGAGCTGTACGTTACCGACGCCAGCGGCAACCGCGCCAAGCGGCTGACTTTTGCCAACGGCGCCAACATGTCGCCGACCTGGAATCCGAAAACGGGCCAGACCATCGCCTTCGTCAGCGACCGCGGCGGGACTCCACAGCTCTACATGATGAATGCCGACGGCACCAGCACTACCAAGCTGGACCTCCCCGATAAAGGCTACGTCATCGATCCCGCATGGGCCCCCAACGGCCAGCTGATGGCCTTCAGTTGGCGCCGACCTAACGACAACTACGACATCTACGTCATGGACGCCGCCACCCAGCAACTTGTCGAGCTCACTCGCGACCAGGGCCGTAATGAGCGACCCAGCTGGGCTCCCGATGGCCGACACATCGTGTTCGAATCGACCCGCAGCGGCACCCGCCAGATCTGGACCATGCTCGCCGACGGCTCTCAGCCGCATCAGTTGACCAACGCCGGCCACAATGAGTCGCCCAATTGGTCGTCCAAATGAGATGGCTGTGTCGCATGCAGGAACGCGCGCGAATCTCGTTCAATGCCAGTGGATTTCACGTTTCCGCTCGCAGGAATTTGTGCGCGATGTATAATCTATCGTGATGCGATATATTACCCGGACCCAGCCCGCTGGTGTTAGGATATTGGCTCTGGTGGGACGAACACGGGATTCTACTCTCGAGGAGGATTAGCATGAAATTGGCTTCACGCTCGCTCTATCGCCCCGGATTGATGGCGATGCTCGTTGCCGTCTTTGTTTTTGCTGCCGGCTGCGGTCCGAAAAAAGTCGAACAAAAGCCGACGCCGCAAATGCCCGCGCCGGCGGCAGCGCGTCCCACGGTGACGCTGCAGGCCAGCCCCTCTTCCATCAACCCGGGTGAATCTTCGACCTTGAGCTGGAATTCCACCGACGCCACGCAGCTCTCCATCGCGCCGGAGGTAGGTCCCGTGACCGCGCAAGGCTCCACCAAAGTCACTCCCGCGGCTTCGATTACCTACACGATCACGGCATCCGGTCCCGGCGGCAATGCCAGCGCCTCCGCCAGCGTGACGGTAAACACTCCCGCGCCGACGCCGGCGCCCACTGAACCTTCCATTGATGCACTCTTCTTGAAGGAAGTTCGTGACGCCTATTTCGATCTGGACAAAGCCGACATTCGTCCCGACGCCCACGTCGCGCTCGCCAAGACCGCCGAATTCCTGAAGAACTATCCACAAGTGAAAGTAACCATTGAAGGCCATTGCGACGAGCGCGGTTCCACGGAATACAACCTGGGTCTCGGCGATCGCCGTGCCGCCGCCGTCAAGCAATACCTCGTCTCCCTGGGCGTCTCCGGGGACCGCATGAGCACCGTCAGCTACGGCAAGGAGAAGCCGTTCTGCATGGAGAGCACCGAGGCTTGCTGGCAGCAGAACCGTCGCGGTCATTTCGTCAAGGCGAACTAAGCTGCCGCGCCACAGTTCGTGACGATGGCCGTTTCATGACTGACAGAGCCGCGCCCCCGGGCAAGCCCTTGCCCGCCCGCGGCTCTCTTGGTTAAAGTGGAAACTCATTCCCTGGCCTGTAGGATTTTCTTGGCCGCTCTGCTGGCCGCCATTTACCGGGAGCCTTTTGTAGCCCTTTAGGAGGATTGTCCATGCGTATTCGTAATGTTCTCGTTTTCAGTGCCGCGGTTCTCGCCGGGGCAATGGCCGGAAGCCTCGTCGGCCCTCACCCGGCCGAAGCCGTTGCCCGCGAGATGATTGAACTCCAGCGCGATGTCACCACTCTGCTCCAGGGCCAGAAGGATCTGACCACGCAGATCACCCAGGAGCACACGGGCATGCGCACCATCGTGGACCAGACCAACTCCAGTCTTGGCAAGATCGAAGGCACCATGGGCTCGCTCCAGAAGTCCGTCCAGGATGTTCAAGCGAATTCCGGCGCGCGCCTCGACACTATGTCCACGCAAGTTCAGGGTCTTTCGGACAACCTAGAGGAAATCAAATCGCGCCTCGGCAAGCTCAATCAGCAGCTCGTCGATCTCCAGAACTCCGTCCAGAGCATTGACGCCAAAATCTCCGGCACTGCGCCCGCTCCAGCCACGGGTACCGCGAGCCCGACCGCTTCCGCCTCTCCCAGTTCCCCACCGCCTTCCGCCGACACGCTCTATTCCAACGGCCTGCGGGACATCACCAGCGGCAAATATGATCTCGCTCGCTCCGAATTCCAGGAGTATCTCAAGTTCTACGCGGACACCGATCTCGCCTCCAACGCCCAGTTCTACCTCGGCGAAATCGCCTACAAGCAGAAACAGTACGAAGAAGCCGTCGCCGACTATGACAAAGTTCTCACCAACTATCCCAAGAGCTTCAAGCTCGCCCCGGCCCGCCTCCGGAAGGGTATGGCCCTCATCGAGCTCGGCCAGAAAACCGGAGCCGTCCGCGAACTCCGCGAAGTCGTCCGCCGCTACCCCGGCACCGAAGAAGACCGCCAAGCCCGCGCCAAACTCAAGGAACTCGGTGTCCCTGTCACCGCCACCCGCTAACTCTCCCCGCCCATTCCCGTTGTAGCGCCGGCATCCCCGCCAATGTCCTTCCTTCCACCTGCCCGACTCAATCCTCCTTCAGTCTTTCTCACCTTCCGGGCGGCACCAGTTGATAGCTCACGAACGACAACTGTTTCCCGTCCGGCGACCACGAGGGCACATTGATCGTTCCCTGTCCGCCAAACAATTTGGCCAGCACCGTGACTTTCTTGTCCTTTAGCGACATCAATCGAAGAGCCACGTCCTTATTCTCAGGATGTCCGGTCACGCTGGCGTCATACGTCAGAAAAACCATCTGCTGCCCGTCCGGCGAAATGTGCGGGAACCAGTTGTTGAACTCGTCGAACGTCACCTGCTCCTGCTCGCTTCCATCGGCACGCATCCGCCAGATCTGCATGTGACCAGTGCGCTCGCTGTTGAAATAAATGTATTTCCCGTCCGGCGAGTATTCAGGACCATCATCAAGCCCCTTGGCCGTCGTCAGCCGCGTCTCTTCCCCGCCGCCCACAGGAACCGTGTAAATATCGAAATCATCAATCCGCTGGCCAACGAACGCCAGCGTCTTCCCGTTCGGCGACCACCCATGCCAGTACGAAGGAGATTTCTGCGTGATGCGCCGTGGCGTTCCGCCGCCAATTGGGACGATGTAAACGAGCGACTGGTGCTCTCCTTGCGACTGGTCGCTGATCACCAACTGCGTCCCATCTGGCGAAATCCCGTGGTCGTTGTTGCAGCGCACGGCGAACCCCGTATCAATAATCTGCGGAGTCCCGCCGGTAACGGGAATCTTTTCGATTCTCCCATTCCGGTTAAACAAAAGATTCTTGCCATCCGGCATCCAGTTGGGAGCTTCGAACCGGTCCCCAGCGACGTAAACCACGCGCCGGTCCATGGATGCCACGGTAATAATTTCGAGCGTGCTGTACACTGTGGTGGCCGCAGCCGCCGCGGGCGCCGCGGTCTTCAACTCCACATTCGAGAACACCGCCTTCTCCATCACATCCTTGTCGTGGCTGCATACGCCAATCCCCACGTAAAACGGTTCCTTCAGCGCGATCCGCGTGGATCCGCCCGCCAGATGAAATTCGCCGTCCGCACCGGCCAGCCACATCGTGAAGTACTCGCCGCGCTTCTCAATCCGCAACCGCCGCGGAGCCGAAACATAAGCCTGAATTTCATGCGTGGCGGCGCCCTGATCGTTGCGAAATTGCAACGACGTCAATCCGTTGCCATGCAACGCGGCATCCGCGTACGGAGAGTTGGCCTCAAGCGTTTGCCGTACCATCAGCACCGCCTTGCGATGCTCATTCACGCCTTTGCCGATGAAAGAAATATCCGCCGTCAGCGTCACGTCGCCCGCCATTTTCTTCCAGGCAAACTGGAACGCGTCCGCCGCAAACCACATGTTCTCGCCGCTGCCCGCAATCGTGTAAGTTCCCTTCGTCGCGTCGTACTCCACCGATCCGGGATGGAGCACCGTACCGACATCTTCATGCCCCTCAAAAATGCCGACTCCCGCGGCACCGGGCGTATTGGCCTGTTGAGCCTTCACGCCGTATTGTGCGGCGAAGGCCAACACAAGCGCACAAGCCAAAGCATTCAACCCAACAAATTGCTTTCTTCCCACAGGGGAATCCTCCGTTTGCCAAATCGAGCGCAAACGTTAGGATGCCCCGCACCAATTGTCAATTCTCTTGATCGCTGGGCACATTCAACATTCTGGGTCTTTCTTCTCTCATCTCTGATCTCTGTTCACCTCCGCCATTTCCCTTTTCTTCACCCGCATGCTATCTTCGCCATCGCAGGGGGATTTCCATGTCCGTAAACAAAGTCATTCTCGTCGGCCGTCTCGGCCGCGATCCCGAAACGCGCTACACCGGCGGCGGCCAGGCCGTCGCAAATTTCTCCGTCGCTACCGACGAAACTTACAAAGACAAAAATGGCGAACGCCAGAAGCGCACCGAGTGGCACAAAATCGTCGTCTGGGGTAAGCAAGCGGAAATTGCCCAGCAATATCTCAAGAAGGGCTCGCTGATCTTTATCGAAGGCCGCATCCAGTCCCGCGAATGGCAGGACAAGGAAGGCCAGAAGCGCACCAGTTTCGAAATTGTCGCGAGTAATTTCCGCATGCTCGGTGGCCGGTCCGAAGGCGCTGCCGCGGCTGGCGCAGGCGCCGGCGCGCGTTCCGGCGGCGGCGATGACTTCGAATCTCATGCCGCCCCCGCCGAAGATTCCTACGGCGGAAGCGCCCCCTCCGCCAGCGGCCCGGAAATCTCCGACGAAGACATTCCTTTCTAAAATGCCAACCACCAATCGCCAGCTTCGTCTGCAATCGCGCCCGAAAGGTCTCCTCGCGCCCGGTGATCTGCAGCTCGCGGAATCACCCGTGCCCGAGCTGAAAGACGGGCAAGCACTGGCGCAGGTGAAGTATTTGTCGATCGATCCGACCATGCGCGTCTGGATGGCGGTCGATAGTTACCTCCCCGCTGTCGCCATCGGAGAAGTCATGCGCGCGGGCGGCTTCGCCGAAATCGTCGAATCCCGCCACCCCGGCTACAAAAAAGGTGACCGTATCTCTGGCCTAACCGGCCTTCAGGAATACGTTGTCATCGATTCCTCCGCCAAGCAGTTCTTCCAAAAAGTTCCGAAGATTCCATTCGTTTCGGACACGGTCTTCCTCGGCGTCCTCGGCTTGAACGGCCTCACTGCTTTTTTTGGCATGGAAATCGCAGCGCCGAAAAAGGGCGAAACCCTGGTTGTCTCCGCAGCCGCTGGCGCCACTGGCAGCATCGCGGGGCAAATCGGAAAGATTCACGGCTGCCGCATCGTTGGCATTGCCGGCACCGATGACAAATGCGCCTGGATCACCAAAGATCTCGGTTTCGACGCCGCCATCAACTACAAGCATCCGGACTGGAAGGAAAAGCTCGCCGCCGCCACCCCCAATGGCATCGACATTGATTTTGAAAATGTCGGCGGAGAAATCATGCAGGAAGTCGTGAGCCGCATGAATCTTCATGGCCGCGTGGTGGTTTGCGGCTTCATCTCCGGCTATACCAAAGAAGTCCCCAATATGGTCAACCTCGGCTCAGTAATAGTGAAGCGCCTCCGCATCCAGGGCTTCCTGCTCCTCGATTACGCCGCGCGCTTCATGGAAGCGGCCACGCAGCTCGGCCAGTGGAAAATGTTTGGAAAACTGAAGGACCGCGAAACCATCGTGGAAGGCTTGGAAAAAGCTCCCGATGCCATCAACATGCTTTTCACCGGCGGAAACACCGGAAAACTGATCGTCAAAATTTAAAGGTCAAAATCGCCTGGGGATGTTGCGCAGAATTGAAGTATGGCGCGCGCGCAGGTTACTGCGGATTTTTCTTTCGTTCTTCGTCCAATCTCTTTAGAAATTCCTCAAACTTGGGTTTCTGCTCCGGCGTCAGAATGGCGCGAATCTGCTCGCGGCCCTTCTGCCGCGCCTGATCGATCTGCGGCTCCGTCGACTGGCGGATCACTTTGTATTCACTCTGCACGCTCGTCAGGATGGCGTCCAGTTGCTGCTGCTGGGACGCCGTCAAATTCAATTCCTGCGTCAGGCGGTCGACCTTCTGCGCTCTTTTCTGTGCATCGGTCATCTGCGCGGGAGCCGCCATCGCGGTATGGTGCGCGAAAACGTAGCCCAGCATTCCGCCAAGCGCCGCGCCCAGCAGGAATACTACGCCAACCCAGAAAGCCGCTCTCCGAGTTGTCTCACTCATTGGTTTTTCTCCGCCATGCTCATAAGGACGTCATCCTGATTCATGGGAGGTTGTGGCGATTCGAACAGATACTCTGGAGCGGCCACGGCACTGGGTTGTCTGGTCGGCGCGTTAACCGGCCGTTCGAACAACCAGGTGCTACCCACCAGCAGGACAGCCGCGGTCATCCAGGAAAGCCTCGAAGCAAACCTTGGAACAACGCTCCACGCGCTCACTGGTAGCGCGAGCTCCCGCTTGCGCGCTGCGATGGCCGCCATAACCCGGCCAGCAAACCATGGCCCCGGTTCCTCCGCGTTCGAAGCAGCTCCCGCAAGGAGTTCGCGGGTTACAAACAGGTCCTGCGCCGCCTCGCGACAGTTTTGGCATTCGGAAAAATGGGCGCGCCGGGCTGGCGGCAGCGCCTCCAGGAACAATTCGATGCTTGCGCCATGGGGATGCGTTGCCGCGGCATTTTCCAGCAAGTCTCGCATCTGACTGCATTCTTTTTTCGTTTTCGTCAGCAGGCTCCACATACCCGCCTCCTCGCTAACTGCCATCTCTATCTGCTACAACCCATTTCTAAAATCGTTTGGACCGCACCGGCTAATTTCCGCGCTTCGCGGCCAGGCTTACGATGCGGCGCCGAGCCCGGAACAGTCTGACCTTTACCGTATTGGCATTCAGGTCCAGGACTTCTGCGACCTCTTCGATCGAAAAGCCTTCCACTTCTTTCAGCACCAGCATGAGCCGATCCCGATCGTCCAGCCCTTCGAGCAACTGCTCGACGCGCTGCCGCGCTTCGAGCCTTTCGCTGATGTCCGGCGCAATAGCTCCCTTAGCCTCCGCGGCCACGATCTGTCGGGCTTGCTCTTCACTCAGATCCGACTCATAAACCAGCGGCCGCACCTTCTTTTTTCTCAGTAAGTCCCAGCACTCGTTCACCGTAATCTTGTAAAGCCAGGTGCTGAAAGCCGCTCGCTGGTCAAATCGCTTAAGCGAGAAATAGGCTTTTACGAAGACTTGCTGCGCGATGTCTTCGACATCCTCGCGCCTGCGAAGGATTCCCCCCGCCACCGCAAAGACTCGGTGCTGGTGGCGCCGGACAAGCTCCTCGTAGGCCTCCTGATCCTCGGCTTGCGCCCGCCGAACCAGTTCGCGATCATCGGCCGTCGACGCCGGCTCGCGGACGCGAACCTTGGCGCCCGCCGGAGTAACTGGCGAGCCAATCGGCTCTACTTTTGGGACGCGTGCCATAGCCATTTGGTTACGGATATTATCGCCAGAATGCCCCGAACTGCACGAGATGTTTCAGGTCCCTGGCCGGTCAAATTTTTACTTGCAACCCATCTTACCGACATGGAATAATGCCGCCATGATTATCGGTGACCGACTTCGCGCACTCCGCGAAGAAAAGAAACTCTCCCAGGGCGACATCGAAAAACGTACCGGCTTGCTTCGCTGTTATATTTCCCGCGTCGAAAATGGCCACACTGTACCGGCCATCGAAACATTGGAAAAGCTGGCACGCGCTCTCGAGTGCCCACTCTATCAACTCTTTTATGACGGCGAGGAGCCGCCCGTTTTGCCAAATCTCCCCAAGCGGAAATCGTCGGATGACATCGCGTGGGGCAGCATGGGCAAAGACGCTCGCTTTCTCAACAAGCTTCGCCGCTTGTTGAGCAAAGTGGAGGAAGGAGATCGCAAGCTGATTCTGTACATGGCCCAAAAAATGGCCGTTCGATAGCTTAGCGATCACACTTCTCTGGTAAGAATCGTCCGAACCGTCCGAACTCATCGACCAGGTCGCGCAAACCCGCAGCGCGGCCTGGTTTTTGCTTTTAAAACTATAGCCCGTAGTACTCCAGTCCCGTTTCGAAGCTACTCCCCTTCGCTGGACCTCCTCCGAGGCTACTCCCATTCGATCGTACTTGGCGGTTTCGAACTGATGTCATAGACGACACGGGTCACGCCCGCCACTTCGTTGACGATGCGCGTGGAAATGCGCTCCAGTACTTCTCCGGGCAGCCGCACCCAATCCGCAGTCATGGCGTCGTCGGATTCAACCACCCGAACCGCCACGGTAAGGCCGTAGGTCCGGCCGTCTCCCATGACTCCCACGCTTCGAACGGGCAAGAGTACAGCAAACGCCTGCCACACCTTTTCGTAGAGACCGGCGCGACGGATTTCCTCCACGACGACGGCGTCGGCATTCTGAAGCGTTGCTAAATGAGGACGGGTGATCTCCCCGAGGAGCCGCACGGCCAGCCCCGGGCCAGGAAACGGATGCTTTACCAGAATTTCTTGGGGCAGGCCAAGATCCTTGCCAATGCGGCGCACTTCATCCTTGAAGAGGTCGCGAAGCGGTTCGATCAAGGCAAACGGCATCTTCTCCGGCAGCCCGCCGACATTGTGGTGCGTTTTAATAGTGGCGGAGGGGCCCTTCACCGAAACCGACTCAATCACGTCGGGATAGAGAGTGCCTTGAACGAGGTAGCCAATCTCACCGTGAGCCTCGCCTGCCTGAAGCTGCTGGGCTTCTTCGGCGAAGACGGCGATGAATTCACCGCCAATGATCTTGCGTTTCTGCTCCGGGTCAGTGATGCCTTTTAGTTTATCGAGAAACCTGTCAGAGGCATCCACGCCGATGACGTGGAGATGGAGGCGGTCGCGAAGCATTTCGAGCGTGTCTGCAAATTCGTTTTTTCGCAGCATGCCGGTATTTACGAAAATATTCGTCAGCCGCGTTCCCATCGCGCGATGCACCAGGACGGCTGCGACTGTGGAGTCCACGCCTCCGCTGAGCCCGCAGATGGCCCACTTATTTCCAACCTTTTCGCGGATTGCGGCCGTGGTTTCTTCGATGAAGGCCGCGCCGCTCCACTTTGGCTCCGCTTTGCAAACCTTGAAGAGAAAATTACGCAGGAGCTCGGTCCCGCGTTCGGTATGGTTCACTTCGGGATGAAACTCCACGGCATAAATCTTGCGCTTCGCGTTTTCCACGGCGGCGATCGCGTTTTCCGTGCGCCCGATGGTTCGAAAACCTTCCGGAAGTGTCTGGACGTGATCTCCGTGACTGTTCCAAACACGGAGTGAGCTCGGAATTCCGGCAAAAAGATTGGAGCAGTCGTTCCCTTCCGAATCCTCGATGCTCAATTGCGCGCGGCCATATTCACGCCGCTCCGCCGGCTCCACTTTTCCGCCCAAGGCGTGCGTAATCCACTGCATGCCATAACAGATTCCGAGTACCGGAATGTCCTGCGCCAGGACTGCGGGATCGCAATTGGGCGCCTGCGGATCGTAGACGGAACTCGGGCCCCCGGATAAAACAATTCCCGCCGGTTGTAGTTTGAGAATTTCATCGAGAGAGGTTGTGCAAGGCAAGACAGCGGAGAACACCTGTTGCTCGCGGATGCGGCGTGCAATCAGCTGGGTGTATTGCCCTCCGAAATCAAGAACTACAACGCCGCCGAGTTCCGCCTTCATCCTGCCTCCGTGTTGCCGGGCCGGTTCCGCCGCTTGCTTTGCCGCGCTCTCCATCATGCCATCCCCTTTACGCCACGACGAGATTCAACAATTTGTCCGGCACGAAAATCCGTTTCACGATGCGTTTGCCATTGAGGTGATGCGCGATTGCTGAATCTGCCTGAGCAAGTTTAACAACCACTTCTTCCGCGGTGCCCGCCGCAACTTTCACTTTGCCCCGCAGACGCCCATTCACCTGCACCGGAACCTCGACCTCGTCTTCCCGCGCCAACTCCGCGTCGAAGGACGGCCAGGGCACAATCCACTGCCCGTCCGAGTGCCCGAGCATTTCCCAGAGTTCTTCCGCGAGGTGCGGCGTCATGGGCGCCAGCATAAGCGTCAGCAATTCCAAAAGTTCCTTGCGAATCTCGGGGCGCACTCCTTCATCGAGGGGCTCGTGCGCATAGATTTCGTTGGTCAGCTCCATGATCAGGGCGATCGCGGAATTAAAATGCCAGCGCGTTTCAAAATCCTGCGTGACACGCCGCAGAGTTTGGTGCACTTTGCGAAGCAGCGTCTTTTCCTTCGCAGTCGTTGCGGCGGCATCGATCCTTCCACAGTTGACGCCGCGGAGAGCAGCTGCATGACGATCCAAAAGCCGGTAGACGCGGTTCAGGAAGCGCCAGGAGCCTTCGATGCTCTCCTCGCTCCATTCCAGATCTTTTTCAGGTGGCGCGGCGAAGAGCGTATACAGCCGGCCGGTGTCCGCGCCATATTTTTGCGCCATATCCTCCGCGCCGACTACGTTTCCTCGCGACTTGGACATGGCCACGCCGCCCTTTTGCACCATGCCTTGGGTAAACAGCCGCGCGGCAGGTTCGCTGTGGCTGATCAAGCCCATGTCGCGCATCACCTTGCACCAGAATCGCGAATAGAGCAGGTGCAGAATGGCATGCGTGATTCCACCGATGTATTGGTCAATCGGAAACCAATAGGCGGCTTTCGCGGAATCAAACGGCGCCTTATCATTGTGCGGATCGGTGTAGCGGTAGAAATACCAGGAAGAATCGACGAAAGTGTCCATTGTGTCGGTCTCGCGGCGAGCCGGGCCGCCGCACTTCGGGCACGTGGTATTCACAAACTCCGGGGTCGTTGCGAGCGGCGAATCGCCCATGCCAGTCAAGTTCGGATTCGGCGGGAGCAAAACGGGCAAATCTTTATCCGGTACCGGGACCATGCCATCGTTCGGGCAATAAACAACCGGAATCGGGGTGCCCCAGTAGCGTTGGCGCGAAATCCCCCAGTCCTTAAGACGGAAGATGGTTTCCGCGCGGCCAAATCCTTTTTGTTCAGCGAACGCGGCCATTTTGGCTATGGCCTCTGCGGGTGAGAGACCGTTGAACGGACCGGAATTCACGAGCTTTCCTTTCTCGTGTGCGTCGAACGCCGCCGTCATTTTCTCGGCGACGAGTAGCTCACCCTCGAGCGGTTGGATCACCACGCGAATCGGCAGCCCATACTTACGGCAGAACTCGAGGTCGCGCTCATCGTGCGCCGGAACGGCCATAATGGCGCCAGTACCATATTCCATGAGCACGAAATTTCCGACCCAGATGGGGATCTTTTCGCCGCTGAAAGGATTTACCGCATGCCTTCCAGTAAAGAAGCCTTCCTTCTCCATGGTGGCCAGGTCTTCGGTCTTGACCGAACTCTGGCGCATCTTGGCCAGTTTGGGCTCGGCCGCCGCCCGTAACGGCGAACCCTCGAGCAATTTCGAAACGAAGGGATGCGACGGCGCAAGGATCACCGCAGTCGCGCCGTAAATCGTGTCGATGCGCGTTGTAAAAACTTCGATGGCCTCGACGCCGGCGACGTCCGCCACCTCGAACTTCACTTTCGCGCCCTGCGATCTGCCGATCCAGTTCCGTTGCATGAGGATGACGCGCTCGGGCCATCCTCCTTCGAGCTGGTTCAAATCATCCAGCAACCGCTCGGCGTACGCCGTAGTCTTCAGAAACCACTGTTCGATCTCGCGCGATTCGACCAGGGTATCTTCGTGTCGCCAGCAGTAACCGCCATTCACAACCTGTTCGTTTGCCAGCACGGTGCAGCACTTGGGGCACCAGTTGACGCGGCTCTTTTTGCGGTAGGCCAGGCCGCGCTCCAGCATGCGCAGGAAAAACCACTGGTTCCAGCGGTAATATTCCGGTTCGCAGGTAGAAATCTCTCGCCGCCAGTCAAAGCTGAAACCAAAACGCCGCAGCACGCGCTGAAATTCCGCAATGTTATTGTTGGTCCACGTCCGAGGGTGAGTATTGTTCTTGATCGCGGCATTTTCCGCGGGCAAGCCGAAGGCATCCCAGCCCATCGGATGCAGTACATTGAATCCGCGCATGCGCTTCACGCGGGCCACCACGTCTCCGATGGTGTAATTGCGCATGTGGCCCATGTGCATGGTGCCGCTTGGATATGGCAGCATTTCCAGCACGTAGTATTTCGGTTTCGAAGGGTCGGCTTCCGATTCGAATACGCGCGCTTCCGCCCAGCGCTTCTGCCACTTGGCTTCAATTTCTTGTGGGTTGTAATCCGCCACGCCGCACGGCTCCCCTTACTTCGATTTCTTCGGCTTGCTCGCCGATTTTCGTGCTTTTGCTGGCCTCGCGATTTTCGCTTTGGAACTCACGGTCTTTCTCTGAGGAGTCTGCGCGTCCATCTTTTTCTTAAGCGCAGGCGTGAGCATGGAGAAGCCCTTCTCCGCTTCCGGCGCCTGATCCTTCAATCCCGCCAGCTCCCAGAGAGCTGCCACGTTTCGGCGGTCATCGCCCGGTTCGTCGATGGGTGTTTCCAAAATGAAAGCGCGCCCCACCAGTCCTTCAGGCGGCAGCGCGCCCAAACGGGGATGACGAAGAATTTTTTGAAATGCTTCCGCGCCGATTTTGCCCTTGCCGATGTGCTCGTGCCGGTCCACACGGCCGCCGAGCGGAATCTTCGAATCGTTCACGTGCAAAACCGGCACGCGATCGAGGCCGATCGTGTTGTCCACTTGTCCCAGCGTAGAGGCCAGCCCTGCATCAGTCTTAATGTCATAACCGGCGGCGAACAGATGCGCGGTGTCCAAACATGCGGCCACCGGCAGGCTTGAAAGGCCCTGCAGGATTTCGGCAACTTCTTCCAGCCGCGACCCGACTGCGGTTCCCATTCCGGCAGTATTTTCGACCAATATCTGCAATCCGCCCAACTGCGAGCGCTTGGCGGATTGCTTGATGGATTCGATGATGGTGGACACCGCTTGCCCGGAAGTCGCTTCGCCGCGTGCGCCGGGATGGACCACCAGAAAATCGGCGCCTAACGCCATCGCTCGCACCACTTCATCGTGGAAAGCCTGGATAGAGCGCGTCTGCAGCATGCGCTGGGCGGATGCCAGGTTGATCAGGTAATTTGCGTGAATCACCAGCGGGCCGAGCCGGAGTTCCTCCCGCCGCGCGCGAAAGGCCTGCGCATCCACTTCGGCAATGCGCGCCGATCCGCCCTGCCACATTCTGGGGCTGGCGGAGAAGATTTGCAGCGCGTTGCAACCCAGCTTGCGGGCCGCCTCAAGCGCATTCAGATAGCTGCCGACGATGGAGGTGTGGATGCCAATTCGAACGCTGCCATCCATCCAGGATGGCGGCTGCGGTTCAGGCTCAGGTTCCGGGCGATACTCGTCCTCGGGGTCGAATTCTATCGGTTGGATGATGGGTTGTTCAGGCATGCCTATTGAGAATTTCTGCTCCGTCTTAAACCATCCATTCTATCACACGCGGCAAAAACGCTTTCGCTGGGGCCTCCTCTCCCAAATCCGCCACCGCGAATCGTCCGCCGCTGTGCAATTTGGCTCCAGGGACTTCCCTTGTCCTCCGTATAGTGTTTCTATACACTATACGGAGGATCCGGAGCTACCGACATAAGGGACTGAAGCTCTTAGCTGAAACAGGTTCCAAGGCGGGGATCCAGCCGATGCACTCCGTGAGGTTGAGAAGGCTTTTGACCGCTTTGGACGTGGCAATGCACCCCGGAGACATGGATGCTCCCGGCAACAACTTGCATCCCTTAAAGGGTGAACTCGCAGGCCATTGGTCTCTCAAAGTGAATGGGAATTGGCGGCTGACATTTACTTTCGAGGGCGAAGACGTGATTCTTCTGGATTACCAGGATTATCACTAGGGGAAGGACGGACTTATGATTTTCAATCCAGCGCATCCCGGAGAAGTATTGAGGGATTACCTTGGGGAGTTGAGCGTCAAGGAAGCAGCCTCTCGCCTTGGGGTGACGCGAGCTCACCTGTCGCGCATCCTCAATGGACACGGTGGAATCAGCGCGGCTATGTCGCTGCGTTTATCCGCCGCGCTGGGCACGTCGCCAGAATTCTGGCTGCGCATGCAAGTCCAGCATGATCTGTGGCGAGCACAGCGGTCTAAGCGGCCAAAAGTGCGACCTTTTCCACATACTGCGAAGAGCAAAGACCTGGTGCTTGCATAGTCCAAGACCTGCGATTTGCGGCTCTTCGCCGGCTTGCCGTAGACTCAATGATTACTCGAGTAGCTGGGGGAGCCATCTATGCTGGTCGTCATGCAATCGCACGCCACCGAGGAACAGGTTCGCGCCGTCTGTCGGCGCATTGAGAGCCTCGGCTTGAAGGCCCACCCCATGCCGGGATCACTGCGCACCGCGATCGGCATTACTGGGAACAAGGGTGCGATTGACCTGGGTGTGCTGGAATCCATGGCCGGGGTCGTGGAATGCATTCCTGTCAGCAAACCTTACAAACTTGTCAGCCGGGACACCAAAGAAGAAGACACGATCCTGCGAATCCCGACGCCTTCCGGTGACGTGATCGTCGGTGGAGAGCACATCGCCCTGGTGGCCGGCCCTTGCGCCGTCGAGACCGAGGAACAATGCCTGGCGATCGCCGAGCGTGTGAAGAAATCCGGCGCGAGACTGTTTCGCGGCGGGGCCTACAAACCGCGCACTTCCCCGTACAGCTTTCAGGGGCTGGGTGAACCCGGGTTGAAGATCCTTTCGAAAGTTCGTAAAGAATTCGGTTTTGGAATCGTCACCGAAGCCATTGATAGCGAAAGCCTGGACCTCGTGGAGGAGTACGCGGACGTGATTCAAATCGGCGCGCGCAATATGCAGAATTTTTCGCTGCTCAAGCGTGCCGGGCGCGCGAAGAAGCCGGTGCTGCTGAAACGGGGCATGTCCGCGACGCTCGACGAATTTCTCATGGCCGCGGAGTATGTCATGTCCGAAGGCAATTACAAGGTCATGTTGTGCGAACGCGGCGTCCGCACATTTTCCGATTTTTCGCGCAACACGCTGGATCTCGCCGTTGTTCCCGCAGTGAAAAAGCGCAGCCACCTGCCCATTCTCGTTGACCCCAGCCACGGCACCGGCAAGCGCCACAAAGTTTTGCCGCTCTCGCGCGCGGCGGTGGCCGTCGGCGCCGACGGGCTGCTGATTGAAGTCCATCATGAACCGGAAAAAGCTCTCTCCGACGGCATGCAGTCGATTCTCCCCGAAGAATTTGCAATCCTTGCGGAGGAGATGCGACAAATCGCTGCAGTCCTTCACCGCACGATCAACTAAGTTCCCTTTGTACCCGCTGGTCCCTTCCGACACGTCGCACCAGCAGGCCAAGCCCTCGGTGTGCACATTAAAATATTTGAGGAGAAGAGAATGAAGCCACGATTGCTTTTTCCGGCTGCTTTGGTTTTCGTTGCGGCTCTTCCGTTGCTTTCGGAACAACCGGCCCAGCACCCGCCGTCGCAAAACCCGCCTCGCGCGAATCAGGGACACGTTCCACCGCCGCCCCCTCCCCGGCCACAACCTCAAGCCAAGCCGGAGCCGGAGCATCATCAAAGTGGGCACGTTAATACCACGCCGCACGTGAACAACGATCATTGGTACGGTCACGACAGCCCGAACGACAAGCGCTATCACGTCGACCATCCGTACGACCACGGCCATTTCGAGCACTTTGGTCCCTCATACAGGTACAACGTCATTCGCGTGGATCGCGACCATCACCGTTTCTGGCTGCCCGGCGGCTTCTACTTTGAAGTCGCGGCTTGGGATTGGCCGCTCTGCGCGGATTGGTGCTGGGATTGCGGTGACGATTTCACCGTTTACGAGGATCCGGACCATCCAGGGTGGTACTTGGCCTATAACATTCACACCGGCGGCTACGTCCACGTCACTTACATGGGCACGTAGGCGCGTTCGAACGAGTGCAGGTGGCTTTTACGCTTCGTTCGGCGGGGCGGGCCCTGGTCGCTGGCATTTCGCCGGAGTTCGCCCTTGTGCGGCGCGCGCAGAACAGACACCTGCTCCGGGCATGCAGCCAGCCACCGCCATGCCCTCCGTCATCACCGTTCCGCCGGAGGCTCAGCCCTCTGTCCATTTCAACGCTGACGCTGCAACCGAGGCCTATCTCGCGAGCATCCCCGCGAACGCGACCGCCCGTTCTGATGCTTACTTCGAAGGCGGCTATTGGCTCATCCTCTGGGATTTTCTCTATGGCGTGGCCATTGCCGTCGTACTTCTGAATTTTCGTTGGTCCGCGGCCATGCGCAATTTCACGGAGCGCCTGACCCGGTTCAAACCCCTGCAAACGCTGATTTACTGGACGGAATACCTGATCGTGACATCGATCCTCGGCTTTCCGTTGGCCGTCTACGAAGGCTACTTCCGTGAGCGCCAATACGGCCTGGCGACGCAGACGTTTGGCCCGAGGATGATGGATCAGTGCAAAGGACTGTTGGTGGGTATTGTGTTGGGCGGGATTATCACGGTTCTGCTGTTTGGAATCGTGCGTCGCCTGCCTCGCACGTGGCACATCTGGGGAGCAGTCGTCACGTTTATATTTATGGCGTTCGCCATAGTTATCTCTCCTGTATTCATCTTCCCCATATTTAACAAGATCACCCGGTTGGACGATCCCAAAGTTACGCAGCCAATCCTCAGCATGGCTCGCGCCAACGGTATTTCCGTGAACGACGTGTACCAAATCGACGCTTCGCGCCAGACCACGCGCATGAGCGCTAACGTCAGCGGTTTCGGCAAGACCATGCGCATCACCCTCAACGACAATCTCCTTCGACGCGGGTCACCCGAAGAAATCCAATCCGTTGTGGGTCATGAGATGGGCCACTACGTTCTTCACCACATCCAAAAGGACTTGCTCTTCTTTCTTGTGGTAATCGTAGTGTTTTTCGCGTTGTTGCGATGGACTCTCGATTGGTCACTGCAACGCTGGGGAGAGAAATGGCAGATTCGCGGTATTGGCGACACCGCCGTGCTTCCGCTCGCCCTATTGATTGTCTCGATTTTCGTTTTCGTTCTAACGCCCTTCTTCAACACGCACATTCGAACCAATGAACACGAAGCCGATATGTATGGATTGAACGCCAGCCGCCAGCCGGATGGATTCGCGCAGGCCGCCATCCACCTCGGCGAATACCGCAAAATGAGTCCTGGGCCTTTCGAAGAGTGGCTTTTCTACGACCACCCCAGTGGGCGCAACCGCATCCACGACGCCATGCGCTGGAAGGCGGAGAATCTGAAACTGTTCATGCCGCGGGCGAATCCGTGAGAATTTCGCAGTACGGTTCTGTCAGAGTTGTTCGAGAACTATCGAATGAGTGAAGAGTCAGTTTCCCAGATCGAAGAATTGCCCCATCTTACGGAATTTTTCATAGCGCGCCGCAAGCAAGTCCCGGGCGGGGTGGTTCGTCAGCGCAACCAGTTGCCGATCCAGCACTTCATCGAGGAACCGGGCAGCCCCCTCGTGGTCGGTGTGCGCCCCGCCCTCCGGCTCGGGAACGATTTCGTCCACGATGCCCAACTCTTTCAAATCCTTCGCCGTGATCTTCATCGCGGCAGCGGCGGTCTCTGCTTTGGAGGGGTCGCGCCAGATAATCGAGGCGCAGCCCTCGGGCGAAATGACCGAGTAGAAACTATTCTCTAAAATGTTGATGCGATCGCCGACGGCAATCGCTAATGCTCCCCCGGAGCCGCCTTCTCCCGTGACCGTTACAATGACGGGCACCGGCAAACGGGCCATCTCTAGCAGGTTGCGCGCGATGGCCTCACCCTGGCCGCGCTCTTCGGCATCGATGCCGGGATACGCGCCCGGCGTATCAATAAAGGTAAGAATCGGGCGCCCAAATTTCGCAGCGAGATGCATCACGCGCAGCGCTTTCCGGTAACCCTCCGGTTTTGGCTGGCCGAAATTGCGAATCAAGCGCTGTTTCGTGTCGCGCCCCTTCTGATGGCCGATGACCGCCACGGGCCGCCCGTGAAACTTGGCGAGCCCGGCGACAATGGCTTTGTCGTCGGCGTAGCCGCGGTCACCGTGCAGTTCGACGAAATCCGTAAACAAAAATCCGATAAAATCCAGCGTATAGGGCCGCTGCTGGTGACGCGCAATCTGCGCGCGTTGCCAGGGACCCAGGTGCGCGTAAAATTCACGCCGGAGCTCCGTCACCTGCTGGCGCAGGCGCTCCAGCTCCGCGTCCGCATCGGCATCGCCCGCCAGATGCCGCAACTCTTCCACGTCTTTTTCCAAGCGCTCGATCTCCTTCTGGCGATCCAGGGAAGGCGCTTCCACTTTGCTCTTTTCCCGCGCGCTCATTCCCCTACCGCCGCAACGGCGCTCTCGCCGCAAATTCGCCGGACCTCATCCATCAATTCCTGGGTAGCTTTGACGCGCTGCTGCGCCGGCAAGACTGCCAGGGAGCCATCCGCCGAGCACAGTTCGAAGACTACCTGGCAAGATCCCGGGAAACCGGTGAACAAATCTTCCAAACGGTCGAGCGCCTCTTCCGTTATCGAGGGCATCTCAAGTCGCACGCGGAATTCCTTTGGCCCCGCATCATCCGCTAATTCGTCGAGCCGCCGGGCTTCCTGGAGAGACAGCCGCGTGCCCGCTTCCTCCACTTGCACGCGCACTTTGAGGAGGAGCGGGTTGCCGGGTTTTAGGACTTGTTCAAGGCGAGCAAAGCTTTCCGGAAACGCCAGCAGCTCCTGGACCCCGGTCATGTCCTGAATTGTAAAGATGGCCCAGCGCGCGCCCTTTTTTGAACGCATCGGCCTGGTGCCGACGATCAGTGACCCCACGGTGATTTCTTTTCCGTTGCGCTGCTCTTCGACCTGGTCGAGCGAAATCGTTTTCAGATCCTGGAGCCGTGAAGAATACTTCGCGAGAGGGTGGCCCGAAACGTAGTAACCGAGCATGGCGTATTCGCTGGCAAGCCGTTCCTCCTCGCCCCAGGGAGCAGCTTCCCGCAATTCGAACGGCGATATCGCCGGGGCGGCCGCCGTGCCGAACAAACCATGCTGCCCGGATTCGCGAGTGCGCGAAGCGCGTTGCACCGCGGTGATGGCATCGTCCACAGACGCCAGCATCGATTCGCGCGCGCCGAGTGAATCCACCGCGCCAGACTTGATGAGGCTTTCGAAAACGCGCTTATTAAGGAAGCGCGATTCGATGCGCTCGCAAAAATCGTAGAGCGATTTGAATTCATCCTGGCCCAGCCGGGACTCGCGAATGGCCTTCGCCGTATTTTCTCCGACGTTCTTGATGGCTGCGAGGCCGAAGCGGATGGACTCGCCAATCGGAGTGAAATAGAGATCGCTCTCATTCACATCCGGCGGCAGGATGGAAATGCCCATGCCGCGCGCTTCATTGATATACTTCACGACTTTTTCGGTGTTGCCGGCATCCGACGTCAATAGCGCGGCCATGAATTCGACAGGATAGTGCGTCTTCAGATAGGCCGTTTGATAGGCGAGCAGCGCATACGCACAGGAGTGTGATTTGTTGAAGCCGTAGCCTGCGAACTCTTCCATCAGATTGAAGATGCGTTCGGCTTTTTTCTCCGCTATCTTGTTGGACGCGCAACCGGTCATGAACTTGGCGCGCTGCGCGGCCATCTCTTCCTTTTTCTTCTTGCCCATCGCGCGGCGAAGGATGTCGGCTTCGCCCAGGGAAAAATTCGCCAGGCGATTGGCAATCTGCATCACCTGTTCCTGATAAAGAATGACGCCGTAGGTCTCTTCGAGAATATCTTTGAGTTGAGGGAGTTCGTAGCTGAC
Organism: Acidobacteriota bacterium; assembly: GCA_013289585.1. Lineage (GTDB taxonomy): Bacteria > Acidobacteriota > Terriglobia > Acidiferrales > UBA7541 > Acidiferrum. Next base: position 174,067 of record JABCZR010000003.1, on the reverse strand, counting down.
CTTCGTCTTACCCTGCTTGCGGTTGATGAAGTCATCGATCATGCCGCCCTGGATCGGGCCCGGGCGGTAGAGAGCGTTGAGAGCGGTCAGGTCCTCGATGCGCGTGGGCTGATAGCGGCGAAGGATGTCGCGCATGCCGTGGGATTCGAACTGAAAAATGGCCGTGGTCTCGCCGCGCGCGAATAATTTATAAGCTTCGGCGTCATCCAGCGCGAGATTGTCGATTTCGATTTTAATGCCGCGGTTCTGCTCGACCATTCGAACCGCGTCGTGTAGCACCGTAAGCGTCGTCAGTCCGAGAAAATCCATCTTCAGCAGGCCAATGCGCTCCAGCGCATTCATGTCGTACTGCGTCGTGATTTCGTCACGGTTCGTCTTGTAAACCGGTACAACGTCCGTGAGCGGCCGCGGTGAAATCACCACGCCTGCCGCATGCGTGGAGGCGTGCCGTGACAAGCCCTCCAGCCTCAGCGCCACAGCCATCAAGTCCTTCAGCCGCTCATCGCTGTTGATCGCGGCTTTCAATTGCGGCGCTTCTTGCAGCGCATCCTTCAATTCAATTCCCAGCGTCGTGGGAATGAGCTTCGCCAGCCGATCGACCTCGCCGTAGGGAATGTCCATCGCGCGGCCAACGTCTTTCACCGCCGCCTTCGCCGCCATGGTTCCAAACGTAATGATCTGCGCTACGTTTTCCCGCCCGTACTTTTGCGTGACGTATTCGATCAGCTCGCCGCGGCGCCGCATGCAGAAATCGATGTCGATGTCCGGCATGGAAATGCGCTCGGGATTCAGAAAGCGTTCGAACAGCAGGTTGTACTGCAGAGGATCGACATCGGTGATTCGAAGCGCGTAGCTGACAAGGCTCCCCGCAGCAGAGCCGCGGCCGGGGCCAACGGGAACGTCCTGCGCACGCGCGTAATGAATGAAATCCCAGACGATCAGGAAGTAGCCTTCATAGCGCATCTTCTTGATCATCTCGATTTCAAAAGTGAGACGCCGTTCGTACTCGGCGAGCGAATTTGCAAGCGTGCCCTGTTTTGCCAGCCGCTCCAGATACGGCACGCGCGTGGCAAATCCTTCGCGCACTACCTTCTCAAAATAGCTTGCGGAAGTATGCCCTTCGGGAACTTTGAATTCCGGGAACGGATTCGGAATGCGTTCAATCTTCACATTGCATCGCGCGGCAATGCCCACCGTGCGGCTCAAGGCTTCCGGAAGCTCGCCAAATACCTGAGCCATCTCCGCAGCCGTCTTGAAATAAAACTGGTCGGTCGCGAACTTCATGCGGTGCGTATCGCTCATGGTCTTGCCGGTCTGAATGCACAGCAGCACTTCCTGGGCGTGCGCATCATCGTGATGAAGGTAGTGGCAATCGTTGGTGGCGACGAGAGGGATGCCGGTTTCTTTCGAAAGCCGGACAAGATCGACGTTGACGCGTTTCTCGACTTCCAGCCCCTGATCCTGGATTTCCAGAAAGAAATTGCCTTTGCCGAAGACTTCGCGCAAACGGTAGGCATTCTCGCGTGCCTGGTCGTATTTTTCATCCACGACCGCTTCGGTCACCGGACCGCGCAGGCAGGCGGACAACGCGATCAGGCCCTTGCTGTGTTTCGAAAGCAGGTCGTAGTCAATGCGCGGCTTGTAATAGAAGCCTTCGAGAAACCCCGCAGACACCAGCTTGATTAGATTGTGATAGCCCTCGAGCGATTCGCACAGCAGCACAAGATGGTTGGTGCCGCGCATCCCTGGCTCAGCATCCGCGCGATCCTTGCCATTACTGCCATTCGTTTTTTCGCCGCGCTCATGCCGGCTGCCCTTGGCGACGTAAACTTCGCAACCGATGATCGGTTTGACGTCGCGCTTGCTGGCTTCGTAATAGAAGTTCGCAGCCGCAAAGAGGTTGCCGTGATCGGTGATGGCCACGGCAGGCATTTTCTGGCGCGAAGCTTCATCCAGGAGCTCGGTGGTTTCGCAAGCCCCGTCGAGCAGGCTGAAATCCGTGTGAACGTGCAGATGAACGAACTGCGGTTGGCCCATGAGACTCGATTCTACGGCTCCCTCAGGAGAATTGCATTACGCATTCTGACGTTTCCCACAGGCCACTAAGCTCGTGGAGCACAAGCCCTACTTGCGCTTTCCGTGCTTCTTTGCGAAGGCCGCAGCTTTGGCGCGATGCACCGCTGCGGCATGCTTCCCTGCCGCTTTTGATGACACGGGTTTTTCTTTCCCCGCGTGTTTGGCGTCGGCCGCAGCAGCAGCATGCTTGTGTTTGGCGGCGTCGCCCATCGCCGCCGCAGCGTGAGCTTTGTCCGTGCCCTTCGCCGGCTTCTTTTCTTTTTCCTTCTTTTTCGGCTGTTCCTTGATCCCAGAAAGCTTTCGCAGAATCTTTACACGCTCTTCGGGCGTCTTTCCCCGGCCGGTAAGCTGCATGGCGAATACCTGTTCAACAACCTGGTCAAATTTCGGCCCTCGCGGCATTCCCAGAGCTTCTAGTTCAGAAGCCACGACGGGGACTCCGAGGCGGATCGGTCGCCACTTGTTGAGATACGCACGGATTTTCGAGAGTGCCGCGGACTTGTTCGACTCTGCCAACAGATAAGCCATTTGATCGAGCGGAAGCTTTTCCAGGAACCGGTAGGAATCCACGGGAGCATTCATTTTCCGTCCAAGCAGCTCCTTCTGTGCTTCCAGCGCCTCGTTTTCGAATTCCAGCACCGTCGCCACTTCGGCCGAGCGGAATCCCGCTTTTCCGAGAAGGTTCGCCTGCTCTCTATCCTTCAAGCGCCCTAGAATGGCCAGCAGCATGGGCGTAGCAAGACGAGGCCGGAATCCCGCGGTGAACAAATCTTCCCGCACTTTCATCAGCCGGTTGATGGCATCGTAGTCCGGATGCTTCTTTGCCAGGACGGGATTCACCGCCTCGAGGAGATCGTGCTCCTCCCAGGATTTCAGCACAACCGCCGGCCGTTCCTCGCGAGCTGCGGCGCGAAGTTCCCCGCCGGCATCCTCGGGAGTAATCGTGTTCTGGAGCTCGCGCTCGATCGCCAGGTCGAACCATTCCTGCGTCCGCGCTTCCACCTTGAACCCCATGCGCGCCGCGAAGCGCAACACGCGCAACAGACGGACCGGCCGATTCGTGAAACTGTGAATAGTCAGCGCGCGCACTTCGGCACGCTCGATATCTGACAGCCCGTTCGTCGGGTCGAGGAGCAGGCCGCGCGAGGCGGGGTTCAGGGAAATGGCGATGGCATTGAGGGAGAAATCGCGGCGTCGGAGATCCTCCATGATCGTCGACCAGCGAATCTCCGGGCGGGTTCCCGGGCGAACATAGTGGTCGTCACGAGCTCCGGAAATGCTGCCATCGCAATCGCCGGCAAAGAGCAATTCGACCTGGCGAAGTTTTTCGTCGTCGACCAGGATTTTCGCGCCGCCCTTCTCCAATTCATGAGCGATCTTCGAGGGATTGCCTTCCACGGTGAAGTCCAGATCGCGGAGAGATGCGCCGGTGACGAGATCGCGGACGGTCCCGCCGGTCAGATAGACGTTGAATCCTAGAGCCGCGGAGAGTTCCTGCACGCGCATCATCGCGGCGCGTTGTTCCGGCGAGAGCCGGCTTTCCAACAAAAACATATAGTCTGGCATTGCGCTCCTTCAGCTTCAGGGTGTCCGCGCAGAACGCGCCGGAGGCACCCGCAATTGTTTCCTTTGGCCTGCCGCGTTATGCACGCGGGTGATGCGCTTTGTAAATCTGCTTCAACCGCTCTTCGACGACGTGCGTATAGATTTGTGTCGTCGAAATGTCCGCGTGCCCCAGCATGAGCTGCACGGATCGCAGGTCCGCGCCACGTTCGAGTAAATGGGTCGCAAAACTGTGGCGGAGCATGTGCGGCGTCAGCGCCGTACGAAGACCCGCTCGGCGCCCGTAGGCTGAGAGAATTTTCCAGACTCCCACGCGGCTTAATTGACGCCCTCTGCGATTGACGAACAGAGTCGGAGTACTCGCGCCCTTGGCAAGAAGTTTCGGCCGGGCATCGCGAAGATATTTGTCCACCATTCCCAGCGCCTTCTTACCAACGGGAACGATGCGCTCCTTGTCCCCCTTGCCGATGCAACGTACGCAACCCACCTTGGTGTCAAGGTCGGTAACACGCAGGCCGGTGAGTTCGGAAACGCGCAGGCCCGTGGAGTACAAGACCTCGAGCATGGCGCGGTCCCTCAATCCGAGTGAAGTTTTCGAATCGGGCTCCGCTAGGAGCCGTTCGACTTCCTCCAGGCGGAGGTATCCCGGCAACGAGCGTCGGATTTTTGGCGATTCCAGGTTCACCGAGGGATCGGCGGCAATCAAATCCTGGATTTGCGCGTAGCGAAAGAAATTCCGCAGAGTAACGAGATGCCGCGCCACGGTCTTGCTCTCCAGCTTCTGGCGATAGAGCGACGCCAGGAAATCAACCAGGTCGTCCCGGCTGACGGACTCCAGGCTGAGCCTGGATTTCTTGGCAAACTCATCGAACTTTGCCAGGTCACGGTGATAGGCGGAGACCGTGTTAGAGGACAGGCCTTTTTCGACCTTAACGTGAGTCAAAAACGACGAAATTGCAGCTGAGATTTCCATCAGGGCTCCGCGTAACCGTTGCCACCGCCGGCCGTGCGCCGTGTGGCGATACCATAAACCTCTTCGATCTCATGGCATCGAAAAAGCCAGGCCAGGGCCAGGTAGAGCACCGTGGCGCCGCCGATCAGTCCGGCAAAAACAAGGAGTTGCACGAGAAACCGCGAGTGCACGGTGAATGCCGTGTAGTAGTTTCCAAACCAGCAAGCTACGCCCATCAGGCTGGAGCACAGAAACACTTTGGAAAACGAACGCAGGATGTCCATGGTTCCCATCGCGCCATACCGAATTCGAAAGATGATAAAGAGCGCGAAGAAATCGAAGAACGTCGCCAGGGCCGTGGCCAGCGCCGGGCCTCCGTTCTGAACGCGCTTGAAGAAAAACTGGATGAAAACGATGTTGAGCACGATGTTCAGGACCAGGGAGATCGAAGCTACGATCACGGGCGTGCGCGTGTCGCGAGTGGAGTAGAATGCCGGGACGATCAACTTGACCGATGCCAGCGCCGGCAACCCGATGGAGTAGTAAAGCAAGGCGCGGGCCGTCAGCCGCGTGGATTCGGCGACGAACTGGCCGTGCTGAAAGAGCACGCGAATAATCGGTTCGCGCAAGATCATCAAGCCCAAAGCCGCGGGGATGGTGATAAATGCAACGATTCGAACGGAGAAGGACAGCGTTTTCTTGAGGGATTCAAAATCCTTGGCGGCCGCCTGATGCGACATCATGGGCAGAATTGCAGTCGCCACCGCGATGGCGTAACCGCCAAGCACCAGCTCCATTACGCGATCGGCAACGTAGAGCGCGGCAAGGCTGCCACTAGGCATGCGGCTGGCGGTCGCAAACTTCGTATCGATCAGAAGGTTGATCTGCCCGATGCCAATGCCGAAAAGCCGCGGGAGCATCAAACGGGCCACATCCTTGATTGCCGGGTGGGTAAAGGAAATGCCGAAAGTGAACTTCATCCCGCGCTGCACCAGCGAAGGCACTTGCACCAGGAATTGAAGAACGCCTCCGACTAGAACCCCAATCGCCAGTGATTTGGCCGGGTCTCCGATGTAATGCCACACAATCCCGAACGAAAAGAGGATAGTCGCCACATTGAGCAGCACCGGCGTCGCGGCGGGCAGTCCAAACACGTGAAAGCAGTTGAGAATGCCCATCGCCAGCGCCGCCAGCGAGATGAAGAACAGATAAGGGAAGATGATGCGGTTCAGGTCCACAGCCTGGCTTCGGGCTACATTAGCCCCCGAGAACAATTGAACGACCGCGGGGGAGAAAACCATGCCCAGAATGGTGATCACCGCGGCGACAAGTGCCAATGTCCAGAAAAGCTTATTCGCGAACTCCCAGACGTCCTTTTTCGGCTTCTCTCTCAGATACCCGGTGAAGACAGGGATAAAGGAGGCCGTCATCGAGCCTTCGGCCACCAGGCGTCGGAAAAGGTTGGGTATGCGGTACGCTAGAACGTACGCGTCGGCGGCAAACGTGGTTCCAAGGAGAAGCGTGATGCGCTGGTCACGCACGTAGCCGAGTACGCGGCTGACGATGGTGACCAGGGTGATGATCGAAGCCGACTTGAGGATGTCTTTTTTTTCGGTCAACGGGCGGCGCTCCGGGGCCCTAACCCTAATGAAAACAATGAGTTGACAGGAAAACGAGCTTAACATAACATACATTTTGCCGATTGGCAAATTCGGGCCATCCGGGCCTGCGAACGGCTAAATCTTGAAGAATAGAACCCCAGCCACCACTCACAAGAAGGTCATCATTGTGCTCGCCGACAAGAGACCGTTGCGCGGGTATCTGAATCCTGTTCGCCTGGGGCAGTGCGATCCCGTTGACCTCTTGACCCCCGATGGCGAACACGTTGAGATTCCCCTGGGCAAAGTTCGCTCCGTTTTTTTCGTTCGAGAGTTTTCAGACGATTTCGAACCGGAACGCAAAGCGTTCCTTAGCCGGCCAAAACTCGATGGACTTTGGGTCCGGCTTCGCTATACCGATGGTGAGACCTTGGAAGGTGTCGTTCCCAACGATTTGCTTTCGCTGCTCGACAATGGAGTACAAATCACACATCCGGACCTGAATTCGACCACCGACCGCATCTTCGTTCCGCGCGCCGCACTCTCTGAAGTCACAGTCCTCGGAGTGGTGGGAATTGCCCGTAGAAAGCCTGCAGCCGCTGCGGCGGCCGCCGCTCAACCCCGCCTCTTCAACGAGTAAGCCCGACCGCCTGTACTTCCCTCTTTGGCCTATGCGAGACTCGCACGAAGGCCCAAAAACTCTTGAGGAGCCGCTCCATGAAACTTTCTGAAGTCGCGCAGAAACTGGGATGCCGCCTGGAGGGCTCGCCCGACATTGAAATTGGCGCGGTTGCCGGAATTGAGCAAGCCGAAACCGGTCAAATTACCTTTCTCGCTAACCGGCGCTACTTCCCGCTTCTAAAGACCACTCGCGCATCCGCGGTTCTCGTCGAAGAAGGCATCGCGCTGACTCGCGATCCATCCCTCCCCCCTTTGGCGGCTCTGCGCACGGCGAACCCCTACCTGGCTTTCGCGCACGCCATTGAACTTTTCTATCAACCGCCGCGCTATGCCCCGGCGATTCATCCGACAGCTGTCATCGCGAAAACCGCGCGTATCGGAGAAGGAGCGCACGTAGGACCCTACTGTTTCGTGGATGAGGATGTTGAAATCGGGCGCAACGCGGTCCTCCACAGCTCCGTAACCATTTATCGCGGAGCGAAGATTGGCGATGATTTCTTCGCTCATGCGCACGCGATTGTGCGCGAGTTCTGCCGCGTCGGCCATCGTGTAATTCTGCAAAATGGGGCGATCATCGGCGGGGACGGTTTCGGCTTCGCCAAACAGAAAGACGGCGGCTGGTACAAAATGCAGCAGCCGGGCCCGGCCGTGCTCGAAGACGACGTGGAAGTCCAGGCCAACGCCTGCGTCGATCGCGCAACCGTAGGCGAGACGCGCATCGGCCGTGGCGCCAAGCTCGATGATCTCGTTCTGGTGGGGCACGCCTCACGCGTGGGCGCCAACACGCTGCTCTGCGGCCAGGTCGGCCTTGCCGGCTCAACCAGAATCGGGAAGAACTGTATCCTTGCTGGCCAGGTGGGTACTGCTGGGCACCTCACCGTCGGCGACGGTTCCGTTCTGACGGCGCAAAGCGGCGTTCCCAACGACGTACCGCCGCAATCGCTTTATTCGGGATATCCAGCGGTAGAGAATCGCGAATGGCTGAAAACTGTAGCGGCCCTCAACCGGCTTCCAGACTTGCAAAGGCGCGTCCGCGAACTGGAATCAGAAATTGAGCGGCTCAAATCCTAATTCTTCCAGAACGGATCGTCCGTCACCACGAAATCGACACGCACCCCGTTCATGAACGTCTTCAGCCAGCGCGCGCACTCCTCCATGCCCGCCTGTTCAGACGGAATGTGGCCAAGAATAATCAGCCCCTTGCTCTTTCCCTGAGTAACCGCGTCGGCCACATACTCCACGGTTTCCCATTCGCGCGATTCACCCGTTATGAGAACATCGACACCGGGCATTTCCAGCGCGCGCGTCTCCGCCGCAAATCCCGAAGCGCCTGGAACAAACGCTACGCGCTTCACTTTCAGCATCGGATCGCCAATAATGCGCATTGCGTGCGTAGATAACCGCGACTTGAGTTCTCCCGCTAGCTTCTCGAAAGTCGTTTCAGGAATAGAAAAGAGGAAATCGTTTTTGGCGTCCTGATACTTTTCCCACCCGAGCGCGTGCACCATTCCGGCGATAATCCCGTCCGGCCGGCGCCTATGCCAGTGATCGTGAAACCGCCACACGACGAGCTTGTGTTCTGCAATGAACGCCAGCTTTGCGGCCAGGACCGGATCGTTCTCCTTTTCTCCAAGCTGATCGAGTTTATCCAGATGATTGTAGAAAGTCGGCTCGTGAGTAATGATCAGATTGTCGCCGGAAGCCGCCGCACGCTGAAGAACGTCCATCGTGGCCATCATCGTCACCGCGATTCCTGTTACGGCGGCGTCCGGGTTGCCGGCCTTGAACGTGTCCACTGTCTCGGCCTGCCACGGCACTCCCACATGCTGCTGTATGAGCGCGACTACCTCGTGCGCCGTCAGTTGCTTTTGCTGCGCGGCCACTAGTCTCAACAAGACTAGCGTACCTATGCCGAGGAACGAGCACGCTTTCACCATCCTCTTGTTAACTCGCATTGGCATCCTCGGTTTCCTGATCAACTCCACCCGAAAGCGGTGCCCCGTCGCGCGCATCGTTGGGTTGCTGGTCGGAAGGCAAGGCTGCCGCGAGAGCCATTCGAACGCGCTCATTCAGCGTCTCCCGCTCGTCGAGTGAATACTTCGCAGAATCTATCGGTTCCAGAAATTCGACCACAATTTCCCCTGGACGAATCACCATCGATCGCTTTTCCATGATCTTCTGCGCCCCCGAACAGGCGATCGGCACAATCGGCACACCCGCTTTGATAGCCATGACCACGGCGCCCTTCTTGAACCGCTGCAGCCGCCCATCGGGGCTGCGCGTGCCCTCCGGATAGATCAACAACGATTGCCCACCTCGCATCGCTTCTGCGGCCTTCTCCACGCTGGCGATGGCCGACTCATGCAGGCCTCGGTTCACAGGAATAAAGTGCACCGACCGGAACGCCTGGCCGACGATCGGCCACTTGAATAAAGACTCCTTCAGAAGAATCGCAATCCTCCGCGGAATTGCGCCGACAACGGCCGGCGCATCCGCGGAGCTGGTGTGGTTCGCCACGAAAAGACAAACTCCCGGCGGAATCCGCTCCCGGCCCTCCACGCGGACTCGCACGCCCACTGCGCGAACGAAAAACATCACTCCATTGATTCCCGCCCAATAGATTGGATCAGGATTCCCGCTGATCAGCGTATAGACCAGCAGCGGCGGCCCGACCAGCAGGATGTAGACGGAAAGAAATACCGCGATGAAAAGAGTGCGAAGCATGAAGCTGGCAGCACTGTCTCGAATCCTGAGTCGTGGGTCAAGCGCAACGTGGAACCGCCCGCCGGATTAGTGAACGGGAACTGTGACGGCGCTGGTCACGCCATGCAGCAAACCGTCGCGGATTCGCCGAGCCTTTTCGTTCGCATGCGAATCCTCAGACACGCCATAAAACGTCTCTTTGATTTCACCCAACCGCACTTCGATCGTCACTTCTTTCTCTTCCCTGCGAACCTTCAACTTCAAAATGTCACCGGCCTTCTGTTCCCGCAGCCAGCGCTCCAAACGGCGTGGAGGTTCAGCGCCATTCCATGTGAAGATGACATCCCCCGCGCGCAGACCGGCTTCGGCGGCGGGGCTTTCGGCAATCACAGCCTGCACGCTCACGGCGCCGGTCGCATCACGTTCCATGGAAAAGCCAAGAGTTGGCCGGCTATGCTCCGTCATTCGCAGCTCCATCCCAGCCAACGCCAGAACCCGCTGATAAGGGAACGGCTCAGTGCCCGCAACGTATTTCTGGAAAAAATCCGCAAACGATCCACCCGCAACCTCTTCCGCCGTCAAGCGGATGTCCAGGCTGTCCCGATAGGGTTTCCCCTGCTTCGCGAAATCCGTGTTCATCGCGCGCATGACATCGTCCAGACTTCTCTCGTTGTTGGTGCGGTCTCGAATCAAAATGTCCAGCAAATCTCCCAACACTTGCCCCTTGGTGTAGTAGGAAACGCTATATTCCGGCTGATTGTAGAGCGGATATCTCTCCAGCCAGGCATCCAGGCTCGATTGCTCAGCGCTCTGCCATCGATTGGCGGGGCGGTTTTCCAGTTCGCTGATCTGCTGGCTCAGGTCAAGGTAGAACTGCTCCTTGCTCCAGAGTCCGCTGCGCACCAGCGTGTACGACCCGTAAGTGCTCGTCACGCCCTCCGCAAACCACAGTGCGCGCGTGTACTGTTCCTTCGAATAGTCCACCGGCTCCAATGACGCGGGCCGTATGCGCTTCACATTCCACAAATGAAAGAATTCGTGCGCCGCCACTCCGTCCAGGAATTCATCCGACGGCACGCCAATTGCGGTCGAGTTCATGTGTTCCATTCCTCCACCGCCGGAACCTTTTCCAATGTGCAGGATAAATGTGTAGCGTTCGAATGGCGCTCCGTCCATCAGCTTCAACTCGTACTGGCAGATGCGTCTCAGGTCCTCTTCGACTTTTTTCTTCTTCCAGTTATCCCCATCTATGACTACAGTTACGCGCGGCGATACCCCTGGTAAGTCGAACTCTTGAAATTTACCAACCTCAATCGGGCCGTCCACGAGCTCGTCATAGTTCGGGCTCTGAACCGCAAGCACGCGGTTGGGGCCGCTCTGAAAAATGCTCCAAGGTGACGCCGTCTCGATTCCCCAGTCCAATGGGACATCGTTCAAGAAAAGCGACGTGGGTTCGGCCCGGCGATCCGGGATATACATAAGGATCATCGCGGGGTTGATAAAGGCGTGGCCCGAGTTCAGTTGCGATGCAAAAGGGCCATTCTCATCCCAATACATTGCGTATGAAATCTTAATCGTCCCCGTGCCACGGATGCGCCACGTTTGCTTGTCCAGCTTTTCGATTGGTGCCCTCTCGGAACCAACGAATGCCTCGACCTGCCGCACGTGATAACTGAAATCACGAATCTGGTACAGCGCATTCCACGCCGGCATCTTCGCAACCACTTCGCCAGTCACATCCGGAATGGTCATCGTTACATGAAATAAGTGCTGCTCCGGATGCTCCAGCGACACAGCGTACTGAATCGTCGCTTTGCTGGAACTGCTGAGAGTCAATGTAAACAAAAGGGAAAGAATTGCCGGACGCAGAAACTTGCTTCGAAGTGAAATAAAGGTCACCGAGTTTTCGCCTCACTGGGAACTCGGTCGGCCTCGCCGAGCTTCTTCAAAAGCTTTTCGCACAAGCCATCAAAGCTGCCGTTAGACATGATGAGCAGCAGGTCCCCTGCCTTGGCTTCCACCGCAAGATGCTCCGCAATGGCCTCGGAGCTGGGAAATACGCGAGCCACTTTCCCCAGCGCGCGGACACTCTCCGCGACCGACTCCGGATCCAGCCGATTTTCGCCGCCAAGCTGCTGCGCGCGAAACACGCCGCCCAGAATCACCCGATCTCCGAGAGCAAGCGCCTGCGGCAGCGCCTCCTGAAACACTTTGCGGCGCATCGAATTCGAACGCGGTTCAAGAATCGCCCAAAGCCGCCGCCCCGGCCAGCGCCCCCGCGCAGCCTCAATCGTCGCTTTCACCGCCGTGGGATGATGCGCGAAGTCATCCACCACGAGCACTCCACCGACTTCGCCCTTCACGTCCATTCGACGCTTCACGCTGCGAAACGTCGCGAGTGCTCTGGCCAACACTTCAGCGCTAATTCCGCGTCCTTGCGCAATCACGATAGCCGCCAATGCATTCAAGACGTTGTGCCGCCCCAGCGCAGCCATAGTGAACTCTCCGAATGCTTTGCCATGATGCGCCACGCGAAACCGCATCTTGTCACCATCGATTGCGAAGTCGCTCGCTACCCAATCATTCGCGTTATCGAAACCATAAGTTTCAACGGGACAGAATGCTTTCTCCGCCGCCCTGCGCAACGCGGGCCCTGATTCCGCAGCGTCGCCCCAAACGACCACTCTCCCCCGCCGCGGCACCAGATTCACCAGCCTGCGAAAAGCCAACTGATATGTCTCAAAGTCCGCATAAATATCCGCGTGGTCGTATTCCAGCGACGTAATAATCAGGTCATCCGGATGGTAGTGAAAGAATTTCGGTCCGCGGTCCCAGAACGCCGTCTCATACTCATCGCCCTCGAGGATGAATTCCGAACCGCCGCCAAGCCCATAGCTCTTACCGAAATTCTCCGCGACGCCTCCCACCAGAAAGTTCGGCTTCTTCCCTGCGGTTTCAAAAATCCACGCCAGCATCGCCGTGGTCGTGGTCTTGCCGTGCGTTCCGCTAACGACGATCGAGTGTTTCCCGGGCAGAAATATTTCTTCCAGAATCTCGGGGAGCGAACGATAGGGAATATTTCTGTCCAGCACTTCTTCGAGTTCCGGATTTCCGCGCGCGATGATGTTACCCACCACCACCAAGTCCGGGGCCGGTTGCAAATGTGCCGCGTCAAATTCGTTGAAGAACGAAATGTCGAGGCTCGCCAGCAGCGTGGATGCAGGCGGATAAACGCCCGCATCCGAACCCGTCACGCGGTAGCCGCTTTCCCGGAGCATTCCCGCTAGCGGCGCCATGGCCGACCCGCCAATCCCGATCACATGTACATGCTTCGTATCGCTCAAGCCACCACCGCCGGTTCCAGAAATTCGAGCGTTCCCTCGTCATCCGCATCCAGCCGCGCTGTTATGCCCAGCGGAATTGTCAGCATGGGCCGCGTCGTATGCCCCACCGGCGCTCCAAAGATCAATGGCACTCCCAGCAGCCTTAAAATTCGTGCGCACACTTCCCGCACGGTCGGAGCTCCAGCTACGGCTGGCTCACTCTCAGGAAAGTCGCCCAACACTATTCCGCGCACGCCTTCAAACTTACCGCACTGCTTCAAATGCATGAGCACGCGGTCGACCTGATACGGCTTCATCGCGCGGTCTTCGAGAATGAGTATTGAATCGCGCGTGTCCAGTTCCCACGGCGTTCCAATGGTGGCCTCCAGCAAGGTCATGCAGCCGCCCAGCACTCTTCCCGTGGCTTTACCGGTCAACATCGGCCCTCCCCGCAACCGCAACTTCCAGCCGGCTTCCTTCCTGCCAACGGCCTGCAGGAAAGCATTCTCGTCATAGCCCTTCGTTACGCCGGGGCCCGAGTTCAAACCCGCCGCAACCATCGGCCCGTAAAAAGTCACCCAGCCGCATTTCTGCCAGAGATAGATCTGCAGGGATGTGATGTCACTAAAACCAATCAGGCATTTCGGACTTGCGAGACTTTTCTCCAGCTTGTAATCCAACAAGTAGTTTGAACCGTAGCCGCCACGCAAGGCAATCAACCCCTCCACCTGATCGGAATTCACAGCGGACTGAAATCCACCCACTCTTTCCAGAGACGAACCTGCAAAATATCCTTCCGCTTTGGTGTCCTGATTCGCGACCACTTGAAAACCGAGCCGTTTCAATTCCGTGAGTCCTGCAATCATGTCGACAGCCGGTGCCGGAGACGCAGGGGCGAATACGCCGAGCCGGGAACCGGAGGCCAGCGCCTTTGGTTTTCTTGGAGTCCCATTTCTCCCGGTCATTCGCGATAACCCTTCAACAGAGTCGCCTCAGAATTGCTTCCCATCGCCGGATTCTCGCTTGCTCCGAAAACACACAAGCATCGTTCGGATATTTGCACGGTCCCGCGTTTCCCCCTTGACGCCGAATTCCAATCTCACTTTAACACCGCCCCCAAAGCTGTGCCCGGCGCTTTGGAAGGCCGTTGCACATGGATAACTTCCCTGAGCGATCGGCATTTGGCTGCGCATCCCACATCTCTAACGGTTTGGCTGGGCCGACGATGCACGATTCCGCAACGAATCATAGATGGGAGGATTATTCAGCAAGGTCGGAATCAGCATCGCTACGGCGCAAGCTCCCAGCATCGGCAGCAGCAATGTAAAACTGCCTGTCAGTTCGATGGCCAGGATGATTCCGGTAAGCGGGGCCCGCACCACAGCGGTGAAAAATGCCGCCAACCCAACAACAGTGAATTCAGCAGGATTCGAAGCGATTATGGGGAAGAAGTGATGGCAAATAGTCCCGAAAAAGAGGCCAATCTCCGCTCCTAGCACCAGCATCGGGGCAAACAGTCCCCCCGGTGTCTGCGCCGCGTAGGAGACCGCCCCAAGTCCAAAGCGCACTGCAAAATGAAGTCCGTAGGCAAAAACCACACTCGTGCCAAGCAACATCTGTTGAGTGATTGTGTCGCCGCCCCCGACCATCGCCGGCGCGAACCACGCCAGCAGTCCCACTGCGCCTCCAATCACCGCGGCACGCAGTTCCACCGGAAAGCGGTGCAACCGGTCGCTTACGGAAAGCGCGCCAAGGATCGCCCTGTTGTAGCCGACACCCAGAACGCCGGCGAATGCGCCCAATCCGATATGAGTTGCGATTGTTCCGAAGCCGGGATAGCCCATTGGTTGGACATGAAAGTCAGGAGCTTGCCCCAGAAAAAAGCGGGCCACAGCGATCGCGCTCGCCGACGCGAAGAGCGTGGTGATCGAGACTCGTAGACTGAATCGCCGCAGAATCTCTTCCATTACAAACGCTACGCCGGCGATTGGTGCATTGAAGGCGGTCGCCAGACCAGCTCCGCCGCCCGCCACCAGCAATGCCCTGCATTCCTCATCGCTGCATCGGAATACGGCTCCAATGAGATGCGCTGCGCTGGCCCCCATTTGAATGCTGGGTCCCTCGCGACCCAGCGCGAGACCCGAACCTATTGACAGCAGCCCACCAATGAATTTCACCGGGATGATGCGCAGCGGGTTACCGGACCACTTTCCTTCCGCCTCGGCCTCCACGTGTGGGATGCCACTTCCCGTTGCTTCCGGCGAAAACCGCCGTACCAGCCAGGCAGCAAGTCCGGTCGCGAACGCGCAGGCTACAATGACCAGCAAACAACCAAAAACTCGGTAGCCATGCGCCCAGGCTAGAAACCAGTTCCGGAAATTATCCGCGCTCCGGAGCATCAGGCGGAATCCCGCCCCGATCAATCCTGACGCTGTCCCCGCCACCAGCGCCAGGGACGCGAGCTTGAACAAATTGCCGCGTCCGGCGGGTTGTTCCGGTTCACTGTTCATTGCGTCTTGCCGCCCGCTGGCACGGTGCCCCGGAGCGTGGAGCAAGCTTCGTGCAACGTGTCAAAAATACGATTAGCCCCGATCGCCTCCGTCAGATGATGACGATCCAGATCGGGCCGAAGGTCCGACTGTACGTGTGCAAAAACGAGCCCCGTGCCTCGCGCGGCGAGGGCCTTCTGGACTTCGAGCAAAACACGCGCCGCGGTGAAATCCACTTTAGTGATGGCACCCGCGTCAACGACTAACCAATGTAATGGCGGAGGCGCTGTCGTTGCCAGCATCCGGACTTCCTCGGAAAATCGATTGGCGTTGGCGTAGAAGAGTGGCGCGCCGAAACGATAGATAATCATGCCGGGTTCGGTTAGCGCGCCGGGAACGACGGGTTCCAAATGCCAGATTCCATTAGGAGTCTGTTTAAGCACCGCGGTATGCGGACGGTAGCTATGATTGACGATTCGGAACAGCGACAAAGCCATGGCAAGCAGAATGCCCTGCTCCACTCCGACGAAAACGACGACCACCGCCGTGGTCACTGCCAGAGCAAACTCGCCGGGGCTCTCAACGCGGATCGCCCGCAGAGCACGCACATCGATCAAGCGCACCGCGATCGTGAACACCACGGCACCAAGGACACAGTGAGGGAGAAACTGTAGCGGGCCGGTGAAGAAGAGAAGCACCAGGGCGACGACGCCGGCGGTGGCAAGATGCGCTATCTGGTTTGTCCCGCCCGAACTTTCGACCATGGCGGTTTGTGTAGGGCTGCCATTTACGACAAACGTCCCGCTGAACGCCGCGGCAGTGTTGGCCGCGGCCAGGCCTACCAGGTCGGTATTCTCGTCTGGTTCTTGATGATGGCGCGTGGCATAGACACGTGCCGTTGCCGCGCTCTGCGCAATTATCATTACAAAGCAAGACCCGGCAACGGGAAGAAGCAGTTGCACGTCCTGCCAGCCAATCCCATGCAAACCCAGATGAGGCAAGCCACTGGGCACGGGGCCCAGCACAGTCACGCCCCGCCCTGCAAGGTTGAACATCGCACTGGCCGCAATTGACCCCACAACCGCAAAGAGCGGACCCGGCAACTTTGGAGCAAAGCGGCGAAACACGAGAATGCAGGCAATAACCGCAAAGGAAATCTCCAACGATAGGAGATGAGCCTGCGGCAGCGCGCGCAGCACCTCGAGAAATTGGCCGATGGTCCGGCGGCTGTGGACGTTGATACCCAACATTTGACCAAGCACGGCGATGCCGACTTGAAAACCCACGCCGGTGAGAAAACCAAGCAGAACCGTTCGAGACAGGAAATCCGCAAGGAATCCAAGCTTCAGTAGCCGCGCGAGCAGAAGGAAAAAACCGGTAAACAACGCTACTAAGCCCGCGAGCGCCACATACCGTTCGCTCCCGATCGGAGCCAACGTCGTTAGACTCCCCGCGAGTATGGCTGCTGTAGCGGAATCCGCAGCCACTACCAGATAGCGCGACGAACCAAAGGCAGCAAAAGCAACAAGCGGGAAGAGAAGTGTGTACAGGCCCGTAATGACTGGAGTGCCGGCTATGCTCGCATAACCGAGCGACTGCGGTATGTTCATGGCCGCAAGCGTGATTCCGGCCAGGAGATTCCTCGGTACCTCCGACCACTGCACCGGCCGCAACCCTTGGAACAGAGGAAATCGTGTCATGCCACCGCCCGCGCGAGCGGATTCTACATAATTAGAGTTTGAATTGCGTCAGTTTCGCAAAGTGGCGTGCTCTGGCGGGTATCTCGCTGCGCTTAAGGTGGCGCAGGCGCTCCACACCGAATTTTTCCACCGCAAAGCTTCCCAACACGGACCCGTAAACCATTGCCCGCCGTAGGGCGGCGTCGCTTTTCTCGCCGCAGCCCGCCAGATAACCCATGAATCCCCCGGCAAAGCTGTCGCCTGCGCCGGTGGGATCGTGTGGTTCTTCCAGCGGAAATGCCGGCACACAAAATACTCCCCGCTTGTCCACCATCATCGCGCCGTATTCCCCGCGTTTCACCACCAGGGTCGTGGGCCCCATTTTGAAAATGTGCTTCGCGGCGCGCAAAAGATTGTGTTCATTCGAAAGCTCGCGCGTCTCCGAATCGTTGATCATCAGGATGTCCACGTGTTTCAGCGTCTCGCGCAGTTCGGCGTTCGAACGCTCGATCCAGTAGTTCATGGTGTCCAGTGCCGCAAGCTTGGGCCGCACCTTCACCTGGTGCAGCACGTCGCGCTGCAACTCCGGCGCGATGTTCGCCAGAAAAACGTATTTTAACTTGCGATATTTTTCCGGCAGCCGCGGCTTGAATTCCGCGAACACATTCAGGTCCGTGGCCAGCGTCACCCGCTCGTTCAAGTTCTCCGAATAGCGCCCCGCCCAGAAAAATGTCTTGCCTGCGGCATGCTCCAGGCCATCCGTGTCAATGTGCCGCCCGCGAAAGATCTCTTCATCCCTCGAAGTGAAATCGTCACCGACGATCGCCACGAGACTCACCGGGGTAAAAAAACTGGCCGCCACCGCGAAATACGTCGCGGCGCCACCTACGGCCCGGTCCACCTTTCCGTACGGGCTTTCGAGCGCATCAAACGCCACGGAACCGACTACCAGTAAGGACACGGTTTTCTCCTAGGAAAGATACTTTCCAATGATGGCCCCGAGTCGCTTTTTGGTGGCCACAGGAACAAGTTTCATATCCGTGACCAGCGCATGCTGCAACGCCGAACCACATTTGCAACTTCGCCCTGCGGGCAGCGCGCGCACCGCGGCTCGCAGAACTCGCTGCGCGTTTTCCGCATTTTGATTGAGTGTTGCGATGATCTGCGACGCCGTCACCGATTCGTGCTCCGGATGCCAGCAGTCGTAGTCCGTTATCATGGCGATCGCCGCGTAACAAATCTCCGCCTCACGCGCGAGCTTGGCCTCCGTCACGTTGGTCATGCCGATCACTTCAAATCCCAATTGCCGGTGCACCTGCGCTTCCGCGAGCGTCGAAAATTGCGGCCCTTCCATGCAAATGTACGTCCCGCGGCGGTGAACCTTTATAGCTTCGTGCACGCAGCAATCCGCCAGTACTCCTCCGACCTGCCCGCAGGTTGGGTGCGCCAGTGCAACATGGGCAACAAGCCCATCGCCAAAAAATGTGGAAACACGGTTTTTGGTCCTGTCGAAGAATTGGTCCGGCACCAGAAACTCTCCGGGTCGCAAATCTTCCTGCAGCGATCCCACCGCACTTACCGAAATAATGCGCTCCACCCCAAGCATCTTCATCGCGTAAACATTCGCGCGATAATTAATTTCCCCGGGCAGAATGCGGTGCCCGCGCCCATGCCGCGCAAGAAACGCAACCCGTTTTCTTTCCAGAGTGCCTAGCACGATCGCATCGGAGGGATCTCCGAACGGCGTCTTTACTCGCACTTCGCGGATCTCTGTCAAACCACTCATCGAATAGAGCCCGCTCCCGCCGATAATGCCAATAGCCACTTTCTTATCCAACTTGGCGCTCTTCGACTTCCCGATTTTCTTCGCCGCCATTTTCTTTTTCTCCGTGAACACTTCAGCTGCTTCGTTCCGCCAGGCCGCTGCTCTTCAGAATTTCATTTACCGCCGTAAACGGATCCTTCTTCCGCTCCGCCACTTCCGCTGCAAGCTCCGCAAGCCGCGCTTCTCCGCCCGCTCCGCCCAGCGCGCGCTCCAGCAACCGCGACTGCAGCAGCTCGATCAGCCGGTTTTTCCAGTGCTCCACATGCTTCCGCTGCCGCTCGCCGCTCGATTCGAAATGTTTGCGAAACTTTGCGACTGTCGCTGCCAGATCTTCGATGCCTTTGTTCTCTGATGCCACCGTTCGCACAATGCACGGCTGCCATCCGTCGCGTGGCATCACAAGCGAGAGCATCGCCAGCAGTTGTTGCTCCAGCCGGTCCGCGCCTTCGCGATCCGCCTTGTTCAGTACAAAAATGTCGCCGATCTCCATCAGCCCGGCTTTCATGTTCTGAATGTCATCGCCAAGCCCCGGCACCATCACCACCAGCACGCAATCCGCCAGCCGCACGATATCGATTTCGTCTTGCCCGACGCCGACCGTTTCGATCAGCACGTGCTTTTTCCCCGCAGCATCGAGCAGCAGCGCCACTTCCGCCGTCGCCCGCGCAAGCCCGCCCAAAAATCCCCGCGTGGCCATCGAGCGGATAAACATTCCGCCATCGCTCGCGTGGCTTTGCATTCGAATGCGGTCGCCTAAAATCGCACCGCCCGAATACGGGCTCGTCGGATCCACCGCGATCACGCCAACCTGTTCGTTCCGCTTGCGGTGATAAGCAGCAAGCCGGTCTACGAGCGTGCTCTTCCCCGTTCCCGGCGCCCCGGTGACGCCGGTCAAATACGCATTTCCGGTATGTGGAAAGAGCAGCCGAAGCAGCGCTTCCGCTTCAGCCTGATGATTTTCAATCGCGGTAATCGCGCGCGACACCGCGCGCACATCACCCGCGCGCACCTGTTCCGCCCAAGTCTCAACCGGCGAACTCATCGTTGTCCTATGGAACCGAAGCGAGAGGCCAGGCGCATGCCTCGATTATTTCTTACCAAGTAGCTGGCGGGCAATCACTAAACGCTGAATTTCGCTGGTGCCTTCCCCAATCGTGCATAGTTTCACGTCGCGGTAATATTTCTCCGCCGGATAATCCTTGATGAACCCGTACCCACCGTGAATCTGCACGCATTCATTCGCCACGCGCACTGCCACTTCGCTGGCAAACAGTTTCGCCATGCTCGATTCCCGCGTGAACCGCACATCCTGCTTATCCGCCAGCCACGCCGCTTGGTACACCAGCAGCCGCGCCGCTTCCACTTCCGTGGCCATGTCCGCGAGTTTGAATTGCACCGCTTGAAATTCGCTGATCGCCTGCCCAAACTGTTTGCGCTGCTTCGCATACTTGATCGCCGCATCCACCGCGCCCTGCGCCATCCCCAGCCCCAGCGCGGCAATCGAAATGCGCCCCCCATCCAGAATCTTCAGGCTGCCGGTAAATCCTTCCCCCTCCGGCCCAAGCAGATTTTCCAACGGCACGCGACAATCGCTAAAAATAACTTCTGAGGTGTCGCTCGCCCGCATCCCCAGCTTGTTCTCTTTTTTCCCCGGTTTGAACCCTGCCATGCCCTTTTCCAGGATAAACGCGCTGATGCCGTGAGAACTTTTCGACTTGTCCGTCACCGCCATAGCCACGCAATAATCCGCATAGTGCCCGTTCGTCGTGAAAGTCTTTGCTCCGTTCAATACCCAGTGATTTCCATCGCGAACCGCGGTTGTGCGCGTCCCGCCCGCGTCTGAGCCCGCTTCCGGCTCCGTCAGCGACCACGCCCCAATCTTTTTTCCTTGCGCCAGCGGCACAAGATATTTTTTCTTTTGCGCTTCCGTGCCGAACTTGAAAATGTGGTTCGAGCACAATGAATTGTGCGCCGCCACAATCAACCCCACCGACCCATCCACGCGCGCGAGCTCTTCGATGGCCAGCGCGTATTCAATGTAGCCCAATCCCGCGCCACCATACTGTTCCGGAAATATCACCCCAAGCAGCCCCATCTCCCCAAGCTTGGGAATAATTTCCATCGGAAAATGGGAAGCTTCGTCCCACTCCATCACATGCGGGGCTATCTCCGCCTCCGCGAATTCGCGCACGCTCCGGCGAAGCTGCACCTGCTCATCGGTAAAGTTAAATTCCACAAGGACCTCGCAACTGGCGTCTCTAGGCTGTGCTCGGCTAAACATTATTTTATACTTTAATTTTACATGAACTTCCGTTGCAGGAGCGCGGCATCGCTGCTGCCTGTGGCTCCATCCACCAACATTTTGGACATTATTCCGACGCCGCTACCAGCCCACCGGATAGTGATTGGCCTTGTTCTGCTCGTCGAGCCACGTTTTCAGCGGCGCAAAATAGTCCGCCAGCGCCGAAGCGTCCATCTGCTTCTCGCCCGTCAGCGTCTCCAGCTCTTCCTGCCACGGCTTGCTCTGCCCCATCGCCAGCATCTTATTCAATCTCTCACCGGCAGTTTTGTTCCCATAGATCGAGCAGCGATGCAGCGGACCGCTGTACCCCGCCTCTCGGCAAAGCGCTCTCTGAAACTGAAATTGCAGGATGCGCGCAAGAAAATACCGCATATACGGCACGTTTCCCGCTACATGATATTTTGCCCCCGGATCAAATTCCGCTTCCGTCCGTTCGACCGGCGGCGCGATTCCTTGATACTTCTTCCGCAATTCCCACCACGCCTTGTTGTAGTTCTCCGGCGTCACCTGGCCCGCGAACACTTCCCACCGCCATTTGTCCACCAGCAACCCGAACGGCAGAAACGCCACCTTCTCCAATGCTTGCTGCATGAGATAGTCGATGTCCCCGGACGCCGGCGGCACTGCATCAATCAGCCCAATCTGCCTGAGATATTCCGGCGTAACCGAAAGCGCAATCGTGTCCCCCACCGCCTCATGAAACCCGTCGTTTGCACTGTTTTGAAAAAGCGGCGGCTGCGTGTTATAGGCGCGCTGATAAAAATTGTGCCCCAGTTCGTGATGGATCGTTCGGAAGTCTTCCTCCGTCACCTGGATGCACATCTTGATTCGCAGATCGTCTTTCGAATTCACGTCCCACGCGCTGGCATGGCAAACCACGTCGCGATCGGCCGGCTTTGTAAACAGCGACCGCTCCCAAAATGTCTTCGGCAGCGGCGCAAATCCCAGCGAGGTGAAAAATCCTTCGCCATACCGCACCATGCCCCTCGCATCGGTGTGCCGGTCCTGCAAAATCTTTGTCAGGTCAAAACTCTGCGGAGGCTTCGGCGAATCCATCAGCGAATAAACGTTGTTCCATTCCTGGCTCCAGAGGTTGCCCAGCAAATGAGCCGGAATCGGACCGTTCAGCGGCACCAGTTCGTTTCCATATTTCTTCCGCAGTTGTCCGCGCACATACGCATGCAGCGATAGATACAGCGGCCTCAATTGCTCCCACAGCCGGTCCGCTTCTTTCGCGAGCTGGTCCGGCGGCATGTCGTAATTCGAACGCCACAACGCACCCGCATCCGCAAAACCCAATTCCCGCGACCCTTTGTCCCCCAGCTCCACCATCTCCGCATAGCGCTGCCGCATCGGCGCGCCCACGGCATGCCAGCCGATCCACGCTTTCTTCAACTCTTCCGGGTCACGGCTTTTCGCCATGATCTTTTCGATGGCCGTAATATCCAGGCACTTTTCGCCTGCGCCTCCGGGACACCACTTCCCTTTCCCATAATCGCCATCCAGCGACGCCAGGACCTGCGCCAGCTCTTTTTGTTCCTTTGGATCCGCAGGCGCGGGAAAGTTTGTCGAAAGTTTCAGCAGCAGCATCTTTCGCGCCAATTCCGGCGACAGCTGCAACGTATCGAATCGGTGCGCTTGCTTGGACATCTCCGCACTGAACGAATTCAACTCCTCGCCCGCCTGCGCCGCGATTCCCTCTGTATCGTCGGTGATGAAATTCTCCTGCACCCACTGCGCTCTTTGCGCCTTGTTCGTCAGCTCGTAGTAGCGCTCCTCTGCGTCATTCACAAACGCAGTCGCCTCTGCAACGGTGGGAGGCGTCCTCTGCCCCGGCTTTTTCGGAGCAGCATCCTGCGCCACCGCAATCAAGCTCGACGCCATTACCGCTAATGCCGCTAGGGCAACCTTCTCAAAAGCATTCCCGATTCGAATTCTCATGCACCCTTCCTCTGTGTTTTCGCCACGACATCCCTCAACACCACCAGCGCCCGTTCCACTCCCGCCCGATCCACATCACAATGCGTCACCATTCGCACCGAATGCAGCGCGGTATCCTGTGCCCAGACTCCTTGTGGATGCAGCGCATCGCACAGCTCCACCGCCGTCTTTCCTGTTTTCGAACAATCAAAAATCACAATATTGGATCGCACTTTCTTCGGGTCAATCCCTAATCCCGGAATTTCCGCGATCCCCTCGGCCAGCCGCTTGGCATTCTCGTGGTCCACATGCAATCGCCCTGGCGACTTCTCCAGCGCGATCAGCCCAGCCGCCGCGATCACTCCCGCCTGCCGCATGCCCCCGCCAAACATCTTGCGATACACGCGCCCCTTCTCGATGAACGCCTTCGACCCTGCAATCATCGATCCCACCGGCGCGCCCAATCCTTTCGAAAGGCAGAACATCACGGAATCGACTTTGCGCGTCATATGCGCGACTTTTTCCCCCAGCGCCGTCGCCGCATTGAAAACTCGCGCACCATCCAGGTGCACCTTCAATCCCGCCGCGTGTGCGTGATCGCAAATCTCCTCCACCTGCGAAGTCGGATAGACGGTCCCGCCCCACATATTCATCGTGTTTTCCAAGCAGATCAGCGCCGTCTGCGAATCGTAATAAATTTTCGGCCGGATCACCGCCTCAATTTCCTGCCACCTCAGAATTCCGTCCTCTCCGCGCGCAACGCGCGGCATGCACCCGGCAATCGCCGACATCGAAGCCAACTCATACAAATTCACATGGCTCCGTTCTTCGCAAATTACCTCGTCGCCATGATGCGTCCACGTCTTGATCGCGATGAGATTCCCCATGCAGCCCGTCGGCACAAACAGCGCCGCTTCTTTCCCGAAAATCTCCGCCGCGCGCCGTTCCAGCCGGTTGACCGTCGGGTCTTCCCCGTAAACGTCATCGCCGACTTCGGCCCCTGCCATCGCCCGGCGCATCTCCGCCGTCGGCCGCGTCACCGTGTCGCTGCGCAGATCCACAATCCCCGCTGGACTTTTTAGCTCTTCTTCCAGTTGATCTGGATCCACCCGCTGATTCCCCTTTGCCATCGTGTAACTCATGTTTTTCCCTTTTCTTCTCTTCTCTGCGATCTCTGCGTTCTCAATATTCTCTGTGTAAATTCCCGCCTCTGTCCTAGGCTTTTACCGCATCAACTCCACAAACACCTCATTCGAAACACTCAATCTGCCCGCTGCAAGCTTCACCACGTTGCCCGCTCTCTCCACTAATCCTGCTGTGGACAGCCTTTCAAACCGCCCCGCCAAACTCACACCATATCCCCGCTCAATCTGCGCGAGATCGATTCCATCAAGTTGTCTCAAACCCAAAAACAATTCCTCTTCCAGCGCGCTCTCCGCCGTCAATTTCTCATGCTGTTCCAGCGGCACCCGCCCGGCCTCAATCGCCTTCACATATTCCGCCGCATCGTGGGCATTCGCCCAGCGCTCCATTCCCGAAAACGAGTGCGCCCCCGCCCCAAATCCCAAATATGGCTCGCGCCGCCAATACTTCAAATTGTGCCGCGATTCATACCCCGGCTTCGCCCAATTCGAAATCTCATAGTGGTGATAGCCCGCGCCCTACAAAACCTCTTGCCCCGTTTCATAAAACTCAGCCATCTCGTCTTCGCTAGGCACCGCCCCCGCGCTGTAGCGCCCGCCGCCCTGAATCAACTCTTTTCCCAACCGGCTGCCCTCATCCACCTCCAGCATGTAGACCGAAACATGCTCCGACGCCAACCCGAGCAGTTCATCCAGCGATTGCCGCCAGCTCTCCCTCGTCTGGTGAGGCAGCCCCGCAATCAAATCAAAGCTGATGTTGGAAATCCCAGCCTGGCGGAGAATTGGTGCTGCCATGTAAATATCGGCCCGCCGGTGCATACGTCCCGAGGCAACCAGCTCCCGATCCACGAACGACTGTAACCCAAAACTAACGCGGTTAATCCCCGCCCGCACCCACGCTGCCGCCTTCTCCCCCTCGATCGTCTCCGGATCGGCCTCCAGCGTCACCTCTGAAAGGTCCGTGATAAATACACTTCTTATCGCATCCAGAATATTTTGAAGGTGGATGGGATCCAGAAGGCTTGGCGTACCCCCGCCGATGTAAACCGTGTCCACCAGATCTTTGTGGAGCAACGAATCCTGTCTGGTCTGGAATCCTGCAATATCTTGGTTCAACCCTACCCCGGCCGCCTTCAACAATTCCTTATGCCCGCGAATCTCACTACAGACTGCCTCGGCATAAGGGGCAAATCGGGAAGTCGAAACAACTCCCGTATGGAAATTGCAATACGTACACTTCGTCTGACAAAACGGCACCTGCACATAGATTCCAAGTTTCTTCATCGCACAAAAACTCTAGCACATCCCCGCCGCAATCCTCAGATGCGTACCTCGTCTTTGATTCACACCGCCCTTCGCCCCCGCAAACGGCACAAAGAGAACCCGTGCCCGTGCCAATGCTATTGACCGACCCGATACACGCTAGTACCGCTGTCCTATTGGCCTCTGCATGGCCACTGCGGAAAATGGCAGGAGTTTAGCTAATTCTAATCCGTCACTGATCGAGATGGGTTGGGAACCCTCGGGCCCCGGGCGATCGATTAAGTGGAGGTCCACAATGAAGTCTTTTAGAATCTTGAATATACCGGTAATGCTGCTCGGTTTTGGGGTTGCCATAATTATCGCCCCCGCGTGCAAAGCTCAGTCAGAAGTCGCACCCGATCATTTTGACGGCTCGGAACCCTGGGTTGCTTCCCAGTCGGCTCCACGGAAGGTCTCGCCAGCTAAGGACAAGCAGACACCGTCAGCTTCGCAGGCGCGCACTCACGAGACCAATCCGCCTGCCACTCTGCAGCTGGCCTCTAGGCGCGATTCTTCCGCCTCTGCTCAACCCGCTTCCGGGACAATCGACGACAAGCGCAAAGCAAGCGCGCGCAAGCCCAAAAAACCGTAATCAAACCCCCGAAGCTGCGATAAAGGGGTATTGGAGCGGCAAGGTTAACCCTCGATCTACCTTGTAGCTTAAACTACTTAAGGTAACACTAACTCCTTTATAAACAACACTTACAGAAATGCGAGCGGGGTAGTTTCTAATCCTTTTGCCTAGGACTTCGCTTCATCGGCCACAACCTTTACCTGGAGCCGCCGCTCGCGCGGTCCGTCGAATTCGCAGAAGAAAACACCCTGCCACCGCCCCAGCGCCAGCTTGCCGTCCTCCACCAGGACCATCTGGCTGGAGCCCACCAGTACCGCCTTCACATGCGAATCCGAATTCCCTTCGCTGTGGCGGAAAGGCCCCCTCTTCGGGATTAGCCGGTCCAGCGCGCCTTCGACATCGCGCGCCACGTCCGGGTCTGCACATTCATTGATGGTGATCGCCGCCGTAGTGTGCGGCACGTAGAGGTAACACACACCCCGTGCCACGCCGGACGCCGCCACGGCCTTCTGAACCTGCGCGGTAACATCCACAAGTTGCGTGCGCCGGTCAGTCTTGACGCTTAGGATTTTCATGCAGTTCGCTCCTGGCAGCCGGCTTAGCCGTATTGAGAATTTTCAATCTGGATTTTGAATGCGTTTCATCGGAATTTCGCGCTTGACCCTGATCGTAATCGCTTTACGATCTGACTATTCTTGCCTCGGTCCACGGAAAGGACGCCTAATGAAAAAACTGATCTTCGTCCTTCTTTCTGTTGTCCTGTTCGTGCCTGTCAGCGCTCTCGGTCAGGATACCGCAAAGCCAAGCGCTCCCGATCGAGATAGCTCCCACAACCAGCCGGCTCTCTCGAAGCCGGCAAACATTTCCGGCAAGGTCGGCGAAGACGGCAAAACTTTCACGTCCAGCAAGAACTATCTCTTGCTCGTGACCAATCCCGAACTTTTGAAGGACTTTGTGGGTCAACTGGTCAAAGTAAAATGTCAGTTCTCCCGGGTTCGGGATACCAACGAGATTCGCATAATTTCAGTAAAGACGATTCAAGTCGAAACCAAGTACGTCGCGAATAAAGGAGATTCGGCATTTCGGCGGTAAAGCTTCGTCAGAGCTTGTGTAGCCGTTTTTTGAACGATTCAGCAACGAAAAAGAGTTCTACGGAAGTTGTACGATGAAGTGATGCCCGATTTTTTTTCCCGAAGAGAGTTTTTGCAGCTCGTTTAATCCTCCCGAGCCCCACCGCGCCAGAAATGGAAGAAGACACAATTCGCGGGATTGCAGACCTTTGTGCGGATTCAGGAGCGATTCCAGGTATTGCATGTGTGCGGAGATCAACCCGGCCTTTCGGTCTTGCGCTTTTCCTGCTTTCCGCCGCAGCTTCTCGAGGTGGAATTCGATTCTCTTTTTTGTTCGTTCCACCGTGTCCTGCAGCGTGGAATCGAGTTTTGTAATCTGTTTTCCGAGCTGCGTCAGCAATTTCTGAATCTGCTTCTGGTCGCGCTCGAATATTTTCGACAAGCCCTTCGGCACCGATGCGCCTTCCATCTTGTGCCGCAAATCCTGCGAACCCGCCCAGACGTCCTCGACTTTCAGGCTGTACTTGCGCAGCAGTTTCGCGGCCTTCGCATCCACCAGCGTAAATCCCGCGCGTGGCAGCATCACCGGCATGCGGCCCAGCAGTTGCCGGTACACAACTTCGGATTGCGCGAAATAGGAAATCTCCGCCGGCCCCGCGACATACGCTGCGGTCGGCAACAGATAATCCTGCACCACTGGCCGGAACAACGCATTCGGACTGAATTTCTCCGGTTCGGTATGGGTCAGATGAACGAGTTCATCCCGGGTCCAGGTTTTTCCCCCCGCTTGAAATTTGTCAGCGCTCGCCGTCACGACTTGCCGCACCCAGCCGCCGAGATAAAACAACAGCGTGCTCCGCGACGTCACCTTGACCTGCGCATCGTATCCCGCCCGATCCAGGTCCTTTCCGCGCTGCAATAACTTTTCGTTCAGGACATCCCGCTCCGCCAGCGCATGCTGATACAGCGGCGCGGCAACGCGATGCAATCCCGGATCGAGCGGATTCATGAGAATCAATCCCTGCTGCGCGAAAAGTCGCGCAAACAGTTTTCCGAACGCGCTGCCGTACGTCTCTTCCGCGCGGTAACTCTCCGTCAGGAACTGCGCCAGCAAATCGCTTCCCTGATTCGAGAGTAATTCCGCAGCTTCTCCGGCCAGCGGCTCGATTTCTGGCCCAAGTACAATTTCCCCAACCGGTCTTCCCGCTTCCGCCTTCGACGCCGGCAATTCAAACCGTTTCAGCTTTCCCTGTTCAAACCAGGTCGCATGCCTCACTTCATCTACATCGTGATCTTCCGTCGCCATCCAGAAGACCGGTACCGCCTGAATTCCGCCGCGCGTCAGTTCCTCCGCGATCTGCACAGCTGTCAGCGCTTTGTAGATTGCATATGCCGGACCGCTGAACAATCCGACCTGCTGGCCCGTGACAACGGCGACCGCACCCTTTTCGAGCCGCTCCAGATTTGTCTGTGTCTCCTCACCCGCGCCGTACGCGGTGTTCTGCGCCCGCAGAATCCGCGCCACTTCCGCACGCCGCTCAATCGGGTAGTCGAACTTCCGTGCCGCGCGCGTGGCCGCTTTCATGGTGGGCGGAAGAACGTAAAACGCCTTCACACGCTCAAAGCGATCGAGGTAATCCAGAAAGAGTTTTGGCTGGTGGGGGAGTTGGCGAAACGCGAGGGGACGACAATCCATGAGCCCTTAGATGATACTTGCGAGGAAACGTCTCATCAAATCTGTCCGCTCTTCTAAATCAGGCTTTGGCAACGGCTGGTTCCAGGCTGGTAACAAACTCGTTAAGACGTTTCTTTTGTTCATGCTGCAGGGGGAGCAGCGGCAAGCGCGGGAGACCGCCGCGATATCCTCGCTGGTCCATCACGTGCTTCAGTCCGGCGATTCCCGCTTCAGATACGATTCGTTTCGAAGCGCGCACCAGGACGGACTGGAGCTCGCGAGCTTTTTCATGATGACCCTGGCGAGCGAGTTCGAACAGCGCCACACACTTTTCCGGGAGAGCGGACGCTAATGCAAGAATGGCACCCCGCGCGCCAACGACCAACGAAGGATAAACCGTTGGCGCCGAGCCGACCAATACCTGAAATGCCGGCGGAGTGCCGGCGATCATCTCCGCGATGCGCTGCACATTTCCGGAACTTTCTTTGATGCCAATGATGTTCGCATGCTCGGCAAGCAAAACGGTCTCGGGCGATTCCAATGCCACGCCGGTAAATTGCGGAACGGAATACAGCAGCACCGGGATCGGAGACTCGTCGGCTACGCGCCGGTAATGCGCAACGAGCACTTCGGGTTTGTACGAAGGCTTGTAATAATGCGGCGTTTTTACCAGAGCTGCGTGATAACCGAGTTCCGCGGCACGCTTTGTGCGCTCGATTGTTTCCGCCGTCGACTCGGCGCCCGTTCCGGCAATCAGTTTTTTTCCCTTGGCGGCAGCTTCTTTGACGGTAGCAAGAATACCGTCCATCTCTGCCGGTTTGAGCAGGACGGATTCGCCCGTCGAACCGAGCACGACGTAGCCTGCGAGGTCCGTGGCGTTGTATTTGTGGATGTTGTGTTTGAGATCCGCAAGCGAAACGGAACCGTCGGCTTCGAACGGCGTCGTGAGCGCGGGAAAAACTCCGGAGAAATCCAAGATTTAATCTCCTGCACCCGGAACGGTGGAAGCGGCTGCACGTCCACGATGCAAATCCTGCAAGGCGGCAACTTCCGTGCCCTGTTCGAGTAGCGCGTGAATCCCGCGCGCCGCCGCATGCGCCGCGGCCAAAGTCGTTATGCACGGAATATTGTACCGAATGGCTGCGCGCCGAATCGATTTCTCGTCATAGAACGATTCGCGGCCCAACGGCGTGTTGATGACGAGATCGATTTTCCCAGTCTTCACCAGATCGACGATGTTCGGGCGGCCTTCATTCACTTTAAAAACCGCCTCCGCTTCGATGCCTGCGGCTTCCAGTGCCGCGGCGGTACCGCGCGTCGCGAGCAGCCGAAAACCCAGAGCCGATAATTCTTTTCCCAGCGACGCAAGATGTCTTTTGTCGCGATCGTTCACGCTGAGAAACACGGTTCCTTTGCGTGGCAATCGTTGCCCGGCGGCGAGCTGCGCTTTCGCAAACGCTTGTCCATACGACGTGGAAATTCCCATCACTTCTCCCGTCGAGCGCATTTCCGGTCCGAGAATGGTGTCCACACCGCGGAATTTGTTGAAGGGAAACACCGGCGACTTCACGCAATAAAATTCGTGCACTGCGACCTCCGCCACGCCGTTGTGCAGCACCACCGGCAGACTCATGGAGGAGAGCTTCTTGCCGCCCATCAAGCGCGCCGCGACTTTCGCGAGCGGCACTCCCGTGGCCTTGCTCACAAACGGAACTGTTCGTGAAGCGCGAGGATTTACTTCCAGAACAAAAACCGTGTCGCGCTGAATGGCATATTGCACGTTCATCAGCCCAACCACTTTTAACGCCAACGCAAGGCGTTTGGTATATTCGCGAATGGTGTCGAGAACCGCGGGTGACAAGCTCACCGGAGGAAGAACGCAGGACGAATCGCCAGAATGTACACCGGCTTCTTCAATGTGTTCCATGATTCCGCCGATGATTACGTCCGTTCCGTCAGCCAGCGCATCCACATCCACTTCGGTCGCTTCTTCCAGGAACTGATCGATGAGCACGGGACGCGCAGGGCCCATCAGCGCAGCCTGCGCGACATATTCCTGGACAGTGTTCACGTCATAGGCGATGACCATGGCGCGCCCGCCAAGCACGTAGCTCGGACGCACAAGCACTGGCAATCCAATTTCGCCGGCCACACGCGCCGCTTCTTCCGGAACCAAAGCAGTTGCGTTGCGCGGCTGCGGAATTTTCAATTCTTCAAGCAAGCGGCCAAAGCGCCGGCGGTCTTCCGCAAGATCGATCGATTCCGGCGCGGTGCCCACAATCGGCACGCCGTTGCGCTTCAACTCGAGGGCCAGATTCAAGGGTGTCTGGCCGCCGAATTGCACGATCACTCCCTGAGGCTTCTCGCGCTCCACGATGGCAAGCACGTCCTCAAGCGTGAGCGGTTCGAAATACAAGCGGTCGGAAGTATCGTAATCCGTGGAAACGGTTTCCGGGTTGCAGTTCACCATGATGGTTTCGAATCCGTCTTCGCGCAGCGCGAACGCCGCGTGGCAACAGCAATAATCGAATTCGATTCCCTGTCCGATGCGGTTCGGTCCGCTGCCCAGAATCATGATCTTCGGGCGCGTCCCGGGATTGGATTCGTCTTCGTCCTCGTACGTCGAATACAAATATGGCGTGAACGATTCGAATTCAGCGGCGCAGGTGTCCACGCGTTTGAAGACCGGCGCTACGCCATAGCGCGCGCGCTGCAAACGCACGGACGCGGGAGTAGTTCGCCAGATTTGCGCCAATTGCTCGTCGCTCGTTCCGTTGCGCTTCACTTCGCGCAGCAGTTCTTTTGACGCAGTCTCGACCGTCACGCTGGCCGCGCGGCGGTTCATGGCCGTCAGTTCTTCGATTTGGTGAATGAACCACGGATCGATCTTTGTCAGATCGCAAATCTCTTGCGCCGGAAGGCCGCGCTCCATGGCCGTGAGCAGCCAATGAATGCGGTCGGGGCGCGGTGTAGCAAGTTTTTCTCGCAAGAGAGAATCGGGAGTTTCCGTTGGCGCGCGCCACGGAGTGCTCGGTTCCAGGGAACGAACACCCTTTTGCAGAGCTTCTTTGAAAGTTCGCCCGATGGCCATAACTTCGCCTACGGATTTCATTTGCGTTCCCAGAGTGCTGTCCGCCCCGGGAAATTTTTCAAACTGCCACTTCGGAATTTTTACCACGACGTAGTCAATGGTCGGTTCGAAACACGCTGGCGTTTTTTTGGTGATGTCGTTCGGAATTTCATCCAGCGTCATGCCGACGGCGAGCCGCGCGGCAATTTTTGCAATCGGGAAGCCTGTCGCTTTGCTGGCCAGCGCTGAACTGCGTGATACACGAGGGTTCATCTCGATCACGACCATGCGGCCATTTTCCGGATTCACGGCGAACTGCACATTCGAACCGCCGGTTTCCACGCCCACCTCGCGGATAATCGCCGCGGCGGCGTCGCGCATGCGCTGGTATTCCTTGTCGGTCAGCGTCTGCGCCGGAGCCACGGTAATGGAATCGCCGGTGTGCACGCCCATGGGGTCGAAGTTCTCAATCGTGCAGATCACTACGAAGTTGTCGCGGAAATCGCGCATGACTTCGAGTTCGTACTCTTTCCAGCCAAGAACGGATTCTTCCACCAACGCTTCGTGCACCGGGCTCATGTCCAGCGCGTGGGCAATGGCTTCGCCAAATTCTTCCTTGTTGTACGCGATAGAGCCGCCAGTGCCTCCGAGCGTGAACGAGGGCCGGATGACGAGAGGAAAGCCAAGTTGATCGCAGAGTCGCAACGCGTCCTGAGCGTTGTTCACCAATGCTGATGCGGGGACTTCCAGCCCGATTTTCCGGCAGGCGTCCTTGAACCAGAGGCGGTCTTCCGCAACTTTGATCGCACGAAGCGACGCGCCAATCATTTCCACTTTGTATTTTTCGAGAACGCCGCTTTCGGAAAGCTCGACGGCGAGATTCAGCGCCGTTTGCCCGCCCACCGTCGGCAAGAGGGCGTCGGGCTTCTCCTTGGCGATGATCTCCTCGAGATATTCCTTCGTGAGTGGTTCGATATAGGTGCGATTCGCCAGCTCGGGATCGGTCATGATCGTTGCTGGGTTTGAATTCACCAGCACGACCTTGTACCCTTCCGCGCGCAGCGCTTTGCACGCTTGGGCGCCGGAGTAATCAAACTCGCAGGCCTGGCCGATAATAATGGGTCCCGACCCGATGATCAGAATCTTCTTGATGTCTTTCCGCTTCGGCATAGTCTCCCGTAAAACTCTTTAGCGCCGCGAACTGCCGGGCTGCGCGAATTCCTTCATCAAATCGGTGAACTGTGTGAACAGGTAGTGCGAATCGTGCGGGCCGGGCGAGGCCTCGGGGTGATACTGCACGCT
The DNA here is from genome assembly GCA_013289585.1 of Acidobacteriota bacterium. GTDB lineage: Bacteria > Acidobacteriota > Terriglobia > Acidiferrales > UBA7541 > Acidiferrum. The sequence continues at coordinate 140,821 of JABCZR010000003.1, read as the reverse complement.
GAAGAGCGGCAGCGACTTGTGGCGCATACCTTCATTCGTTAGATCGTTCAAATTGACGTGGGTAATTTCGACTTTGCTGGAGGGGAGCGATTCCGGGTCCACGCAAAACCCGTGATTCTGGGCGGTGATTTCGACTTGCTCCGTGAGAAGGTTTTTCACGGGGTGGTTCGAACCGTGATGGCCGAATTTCAGCTTAAACGTCTTACCGCCGAGCGCGAGGCCGCACAACTGGTGGCCCAGGCAAATGCCGAAGACCGGCACGTGGCCGATCAGATTTCGAATATTTTCCACGGCGTAGCCGATGGGCTCCGGATCGCCGGGGCCATTCGAAAGAAATACCCCATCGGGTTTCATCTCCAGAACATCTTCGGCCGATGTTTGCGCTGGGACGACTTGCACTTCGCATTGATGATCCACGAGCAAACGGAGGATGTTTTGTTTGATACCGAAGTCGTAGGCGACTACGCGGTGTTTTCGCGCTTCCGAGTGCGCGTCCGATTCACCCATTTGTTCCGTCCAAGGTGAAGTAGCGACCTCAACGGAGCCTTTTTCCCAACCGTAACCCTTGCCGCAAGTGACGCGGCTCGCGAGTTCCTGGCCGGTCATGCTCGGCAATTGTTTCGCTTCGAAAATCAACTGCTCCGCTGGCGTGCCATCGGTTGCCACGATTCCGCGCAAAGCGCCGACATTTCGCAAGTGGCGCACCAGCGCGCGCGTATCAATGTCCCAGATGACGGGTATCTTGTGGCGGTTCAGATAGAGCTGAGCCGTTTCCGCCGATCTCCAGTTCGAAGCCATCTGCGAGAATTCCCGCACGATGAGCGATTCGATGTATGGCCGCGGAGATTCCTCATCGTCGAGGTTCGCTCCTACGTTTCCGATGTGCGGATACGTGAGGCAGACGATCTGTCCGGCATAACTGGGATCGGTGAAAACTTCCTGGTAACCGGTGAGGCTGGTATTGAAAACAACTTCTCCGCCGCGGCGCGTAATCGCGCCCGCCGCGCGGCCGTTAAAGACGCGCCCGTCTTCCAGCGCGAGGATCGCGGGTCGGTGCTGAACTTCGGTCAGTGGGTCCTCCCGTATTTCTCATGAAAATTTGCCGGTCATTTGGAACTGGCTTCGGTCATCGAAAGCGAGCCGAAATGATCCACGGGCCAGTAAGCAAAAACGGCGCGCCCATAAATATAGCGGCTGGCTACGGGTCCAAATACGCGCGAATCGTTGGAACTGATGCGATGGTCGCCCATGACGAAATAGCTGTCGCGGGGCACGCGTACCGGTCCGAAATCGCTAACGTCTTCGTACTGCGGCGGAACATAGGGTTCCGGCACCATCTTTTCGTTGACGTAGACGGCGCCGCGCCGAATTTCCACAACTTCGCCAGGCAATCCAACCACGCGCTTGATGAACGATTTCGAGCGATCCAGCGGATACCAGAAGACCACGACATCGCCGCGCTCAATCGGTTCGAAACGGTAGACAAATTTGTTGATGAAGATGCGTTCCTGGTCGGAGAGCAAAGGGGCCATGCTGGTGCCTTCGACTTTGACCGGCTGGTACAGGAACACGATGATGACCAGGGCAAGACCGATGGCGATCAACAGGTCGCGGGTCCACACGCGAATTTCGTTACGGAGAGAGTGAGGGGGCGTTGGCCGGTCCACAGTTGGTGCGATGCCCGTCGAAGCCGAGGTCATAATGGGAGGAGAGGCCGGCGTTGTGCTATCCGGTGAAGCGGCGTTTGCGAGGCGTTTCTCGTCCGAGTTTTCCATTTTCAGCTGCCTAGTATTTATAGCATGTCCGTCGCGGCGCGCGCCAGATGCGTTTTGCGGCGGTGACGTGCGGGCGCGGCGGAGCGCTAATTTACTTGCGAAGGGTAAGATTCGCTGCGGGGGCCTGAACGTTGCTCGTCAAAACGTGATTGAATTCGTTTCTAAAGCTTAATCATCACCTAGTGCGTAGTTCAAGGACGCCAGCGCTGTGACCACGGCCGTTTCCGTGCGGAGAATCAGTTTCCCGAGGGAGGCCTCCTGAAAACCCCCTTGGCGGGCGGCCTCAAATTCGGCATCGGTCCAGCCGCCTTCCGGCCCAATCGCCAGCGTGGCTTTCGCTGTTTGTTGGCCCGCGAGAACTTTCCGCAGCGGCGGAGCGTCTGCGCGTTCGGAAAGCATCACGCACAAACCGTTCTTCTCGGAGGCAAATGCGGCCTCTGGTTTGGTGATTTCCAGGAGGACCGGGACCCGCAAGCGACGAGATTGTTGCGATGCTTCGAGCAAGAGTTTATTCCAGCGTTCCGCCCGCTTCGCGGCTGCGGAAAGCAGCGCCTTCTCGCTTCTCGCTGCCGCCAGCGGAACAATCGTGGTCACGCCGAGTTCCGTGGCTTTCTCGATGGCCCATTCGAACATGTCGAACTTCACCACGGCGAGGAGTAGCGTTAAGTCCAGGCTCGGATGGTGAGCGGGCAAGTCTTCCAGGAGAGCGAATTCGACTTTGTCGCGGCCAACACTTTCGATCCGGCCGAGGCACACACGGAAGCCGTCGCTGAGTTCGTAGAGTTGGCCTGTTTGTGCGCGCAGTACTCGGCCCAGATGGTGAGCGGCCTCACCTTCCATGACCGCGCGATCGCCTACAAATTGTTCGACGAAGAATCGCCTGCGCACGCGAGGATTCTATCTCAGGTGAGCGGCTTGCCGCCGAAGGGAAAGAGGAGAGACGAAAATAGGTTGCGGAGGTGCCAAGGGCACAGAGGAGCAACTGATGGGGAGAGTTCTCCTCTAGCCGAAGATGTCTTTGACTTTTTCGAATATGGAGGAGTTGCGGTCGGCGGGCTTGTTTTCCACTTTCAAAGTGGCGCCAAGCTGCTCGATCAGTTTGCGCTGGTCGCGGGTGAGCTTCGTGGGCGTCAAGACACGGACGTGATAGTACAGATCGCCCTTGCCGCCGCCGCGCGGATCGGCAAGGCCTCTGCCCTTGATGCGGAATACGGCGCCGCTCTGCGTGCCTTCAGGAATCTTCAGCCGCTCTTCGCCATTCAATCCGGGGACTTGCAGTTCTGTCCCGAGTGTGGCCTGCGCGATGCTCAATGGAATAGTGCAGTATAAATCCGCGCCACGGCGCTCGAAAAAGGGGTGCTCCTTGACATCGAGCACGACGTACAAATCGCCCGCCGGGCCACCGTTGGGCCCAGGCTCGCCTTCGCCTCCCACGCGCAGGCGCGTTCCAGTGTCAACTCCCGGCGGAATGCGCAGCTCGATCGTTTTCTCGCGTTCGAATCGTCCTTGCCCCCGGCACTCGGGGCAGCGCTCGCGCACAATCTGTCCCGCGCCCTGGCACGCGGGGCAAGTCCGCGTGATGGTGAAAAAACCCTGCTGGTAGGCAAGCTGCCCGCGTCCAGCGCAGGTCTGGCAGGCAACGACGCCTGCGCCCTTTTTCGCGCCGGTGCCGTTACATGCCTCGCAATATTCCTGGCGCGGCAATTTAATCTTGGTTGTCACGCCTGCCGAGGCCTCTTCGAAGGAGAGCGTCATGTCATAGCGCAGATCGGCTCCGCGCTGTGCCCGGCCGCGGCCGCGCCGGCCGCCACCGCCGCCGAAGAGATCCTCGAAGCCGAAAAAATCGCCAAAGATATCGTGGAAGTCTTGGAAAATCGTATTGTCAAATCCCTGGCCCATGCCCGCGCTGGAAAGGCCGGCGTGGCCGTAGGTGTCATAAACCTGTTTTTTCTTGGGATCGCTCAGGACGCTGTAAGCTTCCGTGCATTCGCGGAACTTCCCCTCCGCTTCGGTTTTGTTTTCCGGGTTGCGATCCGGGTGCCATTTGAGCGCGGCTTTACGATACGCGGATTTAATCTCCTCGACCGTCGCAGTCCGCGAGACAGCGAGTACTTCGTAAAAATCTCTTTGCGTCCCCTTGGTCATGAAAACCTGCAATCTCCTTTAGTTCACCGCTTGTTTTGATGCCGGATTTGGATGCACGGCTACACGGACCATCGCCGGACGCAGCACGCGTCCGTGAAATACGTAGCCCGGCTGGAACACCTGGAGGATCGTGCCGTCGGCATGCTCGGTGGTTTCCGCGCGATCCACGGCCTGGTGCAGGTGGGGATCGAAAGGTTTTCCGACCGGGTCGATGCGTTCGGCTCCCAGGCGCGCGACATTGTCCAGGAGCTGCTTGTAAATCAATTCGAAGCCTTTGCGGTAATTCTCGTATTCGGCTTCACGGTGGGCGGAGAGAGCATTTTCGAATCCGTCGATGATGGGGATCAGTCCTTCAATCACGCGAGCGGTGGCGCGTTTCGAATCCTCAGAACGCTCTTTCTCGACGCGTTTGCGATAATTGTCGAAGTCGGCCTGGCGGCGGAGGAGCGTTTGGCGCAATTCTTCCAGATCAGATGCCAGCTTGGCCATCTCGGCGTCGGCCTTGGCCGAATCGGCGGCGACAGCCTTGGCTTCGGCGGATTGCTCCAGTTCGGAGCTATCCGTGTTCTTGTTCAGATTGATCTTCACGTCTGCGTCACCCATTTTCATGATTCCCATGCAGCAAGTATTTTTTTCAAATTTTGTTCAGCGCTTCGCTAAAGAGCTGGGCCACGTAGGCTACCGCCGTCATTGCGCGTTCATAATGCATGCGTGTCGGCCCAAGGACGCCGAGAGAACCCTGCACCATATCGTTTCGCGTGTAGGCCGCGCTGATCAGCGCCAGGTTTTCACCCGACTGCGAGATTTCCTTCACCCCGATCTGGACGTGTACGGGCTCGGGCGTCTCGATACAGGCATTCAGCACGGTCACGAGACGATGCTTTTGCTCGATGGCCGCGAGTAAATCGCGCAACTGCGCCTGGTCCGCAAATTCGGCCATGCCGACGATCTGCGGAGTACCTTCCACGTGGACGTGCAGCGTGGATTCATCGCCCAGTACGGCCGGATCGCAGAGCGAAAGAGCGCTCTGGACGATGCCTTCGTAGCGCTCACGCTCCGTGGCCAACTTTTGAAGCAAGTCGTCACGGATGGCTTCGAGCGTCCATCCGGAATACTGCCGGTTCAAAAAGTCGGCGGTCGCATCCAATTCGGGCTGCGCAAAAGGCCGGACAGGCTTCAATATTTTATCGCGAGTGGTGCCTCCGGGCGAAATCAGAACCACCACCACCCGCGTGTCGGGCAGCAGCCACATGCGCACGTGCTCAAGGACAGTTTTGCCGAGCGGCGGCGAAACGATGATCCCCAGGCCATTCGAAACTTCCGCGAGGATGTGGCCGGCGCGTTCGGTAATCTCCGCAGCGCTGGTGGCTCCGCCCATCTCCCGCTGAATCCATTCGCGGTCTCCTACGGTGATGGTGGCTTGGGAGGCGATCTCCTGCGCAAAAAAACGATACGCCGCCGCTGTGGGAACACGACCGGCGGAAGTATGTGGCTGATAAAGATAACCACCGTCTTCCAGATCTGCCATTAAATTGCGAATCGTCGCAGTACTGAGCGTCTCTTCGAATCGTTTCGAGATCGCACGCGACGAAACCGGCTCGCCCGTCTCGATGTACGTGCGGACAATGTCGGCCAGAATTTGGCGGTTGCGGCGTTCCTGTAGGGCTGAATTTCTCATAGCAGCACTCTACTCCCTGTGCTAACGAGCGCTACCTACTATTGTAGGAATGGTGTCAAGCAGCGTCAACGCGTTCGAATCGGCGTTCGAATCGGCTAGGCATTATCGATTTGGGCGCGCTGGAGTTTGTCGGAGTAGTCGATGTAGACGGTTTTCCACTCGGTGAAAAAATCGATGGCGGCGATGGCGGCTTCGCGGTGGCCGTTGCCGGTTTGCTTGGTGCCTCCGAAAGGCAGATGCGTTTCCGCGCCAATCGTTGGGGCGTTTACGTAAACGATTCCAGTGTAGAGATCGCGCATGGCGGCGAAAGCGCGGTTCACGTTGCGCGTGTAAATGGAAGCGGACAAACCGTAAGGGACGCCATTGGCAACTTCGATCGCTTGCTCCAAACTTTCGATAGGCATCACCGAGACCACCGGGCCGAAAATTTCTTCCTGGGCAATGCGCATTCTTGGCGAGCAATCACCAAAAACGGTTGGCGCGTGGAACCAGCCTTTGGCCAGCGCGCCACCGTCCAGACGGTTTCCGCCGGTCAGCAACTTTGCGCCTTCGTTCTTGCCGATTTCCACGTAACTCATCACCGTTTTCAGTTGCTGTTCGTTGATGCAGGGGCCCATTTCCGTTGCGGCGTCCAAACCGTTTCCAACTTTCAGTGATTTGGCGCGTTCGACGAAACGCTCAACGAATTCTTTATAGACATTTTTGTGTACGGCGACGCGGCTTGCGGCAGTGCAACGCTGGCCCGAGGTGCCGAACCCGCCCCAAATCGCGCCATCAACGGCAAGATCGAGATTCGCATCTTCCATCACGATGATGATGTTTTTGCCGCCCATCTCCAGGCTGTAGTGTTTGAAGTCCGGCGCGCACGCCTGAGCAATAATGCGGCCCACGGAAGTTGAGCCTGTAAAACTCACGACGGGAACTTCTTTGTGCTGCGAGAGCGGCGCGCCGGCGTTGGGCCCGTCGCCACTCACCAAATTCACAACGCCGCGGGGAACGCCAGCCTCCGTCAGAATCTGGACGAGATGGTACGAAGACAGCGGCGTGTCTTCGGCTGGCTTCAGCACAACCGTATTTCCGCTGATGAGCGCCGGCATCATTTTCCAGGAAGGAATGGCCATCGGAAAATTCCACGGCGTGATCATGCCGCAGACGCCGATGGACTGTCGCACGCTCATGGCAAACTTGTTTGGTAACTCCGAAGGCGTAGTCTGCCCAAAAAGGCGGCGCCCTTCGCCGGCCATGTAATAGGTCATGTCGATGGCTTCCTGAACGTCGCCGCGCGTCTCGGCGAGGACTTTGCCCATTTCACGCGTCATGTCTTTGGAGAATTCTTCTTTTCGCTGGAGCAGCAGCTCCGCGGCGCGAAACAGAATCTCGGCGCGCTTCGGCGCGGGCACCAGGCGCCACGATTTGTAGGCTTCTTTCGCGGCATCGACGGCTGCATCAACATCTTCCTTTGTCGAAGAAACAAACATGCCGATCAATTCATCGGTGTTCGCGGGATTGCGGTTCTCGTAAGCTTTCCCGCTGCGCGATTCCACCCATTCGCCGTTGATAAAGTTCTTGAACAACCGTGGCGCGACTGCCGTAGCCATACTGCCTCCCAATCTCTTTTAACCGCCTATTGGATGATCTATGGTTCCCTGTGGGTTCAAGCGTAAGCCAAAACCGCGTGGAATGAAAAACTTAGCACCCAGTTCCAGGCAGGTCAAATTCTGGAGTTGAGGACCCTTTCAGTTGTTCGCTTCAGCAAGCGGCTGGCTTCCCGGGGACGACATGCGGGCTTGCAACTGGCTCCCATCCTTGGGGACGGTGCGGGCAGCGAAAAGCAGGAACACCGTCAGAAGCGCACTGCAGACAGGAATCATATACATGGCACTGTGCAGACCTACAGCCTTGAAGTGTTCGTTCAGTGCGCTCGCGCCAGCTGCGGCCATGGCTTGCTTTGCAAAATGGTCGCTGAGCCTCCCGGCGAGCACGGTTCCGAAACTTCCGCCGAGGGCGTACATGGCAAAAAAGTAGAGGGCCATGGCGGTTCCGCGAAGGTTGGGAGGGACGAGGTCCTGGATGGTGGCGTAGACAGAGGCGTAATAAACGTAACCCACCGTGCAACCGGCGGTCATGATGAACATAAAGAGAATTGTCTGACCGGGTTTCTGGTTGAGCGCGAAGTATGTGCCTAAGGCCATGAGAAGTGCCGACACGGCGGCGACGAGCAGCCGTCCATTGGCGCGGACCGCGGCTACGCGATCCGCGGCCCAGCCGCCCAGCAAAAGTCCTAAAACGCCGCTGGCTCCAAACAGAATCGCGGCAATGGTTGTGGATTGCTTCTGATCCAGCGTGTGGTAGCGGTGGAGATAAGCAGGCAAGAAAGCGGCAAGGGTGTACATATTGGCGTTATAAAGAGCGCCGGTGAGAGCGATCCAGCGGATGCACGGAATCCTCAGGATCTTCCAACACGATGCCCAGAACGAAGAGGGTTTGTTGGACTGCGCCGCAAGCGGCAGAATCTCCGCCGCGCCACGCGGGGGATCCAGCAAGCGCATGACGGGTATTGTGAGCAGCAGGCCGGGAATGCAGCCGACGTAGAAAGCCATGCGCCAGCCGTACGCGGCCGCAATGTGTCCGCTAACGTAAGTACCTAGAAAACCTCCCAAGGGAAGCCCGAGCATGAAGAACGCGAGGGCGCGAGCGCGCTGTGCGGCGGGATACAAATCGCCGATGAGAGAGTTGGACGCAGGAGCACAGGCCGCTTCGCCCACGCCAACTCCCAGACGCACGGCAAACATGGAGCCATAGTTCCAGGCCATTCCGGAAGCGGCCGTGAGGAGGCTCCATAAGGCGACTCCCCAAGCGAGTATTTGCGAACGCTTCCCGCGATCCGACCATCGTCCCAACGGCACGCCAACCACGGCGTATAGAAGCGTAAAAGCAGTGGCCAGCCATCCGAGCTGGGAGTCGGTCAGCCCCCATTCCTTGCGGATTGGTTCGGCCAATGCACCAGGAATGTAGCGATCGTAAAAATTCAGCAGGTTGATGGCAAACAGAATGAAAAGTGTATAGCGGGCCTTTTCCTGGGAATGATTCACACGTTCCTCGCCCGCGAAGTTTACGGGAAATGGGTGGAGGATTCCATGCCGCAAATCATTCTCCGCTTCCCGGCATGCTCTTGGGCACTTACGGTCGTACGGCGAAGCCCGGGCGACCGCAAGTGCCTGGACCATGTTGTGCCACAGGCGCAAGGGGGCGGCAATTCCTACCGCAATTTGGTGTCTTGCTGCGTGGATTGCAATTCACAAAAAGGAGAGCAGTCGGCGGCGGAGTATCTGCCTTGGTTGTTCCGCGGGCGGCGATTGAGCGACGCCGAACTGGGCGGGCGCCTGCGCGCCATGGATGATTTGGCCGCCGGCAAACTCCGCCCTCCGCTTGAAAGTCAGGGAAATATAGGAGGTAAAGGAAGTAAAGGAGAAGCAGGAATCCGCATCCGGCAATCCGCTCCCCCGCAAGGGCCACGCAAAGGCGTTTTCGGAATTAAGGGGCGGCCACCCGCCGTGGTCGTTAAGGGCCTATCCGAATCGCTGTAAAGCATGATATCCTTACTGTAAAGGAGGCAGGTAAAGATGGCACCTTCCAGCACAATCAGCAGCAAGGGGCAAATCACCGTCCCTCTCGAGATTCGCAATCGGCTTGGACTGAAGAAGGGAGACCGTGTGGAATTTGTGGTCGACAAGGATCGAACCACCATCCGTCCCGCACGCTCGCCGGAAAATCCCTTCGAAAAGTATGTCGGGGCGCTCCCTGCTTTCTCCAGCATCCATCAGGCAAATGCGTGGGTGCGCCGGTTGCGCGACGAAGAAAGTTGAGCAACGGTGAGAACGGCAATCGATACTAACGTCCTCTCGGCCCTCTGGTCCAAGGAACCGTCAGCTTCACAGATCTCAAGAATTCTTGGCGCTGCCAAGGCGGAAGGAGGTCTTGTCGTCTGCGGTCCGGTGTATGCGGAATTGCTCGCCTATCCGAAGGCCACAGAATCCTTCGTGAATGATTTTCTTGCAGACACGGGCATCACGGTGGACTTTGCGTTTGAACAGCCCGTGTGGGTTGAGGCCGGCCGTCGTTTTGCGCGTTATGCGAAACGGCGTCGAAGATCTGCGCGTCAGGGAGCGAAGCGTTTGCTGGCTGATTTCATTATTGGATCACATGCCATGGTGCACGCGGATCGTTTTATGACGCTCGATCCCAAGCGCTATGCGCGGGACTTTCCGGAACTGAAACTCACCTAGTCTGTCTTGGTCACTTCGCAAAACCCAGCCCTGGGGAAAGTTCAAAGTCCCCACACGCAAGGGCGGCGTGCGGGGCACGCGGCTCACGGAGCTGTCCGAGAGAATCGGGATCACGCTCGCCAACCTGTCGATCCTGAAAACCGGAAAGGCTCGGGCCGTCCGATTCTCCACGCTCGAGGCCATTTGTAAGGAACTGCAGTGCCAGCCAGGTGACCTGTTGGAGTTCAGGCGCACACCGGAAAAGGAAGCGATATGAATGGCGAGTGGAGCATAGATTGACCCGCGAGACGATTCTCGGTGCCCCACCGTTTCGTCTTTGGTTCTTGCTTGCCTGCCTGCCGAAGGCAGGAAAGCGTGGATCCTTCTGCGCTTTGGTTTTTCACTAGCGAACTTGTCCCTTGGTCTTGTCCGCCACGACCGCGCCGCCCTTCATGACCCATTTCACCTTGTAAATGGCGACATCGATGTCCGCCAGTGGATCGCCTTCTACGGCCACCAAGTCGCCAAAATAACCCGGCGCAACGGCGCCGAGTTCTTTCTCCTTGCCCAATAATTCGGCGGCGTTCGTGGTGGCGGTGCGCAGGGCCTGTTCGGGAGTCATCCCTGCTTTCACGAACCAGCCCAGCTCTCGCGTGTTTTCCCCAAACATGGTGTAGATGGCGTCAGAACCCATGGCGAATTTCACTCCTGCTTTGTGCGCTTTCCGCGCCGTCTCCAGGTTGCGCTCAACGAACGCCTTGGTCTTTTCCTGAAAACCGTTGGCATAGCCAATCTTCTGCCAGTTATCCAGGTAATAGCGGTTGTGATCAATCGTCGGGACGTAGTACGTTCCGCGTTTGGCCATCTCCTGGATCGTTGCGTCGTCCATATCCGTGGCGTGTTCCAGCGAGTCGGTCCCGGCGCGGACTGCGTCCCGCGCGCCAGCCAGGCCATAAGAATGAATGGCAATTTTTTTGCCGAACTGGTGTGCAGCATCCACCGCAGCTTTGATTTCTTCATAGCTGTAAGTCTCAAAGCCGGTCACGTCGTCGTCCGTTCCGGTCGAGGCGTACATTTTGATTACGTCGGCGCCGGCCGAGACCTGCTGCCTGACTACCTTGAGCACTTCCGGCACGCCGTCGGCAATGCCGCCCGCTGGCAGGTTCAGACCGGGCTTGTAGGGCGTGTTGGTGATGTAGAGGCCATATCCGCAGACAAACATGCGAGGTCCGGTCATTTCGCCGCGATTGATCAGGTCGCGCATGGCGATGTCCAGGTATTGGTCAGCGCCGAGATCGCGCACGGTGGTAACGCCGGCCTCCAGCGTGCGCATGGCTCCTTTGCGCGCGAGGAAAAGTTCTACCGCCGGCGCATTGCTGGTGAGCTGTTTCAACATCGGCTGTCCCGGCGTTTCGTCTGTGTACATCGTCATGTGGGTGTGCACGTCGATCAGCCCGGGCAACCCAGTAAATTTCGACAAGTCGATGACTTCCGCGCCGGCAGGGATTGCCGCTGGGTCCGTCGTCACGGTTCGAATCCGATCGCCGTCAACAATGACAATCGCATTGGTCCACAGTTTCCCCTTGCCGTCCCACAGTTTCCCGAATTTCACAGCCCGGATCGTTTTTGCTCCAGCTTTTTCCTGCGCGCCACATTCCACCACGTGAAAAGTGGCCAGTAAAATCAGGAGAAAAATCCGCACTGTTTTCATCACACAAATCCCTCGGGTGCGCATATTCCTGCCGCGCAGCCTCTGATTTCTAATTCAGTTGCAAAAGGAATGCAACCGCGAAGAACTGCAAACTACTGCTGCCGGCGAGCCGTTTCGGCGGGCTTGACGGTTGCGCTTGTGGAGCTGGTGGGCGGCATCGGGGCCCCCAAGCCGGCGGTGCTGGAACCAAGGCCCAACTGTTGCAAGGTTTTCGCATCGAGCTTGCCGCTGGGATTCAGCCCGTGCGCGTCCTGGAATTTTCTCATGGCCTCGACTGTGGAATCGTCCCACTTCCCGTTAGGTGCGCCGGTGAACGAGCCGTCCTTCGCCAATGCCAGCTGAATTTCGGAAATTCGCGCGGGCGTGGGCACCTTCTGTCCCTTCTCCCACCGGCTCGGTTGCTTTGCAGATTTCTTTTTGTGCGATTTGCTCTTGGAAGCGGAAGTGGCGGTTTTGTTTTGCGACGCGCTTTGCGCGTGCGTGGAAACCGCGGACACACCCAGCCCTGCTGCAAAGAGCAGCGTCAGGGCCAGGCGAGTCGCATTTTGCACGCGCATAGGCGTTTGTTCGTATTTCGCTAAATCACTACTGCTGGTTGTCCGCCGGAACCTTGCCGGACAAGTACAGGGTCAGGACCCGGTCGCTGTCCTGACGGCGAAGAACCTTGAACACCACGTCTTCGCCCGGCTTCAGCGCCGATACCGCCTTGCGATAGTCGCCAACGGAGCTTACGGCTACGCGGTTGATTTCCGTAATCACATCTCCGCGGGTGAATCCCAGATCGTCGGCAAACGTAGCCGGGTCAATTTCGGTTACGATGGCGCCCTTCTGGCCTTCCATTCCCACGCGTTGGCCGCGGGCAGGCGTCAGCTCTTCGACGTGCAGCCCGAACTCGGCGGGTGCAGCTTCGCCGGGCTGGTCGCCCATGCGACCCGCGGTGTTCGGGAATACGCGAGTTCGGTCTTCGACCGTGGCCATGGTTTCCTTCTGCGCACGATCACGAATGTAGGTCAGTTTTACTTTGCTCCCAATTGCGGCTTGCGCGATGGGATTTACCAGGTCATTCCCGGTCTTCACCGGCTGTCCGTTCACACTGGTGATGACGTCGCCGCCCTTCAAGCCCGCTTTCTCTGCAGGGCTCCCGGGCTCCACGCCCTCAATCACCAAGCCGTAAGGTGCTCCAAGGGATTTCAACGTAATCGGATTTGTGCTCGGCTCTTCCTGGAAGCTCACGCCGATCGACCCTCGCGTCACGCGCCCTTGCTTGACGATCTGGTCGTAGACGCTGATGGCCGTGGATGAAGGCAGCGCAAAGCCAACTCCCTCATACCCGCGGCTACCGGTAATGATCGCCGTATTGATGCCAATCACCTGACCGGCCAGATCCACCAGCGGCCCGCCGGAGTTTCCCGGGTTAATGGCTGCATCTGTCTGGAGAAATCTCTGGAACTGGTGCCCGATGCCGCCGCGATCCTTGGCGCTGATGATTCCCGCAGTCACGGTGGCCTGCAAACCGAACGGGCTACCGATCGCGAGCACCCAGTCGCCAACTTGCACGCCGTCCGAGTTTCCAAGCTTGGCTATCGGGAGATCTTTGTGCGCGTCAATCTTTATGACTGCAAGGTCCGTATCTTCGTCGATACCGACAACCTTTGCCGTATATCGGGTTGTGTCGCCATTCAATTGAACCTGGATTTTCGTGGCTTGCTCCACCACATGGTTGTTCGTGAGGATGAAACCCGCCTTATCTACGATAACGCCGGAACCCAGACTGCGCTCCGCCTGCGGAGGTCCGTCTTGCCGCCCATCAAAAAAGCGGTCGAAGAAATCCTGCATGGGGTCGTCTTGATCGTTGGGCACGGTGCGGCGCTTCTTGGCCTGCCGGCGCTCCATTACCTGTGTCGTGGCGATATTCACCACCGCGGGCTCGACGCGATTCACGATGGATGCGAAGGAACTCGAGGCAGGAATGGGATCCGGCACAGCCAGAGCGGTCGCCGTGGTGCCGCCAAATCCGAGGGTTTTCATCGCCGAGACGCGGCCGGAAACCACTGAACCAATCATGATTCCAACCATCAGCGTCAATGCCACAAAGACGGTCGCGAGGATTTTTCTCCTTCGCGCCCAATTGAAAAGTTCTTTCACTTGCTCTCCCATAGTCCGTGCTCCTGTCTGATTAGCCCCACAGCCGTTTTCGACAGTTCAGCTGCCCTCCGGCTCGCCCCATCCTGCCGGATCCAGCATCAGAAAGTATAACACCTCTGTTTCAAGAGGGTTTCTACCTTAATTGGATGCCACGGAGCAATAACTGTCCTAACGGCCGGGTTTGCCTTGCGATTTTTGTTCTCCACCCTATTGGACGCACGAAAGACCGGAACTGTTGTCACCGCGGGCCAAACTAATGCCGGATCCGGGCGCTTGCAGGGTCATTCTTAGCGCGCTATCTGCTTTGCGACCAATAAAATAAGGGCGGACGTTAACACTCTCCGCACCCGCTCCGTCTAGAATGCAGGGCCACCGCCGTTTAGATGGGATGGCTTAACCGTGGAAGACACTGTTGACTTCCGAAGAGCAAGCGGGGAACGTCGGGTTGTGATTGCCTGGCCTTCGTCCCAATCAAACGAAGAAGACGGGCTGGTCCGCGCCGCCCGCGATGGGGACCGCGCCGCCTTTGGACGCCTCTACGACCTTTACGCGCGCATGGTACATGGCATCCTGCTCGCTCGGGTGCCACCACGAGAGGTGGATGATTTGGTTCAGGAGGTTTTTCTCGCGGCGCTCCGCCAGCTTCACGCGTTGCGAGAGGTACCCCGCTTCGGCGCGTGGCTCGCGGCCATCACCCGCAACCGCGCCAACGATCATTACCGGAAATCCGGACCGGAAGCAGCCCTTACCGAACCTGTTTCCGAGGAACAGATCGAAAGCCGCGGGAACGACCCTGCCGCGCAGCAAGAGGCTGCCGTGATCCTGGCCGTGGTTCGGACGCTTCCTGAAGCCTATCGCGAGCCGCTTGTGCTGCGTCTGGTGGAGGGCATGACGGGTCCGGAGATCGCCGCGCGCACGGGGCTGACGCACGGGTCCGTGCGGGTGAATCTTTGCCGCGGCATGCAGCTCTTGCGCGAGAAGCTGGATGAGAAGGCGAGAGGCGCCTCTTGACCGAAAAGCCGCGAAGCAAGTGACTCCTGGAGAGCGCAACGTGGTAATGATGAGAAGGAATGACCGATGAAAGATGATTATTTGTGGGATGGCTCCGGCGAGCCTGATCCCGAGATTCAAAAACTCGAGAGTGCGCTGGGGCGTTATCGGCACGATCGTCCCGCACCGACGTTCGAACGGATCGCGGATCTTCGGATAGAGAAAACGCGCCTCCGCTTTCTGAATTTCCGGCTGTCCTTCGCGTTCGGGGCAGCAGCCGTTCTCCTCATTGCGGCCATGGCATTTGTTTATGTGCGAACTCGCACGGTTCCCAATCTTGGTACGGCCTGGGATGTCGCGCGCGTAGAGGGCGCCCCGCGGGTTGGATCGAAAACGATGGGCGCGAACTCTGGCGTTGAGAAACTTGGCGTTGGGGAAACACTGGTGACCGACAGTTCCTCGAGAGCCACAATTTCGCTGGATGAAACCGGCCGCGTTGAGGTTGACGCAGGCTCGCGTCTCCAGCTGGTCACCAACGGCCCAGGCCGCAAGCGCCTCTCGCTGGAACTCGGCACGATTCATGCCACCATCTGGGCGCCTCCCGGCCAGTTTGTCGTGGACACGCCTTCCGCTGTCGCGGTGGATTTGGGATGCGTTTACACGCTGCACGTGGACGAATCCGGAGCCGGCCTTCTGCGCACTACTATGGGATGGGTCGGCTTCAAACTGAATGGCCACGAATCCTTCATTCCCGCGGGCGCCGTCTGCGCCACGCGACCGAAGATCGGCCCGGGAACTCCGTATCTAGAGGACGCCACGCCCGCATTTCGTGACGCGCTGTCTAGATTTGATTTCTCTTCGAATACGCCTGCGGAACGAAATGCCCTGCTTGGGATCATCCTTGTAGACGCGCGCAAAAGCGACGCACTCACACTTTGGCATCTGCTCTCCGGCGTCAGTGATGCAGACCGCCCCGGTGTTTATGACCGTCTTGCGGCGCTCGCTCCGCCCCCGGCGGGCGTAACTCGCGAAGGCATTCTGCACCTCGACCGCCAGATGCTCGATACCTGGTGGAACTCCCTCGGCTACGGCGACATCTACTTGTGGCGCACGTATGAACATGTTTGGTCCCAGCCGGCGCCCACCGGCAAGTAAGTTGTTAACAGCTGTCTCTCTGTGGGCGTCTTGTCTTTCGAAGGTTCAGTCAATTCGGAAGGAGATTAGAAAACGCATGAGACATCCACTTCATCATTCGCTAAAACACGCAGCATTCCTGGCCATCGTGCTGTGCTTTGCGAGCATCGCTCAAGCAGGTCCTCCGCTCATCTGCCATACGATTGAGATCGGCCAAGCAAAGTCCTTGCCGTGGATCAGCCACAGCTGGAACCTCAGCGGTGGCGAGAACTACGATGTGAAGAACCTCGTTCGAGACACGCTGGACATTCTCGGCCCGGACACGCCCGTGCTGGTGCGCATGGAAACGCTTCGGCGCGCCACGCTCTACGCGCGCAAGGATCCCTTGGTGGCGAAGGAACTTCTCGCGAGACTTCACGCGCGGGCGACTTCCGCGGAATCATCCGGCCACTCCGATGCGCTGGCTTGGTTCGACGCCGGCTATCTGGCGGAAGCCTACAAACAATGGCTGGGACAGAATTTGCCGCACATGACGGACGGCATGCGAATGGATCCCAATCCTGCTGCCGGCGTCGACGGCTATGCCCTGGTGAAGAAGGCAATCACTCTGCGCGGGGCGGATCCGCAAATGGAGTTTGCCGCCGCGCTGATTACGCTTTCCGGTCCGCAAGAGGAACACCGGCAGCACGCACAGAAAGCCATCGCCGGCGCGAAGAGCGATTCCCTCCTTGCGCAAAACTTGGCGACTCCCTTCCTGGGCCAGCAAAGCCAGACCGTGTCTGCGATGCTCGCCAAAAACTCGGCCCCAAAGTGAGGCGACGAACAGTTGCCAGCTGCAGGGGCGCGGCCCGCCGCGGCGGGCTGCACCCTTACTAGTGCGAACCCAGCTCTCCCCCTCTTCTTGACTGGAAACAGGGTGGTGTCTCAGTTTGAATTTTCGCGAGGGCGACCGAAAAATAAGACATAGCCGTCAGCATCTTTCAGCTCGAATCCACGCAGGCCATCACTGGTGTCCTTTAGCGGTTCGGAAAACATGACACCACGCGACGTGAACTCGGCAGCTAGTGCATCAGGATCAGGCACACAGATGTAAGCATCCCACCGGGCAAAGTGATCGCCGCGTGTGGAGTTGGGCACCGCGTCCACTCCGACGTTCTTGACCATGAGCATCGCATCGTCGCGGCAAACGATCGCAAAAAAGGGATCAGTGGCCCATTCGGCATTCTGGTGGGTGATGTCGAAGCCAAGTTTGTCGCGATAAAATGAGACGGCGGCTGAAGCGTCGCGGACAATGAATAGTGGTGCGATGCATTTTAGCATCGGCCGGGTCATACCAGGTCCTCCTGAATCGTTCGATAATGCTAGCGTTGATCTTGAATTTCAAACTGAAACGCTACCGGAAACAGATCTCTCTTGACTTTCACCCTGCGCTCAAGCATAAAAGAAGGAGCCGGCGTTGCGGCGAGTGTGGAAGTCACACTTAAAAACGTGGCGATTTAGGGCAACTTGCTCCACGTAAAAAACTGCTAAAGGGCTTTTCGAGTTTCCCAGAAGATTTTCTGAGACCCTCCGAGCACTTTGGCACGGAGGGTTTTTCGTTTGCACCTCCGCGCTGCCCCAATCGAATTCCACGCTATTGACACGGCCTTGTAGCGCCGGGTTGCTCGTTCTGGTCTGCCAAGGGTGCTCGAAAGCCGTTATTCGCTACACGCACGCTCTGAAAGGTGATTCAAAATGTCCGTTCATTACGAACTCCGATGTAGGGAATGCGGGAAAACCTGGGGCAACGCGCCGCGCTCGTTCTGCGAAGATTGCTTCTCCCCTCTCGAAGTCAGCTATGACTACGATTCCCTGAAAAAAATTGTCCACCGCGAAAATCTGGCTTCCCGCGATTTCAATATGTGGCGCTACTCGGAGCTTCTGCCGCTCTCTGAAGGTTTCGCCGGGCCGAACGCCGTCGGCGGCACGCCTCTGGTCGCTTCGCGCAACCTCGCCTCCCGCTGGAGCCTGAAAAATCTCTATTTCAAAAACGACGCCGTGTGCTTCCCTTCTCTGTCCTTCAAGGATCGCGTCGTCGCCACAGCTCTCGCAGCCGCGCGCCGGTTTGATTTCAAGACCGTCGGCTGCTCCTCTACCGGCAATCTCGCCAACGCCGTCGCCGCGCAAGCCGCGCAACAGGGCTTCGACGCTTGCGTCTTCATCCCCGCGGACCTCGAGCCCGCCAAAGTTCTCAACACCGCGGTCTACGGCGCTCGCATAGTGCGTATCAACGGCAACTACGATCAGGTCAACCGATTGTGCGCGCAAATCGCCGACCGCTTCCAGTGGGGCCTCGTCAACGTCAACTTGCGCCCCTATTACTCCGAAGGCTCGAAGACTCATGGGTATGAAATCGCCGAGCAGCTTGGCTGGAAGCTGCCTGACAATGTGGTTGTGCCCATGGCGGGCGGCTCGCTGATCGGCAAGATCGCCAAGGCATTTAAGGAACTCGTCACCCTTGGTTGGGTCGAAGATAAGCCGGTAAAGTTTTTCGGTGCGCAAGCCACTGGCTGCTCGCCGATTTCCGACGGTGTGAAGCGCAACCTCTCGCGGTTCGAACCGCAAAAACCCGACACCATCGCGCGTTCGCTCGCCATCGGCAATCCCGCCGACGGTCCTTACGCCATCAAGCTGATCCGCGAATCCGGCGGCTGGGCGGAAGATGTTTCCGATCCTGAAATCGTCTCCGCCATCAAGCTGCTCGCAGAGACGGAAGGTATCTTCACGGAAACCGCAGGCGGAGTAACCGTTGGCGTCACGCAAAAACTCATCACCCAGAATCGCATCAAGGCCGGTGAAACCACGGTTGTCTGCATTACCGGCAATGGCCTGAAAACCACGGACGCCATCGCCGCCGAATTCCCCGCTACCGAAGCCATCGCTCCGCGGCTCGAAGCCTTCGAGGCGCTGCTCGATCAGCAGTTTGCCGCCGCTGCAGGAAAAGGAAACTGAGAGGACCGATGAACATGCCAATCACTGTTGAAATTCCGACTGCGTTTCGCCGCTTCACCAATGGCGCGCCGAAAATCGACTGTAGCGCCACTACGATTGCGGAAGCGCTGAATCAGCTCACCACGCGCTTTCCCGACCTTTCGCGGCATGTCCGCGACGAACAGGGACAGATTCGCCAATTTCTCAACGTGTATCTCAATGAGGAAGACATCCGATTTCTCGGTGGCGAGTCTTGCTCCGTGAAGGAAGGCGATCGCGTCCTGCTCGTTCCTTCAATCGCCGGCGGCTGCTAGCAAACCCTGATCTCAGCGAATCCGTGCAACTTAGATTGCAGCCTAAGAGAGCCGAGAAGCCGTTGCCCAGCAATTGTTTCCCTGCTCGTGATTTGAATTGATTCCTCGTCCGCACCACGGCAGACTAGTCCGAATCATTCCTTGGCTCTGGCCGGCGAAATCCTTGCGAGGTACGCGCCAGCATCTTGTCCACCGCAAACTCCAGCCTGCTCGCAACCGCCAGAGCGGCGATCCAAACCCGAAGTGCGGAACTGCGAAAAGAGCTGGGCATCCGCGACCTCATCCTGGCCCAAATTCTCGCGGTTGTAGTTCCGGATTTTTTTGGCACGGCGGTGAAAGCAGGTCCGGCCCATGTGGTGCTGTGGCTGCTGGCTATACTCCTGTTCTTCATTCCCCAGGCGCTTCTGGTCGCGCATCTGAATCGCTTGATGCCGCTCGAAGGAGGACTCTATGAATGGGCCCGCCTTGCGTTCAATGATGGTATCGGATTCCTCGTAGCATGGAATCTCTGGCTGTTCGGGACACTTTACACAGCGGTCATCGGGCTGATCGCCACAACTTTTCTGGCCTATGTACTGGGCGCCGGCGCGGTCTGGATGGCGTCGAATAGAATGTTCATCTTGTTCGCTTCGGCCGTTTTCATGGTCGTCCTCATATTCATCGCCCGGCTCGGACTTCGGGTCGGCAAATGGGTAACCAATTTCGGTGCGCTTTGCATTCTGGCCACACTCAGTGTTTTGGTTGTCATGCCGGTTGTGGCGCTCTGGCGTGGCGCGCTGCAGGAATATCATCCGTTGCGTCTGGTAGCACCGCCGCTGACTTTTTTCAGCCTCAGCGTTTTCGGCAAAATGACTTTTGGCGCGCTTACCAGCCTCGAATATGTGGCCATCTTCGCCGGGGAATCGCGCGATCCGGCACGAAATTACGCGAGGTCCATCGGCATCGCCGCGCCAGTCATCGCACTTTTCTACATTCTGGGGACGAGCGCCATTCTTGCCTTCGTCTCGCCCGATTCACTCGACGTGATCGGCCCCATTCCGCAGGCCCTTAGCCGGGGCGCTGAGGCCTTTGGCATCGCAAAATTCATTGTGCCCGTCGTTATCCTGTTGTTGCTGGCGAATTATTTTTCCAGCTTCAGCCTCAATTTCACGGCGAATACGCGGCTTCCCATGGTCGCCGGATGGGATCATCTGCTGCCGGAATGGTTCACTCGGCTTCATCAGAAATACAAGACGCCCGTCAATTCGATTCTATTCGTTGGAGCGGTTGCGTTTGCCGCCGCCGTCGTGGCCCTGATTGGAGTCGGGGCGGAAGAAGCCTACGAACTTCTGCTGACCTGGAGTTTTACATTCTACGGCCTCTCCTATCTGGCGATGTTTGCAATTCCCCTCCTGGCCCACAGAGACCGCGGCCTTCGGCCTGGTCTCTGGCTGCGACTGGCCGCGGCTTCCGGTTTTTTGGTGACGCTGCTGTTCGTCCTTCTTTCGGCGTTTCCGATCATTCAGGTTCGGAGCCATTGGCTGTATTCTTTGAAAACGGTATGTATTGTGGCGGGAGCGAATGCGGTCGGTGTTCTTGTATACCAGCTGGGCAAGCGCCGTCATCGGAGCAATTTGCCAACCGCGCTGGCTCCCAAATAGTTCCCCGTTCGCTCTTTTGAAATCACCTCCTCAGATGGCATGCCCTCCTTCCAGGTTCCGCGCAATTCATCGCAACATTTCGCGGCGGGGTGTGTTTCTAAAGGTATGAGGTTTAGATTACTCATTTACGCTTTGGCTTCCCTGCTCCTACTGGCGTGGCACGCGCCGGTTCGAGCGGCTGCCTCGCTGATTTCGGAGTTCCGCGAGTTCTGGACATAGGCAAGCCGCCTCTCGCCTTCACGCCAAATTCATTCGTGAGTAGACCTTCTTCGGTTACACTACTTTCCGCATTTTCTTACGCTATCTTCCTAAGGAGACCTTTATGTCCGGAGCCGCCCTAAGTGGCGCAGAATTCAAGAAGCAACTGCGCGCCGGCCAGCCCAAACTTGGCCTGTTCCTCAACGCACACAGCCCCACGGTCGCCGAGCAGTTGGCACATAGCGGCTATGACTGGTTGCTGGTAGACACGCAGCATGGCCCGATGGGCTACGAAAAACTTTCCGCGATGCTTTCGGGCATTTCGAATGGTGGCGCAAAATCGATGGTGCGCGTCGGCGGGTTCGCCGACCGCCCCGGCATCCAGCAGGCTTTGGACCTCGGCGCCGACGGCGTGCTGATCCCCTACATCAATTCCGCGGAAGAAGCGCGCCAGGCGGTAAGTTGCACGAAGTACCCCACTACGGGAACGCGCTCCGTCTACTTCCCGCAGCGCAGCATGAACAAGGCTGGGCTTCTCGGCTACGCCGGCGGCGCCAATACCAATCTGATCGTCGCCCTGCAAGTCGAGACTGCCGATTGCATCAAGAATATGGCGGAAATCGCCGCGGTTCCGGGCGTGGACATTCTGTTCCTGGGCCAGAACGATCTCTGCATGTCCATGGGCCTCTACGAAAAGTATGAATTCCCCCACATGTACACATCTCCGGAACTCGGCGCCGCTACCGAAAAACTGGTCGCTGAGGCGCGCAAGAACAACGTTATCCTCGGTCTATTTCTTTTCGGCACCGCGCGCGTCGGCGAGTTTCTCGACAAGGGCTTCACCTTCATCAGCATCGGGAACGACCTGCATCACTTGCTCACGCAGGCCGGTGCCTACGTCAATGACGTCGAAGGCATCGCCAAGTCCAAGGGCAAGAGCTGGACGCGCCGAACGACTGCTCTGTTTTAGGCTGAATCTCGTCTCCGCAAAAAGAGTGGCGGTTTGCAGGTCGCCAGCCGCTTTTTTTCGCGGGAATTCTCCGCCGTCGCGTATCCACCTAGAGCAGACTTAGCTGTCTGCTTTCGAGAGCGAGCAATTTTTTCTTGTTAAGCAAGCCGCCGCCGAAGCCGGTTAGACTGCCGTCGCTGCCAATCACGCGGTGGCAAGGAATAATGATTGGGATGGGATTGCAACCGTTGGCTAGTCCTACTGCCCGCACTGCCTTCGGGTTACCGACCTGTTGCGCCAGTTGCGCGTACGAAATGGTTTCGCCATAGGGAATCGTGCGCAGACTGTTCCAGACCAGCAGTTGGAACTCTGTTCCTTCAGGGGCCAGCGGCAAATCAAACACTTTCAGTTCGCCGCCAAAGTAAGCACGCAACCGCCGAATCACCTCTGCAAACGGCGCTTTGTCTTCGCTCCAACCGGGTTGCACCGAAGCGGCTCGTTTGCTGCTCTCAAAACTTAGCTGTCGCAAACCCTGCGCATCCGCGGCCAAAAGCAATTTGCCAACGGGGCTTTCCATCCTTGTATAGGACATCCCGCTCTTTACTTGCCGTTTCGCCGCCGCTCCCAGTCCGTTCATTCGTGTTTCCTTACCTGACGCTCTGTACCGCGTAGGGACTTGCAGCCCGGTATCTCTTCTCAAATTCCTCGCGAGTGCAGAGCGTTCGAATGTCCGTAATGCGATCCACCGCCAGTATCCCATCGAGGTGATCAATCTCATGCTGCAGCAACTCGGAGAGATTGCGCTCCTCGCCCGCGCGGATTTCGTGCCACTTTCCGCGCAAATCCTGATACCGCACGGTGATCTCGCGGTGTCGTTCCACCTGCATAAAGATGGACAGGAAACTTAAGCACGCGTCCCAAACTACGATTTTTTCCGTGCTTCGCTCTGTGATCACCGGATTCACGATGGGCCACGGGTCCTCGCCGGGCAACCTTAAAAAAATCACACGCAAGTTCGCGCCAATCTGCGGCGCTGCTA
Organism: Acidobacteriota bacterium; assembly: GCA_013289585.1. GTDB lineage: Bacteria > Acidobacteriota > Terriglobia > Acidiferrales > UBA7541 > Acidiferrum. Next base: position 117,868 of record JABCZR010000003.1, on the reverse strand, counting down.
TACCTCGCCCGTACCCTGTCTCCTTGCGCCAATAGGCGAGAGTATCCGCAAGGTCGTCCCCCAAGGCGCGAATCTCTGGCGTCGTGGGATCTTCGACGCGCTTCGCCACCTCGCGCAGGCCCGGATCTCCAAGTTGTAGCACCGTTCGAATCGCCATCGCCGCCGCCTCGCCCTAGGCCCTTTCCGGCCGTTCCCATTTTCCTGAATCCGCCGCACGAAAGATTGCTTCCATCACCGCCATGTTCGCGATGGCGTCTTCGAGGGGCACCGGAACTTCGCCACCCTCGCGAATCGCGCGCGAGAACGCGTCCCCCTGCACTGTATATTGATCGCAGTCGGGTATCGTCTCCGTTCGAATCCCGGTCCCGAAAACATCGCGCCCGTCATCGATGAAAATCCGCGTCGGGCGGTCGTTCGGTGCGTTAAACGGTATTTCGATCTCAATTCTTCCCTTTGTCCCCAGGAATTGCATCCGCTGGTACGGCACCAGTTGCGTGCTGCACGTAAACACCGCCTGCCCCGACGGAAACTCCATCATCGCCGAGGTCAGCCGGTCCGTGCCAAACTCAGGATCTCTTTCCGCAATTCCCGCAACTCGCAATGGCTCTTCGCCAAAAATCCAGCGTGAAGTTGTAATCGGATAACACCCGATATCCATCAAGCCTCCACCACCCCATTCCGCGACGTGCCGAACATTTTTCGGATCGCGGTTGAAGTAGCTGAACGCACCCATGATCGCTCGCAGTTCCCCGATCACTCCGTGCCGGACCAGCTCGCGCGTCCTCAGCCACTGCGGATGGGTCTTCACCATGAACGCTTCACCAATCTTCACGTTGCAGCGGTCCCGCGCCGCGAGCAGCGTCTTCGCCTCCGCCACAGACAAGCTTAAAGGCTTCTCGCAAAGCACGTGCTTCCCCGCTTCCGCTGCTTTAATTGACCACGGCACGTGCAAGTGATTGGGCAGCGGATTGTAAATCGCTTCAACGCCCGGATCAGCGAGCAATTCATCGTACGACCCGTAGGCTTTCGCAATGCCTAGCCTGTGCGCGGCATCTTCGGCCTTCGGCAAATCACGCGAAGCAATGGCTGTCACATCGCTCCATTCCCCTTTTTGCATCCCGGGAATCACCTTGCGCACCGCAATGGACGCGGCGCCCAGCACTCCCCATCTCACTTTCCCACCGGTCATCGGGAACCCCTCTTCGCTTTTCGGTATCCCTCGCCGCGCCTGGGGCTACTCTACACATCAGCCCTTTTCCTGCTCTCTTCCGATTTTCACGCGATGCGGGTTCTGCAGGATTGGACCTGGTGGAGAAGATTCGCTTACTTCTCAACGCTTAGCCACCGCGGCTTCCGTACTCTTCTTGCTGAATGGTTCGCCGGTTATTCAGAAACCGGCGGCAGCCTCGGCCGCCGTCGGATAAAAATCGATCAGCTTATCAACGCTTGCGAGCTTCAGCGTATCTCCCACCATCCCGGTAGCTCCCGCGATATGCAGGGCTCCGCCGCATTTTTTCAACTTTACGTGGCACATGACGATAATTCCCACTCCCGTGCTATCCAGCACGGTGACACCTGCCAGATCAAAGATCACTTTTTTCCGGTTTCCCTTCAGAAACTCCGCCAGTTTCCATTCGACGTTTTTCGAATCGTTCCCCAGTACAATCCGCCCATTCATCTCCATCACGGCGATGTCCGGATCAATCTCTTTGGTGCCAATCGTGAGGATCATTGGTTCTCCTTCTTGGCGCAGGCATCTTAGGTCCACCTCGCGGCTCCGTCAATGCCGCATGAAAGTGGGATTTTTCAGGAGACTCGTTCATGGCCGTACTAGAACCAACCTTCACCGGCGATGAAATTTCCACTGGGGCCTTGTTCAAGCCTTTTCTTTTCCTGTATTTCTGCTGAGAAACTGGACTATAATCCCCGCGCGGTGCCCGCCCGCATCTAAAGAACCGAAGCGGCATCAGGGCGTACAGTTCATTTAAGCGCTCGAGTCGGCTTCAGGAGAATTTATGAGAAACCGGAACGGGTTCTCGCTGATCGAATTGCTTCTCGTCGTCGCCGTCATCCTGATTATCTCGGCCATTGCAGTTCCTAACTTCCTTCGCTCCAGGCAGCGGGCCAACGAATCTTCAGCGGTCGCTTCGATTCGCAACATAAACACCGCCGCAGTCACATATTCAATGACTTACCCAGATATGGGCTACCCAGCTACGCTCGCGGCACTAGGTGGCGCGAATCCTTGTTCTGCGACTTCCGCGCAAGCCTGTCTGGTGGATGATTTTCTCGCTCAAGGTACAAAAAGTGGATACACTTTTGTATGGGCAGGAGATGGCGCGGTTCCTTCGGTTACCTACACAGTTTCCGGTACTCCCCAGGTGGTCGGCTCGTCTGGCCAGCGCATGTTTTGCACTGACCAAACTGGCGTAATCCGCTACGATCCTTCCGGTAATGGCTGTACCAACGCGAGCGCCGCGCTGGATTAGCCTTCGCTGGCAATTGTGCTCAGGCTCGCATGTGCCTCGTAGGGTTCGGCGCGTTTTAAACGATTTCCTTCTTTTCTAGATTCGAGTAATCCTCGCCCCACTTGGACATATATTTCTCCGGTGTTACACTCGCCAGTGAACGCCTATGACAGCCAATAATTCGCACAAGACGCTCTATCAAAAAATCTGGGACTCTCACGTGGTTCGCGAAGACCCGGGCCAGCCTTCCATCATCTATATCGACCGCCACCTCATCCACGAGGGCACTTCGCCCCAGGCCTTCGCGGGATTGCGAGCGGAAGGCCGCAAGGTGCGCCGTCCCGATTTGACGTTCGCGGTGATGGACCATTCTGTCTCCACCACCGACCGCACGCTGCCCATCCTTGATAACGATGCCAAACTCCAGTTTGATGCCTTGGAGAAAAACTGCCGCGAATCCGGTGTTCGCCTTTTCGACATGAACAGCAAGAATCAGGGCATCGTGCACATCATTGGCCCGGAACTCGGGATTACGCAGCCCGGTCAGACTATCGTTTGCGGGGACAGCCACACCTCCACGCACGGCGCTTTCGGCACCCTGGCTTTCGGCATCGGCACCAGCGAGGTGGAGCACGTCCTCGCCACACAGTGTCTCGTCCAGTCGCGCTCCAAGACGCTCCACATTCTGGTCCACGGCAAGCGCCCCAAGGGCGTCACTGCCAAGGACCTCATCCTCGCCATCATCGGAAAGATTGGCATCGGAGGCGGCAACGGCCACGTCGCCGAATACGGGGGCGAGGCTATTCGCTCTCTCTCCATGGACGGCCGCATGACTGTTTGCAACATGACTATCGAAGGCGGAGCGCGCGCCGGCATGATCGCTCCCGATGAAACCACTTTCGCTTTTCTTGAGGGCCGTCCGTTTGTGCCGAGAGGAAAAGCATTTCAGGAGGCCGTCGATCGCTGGAAACTGCTAAAGTCAGACGAAGGCGCCAAGTTTGACATGACCGTGGAGCTGCACGCCGAACAGATTGCTCCGCAAGTAACCTGGGGCACGAATCCCGGCATGGTCAGCAGCGTGACCTCTCGCGTGCCTGATCCGCACGACTTCAAGGATCTCAACGATCAGAAGGCCACGGAAAGCGCGCTCAAATACATGGGGCTGAAGGCCGGCACGCCGATTGTGGATATTCCCGTGGATCGCGTGTTCATCGGCTCCTGCACCAATTCGCGCCTCGACGATCTCCGTGCGGCTGCGCATTTTGTCGAAGGCAAGCACATCGCCAAGAGCATCAAGCAGGCGCTGATCGTCCCCGGCTCGCGCGGCATCAAGACGCAAGCCGAAAAGGAAGGCCTCGACAAGATTTTCACTGCCGCAGGATTCGAGTGGCGCGATGCTGGCTGCAGCATGTGCATCGGCATGAACGCGGATGTCCTACCGCCGCACGAACGCAGTGCCAGCACCAGCAATCGTAATTTCGAAGGCCGCCAGGGCAAAGACAGCCGGACGCACCTCGTTAGCCCGGTGATGGCTGCTGCTGCAGCCATCGCCGGCCATTTTGTGGATGTGCGTTCCCTCGACGACGTTTCTTCCGTCGAGTAGGGCAAATCGCTAATGCAGGTCGACACGCGCGGTTTGAATCAGGAACACCTAGGCAAGCGAATGCAGGTCGAGCTTGCAGATGGAGAATCATTGCAAATTCGTCTGCATGAGTTGACCGTTTGCGCCAAGCCCGAACCCTGCTGCGGCATTACTTACGTCTTGATCTCCACGAATCGTTTGGATGGAAAGAGAGACCCCGGCACCGCGTATTGGACCGCGTTTGGCGAGATTGAGAAATTTGAAGTCTTGGGAGACTGAATCACATGCAACCGTTTAGCACACACACCGGCATGGTGATGCCGCTCGACCGCGTAAACGTCGACACCGACCAGATGGTGCCCAAGCAATTCCTCAAAGCACTCACGCGCGAAGGCTTCGGCCGGATTCTCTTCTACGACTGGCGTTATCTCCCTGGAGAAAAGCCCAACCCGGAATTTGTCTTGAACTTCCCGCGTTACAAGGGCGCTTCGGTCTTGCTAGCGCGCGCCAACTTCGGCTGCGGCTCCAGCCGTGAGCACGCTCCGTGGGGCGTCAAGGACTACGGTTTCCGCGTAGTCGTTGCGCCGAGCTATGCCGACATTTTCTACAACAATTGCTTCAAGAATGGCATTCTTCCTGCGACGTTGCCGGAAGAGCAGATCGAGGAGCTTTTCCAGCGCACGGAAAAAGAAGAAGGCTATTCGCTGACAGTGAATTTGCCGAACCAGACCATCGCCGACAAACACGGCTTGATGTTCAAATTCGAAATTGCCCCGTCTCGTAAGGAAGTCTTGCTCAAAGGCCTCGATGACATCGGCACCACCCTTCTTCACGAACCGGACATCACCGCCTATGAAAAATCTCACGCCGCCACAGCCACCATGTTCGACGCCGTCGACGTGAAGTACTACTCCAATGGCCACTAGAGCGGTTTTTCAGGTTTCATTTTTCAATTCAAACTCTTCAGTCTTCGGTTTTGGTTTTTTCCAGGCGCCACCACGGCTCAAAATAGACACGCCCTTCGAACGTCGGCTCCGGTGATTCCGGCGCTGCCGGCGGCCCGAGCATCTCGGCAACAAGAATTCCTGCAAGAACAAACAACGCGCCAACCATCGATCTTTTACTCAAACGCTCGCCAATCAGCAGGAACGAAGTAATCACCGCAAACACCGGCTCCAGGGTGAATAAGATCGCAGCGTGGCTTGGCGTCGTGTCCCTTTGTGCCCAGAGCTGAATCGAAAACGCCACCGCCGTGGCAAACACCGCGCAGATCAAAATCCCCAGAAGCAACTCCCAGCGCCATTCGAATCGCGCCGGTTGCCATCGAATCGCCGCCGCGACACCCGCCATCACCCAGGCCATCACCGCGCACGCCGCGACCTGCACCAGGCTGAGCATCGTCGCGGAATGCTGCCGTGTGTACTCTCCCACCAGAATGATGTGCACCGCATACAGACCCGCCGCCACAAACGTCAGCACATCACCGCGGTTGAGATACGCCAGCCCCTCCGCCGGAATCGTCAGGTAATACAAGCCGAAAACCGCCACCAGCGCGCCCGCATAAGCGCCGCGCGTCAGCCGCCGCCCCCAAAAGATCGCCAGCAGCAGCGGCACGAGCACCACGCTCGAGCCGGTCACGAATCCCGACTTCGACGGAGTTGTGTACTGCAGACCCGCGGTCTGAAACGCGTATCCCAAAAACATAAAGCCGCCCAGCCGCAGCCCTGCGAAGAGATCTTCACGCTGGAAGCGGCGGAAGGCGCGCCAGCTGATCGCCAGCATCAGCACCGCCGCGACCGTAAAGCGCACCGCCAGAAAAATAAAGACGGAAGCATGTTCGAGCGCGTTCTTGACGACCACAAACGTCGCGCCCCATAGGAGCGAGCACAGCGCCAGTGATAAGTCCGCGCGCAATCGTCGGGTCATCGCCAAAGGGTCCAGGAAGGAGAAAGAGCATGCGAGTGTAGTCCGCGAAGCATCGGATATCAATCTTGAGTGAAAAAACTGCAATAATTTTTCGAAAATTCACGAAGCAGCAGCCGTCAAGCCGCGGGTGAGATAGAATTTAGCTATCCGGCTCATCCATTTTATCTATCTTTATTTTATTCATTACCTGTTGACTCGAAGTGGTGCAAGGCGTATGGTATCCGCAACTTAGGGACAGAGTCCCGATGTGGCGAGTTTGGTCTCTTTTTTTCTTTCCGGGGAGGAAAATAGAATGAATCGAATCCTCAAAGTGGGGATGTTGGGGTTATCTGTTTTATTTTGCCTTATGCTCACGCTGAGCCTGGCTAATGTTTCTTACGGCCAGAGCGCGGCGTTTGCCACCATCACTGGACGCATTCTGGATCCAAAGGGCGCGTCGGTTCCGAATGTGGACGTCACCGCGACGAATACGGAAACCGGAATCGTGCGCACCACCAAGACAACTTCCGACGGCCTCTATCAGTTTGATGATTTGCCGCCGGGTATCTATGACGTCGCTGTCGATGCTCCCGGTTTTTCAAAAGCCGAAGCAAAAGCGGTCAAGTTGCAGGTCGGCGAACACCGCGATGTTAATATGAACCTCGAATTGGCCGGCCAGAGGCAGTCCGTCGTCGTTACTTCGGAAGTGCCTCTCATCGAAGCGACCAAAACTGACGTCTCCACGGTGATTGACGACAAGGCCGTGGCCGATCTGCCCACTACCACTTCGTATCAAGGAATCGGCGGCATCTCTAACGACTATGAAGGACTAGCCACGAGCGCACCGGGCGTCCGGTACGATTATACAGGTAACTCAAGTGATATCGTCGGTCCCGGTGCCACCAACTCGCGCGGCATCGTGGTCAATATGGATGGCGGTAACATCTCCGACCAGGTTGTCTCAAGCCGTGATGCCCTCGGCGCCAGCGTCGAAGAAGTGAAGGAATTCCAGGTTCTGACCAACAATTACAACGCGGAATACGGACAGGCCGGCAACGTCGTCCTGAACGTAGTCACCAAGTCCGGAACGAATAGCATTCATGGAGACTGGCACAGCTATTTCCGTGGCCGCAACCTTGGCGCTTCCGACTTCTTTTACAATCTCAACAATCCGGCCGATCGCGCTCCTTTCTTTAAGCACGAGAACGGCTTCACTATCGGCGGACCGGCCATCAAGGATCGCGTGTTCTGGTTCGGAAGCTGGGAAAAGTCCGCCCAAGGTTTTCCGGCCACTACCACGCCGTTTGGAACCGCTGTTACCGTCACCGCGCCGACCAACGAAATCCTTGGATCTGCCAAAATCGATGCAAAACTCACCGATAAGCATATGGTTACGATCCGCTACAACCTGCAACGCGACACGCAGGCAAACCTGTTGGTGCAAACCGGCCCGAACACTGACCCGAGTGGCTTCGTTTCCTCGGTGGTCCATGACAACGGACTAAATGTTGCTCTGGTTTCTACGCTGACACCACACACAGTGAACGAAGCGCGATTCTTCTGGCACCGTTTCTTGTCCCAGACTCCGACCGCCTCCACGTTGCCCGGCGAAATCTTGCCGACGGCCTATGTGGGAGCAGACTTTTGCTGCCCACAAGGAGCTTTGCAGAACCGTTACCAATACATTGACAACTTTTCTTATACGCGTGGAACGCATACGATCAAAGCTGGCGTGAGTATCAGCCACTTCCCCTACGACTCGCTCTTTCAGCAGTATCACTATGGGGCCTACCAGTCGTTCGCGACTGGCGGCTGCACCAACTCATTGTTTACCAACGCGGGGGCCCAGAATTTGTGTCCCAGCCAGTTTACGACCGGCTCCGGTCCTGGTTTCGTCAGTGCTGCGGACACCATTTATGGCCTCTATGCCCAGGACACCTGGCAACTTACGCATAATCTCACCATCAATTACGGGCTTCGTTATGACTTCGAGAGCGGAGCATTTAAGGGCGGCACTATTCAGAACTCCAGCCTCCCAGGTGGCTGCGCGCAGGCCAATGGCCTGATTCCTGCGTGCGGCTCAGACAAGAACAACTGGCAACCGCGTCTCGGCATCGCCTGGAGCCCCAGCTACACCTCAGGCTTTATGCACACTTTGTTCGGCGATCCGGGTAAGTCTGTGATCCGGGCAGCCGGAGCCGTTGTGACCCAGATGGCGTATTTGAACGTCGTGCTGGATTCCCTCAATTTCGACGGCAAGAACTTGAACACGGTATCGATCGCGGCACCAGCCGCAACTTGTTTTCTCCCGAACGGGCAACCTAATCCCGGCGTCATCGACACGCCCGCGGCCCCACAACAGAAGGAAGCGTGCGCAGTTTTGACTGCCTATCCGAATGCTCCATCAACGGCCTCTTTGCTGCCCTTCACGGGCGGGGGCGGCACGTTCTTCGGCCGTGTCCGTCCAATTTCACCGACGATCAAGAACCCGACGATCTACATGGCGTCGCTCTCGGTCAGCCGACAGATTGGCAACACTTTCCTGGTTAGCGTCGGCTACCAAGGCGTCTTTGGCCATGGGCTCTTTGGCGAAACCGACACCAACTTCCCGACGCCTGTCGCGGATCCAGCCCATCCGGGATACTTCTATTTCGCGTCGATCCCAGGTTCGCCTGCAGATAGGCCAAACCCAAATTTTGGGGCCATCCGGACAAACTTTAGCAACCGTACGACTAGCTACAACGGTGGGTATGTAACTGCCGAAAAGCGGTTGTCGCACCATTTCCAGTTCCAGGGTAGCTATACCTATTCAAAAACCTTCGCAAGTGGTGAAGACTTCTTCGGTCTTTCCGAGCCTGGGAATCCGCTGGCACCGCTTAGCCTGGAGAAGGCTTTATCCCAACAGGATATTCGTAATCTGGCCAACTTTAGCTTTGTGGCAGATACCAAGAATCTGTTCCACATGAAGTACGTGAGTGCGATCGTTAATAACTGGACGTTCGGCATGTTGAGCACACTTCAGTCCGGCCGTCCGTACCCGATCTCCACCGGGGATGGCGCTTTCACCGGGTCAAATTTCCCAGCCCTGGGCGCGGAAACCAACCAGCGTCCCAACGTCTGCACGGCCGGGTCGACGATACCGGGCTGCGCCGGAGTGCCGGTCGGCACACTCGTCAGCACCAACATCGGGTCGATCTCCGGCAGCAATTATGAGATCAGCGCAGCCGGAATCGCTTATTGCAATAGCCTGGGGGTCGTCGGTTGCCCCACCGTTCCGACTACCTTCGCTGCACCCCTGGGGGCCAGCACCGCTGGTCCGAAAGACAGCCTTAACACTAAGATACCGGTGGACTTCCAATTCATCAGCGGCAACCTGGTCCGCAATGCAGGGCAGACTAGCGCGCTCTACCGCTTTGACATCTCCTTGACCAAGGCCATTAAGATTCCCAAGTGGGAATCGGCCAGCCTGGAACTCAAAATGGACGTGTTCAACGTGTTCAACCATCCACTCTTCATCTCCAACGACGCCAACGATGTGCTGAACTTCTTCTCACTTCCGGCGCTGCAAGTTCACTCGATCCCGGGTAACTCTAATAGCCCCTTGATTCCCAACCCGAACTACACATGCACGGCAGGCTGTATTAACCCCTTGAATGGTCAATATCTTGGACTTAACGGAAAGCTCTTGAACGTCAGCAACTTCCAGAGCGCCAGCTACGACCAAGCGAAGAATTTCCTGGGGTTGGGCGGTCCCGCGGCCACGGTAACACCGCGCATCATGCAGTTGGCGTTCCGCTTCCGCTGGTAAGAGCAGCGGAAACGACGCAAACTCAAACAACAATTCGTTCAACCGAGGGGGCCGCAAGGCCCCCTCAATTTTTAAGGCTGAACTGGAGGGAAATCTGGCGAGCGAATCATCAACGGTGCCGATTGTCGCGGGATGTTTCTATTTTCTATTTTCTGATTTCTAGTTCACAGCTTGATAGACCGTCCGCCCACCCGCGACCGTGCGCAGCACGCTGGTTTTGGTGTACTGCAAAGGCGCAACCTTGGTGAGATCGTTCGAAAGAATAATGAAGTCCGCGTATTCCCCCGCCTTGAGTTCGCCCTTCTTCCCTTCCGCGAATTCCGCATAAGCCGAGCCGCTGGTATACGCGCGAATGCATTCCTCGAGCGTGATCTTTTCCTGCGGCTCCCAGCCGCTCTTTGGGCCGCCCTCCGGACGCTCGCGCGTCACGCAAGCATAAAGTCCGCGGAAAGGGCTGATGGGCTCCACATCGTAATCCGTGCCAAACGCCAGGCGCACGCCATTCTTAAGCATGGAGGCCCACGCATAAGCACCTTTAATCCGATCGCGCCCGACCCGATCCTCCGCCCAGCGCATATCCGTGGTCTGATGCGAAGGCTGCATCGAGGCAATCACCTTCAATTGCGCAAAGCGGGGAATATCTTCCATCGAAACGAGTTGAGCATGTTCGACGCGGTCGCGGCGATCCCGCGGGCCATTGGCTTTTGCAACGGCCTCGAACACATCGAGGGCTACGCGGTTGGCGCGATCGCCGATGGCATGAAAATTCAGTTGGAACCCGGCTTTGTCCCGGGCAATCGCCATCGCCCTCAGTTTTTCAGGGTCATTCGTCAGGATTCCGCTGGTGGATGGATCATCGGAGTATGGCTCCAGCATCGCCGCCGTCCGCGAGCCCATCGCGCCATCCACAAATGCCTTCAGCGCCCCGGTTTTTACCCACGGATCCGTCATGCCGCCCTGCGCCCGCATATTCTGCAAATCGTTGAGGTCCAGGTTGAACGGCAGCCACTCCGTGATTCGAACGGTGAGCTTTCCGTCCTCCTTGATCTGCCGGAACATCTTGTAATCTTCCCAATCGGAAAAATCCTGCACCGAAGTGACGCCATTCTTCGCCACATTCTGGAGCACCAGTTCGATTCCCTTGCGCCGCTGCTCCGGCGAAGGATCGGGAATCCTTACATTCACCAGATTCATCGCCGCATATTCCTTCAGCATGCCCGTCGGCTCACCGAGCGCGTCGCGCTCGATTTCGCCGCCCGGCGGATTGGGCGTGTTCTTGTCAATCTCCGCGCGCTGCAGCGCCAGCGAATTCGCCACCGCTACGTGGCCGGAAATGTGCGTCAGGATGACGGGATTCTTGGGAGAGACGGCGTCCAGTTGCTGGCGGTTCGGAAATCTTTTGTCCGGCCACATGGTGTGGTCCCAGCCGCCTCCGGTGATCCACTCGCCTTCTTTATGTTGCGCCACCGCGTCCGCGACGCGTTTCTGCAACTCTTCCACGGAGGGGACGCCAGTGAGCGGCACCGCGAGGAGATCAGCCGCCGCTCCACCCAGGTGCACGTGCGCGTCGTCGAATCCTGGCATGACAAACTGCCCGTGCAACTGTACCGTTTCCGCGCCTTCGGCACCGCCGCCACAATCCAGCAGCACGTGGTCCATCTTACCGATGCAACTGATTTTTCCATCGGCAATCGCCATGGCTTCCGCCCAGGGCTGCGCTGGATCGTTTGTGTAAATGCGTCCGTGGACGTAGTAAGTCGTATGCACGGCCGGCTGCTGCGCCCGCGCTTTCGCATGAAACGCGGCAATCGCCGCCACCGCGGCCAGAGAACATATTCCAGCAACAGAACGCCGGCCAGCGGACTTGGTCATCAACGGGATTTCTCCTCTGCGATTCCTGAAACTCCAAGTACGGTGAGCAGCACGCGCTTCAATCCCGCTTCCCGGCCCGCCGAATCGTACCATTCCGCCAGCGAGTGGGCTCCGCCCCCGCTGCCGCCCACGCCGATGGAGACGGCGTCGATTCCCTGGGAAAGCGGGATGTTCGCGTCCGTGGAAGATCGCTCGACGCGGGATTGATTGCCCACGGCATCATCCGCCGCGCGAAGTGCGGAAAGCAGCGGTGAATCGGCGGACAATTCCCCGCCGGGACGGCTGCCCAGCAAATCCACTTTCCATTCCAGTTTGCCTCTCGAACGATCTCTCGCGGACTCCATCTCATCCCGCACGCCCGCCGCGATGCATTCGCGCAATGCCGTTTCCAAACGCACCAGTTCGTCCTCGCTCTCCGAGCGAATATCCACTTTGATTCGCGCTTCGTGGGGGATGGAGTTTACCGACGTTCCGCCCTCGATCTGGCCGATATTAAAGGTTGTTCGCGGGCTGACCGGCACTTTCGTGTTAATAAAGCGCACTGAACCGCGGACCATCGCATTGATTGGATTGGGCATGCCGAAGTCCGACCAGCTGTGTCCTCCCGGTCCACTGATAAGCGCCTCCAGCCGCCGCGAAGCCAGCGCCTTTGTCGTGACATGGTCGGTGCCGGAACCGTCGAGAACAACGACCGCCTTTAGCTTCGAACGGCAAGCCTCAACCAGAGCGCGCATCCCGCGAAGATTGCCTTCACCCTCTTCGCCGACGTCTGCCACAAACAAAATGGTTCGCTGCGGCTTCAGATGCGCGGATTGCACCGCGCGCACCATCGCCAGGAGCGCCGCCAATCCGGCGCCATTGTCCGAAATCCCAGGCGCCGTCATCCGCGTGCCCTCGCGGTGGACCTTCACATCCGTCCCGGCCGGGAAAACAGTATCGAGATGGGCCGCAACAATGATGATCTCTTTCTCGTTCGCGCCCTGCAGTTCGCCGATGACATTGCCGGCCTTATCGATCTCGACGGAGAGCCCCGTTTCTGCGAGCAATGTCTTTACCGCTGCCGCACGCGCCGCTTCCTGAAAAGGAGGCGCAGGGATTGCCGTCAGGCGCGCCTGCTGGTCGTTGACCCAGGAAATATTCGGCGCAAACCAATCAAGCGCCGCGCGGACTTGCGCATTGTCGGAAAGCCGTGAAGTTTGCGCGGAACGAGCGGCGTGAGGAGAGGCAATGGAACGAACCGGCATAGCCAAGAGGATAACGCAAACGAGAGCGCGTTTCACCGTCAGCTTGTACGGCGGTTCCAGGCTCAACGGCGTGCGCCCTCGGTGCAGAGCGCAAGGATTTCCGCATCGGTCAGCACGCGCGCGGATTGTTTCGCCGCGTCGAAGATGCGATTGACCACGGTGTCGTCCGCAGGAATGTCGTGTTTCTCAAGCCAGAAGAGCACGTTGGATTTCCCACTCATGGGACCAATCTCGATCACCTGATCCAGCCCAAACAAATGTGCGGGCACGCCGCTGTAAACCGCATTCGCAAGCTCAAGGTCATTCTTTCGAAAGGCTTTGATCAGTGCTGCGGCGTGCACACCCGTTGCCGTTCGAAAAGCGTCGTGGCCAACAACCGGATAGTTCGGCGGAATTTTCGTGTGCGTGGCGAGTGCGACCTTCTCGCAATACTCCTTGAGCAGCGAAAGCTCCTGCTCGATCAGTCCCATCAACCGAAGATTTACCAACATCAATTCCATCGGCGTATTGCCGACGCGTTCACCCAGCGCATTTGCCGCGGCGTGTACTTGATGCGCGCCCGCGGCAACCGCGGCTAGCGAATTGGCGATAGAAAGCCCGCGGTCATTGTGCCCATGCCAATCCAAGCGAATTTTCTCGCCCGAGGGTTTCACCACTTCGTCGATCGCAAATTTCACAAGATTAAAGGCCCCGTTCGGCGTTGCATGCCCAACCGTATCGCAGAGAACGATGGCGCGCGCCCCGTTGCGGATTGCCGTCGAATAGAGACGCTTCACCGTGTCGGGATCGGTGCGGACCGTATCTTCCGTGACGTACATGCACGGAAGCCCATGATCCACCGCGAACTTAACCGCCTTCTCCGTAGTCCGCTCCAGATGCTCCACGGTCCAGTCTTCCACCAGCCTCCGAATCGGACTGGACCCGAGAAACGTAGCCGCTTCAATCGCGATACCCACGCGCTGGGAAATTTCCAGGATGGGCCGAATGTCGTTCTCATGCGTACGCGCGGCGCAGTTGGGCTTGATCCTCATGCGCTGCGTCGAAATCTCTCGAGCGAGAGCTTCTGTGTGAGCCAGCGCTCGCGAGCCAGCTCCAGGCAATCCAATATTCACCGCATCAATGCCCAGCGCTTCCATCAGGTGCAGTATTTCGATTTTCTCTTCAATGCTGGGATCGAAGACGGAGGGATTCTGCAAGCCGTCGCGAAGTGTTTCATCATTCAGCAGTACACGCACGCCCGGCGGAATTGCCGGCGGCGTGGCCACGTTCCAGTCGTATATCCATTCGTTTTGGTGCACGAGGGCCTCGTTCGCGTTCGTAGCGACAGCTCTAGTTGCGCAACGTATAACTCTGCGGCTGCTGCACCGGATCCGGGCGGTACAGCGTCTTGCAGAATTCGCAGCGATAAATTTCCGCCTTCGGACCTATCACCGCGGCGGTTTCCTTCGGGTAATCGTAATACCGCTTCAAGTGCCCATTGCAGAGCTTGCCCTTCTCATCCTTTTCATCGCAGGCGCGCTGCTTGGGTTTCCGCGTTTTGATTTTTGGCGACGCCGCAGTCTCTTCGGGCATGGGGATCCTCTCTACAATCCGTGGTCTCGAAACATCGTCTTAAGCGCGCTTCGGGCGTTGCCGAGCTTCGCGGCGATGCCGCCCGAAAATTCGAATCGCAGAAAAGCATCGGCCGCGCGCTCCAGCTCCGCCCCGTAGCGGTACCACCACGGCTTTTCCCTGCGCGGTAGACGGTCAACGTCGATATATTTCGTTTGCACCATTTCGAGCAGTCCTGCTTTCCCATGCGTGCGACCCCAGCCGCTCGCGCCGCAGCCCCCATGCGGAGCTTCGGCAATCCCAAAATAGCTGATGGCATCGTTGACCATGACAGCGCCCGCACGCAACCGCTTGGCAATCGTCTCGCCGCGCCGCGCATCGCTCGTCCACACGCTCGCCGCCAGCGAAAAAACAGAATCGTTCGCGCGCGTGATGGCCTCTTCAGCGTCACGCACACTTTGCATCGCCAGTATCGGCCCAAACGTTTCTTCCTGAAAGAGTTTCATGGACGAATTCACGCCCGAAATCACCGTGGGCTCAAAAAAGTTCGGTCCCAGATCGAGCCGCCCGCTACCTCCGCACAATACCTTTGCGCCGCGCGATTCCGCATCCTCAATGAGCTCGCTCATGCGCTGTACGTGCTGCGGCCGAATCAGTGGCCCAACATCACTCGCCGGATCGCTCCCCGGGCCCATGCGCAGCTTTTTTGTCTTCTCCACGCAGCGCGCCGCAAACCTTTCGCTTATCGATTCCTCGACGAACAGCCGCTCGACCGAAAGGCACACCTGCCCGCAATTCGTGTAGCTACCCCACACCGCCGCGCTTGCTGCGACGCCCAGATCGGCGTCTGCGAGAACGATCATGGCATCTTTCCCGCCAAGCTCCAGCACTGATGGAATCAGTTTCCTGGCGCAGGCCTCCGCCACGCGCCGTCCCGAAGCCACACTTCCCGTAAACATGACTTTGTCCGGCGCAGCATCAATCAGCGCCTGGCCCACTTCCCCTCCTCCCTGCACCACGCGGACGAGATCTTTTGGAAAGCCCGCGTCGAGAAAAAGTTTCGCGATTAGTTCACCACACTGCGGAGTGAAATCGCTCGTTTTGCAGACCACCGCATTCCCCGCTGCAACCGCGGGAATGATCTGACTCAGCGGAATCGCCAGGGGATAATTCCAGGAAGAAATAATCGCGAGCACTCCGAGCGGTTCATACACCAGATACCCGCCCTTGGCTTTCGCAGCCAGGTTGTGATGCGGCACGCGCTGTGAACGAAGCGCAGCGGCGGCGTTTTCTGCCCAGTATTTTGCCGAATCCAGCGCGACGAAAATATCGGCGAAGAGCGCTTCCACACGCGGCTTGCCTGACTCTCGCACCACGGCATCCGCCAGTTCCTTGCGCGCACCCATGATGCGCTCGCCCAGATCTCGTATTTTCGCGCAACGCTCGCGGATAGGAAGCTCCGCCCATGACCGCTGGGCCATCCGCGCCCGCGAAACCATCTCGGCCACAAGCGCCGGAGAAGTTTTTTCAAAATATCCGGCGACCTCGCCCGTAGCGGGATTGATGGAAGGAAGCGTATCGATGGGAATGGCCGTTGCCGCCATAGCTGCAATTCTATCCGAAATCGCGCCCCAGCAAACAGGAACAGCACTCACTGCTGCTTCTACTCAACGAATGGCTTAAGCCCTTACGGACGCCCGAGCCGCCAGGCTTCTTCATGCTGCACTTCGACCATCACCAGCCCTTGTGGCGGCACTGTCGGCCCGGATTTCGAGCGGTCCCGCAGCTCGTATAGCCGCTCAACGTCTTCCGGCTTCAGCCTTCCCCGGCCCACGTCCAGGAGCGTTCCGACCATCTTGCGGACCATGTAGCGCAGAAACGACCGGCCGCAAACGGTGAAGACCAGCTCTTCCTTGTCTGGCGTTCGAACGAGCTCCGTCGAATAAATCTCCCGCTCCGTGGATCGCTCCTTGTCGTCGTCCTCGGATCCCGTCGACGCCGCAAACGAAGCAAAGTCATGCATGCCCACAAAACGTGCTGCTGCGTCGCGCATCGCTTCTTCATCCAGCGGAAAGGGATAGTGAAGCACGTAACGCCAGATCATCGGCGGCACCACCCTGCCGCGATACAAACGGTAGCGATAAATTTTGCCGCGCGCCGACCACCGCGCATTGAACTCCGGTCCAACCTCTTCCGCCGCCACGATTCGAATGCTGTGGGGAAGCAGCGCATTCAGAGCGCGCTGAAATTCCTCCGCCGACAACCCCGATTGCGTTCGAAAGCTCCCGACCTGGCCAAGAGCGTGAACTCCCGCATCCGTGCGGCCCGCACCGTGCAGTGCGGTGTTTTCCTGCGTCAGCCTCCGCAAAACATTGACGATTTCCCCTTGAATCGTGGGCTTCCCGGTCTGCATTTGCCAGCCGTGGAAGTCCGTACCGTCATAGGCGATAGTTAGCTTGAAATAGCGCATTCGAAGGGAACCGTCGGCTACGAAACAGAGCGCACGTAGCGGCTGCCCGGCTTGATGGCCATGCTGCCTTGGCGGCAGAGCGGGCAATCTTCGGGTTCATAACTGGCGATTGGCAATTGAATCAGCGATTGGGTTTCAACCTCGAAGTCAATCTTCCCGCCGCTTCGGTCGATCAACGCGCCCGCGGCCACCACGCGCGCCCCCGCCTCTTCGACGACTCGAATCGCTTCTTGCGTGGATCCGCCGGTGGTCCAAACGTCTTCGACCACCAGCACATGCTGCTCCGGATTAAGCGAGAAGCCCCGACGGAGCGTCATCATGCCACTAGCGTCGCGCTCCACAAATACTGCAGGCACTCCCCCTCCACTGGACAGTCTCGGCTCCGGCAAGGCACGCGCCACTTCCTGGCCGATGATCAGGCCTCCGATCGCGGGCGACACAACGGCATCGATTCGCGCATCCGAAAAGAGCGCCGCCAATGCTTGCCCAAGCTTCTCGGCAAAGCGCGGATACTGAAGCACCAGAGCGCACTGCACATACGTGCCGCTATGCAGCCCGCTGGACAACTCAAAATGCCCGTGGCGGATTGCTCCCACGGATTCAAATATTCTCAGCAGCTCTTCGCGCTTCAACATTCCGGCCAGCTAACCGCTGGCTTCTCCTAACCGTCGAAATGTCAGCAGCCTAAGCTGCCGTCTACCGCGTTGTCAAGGAACAGGACGCCTGTTAAACTTTCGTTTTCGTCTGGCTGACGCGGCGCAGCCCAGGTGAGGGGCCCGAACCGCCCGTTGTCGGATCGACCTGGAACGGTCAAATCGCGAATGAGACTGCCCAGAAGTGAAACAAAATCCATCTCCTGAACGTTTTACATAGTTGAATGAGAATAAATTTAGTCCCTTGGGGGACATCATCTCGAGGGTGAGGAGCACTATGAAGACGCCGTTTGCTCGACCGCTGTTGGCCGCCCTGTTGGCGGTGACGCTCGTTGGGGGGCCCATTTCCCCGGCCTTCGGGCAGGACGCACCGCAGAATCCACAGCCCGCTCCAGCTCCGGCCGCCCCCACGGCAGTGCCCGTCTCGCTTGGCTTGGCGAAGTACAACTACACCCGGGCGCCCAGGGCGTTCCCGAACATTTCCGCTCCTTACAGGCCCATCAAAATTGACGAGCCCGGGCTCACCAATTCTCCCCGAATCGACCAGCTCATCAGCGACGGCAAGCTGCAGTTGAGCCTGCAGGAAGCCGTCGAGCTGGCATTGGAAAACAGCCTGGACATCGTGGTGCAGCGCTACAATCCGTGGCTTGCCGACACCACCATACTGAAGGCTGAGGCGGGCAGCATTGGGGCGGCCATCCCTGGGGCCATCTTTCTAGCTTCGACGGCGAATAACCCGCTATTGAGTTACGATCCGATCGTCACGTCGACCATCGGGATCGATAGCCGCATCGTGCCGGTCAACAACCCCTTGACTTCCGGTACCGGCACAGGACTATTGGCCCTCACTGGCCTGTCCTTGCACACTTCAACCTTCAACACGCAATATACCCAGGGCTTCACAACCGGAACGAGCTTCTTCACCACCTGGGATAATACGCGCAGTTCCTCTACCTCGGGCGCGAACTTGTTTAACCCCTCCGTTCAATCCTCGATCTTTGTCGGCTTCACGCAGCAACTTCTCAACGGTTTCGGGCGCACTGTCAATACCCGGAACATCGTCATCTCCAAGAATAACCGCAAGATCGCGGATTGGGTTTTCACGCAGCAAGCCATCACCACCGTAACGAACACCATCACGGACTACTGGGAACTGGTCTTTGCGCGGGAAAACGTCAAGGTTCAGCAGCAAGCCGTCACCGTCGCACAGAAACTCTACAATGACAACAAGAAGCAGTTGGAGATCGGAACGATGGCGCCCCTTGATGTGACTCGCGCCGAATCGGAGCTCGCCACTGACCGCCAGAACCTCATCGTGGCGCAAACCACTCAACTTCAGAATGAACAAATCCTGAAGAACGCCATCAGCAAGAATCCTCTGGCTCCGAACTGGGTGAATGTCGAAATCATTCCCACCGACCTGCCCAATCGGCCGGAGGCCATCGAAGCGCCTTCGTTCGAGGAAGCCGCCAAGGAAGCGTTCGCGAAAAGGCCGGAACTACAAGAGCAGGCGCTGAACCTCTTGAATGGCGCCGTGGACATCAAGGCCACGCGCAATGCGCTTTTGCCGACGGCCACGCTGCAAGCGCAATACGGAACCACGGGGCTCGCCGGTAACCAGCGACTGTTCTCCTCTACTCCAGCGCCGGGAGCGCCGATAGTTGGTCCCAATGGACAGCCCGTTCCCGGGCTTTTTCTTCCTTCGGCTACCGTGACTCAGACAGGCACCGCCGAAGCCGGCTTCCCCGACGCCATGAGCACCGTATTTCACAACAATTTTCCCGACTACTCCGTGCAATTAAACGTTTCCATCCCGATCCGCAACCGTTCCGCGCAGGCCGATAACCAGCACGCCATCCTGACGCAACGCCAGCTCGAAGCGCAATTGCAGCAGTTGAAGAACGCCGCGTTGCTCGACGTTCGCAACAGCTACATCGCGCTCACGCAGGATCGCGCCCAGGTCGATGCCGCCAGCAAGGCGCGCGAACTGCAACAGCAAACCTTCGACGCCGAGCAGAAAAAATATCAGCTTGGCGCATCCACCGTTTACCTCGTCATTCAGACGCAGCGCGACCTTATCGCTGCTCAGGGCACCGAGCTTCGCGCCCTCGCCAATCTCGTCGAAGCCAAAGCCAATTACGAGCGAGCCGTCGGGCGCACCCTCGAAGTCAATCGCGTCACAATCGCGGACGGCAAGTCAGGTCAAGCCGAGCGCGAGACACTTATCCCCGGCACTTTGCACGGTCAGGTCGTCGGGGTCGACAAAATCTTCGCCAGCTCCGGCCAAAAGTAACCGCAGGTCAGTTTCTTCCAGCCGGCTCAGCCAAAACCTGGGCCGGCTTTTTCTTTACTCTCATAGTTTCTTTTACAGATTGCCTTTTGCTTGCCTTGCCGCCACCCCGCGCTTGCCCCCCGTGGTATCTTTCGAATAGCATTGAATTTGGCGGCATTTTCCAAGCTTGTTCGAATCCGCCTCCGGGAGCGATGCGCATGAACGATAAGTCCAAAAGCACCACGCCGACCGCACCCTCGCCGGAAGTTTCTTCCGCACATCGCAAGCCCTCCGCCAGGGAGCAAGCCTGGGAGAAAAATACATTACAGCCCACTCTCGATAAAAATCCCGAGCGCCAGGCCGAATTCACCACAATTTCCGGCCATCCCATTCGCCGGCTCTATACCCCTGCCGATCTTCCCGACTGGAATGCGGAACGCGACCTCGGCTTTCCCGGTGACCCGCCTTACACGCGCGGCATTCATTCCACCATGCACCGCGGACGCCTCTGGACCATGCGTCAGTTCGCGGGCTTCGGCACCGCAGAGGATACCAACCAGCGCTTCCGCTATCTCCTCGCACAGGGGCAGACCGGCCTTTCCACGGCTTTCGACTTGCCCACTTTGATGGGGTACGACTCCGACCACGGACTCTCCGAAGGTGAAGTCGGCAAGTGCGGGGTCGCCATCAGCTCCCTCGCCGACATGGAAGTCCTCTTCGATAAAATTCCCCTCGCCAACGTCACCACTTCCATGACCATCAATTCACCCGCCGCGGTGATTTGGGCCATGTACCTCGCTGTCGCCGAAAAACAAGGCGCGGATTGGAAAAAGCTTTCTGGCACGCTCCAGAACGACATCCTCAAGGAATACATCGCGCAAAAGGAATACATCTATCCGCCGGAACCTTCCATGCGCCTGGTCGTTGACACATTCGAATTCGGCGTCAAGAACACACCCAAGTTCAATCCCATTTCCATCAGCGGCTATCACATCCGCGAAGCCGGCTCCACGGCCATTCAGGAATTGGCTTTCACCCTGCGCGATGGCCTCGAATACGTCGAGTGGGGAATGCGACGTGGCCTGGACGTCGATCAATTTGTTCCGCAGCTCTCCTTCTTCTTCAACGCCCACAGCGATTTCTTCGAAGAGATTGCCAAGTATCGTGCCGCGCGGCGCATCTGGCACAAAGCGATGGTCGAGCGCTACGGCTCAAAAAATCCGCGCGCCTGGGCGCTGCGCTTCCACACGCAGACCGCGGGCTGCTCCCTCACAGCGCAGCAGCCATACAACAACGTCGTTCGAACGGCGATCCAGGCGCTCGCCGCCGTTCTCGGCGGCACGCAATCGCTACACACCAATTCCCTCGATGAAGCCTGGGCCCTGCCCACCGAATTCGCCGCCACCATCGCTCTGCGCACGCAGCAGATCATCGCCCACGAAACGGGCGTCACCAATACCGTCGATCCTCTGGGTGGTTCCTATTTCGTCGAAGCATTAACCAACGAAGTGGAAAGTGGCGCCTGGGAATACATCCGGAAAATTGATGCCATGGGCGGAATGGTCGCGGCTATCGAGCGTAGCTACCCTCAGCGCGAAATCGCTGAGGCTTCTTACCGCTACCAGATGGCGCTCGATAAAAAAGAAAAGATTATGGTTGGCGTAAATGATTTCGTTTCCGAAGAAAAACATTTGGACATTCTGCAAATCGATGAGACCGTCGCCCACCGCCAGGCCGAGCGCCTCACCAAGCTGCGTGTTGAGCGTTCGAATGACGGAGTCGCCCGCCGCCTCAACGCCCTCCGCACCGCCGCCAAATCGGCCGACAACCTCATGCCCTTCATCTTCGATGCCGTAAAATCCTACGCCACGCTCGGCGAAATCTGCGACGCCCTCCGCGACGTCTTCGGCACCTACGAAGAAGTCGCCATCACCTAGCTCATGCCAGAAAAAAAAATAAGAGTCTTGATTGCTAAGCCAGGTCTGGATGGTCACGACCGCGGCGCCAAAATCATCGCCCGCGCCCTCCGCGACGCCGGCATGGAAGTCATTTACACCGGTCTGCGCCAGACCCCGGAGATGATCGCCTCCGCCGCCGTCCAGGAAGACGTGGACGTCATCGGTCTCTCCATCCTCTCCGGCGCCCACAACACCATCTGCCCGCAGCTCATGGCCCTGCTCCGCGAAAAAGGCATGAACGACGTTACCGTCCTTGTCGGCGGCATTATTCCCGAAGCCGATATCGCGCCCCTGAAAAAATCCGGCATCGCGGAAATTTTCCTGCCCGGAACTTCCACCCAGGACATCATCGAGTTCATCCACAAGCGCATAACCCGCTAGCGCGATCTCATTGTAGGGGCGAAGCATTGCTGCGCCCTGTTTACCAAGATCGCCGGATTAAATTTCCTTCTCGAATTTGACCCGCGTGTAAAGAACGTTGAATCCCTGCCGCACGATGTTCCGCTGCGAAGTGCTCCCCGGCAATGCCAGTGATACTGCCAGTTCACAACCCGCCTCCGCCGCCCGAGCCAGCCGCGCGTGCAGCAACGCGGTTTGCACGCCCCTCGCCCGAAACGCTGGCAAGGTGCTCGCTCCAAACAATCCCGCCACTCCGTTTCGAATCGCCAGCGTCGCGCCGCCCGCCACTTTTCCATCAATCCGTGCCAAGTAACATTCCGCGCTTGGCCCCAGCGCAAACATTTTCATCACTTCGAGAATCTCCTGTGTCGCCGGAAAATGTTCCGCGAACCCCTGTGACACAGTCAGCGTCCACAAATCGATCTCGTCATGCCTAATCTTTTCGATGCTCATCCCCTCCGGTAGCGCCGGCCAGCGATGTGCGCCGTTCCCGCCATCCAGCGGCAGCGCCATCACGTTCGAAAACTCGGTCACGCGATACCCGCGTTTTCCAAACTGCTCGATGAAGGAAGGATCCGCCAGTGGGCAAGTCTCCACGCGTACCGGTTCACCTCGGGTGCGATAAAAAGTTTCCAGCTGATCGAACTCTTCTTCGCTCACTGCACCGGCAAGCCCCATTCCGACCGCCTGCGTGATTGGCGAGTTCGCCCCGCAATAAACTGCGAAGCCGCCCGCGATCCGCTCAATCGCCGCTCCGCTTTGCGGCCGCAGACGCGCCAGCGTCTCCGCTCCCTCGACCGCCGCACACGCTTCCGCCAGCTCGATTCGCCGGGCCAGTTCCAGGCTTAGCAATGGATAGTTGCTTCTTACCAGCAGCTCCATATGGGTTTCATGGCTTTTCTTGCAGTCGACCTTCTAAGGAACTATCTTTCCCTCGCTGTCGCGAATCTCGATCTTGCCGAGGTTCAATTTTTTCAGGTCGGCCTCGATTTTCGCGCGGTCGCCCACCGCCAGCACGATCATTTTCTCCGGATGAATATACTTCTGCGCCGCTGCCTGTGCCTGCGCCGCCGTAACCGCATTTATCTTGTCCGGCAGATTTGAAAAGTAATCCAGCGGCAAATTGTACGTGAAAAGTTCCGCAAAGCTCCCCGCTGCTTCCGACCCCCGTTCGAATCGTCCCGGCAGCGACCGCGCAATCGAGTCTTTTGAAAGGATCAGTTCCGCTGGAACCATCTCCGTATCCCGGGCGCGCTTCAATTCGTTGAATATCTCTGAAGTCGCCGGCGCCGTCACATCCGTTCGCACGTCGGAGTATGCTATGAACGGCCCTGGAGCGCGGTAATAGATAAACAAGGAGCCCGCTCCGTACGTATACCCGTGCACCTCGCGCAGGTTCATGTTGATTCGGCTGGAAAACAGCCCTCCCAGATCCGTATTCATCACTTCAAGCTGTGGATAGTCCGGTGTGGAGCGCGCCGCTCCAATCTCGATACACGCTACGGTAGTTTGCGGCGCTCCCGGGCGGTCCACGATGATCAGCCGCGCATCCGTCGTCTCCGGCGCTGCGATCGCCGGCAGCGACGATTTGCTCGCCTTCCATTCACCAAACTCTTTTTCGAGCAGCGGCTTCAGCACCGCCAGCTTGATATTCCCAGCCACGACCAGCGCCGCTTCATTCGGAACATAGTATTGTTGCCAAAAGTACTGGAGCTCCTCGCGCGAAATCGCCTTGAGGGACTCGGCCGTTCCTGAACCCGGATAGCCATACGTACTGTGTGCGCCATAGAGCGACAGAAGTGCAACTCGCATCGCCGCTGCATTCGGATCGTCTTTTTCCTGAACCAATGCGGCCAGTCTCTCAGACCGCACTCTCTCCAGCTCTGCTTGCGGGAAGTTCGGATGCAGCGCCACGTCCGCGAGCAGCTCCAGCGCTTCCGAAAAACTTCTCGTCAGCGACCGCGTTGATACCACGGAATCATCCGTCGAAGCATTCGAACCCAGCGTTGCGCCGAGATCCGCGGCGCGATCCGCAATCTGCAGCGCGTTTCGCTTCGTCGTCCCTTGCTGCAACATCCGCGCCGTCACGCTTGCCAGCCCCGGACGGTCCACGGGATTCGCTCCGCTTCCTGCCCGGAAAACCAGATCCGCCGCCACTAGCGGCAGTCCTGGCCGTTCCGTGAAAAGCACCGTCATCCCGTTCGAAAGCTTGAATTGCTCTGGCACCGGCAAATGCAGCGCGCTCGCCGGCCCGGGCTTGGGCGCTTCGTTGCGCCAGGGTGCGTCCGCGTTTACAGGCTCCCCACCGTTCTTGGCAGTGTCTTTTTGCTCCGCTTTCGGTGTCGGCACTTCCGCGCCGAGATCCTGCTTGCCAGGAATTCCATACACCACCACTCGCTGGTTCGAGTTGAGCTGGCCCTGGGCAAAGGCTTTTACCGCCGCAGCGGACGCATCCTCATACCGCGCGATATCCGCAGCCAGAAAATCCGGCGTGCCCAGATAATG
The DNA here is from genome assembly GCA_013289585.1 of Acidobacteriota bacterium. Lineage (GTDB taxonomy): Bacteria > Acidobacteriota > Terriglobia > Acidiferrales > UBA7541 > Acidiferrum. The sequence continues at coordinate 93,181 of JABCZR010000003.1, read as the reverse complement.
GTTGTAGCCGTTCAGGCGGTCCGCCACTCCTCCAAATCCGCCGAGCGTTTCCAGTCTCGCGATGATTCTGGACTCGATGACGTTTTGCGCCCGGCTGAGTTCCGCCGCCGTCGGACCTTCTTTGCGGAATAATTCGAGTTCCGCGTTGATGGCCTTCTCCAGCTCCTCGGGCTTCACGCCCGGCTTGGCCGTCGCTTGAATCTCGAAGACCGATCCTAGAATCAGCGACTGCTGGTTCGCGGAGACGTCGAGAGCAATCTGTTTCTCATAAACCAGTTTCTTGTACAGCAGGCTGGACTTTCCTCCTCCCAGAATCGTTGCCGCCAGGTCCGCTTCCGCGTCGCCGGGTTTGTAGATCGGAGACGTCAGCCACGCCATGTACACGCGCGGCAATTGCACGTTGTCCTGGATGATGGCGCGCCGCTCGGAGGTAATTGGCGGAGTGTGCGCCTTGATCTTGGGCACATCCTCGCCGCGCTTCAGCGGCCCGAAATATTTCTGCACCAGTTCACGCGCCTTTTCGGGATCGAAATCGCCGACGATCGCCAGGCTCGCGTTGTTTGGCGCGTAATAGAGTTTGAAGAAATTTCGCACGTCCTGAAGCTGTGCCGACTGAATGTCCTGGTGCGACCCGATCACGTCGGCGTAATATGGATGCTCCTTCGGAAATAGTTGGTGAAACATCCCTTCTTCCACCACGCCGTATGGAGCGTTCTCTACGCTTTGCCGCCGCTCGTTTCGGACCACGTCCTGCTGATTCGAAAGGTTGGCTTGGTCCAGCTTGTCCGGCAGATAACCCATGCGGTCGGATTCCAGCCATAACGCCAATTCCAGTTGATTCGAAGGCAGCGTCTCGAAATAGTTCGTCCGGTCAAAATCCGTTGTGCCGTTGATGTCCGAAGCGCCTGCCGCTTCGAGTTGGTGGAAGTGTGCGCTGCCCGGCACGTGCCTCGATCCTTCGAACATCATGTGTTCGAACAAGTGCGCGAACCCCGTTCTCCCCGGCAGTTCGTTTGCCGGACCGACGTGATACCACAGGTTCACCGCCACCATCGGCAGCCGGTGATCCTCGGAAAGGATAACTTCCAGTCCGTTATCGAGCGTGTATTTTTCGAACTTCAGCTCTGGCACTTCCAGCGGGGGCATTTTGGGCGCAGGTTTGGCCGCGGGTTTCGCCGTTGCTGGCGCCTGCGCTGATGTCTTTGCTGGCGTCTTCGGTGGTGCCTGCGTCTGCCCGGATGCGCCCGTCACCATCGCTAGCGCGCACAGCAGCGCAACCTGAAATTCTTTCCTGCAGAAACGATTCATGACTTTTCCTCTCGATGCCATCTGACGCAATGCTTCGGTAACAGTCACCAACCGCTATCGGTCCAGAAACCCGTCGAATAGCTTACCTTGCTTCTGTGTCAGCTCAAATAGCTCGCAATTGCGCTTCAATGCGGTTCGCGAGATTCGTGCAGCCAGTCTGAAATCTGCGAGCTTGCATCTGGCTTAGCTTGTCTTCGAACAGCTATTGGCAACTCCTCACCGCCAGGCATGGATTTCGCCCTCGAATGTCTGACCGCGTGATAAATAAACAATAAGGAACAGATCCATGCCCGTTTTCGAAAGAAAATCCTTGAAGAGCCAGTTCTTTGATTCACTCTATCTAAGAAATCTGGCAAAGCCTTTGCGCCCCGAGCTGTATCTCCTTGGCGCAGGCATCGGTCTGCTCGTCTGGCTGTTCCGCCCTCTCGAACATTTTTTCTTCCACTGGCCGATGTTCTTTGGCATCGGCGTGGTCGGGCTGATCGCCCGAACCATCGAGCGCCAGAAGAATCTCGCGGCCAAGCCCGAGGGTACTGCATCACACCCACTTCCGGTGATTCTGCAGCTCCTTCAGGATCTTACCTCCTGCATCTTCCTTGCCCTGCCGCTCACTCTCGCCGCAGCCATTGCTTCTCCGACCGAGGACCAGATGTTGTCGCTTGTTCTCGAAGTCTTATTCCCGCTTCTCAACTTCCGTTTCTTGACTTCGCTTTGCTGCTGGCTGGTCTACCGCCTGGCTTACGGACGCTAGCGCCCGGCCACGAAGCGTAGGCCTCGCGAGCGCTCGCTGCGAGACAAGCGCGCAGGCCTGCGCTTTCCCGGAGCTTCCCACGGTTCGCACAATCCCGGCCAAACCTCGTATACTGTGACACTTGGTTTGTCGGGCTGTCTGTATCCTGGCTTACATTTCCAGATCGTTTGTTCGTGAGGTTGCCGCGTGTCCGCTTCGGTTCTGAAGACGAGCGTCAATTCCAAATCGGCTGAATTTGCCAAGAATGCCCGCAACGTCGTCGATTTGCTGACCAGCATCAAGAATGAGGAAGAGCAAATTCTCCAGGGCGGTGGCGCGAAGGCCATCGAAGCGCAGCACAAAAAAGGTCGTCTGACTGCGCGTGAACGCATCGCCAAGCTGATCGACCCGGGTTCGCAGTTCTTCGAACTCGGAATCTACGCCGCGTTCGAAATGTATGAAGAATGGGGCGGCGCTCCGTCAGCAGGAACCGTGACCGGGCTTGCGAAAGTTTGCGGGCGCACCTTCATGCTCATCGCCAACGACGCCACCGTAAAAGCCGGCGCATTTTTCCCCATGACCGCGAAGAAAGTGATTCGCGCGCAAAACATCGCCGTCGAAAACAGAATTCCTACGATTTACCTGGTGGATTCCGCAGGTGTTTTTTTGCCGCTCCAGGAAGACGTTTTCCCAGATACCGATGATTTTGGCCGTGTGTTTCGAAACAACGCGGTCATGAGCGCTATGGGTATCCCGCAAATCACCGCCATCATGGGCATGTGCGTCGCCGGCGGCGCGTATCTCCCGGTGATGTGCGATCACATTTTGATGACCGAGGGTTCCGGATTATTTCTTGCCGGACCGGCGCTGGTGCAGGCGGCCATCGGCCAGAAAACTTCCGCCGAAGACCTGGGCGGGGCAAAAATGCACGCCCAGATCAGCGGTACGGTTGATTTCCGCGAGCCCGATGATGACGCGTGTATCGTTCGAATCCGCGCGCTGGTGGACAAAATGGGCGCGCCCAATCCTTCGCCGTTCAGCCATACTAAGGCGCGAGACCCGCTCTATTCCCGCGAAGAGATTTACGGAATTTTCTCGAGCGATCCCGGCAAGCAATACGATATGCGCGAAATCCTTGCCCGCATCGTGGACGCCGGGGAATTCGAAGAATATCGCGCGGAGTATGGCGAAACGCTGCTCTGCGGCTATTCACGAATCGGCGGTTGGGCCGTCGGCATCGTCGCAAATCAGAAAAAACACGTGCAGACACTGGCGCGCGGCTCGGATCAGAAGCGCATGGAATTCGGCGGCGTGATTTACACCGAGTCCGCGGAAAAAGCCGCGCGGTTTATTCTGGACTGCAACCAGAATCGTATTCCGCTCATTTTTCTCCACGACGTGAACGGATTTATGGTCGGGAAAGATGCGGAGTGGAGCGGCATCATCCGCGCCGGCGCGAAAATGGTGAACGCCGTGGCGAACAGCGTCGTTCCGAAAATCACGGTGATTTGCGGAGGCAGTTTCGGTGCGGGAAATTACGCCATGTGTGGCAAAGCCTACGACCCGCGCTTCATGTTCGCCTGGCCCACCGCGCGTTTTGCAGTAATGAGCGGTGACGCCGCCGCCAGCACCCTAGTTGAAATAAAATTGAAGCAACTTGAACGCGCCGGCAAAAAAGTCGATGAAAAACTAAAAAAAGAATTGTACGACTCCGTCCGCGCTACTTACGAACATCAAACCGACCCGCGCTACGCCGCCGCCCGCCTCTGGGTCGATGCCATCATTGATCCCGCCCACACGCGCGACGCACTGATTTGGGCCCTCGAGGCCGCCGCGCTAAACCCCGACATCCGTGAATTTAAGACGGGGGTTCTGCAAACCTAATGAGACTGCGAGGGCTTGTTATTTTCTTGCCAGCTCTATGCTGGTTGAGTTTCTCGTTTTGGCAAGAGCATCACTGGATCCAAAAAATGAAATCTAGCCCGATGGCTCTTGAGGCGACGTCACCAACCTATGTAGCAATCCTGACTTGGGTCTCTCTCGTTGCAGTGTCTTTGGGCGCTGTACTGGCGGCCGTTGATTTCGCACGCTGGAGACAAAGGAACATTGATGAGCCAAGTGGTTAAGTTGGTGGAATGCCCGCGGGATGCTTGGCAGGGATTGCCGGACCTGATTCCTACGGAGTACAAAGCGGAATACTTAAACGAATTGATTGCCGCCGGATTCAGGCACATTGATGCAGTTAGTTTTGTTTCGCCGAAACATGTGAAGCAGATGGCGGACAGTGAAGAGGTGATGGCGAAACTGAATGTTTCCCTTCCCGCTGGAATTGAGCCGCCAGAAATCATCGGGATTGTGGTGAATGAAAAAGGATTGGAGCGGGCGCTGGCGACGCCGGGCGTGACGACGATTGGTTATCCGTATTCGATTTCCGCGTATTTCCGGCGGGCGAATGCCAACATGACGCGCGACGAATCGCGAAAGCTGGTGGAGAAACTCAGGAAGGAAACGACCGCGGCGAAGCGCGATCTGGTGATCTACATTTCGATGGCGTTTGGAAATCCGTACGATGAGCCGTGGGGACCAGAAATTGTTGCGGACACTCTGGAATGGCTCAAAGATATTCGCGTACGAACGGTTTCGCTGGCCGATACCGTGGGCAATGCGTCACCTCAGCTTGTCGGCGATTTGTATCGCAGCGTAAGGGATCACGTTGCGGGGATCGAGTTGGGCGTGCATTTGCACAGCAGACCCGAGAATGCGGAGGAAAAGATTCTCGCGGCGTACGAAGCGGGCTGCAGAAAGTTTGAGAGCGCGCTGACGGGGCTTGGCGGATGCCCCTTTGCAGGAGACAATCTGGTCGGCAACATCGCGACCGAGGATGTTTTGGCCGCGTTACGCAAAGCGGGCGCCGATCCCGGCATCGAATCGTCGCGGTTGAGCAAGGTACTCGAAATGACCAACGAAATTCGCGCGAAATACGCGCATGCGCCACTTGCGAACTGAGGAGGGGTTCTCGCTATGTATTCAACACTTCTTCTCGATATTACCGGAAATCTCGCCAGCATCACGCTGAATCGGCCAGACAAGCGCAACGCCATCTCCACAACAATGATGGCGGAAGTGCAGACGGCACTGGATGAAATCGAAAAAACTCACGCCCGCGTGGTGATCCTGACCGGCGCGGGAAAAGCCTTTTGCGCCGGCATGGATCTGGACATGCTTGCGGCGATCGCCAAACAATCTCCCGCGGAAAACCAGGAGGATTCGCGGCGAATTGCCAAACTTTTTCGCAGGGTTTGGAGCTATCCACGACCGCTGATCGCAGCAGTGAACGGCGCGGCTTACGCAGGAGGCTGCGGGCTTGCGACGCTGTGCGATTTCACCCTGGCCGTGCCGGAAGCGAAATTCGGCTACACGGAAGTAAAGATCGGATTCCTGCCGGCGATTGTTTCGGTATTCCTGACGCGGCAGATCGGCGAGAAGCGCTGCCGCGATCTCCTGCTGACGGGCCGCATCATCGAAGCGGCGGAAGCGAGGGAATTCGGCCTCGTGTCCGAAGTCGTTCCCGTTGAACACTTGATGGAACGCGCACATGAACTTGCGGACCTGCTGATCGCAGCGAGTCCGAGCAGTCTCGCTCGTTCGAAGCGGCTGCTCGTCTCCTCAGCGGCGGCGAGCGTGGATCACGATTTGGAGCGCGCCATCCTGGAGAATGCGCGCATTCGCTGCACACCCGATTTTCAGGAAGGTGTTGCGTCGTTTCTCGAGAAGCGCAAGCCGGTGTGGCAGGGCGACACGGAAAAATGACGGACGTGAGAATGATTGAATATCATGACGCGACGGTACGAGTGCGCTATGCGGAGACGGATCAGATGGGGGTGGTGTACCACGCAAATTACCTGGTGTGGTTTGAGGTCGGACGCGTCGAACTGATGCGCGCGCTGGGCTTCGAATACAAACGCATGGAGGCAGAGGACGATTGCCGCATCGTGGTTGCCGATGCGCACTGCCGGTATCACCATTCGGCGGTGTACGACGAAGTTTTGCGCATTCGCACGCGCATTGCGGAATCGCGCAACCGCGTGGTCAAGTTTTCCTATGAAGTGATTCGCGACGCCGATGGAAAAGTCCTGGCAAATGGGGAGACGACGCACGTGATTTGCGGGCGCAACGGACGGCCGAAAATGCTGCCGAAGAAATACCACAGCATCTTCAATGCCGTGGCCGCGCCACAACCGGACCGGAGCATGGCATGACCGTCACGCTGAACGGCAATGATCTGACGTTTCAGCAACTCTATGCGGTGGCCCTGCACGGAGAGGCCGTCGCGCTGGCGCCTGAAGCAATCGTGCGGATGAAGGCGTCCCGCGCAGTGGTCGATCGCGTGGTGAGGTCCGGCGCGACAGCCTATGGCATCAATACGGGTTTCGGAAAACTCGCCTCGGTGCGCATTTCCACGGAACAAGTCCGCCAGTTGCAAGTCAATCTGGTGCGCTCGCACGCAAGCGGCGTTGGAGCGCCGCTGAGCGAGGCGGAGACGCGCGCGATGATGCTGCTGCGCGCGAATGCGCTGGCAAAAGGATTGAGCGGAATTCGACCGCAAGTCGTGGAAACTCTTTGCGCGATGTTGAATGCGAAAGTGCATCCTGTGATTCCGTCGCAAGGATCTGTTGGAGCTTCCGGCGATCTTGCACCACTGGCACATCTCGCGCAGGTAGTGATTGGCGAGGGCCGCGCAATTTTTGGCGGAGAGACTCTGGCTGGCAGCGAAGCGATGAAGCGCGCGGTCATCACCCCGGTTCCACTGGAAGCGAAGGAAGGGCTTTCGCTGTTGAACGGTACGCAGGGAATGCTGGCGCTGCTGAGCCTGGCGTTGCGCGAGGCGGATAATCTGGTGGACGCAGCGGATGTGGCGGCTTCCCTTTCACTGGACGCGCTGCGCGGCAGTCCGGGGGCATTCGATTCCCGGATCATGCACGCGCGGGCATACGCGGGAGCCGCTACGACGGCGCGAAATCTTGCGCAACTGAATGAGGGCAGCCAGATTCGCGAGTCGCACCGTTCCGCCGATAAAGACGCCCGTGTGCAGGATGCTTATAGTCTGCGATGTACGCCGCAGGTGCATGGCGCAGTGCGCGATTCGCTGGCGCAGGCGCGGGAGATGGCCGCGGTGGAACTCAACAGCGCGACGGATAATCCGCTGGTGTTTGTGCGAGACGAGAACGACGGGGACATCATCAGCGGAGGAAATTTTCACGGGCAGCCGCTGGCGATGGCCGCGGACCAGGTGGCGATTGCCATCGCTACGCTCGGAGGAATTGTCGAGCGGCGTATTGAGCAGATGACGAATCCTTTGACGAGCATGCTGCCGGCGTTTTTGACGCCGGAGCCGGGACTGAATTCCGGATTCATGATTGCCCAGGTAACGGCGGCGGCGCTGACCAGCGAGAACAAGGCGCTGGCGACGCCTCATTCGGTAGATTCGATTTCTACCTCGGGCAATCAGGAAGATTACGTCTCGATGGGGATGAGCGGAGCCAGGCGGCTCGAGCGCATGCTGCTGAACCTCCGCCATATCATCGCGATTGAGCTGCTATGCGCGTGCCAGGGCGTCGATTTGCTTGCGCCGCTGCAGACCGGGGCTCTGGCCAAGAAAGCACATGCGGCGGTGCGCGCCAAGTCAGCCAAAGTGACCGACGACCGACCGCTCGCGCCGGAGATTGAAGCGGTGTCAACGCTGGTGGCCGATGGCACGTTTTCAGCGATACTCCGCTGAGCCGGCTGATTCGTCTATCACATTCGACGACTAAGTAAGCAAATTGGCGGAACTTCCATGGAACTCCAATCCTACGCGGCGCTTGTCGAGATTCGCGACACCCTGCTGGAAACCTACGCGGGCAACGAAGCAATGAATCAGCTCATCCTCTCCGATCTCGACCCTCGTGCGTGGCGCGCCCAGCCGCCCGGTCAAAAAGGCAGTGGCCGGACCATCGCGGCCATCTTCGCACACCTGCACAACTGCCGTCTTAAATGGCTGAAACAGAATGCGCCGCATCTGAAGTGTCCGCCGCCGCTCGATCCCCACCGCTGCACCATTAGGCAGGCTGCTGCCGCGCACAGGAGAAGTGGCGCGCAGTGTCTACGCATGTTGACGGATGCTCTTTCGGCCGCTCCGAATCGCCGCGTGGCAAAGTTCTCACGCGACAGCTGGATGCCAACGTGGCCCGCCGGAGGGACCATGTTTGCTTACATGTTCGCGCACGAAGCGCATCATCGCGGCCAGATTTTGATGCTCGCCCACCAGCTCGGCTACCGCGTCCTCGATAAAACACCCGGCATCTGGCAATGGGAGAAGCTCTGGAAAAAAGCCGGGCTTACCACGCGCCCGCGCTGACTGGAACTTAGGGGAACTCACCCACCTGGCTCTTCGTAACGCCGGCTGTCTGCGGCAGGCAACTTCATAGATGTATGGCTGCGAACAATTGATAAAACGTGCTTAACGATTGGGTCGACCAAGCATTCGCGTAGGACGCCTTAACCTACCATGCCGCTGGCGCCGAAGAGGAGGACTTCACTTGGTGACTGAGGCAGGATCGCTGAGAAAAGGATTTATTACCAAAAGACCGTCAAAGTCCTGCCCCGCTTGCAGATCTTCGGTGAGGAGGTAGCGGCAAGAAGCAGATTGTGCAGCAGCGATGATGAGAGAGTCCCAGAAGGAAAGCTGGTAACGGTCTTGAATCTTCCATCCTTGTTCCAGAAGGCGAGCGGTGACGGGGACAGGATCCCATGCCATGAGATCTCGAATTTCGGAACGAATGTCGTCGACGGCAGAAGGGCCTTTGCGGCTAGCCTTAGCGTAGAATTCCTGCAGGACCTGAAAACTGAGGCGACCCGTCTTGCTTTTCCATAGTTCCTTTAGCCAATTATCAGCCAGACGTTGTTTCGTTGGTTCTCCCAAATCCACGGCGTAGATTAATACGTTGGTATCAACGAAGACGGGCGCGGTCATGGACCTCCTCGCGGGTCAGATAGCGGCCGTCCGACTTCAGGAAAGGCTTACGTGCCAGAGCACGGCGTCTTGCGGCGTCGTACTCATCCTTTTCCCTCATTCGCTCTTTCAAAATATTTGCAAGGAAACGCGAGACGCTAGTCTCCTGAGTGGCGGCCTCGATGCGAGCCCATCGAGCAACAGATTCCTCGAGAGTGATGGTGATATTGCGAAGACGACGGGTTTTCATGACACGAATATAGTGTGACACGGATCCCGTGTCAATTCTCGGTAGAACGTTCAGCCCCATTCCCAGACGTGAGCACCTACTTCGGCGGTTCGGGGCTAAGCAAGGGATTCCAGGAAGAAGGTGAGCATGCGATAGCCAGCGATGTAGGAGAAGGGGGCGAGTTCGAGGGAGTAGTGGCCGCAGGGGAGTTCGAGGGTGCGGGGGTCGGCACCGTGGCGGCGGAGAGAGTCGAGCATCTGGCGGGTGAGATTGGGGAGCATGGTGGGATCGTATTTGCCGAAGACCATGTAGGTGTTTCGGCCGGCTCCCATACTTCGTTCGACGTAGGGCATGGGGCTAATGGGAGACCAGTATTCGCGGAGCTCGTCAACGGTGACGTGATTGCGGAGGCCTTCCCAGACATGGTTGGTGGTCATGCCCTGGCTGATGACGTCGGCGTAGTAGGTGGAGACGTGGAAGAAACCGCCGGCGCGGAGGCGTTCATCGTGAACGAGAGTGATGTAGCCGACGGAGGAGCCGATGCTGGTGCCGAGGATGCCGAGCTTGCTGTAGCCCTGCTGTTCAAGCCAGTGGAGGCAGCGGCGGGCATCCTGGACGGCTTGGCGGTTCGCCTGGAGGGTGAGGCCGATATTAGGGCCACAAATCTGGTCGGCGCGCTCGTGGCCGTGGGCCATTCGGCGGTCGTGATAGGGCATGCTCATTTTGAGGACGGTAATGCCGAGGCGCTGAATCCAGTGGCAGAGGCCATTCTGGCCGTGCCATTTGGCGTTCCAGTTGGGGAGAAGGAGTACTGCGGGGCCAGAACCGCTAGCGCGGAAGAATTGACCGTGGACGGTGTTGTTTTCGGGCCAGGGGGATTGGATGGAGCTGGTGAAGGTGAGGACGTTTTGCGCGTCAAGGCGGTAATCGGTGGCGGCGGTTGCCTCGTACCATTCGCGGCTGGATTCGATGGCATTTTGGGAGTATTGGCGAATGAAGGCACCGGGATCGGGTTCATCAGGGGAGCCGCCGATGTGTTCGAGGCCCCAATGGAAGGGCTGGACACGGCGATTGTCGTCAGTGGTCCAGCGGCGGTGCTCGTAGCGGCGGATTTTGCGTTCGAACCAGTTCATGGATAGGAAGTGATCAGAGATCGGTGATCAGTGATCAAGGAACAGTTTACAGGGAATCGCTGAGCAAATAGAAAGCGGATCGACCTGCAAATGCGAAGGAGAGAAAGCTAATACAGAGAGCACAAGGGACCGGAAAAACGGGGGCCAAAGAGGAGCAAGCGTTAGGGATGAGGCACGAGAGGCGGCGGGGTTTGTTGAGGGAGTGAGATGACTATGAGAGAGTCGAACTGTGGTCATCATCTTCTTTTTTCTATTAGGGATTGTGATTGGAAGCTTCCTGAATGTCTGCATCACGCGGATTCCGGAGGAGATTTCCATTGTTTCGCCGGGGTCGCACTGTCCACGATGCAAAACGCCCATCAAACCATATGACAATGTGCCGGTGTTCGCGTGGCTATGGCTGGGGGGCAAGTGCCGCGCTTGCGGGCAGCCCATTTCGCCGATGTATCCCATCATTGAGATGAGTACCGGGCTTTTGTTCGTGGGGGCGTTACTGGATTTTGGCGTCACGCAAGCTACCGTGAAATGGCTGTTCTTTACCTGCCTGGTAATCGTACTAACCGTCACGGACTTGCGCGTGCGGCTGTTGCCGGATGTGATTACCTGGCCGGGGTTTGCGGCGGGGTTGCTGTTTTCGGCGGTTGTACCGCCGAACGATGGGTTTGCGCGGTTTCTCGGATATCGATTGTTTCAGGCGCGTCTGCCGGGATATGCAGCGGGGATTCTGGATGGATTGCTCGGGGCGGCGTTTGGGAGTTTCCTTTTGTTCGGACTGGCGAAGGCGTACAAGGCGGCGCGGGGACGCGAAGGCATGGGAATGGGCGATGTGAAAATGATGGCGATGGTGGGAGCGTTCCTGGGGTTGCGGGGTACATTTTTGACGATATTGGTGGGGAGCCTTCTAGGAAGCCTTGTCGGGCTGGCGGTGGTTCTGGCGCTGTATGCGGGAGGCTGGAAGAGCGGGCTGGCGAAACGGGCAAGCACACGTGGGCTGGGGACAGAAAACGGACTGCGTTGGGCGATTGCGAGCCAGTATCAGTTGCCGCTGGGAACGTTTTTGGGCATTGGCGGATTGCTGATTGTGTATGCGACGCCGGTGGTGGCGGCCCGGTGGGCGATTTTCAGGGGGATTATAGGTTAAAGAGAAAAAAAGTTTAACACAGAGAACTCAGAGGGTCACGGAGGAGCAGAGGAAGGAGTCAGAATTCGGAAATAATGTTGGCGGGATTCCAATCCGGAAATAATACGCAACATCTGTGGACGCTAGCGGCGGAGCTGGGGATTGCGTTCCTGGCGATCACGGCAGTGGTGGCGCTGCTGATGCGGAAATTCTTCCAGAGCACGCGTGATGAGCATGGCGAAGAGTTCGCCACGAGCGCGCCCCGAACGGAGAATCCTTCGGCGTTCATGGCGGCGTCGATGCAAGGCGTGATTCAGAAACTACGTGAGCAGGAGAAAGAACTGGAACGGTTGCATCGGATCGAGAAAGAGCGTGCGGAACAGACAGAGCGGCTGAGCGAAGAAGTTACGAGAAACATGCCAGCAGGGCTGCTGGTGGTGAATGCGACAGGGATTATCTCGACGTCGAATCCTGCGGCGGAGCTGGTGCTGGGTATACGGGGGCTGGGATTCCGGCGATACAGCGAAGCGCTGGGGGCTTCCTCGGACCTGACGAGGCTGGTGGGGGAATGCCTGGCGACGGGAAAGATATTCCGGCGCGAAGAGGTGGAGCATGTTCCTCCGGCGGGCGACACGCGACACCTGGGCGTGACTATTTCGCCGATCCGGCGCGGCACGGAGAACATCAGCGGGGCAATCTGCCTGCTGACGGACTTGACGGAGCTGGCGGCGCTCCAGCAACGGATCCGTCTGAAGGAAAATCTGGCAGCACTGGGCGAATTGTCGGCCGGCATCGCGCACGAGTTCAAGAATGCGCTGGCGACGATTTCGGGTTACGCGCAATTGATCCAATCAGAGGGCACGGAGAGCGAGGCCAGCGATTATGCGAAGAGGATTCTGGAGCAGACGCGGAACATCACGCATGTCGTGACCGAGTTTTTGAAATATGCGCGGCCGCTGGAGATTTCGGATGAAACTGTCGGGCTGGAAACGGTTGTGGAGCGGGTAGTGACGGAAGTGGGAGAGGCGATTCCGCAGGTGAAGATTCGCTGCGAGGGGGCGTTTGGAGATGTGGGGGGAGACGAGGGATTTCTGCGGCAGGCCCTGCTGAATCTGGCACGGAACGCGGCGGAAGCTTGTGCGGAGGCAGTGGGAGGCGGGCACGTGCTGGTTCGCGGCGATGTCACGCGGGGAGACGAGGCCGGGGTTCAGCGCATAACCATCAGTGATAACGGCCCGGGAATCGGGGCAGACGCAATGCCGAAGCTCTTTCGGCCGTTTTTTACGACGAAGGCGAATGGCACGGGGCTGGGGCTGGCGGTGGTGCAAAAGATCATCGTGCAACACGGCGGGCAGGTGGAAGCGCGAAATGAGAGCAGGGGAGGGGCCGCATTTATAGTTACGTTACCGCTGCCGCGAAGGGTGCTGGAAGCGGTAGAATTGAAGAAGGATAGCGCTTAAGGGATTTTCGGGGACTTCCAGCTGCTCCGGGAAAGCAGGATCGTATGCGAGCGAAAACGTGGATCAAGCATCTAGTGAGTATTGCGGTGCTGTGTCTGGCAGGATTGCCACTGTATGCGCAGCAGCAGAATTCTTCGCAGCAATCGGGAACCGACCCCGTGGCAGATGCGGCGCGAAAGGCGCGCGAGGACAAGAAGAATGCGGCGAAGCCAAAGAAAGTTTATACGGACGACGATGTGAAGCCTGCGGCTAGTGCGGCTACGGAGAATACTGGCGCCGCGGCGGGGGCCACGGGAACGACGGGGCAGCAGAAAGCGGGAGATGCCGCGGCAGCCGAGGACCCTAACGGCGAAGCGGCCTGGAGGAAAAGATTTAAAGAGCAGCACGATAAGATTTCGAAAGCCGAAACGGAGCTGGACATCCTGGAGCGCGAACTGCAGAAGGCACAGACGGAGTATTACCCTGACCCGCAGAAGGCGATGACCGAGCAGAATACCCGCAAAGAGATCAACGACAAGACGGCGAAGATTGACGCCAAGAAACAGGAGATTGCGCAACTGAAACAGGGGCTGGATGACCTTGAGGATCAATTAAGGAAGTCGGGCGGGGATCCGGGGTGGGCGCGGTAGAAGAAAAACCTTCGTAACTTATTCGTTGTAAGTTTTTAGAGAACTTTTCTGCTTCAATACCAAGAATAAGATTGCGCCGCAATACTTTGCCTGCTTGAGCAGACGCGGCGCTGCGCTGATGGAACGCGCTGATGTGCTACTTCCCTTCTCTGCACATGCGACAGTGGTAGTTCGCCGGGGCTGGCGGGAATCGTGGTAGAAACGGTAGAGATGGAACCACTCCTCCTTGTGGAAGATAAGAATGAGTTGCGCGCGATGCTGCGGAAGGCATTGGAGCGCGCGGGCTACGACGTGGACGAAGCGCCGGATGGGGCAGCAGCGATCCAGAAGGTGCGCGCGCGAAGGTATCTGCTGGTGATTACGGATTTGAAGATGCCCGGGGCTTCCGGGCTGGACGTGCTTCGGGAAACCAAGCAAGCCGATGCGACGATTCCAGTGATTCTGCTTACGGCATTTGGTTCAGTGGAAGAAGCCGTGGCAGCGATGAAAGAGGGGGCGTTCGACTTCCTGCAAAAACCGGTGGACCTGGACCACTTGAAGCTGCTGGTGCAGCGGGCGGCGCAACAACAGGAATTGCAGCGGGAAAATATACTTCTGCGCGAGGAGTACGCGACGCGATATGGATTTCCGCGCATCGTGGGAGAAGACGCTTCGATCCGGGAAGTGAGCCAGCAGATTCAGAAGGTGGCGGCGACGGATTCAACTTGTCTGTTGCTGGGGGAGAGCGGCACTGGAAAAGAGCTGTTTGCGCTGGCGGTGCACCATCTTTCTCCGCGGCGTGAAAAGGCGTTTGTGGCACTGAATTGCGCGGCGATCCCGGAAGGGCTCGTAGAGAATGAGCTGTTCGGGCATGAGCGAGGTGCATTCACGGGGGCGGGAGCTCGTAAGGTCGGGAAGATGGACCTGGCGCATCGCGGAACGCTTTTTCTGGATGAGATTGGCGAGTTGCCGCTGGCGATACAGGCGAAATTGCTGCGGGTGCTGGAAGAGCGGCGATTCGAACGAGTCGGCGGGACGCAGTCGATCGATGTAGACGTTCGAATCGTGGTGGCGACCAATCGCGATCTGCAGAAGATGGTGGCGGAGAAAATGTTCCGCGAGGATCTGTACTTTCGAATTTCAGCGGTGCCGATGACGATTCCGCCGCTGCGCGAGCGTGGAAACGATGTGCTGCTGCTGGCGGAACACTTTCTGGAACAATTCAAGCGGGAGTTTGGGAAGGCAGGGCTGGAGTTATCGGCGGAAGCGAAGGACCGATTGCTTCACTACCGTTGGCCGGGTAATGTGCGCGAATTGCAGAATACGCTGGAGCGCGCGGTGATTCTGGCAGATGGATTGAGCGTCCCAGCGAATGGATTGCAGTTACCGGCCACCAAGCCGGACACGGAGGGAATGCCAGGGGGAATGCTGCCGGAGGATTTCAAGTGGGAAGGGTCGCTCGAAGAAGTGACGGGGCGTGCGGCGGACCATGTGGAGAAAGTTCTGATCGAGAGCACAATGCGGGATTGCAAGTGGAATAAGACGAGAGCGGCGGAGAAGCTGGGGATTTCGCCGAAGACGTTGTTAGCAAAACTCCGCGGGGCGGGTCTAGAAGAGTAGCGGGAGGCGCGGCAAGAGCCGTTCGCCTCAGAAGGCGGGCCCTACGGGAATCCCTGCGGGATAGATAACTATCATAGGTGTGGATCAGAGCGGGCGTACTGCGGTGTGGAGCGCAACAGTGCCGAGCGTCCAGACGCGATAGTCAACGGATTGAAAGCCGACGGCGGTGATGAGAGACGCCAGTTCGGCCGGGCGGAAGAAGCGAGCGACGGATTTGGGCAGGTAGGAGTAGGCGGCGGGTTCGCCGGAGATCAAGCCGCCGATTTTGGGTAGAACTTCACAGAAATACCAGCGGTAGAGATTCCCTAACATTCCAGCAGGCGGTTCGGTGAATTCAAGGATGGCGATGGTGCCGCCGGGCTTGAGCACGCGCTGAATTTCGCGCAAGCCAGCTTCGTAGTTTGCGAGATTACGAAAGCCGAAGGCGGTGGCGACGAGATCGAAAGAGGCGTCGGCGAAGGGCAAGCGCATGGCGTCGGCTTCGAAAAATGGCACGGACTTTACAGCGTTTTCTCCCATGGCGGAGGCGAGCGCCTCGCCCTTTTCTTTCGCGCGGACCAGCATCGTGTGGGCAAAGTCGGCGCCGATGATCCGGGCTTGGCCTGCACGAGCGAGGGAAAAAGCAAGATCACCTGTTCCGCAGCAAAGATCGAGGACAAGACTGCCGGGACGATTGAGAATGGGGCGGAGGCGCTTTGTGGCGCGTGCGCGCCAGAGGCGGTCGTGCTGCAGAGAGAGAAGATGATTGAGCAGATCGTAGCGCGGGGCGATGCGCGTGAACATCTCCCGGACTTTTTCGGAGGCGTCGGCTTCGGTGACGGCGCCTTCAGGACGAGTTCCCTTCACCGGTGCGGTGGCCTCAACCACGGTATTTTCCCAAGGGACCGGCGCTGGCGTCGATGAGGCGAGGCGTGAAATGGAGAACACGCTCGACGACATGCAAAGGAACGGTGTCGTACGAGCGGGCTTCGCCAATGCGTGGTGAGAGCACGAAGCGCAGAATTCCACTGCGCGTTTTCTTGTCCGAGCGCATGGCGTTGAGAAGAGTCGTGGCCGGAACTTGGGGCCATCCGGGTAGAGGGCCAAGACGGCGGATCAGCGCGACGATCCGGGAGACGTCGGCGGTCCGTGTGAGGCCGAGTTCGTGGCCGAGGAAGGCCGCGGCGATCATGCCCCAGGCGACAGCTTCGCCATGCTGATAACGGCGGTACCTGGTGACGCTTTCGAGGGCGTGCGCGAAGGTATGGCCGAAGTTCAGGATTTCACGGAGGCCCGATTCGCGTTCATCGCGGCTAACGACGCGGGCCTTGATTGCGACGTTGCGCGGAATGAGCAGGCCGAGAGCAGTGCGATCGCGACGCAGGATTTTCTCCATATTCTGTTCGAGCATGCCAAACATCGGAGCATCGGCGATGATGGCATGCTTGATGACTTCGGCGAGGCCGCCACGGAATTCGCGGTCCGGGAGGGTGCGAAGCAACTCCGGATCGATTAGGACGAGGCGCGGGGGATAGAACGCGCCGACGAGGTTTTTCCCTTCGGGAAGATTGACGCCGGTCTTTCCGCCGATGGAGCTATCCACCTGGGCGACGAGCGTCGTCGGCACGTGTACCAGGGCGACGCCACGCAAATAGATGGCGGCGACGAATCCAGCGACGTCGCCGACGACTCCGCCGCCGACTGCAATAAGAAGAGATTTGCGGTCCGCCCCGGATTTCACTAGTACCCGGCTTAATAACTCGGCGGTGCGCAAGTTTTTTGCAGATTCCCCGTCGTTCATTCGGTGAAAATGAACTTTGCCGGGAAGTTGCAGACCACGCTGGATGGATTTACTGAGGGCGCGCCAGACTTTTGTTGAGGAGACCACGTGGATGCTGGAAAAACGACCGAGCTTGGCGATTTCCTGTGCGGCCCGATGAACGGTTCCTGCGCCGGCGATGACGGAGTAATTTCCAAGGGATGACTTCACGGAAATGCGTTTGAGTTTCATTTGCGAGACATTTTCAATGTAACACACGGGTTTGAGGGATTCCTATGCGCGCGCGGCAACACAAGCAAGAAGAGCGGCCCGCCCAGAAAGGCAGTCCCTACAAATGCCCCGCACAGAGTGAAGAGGGCGCCGCGATGCTTCGCCCCTACCAAGGTAGAGCTTATTTTGTTTGCAGCTGTTTTGTGGACTCGAGGAAGACGTGACCGACGATGGCGAGGGTTTTGGCGCTGATTTTGTCGAGGGAGTCCTGCGGCGTGTGCCAGTAACCGTTGTTGACGAAGTCTCCGATGACATCCACGGCGGGCACACCGCGCTTCATGAAGGAATCGTGATCATCTTCTGCGGATGCCGAAGTATTTAGAAAAATGGCGGAGTAGCCCAGCTTGGCCGCGGTGTTCCAAACCAGATCGATCAATGCTGGCGTAGAGCTGGATTCGCGCGGGAATTGGGCATTGCGACCGCCGACGATGTCCGCCAGCATGAATGCACGAATCTTTTTGATGTCGCCGCTGGTGGACAGTCGCGCGGCCATCTGGCGGCTGCCGTAGCGGCTGTCGGTTTCGCTCCATTGCTTCATGGCTTCTTCGCCGTCGAAGAAGGCGATCCAGACGGCGTATTTGCCGTGCTGCGGGCACAGGAGGCGGGCGAGTTCCAGCATGAGGGCGGTGGAAGAGCCGGCGTCATCGGCGCCGACGAAGTTTTCTTTCAGAAGAGTGTCGTAGTGTGTTCCGAGAAGAATCACGCCGGGTTTCTCTCCGGGGATTTTGACGAGGAAATTCTTCATGAGCAGACGGCCGACAGGAGTGTCAGCCGAGAACGCGTCGGTCTCGACGGTGCAGCCGTAGCTTTTCAATTCGGATTGCAAATAGTCCTGCAAACGGGCAATGGCTGGTGAGCCGGAAGGACGCGGGCCGAAGCTGACTTGCTTGGCGACGTGAGCGTAAGCGCGGTTGCCGTCGAAGCCGCCAGTCTTGTCCGGTGGGGGCGCGGCGTCGGCGGCTTGCGGTGGAGGGACGGCCACAGCGCTCATGAAAGGCGGCTGAGGCGCCGGGGGGCGATTGGTCGACTCTTCAGCAACCTTTGCGCTCGCAAGGTAAACGGGCTTGCCCTTGTAACCGACCAAGCGAAGCAGCAGCAAAAAGACGCACAAAAACGTCGCAAGCAGGAGAATTGCACGCCTTTTCGTCATTTATTGCGCCTCCACGGGAGCAGCCAGCCGCCGGTCGCGGCGGCGCACCACTACCCAAGACACTACAATACCCACGAAGTAGAGCGCGACCAATACGGCCATGAAAACGAGCATGGTCGTAGCATCGGGGGTGGGCGTAAGGACAGCCGCGAGAATGGCGATGACCAAGATGGCATAGCGGAAATTCTTGAGCAAGAACTTGGGCGTAACGATGCCAAAGAGCGAAAGAAAGAAAATGAGGATTGGCAATTCGAACACCAGGCCGAGGCCGAGAAGGACCATGAGGATCAGATCGAAATACTCGTTGATGCTGATGAGCGGGACAACCGGGCCCTGAAAACTGATCAGAAAACGAAGGACGTAGGGCAGCGAAACGAAATATCCGAACGCGATGCCGGAGAGAAATAGGAAAACGGTCGAGAACAGAAAGCCAGTGATGGCGCTGCGCTCGTGTTTGTAGAGCGCGGGAGCGACGAAAAGCCAAATCTGGTAAAGAATCCAGGGGGAAGCAATAACCAGGCCAAGATAAATGCTCAAGGAGATCAAAAGATTCAGATACCCGGCGGGATGCGTGTAGACCAATTTTTGTTCGAGTTTCGCGGCTTTCAGCGCTTCCAGCATGGGCTTGGTGATCCAATTCACAAAATGGGGAGCGGCAAACCAGCCAATGCCTGCGCCGATGACAACCGAGAGGAGCGAGTTGATGATGCGTTTGCGGAGTTCGGCGAGGTGCTCGAAAAAACTCATGGCGCCGCCCGGCTCGTTATCTGGAGCGGGGAGCGCGGAATTGTCGGCGGATTCAGGCTGGTTGCTGGGTGTCATGGGGGACGTCGGGTGTATTGGATGCAGCGGCGGTTTCGACCGAGGTTTCAGAGTGCTCGTCGGAAGCACGGGGTACCGACTCGGCTGAGGGTGCGAGAAGTGGTGCTTCAGAGGCGCGAGTATCGGCTTGAGATTCTATCGAAGGCGTCTCAGAACCACTTGGAGTAGCCAAGGTGGCCGGTTGGGCGGAATCGCCGGCAGCGACGGTTTCAGCGGCCTTCTTGCGCGCGGCTTGCAGGGTCTGGCGCTCCATTTCGCGCATTTCCTCCTCAAAGGCGCTACGGAAGTCCGAGGAGGCTTTGCGGAACTCAGCCATGATCTTGCCGAGGCCACGGGCGAGCTCCGGGAGCTTCTGTGGCCCGAAAACGACCAGAACGACCACAAACAGGACAATCATGTGAGGAATGCTCAACATTGCGCCCAGGCACCGTCTAACTGGTTCATTGGCATCATAGAAAGGGTGTCAGTCGCTGTCAAACCGGACTTTGCGGTGTGGTATAATTTCGGATTGAGTCGTAAGGCGAGGTAAGAATGAATTCAGAACGTCGCGGACTTGGGATCGTTATAGGCGTACTGCTGTTATCTGCGGTTTTGGGCGGGATCTACGGGCCCAACGTCCGGGCGACGACCGCCTCGGCGGATGACTATCAAACGGCGGTGCGGGAGTTCACGCGGGTTCTGGATGTGGTCCAGAACAATTACGCCGACACTGTGGATGTAGACAAAGCCGTGTATCAGGGCGCGATTCCGGGCATGCTGCGCATGCTGGATCCCCACTCGAGTTTCTTTGATGCCAAGCAGTTTGCGTTGCTGCGCGAGGACCAGCGCGGAAAGTACTACGGCGTGGGCATGATCGTTGCGCCGCGCGAGAACCACACCGTGGTGATGGCGCCGTATGTGGGCGCACCGGCCTATAACGCGGGGCTGCGGCCTGGCGACGTGATCCTGAAGGTGGATGACAAGTCCACGGATGGTCTCGGCACGCCCGAAGTCGCGGACATGCTCAAGGGGCCCAAGGGGACGGTAGTCAAGATTGTGGTATCGCGCGAAGGCTATCCGGAGCAACTGACATTTACGGTGACGCGCGACGAGATTCCTCGCCATTCGGTGGACATTGCGTTCCTGCTTAAGCCGGGGATCGGCTATATCCGGCTTTCGGGATTTAATGAGACGACGGACCGTGAAATAGCGGAAGCGCTGAAACAACTGAATGCTTCCTCGCTGGATGGACTGATTCTGGATATGCGCGGGAATCCTGGTGGGCTGCTAAACGAAGCGGTGGCCGTGGGAGACATGTTCCTGGATAAGAACCAGCTAATTGTTTCACATCATGGACGGACTTCACCGGAGCGGCGTTATTACGCGGTACGTGGGAATCAGGGCGTGACCGTGCCGCTGGTGATTCTGGTGAATAACAACTCGGCATCGGCAACGGAGATTGTCGCAGGATCGGTGCAGGACCACGATCGCGGGTTGGTGGTGGGCGAGACAACCTTCGGCAAGGGATTGGTGCAGACGGTTACGCCACTGAGCGAAAACACCGGGCTGGCGCTGACCACGGCGCGTTACTACACGCCGAGCGGGCGGCTGATTCAACGCGATTACAAATCAGTTTCGCTGTACGAATATCATTACGAGCGGAAAGTCCCCGAGCATCCGACGGAAGTGAAGCTGACGGACAGCGGGCGGCAAGTTACCGGCGGAGGCGGCATCGCGCCGGATATTACGGTGGCGGCTCCCAAGCTGACGAAGTTCGAACAACTTCTGTATCGCAACGACGTGTTCTATCCGGCGGAGACGGGTG
The DNA here is from genome assembly GCA_013289585.1 of Acidobacteriota bacterium. Taxonomy (GTDB): domain Bacteria; phylum Acidobacteriota; class Terriglobia; order Acidiferrales; family UBA7541; genus Acidiferrum. The sequence goes on along the minus strand of JABCZR010000003.1, from coordinate 72,177 downwards.
TGGGCGGATTCACGCGCTACTACCTGGGCACGAAGCCGACAATCACCAAGGAGTTTGAAGTTGACGACAGCGTGATGCGCACGTTCCGCGAGTACCTGAGCAAGCACAACGTGCGGTACACGGAACCGGAAATGGCGGAAACCGGCGATTGGATCAAGAGAAAGATCAAGCAGGAAGTGTTTATGTCCACGTTTGGTCAGCAGGAAGGATTCAAGGTATTGCTGGAATCCGACCCGCAGGTGCAGAAAGCCGTGGACGCGATTCCTCAGGCGCGGGCGCTGTATCAGAACGCGAAGAAAATCACGGCGCAGCGCACGGGTGCTTCGAACGAGCAGCCGTAAGCTTCAGCACGAAGTACGATAGGGTTCATGGGGGGCTTCTGCCAAGTCAAGCGCCCCAGTTTTGACTACACGCGGACGATCACGTGTTGGCAAGGTCTGCGGCGTTTGCTAAAATTCAGTTGCTGCTCGTGGGCGAGTAGCTCAGCTGGGAGAGCGCCTCGTTCGCAACGAGGAGGTCGCCGGTTCGATCCCGGTCTCGTCCACCATCTTTTCAATAACTTAGGCCACTTTCGGAACGATGCGAAGTTGCCCGAGTTGTCCAATTGAGGGTGGTAGTTCAAATCCGAATCCGATTTTTTCCACCTAATTCCAATCGGAAGACCCCCTTCTTCCCGTACCTTGGCGTAGCGCTCGAATACATATTTTGGTGCGTGCCCAAACAAAAATTGTTGGAGATGTCGATCATGGCCGCGGCGAACAAGGCGCGGGCGGACCCTATCGCTTGACCGCATCGCGTCTCGCTTAGTCAAAATGTCACTCGACGTGCTTATGAGCTAAGCACGGGTGTGACTTTTGGCAGCGCACGAGAATCGCGAGAACTAGGGAAAGCCCTAGGCGCATCCAGCACAGTTCTAGGATTCAATCTGAATCGTTCATCAGCAATAAGGTAAAGGAGTATATTTTGAGGCGCCCGTGACATTCCCAGTTGGTTATGGAGCGCCGTAGGCGTTCCATGGTTTGAGCTGGACTGGCTCTGGCTGAGAATTCTGTCGTATCGAGGGCAGGGGATAAATGCGATGCGCCAGAAAGTGAGCTGAACTGAGAATCCCGAGTTGCAGCTTCGCGACAAGCTCGGACGCGGAGCTGGCCGCGGTATGCCGGCCCAGCCCACCTGGCACGAGGATTGCGAGACGATGTTCTACAGAGTGCGAGAAACACAAGCCAAGGTATGGCTTGTTCCATTGGTTTACGCGGCAGCAGCGCTCACGCTTGGCATCACAAGCGCACGTCTGGCACATGTGTTTCTGCCAGGCTTCGTTTCCACCATCAGCGTAAACGCAGCGATCGGCTTTTACTCTTCGATTGCCTCCGGCATGCTCGCCCTCACCGGGATCGTATTCTCGCTGACTTTTGTCATGGTGCAATTCAGCGCCACCGCCTACTCCCCGCGACTCGTTCTCTGGATAGCACGCGATCCCGTGATCTCCCACGCTATCGGAGTGTTTACAGCCACATTTCTATATGCGTTGGTGGCACTAGCTTGGGTCGACCGGAGCGGTTCCGGCCGAGTTTCGCTTGTGAACGTAGTGGTGGTGACCGCTCTGCTTATCCTCAGCATTATCATGTTCATCAGCCTCATCCAACGCATAAGTATGCTCCAGGTCGCCCGGATGTTGATCTTCACCGGGGATAAAGGTCGAGAAATTATTGAGAATCTTTATCCACGGTTAGATGCTCCGGCCTCCCCAAGCTCGGCTGAAATGTGTCATGCTCCCAATCTCCAAACACTCATGCATCATGGGCGGCCGCAGATCGTCCAAGCTGTGGACGTGCCGACCCTGGTGCACATTGCCAGCGGGGCCGATTGCATAATTGAGTTGGCCGCTTCCGTTGGTGATTCCGTCTTGGAATCGACTCCGATACTTCGAGTTCTTGGAGGAGTCGACCCTCTTCCAGAGGCGCAATTGAGAAAAGCGATTGAGCTTGGCGGCGAGCGCACTTTCGAGCAGGATCCCAAATATGCAATCCGTTTGCTGGTAGATATCGCCATCAAAGCCCTTTCCCCAGCAATTAACGACCCGACCACTGCGGTGCAGGCACTGGACCAGATTGAAGATCTATTGCTCCGTCTCGGGCGACGCCGTTTGGAGATCGGGGCGTTTCGAGGTCCTAACGGCAAGCTCCGGGTGCTTGTTGCCTTTCCGAGCTGGGAGGATTTCCTGCGCTTGGCATTCGATGAAATTCGTTTCTATGGCGCCAGCAGTGTGCAGGTCATGCGTCGCATGAAGGCGCTCATCAGTGAGATGGTCTCCGTCCTGCCCGAGGAGCGTCATCACGCGCTTCGGTACTGGCAGCAGCGTCTCCAGTCAACCATCGAGCGGTCTTTTGGTGATACGGAAGACAAACTGGATGCATCGGCAGAAGACCGCCAGGGACTCGGAATCTCTCGGCCGGGTAATAAGAACAGCGCATATTGAAATCTGACCGCATAATTCCCTTCTTGCTGGGTCATGCTTCTCGAGATCCGATTCACTCAAAATTTTTCCGGGACGAACCGTCGCCCCTTAACAGATCCTTGATCGTCGTAACCATGTTTTTCGGAACGCTTCGGCAGTTTGATTTTCTCCCGCGGTGCTTTTTTGTACGGAATCATACCCAGTAAGTGAGAAATGCAGTTCAGGCGGGCCTTGCGTTTATCATCTGAGCGGACAAGATACCAAGGTGCGTGCTTGGAGTCGGTAGCTTCGAGCATTTTGTCGCGAGCCTTCGAGTATTCATTCCAGCGACGGTAGGATTCCAGATCCATCGGACTGAGTTTCCATTGGCGGAGAGGATCCTTGATGCGGGCCTCGAATCGGCGCTGCTGCTCCTTCTTTCCAACTTCGAGCCAGTACTTGATGAGAATTATTCTGGCATCCACGATATATTTTTCGAATGTGGGACAGAGTTTGAGGAACTGGCGGTACTGCTCGTCGGTGCAAAATCCCATGACATGCTCGACACCGGCCCGGTTGTACCAACTACGGTCGAAGATCAGAATCTCGCCAGCGGCTGGAAAATGCTGCATGTAGCGCTGGATGTACATCTGAGTTTTCTCACGATCCGATGGGGCTGGCAACGCAATTAGACGGAACACGCGCGGACTGACCCGCTCCGTAATCGCGCGAATAGTGCCGCCTTTACCGGCGGCGTCCCGTCCTTCAAAGATGACAATGGCACGCAGTCCTTTGTATTTTACCCAGTCCTGTAATTTGCAGAGCTCTGCCTGGAGACGCCGCAGTTCTTTTTCGTATTTTTTCCGCTTCAGGGATTTCTCTTCCTGTGACGCATCTTGTTTGCCCATCTGGATTGACTTCTCCTTAGCGAATAGAAATTTCGCCGGGGCTCCGAATGTCCATCAAAGGATGCTGCGGCCCTCCATGAATTCATCCAATGATCTGATCGTTAGCCCGCGAAACCACTTTCAGCAACTTGCCGATCGACGCCCTTATGGAGTAGGTGATCGCGCAGGAGCAGATGTCCCACTACTGCTAATCCACTGGTTCCGCGGTAGCGGGATACGGTATACAGATTCTGTGGTCATTCGTTTCGTCTCCGGACTGCGGCGGCCATCGTGCATCGATCTCGCAATAGCGGCTCCCTGCTGAATGGTTCCTCGGCTAATGGGGGCGCATGGTTACCAGAAAGTCCGCAGACACCCGCATTGAGTCATTCAGTCTTTCCCTGTGGAAGCGGACGTATCAAACGCATCCGTCGGCCAATTGTCATTCGTGGGCTTCCAGGATTTGTCCGGATTATAAAGCTCCATTTCCTTGAAAATATTGAGCGTGTCTGGGCCTAGATCTTTCTGGTAGACAACTCCTTCGTAACTCACAACGAAGGTTTTGACACCAGTGACACGATAGTCTGCCGGAGCAGCGGCGAGAGCGAAGCCACCGATCATTGCCCCCTCTACAACAAAGTCCAACTTGCCGAGCGGCTGCGCGGAGCCCTGCCCTTTCAGGATCTTGAAGAAATATCCGTGGTACGGCTTGGCTTTGTCCGTGTAGCCTTGCGCCAGGGCATCAGCGATACCCTCAGCAATGGGCCCGGCCAAGCTCCCATCCGGATTCCGCCAGACCAAGCCGTCTTGCTTCCCGGGAGTGCTGATAATTCGCTGTGCGTACTGATTTGCCTCCGCACCATCATGTTTCTCCAAGGCATATTCGCGTTGGGCGTCCACATAGCCCCGGCAGATTTCGATGGCATCCAGTTCATTACTCCCAATGCGACGATAGAGAATCTCCTGGCGGCCCGCTTTGGTATCGAAGAACCACCTTCCGTTTCGCTTGACGATGGGAATTGGCAGCGGCCAGTCCCCACTTCCGACAATAAGGGTGGCGCGGTCCGCATTTTTGGGGTCTACAACAATCGAATTCTTATCGTGAGCTTTCGCAGCAAACGCGGCGGCGAACTCCTTATCCCGGACTGAGTCCTCCGAAGCGACCAAGTCTTCGCCGCTGGGACCGAGAATCTGCGTCAGAGCAGGCACATCAAAACTCCCCGCAGCCTGAATGAGTGCCTCGGCAGCCTCCTTCGAGGAAGCGAAGGTTTTCTGGCTTTGCGATGAAGACTGGGAGGGCTTCTGCTGTGATAGCAAGGGTAAAGCGCAGAGCAGCGCCAACGCGCAAGGGGTGGCAATGATCGACAATCTCCCGGCTGTAATCCACACAAACGAATTAAATTTTCTCGATTTCATTTGAAGTTCCCTCTTCATGACTTGTCTACCTCCGCCGCCCGCCGCCACCGCCACCGCGAGACCCACCGCCACCACGAGACCCCATGCTGGAAGAGCCGCGCGAACTACTAGCGCGTGCTGAACTGCCGGTACTCCCCCTCGAAGCACCACCGAACGCATCGCTCCTGGAACCTCTGCCCGAGCTCGGTGATACGCTCCGATTGCCGACGCGATCTCCCCCTCCCCCACCGCGGTTTGCACCGCCACTCGCACGATCGCCAACACCTTGCTGCTGTCCGCGCGAACCGGCATCGCGCGTGCTCGCTTGTGGCCTGTTGCCCTGCTGAGAAATACTCTGGCGAGCACCGGCTTGGCGATCCGACACCGAAGCCCCTCTGGTTGTTCCTCCGAACTTATTGGCGGTCGCTTTATTGCCATAGGGCGTTCCGCCCCGGTGCTGGGGATTGTGCTGCCAATTATTGCCTCCGCCGCGATTGCCGCCTCGGGCTGGTTGATTCGAGGGGCGGTTGCCGCTGTTTATGTTGCTGTTGCGGTTGAAATTGTTATTGTTGTTGATCGTAACGTTGTTGTTGCCGCCCCACCCGCAGCCGTAACCCCAGCCTCCGCCCCACGCTGCTCCCATGGCAAGGCCGATTCCGAAAGAAATCGCCATTCCCGCGGCATAGTATCCTGGCGGCGGATAGTAGATTGGGGGGTAGGGATAGACAGGTGGGCCGTAGACCACGACCGGATCATACGATGGTACATACACAACCTCCGGATTAGCCTGTTCGACCACGATTACACTCTTGCTCTCGATGACTTTGGTTTCGACTTTCTGTTGTTCGGTCGATTTCAAATTGCCTTTGTCCTGGGCCTTCTTGCGCATGCGCTGCACGGCATCCATTACATCGCTCTGCTGCGCCAGGAATGCGTTACCCATGTCGGTCGTCCACTGAATGTCATCCGCCAGGCGCTTCACCAGGTCCGGCATTGCGGCCATGCCCTGGACGCTGGGATCCCAAGGCTGTTTTTGCACGGCATCAGCCAGCGCCTTGTCTTTCAAAGTCTTGTTTTTCTCCAGCCATTGCTGGAGTTGAACAAGTTCCAATGGGTACGTCGAAGCAGCCAGGACTTGAGCGAGCATTGGGTCCGGGTACAGCGCGATTGGGGCTACGAGCGAGTCAAGTTGGTCTGGAGGAATCTTCGGAGCATCCTGCTCAACTGACCCGGGTGCCTGTTCCTGTGCCGAAGTTGCTGGCATTACGTCTCCCGGAACGAGAAGCGCAGAACACAAAACGGCTACACAGCTTTGCGCGGCTTTGCGGAACAATCTTAATCCGACAGTTTTCTTTTTCATGGGTGACTTTCCTTCGCAATTTCTGTCTTTACGTCCCTGTGGGCCAACCTTCGACTGCTCACCTCGAATAGTAGAACTCAGTGCTCAGTTTTCTAACGCTCTCCTCCACTCGGCCGCGCAGAGGGTGAGGAGGAGCCCGTACTGCTCTTGCTCCTCCCCTTTGGGGGCAACTTAAAGTCCCAAATTCTCGTGGACAAACCTAGCCCGAGCGAAGCAGAAATGCACAAGAGACAGAGAAGCCCTACCAACGGCAGGTTGCTCCCGGTCGATTTTGGCAGTTGTGATTTTCATGCGCTTCACCGGACCACAAAGATCCGCCTCTTTGCCGTCCATCGTGAATCTAGGACCCTGGCACCTACTTAGGTATTTAGACTTTCTCTTTAGCACCAGCAACTAGGGGAATCCCTAGTTATTAAGTCCGCGCATTCCGCCTTGCCAGTATTGTTCGACCAAACCCATCTCTGTTCTTCCTTAGAGCGATGCCTGCGGTGGCATCCTTTCTGCCGACTCTCAATGGCGAAACAAATCTCCGGTAGTCACGGGGAAGTTAACGGGGAAATATATGGTAGGTCCTCGAGTGCCGCATAAATTGCTGGGATCAGGTGGGACTTCATTCGGGATTTCCAGACATAACCCCGAGCGCCCTCCTTTTGGCAAGCCTTAACGAATTCTTCACCGGTGTTGATCGTCAGGAATACGAACTTGGCGGTTGAGCCTAACTCTTTGAGTCTATGTACGGCATCAATGCCGTTCATTACCGGCATAGTGATATCAGCCACAACAACGTCCGGATTGAGACGCTGCACTTCTGATACAAGCGACACCCCATCGCTTGCCGTGCCTACAAGCTCAAAGTGGGGCCGCAGGAGAGCAATCTCCGCTTCCAGGAAGTCGGAATGGTCATCAGCCAAGAGTATGCGTGGGCGAATCAACGTTCGCCTCCGTCCAAAACAAACATGCACACTCGCTTTCGTAGCGCTAACGGACAAGGGTGCAGTATCAATCTAGGCCGGATGTTAGGGGGTGTGAACGTACTTGGCTACTGGGGAAATCCCTAGCCCATAAAATGTAATTTTAGAGAGTTTTGTCCCCGTTAGTGTACGGCTCGTGCAGACCTGGACGCTTCGAGGATCTCCAGACTGCTTACGCCGGAAGGGACATACAACTTGCTCGTGACGACTCTAGCTCTTAACAAGTCCCGGATCAGGTTTGGCTGGCACCCAAGCCTTGAGCGTTGTCCCTTTGCCAAATTGTGAATGAATTTCGAATTTTCCACCCAGCGAGCGTGCGCGCTCCTCCATGCTTCGGATGCCTATCCCTTCATTGTGGCGCAGTGATTTTAAGTCGAATCCGCTGCCTTCGTCTCGCAAAGTAAGGGCCAATGTGCCGCGTGTCATTCGCAAGTGCACCTCCGCTTTTCCCACACCACTGTGCTTCTTCAAATTCCGAAGCCCTTCTTGAACGATACGAAAGATGCAAAGGGCTGACTCAGGTTGAATCGATCGGGGAATCTCGTCCGAGGTAAACTCTACTTTGATGTCTTGCTGGTCAGTAAATTCCTTGCACAAGGCGGCGAGGGCAGGAACAAGTCCCAGGCTCTCGAGCGTGGATGAATGCAGCTGGTGAGAAAGGGTGTGGAGATCAGCACCGAGTTCGCTTGTGGATTTTACAAGCTCTCGCAATTGCTTATGAACATCGGGGACTGAAGCGGGCGTTGCTTCATCCACATTCTCCAAACCCAACGCGAGTACTGCCAGTCTCTGGCTGTAGTCATCGTGAAGTTCCGAGGCTATCCGCTGGCGCTCCTTTTCCTCTGCATTGATCAGCATGCCACTGAGGTGCCCTTCCCTCTCTCTGGCCAATTTCAGCTGTTTTCCGGCGTGCTGCAGGTAGGCGGCCAAAGCGGAAAGACCCAGGATGATCAGGAGTCCAGTGGTCCAAATCCATTTGGTGCGCTCCCAAAGACTTGGTTCGCGAAAAAGTATGATACTCCCAGAAGGAAGTCGGCTTTCTGGAATGTGCCAACGTTTCAGTTCATTCCAATCGAACATGAACATACCAGGAAGAGTCCTGATAGGAAGATCTTCGACTCTTTTCCCATCGAGGAGTTCCGAAACGATCCGAGCCGTGACATTCCCCTGTTCCTGAAAGTTCATCAGATCCCCGCCGACGATTCCACGCCCCAAATACGTATCTGACATTCCAAATACGGGGACATTCACGGCCGACGCAACCATGGGGAGGGCCTTGGTCGCATTGAGGAAACTGTGGCCGGCGGTATCCTGAAAAAGGGAGACATAAAGGACAACCGAGTTCTCAGGTAGGTTCTGTAGTTTTTCGAGTAGTTCTCCCATAGCCATGTCTGTCAGGTAGACAATATCTGCGTTCGCCGCAAAGGAACTCATGGAATTTCTTGTCAATGACATGACGGTCCGGTCGAAATCAGAGGTGCCTCCCACTATAAACACATGCCGAGTGGCCGGGAAAAGGCGTAGGGCCACCTCCATTGTTTTCGTTGATTCAAGCTTTTGCCAAGTTCCCGTGAACCTGGAGTCTAACTTGGGATGGCCTGCCTGGTCGGCGGAACTTCCACAAATGACAATGGGAACGTTGACGAACAGAGACTGGGCATGTTCCCCGAGAAACTTAATAGTGTCTGGTCCCACAGCTACGACAACGTCAAATTTTTGCCTGCCATATTGCTTAACAAGCGACTCCTGCAATTCCGAGGGGGAGAGGCTGTCCGGAAAAGAGAGCATGTCGAAGCTTTCTGAATAAATTTCGACGTGACGACCGGGCGTATCAGGCACTCCGGTGAAAAGTTCTTGGGCCACTATCTTGGTCAGAGCGTGCGATGGGCCCACCTCGTTCAGAATTAGAATATTCTTCTTTGCGGGAGTTTGAGCACTCCCCCTAGGCTCACCCACCAAGTGCAAGGAAATCAGAACCAGCAGCAGGGAGATCCGGCGCGCATTTCCGACAAGACGTTTTGACTGGCTGGGGAGCCAGCTATTTTCAAGATTCATCTGCCAATTACCGGGCTTTCAGGCAATTGAACCTGGGAATCATCGCGATACAACGGGAGTGGACCAATTCTTTCGAGCTCCTAAATTGATCGCATTTTTTCGAATCGATACCGTAAATGAATGACGATTCCCCTACACGAACTACCCCTTCGAAGACTTGCCTTAGTTCTTCCAGAACACCGGCGGAAGTCTTGAATTGTAGTCCGAATTCAAAAATGTGACCACAGGCATCGGTCGCTGTGGCCTCTTTGGTCGAGCGGGTTCAACTCGGGCGTCGGAGCGCCACTAGGCAAATCCCTAGGTGCTGAGAGAAATATTGGGTTGCTAGCATTCGCATCTTGGCAGCTTCATCAAGGCTCAGCCAGCGCCGCTGAGTTTGTCACCCGTCGGATTTGGCGTTGATCGAATATCGGTGAACTGCGCTGATGGACGAACCCAGCAGATGCGTTTGGGGAAAGACTTGTCGACAGGGCATACCAGCCACAGCAACCTACCGATTGCAGACTGGTTATTCGGTTACCAGAAGGAGTGGTTGCGGCCGGATCTGATCGCCGGCCTGACCACGGCCGCCGTGGTCATTCCCAAGGCAATGGCATATGCAACGATTGCAGGACTTCCGGTACAGGTGGGGCTATACACTGCCTTAGTCCCCTTGGCGATTTACGCTGTGCTGGGAACCTCTCGCCCACTGAGTGTAAGCACCACCACCACCATCGCAGTTCTCACCGCAACAGAACTCGGCCAAGTCGTGCCTGGTGGAGATCCGTCATCCCTCCTTAAGGCTTCAGCAATGTTGACACTATTGGTTGGAGGCATCCTCGTTCTTGCTTCGTTGTTGCGGTTGGGCTTTATCGCTAATTTCATTTCCGAACCAGTATTGGTCGGCTTTAAGGCGGGTATTGGTACTGTCATCGTGCTAGATCAGATTCCAAAGATCCTCGGCATTCATATTCCCAGGGCCTCTTTTTTCCATAACGTGTTGGCTATCGTGCGTGGAACTCCAGAGGCCAAGCTGACGACATTAGCCGTCGGGATAGCAATGATCGTCTTGTTGGTTGGGATCGAACGATTGCTTCCGCGAACGCCGGCTCCGCTGATCGCCGTGGCTACGGGAATCATCGGTGCACGCTTCCTGGGGTTGCAGGCACACGGAGTGGAGTTAGTCGGACGGATTCCTCAGGGTCTACCCTCAATCACTTTCCCGGAATTCTCTCTCGTGGGAGAGCTCTGGCCTGGGGCCTTAGGCATAGCGCTGATGAGTTTTACCGAGACGATTGCCGCCGGTCGAGCGTTCGCCAAGAGTGAGGAACCACCTCTCCGACCAAATCGGGAGTTGCTTGCGACGGGGATCGCAAATGCGGGAGGCGCGTTCGCGGGAACAATGCCTGCCGGTGGAGGCACCTCCCAGACCGCGGTGAACCGCCGCGCGGGTGCGCGCACGCAGCTCGCAGAGATAGTTACAGCTATCGTTGCATTGGCCACAATTCTATTGCTCGCGCCCCTTCTAGCGCTCATGCCTCAAGCGACTCTCGCAGCCATCGTTATCGTCTACTCGATCGGATTGATTCAACCGACAGAGTTCCGTGCGATCCTAAATATCCGCCGAACTGAGTTTACCTGGGCTTTGACCGCCTTAGCCGGGGTGGTTCTGTTGGGGACTTTGAAGGGGATCATTGTCGCCATCCTGGTGTCGCTGGTGGCGCTGGCATCTCAGGTTGCCGATCCACCGGTGTACGTTCTAGGGCGCAAGCCAGGGACAAATGTGTTTCGGCCACGTTCTGGGGAGCATCCAGAGGACGAAACTTTTCCAGGTCTGTTGTTGCTGCGACTTGAGGGACGCGTTTTTTTTGCCAATGCCGAGCTTATCGGACAGAAGATAAGACTGTTGGTGAATGAAGCGCAACCCAAGGTAGTTGTGCTCGATCTCAGTGCTGTGTTCGATCTCGAATACTCGGCATTGAAAGCCCTGAACGAGGGCGAGAAACGACAACGTGATCTTGGAGTGGCCACTTGGTTAGTGGGGCTCAACCCCGGAGTACTGCAAATGGTCCAGCGATCGCCGCTAGGCATCGCCCTCGGACGTGAGAAGATGCAGTTTACTCTCGAGCTGGCGGTTGCGAAATACGGTGAATTGTCCTCGTGAGCGGGAGCAAGTAATAACCATTCACAAAGTATCCCCTAACCTGCGTCGGAATGCGCGAAGTCATGAGAGTCGCAATTAAGAATACGAGTGGCTCCACTATGGTGACGCCACTAACAGGTTGCGGCCAACGCGAGGAATACGCAACAGTGAACGACTGTTCCTTCCCGCCGCTCTTCCTGCCCCGCAGATACGCGGCGTTCCTTAGGTCTTCGCCATCGCCTGCGTCACGCGCGACGTTAGCGCTCTGGAGACTGCATAGGGGAGGCAAATAAGAATCGACCCAACCACCAAGGCCGCGCCTGGATGCACAGAGCGGTAGAGGACCAGTTGAAAGACGACGTCCATCATGATCCCCAAGGCCACCAGGTTGCGCACGGCGACCACTCCGCTTCGCAGCAGTTCTCTTCGACGTCCAGCACCTAAGATCAACCCGAACAGGTAGGGCGGATTTCCTGCCCTGGCATCGGCAAGACCTCCGCGAATCCCAAGGATGATGGCCACCGTAGGCTGTAGGATGAAGCGTAAGCGTCCGGGCCCAGTGAAGCGCTGTGGCAATTCTTCAAGGAACTGCCTCGAGAACAGGTACACGCGACCCGTTTCGATGGTATCTATAATCGCAAACGGCAATGCAATGACGATCACAAGAAACGCCAGCACCATCACGATAGTGTCGCGCCGCAGCGTCAAGTTCTTGATCTCAGGGAACGGGCCGCCCTGCCCACCGCTCGGCTCATGCCCCCGTCCTCTCTACCCAGCGGCGCGGGCTTTCTCAGTGAACGCGGCTGAACGGCCCACTTCCGGCACTCGCTTAGCATCGAGAAAGCCGCAGAGCTCGATGAGTTTAGCGACGAGTCCGGTCCAGCCGGTTTGGTGACTGGCGCCCAACCCAGCGCCATTGTCGCCATGAAAGTATTCAAAGAAGTAGATGTTGTCGCGCCAGAATGGATCACTCTGGAACTTTTCCGTGCTGCTATAGACAGGCCGCCGACCATGTTCATCGCGCAAGAAGATGCGAATGAGACGGTCGAGATCTCCTTACTCACACCGAAGAGGTTCATGAGTTTCCCGGATCCCGTGGGGCATTCGATTTTGAAGTTGTCGCCGTAATACAAATAGAAGTGATATCGCGGTTCAGCATATGGAACCACTCCGAGTTCCGCGAATCTCGAAATCCGGTATGGAGCTCCATGGACAGTCCGATGTCTGTATATAAGGTTTTCGGCTTGACTTGAACCTAGCACCGCACAGGCACTGGCACACCTAGGGAAAGTCCTAGGTGGCCCAGGCTACCGGGAAATGAGTCGCAAGGGCGGGTATCACTGTGGGCCGCGTAGTCTCGTTGAGACCGTACCGTAAGGGTGTGACTTCAAGTCCTTCTTTGGGAAGGTCGGCTAGAGCCAAGTCGGTTTTTCTTTCCCCGTCCTGTTGGAGATTTTTGCATTTGATCCGATCTGCCTCTATCGCCATCTTTCCTTCCGCACTTTTGTGAGCGTTTTTCTGTCGTTGCAAGTTGGGCGTATTCGTTTAGTGGGTCCAACTACCCGTTAATCGACCTCGGCTCCGCTTTCCTCGACAGGAGTGGGGCAGGTGAGCCCACAATGTGCTCGAAAGGGGTAACTAGGGGTTTTCCTAGTCGACATGCTCCAGATACAAGATTTAGCGTTTCAGCTATGGACACTAGCGGGGTCAATTGCGCTTGCGAGGCTGGAGCAGGCACCAAACGGATTTTGCTCGCAGGTACGTTCAACGGGCACAGAAAAGGAGAAAACGATGACGCGAAACAATGTAGGCAAGTGCAGGACTCGCGGCTTCAGCTACGGCGGACTGCTACTGGCATCGCTACTACTGACGGCGGCCGCGCTCGCCTTTGCGGCGGATGACCGAAAAGTAGAGACTATCGACGCCACCGCAACGGGCACCAGCACTCAGATGGGTAGAGTGGTTAGCGTGAAAGTAACCATCTACGAGTACTCGACAGATGAGGATAGACAAATCCTCATCGAGTCGTTCAAGAAGGGCCAAAATCAAGGTTTGGTAAATGCGCTCACGAAGATGAAGTCCGTGGGCCGCATTGCAATCACTGGCACTGTTGGCTATGACCTCAGCTACATTCGGCTGGTTCCCACTCCCACCGGCCGCAAGATTCGCTTCGTCACCAACCGCTTGCTCAGATTCGGTGAAGCTTATTACAACACCCAAACCACCGCATACAACCTGACGGCAGGTGAAATTGAAATTAATGATTCCGATAAAGATAAGAGCGCTGGTGTTCTCTACCCAGCAGCCCAGCTGGTCATTAACAAAGAGGGTCAGCTCGAGTTCCAGCTCAACAAGAATCCTTGGAAGCTCGTTAACATTCTTGATTGGAACAAGGCCGGCACTCCTCAGTAGAAATGATTCGAACGTTCAGGCGGTGTAGATTTGACGCTACCTACTACCCGAGAACGACATTGGTTTGATTTGGGAGTCTCGGAGGGTTTCTGCCACTTCTGCCGAAGTGAGGCATAGACGCCACGGAACAGAATGTCTCTCAGTATCCCCCCAGCCGGTCTAAATCTAGGAAGAAGAGGTTATAGACCTTTGACCCAACAAAGTTCATCTCATCGCATCACCGTAGGAGCAGTCATCCGGGGAAGCCTTGACTGGCTTCGTCCCTGCCTTATTGCCACCGCATTTTTCTTCACTTCCTTCTCTCCCTTCATTCGCGGGATTCAGTCCCAGACGCCGCCCTCACAGTCTGCATTTTCGAACAGCGCTAAGCAGTCGCAGGTGAACGAAGTTCCGGCAGTTCCTGCAGCTCAATCCGTAGAACAAACTATTCCTCTGCCTCAGATTGCCGACCGCGCGGTGGAGCTAGACCAGCTGCTGCGAGAAATCAGCAGTCAACTGATACCTAAGTCTGAGTTGCTGGAGTCCCAGCGAAAAGCGGAAGAACGAGCCGCTGAGCTTCGTCGGCGAACGCTACAAACCAGGGACCTCCTGGCTGGCGACCCCACATCGCTGGACCTGGAAGACGAACAGCGATACTGGTACTCCCGGAGCCTCGAATATGCCGCAGAACGTAGACACCTGACGCTGCGTGCAGGGAAACTGGAAGAGCAGATTCAAACGCTAGAGGCTCAACAGGCGGAGTGGGTGGCTACCTGGAACCAGATTCATCAATCCCCAGGAATAGGAGCCATTGTCGACCGCATTAAGCAGCAATTGGACAAGATTCGTGCTGCAAAATCGGAAGCACAGGAACAGCTAAATGTGCTGCTCACTATACAAAATCAGGTTTCTCAGCAAGACCAGCAAATCTCGGACATATTGCTGCGGGTGCGTCAAGCGCGCGAGCTCGAACGGGGTCGTCTGCTAGAGCTGGATGGCCGTCCTCTCTGGGAAGCCCGCGATTCGGAAGCAGTCGAGCAAAACTTCGGACCTTCCTTCCACAGCTCTTTTGACAGGTCATTTACAAGCGCTAAGGAGTTCCTGAGTACACATATGCCCGCCATGTTTATTTTCGCGATGTTGTACCTTCTGGCGCTTCTCGGCGTTTTCAAGTTTAGGCTCTACGTTGAGCAGGCGGCGCGACCCGAAGTTCCAAACGAGCTCTTGGAGTTATTGGCCCGGCCGTTTTCAGTAGCGCTATTGGTGGCGCTGATCGGAACGGGACAATACATCGCTTCGGCACCCATCGGCATCGCCTTCGCCTTTTACCTGCTTTATCTCTTTCCCGTGTTGCGACTATTGGTGCTATTAACCGAGCCCAGGCTTCGGATTTTTCTGTATGTCCTGGCCGCGTTCTACGCACTTGGCGGCGTGTACCTGCTCATTCAACTCCCATCATTTTTCAGGCGTGAGCTTTACGCCCTACTTGTTCTCGCCGCCTTGCTCAGTATTGGCTGGCTGGCGCGCCCATCGAGAATAGGCCCGTTAATGAGTCAGAATCGAAAGGTGCGAATTTACTTGATCGGGATCCGCGCGGGTCTTGTGCTGATGGCCGTATCTCTCGTGGCGAATGTGGTCGGATATGTTTCGCTGGCTCAGGTTCTAGGTCTGAGCGCCTTGGTTGGAACCTTTGTTGCTACTGCTCTTATCTGCGGCGTGCGCGTATTGACCCTAATTCTCAACACCGTCCTGCACACGAGCTGGGCGCGCGCGCTACTCGAAATGCGGACTGATGCCGTAGAACGCTGGGGCGGCCGCCTCTTGGGCCTTGTGGCTTCGTTGTTGTGGTTGAAAGCCATGTTGCGGCTACTGACCATCTATGAAAGCGTGATGACTGCCCTATCCAGTCTGTCGCAACGCCCTATCGGCTTTGATCGGGTGCATTTCACCCTTGGAGGCGCGCTCGGCGTTGCGCTGGTCTTGCTGGTTGGTTACGCGCTCGCGAATGCGTTCACGTTTCTATTAAAAAAGGTTGTGCTTCCAAAATTGTCTCTTGACCGCGGCGTGCCCTACGCCATCTCAACGATCGCCTATTACGTCCTTATGCTGGTGGTTGCTGGAGCCGCTCTAGCGGCAGCCGGTGTCGAGCTAAACAAGTTTACGGTGCTCACAGGCGCGCTAGGCGTTGGTCTCGGCTTCGGCCTACAAAATATCGTGAACAATTTTGTTTCTGGACTGATCTTGCTCTTCGAGCGTCCCATCCACGTCGGCGATACCGTGGACGTCGGGGGATTGGTGGGCATCGTTCGGAGGATCGGGGCGCGATCCAGCACAATCCTGACCTTCCAGGGTGCGGAGGTGATCGTACCGAATAGCAACCTGATTTCGAACCAGGTCATCAATTGGACCCTGTCGTCACAATGGCGGCGCGTGGACGTGCCCGTCGGAGTGGCTTATGGGACCGATCCCGCCCGAGTGATCAAGCTGCTCGAGGGAGTGGCGGGATCACATCCGGGAGTCTTGCGCGAGCGCCCGCCCATGGCTTTCTTCCTGGGATTTGGCGAAAGCGCACTGAAGTTTGAGCTGCGCTTTTGGTGTGGTCAGCAGGACACCTGGTTTCAGCTACAGAGCGATGTCACTGTCGCCGTCGCCACAGCCTTGAAAGAGGCCAGTATCGAAATCCCGTTCCCTCAGCGAGATATCCATGTTCGCAGCGTTGATGGATCAGTCGCAGAAAGCGTGGCGGACACTGGTCTGAGTCCTACGTCTTCGGGCGATGTGAAGGAACGGAGCGTCCGCGCGTGACGCTATATGAGCCTTCAGTCCTGCTTATTCCGCCAGGGTGTCTCAAGCTAAGTCATTAGGGAAACGATAATGGTTCCCCAGATAGTCAAAAAGATATGTCCAAATGCCACCGTGTACGAATAGCCTAATGTGGCAACTTGGCTGTCTGATTTCTCCTGCACCGCGGCGACGCCCGCGATCATCGTCTGTGCTCCAGCGATGCCTCCAAGCAAGAGTGCCGGGTTGAGTCCAAGAACGTAGCGGCCGAAGAAAAGACCTGCAATGAGTGGTGTAAGCGTTACCGCAATTCCTCCAAGGAAGAGGATGTAGCCAAATTCTCTCACTGCCTGCACAAAGATCGGCCCAGCTTTTAGGCCGATCATTGCCACAAACGCTGCCAGTCCAAGCGACCGCATGAACAAAATCGCGGCATCTGGAATTATTCCGAACCACGGACGCACAGACCGCATCCATCCAACGGTCACGCCGGCGAGAAGAGTTCCAACGCTAGTGCCCAACGCTATTCTCAGATGCCCTATGGGTATTGTGAGCACGGCCCCCACCAATACGCCGATGGATATGGCTATTCCGAGCACAGCAAAATCGGTCTCATCCGTTGGGTGAATCACGCGGCCAACTACAGGGGCCAGTTCCTCGACTGCAGATTCAGATCCACTTACACGTAGTAAGTCGCCGCGTTCGATCACTGTATTTGTTCCGATTGGAATCTCATGGCCACCGCGCGAGATGCCTTTCAGCAAAACGCCACGAGCTTCCTCGACATCATCTACAATCTCCTGGAGAGTCTTGCCAGCAATCGTCTTACTGGTGGTGTATAGATCGTAGGATGCTACTGGAATCTCCAGCAGTTCAGGGTCAGCGACCTCTCTGGCCAGCGGACCAAGTGCTTTGATCATGATTTCCGTACGCCCGAGCACAGCGACCGTATCATTTGCCTCCAGGACGCTGGTGCCTAGGGGTGAGAAGATCTTCCCATTACGTCGAATTCGTTCTACAAAGAGGCGGACACCGGGCACAGACTGCTCGGCTTCCGCGACTGTTTTGCCAACGACGAGGCCGTCTTGAGGAATTGTATAGACGCGAAAACCGATAGGTTGCCATGCGGAATAAACGCCGAGCTTCGAGCGTTGGATTCCTAGGTTGGCTTCCACTTTCTTGGACTCGGCACGAAGGTCAAAGCCAAGGAGTTTCGGTCCAAGGCTGCTACAGCACCAGATCACGCCCAAGGTACCGAAGACGTAGCAGATTGCATCCGCGACAGCGATGTGTGCGATCCATTGCTGTTTCAGTTCGTCGGGCAATGATAAGGAACGTATTGCTTCGCTTGCAGTGCCGATTGCAGGGGACTCTGTCAAGGCTCCGGATAGCAAACCGGCGGAATAGCCTGGGTCAAGTTTCAGAAAATGAGCGACAGCGTAAGCCGTCAAAAGGCCTATTACAGGAACAAATACGCCGAGCACGGCCCAGCGCCAGCCTTCCCCTTTAAGATTCTGAAAAAAACTAGGTCCCACCGAGTAACCGATTCCGAAAAGGAACAGAAGGAATACGATCGATTTAGCTTGGTCGGATACGGGCACGTGAAAGAAATTCCCAATAAAAATCCCTCCCAACAAGGACCCTGTCACCACACCAAGTCCGACACCACGAAACTTCAACCGACCGATCAAGTACCCTAGGCCTACTGCCAGGTAGACTGCCATTTCGGGATACTTTGTAAAGAGTTTCGCCAGCCACTCCATAGGCCATTCCTTTTACGGCGGCCTCCCTCTTGAGGACCCACCACCTGATTTTCGGGTGAGAGTTGTGGAGGCCGCCCAACGAGGTATCCATTCTATTTCCTACTGGCCGCGCTGAAATCGTTCAGCAGAATTCTGGCGTTTTTCTTCTCGTGATCCCGGAAAGCCGCGGTGCACTATCGCGCTGCCGCTTGTCCGGATTTTTTCGTGCCCTTCGAAGCCTCGAAAGCATCGCGGTAGCCGCGCGCGATCGCTCGAACGCCGCGTCCGATTTCCTCATACGCTTCGTCGGGCAGATTGGCCAGGGACACGCGCAGCGACCAGTCTGGCGCCTCGAAGCCTCCGCCATTCAGCAGCACGATCCCGTGATCCTCGGCGAGACAGAAGGCGAGGTCGAGCGGGTGGACATTTTTCTTAAGGTATTCGACGGCGTCTTCGCCGATGTTCTTGCGTGCAAAAAATTCGAAGTCGATCAAACCGTAGTAGGCGTTGTACAGCGTGTTCGGAGTGACTTCGATGCCGAGGCCTTCAATCATGGCCTTGGCGCGCCGGTGCACGATCTCCATGCAGGCCTTCTGATACAGCTTGGCTCCATCCATCATTTCAGCAAGGGAGAACAGGCTCATCATGACCTGCTGGGGCAGTGCGAGGCCGGCTGTGTGATTGAGGGCCACATCCCGGCTGTCGGCCACAATGCGGTCGATGAACTTGATTTTGCGCGGCTCGAGGACCAGTGTGCCATACCGTTTGTCGAGCGCTTTCAGATCGACATCCGAGAGCTTCGCGATCATCTTGTCGAAAATGTTGTCTTCATGGACCGCGATGACACCGAGGCGCCACCCGGTGCAGCCGACATATTTGGAATAGGAGTAGACACCAATGGTGTTGTACGGTAGCTCGCCAAGCAGAGATCGGAAATCGTGGACAAACGTTCCGTAAACGTCGTCGGTCAGAATCATGAGGTCGGGGCGCTTCGTCTTCACTAGATTTGCGATCTTGCCGATCACTTCCCTGCTGATTGCCACGCCTGTCGGATTGCCGGGATTGACGAGGAAGAACGCCTTGACCTTGGGATCTTCCAGCTTCTTGAGCTCTGCGTCCGTGAACTGAAAGCGATTCTCTTGCGGGGCTTGGATGGTAATGAAATGCAGCCCGTAGTCTTCGAGGTGCGGCAGTTCGAGGTACGGCGTAAAAATCGGCGTGCCCAGCGCGATTGTGTCTCCTGGGTGCAGCAGGCGGTTGGCTTTCATTGATTTGAAGATGTAGCACATCGCAGCCGTGCCGCCCTCGACCGCATAGAGGTCGAACTTGCCCGCCGGCCGCGGATTGCCGCACATCGCCCACGCCAAGTACTCGTGCACGATGCGCTCGTTGTGAACCAGCATGCGATCGGGGACCGGATAATTGTCGCCGATGA
This sequence comes from Acidobacteriota bacterium, assembly GCA_013289585.1. GTDB lineage: Bacteria > Acidobacteriota > Terriglobia > Acidiferrales > UBA7541 > Acidiferrum. The sequence goes on along the minus strand of JABCZR010000003.1, from coordinate 52,601 downwards.
TCGAGTCCACGAGCTCGTGGACGAAGGCGTCCGGTTCGAACCCGAACGTCTTTATTGCAAACGGCACCATCGCCGAGAGAAAGGACGCACCGGGCATGTCGGAATGTTTTGCGAGCCATACTTCGAAACGGCTCGCGATGCCTTGCGGCTGCGGCATTCCACCGACACCTGCAGGATGCTCCATCACCCGCTTGCTTTCGGTGACCGCGAACTGACCGAGAAGGAAGAATCCTTCTCGCGGAGTGGTGGCGATCCAGTTGGGGTTGCCACGCCCCGCATTGAGGAATGCCGACTGCGTCGTACGCGAGGTTTTCTTGGCGAGCTTGATCAGCTCATCTTTAATCTCAAACGGGCCCAACGTTTCGAATTTACGGAGCTTTACGAGGTCCATGATTTTCACCTTTCAAAGAATGTCACGACAGAAGCATGATGACGACCATGCCCCAGATCGTGAGCAGAGTGTTACCGACGGCGTAGGTCACGCTATAACCTAAAGCGGGCACCTGGCTCTTGCCTATATCGCAGACCAAGCCGAGCGAAGCCGTCGTCGTGCGCGCTCCGGAAACAATGCCGAGTAGAAGCGCATCGTGGAAGCGGAAGAGGTACTTGCCGATGAACATCCCCAAGACGAGAGGCACCGTCGTTGCCACGGCTCCCCATAGGAACAGCCCAATGCCTTGTGTCCGCAAGCCATTTACGAAGCCCGGACCGGCCGAGATGCCAACTATGGCGATGAAGATGTTAAGACCGACGGAGTTCATGAACCAGAGGGTTGGCGTAGGAATGCGGCCGAACTTGGGATGCACCGAGCGCAACCACCCGCAAATGAGCCCCGAGACGAGCGCGCCGCCGGCGGTTGAGAGCGTCAGCGGCACACCACCTACTTTCCAGACTAGCGCGCCGATCAGCGCACCAATCACAATTCCGGCGCCCATGAACGCGACGTCGGCAACATCCGTTGGCCTGTCCGCGACTCCCACTAGCTTGGCTGCGCCGGTAGTGTCCTGCGTGCGACCCACCAACGTGAGGATGTCGCCACGCTGAATCTGTGTGTTCGGTAGGATCGGTATCGAAGTGGCGGTTGCACCCCGCGTGATTTTTCGCAGGAACACGCCGCGCGCTCCAGGCAGCCCAGCCAGTTCGGCCAAAGTCTTGCCATCGACAGCCTTGTTAGTCACATAAACGTCGACACCTTCTACAGGCACGCTCAGCAGTTCTGGGTCGTCCACCTCCTTCGCGCCTGCCCCGGTCAGACTCACGATCACTTCGCGCGCACCAACTACCGCTAGCACGTCGCCCTCTTGCAGCACAGCGTCTGCGGCCGCATCCTCAATCGTTCCCCCGCGACGTAAGCGCAGAATAAATACTCGTGCGTCGGGAACGAGCGATTCGGCCTCGGTTACCCGGAGGCCAACAGCCTTCCCGCCTGGTTGCACTCGAAACGCACGCACTTCCCAGCGGTGCCAGGCTGTGCCTGGCCCACCAAGCTCCTTACTGCCTCCATTCTTCTCCTCGTACTCTTCGCACGCCGCCTCTAAATTAATGCGGAGCAGTTTCGGACCAAGCAATGCAATTACGATCGCCGATCCCATTGTTCCAAACATGTAGGTCACAGCGTAGGCGACCGGCATAGAATCGATCAGTTGCTTAGCCTGGTCGGCGGCCAGACCAAGTCGGTTGATGGCGTCGGTCGAGAGGCCCATCGCCGCCGAGAGCGTTTGCGACCCGGAGTAAAACCCCGCCGCGTAGCCGAGGTTGTAGCCGACAAACTTGACGATCGCTACAGGGACCACAAGGCTCAACACGCACTGGACCACTGTGAAGAGGGCTTGAGGCACCCCGTCCTTTGCGACACCGCGGACGAACTGCGGACCCACGCCGTAGCCGACGGCAAAGAGAAACAGGAGGAAGACTGTCGCCTTGAGAGGCTGAGAAATGGTAATTCCGATCTGCCCGATCAAGACGCCGGCCAGCAGAGTCGCCGTGACGGACCCCAAGCCAATTCCCTTGAAGGTGAACTTACCGAAATAATATCCGATGGCAAGCGTAAGGAAGATGGCGATCTCCGGGTACTGCCGGAGGGTAGCAGCGAACCATGCTAATATGCCCATCGTTTGACTCCTTGTAATTGCCCGATGTTAATTGAGCACCGGGTTCTGACGACATGCTTGCCGCTGCCTCCGCCGGGTCAACCCCACTACGCATTCATCCCTTCGTAAGCGCCAGCTTATTCCCCCACTCGACGCGATAAGCTAGCCTGCCGCTGACTTGTGCCTGAGATTCCTTGCCGCATGCGCAGCTTTCCCGCTGGGTGTTTTAGCCGACTGCATAGACGCGGGATTGAGCAGCTTTAGCCCGAGCGAGGCGTTGTAGCCGTGGATTTCCTTGACGTCCAGCTTGCGCATGAACTCAATCGTTTCCCCATTGATGACTTGGCCGGGAACCATAATCGGGAATCCCGGAGGGTACGGGATCACGAAGTTTGCCGAAATCAACTCCGGCCCACTCTTCAAGCGCTTATCGATTTCCGGGCTGGAAAGCTTTATGTGTTCGCACTGCTGCTGGCGATAGGCCGCGAAGAATGCAGAGCGCATATCGCCTTCGCTGGTCTTGCTGGAAGGATCTTCGCGGAACTGCTCGAAGAAGCAACTGAAATTTGGAAGGTCCGGTACATCGGTCATTAGCGATTTCACGCGCGCTTCAAATACTTGCTTAGCGGCGCTGCCACCCTCCCCAAGCTTCTTCTCGATCCCCTGCGAGATCTGGACGAGCACCTTAATCAGTTGAGCGATGTCACTGCGTGTGTTGTTAATGTTGGTTTGAAGCAAGACGCTGTTGCGCGAAGTTTTGTTCAACTGGATGTCAAAGTCTGCGGCGAGCAAACTCTTGAATTGTGTGCCGTCAAATCCAGCAGAACCGCACACTAGCGTGAGTCGTGTAACGTCGAGTGCGACTTCGTCATCCCTTAGGGCCTTGACTGCTGTGGCCCAATTCGCACCGGGCGTCAGATAGTCGACAAATCCAGAATTACGAAACTCAGCAGGAATCAGTTCGTCGGCGCCAAGCACACGAAAATACTTTGATATGAGTGGATGCGAGTTCACCTCGCGCCGGAAATCCAGCGCTAACTGGATCGCGCGATTCACTAGCTCGTAGCCTTCTAATTCCATCTGGCGACGCGCAACGTCCAAGGTGGCAATAATCTGAAGGTTGGGTGAAGTGGAAGCGTGTGTGAAAACCGCCTCGTGGAATTGTTCCTCCACCGTGTGATAGTCCTGGTCTTTGACGAGCACCATGGAACCCTGCCGGAGACACGACATGGACTTGTGGGTCGAGTTTGTTTGATAGACCCGAAGGCGCACTTTCTCGGGGTCTGGAATCAATCTGGTCTCCAGCAGTGTTTTCTCACCGGCTTTAAGGTCGGCTCCCAGTTTTTTTTCTTGCTCTTTGTAGGCCGCGCGGTACGCGGGATCTCTGAACTTTTTCTCCAGAATCGCAGCCGCCCCCATGGCCGTTCTCCGACGGTAGAACGGGGTCCACCTGGCGAAACCAAACCAAGCTTCATCCCAAAGGAAAATAAGATCTGGCTTGATCGCGAGACACTCTTCCATGACGCGCTCGGCGTTATAGATATGGCCATCAAATGTGCAGTTTGTGAGCACCAGAAGCCGTGCGCGATCTAGTCGGCCCTCGGCCTTCAAATCAAGCAGCGCTTTCTTGATCGTGCGCAGCGGAACCGCGCCATACATCGAGTACTGTGTGAGTGGATAAGCTTCGACGTAGAGAGGATAGGCCCCAGAAAGCACCGCGCCATAGTGGTGCGACTTATGACAGTTCCGGTCGACCAACATGATGTCACCGGGTGCCAGCAGCGCCTGCTCCACGATCTTGTTCGAAGTCGAAGTTCCGTTAGTCACAAAGAAAACATGATCCGCTCCGAAAGCTCTGGCAGCCTTTTCCTGAGCCACTTTGATGTTGCCTGTGGGCTCCAGCAGACTATCCAATCCGCCGGTCGTAGCTGAAGACTCTGCAAGAAACAGATTTATCCCGTAAAACTTGCCCATGTCGCTGATCCAGTTCGATTTAAAGATGGATTTGCCTCGAGCAATTGGCAGCGCGTGAAATGTTCCGATAGGGCGCTGCGCATATTTCTGCAGGTTGTCGAAATACGGCGTGTCGAATCGGTCCGCAACTCCATCAAGAATGCTGAGATGCAGCTCCAACGGCTCTTCGACTTGGTAGAAAATCCGGCGGATGCAATCCGCCGTGACATCACCCGCCAATTTTTCCACCTGCCGGTCACTCAGGTAATAGATATCGAGCTCGGGGCGCAGCTGCTTCAAGCCCTGAGCAAGCGCCAGACTGTAGTCGGCTTGATTTGTTCCGATTCCGCTGGCGGCAAGATGGCTTGCCAGGAATTCGCGCAGAACCGGGCTGTTGTGAGATGAGGCAAGAGGAATTCCCTCATAAATAATCACTGCCTCAAAGCTGCCGTTCAGAATCGTTGCCAATACCGCGTCTTCAAATGAGCCTACAAACACCGGTTCATATACGAATTTATCTTGGGGTCTGCGCAACCTCCGGAGATCCTGCGACAGTTCCTGCCATGTGGTCGGACGCGCCGGACTCACCACGAGCACTTCGAAATAGGGCCGGTGTGCCGCTGGCTCTTCCCCTATACCAGGCACCCGTTCGCCAAAACTTACGGGGGTTTGTTCCGCACTTTCCCAGTCTGCGACGCTGGACCGATAAGAATGTGTCACCAGCGCGTTGCTGATCGATTGCACCACGCGAGCCGTTCCAGCAGCGTCATTCGATGCAATGCGCTCCTCCAGGGACTTCAGCAGTGATTGTCCCGGATAGGCAAAGAAATCTTCCAGCTGACGCAACTCCGCAAAGGCCTGGATCAAAGCCGCATGATTCTCGTCCTTGTTCCGACTCAGTTGGCTCGGTGATTTTTCCCACGTACGAGCGGCCTGCAGCAATGCTCGCCAGCGATCGAACCTTACTTCCGCCGCCATTAAGAATTGGTCCACTCGAGGAGCCTCCGGATTTGCTGATGCACTCATGATTTCCCTCCATTTACTCTCGCCGACTTTTGCTACTGAAGGAGCTTCGCCTGGCAATTGAAATCTAAGATCGGGTGCGGACGGCGCAATCAGTTCTGTTGAACAAGCCCGCCAACAAAAGATTGCTAGGCCACTGCCTCAAATAAATCTGGCTATGGACCTCCTGACAACTCAACCTCGGCTTCAGGCGGCCGGTTTTCGCTTTCTCATGCGAATGCAATTCCAATCTCACGTGACATTTAACAACGTTGAAGAATCGCGACAACTAGGGAAATCCCTAGGCTCGTCTGCTGGATATCAATCCTCGGGTTGAAATACGGTTATGTGGCGTATCGATTTGCATTTTGAATGTTTCGGCAAGATTGCGGGCACCGGGTTTAGGGATTTCCCTAGTTGTCTCCCTTGCACGCCAAGGCTAAAAGAAGCGAGACCCTAGTTCGTCGAGTTGGACTAGCTGGGGTAGTTCGTATTCGGCTGAGCAGAAGGTTGTTTTCGCGTGTGGCTTGAACAAATGCGAGGAGAAGAACGATGAAAATTCGGCTGCCGTATCTTTTTGCAATTATGTTCTTGGCTGTAGCGATGCTGCCCGCGAGGGCCCTGCCGCAATCTCAGACTTCCTCGTCTGAAGCTCAAGAATTGCGCAAACTACTGGAATCAATGAGCGCACAAATGAGCAAGATGCAGGCGGAGATCGATGAACTTAAGGGCACGAAAGCTGCCGCGCCACCGAGTCAGGCCGCAACTGCTCCTACGACTCCTCCAACTAGGCAAAATGGCACCATTCAAACGGCAGAACCACCGCGCGTGGGCCCCACCTCCCGGCATGTTGGAGAAGCCACGGCCGACTACCGGGAATTCTCTGAAGACACCGTCGCAGCCGCTCGCTTCAATAACGTGCCTCTTGACCCGAAGTACCACGGCTTTTTTCAGTTGCCGGGAACACAAACCATCCTGAAAATCGGTGGGTACTTTAAGACAGATTTCATCTACGATCTGAAACCCGCGGGAAACCCTGATTCGTTCATCCCTTCTTCGTTTCCGATTCCCCAACCGATGAGCATAAATAACACGACCATTTCCATTCGCCCGACACGCTTGAGCCTGGACTTCAGGATTCCCTATTCGCAGGTTGGAGAAGTGCGCTTTTATGTGGAAGGAGACTTCTTCGGGACGAATTCAACCACGCCGAGACTTCGCCATGCCTATGCACAAGCGAGAAACCTCCTGATCGGACAGACTTTTACAAACTTTATGGATCCGGATGCTTTCCCAGACGGTCTGGACTTTCAAGGACCCAATGGAATGGTAAGCCTCCGAAATCCGCAGTTTCGCTATGGGTTCGCACTCACTCCCAGCACAACCCTCTACTTTTCCGTGGAAAAGCCCAGTTCAGACGTTATCTTCAAAACGGCGCAATTCACAAGTCAGCCTGAAGCTCCGGCTCCTGATGGGGCAATTCGCTTGCGCCAGGAATTCGAACGCGGACACTTTCAAATTGCCGCTCTGTTTCGTTCCATCGGAGCATTCGTCACGACAACTCCGACCCAGAAGACAGATTCCGTTTTTGGTTGGGGCATAAATGCGTCACTCGGCTTCAAGACCTTTGATAGGGACAATCTAATCTTTGCAGTGGCTGCTGGGCATGGGATCTCGCGATACATTCAGGACACCTCCGGATTAGGAATTGATGCAGAACCAGCGACAGGCGTTAACACGCATTTAGTGGCGACTCCAGCGGTGGGAATCGAGGCTGCCTACCAGCATTATTGGATGAAGAGACTGCGTTCCAGCGCAATCTACTCTTACGCAGCGGTGAACAATACCGATTTGGCGGCCCCAACAACTTACAATCATGCCACTTACACGGGCGCCAATCTGATTTGGAATCCCGCCGGATCACTCAACCTTGGTGCTGAATTTCTTTATGGCTGGACAATGGAGCAAAACGGCCAAAAGGCAAATGCGCCCCGCATCCAATTCAGTGCGAAGTACAGCTTCGTGAAAGTGGATCCTGACCCTAAATGAATGCTATTACTAGGCGAATTGGCATGAACCATCTGCAAATTGCTTAGTTCCCAGCGAACGAAGGAGCTCGCAGAGAGATTGATCTTGATTGACTCTTAAACGCCCTGCGTTAATGCCGAATACGAAAGCGCCTAAGAGTCTGGCGTTCGTAACTGAACAGGAAATCGCGCCGTACCGAGGAGCTCATGGTGCCTGGAAGACGACTGGTAGTCTTGGTTTTGCTTTGTGTTAGCTTGCTGCATCCGCCGGATAACGCCGTCGCACAAAATGTAAAGTCGACTTTTGACAAATCCGCGGATTTCAAGAAATACAAGAAATATGCGTGGGGGTCGAATTACCTGTTGACTCGCCAGACTAAGGAAGATCAAGAACGCATCAACATGGCGATCGTCGATTCGATTAACCGGAATCTACAAGCCGCGGGTTTCGTAGAGGATGATAAGAATCCGGACTTTAGGATTACTTACGAAGCGGGAGGGCTCCCCAAAGCCGATGTGGGTGCGCAGAGGGATTTATACGCCACCGACTTGGTCAACTGGTCTTGGGGCAACCTTGGAGGAATTTCATCCGATGTGTGGGTCTATAGTCTGGCGAAAATGCAGATTACCGTAACAGATGCCGCAACAAAGAGCCAATTGTGGCAGGCGATGGCTTCGCAGAAGATTAGGGACACCAACAAATTCGGCAACAAGCTCAAAGAGAACGTGGACAAATTCATACAAAAGACAATGAAGAGTTTTCCCCCGAAGAAGTGATTTAGCATCGTCCGGAACCTCAGCCCAGACAATTGGGCAGTTGAAGAAAGACTTCATTTATCCGGTCAGCGCGCCACTCGGACTCTTGATCGCGGTTTTAACGATCTGATCTGGAGTTTGGAGGCCATCGCCAAGAATGTAGCTGTTTAGAATTAGAAATGCTTATTTGGGGAGTCGACCTATGATTGGAAAACCATCCGTCGCGTCATGTCTTTTAGCCCTGCTGCTAACTATTCCTGCGGTCTTGTTTTCGCAGAGCTCTACCCCTAAACACACACTTATTATAAATGGCCGATCGACGGATGTTCCCCTGATTCAGGTGAATGGTCACGCCTACGTTGGCCTGGAAGCATTAGCGGAAGCCCTAAAAGGCTCGCTTGGCTTTTCTGGGAAGATGTTCGCTCTAAACATGCCTGTCTGTTCGGCGAACAATGCTCCGGCCGCGACCGTCTCAACTCCTTTGCCGGCGTCCTCACCTGCGTCGGACCAGGGTGCGTCATCCAGTCCAGAATTTTCGAAAGCCTTTTTGAACGCGGGAATAGAGCAGATGTCTACTCTGCGCGAATGGCACACCGCACTCGAGACTGCTATTCAAAATGGGATCCCTCTGTCCTCCGGTTTGCTCGCGCCGTATCGCGCGCAAGCTACAACAAACCTGCGCATAGCTTCGGTCGCAGCCAGTACGCCTTCTGATCACAGTGCTTACCAGCTTTTGAGCAACGAATTTCAGAACATGGCGAAACTGAGCGACAAATACCTCAAACTACGGGCCAGCTTGACTTACATTGCCCCGGACGCCATCCAGAACGACGATCTAAACAAGCGGATCATAGCTTGCGGCCGTGCGCTTGGAACAATGGCAGCGGCCGGGCAATTCTCCGATAATGGCTCATGCCATTAAGTGCGCGTGAAAACAGCATTGAACTGAGGGGGATTCTGTTTTGCCAGGGATTTTAGCCCTCAACTCCTACTATCAGTCGAGGTTATGGGTCGGCAGTACACGACTCCAATCGGACGTGAGAGCTAATTCCAAAGAAGTGACAGTCTTACTTCTGATTGGGTTGAGCTACTCCGCGATTTGGCTAGCTTCAAGGACAGGCTGCGCTTTGGGAGTACGAACTTTCTCTATTTCGTGCGCAAGCCCGGTCATGTCGAATTGTGTCGTGACCCCAGGTGCGACTTCTAAGAGCATTGTCTTGTGCTTCATCATGTCTTGAATAAGGAGTTGGTCGCCCCCGACAGAATCACCTTTGGGGCCTTCCAGGACCGGACCGATGGGAGCATCCGCCTTGGCGGGGTATGACCACAAGACGCTGTACAGGTTCTCCGTGCCGAACCCTAGTTCGTCCCACTCGATGCGTTGCTCTTGTCCGTCCTCAAATTTCACGCGGAGATCCATTATTTTGCCTTTCGCAGGCTGGTGACGGACAGACTCCCAACGCGCGTGCCTGACGAAAGACAAGAAAGAATCCGTTCCCCTCTGGAGGATGACTAAATCGAACTTGCCGTCTAACGAAGTTCTGCGCAGAGCAACGGCGCTGCCGAGGGGGTCGTTGACATTTTCAGAACGCCAGGCTTGCTGATTCACGTGTCCGACCGACGGTACGGGCAGCGCGGCCGCCGGCTCGACAACGGGAGGTGCGCTAGCTGGGGCAGCCGATGCCTGCACTACTGTCGGTGCGCTCTTTGAGACGGCGTTCTGGGAATTTCCTGAGCAACCTAAAATGGTGAACAGGAGGCCTGTTAACATCAATAAAAAGACCTTCTTCATTGCTGTCTCCTCACAACGTGTTCGTCGAATGGTCGAAGGCTCAATGTTCTTAAGTCTGCAGTTCTTTCTGCGAAGCTTGAATAGCCCGAAGGTACAGGTGTGCTCAAGGCTAAACTGAACTTTGGTGCTGTTCCTTAACGCATGTGAACCAGTGCCGATTGCTCCGGGACTCCTTACGCGGCTCTACTTTTGAACTAGGGTCCTGACGATTCAGAAAATTGCCCGTATGAGAACAGAGGCGATTGCCTCCCGAGTACCTTTGAATGAGACTGCGGACAGATGGAACTACTTCGTTTTAGTCTTGACCGCGTTATGCGTTGGAGTAGGGGCAGAACTTGTGGCTTCCGGAGTATTCGCTAGTGGCATCACCGAACGACAAAGAGGAGCCACGGCGTTCCAACCACCAGGAACACGAGCAGACAGAAGACTGTAGTCAGCAGGCCAAGCCGGTAGAGTTCACCTTGAGTGAGATAGCTACTCCCGACGAAGATGACATTTTGGCTGCCTCCCTGCGGAGTAATCGTCGAGAAATAGCTGCTTGCAAAGAGCAGGGCAAAAGCCATTAAGGGTGCGGGAACACCGGTCTTCACGCCGACGCCCAGAAAGACATCGAAGAGAGCCAATATCTGCGCCGTCTGGCTGACAAACATGTAGTGCATCAACACGTAGAGCACCACGAGTATGACGTAGGCAATGGGCCAGGTGATTCCTCCGAGTAGCGACGTCAGCCGTGCTCCGACGTAGCCCATGAAGCCTAGCTCGTTCAATTGGCCGCTCAAAGCAAAGAGCACTGCCAGCCAGATAAACGTGACCAGGGTACCTCCCTGCAAGTTGATGTCCTCGAGGGTGAGGACATTGGTGGCAAGGAGCGCGCCCAGACCGGCAAAGGCTACGGCAGCGAGACTCAAGTTCAGCGTGCCCGCCATCACCCACCCGGTCACCATGAGGGCGAAAGCCACTGCAACGATCCATTCATCCCGCGTGAGAGATCCCATCGTGCTTAGAGCTTCGCGTGCGGCCTTTGGCGCGTCGGGGGTGTCGGTCACGCCGGGCGGAAACAATTTGTAGAGGAAAAGTGGAAGCAAAGCGATCATCGTCAACACTGGAATCGATGCTGCGAGAAGCCACGAGCCAAAGTTGATCTTCACGCCATAGTGTTCTGCCAACGAAACCGCAATTGGATTCCCCGAAGTTGCGGTTAGCCAGAGGGCTGACGAAACACTCAGGCTGGCCATCCCGCAAAACATAAGATAACCACCCATCCGTCGGCTTCTCTGATCGTCCGGCATGGAGCCGGAACTTTGGGCCAAAGAAAGGATGATGGGGTAGAGCACGCCACCACGAGCTGTGTTGCTTGGAAACGCGGGTGCAATCATCGCGTCAGTGACAAAAATGCTATAGCCCAAGCCCAGTGTGGATCTCCCGAATGCACTTACCACTAGAAGGCTGATGCGCCTTCCGAGCCCCGATTTCACAACTGCATTCGCGACGAGAAAAGCTACTATAACGAGAAGCACGCTCTGATTGGCAAAACCAGCGAAAGCCTTAGCGGGGTCGACCGTGCGAGTAAGCACTGCAGCCGAGACCGCCAGTATTGAGGCTGTCAAGAGCGGAAATGAGTTCAGAATGACAGCGAAGATAGCCGCTGCAAATATCGCGAAGAGATGCCAAGCCTCTCGCGTCAGCCCGGCTGGTATCGGCCAGAACCAAATGGCAAGCGACAGGGCCAACGGGACGGCTCGCATAAGCTGTCGGCGGGAGGAGGTCTTGGCGGTGCTCATTTGGATTGTTCTCCGCCAGGTGCGGCAGCTGTTGAACCAAACCGGGCGCGGCCCTGAAGGTTGACGGCCCTCCCGCTGACTGCGCCATCCTCGGACTCAACAACGTACTTCCACTGAAAGGAATACTCCCCAGTGATACCGGCGAATCGGCCGGTTCCTCCCAGAAAAGTACCGACGATGCTATTTCCGGCTCCCACCCACTCACCCTTTAATTCGCTGTAAACCTTATCCCCGCGCTCGTCAGTCCAAACACAGCGGCCCTGCATTCCGCCAAGATTGTCGGAGAAGCCGATCGCCTTCGCACGGAACCCTACTCCCATTCCACGATCTCCTGTTAGTAGCAGCGACCCACTCAAATCAAAAATGGAAGCGCGGTGATCTGCCTCCAGCTTGAGCGTCTGCCGAGTTCCTGAGGCGGTCCAAGTGCCTTTGAACGCGCGCCACTCGCTGGGTGAAGCAATCTCAGCCGGGGAAACAGTCGGTTGACTGCATCCGGCCGGGAACAGCAGCAGAGCGAGCGCCAACGATCCTCGCTCCAGCGACACAACCAAGCCTGCTCGAAAAAACACTTGCGCATCTCCTTAGAATCAGACCGTGGCTCCGACGCGTGCCCCGCGGAGCACAAGACGACCCTGACTGGCTGGACCTTGTTGGTCAAGACCCGTTAGCGACCGAGTCGTAGTACAAGGCGATTACACAAAACTTGCCCAGAGTCTATTTTCAAAGCGATCCTATGTTTGACTCGATGTGTGCTCAACTAGGGAAATCCCTAAGAATACCCGGATGGGCGGTCTAACTTCCGATGGTCGGATTACCAGACGTGTGGAATCCCTGATCGCCACTTTACGGTTTGCGGTTTGTCAGGCAGTTTACAAACGAAAAATCCCGATCCGCCTCACTAGGGAATCCCCCAGTTGTTCGGGAACGGGTGGACGTCTAAAAAGTTAAGCACAGGTCAAACGGGGCGAGCGATCCAACCCCGCCGACCTAAAACGTACGTCTGGACTCGGGGAGACGCGATTGCCTCCGATGCTTACCCGAGTCCTGACCTCCAGTGAACCAAATTTGCCTGGTCTAGGCATCACCTTGAGGTCCAATCAACAATTGAGGGGAAGAGGAGTGCGGCGCTCGCTGAATAGTTGGGAAAGCGAAATGGAACGAAACGGTTGTAATGGCAACCAGGTTTAGTTAATCGCAAGGAGAAGCCATGCCAAAGATTGGAGCTCGCACTAATTACAGTTTTTTGCTTAAGCGACCGTCGCCTCTGAAGGTTCAGACCGGTAGCCAAGATTAGCAGTCCTATATGACTGAAAAGGGTGGTAATCATTGTGTTTCCGTGGGGGCTGACTTTCAGATTCCTTAAGGAGCTAGCTATCGGACTCTGGCTCTTTTCACCTCTCTTGTTCGCCTTGGTCCTGGGAATCTTGCTGCTTGGGTATCTTGCCGGCAAGGACGAGGGCTGGTCGCCCCCGGATAGTTTCTATTGGGCATTCGTTACAGCAACGACGGTCGGCTACGGTGATTTCCGTCCAACCAGGAGAAAATCCAGGGTCATTGCCGTTCTCATAGCCGTGCTGGGATTGCTGACTACGGGCATCATCATCGCATTGGGTGTACTGGCCGCAACAAAGGCCTGGAACAGAAGCTGAGATCCTGGGCAACCTGCGCTTCTTGCAGGCCGGGGCACAAAGGTAGCGATCGACCAAAGAGCACATCTGATGTGAGTGGGAGGATGCATCGTGACCGCTGAACGAGCGACGCCCGAAAAGTCCCATCTGAATAGAGCCGTCGAAGTCTCCATTCACCTCGGGCTCATCTTCCTGCTTGTCGCGTCCTGCTTCAGTATTCTGAAACCATTCATCGCCGTGGTGGCATGGGGACTGATCATCGCCATTGCCGGTTATCCAGGGTACTGCTGGCTGCAGAAGCTGCTGGGCGGACGAGACGGCTTTGCGTCCATTTTGTTTACCATCCTGCTCCTCGGCGTCTTGATCGTGCCGATTGCGCTGCTCGCTCAAACCCTGGTTGATGGCATCCAAACGCTCGCAGTAGCACTTCACAATGAAACCCTGACGATTCCGCCGCCCCCACCGACTATCGCAACCTGGCCCATCGTCGGTAGACCGTTGAGCGACCTCTGGAGCTTAGCTTCGAACAATATTCCTGCCGCACTTCGGAGCCTGGCTCCGCAGCTTAAAGAGGCTGTCAACGGACTACTCTCGGCGGCTGCCGGAGTTGGCTTGGGCGTGCTGCAGTTTTTGGTTTCGATTCTGGTTGCGGGATTCCTTCTCGCCAGCTCTGGCCAGGGTGCGCGAGTTTCTAGAAAGTTTGCAATCCATCTTTTCGGCAATAAAGGCGCCGAGTATGAAGCGCTCGCCGGCGCGACTATTCGCAGCGTTACCACCGGAATTCTTGGTGTAGCTTTAATCCAATCTCTACTCGCCGGTCTCGGTTTTCTGGTGGTTCGGCTCCCAGGAGCAGGCCTGTGGGCGTTGTTGTTCCTCATTGCCGCTGTGCTTCAAGTGGGAAGCTTGGCGCTAATCCCCGCTGTGATCTACGTTTTTGCGACTGCGAGCACTGCCAAGGCCGTGGCCTTTTTGATTTGGTGTATTGTCGTCGCCCTTATGGACAACGTTTTGAAGCCGTTGCTTCTCGGGCGGGGCGTCCCCGTTCCCATCGTTGTTGTTTTCTTGGGCGCAATCGGTGGCTTTTTGGCGATAGGCATTATCGGCCTTTTCGTCGGCCCCATTGTTTTGTCGGTTGGGTACAAGTTGTTCCTGGCCTGGTTGGACGAAGACATCGAGCTGGCGCCAGACACGGCCTGAGGCGATTGCCGTTTGGATGAACTCGTGCGGCAGGCCAGAGACTGTGTCTCAAGCGAGAATCCGGACCTACCCAATGGCAATGTTGCAAACCGTTCCCACCAATCTTGCGCCTGCGTTGAGGAATTCCACTTTTAGCAAGTCTCGAGAATCTGCCGGCAAGGTATCCCGGAAGAACGCCGTCCGAGCCTCGAATACTGATGCGCGATTGAAAGACACGATCGCACGCTCGTTCGCTGATAGTGAAGAAAGATTGGAAGCCTTGAAGGAGGACCATCAAGGGTTTGGCGTACTCCGCCAGCGTTCAACTGGGAAGTTCTTAGATTCGTCGGTGATAGCATAGTAAGGACTCACAATTGGCCCAGCGACCGTGGCACTCCTGGTAAATTAGGCATATGGCAATTGAGAAGCCCACGGACATCTTGCTAGGGGAATCCCTAGTTGTCGGAGAAGGGGCACGGCTAAACAGTTAAGCACGGGTGCGAGTGGTTGGTACAGCCCCGCGACCTGGAATGCAAAGCAGGACTCGGGGAGCCGCCATTGCCCCCAATGCCTCTCCGAGTTCTGGCCTCAAGTGTGCTGATTTGCCGGGATCGCGTCACGCAGCTCCGGATTATTCGAGTCTTCACGTTAGTTCACGGGTTTTACAGGGACTGCTTGTTACGAACTGAGGTCTGTCATTGACGATGAATTGGATTAGACCCAAACTCAACGACATGCGAGGAACAATCCTCTGCTTCCTGGGGTTAGCTGTGGTTCCATCCTTGAGTCGAGCGCAGGCTCCAGTTTTCGAAATTACCCCAGTGCACAGCTCGATTAAGTTCGACGTGAAGGCGTCGGTGGATATCGCCGGCAAATTCGACAAGTGGGACGCCAGCTTGACGTTTACGTCACCTGACGAAACGACGGGCGTCTTAGTGATCACAATTCAGGCAGCCAGCGTGGATACCGGAAGCGGCATGAAGAACGGCAAGCTCAAGAGCAAGGACTTCTTCGACGTCGAGCAGAATCCGGTGATCACATTTAAATCAACGAAAATTGTGAAGACGGGTCACGAAACCTATGAAGTGGATGGCGACTTTACGATCCGCGGAGTATCAAACGCCGAGAAGCTGACGCTAACGGTTTCCGGCAAGGGCACGGGCTCAGGCGAGATTAAAGGAAAAATGGTCTTCAACCGCAAGGACTACGGGATGAACAAGGGCATTCCGTTCATCAAGATCGCCGACCATGTTGAAGTAGATTTCCACCTCAAAGGGAAGCGCGTCAGCGGGCCTCAGCTGAACCTATAGAACAAGCTTGCCCTTTCCCGTGGGCCCGCTGGGGGATACCTTCCACACTGCGAAAGATACTCCGGAGGCTTGAGAATGGCACAAAGAAGCAGCTTCGCAGAAATGAAAGCTGAGCAGGCAAAAATGACCGCGAGTTGGAAAGCAGAAGGCCGCCTGAGCGAAGCGTGGGTTGTCGCGGACCCGGAAATTGTCGAAATTTTTTCTGCCGGAGCCACCTTCGGCATGGAAGTGGGACGCCGTGGTAGCGGCGAACCTGCCTACTCTCCGGACGAATGGCGCAGAGCACTTCGTGAGGCTGTGGAAAAAGCAGCCGCCCTTGAAGACAAACTTGAAAAAGCTAGAGAGGCGATGCAAAAAAAAGAGAAAGATTAAGCCTCGAAGGCTTTGACGCCTGTACCAAACTCTCGTTAAATCGTTAGGGAAATGCAGACTCACGCCGAATAAACCGCTGAAAGTTCTGAACAGATGGTTCCGAACGCATGTCCATCTTCTTGGATGAGAAGGTTGAACGGATACGCACAAAGAATGTCCACTTTGTAGGTTTCCGTAAGAATGTTTGCTGAGCTGTTCGACGCGAATCGCCGCCTCCCTTTTACCTCCTGCCCACAAGAGAGCAACACCTTCGCCGCAAATCGCAGCCGGGGATGTTCTGCCTTTGCCGCATTCGATGTTGACTGTATGAGATTTCCGAAGACCTCAAAAAACCGATACGCGTCAGGCCAGTCATTGACCATGAATGTGGAAAGTGTATCCACCAGCTCACGGGTTGCGCTTGCGAACAAACCTTACATGTGCTTCGGCGACGCCTTTCGCAGCACGGCGATCAATGGCTGGGCGCCAGGCGGTACGGGCGTTTGGCCATCACGCACCATCTGAGCGGCATCGATTTCCTTTCCATAGAGCTCCTTATTTATATCATCGTCGGCCTCCATCGAAGCAGTTCCGAGGGAAGCACCTGCAAATAGTCCTTCCGACCGCGAATACGACAAGATGTCCACATTCGGATCGTTGAAGTCGCTGGCGTTCGCTCCCGACGGCCCTGCCACAGCAGAGGCGCCTGCGCCGAGCTTCAGCTTGCCGGACAGGACCTTTTCGGCGCCTCGCTGGCTCATCACTAGAAGAACGTAGTCGGTGGAGGAGGACCCTATTTGTGCACCAAAGCTATGAGTGTCCAGCGTGTACATGATTGGTGCTCCCCATTTGCCTTCCATTTTGGGTCCGGTACGGCACACCAGCACACCACGACCATAGCCCCTACCACTGATGCCCAGACCCACCTTCTTCACGCTGGGATAAACCATGACACACTCCGCTTTGTTCAGCAGTCCATTGGGTATGTCGTTCTTGGCCAAGATTGTTTTCAGGACCGCGGTTGACTCTGCGAGCCGCTTATCCGCCTTCTGGCCATGAGCCGGAGCCGCCGCTGCCAAACAGAGCAAGACTGCGATCAAATTGTTTTTCATTTGTATCACCCTTTCTAGCGCCCAGTACTGCTCATAGCTAAAAACGCTGAATCTGGTAGTTGGAGCGTGTCGACTGGGAATGGTTCTTGATGGCGAATTGGACCGGCCCTGCATTGGTCTTCCCATTCCTCCATCGCGCGGTACTTATGAAATGCGATGGTTCGCGGTTCATCGTCCAAAATGACGCGCGGTGGTTTCACTTCATCCTCAATCAGCTAGAGCCATAGTCCAGTTAGGCCTGATGCAATGAACCACACCCTTGTAAGCGTTCGCAGGCGATCCGGGCCGAAATGTGCCCGCAGCCAGCTATAGATTAGAGTACGGTTTTCATATCTCCAACTAGGGAAACCCCTAACCATGGTGCACTGAGGAAGTTCGGACAAAAATGGCAAGGTTGCCATAAGTAACCATGTGATTTGCTGTTACTTTTGACAGTAGACAGTGGCCAGAGGCGCTGTATGGTTACTCCGATTTGTAGGCGGGCCCGGAGCTCGGTACCCCCGACCCTGACCCCGTTGTTTTCCAAGGCTGAATTCTGTCACCAAGTCCTTACTGGTCGTGACATACCAGTAGGACGCAAGGACACCTCATGGAAAATGTGTCTGCTCATGGGACAGTTCCGCGCCTCTTAATCGCGGATGACCACGCCATCTTCGCTGAGACGTTGCGGCTCTATCTGGAAAAGACTTATACCGTTATAGGGGTAGTGCTGGACGGTCGTGCTCTGGTGGCGGAAACCATACGACTCCAGCCGGACTTGATTATTGTGGACGTCGGCATGCCGCTCCTGAATGGAATAGATGCTGCGCGGACAATCAAGTCACAACTTCCCAACATCAAGTTCGTCTTCCTGACGATGCAAGACGACCCCAATCTTGCCGCAGCGGCTCTCGAACTTGGGTCGATCGGATTTGTCCTCAAGCACGCGGCTGGGACGGAACTGCTAAAGGCGATTGATCATGTGTTGCACCGGAAATCCTATTTGACTCCCAAGTTGAGAGCAGATGATTGGGTTGCTACAAAAGCTCGGGCGCGACAGTATTCCAGGGAAATGACTCCACGACAGCGGGAAATCGTACAGATGTTTGCCGAAGGCCAGCCCATGAAGCAAATCGCGGGGTTGCTCAACTTGAGTGAAAAGACTGTGGAATTCCATAAGCACCACATCATGGTGGCTTTCAACCTTCGGAGCAACGCCGACCTGGTCTTATTTGCCTTAAAGAAGAGATTGATCTCGCTCAGGCCCTAACCGCCCTGCGTGAATGCTGCACACAGGACCTACAAGTTCTGTATCCCCGGTCACGCCACCACGTGTCCCCGTGAGGCAAAGGCCATAGCACTCGTGCCTCCAGCTCGGCGTTTCAATTCTATGTGGCTTTCCAGCGCTAAGTCCTTCCAGGAGCAGACATTAGGCCGTCAGTTAGTGGCTTTACTCGGAACACAGGAATTAGAGACAACATTCTTCAGTCAGTGTTAGTGTTAGCCTTGCTTCGTTGAGAATTGCCGTGGAGATTGCTTGTGTCGGCTCCAGTGGAGCATTGCTTGGCGGGTGAATCTAGAGCCCGTAGTGGGTGCAATTCTGGGTGTTGTCCGCAAGGGCGACCAGAAGGAGCAAGGTTTGCCCTGATTCTAGTTTTCGTTGCCGCTTTTCTCTTTCCACAATCGATCCTGGCGCAGCCAACAAGAGCAGTCCGGCGCGTCCTCATTTTCAATGACTTTGGTTCTATTTCGTCGCCTGGAATTGCTCTCCTGGATCGGGCGATTGCTATTGGTCTAGAGAGCTCTCCATACCACATCGAACTTTACAACGAGAATCTTGAAGCCACTCTCTTTCCAGACGAAGCTTCCCAGCACCGGTTTCGTGAATGGTTCATTCGCAAATACTCAGACCGTAAGCCCGACGTGATCATCACTGTCGGACCAGCGTCTCTCAAGTTCATGGTTGAATCGCATGAAAGTGCGTTTCCGAATATTCCGATCATCTTCTGCGGAAGTACACAGGAAATGCTAGACGAGTTAAAGCCGGACTCTCACTTTACCGGTGTTTGGGGAGTTGCACAGCCAGAAAAGACCTTGATTGCGGCGCTACACTTGCAACCCGACACCAAGCACGTGGTTGTTGTAGGTGGGGTAGGACCGTTTGACCGGGGCCTTGAGGCCGTCACCAAGGAAAGTTTGCGTAAGTACGAGTCGCAATTTGAGTTTACATACCTCACGAACCTGGCCATGCCTGCGCTCCTTGAGCGACTGAGGCGGTTGCCGAGCAAAACCATCGTCTATCACACGTCGATTATGGAGGATGCTTCAGGAGCATACTTCATTGACGCAGCCCAGTCCGTTCCCATGGTTGTCGGCGCTGCAAATGCACCCGTCTTTGTTGTAGATGACGTAGATGTCGGGAAAGGAACGGTGGGTGGCAATGTGTTGAGCTGGGCCGCAGACGGCCAGGTTGCTGCGGGGATGGCTGTGCGGATACTCGACGGAGCAAAGCCACAGGAAATCCCCATCGTGCGGAATAACAACGTCTATCTGTTCGATTGGCGAGCTCTACGTCGGTGGGGATTCAGGGAAAGCGACCTTCCATCCGGCAGCATCGTGATTTTCCGTGAATTGTCCATATGGGAACGCACCAAATGGATTTGGATCAGTGGCCTGATCACCATCCTCAGTTTATCCGCCCTCGCCGCCCACCTTCAGTTTAGCCGACGACGACTCAAGCAGGCGAGAGATGCTCAGTTACAGCTCAGCGGCCTGTTGATTAACGCGCAGGAAATGGAGCGAAGCCGACTGGCATCGGAACTCCACGACGACTTTAGCCAGCGTCTGGCGCTACTCGCGCTAGGTTTGGAAAATGTTTCGGAAACATTACCGGACTCAACACAAGCTGCGAAGCGACAACTAGACGAGCTTTACAATTCAGCCAGCGAGCTGGGCGCCGATTTACACACAGTATCCCATCGCCTGCATCCATCCGCGCTAAAGAGCCTGGGACTTGTCCCGGGAGTCAGTGGGTTATGTAAGGAATTTGCCGCTCGACAGGGTATTGAAATTGCATTTTGTTCCGAGAACATTCCACCTGGCGTGCATCCCAACGTGGCTCTGTGTTTATTCCGTATCGTCCAGGAAAGCCTTCAGAATTTGAAGAAGCATAGCGGAGCGGCACGGGCACAAGTGAATTTGCACAAGACCGGTGACAGATTGTTTCTCTCGGTGTGTGACGATGGCGCTGGATTCGATGCGAAGGAGACGGGAAATAAAGTGGGTTTGGGTATCCGAGGCATGAGAGAACGTGTACGCCTGGTAGGTGGGCAATTCGAGATTCATTCAGAACCTGGGAAGGGGACGAGGATCGAGGCATGTGTGCCCCTCTTGCAGCCGTGAATGCCGGCAAGGCCAGCGTCGAATTCCCCACGTGAGACACTCTCCGAAGCGAAATCGCAGAAAGTCAGAAAACCGGTCATGTCGTCAATATTCGGCCTACAAGAACGGAAATCCGTGGGGATTTACGCGGTTCTCTCCCGGTTTTGACGCGCCAGGGCAGAATATATTCCCCGGTATTCCTAGACGAGGGACTTGGCGGCATCGAGAGCTTGTTGGGCACTCGTGGGATTGGCTAGTTTTCCTCGGGCGAAATCGCGTGTACCGCCGCCTTTACCGCCGAGTTTTTCGAGGACCTGCTTGAGGAGAGCACTCATATCTTTTCCTGCGGAAGGATGCTGAGCGAAGTGCAAATTGCCTTCATCGGTTCCGGCGAGGACCGCGACTGTTTTTTCGGATTTTGTGATTTCCGCGGCGAAGAAGGTGAGATATTCGGCCGGCACGCCCTCGAATACGCGCGCGATGATGCGGATGCCTTGAGGGCCGAATGAGGTGGCTTGTAGCGTGAGGGTGGCTTCTACTTTAGCCAGGCGCTCCAGCATTGCACGGAGACTTTTGAAGTTCGCGTCACGCTCGGAGAGGGCGCGCGCGGCGGCGGAGAGGACCTCATCGGGGGCGCAACTCAATTTTTCCGCCGCCTGGCGCAATTGCAAAAAATCGTGGCGAGCGCTGCGTTCGGCGCGGCCACCGCAGAAAAATTCGACGCGCCAATCTTGCCGGACTTTGGCGCAGCGGCGAACGAGGAGCGTGCCGATCTGGCCCGTGCGTTTAACGTGCGTTCCGCCGCAGGGCTGCAAGTCCGCGGCTTCGATTTCAATGGCACGCAGGATGCCCTCGCGCTCGACTTCCTTTCGAACGCCAAGCTGAGACAACTGGTCCGCGGTGCCATAGCGCACGGCGACGGGACGGTCTTCGAAAATGACTTGGTTCGCGGCACGCTCAGCGCCTTCCAGCATCAGCTCGGTGGGCTCGGGGCCACGCAAGTCGATGGTGCAAATTTCATTTCCAAGATGGAAGGAAACCGTGGGAAGGCCGAAGCGTTCCAAAAACATCGCGGAAAGCAGATGCTGGCCGGTGTGCTGCTGCATGTGGTCGAAGCGGCGGGGCCAGTGAATGCAACCTTGTACTCCTCCGGGTTCGAGCGGCTGGTCGACAAGGTGGACGACTTCATCTCCATCATCACGGACGTCGAAAACGTTGGCGTCGCCAAGCTTGCCGATGTCGTGTGGCTGTCCGCCGGAAGTAGGGTAAAAGGCGGTGCGATCAAGAACGACCTCCCAAGCCGGGGCTTTGGCTTCCGGGGATGGCAGGATCAACGCCGGATCACAAGCGAGCACCTTTGCGGTGAATTCCTTTTCGAACGAGTCGTCGTAATACAGTCTGTGTGTAGCCATGTTTTTAGACCGGTTGCGCGGACTGCAACGCGCGCTGCCAGGCCTCCGCGTATTTGTAGCCGGTGCCGGTGTTGAAGAGGACCACGGATTCGTGTGGCGCAATCCAGCCGGATGCTGCGAGTTTGCGCGCAGCGATCACCGTTGCGGCTCCCTCCGGCGCGGCAAATATGCCTTCGAGCGAAGCCAGTTCCCTGCCGGCGTGGAGCATCTCTTCGTCGCTGACTGTGAGGGCGGTGCCTTTGGTTTGGCGAAGCTTGCTCAGGATCAGAAGATCGCCCAGCGGGCCGGGAACGCGCAAGCCGGAAGCGATGGTCGCGGCGTTCTTGAAGAACTCAGCCGAATCCTGGTGCGCTTCCCAGGCTCTGACGATAGGAGCGCAACCTTCGGCCTGCACAGCCACCATGCGCGGTCGCGCGGCGCCGATCCAACCCATCTCCTGCATTTCGTCGAAGGCTTTGCACATGCCGATCAGTCCCACGCCGCCGCCAGTAGGATAGAGAATGACGTCGGGAAGTTTTCCTTCGAATTGCTCCCACAGTTCGTAACCCATGGTTTTTTTGCCTTCGATGCGATACGGCTCTTTCAGCGTGGAGACGTCGTACCAGCCTTCACGGTCTTTGTGTTCGGCCACGTACTTGCCACAATCGGAGATCAGACCGTTCAGCTTCACGACCTTTGCGCCGAAAGCCTGGCATTCCATGACATTGGCTACGGGAGTATCCGCAGGCATCACAATTACCGCGGGGAGGCCGGCAGCTGCGGCATAGGCAGCGAGCGCGCCTCCGGCGTTGCCCGCCGTGGGAGCGGCCAAAGCCTTTGCGCCGAGCTGTTTCGCGCGGGTGACGGCGGCGGTCATTCCACGGGCTTTAAATGAGCCAGTGGGATTCAGGCCTTCGTCTTTCACATAGAGGCGCTGCAAGCCCATGGAGGCACCTAAACGCGGCACGGGCACCAGGGCGGTCATGCCTTCGCCGAGAGAGACGGGAGGGTCGTTGGGAAGCACCTCCGCGTAGCGCCAAAGGGTCCGCGGGCGGGCTTTTAGATTCTCGAGGGTCAGTGTGGTGGCAGCACGGCGCAGGTCGTAGCGCGCCAGGAGAGGCTTCCCGCACGTACACAGATGCTGTTCGACATTTGCATCGTATTTTTTGCCGCAAGCCGAGCATTCCAGTTCAAGGACGTTTAAGGGTTTATTCATCACCGTGAAATTCTAGCACAGGCCTTTTTGGCTATTTTGGGGCACCCTGGCCGTCAGGACAGCCGAAAGCGCATCTCATTTCACGCTACAATGGAGGCTAGGCAAGCGAGGCGGCCGACTGAGCCATGAGTGTGCGTCTGATTGCGCTGGATATTGATGGCACGCTGCTGGACAGCCGCTGGCAACTGCCGGAGGCCAACCGGGCAGCGATCGTAGAAGCGGCGCGCCGGGGCATTGAGGTGGCGCTGGTGACCGGGAGGCGGTATGACTTTGCCATGCCGGTGGCGCGGCAGCTGGATTCGCCGCTGACCATGATTGTGAACAATGGCGCGCTGATTCGTTCGAAAGAGGGGCAAACGCATTTGCGGCATCTCCTGCCGCAAAGCACTGCGGAAAGCGTGTTGGAACTCACGAGGCCCTGGCGAGAAGGCGCGGCTGTGGTGTTCGACCGGCCAAGGGAAAACCAGGTGATGTTGGAAGCGCTGGACCCGGACGATTCTCTGCGGTATGCCTACTACTCGCGCAACAGGGAATTTATCGGGCTGGCGAAGCCTCTGGAAAGCTGCCTGACAGAAGACCCCATCCAGGTGATGCTTTCCGGAAACGTCCAGCCCATGCGGGAAGCAGAGGCGGCTTTGCGTGGCGCAGACTTCGTGGGGGAGTTTACGCTGGCGGTGACTTCGTACCCGAGCAAGGATTTCGCGATGATTGACGTAATTCATCCGACTTGTTCGAAAGGATCGACGCTCGCGGAATGGGCGGCGCTGCGGGGATTTGAACGCGAAGAGGTCATGGCCATCGGCGACAACCACAACGATCTGGAGATGCTTTCGTTCGCGGGGATTCCCGTGGTGATGGGCAACAGCGTGCCGGAATTGAAAGCGTTCGGCTGGCATGAAACCGGCACGAACGACGAAAACGGTGTGGCCACGGCCATCGAGCACTTTGCCTTGCGGGAGGCCGCGTCTTGCGCCTGAAGCAACACATGCTGCTGTTGGCGATCGCGCTGTTTGCAGCGCCCGCGCTTCGAGCGGAGTACGTCGTGTTGCGCAGCGGCCAGCGGCTTACAGTGACGGGCTATCAGCTCGTGGATGATAAGTACCGCCTGCAGATGGCGGGAGGTTCCGTCGAAGTTCCGGCCGAAGAAGTCGTGTCCATCGAACCGGAAGAAGTGTTCAAGCCAGCGCCAGTGCAGCCGGTGGTGCAGCCACCTTATCGTGAGCTGGTAGAAGCGGCCGCGGCGCGCTACAGCGTGGACGCCAGCCTGATTGCCAGCGTTATCGCCGTGGAATCCAACTTTGATCCGAAAGCCAGGTCGCGGAAGAATGCGCGCGGGCTGATGCAACTGCTGCCGGAAACCGCGGCGAAGTTGGGAGTGCGCAACGTCGAAGATCCGCAGGAAAATATCGATGCGGGGACGCGTTATCTGCGCGACCTGCTGCAAAAGTACAACAATGATCTGGTGCTTGCGCTGGCGGCTTACAACGCGGGACCGGAGCGCGTGCAGCAGTATGGCCGCGTGCCGCCGTATGCCGAGACAATTTCCTACGTGCGCCGCGTGAAGCGCGGCTATGAGAAGAACAAAGCAAACGCAGCCAAAAAGAGTGAGACGCCATCGGGACCGATGGCGGCGGCTTCCCTTCCCCGGACGGTCCAGACGCAATAAGAATTACTGTTGCGGTGGCGGATTCTGCGGTGGCGGCTGAGGATTTTGCGGGGGATTCTGCCCCGGGGGAGTGCCTGGATTCTGACCGGGCTGCTGGCCAAATGGTGTTTGCCCTGGAGTCTGGCCGAAGCCTGTCCCCGTCTGCATTCCCGGCTGTCCTACCCCCACGTTATCCTTCGAGGGATCCCAGATAAATTCGAAGAGCCTGTAGTTTTTAGCTTTTTCGTAAACCATCACGGAGCGTTTGTTGATCTTGCTCCCAACCCCGATGATGTTGCCACCGACGATGCCCGAGGTGTCCGGAAGAGAGCCTGAAGAAGGATTGGCCATGGGATCGTCCTGGCCCGTCCCAGTGTTCGTTCCCGTGGCGCCCGTAGTCGGGTTCGCGCCGGATGGAGGATTCGTGGCAGAGCCAGAGGGTGTTCCTCCCGCCTGCAATCCCTGCTGGCTTAGAATGCCGTTCATCGCGGGCTGAGGCGATGCGCCGGCTCCGGTCAAGGAATTCGCGGGCGCTCCAACGCCGCCCCCTTGAGGA
Organism: Acidobacteriota bacterium; assembly: GCA_013289585.1. Lineage (GTDB taxonomy): Bacteria > Acidobacteriota > Terriglobia > Acidiferrales > UBA7541 > Acidiferrum. The sequence continues at coordinate 27,455 of JABCZR010000003.1, read as the reverse complement.
ATTTGCAAAGTCTGCGGAGGCTTCAGACTGCCAATGAGCTGGCCCGCGGCGCCGACGTAAATGAATCGCCAGGCCCCGTCTTTCTCATTCATGGGATCTTTGTAAGCCTGGCGCATAAAGCGAATGGAGCCGATCTTGGGCTTGGTGAGATCGTCCATCGATGTCGGAAAGCGCCCCAGCTTGCGATAATAGAGCTTCACGCCGCGAGTGTACTGTTTGCCGCGCCAGACCATCTCTTTTTCTTTTTCGCGGCGCCCTTCGGTGAGGACGTTGGGAGAGACGGCGACGACCGCGAGGAGTAGAAGGGTGGTGAGGAAGACGACCACCAGTAGCGCGTAACCGCTCTCGGCGGGCTTTGCTGCGGGTTGGCGTCTGGTGATCATGCGGATGGAGGCGCGGCTTGCTCTTCGAGTGCGGCGATACCACGCAGGCCCGAAGCTAGTTCTTCATATTCGAGATTGACGTTGCCGATCTTGAGAATGCGAAAACGATTCAGCAGGACTTCGCCTTCGGAGACGATGTAGACATCTTCGCCGTCGGTGAAGAAAGCGCGGCGACCCGAGCCGCTAGGCACGGTGCCATAGCCGAAGAACTTCACGGGAAGCGGCGCGACCATCGGAGGGGGTGGTGTCGGCACGACAATCGGAGTACTCGTTTTCGGAACGATGCGTTGGGCTTCCGGCGGAGGCGGCGCAATCACACTAAAAATATTACGGCCATTGCTCTTGTATTCGGTCTTGCTGGCGGATTCAAGCTGGGGCCAATGAGGCTGCGGATTCTCCACGGGAAGCGGCTTGTAGCTTTGCGCCACGGAAACTGTGCCAACGGTCGAAACCGGCCGCTCGCGGAAGAAGAACCAATACCAGACATTCCCCGCGATAACGAGGAGCACGATGAGAATGAGGAGTTCTTTCTTTTGCTTCATCCCGCAGTCCGAAAATAAGTTCTCAGGTGCAGCGTGACTTTGATGATCCCGGAAGCGCCCTGGTTCGTGTTATCCGATGCGAGCGTAAGATTATCCACCTGGTAGTTGGTTGAGCGTTGCAAGCCGTTCAGGAAATGGATCACGCTCTTGTAATCGCCGTTGATGGTGGCATCGATGAGGACTTCTGTCATTCCCCGGTTGGCGATCTCCGCCTGCTTGAAGGAGACATCCTCCATCTGAATACCGGATTTCTTGCCAATCTCACCAAGCTCGGAACGTACAGCGGAGTAACCGGAGCTAGCAGGAGGAAAGGACTTCTCGATCTGGTCAAATTTCGCTTGGATGGCTGGGATCCTGTCCCGGATTTCCTGCGCGCGCTTGATGTCTGCTTTGAGCAAATCGCGCTGTGTAGTCTCCTGCGTGAATTGCTGCTGGGGCGTCTGCGGAGCGGACGCGAGTTCCCCGCTGTAAACAGCGAGGGCAATGTCGGCAAGCACGAGCAGCACCAATCCGGCAAGGATGGCCTGTCGGCGAAATGTGAAGTCGTGTTGCATCAGGTTCTCGAATACACCGTCGTTAGCTGAATCACTTGCTGATCACCGCTCAGATTCCCGGTTTGATTGGGCCTATGAATGTTTTGCACCTGGACTTCGGTAAACTCTTTCGACTCTTCGAGCGCGTGAATGAATTTCAACTCCGTCTCATCGCTAGTGGCGCCGACGGTGAGCTTTACTTCGACGTGCCCCTCGACCTGTTTGGGTTCAATACTGACGACGTGAACGCCCGGTGGAAGGATGCGCTCCAGATCCATGAACATCTGCGTCCAATTGAAGCTGCGGGCGTCAAGGATGCCGTTCATGAAAGCAGCGCGGCCGTTCAACTCGGCGATATCTTTCTGCCCGAAATAGCGTTCCACCTCGCCACGCTGCTGCTCCAGCTTTGCCATCTCCTGGCGGGTCTTTTCTGTGCGCGCGCGGAGTTCAGCGTCGATTTTCCTGACGGAGTAGACGTGCCAGCCCAGCAACAGAAAAATGATACCGGCGACGACAGCAGTCAGACCGGCGCCCGCTAGGAATTTGCGGTGTGTTTCCAGTGGCTTGGTCGATAGATTGAGCCGAACTCTCATTCCTTCATGTGCCTCATTCTTCAGCAATGCCTTCAGCCACGTTGCAGCATCCAGCCGATCAATCCTTCCAATTCCCGGTCGGCGAGCGGACGCGCATCTTCCTTGATGCGTCCCTCGGAGACCGCGGAGTGCAACAAGGAGCTCACCTGGCAATGAAACTCGTCTTCGAGCGCCGAGACAAATTCCGGCAGGCGCGCTCCGAGCCCGGCGACGCGGACGGACTGGATTCCCTCTTGCCAGGTGTCCTGATAATAAGCCGCTACTGGAAAAATCTCTTCCAACAACATGGCGGGAGTCAAGCTTGCGCCGTGGGCCGGCAGTTCGGTGCAGCGAAAGCCGCAGAGGACGCCGTTGCGCGCGATAACGGTGGTAAGTGCTGAGCCCGAAACACGGGCCAGCAGCGTCGGCTTGGCATCTTCGAGCAGCGCGGTGGCGGCAAGCGAAGAGCTGAGCACCACGCCAGGCTGCAGGCCAAGGCTTTCAGCAAGAGATTCGTACTCGCGAATGATGCGGAGGCGCGCGAGTGCGGTGACAACGTCAACGCCGTTTTCGCGGGGCGCCTGGCGCATGTAGGAGATCAGCGTCTCATCGGCTTCAAAGGGCACGCTCTTTTTTAGTTTCCAGCGCAGCATGGGAACGGCTTCCTGCGGGGAACGCGGGAACTCCTCGAAATGCTGGACGAAGACGCGGATGACGGGATCGGGGAGAATCAGGGCGACATCTTCGCTCCGCGCGCGAAGACGCTCGCAGGCATTCGCGGCAGCGGATTTGACGGCGGCCAGATTGATGATATTGGCTTCCACCGCGGACGGCACGATGGCGCCCACAGGCAAGGCTTCGACAGCGAATCCATCCAGCGATCCAGTGCGGCCCCAGCGTGCGGCGGCGATGCGCTCGGGCGCAATCTCGATGGCCAGTGGAGGATGAGGCATCCCGTCCAGCCAGCGGACCACACGGCGCACGAGATCGCTCTGGTATACGCCTTGCCGGAATGTGGTAACGCTACTCAACGAAAGTCACCTTGTTGATTTCTTTCACCGTCGTGATTCCCGCGCGAATCTTGGCCAGACCGCTTTCGCGCAGCGTGATCATTCCTTCCTCGCGCGCGACGCGCTTGATTTCCGAGGTTGGCCTGCGGTCAATAATCATTTCGCGAATGCGATCGGTAAGGTCGAGCAATTCACAGATCGCAGTGCGTCCATGATAGCCCGTGCCTGAGCATTCCAGGCAACCCGCGCCCTCGGCAAGGACGACGTTGGACCACACGGCGGGATCCAAGCTCGCCTCTTTCAGCTCTTCCGGAGAAAATCTCTTGGGCTTCTTGCAATTCGGACAGACCACGCGGACGAGGCGCTGGGCCATGATGCAGTTGAGAGCGGAGACGAAGTTGTAGGGCTCGACACCCATGTTGATGAAGCGGCCGATGACGTCGGTGACGTTGTTGGCGTGAACCGTGGTGAAGACCAGGTGGCCCGTGAGCGCGGATTGAATGGCGATCTGCGCGGTTTCCTGGTCGCGGATTTCGCCCACCATGATTTTGTCTGGGTCGTGGCGCAAAATCGAGCGCAAGCCGCGCGCGAAGGTGAGGCCTTTTTTTTCATTAACGGGAATCTGCGTGATACCTCGAAGCTGGTATTCGACGGGATCTTCGATGGTGATGATCTTGTCCTCGTCGGTCTTGATTTCGTTGATGGCGGCATACAACGTGGTGGTCTTGCCCGAGCCTGTTGGGCCCGTGACAAGGACCATGCCGTAGGGCTCGCGGATGTAGCGGCGGAAACGGCGCGTCTCCTCGACGGAAAAACCAACGACATCCAGACTCAAACTCTGAAATTTCTCCGAAAGCGTTTCCTTGTCGAGCACGCGGAGGACGGCGTCCTCGCCATGACTGGCGGGCATGATGGAGACGCGCAAATCGATGAAGCGGCCCTTGTATTTTACGCGGAAACGCCCGTCCTGCGGAATGCGCCGCTCGGCGATGTCCAAATCGCTGAGTACTTTGATGCGCGAGAGCACGGTGGAATGCCATTCCTTGGAGATGGGCTGCATGGCGTGTTGCAGGACGCCGTCAATGCGGTATTTGACGGCAACTTCGGTGTCGCGCGCTTCGATGTGAATGTCACTCGCGCGGCGTTCGAGCGCGGTGAAGATGATGGTTTCGACGAGGCGCACGACGGGGCTGGCGGTGCTGTCGCGCGTCAGGCGGTCGCCGGAGATGGTCTCGTCGCTCTCTTCTTCCTCCTTGGAGGTCTGCAGGGTGAAAGCTTCGGTGGCTTGTTCGAGAACGCGCTGGGACTGCTCCGTCCGTTTCAGCAGGTCGCCAATCTGGCGGGCGGTGGCGACTTTAATGGACAGCTTCTTGCCAAGCAGGAGTGGGAGCTCATCGCTCATCTGCACGCTGGGGTCGGCGACGGCGATGGACAAGAGATTGTTCTGGACTTCGAGTGGGACGAAGTTGTAGCGGAACATCAGGTCGGCTTGAATGGTGCGGAAGAGTTCCGGGTCGATGCGCTGTTCTTTCAAGTCGATGAACGTGAGGCGATAGCGTTCGGCCAGCTTGCGCGCGAACTCGCGTTCGTGCTGCTCGTCGGCGCCTCCCGGGATTCCCGGCGCTGGAGGTAGATGTTCGGTCGTAGCCATAATTCCTTAGCCCGTCGTTCCCGTCATGGAGAACGAGAAAATCGGCAGATAGAGTGAAATCAGAATAAAAGCAACAAACAATCCCATGAAGATGAGAAGGACCGGCTCGATGACAGCAACGAGGGCGGACAGCCGGATGTTGACTTCTTCTTCGTAAAACTCGGCGACGCTGGTGAGCATGGGAGAAAGCGCGCCGCTCGATTCGCCCACTTCGATCATGTCCAGGGCCATTTCCGGCATGATGCCCTTGGAAGCCAGAGCGACGTGAAGGGATTCTCCCTCGCGCACCATCTGAGTGGCCTGGGATACCGTGGAACGCAAAAGTTTGCTGGCAATAGCGTCCGTGGCGGTTTGCAGGCCCGCGACGAGTGGCGTGCCTCCGGTGAGAAGCGTCGCCAAGGTGCGCGAAAACTGGGCTACCTGGAATTTGAGTAGCGTGTCTCCGATGATGGGTAGGCGGAACTTGAAGCGATCGAACGCGGTTCCGCCGTCTTCCGACCGAGACCACAGGAAAACTCCGACGGCGGCCACCGCCATCAATGCAATGGCGCCCAGAACAAACAGGCGGTAGTCCACAGTCAATGCAATCAATAAGCGCGTGGGCGTGGGGAGCTGCACGTTCAAATCCCGATAAAGCAGGGCGAACTTGGGAATGACCGCGGTTACGAGGTACGCAACGATGATGATGGCGACGCTGATCAGCAGGACCGGATAGACGAGAGTAGCAAGAATTTTTTTGCGGACGCCGGTACTCACGCGCTGGTAAGCGATGTAGTAGTCCAGGACGCCGGGAAGATTTCCGCTCTTTTCTCCCGCTAGAATCGCTGTCGAGTAAACTTTTGAAAAGACACCCGCTTCCGCCACCGCTTCGGAAAGAGACTTTCCTTCGCGGACGCGGTCGCGCACCTGAGAAATGATCGGGCGAAGCTTGGGAGAGCTGGCGCGATCCGCAAGCAGGTCCAGCGCCCGCAAAATCGGCAGCCCGGCTTTGATCAGAGTATTGAATTGCTGGTTGAGAATCAGGAAATCGGAACCACCAATCTGACGGTCACTCCTGCGGCGAACCAATCCGGCCAGCCGGCCACCGCGGGATTCCACGGAGTAGATGTACAAACCCCGGTCTGTGAGCTTCTGGCGCGCTTCGTCCAGAGAGCCCGCAGCCTCGACGTGAGAAAAGACACGTCCCTCGGCATCCGCCACGCGGCAGACAAATTCCCCCATAGGCCTTCAGTTTACCTCAACTGGATGATATGCGGGGTAGCGCCCAGGGGTTGGCCGTGCTTTTCTGGAAATCAGAGCCTAAAACCCTGAAAACTACTCATTCATGAGGGCGTTGTCATGGGGTAACTCGCCATTCACGATGGCCACCCCCGGGGGAGCTGCAAAACGAAATAGGGATTCCGGGACGGGGGGATCTGTCTTCCAGTTCGCGAAGTGAAATTCGACACCGACCCCGCCCGGTTCCCGGACCAACACGCGGACCAACTCACCTGAGTTTTTTACGATCTCAAAGAAAACCGTTTCACTTCCGTCGCCGGCCTGAGCGGAGGCCTCGTGGGTCCCTGGCTTGTCAGCAGCTGATTCGGTTCCGCGGAGTTGGCAGAAGAATACGGCGTTTTCAGGAGATTCGGGCTTCTCGTTGAGGGTCGCCTCGACGCGAGCGCAGACACGCGAGACCTTCATCTCGCCCGCCAGCAAGGATAGCGGCGTCCTCCAATCACTGCTCTCCTTTGCGGGAACGCGTGTGGCGGTGTGGTCTGCCGGAACGTAGAACCAGGCGGACTTGCCGTCCACGAGGAACAGGTTCCTTTCAGGAGACTCGTATTCCCAGCGCATTTTCCCGGGACGGCGGAAATAGGCGGTGCCTGCTTCCACACGAGCGACACGGCCGTTTTCGAAGTAGCGCTCGAGAAACGTGGCCTGCAGTGTGTGGGCTGCGCGATACCGCGATTCGAACCGGCTTACGAGTTGCTTGACATCTGGATTGACTTCGCACCAGGCAAAGGGTCCGGCGAATGAGCAAGCGAGGACGAGGTAAAGAGCAAATCGCGCGACGGGACGGTTCACACAGTCAGTTTAGCAGGAAAGAATTGTCACAGACGCTGGAGAGAGAGCGGAGCGCTCCGAGTGCTTGCGTTTCGCGCTCTCAAGTTCAGCAGCAGCTGCACATTACTATATCGGGGGATCCGTTAGGGCCGCGGGAACGGTCAGGTTGACGCGAATCACGGCCGTTTGATCGGTAAAGAAATATTTGCGAGCGCTCGAGCCTGGAGCCAGCGGATTGGCATTCAGCGCAAACGCCTGGTAGTGGCCCGCGGAATCCACGCTCGCGGGTGAATACAGGAACGTATATCCGTTCTTCGTGCCGGCTGCCAGGACCGAGTCGATCAGGCCGGCAGCTGTCGAACTGATCGCGCCGCCGTCGCCGAGATACGTAAGCTGTTGCGCAAAGCCAATGTTATATTGCGTTGAATAAACGACTTCAGCAGTCGTGATGGCCCGAGTCTCCTGGACCGCCGATGATTCGTTGGCGGCCATCCTGGAGGCCATCAAATTGGGGATGGCGATGGCGGCGATTATGAGAATAATCGCCACGACGATAAGAAGCTCGATGAGAGAGAACCCCGTCTGTTTTCTCTTCATAACAGGTCCGCAACTGCGGACGCCTTTCCTGAGCGGATGCAGCTCACCTATGTGTCACCATTGAAGGAGCATTTGATGGGCCAATCTCAGGCTTGTGGGTGAGGAAAAACTCCTTAGTTTTGAATAACTTGAAGCTCTCCAGACCAGGATTTCCACAGTGAGTGCATCACCTATGACAAAAAATGGCGGCTTTGCCGAGTCCGCGACAATATTTGTCAGACGATTCGAAAACTGTGGATCGGATCGATTTTGAAGCTGTGATTCAAAGCCTGTGAAAATGAAAAAGCACGGGAGGTTAGTCCCGTGCTTTCTCGATTACGTCTGCAGCCCAGTGAAGGGCTGAAGAGTGAAGCTATTAGAGCGCGGAGTCCGCGTTCGTGCAGGCCGTGCCGCCCGCGTTGTAGCGGATGACGCCGGACTGGTCGGAGCAGAACGCACGCTGGCCGCTCTGGCCAAGGGCGCTCGGAACCGCCAGTGAAGTATAGGTCACTGCCGGAACGGTGGCGCCCGCCGAGGCTGTGAAGGTATAACCGCTCTTCACTGCCGTGGATGACAGAACGTTGTCAATCAAGCACGCTGTCGTGGACGTTGCACCGGTGGTCGTCGCGCAGGTTGAAGCTGCGCCGCCAAGGCTGGCCAGAGCAGCGAAACCGATCGACGGATACGTGGTCGAATAGGTCACTTCCGCGGTATTAATCGTGCGGAGAGAACCTACTGCCGAAGCCTCATTCGCGGCCATACGAGACCGGAGGAGGTTCGGAATTGCGATGGCCGCGATGATCAGAATAATCGCCACGACGATCAGCAACTCGATAAGAGAGAATCCCTTTTGTTTCTTCATGCTAGCTATCTCCTTGAGAGTTTTTATATGGTGCCAGAGCACACCTGAGATAGTGCAACGGGGAGGCCACTCGGCCAAACTTTGGTACCGCGGGCAAAAGAATGTTATGTCATTGCATTTGTTACACTTAGCACGCTTTCTAAGGATCCCGGATGAAGATTGGGCCAAATGGCTCCTCAGATCCACCTGAATTGTGACCTTTTTCGTCGTTTCTGGATGCCCAAAAACGTCTTTCAGACCCTGCCAACCTCTGTTTCAGCGTCCGAAAAGGGGCGTCATTCGGCCCGTACGTTAGTCTGGAATGGCTCCACGGGGTCCAGCTGTACATTGGAACGGACGGGCAGGGCTTCCTCCCCTGTCCTCCAGGTCACGACGTGGCGCTCAAGGAGCACGGTGGCGACGATTGTCACGGCAATAAGCGTCCAGGGAATGACAATGGAGATCCAAAAGAAGTGGGAAGCAAATCGCAAGAGTGCGAGCCACAAAAATGTGACCGCAGTGCCGAAGATGACGGCTCGGAGCCGCCAGGGATCTCGCCACGGGGTCGAGAATAAAAAAATTCCGTAAACCAACAGCGCAAACGGGAAGGCCACCACAAGATCGACGAGGTAGTGTTCTCCAGTTCCCAGCGTAGACAACACGGTGAAAACAAGAAACACAATAGCGATGAGTCGGACCCACCAGGCCGCGCCGCGCGAGTACCACAGTCCGAGCAGCGCCCAGGTCATGTGCAACGATGGCATTGCATTGGGAAATCCGAAGAGCGCAATCGGCTCCAGATGCAAATGCATGACATCGTTTGTTGAGAGCGAGTGCAGCGGAAAATCGCTCTTGAACAGATAAACGGGGCCGAGCGCCGGGAAAAAATTGTAGAGCACAATGCCGATGGGCCCTGAGAGCAGAAACGCCGCCAAAACGGAGTAGGAAGCTTTTTGATTTCGAATCAAATATTCGCCATACACGGCGGTACAAACAATGGGAATTCCCATGTAGAACAGAATCGAAATCCAATGAAACGAAGGCCATTTCAGGTACAGCATGCCCATGAAGAAACTGGGCTGGAAGTGCAGGCTGCCGTCGAACGAGTAAAGATAAAGATCGAAGGCTTTCGGATTGGCGATGGCGGTCCATCTCAATGCGGGAGGAATCACCCAGCCGAGGCTTATGAGCAGAAGGCTGGCGACAAATCCCCAGAACAAAACGGAGCGGTTGCTCTTGCCCGCCCAGAGCGTTCGAATGCCAAGTATCGCCAAGCTCGCAATCCCGAGGAACGTCAGCGTGACGGAGATTCCCGGCGGAAAGTACCCCGCGCGGCTGGCTACCCCGATCAGAACTATGGTGGAAAGAGCCAGAATTCCGAGTTCCGAGAGCGTATGCCGGACGCGGAGGTGCAGAACGGTGATGCTCAAGAAGGTGGTAAAGACGGAGTATTCGGCCTTCGCGAGATGGAGAAAGTAGGCGTCCTGAGCGGCGAAACATGCACAGGCGACGAAGAATACGGTCAGGGCAATCTGGAGAATCCGAGCAGGAATGGAATTCACAGTTTGTGCCCTTTGAAGTTCACCGAGACTCACAACTCCTTTATCCCACACGGATAACCGGACTACAGCTTCAAACTAGGAACGGCTTATTCAATGCGGCACTTCCCAAAAGATCGGGTGATTCAACCGTTTCGAACGGCTGCGCGGTTAGAGATTGTGCTTCTTGGCGTAATGGCGGAAGGAGCGATAGCTGATTTTCAGAAGGTCCGCCGCCTTGGTGCGCACACCCTCTGATTTATCCAGTGCCATGCGGAGGTAGCGTCGCTCCGCTTCCGCAATTTCCTTCTCGAAATCCAGACCGTCGGCGGGAAATTCAGAGAGCTGTCCTCCCGGCGCGCCGGTGAGGGACATTCCCGCATAGCCAGCGATCCGATCGGGGAGCACGCGCAAGGAAATCTCTCGCGTTGTCTCCAAAGCCACCGCGCGTTCCATGGTGTTCTCGAGTTCGCGGACATTGCCGGGCCAGTCGTAGGATTCCAGCCGTGTCATGGCTTCCGGGGAGATGCCCTCGATGGGTTTTTCCATGGTCTTTCGAAAGCTTTCAAGAAAATGGCGCGCCAGCAGTGGAATGTCGTCACGGCGTTCGCGGAGGGCCGGCACGTGGATGGGGATTACGCTGAGCCGGTAATACAGGTCTTCGCGGAAGCGGCCTTCGGCGATCTCTTTCTCGAAGGCTTTGTTTGTGGCGGCGATGATGCGGACATCCACATCCGATTCTTCCGTACTGCCGATGGGGCGGACCTTGCCCTCCTGCAGGACGCGATAGAGCTTTACCTGCATGGTGAGGCTCATATTGCCGATCTCATCCATGAACAGCGTGCCACCATGCGCGGCCTGGAAAAGACCCTGACGATTTTCGTTGGCACCGGTAAAGGCGCCTTTCATATAGCCGAAGAGCTCGGATTCCAGCAGGGTTTCCGGAAACGCGCCGCAATTGATAGTGATGAACGGCGCCTGTGCGCGTGTGCTATTTTCATGAATGGCGCGGGCAACCAGCTCTTTGCCGGTGCCACTCTCTCCGGTGATGAGCACGCGACTTGATTGGGGAGCCACGGTCTGGATCATGTCGAAGATGGCTCGCATGTTCGGGCTCTGCCCGATGATGTTGTCGAGTCCGGTGAGCCGGCGCAGTTCCCGCCGGAGATAGCCGGCCTCTTTTTTCCACTTCAAACTCTCCGAAACTTCGTGCACCGCGAGGCGCAATTGATCGACGAGCGAGTCTCCTTTAACGACGTAGCGGTCAGCACCGGAATTGAGCGCCGCGATAGCGGTGTCCAGAGCCGGTAGCGCGGTCATCAGCAGGAAAAAAGAGCCCGGAGCGATCTCCTTCGCAAATTTTAGAAGATCGACGCCGCTCTCACCCGGCATGCGGACGTCGGAGATGATGATGTCGAAAATCTGGGATTCCAGCTTGCGCTTGGCGGCCTCCACGCTGTGCACCACTTCGACGCGATGACCTTCCTTGCGAAAGGTGATCTCCAGCAGCTCGCCGATGGACTTCTCGTCGTCAACGACGAGAATATGGGGCATTTCGCGTGCGGTTTCCTTGATTGCGGCTTTTGTTCCTTGCATGGCGCCTCACGCAACTCGCGGCAATTCGACGATAAACTCCGCGCCGCGGTCTTTCTCCGAAATAACGCTGATTTTCCCGCTGTGAGCCTGAACAATCTGGTAGACGATGGACAAGCCCAAGCCGGTCCCGCCTTCGAATCCCGATTGCAGAGGCTCAAAAATTTTGGCTTTCTGCTTGGCATCCAGCCCAATTCCCGTGTCCCGGAATCCAATGCGCAGCCAGAATGGACGGGTCTCCATCTTGACGGTGAGGGTTCCGCCGTCGGGCATGGCGCGCAGGGCGTTGTCGCAGAGATTCCAGAAGACCTGCTTGATCTTGTCGGCATCCACGCGTGCGCGCAGCTCGTGGCCGTTGAACGCGCGCTGAATGTTGTATTTCGTGCCGATCTCCGGTTTTTTCTCCATGAGCATCAGCGTTTCATCAAGAAGCCCGCGGACATCCGCCTCGTGAAATTCGTAGGATTTCTCGCGCGAATAGTTGAGAAAGTCCGTGATGATGCCGTTCAAGCGTTCCGATTCCCTGCTCACGATGTTGACCAGGCGCTTTTCATCTTCCTGAAGCGGGACGAGGCGCGCCAGCTCCTTGACCGCGCCGGCCATGGCCGTGAGCGGCTGGCGGATTTCATGGGCGATGGCCGCCGAGAGACGTCCCAGCGCCGCCATGCGTTCCTTGGTGGCAACTTCCTGCTCCAGGCGGCGAAGATCGGTCAAATCCTGAAAGTTGAAAACATAGCCGCTGCGCTGCGCGTTGCGGGAACGAAGAGGAGAAATGCTGATGCCGAGGTAGCGCAGTTCGCCGGTTGGCGTTCGAAAGTCTATTTCCCGGCGCAAGGACAGCCGTTCGGAATTCGCATAGTGTCCAGGCAGCCAGAATTCCTGATTCAGCTCCTGCAGGTTTTTGCCGCGAAGGTCGGCGAAACTGTATCCGAGGATGTCCTCGCCGGTGCGGTTAAGGAGCAGAATTCGCCCCGCGAGGTCGGTGGTCAGCAGTCCGCCGCGCATGGAGTGGATGATGTCTTCGGTGAAATCCTGCAGGCTAAGGAGCTCTTCGCGTTTTTCTTCCAGCTCGAAGCCCTTGCGGCGGAGCGATTGCGCGAGGAGGCTGGCCAGATAGGCGACCGCGAGAAAGCCGAGAAGATTCATCACCAGCCACGTGCGCAGGCTCTCGGGAGTCGGGACCAGGGTATAGGTATGGGGAATGCGCTCGGTATAGGCAAGAACGGTCATGCCGGCGAGGAGAATGAAACAGGCCGCGGTGATGAGGAAAGCGATCCTGCGTGAGAACAAGATGCTGGCGACGATGATCACCAGCAGATAAAGCGAGATGAAGTAGCTTTCCTGCAGGCCCGTGGCATAGACCAACAAGGAAATCATGAGGACATCGCCGGCGACTTGCAGGGCGCCATGCCAGCGCGCCTGGGGCAGCCAGCGGAGCAGGATGAGATCAAGAATCCCGAGAGTCATCCAAAAGATGATCAGCGGGAGGAAAAAACGATTGGTGCTGAAACCCGGAATATACTGCGGCCAGACGACCCCGACAGTGAGGATGAGGGTGATCGTCAGCAGACGAACACGCGTCAGCCAGTCCAGCCATTCCCGCGTAGCAAAACTCTTGTCCATGGCTCGCCCGCGCCTTTATCCCCCGGCATCAGGGCACTCTCAAGTCCAGGCAGGAAAAGCGGAGGGCAAAGAGAACTTCTCTGCCCTCCGCAAAGAGGAAAACGCCGCGCGCGCCGGCTCGATCTAGTGCATCGAGCTCAGTTTGCCGATGAGCGAGAACAGCGGCAAGTACATGGAAATGACCACGCCGCCGACCACCACGCCGAGAAACACGATCATGATGGGCTCAAGGGCAGTCAGCAAGTCTTTCACTGCCGCGTCTACTTCTTCTTCATAGAAGTCGGCGATCTTCTGGAGCATGGCGTCCATGGCGCCCGTTTGTTCGCCAACGGCGATCATCTGGGTGACCATGCCGGGAAAGACTTCCGCATCGCGCAGCGGCTCGGTGAGCGATTTGCCTTCTTCGAGGGACTTTCTCACCCGCTGCAATGCCCTTTCAACGACCGCGTTTCCGGCCGTCTTGGCGGTAATGTCAAGACCTTCGAGGATGGGAACACCGCTGGAGATCAGCGTGCCCAGGGTTCGTGTGAAGCGCGCCACGGCAATCTTTCTCATCAGGATACCAATGACCGGGAGCTTCAGGACGACGGAATCGAGCACGAAGCGGCCTTTGGGCGTGGCATACCACACTTTCAGGCCGAAAATCCCCGCGCCGATTCCAATCAGGATGAAGAGTCCGAAAATGCTGCCGATAAAGTTGCTCAAGGCGATGACGATCTTCGTCGGAAGTGGCAGGTCGACGCCCAGGCCGGCAAACAAGGTGGCGAAAATCGGGACGACCTTCCAGAGCAGCAGGGTGATGACGCCGCCGGCAACGGTCAACACGCCCACCGGGTAAACGAGGGCGGACTTGACGGCGCGCTGCAGCTTGACGTTCTTTTCGATGTACGTCGAGAGGCGCTGCAAAATGGTGTCGAGAATACCGCCCGTTTCGCCGGCTTCGACCATGTTCACGTACAAAGCGTCGAACACTTTGGGCGAACTGCGCATGGACGCCGAGAGCGTGGCGCCGCCTTCGACCTGGCTGCGCGTGTTGGTCAGAACTTTTTGAAACAGCTTGTTCTCCTGCTGGCTCGCCAGAATCTCGAGACACTGCACGAGCGGCAGACCGGCGTCGATCATGACCGAGAACTGGCGCGTGAAGATGGCCAGTTCCTTGGCTTTCACGCTGCCGCCGAAAGTGGGCATGTTGAATTCCTTGCCCTTCTCGGTCATCTTCGTCGCAGTAATCTGCTGCCGCTTCAGCAGGGTCGCCAGTTCCGACTTGTTCGCCGCGGTCATTACACCGCTAACGCTGGCGCCGGCGCGGCTCGTTCCTTGATATTTATAGTCCGGCATGATTCGTCCTCCTCAATGCTGCAAACTTTCTGCCCTCTGGCAATTCCTAAATCAAAAATCTTCTACCGCTTGCTCGATACCGGGGTCTTGCTGCCGCCCCCCGAAGTCGTGGAAACTCCTCGATTGATCATGTCCTGCAGCTCATCGGCGTTCGATGAACGTGAAATAGCCATGTCCAGCGTGATCATTTTCTGGAAATACGCGTTGGCAAGGCCCTGGTTAAAAGTCTGCATGCCCGTCTGCCCCGTACCCGTTTGCATCGCGGAATAAATCTGGTGAATCTTGTCTTCGCGAACCAGGTTGCGGATCGCCGGAGTGGGGATGAGAACTTCCATGATCATCGCGCGGCCGCGGCCATCGGAACGCGGGAGAAGCGCCTGGCAAAGGATGCCTTCCAGCACCATGGAGAGCTGCGCGCGAATCTGCGGCTGCTGGTGCGAAGGGAAAACGTCGATGATACGGTTGATGGTGGAGGCCGCCGAGTTCGTGTGCAGCGTGGCAAAGGTCAAATGGCCCGTCTCCGCGATTCGAAGCGCGGATTCAATGGTTTCGAGATCGCGCATTTCGCCGATGAGCACCACGTCGGGGTCTTCGCGCAGCGCGGCGCGGAGTGAGTTCGCGAAAGAATGTGTGTCCGCGTGGACTTCGCGCTGGTTGACCAGGCACTTTTTGTGGTTGTGAAGGAACTCGATGGGGTCTTCAATCGTGATCATGTGCTCTTCACGTTCGCTGTTGATCTTGTCGAGCATGGCAGCGAGCGTGGTGGATTTGCCGGAGCCCGTTGGTCCCGTGACAAGCACGAGGCCGCGCGGTTTGTCGCACAAGCCCTTTACGACCAGCGGCAAGCCGAGAGCGTCAAAGCCCTTGATTTCCCAGGGAATGGTACGGAAAACTGCGCCGACTGCGCCGCGCTGATTGAATACGTTGCCGCGGAAGCGCGCCAAATTCTTCAAGCCGAAAGAAAAGTCCAGTTCCAGGTTTTCTTCGAAGCGGTGCTTCTGCGCGTCCGTCAGCACGCTGTACGCCAGGGATTTCGTGTCCGCCGCTGTCAGGGGTGGCATATCGAGAGGCCGCAGGCGGCCGTGTACGCGCACGCGCGGCGCGCTGTTCGTGGTGATATGGAGGTCGCTGCCTCCCATTTCGATCATCTTTTTCAACAACTCACTTAGCGTGATTCCAGCCATCGCTCACCTTCTGTTCTATAAGACTGTTTCGCGCAGAACCTCTTCCATGGTGGTCTGCCCCAAAGCTACTTTCGTCAATCCGCTGCGCCGCAGGGTCAACATGCCCTGCTCGATGGCTTTCTTTTTCAGTTCCAGCGCCGAAGCGCCGACCAGGATCAACTCGCGAAGCTCGTCGTTAATTTCCATCACTTCATAAAGGCCGGTGCGGCCTTTGTAGCCGCGCTTGTTACAAGTCGTGCAACCCTTGCCATGATAAATTTTAGTGGTTTTCGCTTCCTCGGGGGTATAGCCGGCATCAATGAGCGCCTGCTGCGGAACTTCCAGCTCTTCCTTGCAATTCGAACAGATGCGGCGCACGAGGCGCTGCGCGCAAATCAAGTTCACCGAAGTGGCCACAAGAAATGGCTCGATACCCATGTTCATCAAACGGCTGATGGTGGAAGGCGCGTCGTTGGTGTGCAGCGTGGACAAAACCAAGTGGCCGGTGAGCGCGGCCTTGACGCCGATTTCTGCGGTTTCAAAGTCGCGGATCTCTCCAACCAGGATGATGTTGGGATCCTGCCGGAGAAAGGCGCGAAGGGCGGCGGCAAAGTTCAAGCCGATCTGTTCCTTCATCTGGACCTGGTTGATGCCCGCCAACTGAAACTCGACGGGATCTTCCGCGGTCATGATGTTGGTATCCACGGTGTTCAAGGTCGCGACGGAGGAATACAAAGTATTCGTTTTTCCCGAACCCGTCGGGCCGGTGACCAGCACCATGCCGTAAGGCTTCAGAATGTTGCGTTCGAATTTTTTCAGCGACTCCGGTTCGAAGCCCAGTTTGGTCATGTCCAGCCGGAGATTTTCTTTGTCCAGCAAACGCATGACGACTTTTTCGCCATACAGGGTCGGGACGGTCGAAACGCGGAAGTCCAGTTCCTTTTTCTTGCCGTCGGCCTTGTACTTGATCATGATGCGGCCGTCTTGCGGCAAGCGCTTTTCTGCGATGTCCAGCTTGGCCATGATCTTCAAGCGGCTGGTGATGGCATCTTTCAAGCGCAGCGGCGGGGTCATCACCGTTTGCAGCTGGCCGTCAACGCGGAAGCGTACGCGCATCTCCAGCTCGTAGGGCTCGATGTGAATGTCGCTCGCGCCGCGCTTTACGGAATCCGTCAAAATCAGGTTGACGAGCTTGATGATCGGAGCTTCTTCCGCGGCCTTTTCCAGCGACGCGGTGTCCATCTCCGATTCTTCGGCCGCCAGTTCCAGCTCGTTGTCTTCGTCAACGAGGTCCTTCATCAAGTTGCTAAGCTCTTCGTGGTTGGTTGCCGAGCCGCCGTAGAACCGGCTGATGGCTTCGCCGATGGCGGATTCCGAAGCCACCACAGGCTCGACGTTGAATCCCGTCATGAACTTGATATCGTCCATCGCGAAAACGTTGGTGGGATCCGTCATGGCGATGGTGAGTACGGAGCCGACGCGCGACAGCGGAATCACCTGGTAGCGGGAAGCGGTGTCCTGCGGAATCAGTTTGATGACGTTGGGATCGATTTCATAATACTTCAGGTTGATGGAAGGCACGCCATACTGACGGGAGAGCACGCCGGTGATGTCATCATCGGTGATGAAGCCCATCTTCGTCAGGCAACTTCCCAGCTTGCCTCCATTGGCGCGCTGAAACTCCAGCGCTTTCTGGAGCTGGTCCTGCGTGATCAGGCTTTCTTTGACTAATATTTCGCCCAGACGGACGGACATCCGCAATACTCCCTGATGGGTTTTCACCCAGGGCCCACCTTAACAAATGCGGGAGTCGAGAGTAGCCAGAATTTGCGGCTTCGTTCTGAAATGGCTAATACCTGCCCACAAGGTCAGGTGCGAAAACCAAAGGACAGGTAGAAATCTTGACTTGCTCCGGCGCGCTGGCTATCGTGCCAGATAGATGATTGCCGGAGCTATCTCGACAAATTCTGCTCATGCTCCCGCACTGTTGACGATAATTGTCTGCGGGGTCGGTGGCAAGCACCGTTTCCGATTTCCGGGGCGCGCTTCTTCGCGTATTCAACTATGAGCCATCTGAACAAACGGCAAAGTTGGGGTCTGGCGATCAGCGGAATTCTGCTGACGCTGCTCCTCGCGGCTGTTTTTACCTTCGGGTCGCTGAACGTGCCGTTCGAACCGAAGGGCTGGCGCGCGGGGATGGTGCTGTTTGCTGTTTCGAGTTTCATCACCGCGGCATTCCTGGTCTTCTTGCTCATCCTCGGACGCACCACCCTTCGCCTGTGGGTGGAGCGTAGCAGGGAACAACTTGGCGCGCGCTTCAAAACGAAAATGGTTGTGGGGGCGATGGCGATCTCGCTCCTGCCCATCGTCTTCATGTTTATCGTCAGCTACTCGCTGATCAATCGCAGCTTGCTTCTCTGGTTCCCCAAACCGCTCGAAATCGCTTCGGACGAAACACAAAAGCTCTTGAACGATTTGGGGCGAGCACAGTTGCCTCGGCTTCGCGGGGTCGCGGAACGGTCCAGTGAAGATACTGCGCGGCCCGGCAGTGACTTCTTACAGCCGGCATTTGCCAGTGGTGCTGATGCGCTGTGGGTACTGAACCGTGAGGGAAACCCAATCCGCGGCGGAGTCATCTGCGATAGCCAGCCGGAGGATCGGCGCGGAACTATTTGCGTGCAGCAGGGCGTCCTCGGCAAGTATCTTCGTTCCTTGCCGAGCGGGGTTGAGATTTGGGAAGCGGCCGGGAAGAAATACATTGCCGCGAGGATTCCGGCTCTCGAAGCCGGGCAGCCTGCGGGATTTGTAGTTGCCGGAAACCGCACGAGCCCGGGCCTGCTTTCCAGCCTGGACGCAATCCAGTCCCAAACCCGCGAGTATTACCAGGCAAAGCAGGACCTGCGTGCCCTGAAGCGCCAATTGCTGCTGATCCTGCTGCTCTTTACGGTGCTGCTGGTTTTTGCCGTGATGTGGATCGCGTTGTTTCTCGCCAAACAGGTCACGGTACCCATTCAGGCGCTAGCGGAAGGAACGCGTGAGGTCTCCACAGGTAACTTCGAATATCAGGTTCCAGAACAATCGCAGGACGAACTGGGAATACTGGTGCGCTCCTTCAACACCATGACCACGCAGTTGCGGGACAGCCGGTCGCAAATCGATCAGTTCACCACCAACCTGCAGCAGGCCGTGCAAGAGCTCGAACGGCGGCGGCAACTGATGGAAACCGTGCTGGAAAATATTCCGACGGGCGTCATTTCGCTGGATGCCACCGGTGCTATCCTCCGCGCGAATAAATCCGTTACGCGCATGTTGGGCGGGGATGGCCCGGATGCGCTTTCCCTGGAAAGGCTCCTGGGAGCGGATGCGGCGCGCACGGTGTACTCCCTGATGCGCAGGTCGCTCCGCATGGGGGTGGTTTCGCGCGAGATCGAAACGGTCGTCTCCGGGCGCGTGCTGCATCTCGCCGTGACTGTCAGTTCGCTCGGGCCGCGCCGGGCGAACACCGGCTACGTTCTGGTCCTCGACGATTTGACGGAGATGCTGCGGGCGCAAAAATCGGCGGCGTGGCAGGAAGTAGCGCGCCGCATCGCCCACGAAATCAAGAATCCGCTGACTCCCATTCAGCTTTCGGCCCAGCGGCTGTCGCGATTCCTGGATCGCCGCGAAGCGTCAAGGCCTACTAGTTCCGCTGACGCCGAACTGACCAGTCTTGTTCAGGAATGTTCGCGCCTCATCGAGCGGGAAGTATCCACGCTTGCCTCGCTGGTGAATGAATTCTCGCAATTCGTGCGCTTCCCTACCGCCAAGCTCGCGCCGACCAATGCCAATACGATCGTGCATGAGGCGCTGGAAGTATTTTCGGGGCGGCTCGACGGCATCATGCTGAAGGCAGTTCTGGCGGAGAATCTTCCCGCGATTCGCGCGGACGGCGGCCTGCTTCGCAGCGTGGTGGTGAATCTCATCGATAACGCGGCGGAGGCCCTGGAGAATTCCAAGTACAGGGAAATTGTCGTCTCCACGCGCGCGCATCTGGAGTCCGATACCATCGAAATCTGCGTGTCGGACACCGGGCACGGAATTTCGCCGGAAGACAAGGACAAGCTTTTCCTTCCGCACTTCTCCACCAAGGATCGCGGCACCGGACTGGGCCTGGCCATCGCCGCCCGCATCGTTGCCGAGCACGGCGGCAGCATCCACGTGGAAGACAATCTTCCCGTAGGCTCGCGCTTTCTTGTGGAACTTCCCGTCACGGAATTGACCGCCGCTTCGATCGCCGAACAGAATGGAGCGGAAAACTCTTGATGACCCCTCGCGCGCATCTGCTGATCGTGGATGACGAAGCGGGCATCCGCGAATCGCTTTCCTCGATTCTGCGGGAAGAGGGCTATCACGTGGAAGCGGTCGGTTCCGCCGAGGAAGCGCTGGATCGCGCCGCTGCCGGAGACCTCGAGCTGATGCTTCTCGATGTGTGGCTTCCGGGAATGGATGGCCTCGAAGCGCTGAGCCGCCTGCAAGCGACACCGCGGCCGCCTGCGGTGATTATGATTTCCGGGCATGGCACGATCGAAACCGCCGTTCGCGCCACCAAGCTGGGCGCATTCGACTTCATCGAGAAGCCGCTCTCACTCGAAAAGATTATCGTTCTGGTGCGCAACGCCATCCAGCAGCGGCGGCTCCTGGAAGAAAATCTTTTATTGCGCACCGAGCTGAGCCATCGCTACCAGGTTATTGGCAACAGCGTGCCGATGAAGGCTCTGCGCCAGCAAATCGCCGTGACGGCGCCGACCAATGGGCGCGTGCTGATCTACGGCGAAAGCGGCACGGGCAAGGAGCTGGTGGCTCACGCGCTGCATGCCGCAAGCCTGCGCACCAAGGGCCCGTTTGTCGAAGTGAATTGCGCGGCCATTCCGGAAGAGTTGATCGAATCCGAACTGTTCGGGCATTTGAAAGGAAGTTTCACCGGCGCCACCGAGGACAAGACCGGCAAATTCGAAAAAGCCGACAGCGGAACGCTCTTCCTCGATGAAATCGGCGATATGAGTTTGCGGACGCAATCGAAAGTGTTGCGCGTCCTCGAGGAGCAGCGCTTCGAACCGGTCGGTTCGAATGAAACCATGCACGTGGATGTGCGCGTGATCGCCGCCACCAACAAAAACCTCGAACAGGAGATCGCGCGCGGCTCTTTTCGCCAGGATCTTTTCTACCGCCTCAACGTGATTCCTTTTTTCGTGCCGCCGCTGCGCGACCGCAAGGAGGACATCCCCACGCTGGCGAAATATTTTCTGCGGGATTTCAGCTCCGCTTATGGAAAAAATACGCGCGAGCTGAGTGACTCCGCCATGGAAATTCTTGTGCGTTATCCCTGGCCGGGCAACGTCCGGGAATTGCGCAATCTGGTCGAGCGGCTGGTGATCGTCTGCCCGCACCCGCGCATTGAGCCCCACCACCTCCCGCCGGAGCTTTTCCGCGGCGCCGCGGAAAGCCCCAACCAGCCTTATTCGACGCTGCACGAAGCGAGAAGCGCCTATGAGCGCGAATTTATCCTGCGCAAGTTGCAGGAGCATCGCTGGAACATGACCCAGACGGCCACGGCGCTGGGCCTGGAGCGCAGTCATCTTTACCGCAAGATGAAATCCCTGGGCATCGCCGCGCCCGAGTGAGATTTTAGAATCAGCGTCATTTCCACCCACAAGAATCAAGTTCTATTCGCCCCGCGCCTTTCGCGATTTGGTGTAGAATCCACGCAACCCGGGTCTCTTTTTGAACAGTTGACTGAAACAGCGGCTCTCACGCGCAACGTCAGGCCAATCGCCGCTTCTTTCACAGAGACTCAGACCAGCCTTGTAACGTCTGCGATTCGCTCGAAAAGAAAGTTCAGAAACGCGAGGAACGATAATGAAAAAGATTCTTCTCACGTTGAGTGCCCTCTTGAGCGTTTCTGCTCTCTCCGCGCGCGCGCAGGCGCCGACTCTTGCCGCGGAGCAGACTTCGGCGGGCACGCCGGAGCCACGCTCCTTTTTTCCGAAGAACTGGATTCGCGGCTATGTGGATTTTGATGTCGCGCCCTCGCATAACGAGCCCGACCTCGGCCGCTGCGCGTTTCCTCAGCCAGCTAGCGCCGGTGGCATCAATTCGCAGTGCACCGCGTATGGGCGGTATTACCTCAGCGGCTATCTCGAGTTGCAGCCGTTTGGCCGCACCTTCGCCCGGCATTTCTTCGTTTTCATCGAGCCCAAAATGACTTTTGGCAGAAATATCCCGCAGCTTCTCTACACCGCTTCGATGGAACCGATTTCGTTCGATCGCTCCGTCGGGATTGCCTTTCAATTGCCGAAGAATTTCCAGATTCGCGCAACACAACATCAGGTGGATTTTTTGGGCCGCTATTCGAACAAGTTGGGCCCCGCGGATTTGGGCACCAACGGCCCTTACGGTCTCAATGCTACATTTGGCGTTCGTTGGTCGTTCGGCAGCTATGGCCGCCAGGGCGCTTCTTCGGCTTGGTGACGCAGATAAGAACTATTTTCCTGAACTGAATTTGCCAGGTTGCCGCAGCGCGCCTGAAATTCGCCGCCGCAATTCCGATGAAATCGACGCGAAGCCCTTGCTACTCGCACCGGCAGGGCGCCCTCACTCCGTTTCCCCCTGGTCCTTGCTCAAGCCTTCCAATTGGAAATGCCAATCGAGTTCGCGCACTTTTTGCGGGCTCTCCCGCCAATCCGGAACCACTTTCACGAATAGTCCGAGGTAGATTCGAGTGTCGAGCAGGGCTTCCAGCTCTTTGCGCGCTTCCGTGCCGATTTTTTTCAGCATTTCGCCCTTGTGGCCGATCAATATTTTTTTCTGCGAATCGCGCTCCACGTTCATGGTGGCCTCGATCCGCAGCAGCCGGGGAGTCTCTTCATATTTTTCAACGACCACCGCGAGCGCGTAGGGCACTTCGTGGTACATCAATTGAACGGCTTTTTCCCGGATGATTTCGGCGGCGAGAAAACGCTCCGGCTGGTCGGTGATTTGATCTTCGGGAAAGTACGGCTCGCCTTCCGGTAATTGCTTGGTGATTTCGCCGAGCAGCTCTTCGCAGCCCGCGCCTTTCAAAGCGGAAATGGGAACAATGGCCGAGAATTCGAACGCCTTGGAAAAGGAATCGATCAAGGGCAGCAGCTTCGGTTTGGGCAAGCGGTCGACTTTGTTCAATGCCAGAATCGTTTTTCCGCGAAAGCGCTGCGCCTTCTGCAGCATCAGCTCATCCGCGTACGGATGCTGGCTGCTCGCGTCCACCATCAATAGCAAAACGTCGATTCCTTCCAGCGCCGCGGCCACCTCCTGCATCATTTGCCGCCCCAGCGCGGAATCCGCCTCGTGCAGGCCCGGCGTATCGATAAAAATAATCTGGCTATTCGGCTTGGTGACGATTCCCTGAATGCGGTTGCGCGTGGTCTGCGGCTTCGTAGTGACGATGGCAATTTTCTGCCCCACCAGCCGGTTGACCAGCGTGGACTTCCCCGCGTTCGGCCGCCCCACGATGGCCACAAACCCGGAACGAAATTTTGCCTTCTCTGTTTTTTCACTGCTTCCCATGGCGGACTCTTCTCTGCGTTCTCTGTGTCTCTGCGTTAATTTGTTTTTCCCGTTGACCTGCTGGATAGTGACAGGTGCACCGAGAGCGATCGCTCGGTCTTCCGAATCTCTAGTGCTTCGTGGGAGCCGCCATCATCTGCTTGCGAATTCGCACGCGCAAGACTTTCCGCTGGTTGGCTTCCAGAACTTCGAAGCGATGGCCTTCCAGATCGATCTTGTCCCCCGGCGTGGGCACTTTCCCCGACGCGTGGCTGAGCAAACCCGCCAGCGTGGTCACCGCTTCGTCGGCCTGGTCGCCGAATTTCACTCCCAGCAGCTCTTCCACGTCGCTGATCGCAAGGCTGCCGCGCATAATCAGCCCGCCGTCCGGCTCGCGCACCACATCCGGAGCAGGCGGTTTCCAGTCGATGCCGCTTTCGCCGACGATCTCTTCCACCAGATCTTCCACTGTCGCGATACCGGCAACTGTGCCGTGTTCGTCGATGACCACCGCCAGCCGCTGGCCCTTTTGTCGCATTTCACGCAGCAACTCAGAACCGGCTTTCGTCTCGGGAATGAAGAGCACCGGCTTCGCCAATTCGCGCACTTTCCGCTTTGGCAAGTCCTGGTCCGCAACATGCAGCAGATCCTGCGCGTAAACAACGCCGAAAGTGTCGTCGAGCGATTTTTCGTAGACAGGAATCTTGCTGATTTTTGTTTCCACCACTTTTGCGTGCAAATCTTCCAGCGTGGCATCCGCCGCGATCGCCACGATGTCCGGGCGCGGCGTCATCACTTCGCGCACGCGCTTGTCGCTGAACTCAACGACTTGTTCGATCAGGTCGCCTTGCGACGGTTCGATGATGCCTTCTTCTTCCGCGACTTCCACCAGCGCTTCGATGCCCTCTTCCGTGCGCTGTTCTTCGGACTTTTCCGCTTCGTGCTCCGAAATGCGCGCAATGGACTCGGCGCCTTCCAGAAAAACGCGCACGGGCCACACCAGCCACATCGCTCCGCGAATAAAAGGCACAAGCGGCAGCAGCCATCGTCCCGTCGTGCGATACAGCAGCATGTCTGGAATAAAGTGCATGGCGAAAACAACTTCGAGCACCAGGAATACGCAGAACTCCACGAACGATTCCCACGTTCCCGGAACAAAATAAACCACGCCGCGCGTGGTCTCCAGCACCAGGAAGGCCAGCATGAAGTGTCCGAGGATTCGAAACGTGCGTCCGCCACTGCGGCGATTGATTTTCAGTTTCGGCTCGATCTCCGCTTCGAAAATGTCGAGATGTTCGTGAACGCGGCCGGTAGTCATGCGGCCCAATTCGCGGTAGATCAGCGTGAGATAGGAAAAAACGGGCAGGGTCAGGCCGACGACTATAACGCTCAGAGCATAGAGCCAGCTTAGGGTCATCACGCCAATCCGAAGCGTTTGCGCAGCTTGCGCTCGACGCGGTCCATTTCGCCGCGATCGGTTTCGTGGTCGTAGCCCAGCAGGTGCAAGACTCCGTGAAGAATCAGCACGCGAAGCTCGCTCGAGAGTTTTCGCCCGTTTTGTCTTGCATAGCGCCGCGCGGTGGCGGGAGAGATGGCAATGTCACCCAGATATTCTCCTGCTTTCAGTTTGTCGGCAATGCGCCGCAACCGCGGCGGTCTTCGCCGCGCGACGGCGGGAAAGGACAGCACGTCCGTCGGTCCCTTTTTTTTGCGAAACGTCTCGTTCATCCGCGCGATCTCCGCATCGCTCACCAGACAAATCGTGACGCCGGCTTCCTGGAGGCCCAGTTCGTCTTGCACGCGGCGCAGAAACATTTCGAGTGGACGCCGCGCCAGTCGCACGGCCCGCTGGCGGTTTTCGATGACCGCTGCGCGGTCACGCTTGGTAACGATCATCCTTGCTGGATTTCTTTGTCTGGCTCTTTCCCGGACTCGCGTGCCGGAGCTCCCTGCTTGCCGTTCCCGGCGTTGCCCCCGCGTTGCGGGTGGCTAACATCATACTCTTCATAGGCGCGGATAATCTGCTGCACCAGGTTGTGGCGCACCACGTCTTTCTCGCCGAACTGGAGCACGCCGATGCCTTCGATTTTTCCGCAGACTTCCAGCGCTTCGATCAAGCCGGACTTTTTCCCTTGTGGCAAATCGATCTGCGTGATGTCCCCGGTGATCACCGCTTTCGAATGGAAACCCAGCCGCGTCAGGAACATCTTCATTTGTTCGCTGGTGGTGTTCTGCGCTTCGTCCAGAATCACGAAGGAATCATTCAGTGTACGCCCGCGCATAAATGCCAGCGGGGCAACCTCGATGATTCCTTTTTCCAGGAAACGCTCGAGCTTGTCCGCGTCCAGCATATCGTAGAGCGCGTCGTAGAGTGGACGCATGTACGGATCGATTTTCTGTTGCAGCGTGCCGGGCAAAAAGCCGAGACGCTCGCCCGCTTCCACCGCGGGCCGCGCCAGAATAATGCGATTCACCTGCTTGGTCAGCAGCGCGCTTACCGCCATCGCCACCGCGATGTACGTTTTTCCCGTGCCGCCAGGCCCGATGCCGAACATCATGTCGTGCTTTTCGATCTCTTCCATGTAGCGCTTCTGGCTGGCGTTTTTCGGCGTGACCTGTTTCTTGCCGAAGGAGCGCGTGCGCCCGTGTTCGAACATCCCGCGCGGCGATTCGTGCGGCTCATCCGTCGCCACGCGCACCAGCGATTTCACCTCCGCGGCGGAGAGCGTTTTCCCGTGCCGCGTCAAGTGGTTGTACTCCTCGACGATTTTCACCGCCTGGTCCACGCAGTCCTGCTCGCCTTCGATGGTCAGCCGCGTGTCGTGCAGATGGGTGCGCACGCGCAGCGAGTCTTCGAGCAGGCGCACGTTTTCGTCCAGCGTGCCAAAAAAGGGTTCGATTTGTCCGGAAATGTGAACGGTACGTCGCATCCAATTGGTGGGTTTTTCTGCTACCGGAACCGGGTGGCCGATGGGATCCTCCTGCTTCGTTCACAACGGGGAGAAACTAATACCACCCTAGCGCAGCACTCCGGCCCGGTCAAGTTACGGCTTTGTGACTGTTCTCATCAAGCTTGATTTTCATCGAATGTGTGGAACGGCCGGAACCGGCAAGTCCTCTTCAGCGGAAGCGGCGGCGAATGTAATCGCGGCCTGAGTGTCCTCCGGCTTCAAGGCAGGAAAATCCTTCAGAATCTCTTCGGGAGAATCGCCGTCAGCCAGGCTGGCCAGGATTGTCCGCAGAGTTACGCGCGTGCCTTTGAAGACGGCCTCTCCCCCGCAGACCGCTGGGTCGCGGACGATTCGGTCTTCATAGTTCTTCAGATTGCCAGTTGGGCCGCTCAATGGATTGCCTCACTTTTGTCTATTCATTTTATCACCCCGGAGTGTGTTTATGTGGATGCAATTTACCTCGCCGCGGTCAAGTTACACATTCATGCAAAAACAAGTCGTCCCGGCAAAGCGACCGGGATGCACAAACCGCATGTGGAAGACGGTGGTGAAAACGGGAAAAAGGAGCGTCAAAACCCGCACACGCAAAACCGGCGTATGCGGCACCCAAATCTTTGTGGGGGCTCGGTCTATGGCCCACCCGCCTCGTTCTGCTAATGGCTCAGAAGTTGGCTCGGCAATAGATATTGGACGCACGGCATATAGCAAGAGCGCCCAGCTCTTCCGAACTTGGCGCTCTCGTGGTTGCCGTTAGCTGACCGGCAGGATTGTTAGCTCACTGCTGCGCAGGTGGTTTCGCCTTTGCAGCCTCCAACTTGCTCTTCAACTCTGTCTGCTGCTCAGGCGTCAGCACCTCATTCAACTTAGCTAGCGTGCCTTCGTGGAGTTCCTTCATCTTCGCCTTTTTCTGATCATCGCTGAGCGAAGTATCGCTGGATACCGCCTGACGCTTGGTCTTCGCATCCGCAAAGATATCCTTCACCTTTACCTTCTGGTCGTCAGTGAGATTCAAGCTCTCGACTGCGGCCTGTAGGCCGCCGCGCATTCCCATTTCCTTACCTGCGGCTTGGGGTGCGGGTGCAGCCTGTGATTTCGCTAGAGCCAACGGTACGGCCAGCGCCGCAACTAAGCCCAACGACACCAATCCTCCTAATATTCTTTCGATCTTCATATGCGAATCTCCTCAGTTTAATTTGTGGGCTGAGTTGAGGGCAGGGGCTCGTTACAGTCGTACCACATTGATTTGCCCTCGGCGACAAAAAAAATAAAAAAAATGCACAACCCCCACAACTCAAGCTAATTGGTCTTGTGTCGTCGCTGTTTCGCAGTACTTCCTGAATTTATAACACCTCGTGGGCTGCGTCTTGGTAAGTCGTACTACCAGCCATTGAGATGATCTGAGCAGATTTCACTTGATTTCATAACAATGCTGGCTCCCCCGACCCGAGTAGACTTTGGTTGACGACCAAGGCCCGGGAGGAAGGAGCCAGACATGATGATTATAGGAGTAGATTATCACCCGAGCTTTCAGGCGA
>JABCZR010000002.1 GCA_013289585.1 Acidobacteriota bacterium | reverse complement strand
CTGAATGAGATTACCGCAGGTGTCCTTCAGCATCGCAATGGTCGAGCCGGTCACATCCTTGGGTGGCATCGTGAACTCGGCGCCGCGGGCCTTGATCTTCTCGTAGTCGCCCTTGACGTCGTCGGTGAAGAACATGGCCGCGGGCTGGCTCTGTTGAAATAGCGCCTGCTGATACGCTTTGGCTGCGGGGTTGTCATTCAGTGCCAACTGCAGTTCAGTGCCATTCGGCTCCTCGGGCGAGGCCACGGTTAGCCACCGATAGGGGCCCTGACTGAAATCGGTTTTCTTGGTAAAGCCCAGCACCTCCGTATAGAAGTGCAGGGCTTTGCTCTGGTCGTCCACGTGTATGGTGATCACTTTGATTTTCATTTTGTTTCTCCTTTGTTATGTCCGCGGTTTGCATCGCGGCGATTTCTCCTTGTCTTTTTTTTCGTCGGTGTTGCCGTCGTTGGTGCCAACGGATGCATGCGGTCGAGGTGGCGTTCGAGAGCATCCACATGTTCGGACCAGAACCGGCGGAACCGCGCCAACCAGGCATCCAGTTCCTCAAACGGTTCCGGTTTCAAGCGGTAGAGACGGCGCTGTGCGTCCACGGTGGACTCCACGAAACCGGCCTCGCGTAGCACTCGCAGGTGTTTTGACACCGTCGGCTGGGTCATACGAAGCTGACGCTCGATCTCTCCCACCGACTGTTGGGACGAGACCAGCAGGCTCAGGATCGCGCGGCGGTTCGGCTCCGCAATGATTTCGAACACAGATTCCATTCTCTTAGCATACTCCACATGGCATATACGTGTCAAGGTATATAAGTAAGAGGGCCCAGGCAGCGGTTGGCATGCGGGGATGGACCAGTCCGATGTGTTTTTGGCCGGCCTTATTCTCAACCGGAATCGACTCTTCTCGACTACACCCTTCCGACGAGGCGGCTGCAACGAAGTAAAGTGGTAGTCCGCAATTGAGCACAATCGGTAACTTTTGCCAACCTGCTTTGGCGTCGAGCGAACCACAATATGGACACTGTGCGACTGTCTTCAAGCCTTCGTGGATTGCTGGCGAGCCTTTCTCTAAGGCTCACCTCAGGTCAGAGTGCCACGGCTAAAACGCGGTTAGACTTTCAGATGGTCCTGGAGATTTACCGTTCCCGTTGAGAATCCTGACTACTTGACGCCAGGCGGCGGATCAGACAACCCCACGTCGTCCTTGAAGCAGTTCACCCTGTATGCAACATCGTCGCGCTCGGGATGCGTCTGAATCGCGGTCCGCTCGGTTTCGACCGATTCGCGAACACGCTCGTTCATTTCCGGGCTGATCAGAATCTCTCGGGCCGCGGCAGCGGCAGAGTAGCGTGCCGCCCGGTCTACGGCTTCGCCCACAACCGCAAATTCCATGCGGTCTCCCGCACCGACAAATCCTTGCACCACCTCGCCGCAGTGAATCCCAATGCCGAAGTCGCCGCAAGGCGCTCTTCTCGAACGGCGCACATCATTCAGTCTTGCGATGGTTGTCTGCCATTCGAGAGCAGCGTGTACGGCATTTTCGCGCTGGTTCGGATCGGATTCCGGGCTCCCAAAGACGGCAATGATTGTGTCGCCCGCGCACTTATCGATTGTTCCGCCATACATAAAAACCACCGGCACCAAGGCAGCAAAGTAATCGTTGAGCATCTCCATCACGTCGACAGGATCCAATTCCTTCGCCAGTTGCGACGAATCCCGGATTCTGGAATTGAGAATCGTAACTTCGCTCCGCTGGCCGGCAAGCCGCAATCGTTTGCGATGAGCCAGGAGCCTTTCCGCCACCTTCGGCGGAAATTGGCGCATAAGATTGTTCTTGGAGATCGACTGGCGACAAAGTTTTTCCCTCAAGCGAAGCGTGGCTACCGCCATCGCCGCATAGTGCGCGGTGGCGACCGTGAGCCGCAGGTCTTCCTCATTGAAGGATGTTTCCAGGTTCCCGGCTCCCACGCAGATAGCGCCAAGGGCTTCGTCCTGCCAAATCAGAGGCGCGTACATCCCGATTTCGAACTCGCTCTGCCGCATGCTGTCGCTCAACTCTGCTTGCGCACCCTTCTTCCAGATGAACGCTTTGCGATCGGTCATGGCTCGGCGAATCAGCGGCTCGCTGATGAATGGCTGTCGAACGTAATGGTAGGCCGCGACCAGGAGGTCATTCGTGCCCGACTCCCGGAGCACCAATGCCCAGCTTTCTCCGTTTGGAATCACCTCCATTAACTGGTCCACAATTTCGGGCAGAAGAGATTCTTGTTTCGTCTTGGTGGCAAACTGGAATGGTAGGTCGTGAACCACCTTCAACCGGCGTGTGGCGTCATCGGGGGCGCTCTCCGGCGGCGCGGTGCCGACAACCGTAGAGGCCATGTCTTGCTCGATAGTTAAACTGGTTTCCGCTTGAGGCTTCTCAGGCAGTAGGAACGTGCCGGGATCGAGGTAGTGCGTTCTTCTGGCTCCTCCGGTCGTCCCCGTAACTTCGAGCTGGAGCGTCGTCTCTCCTGCAAGGACGGAGTCACCCGGGCGCAGCGGCAGCCTGCCCTTTCCTTTAATTTCGATTCCGTTCAGCTTTGTCCCGCGGGAACTGTTGAGATCTTCAATCCAGTACGTGCCTTCCTCTTCCCAAATTCGCCCGTGGAGTCTTGAAACTTTTTGGTCGGCCGAAAGATCGAGGATGACAGCGCGTTTATCCTCTGCTCGCCCGAACAGCACCTCGGTCTCTGGTGTTTCCCAGATCTTCTGGGTGCCGTGATAAGAACAGGCAATGCGCATGGCGGACTCATGAAGAAACAGTGGCCTGCTAAGAAAACCGCGCCGGATCGATCAGGCCGTATCTTACGACGCCATCTTCGCCGGCGGCGGTCTTACCGCGCTGCTAAAAGCTGTAGGATACGCCGACCAGGGGAACCGCCGTAGCGCGCAGTCCGCTATCATTCATTTTCAATAGCACGTTTCCCGTGAGCACCAGCTTGCCAAAGGGCCTGTACTTGATTCCGAGCGACCCATTCAGGATGTTGTAGTCCACCCCTGGGCGGACGCCCAAGTCGGCATGCACAGTTCCAGGTGTCAATTGCGTGCAGTTCGGATCCCCGCACTTTCCCAGGTCCGTGTAGGGGTTCAAGAAAAGTTGCGGGACGCCAAACAGCCTTTGCCCATAGAAATCAAATGACGCCGTGAGCCGCTTGACGATGGCAACGTCGGCCCCCAGCGTGTACACAAACCGGTTAGGGAGTGAGCCTTTAGCATTTGTTGCCGTCGGGCCGACTATATTCCCAGCAAGAACGGACTGCCCGTTTACCTCGTACCCGATTACGGCGTGGGGAGAAACACGCGCGCTATAAGAAATGATTCCAAATGGCTTGTAGCCCCAGGCCCCCGAACCCAAAAAGTTCGTCGCGTCCCCGGAAGGCGCGCGAACGTCCAGTCCAAGTGCGATTCCAGCTCGCTCACCGCGGTAGACTTCGTATTTCCCGCGGAAGACGACGTCGCCAATCCCGGAGGCTGAATTAGGATTCGGCACTCCGGTTCCAGCGTTGGGAAATGTGGCTGTCAAACAGGGCTGCACCGAACCACAACTCTTGACTATCGTTGGATCAAACTGGTGAAAAACACCACCCGGGAAGGCTGGAATGTTGGGAGCGAAAGGATAGTTCGAGACAATCGTCGCAGTCGAACTGGCACCCATATGCACGTCCAGCAGCGGAATTACCACCGAAACATCAAGACGATTCGTGATGCCATAGGTTGCATACAGCGTGTATTGGCTCACGGTGAGGTCGATGTTCGTGGTGGTATCAATGTAATCGCGCACGAAGCAGGTGCTGCCGGCGTATGCGCCGGTCAATCCCGTTTGATTCGGGCAGGGCGAGAAAGGTGGTGGAATAAACGGCTCGTGCTTGAATACGGCAGGCAAGTTGCTGATGTTCTGCCCGTCAATCGAGGTGAAATTAAAATACTGATAGCTGAACCCCAGGTAAAGTTTTCTACGCCCAATCGTGCCCGCGCGTTCCCCGAGTATTGGCCCGAGACTCTCTTCGGTTGAGGGCGCGAAAGTCTTTAGCGATGCATCGTAGACAAACAAGATGCCGGAGGCCGGCGACGCTATCGGCAATTGAGACACCTGTATGCCAACAGCTTCGTTGATGGGGCCAAAACTGGAAAGAAAGTCGCCCTCAAAGTGAGCTTGATGGCTGTTGGCCAGCAACGGCGCGCCATTACCGCTCCCGAGTCCGGACGGACCATACAATTGTGGGAGCACACAAACCAACTGATTGCTGGCTGTACCATTCAACGGACAGACTCCCTGGGCAGAGACGTTGCCAGCGAAAAAACCGGCGAAAACTATGGCGCTAACCAGCACGCGTTTCAGCATGAAATTCCTCCGCGTCGGACTCTGGATGGTTCGCCCAGAAAGATTGAGGTACTGCGATAGTCGATGCGAACTTGCAGTTTGCCCAAGAGTAGGCGCTGCGCGAGAGTTTATACCGCGAATGCTTTTTGTCAAGATGCCAGACGGGCGTTAGGCTAGTTCAGCATCACTGGACGGCGGTAATCACCCAAATGCCGTTTGATTTCGCCAGGTGGAACACCGCTCTGTCGCTGCGGCTGTTTACTTTGGCTCCCTTGGGTGTGTAGTCCTGAGAGACTTGCCCGCTGACCACAGCGCTGGCGCCGTCACTACTGATCTGCACGCTTTCGACGGCCACATTCATTCGGATGGAACTTGCCATTTCGAAAGTAGCCTTGTAACGGCCGTATCGGTCCCCCATCGACGGCCAGATCTGTCGCAGCGCGTTTGCATCACGCCTTTCGAATGCCTGAGCATAACGTTGGATCACGGTTCGGACAGCCGCATCATTATCCGGCGCAGGCGGAGTAACAGCCTCGGGCGGCTTCACGGGAGGCGTCGCCACGGCGACGGCAGCATTCAGCGCGTCGAGTTTGGTGCTGGCATCATTTGCATATTTCCGGGCTTCTTCCGAGTGCGGACCGCCTCGCTGGGCAATGGACTGCAGATCGGAACGAGCTGCCACGATCGCGTTTTTGTCGCCCGCCCCCATAGCCTGCTGATAATTTTGCACGACCTGCTGAAATTCCTTTTCAGCGTTCCTGTTTTGAACCCGAGCCTGCACATCACTCATCGCCTTGGGAGTGTTGTTCGCATAGGTCTGTGCTTCGCTCGCGCTCGAGCCCCCATTACTGGCAACAGACTCAAATTTCGGCTGCAGAGCCTTGAGTTTCTGGACGGCAGCTTCGTCCTCAGCTTGGCTGAGCTGATTGAATTGGCTCTCCCATTGCGAAAGCTGAGCTTGTTCCGCATGGTCTATCTCGGCGATCAGCTGGCCCGGATCGCCCCCGTTTTGCTGGATTTGGCCAGCGGCCTGGCGGGCAGCGCGGAAATCGCCCTGCTTCAAATCCTGGCGTGCTTCGACCTGCGCACGATCCCGTTGCTGATGTTGGGGAATAACTGTGTCTAGATATCTGTTGGCATCCTCTTTGCGAACGCCTCCCGCTGGCAACGCCAGGATTTGCCGCAGGTCATTCTGGGCCTCTTTGTAATGGCCACTTGTTTCCCGGTTTTTCGCCGCTTGCCAGAGCACTTCTTCCCGCTGTCTCAGCTCGCGAAGGTTCGCGTCCTTCATGGATTCTTCAATGCCAGCTATTTTTTTCTGGATGTCCGCCGTCAAAGGACCATTTGAGGTGGCCGCTTGCCGCAGCGTGCGCATCGCGCCGTCGAGGTCATTGGCCGCGACGAGTTTGTCCGCACTGTTAATCGCATCTCGTTGCGCCGTTTCCAGCGGATCGACTTGCGGTTTTGCAGGCCGTGGCTGGGGCTTGGCTGCGGGAACCACAACATTCGGCCGATTCAACGCAGAAAAATGAATTCCCGCCCAAATTGCCGCAGCAAGTGCAACGGTTGTGAGAATCGCCGCCACCGGTTTCCGCCAGGACGAAACTGCTGACGGCTGTGATTTCAGGGATGGAGCTGTCGTCGTCACGGAAGACGACCGGTACGTAGTCTCAGCTCGTGGTGCGATCGTGGAGGGTTTTGAACTGGCCGCGCCCGCTTTTTCAGAAACAACGAACTTCCCCTGCTCTGGACTCGATGTGGGGACCGCAGGCACTACCGGCGAGGCAAGCGGTGGCACCGAAGGTTGGGCGGCGTGGGCTGGCTGTCCCGCTGGAGCACTTGCGGTAGGGCTTTCAGTCGCAGCGCCCTTTTCAACTGGGGGCGGAGCGGACGGTGCCGTCATCCCCTGTTGGAACGCATATTCCTTGGCGAAACTTGGTGGTACGGATGGCGCTTCAGGTACCGGCTTCTCCGCCGCCGAGGATGCCGCGTCCTTGATTTCCTGAGACACCCGCTGAACGCGCGAGTCGAACTCCTCCAACACACGAGTTTCGAGGGCCACTTCCAGGGTCCGATTGGCCTCATCCAGATTTCCGGATTCCACCAGCGTGCGAATGGTCTCCAGACTTCTTTCCTGCTCTCTTTTCTTTTCGCGGGCTTCAAATTCAACCTGGGCGGAATTTAGCAACTGAGTCAGATCCGTGTCTGGTCCGAGCGTAACGAGCGTCTGTTTGGCCAGGTCAATGGCCTCGCTGAACTTCTCCCGGTTGATTTTTACCCTGATTTCCCGGATGCGCTGCTCGATATGCTGCCGGGTTTCCAGCTTTTTTTGTTGCGTTTCTGCTCGCTGGAGTAAATCGAGAAGCTCCGGATGGTTTGGCAGGGTCTTCAGACCATTTTGCGCCGACCGGATGGTCTCCTCAAAACGGCTGGCCTCGAACAGCGCCTTCGTTTCACCCACGATCTTCCGATGCAAAAGTTCGGTTTCGATCTGCGCTTGCTGGTTGCTCGCAAATTCAACGAGCCGCATCACGGCCGTGTCGCCCGGAAAGTCCTTCAGAAGCACTGCGGCCCGGGAGATAACGTCGGGATAGTTGCGTTCATTCATGAGTTTCCGGAGGGCTTCTATTTCGCGCTGCATCCTCACCGTCTGAGCGTGCTTTTCCTGCTCACGCTGCACCAACGCGCGCAGTTTCAGTACTCCGGTATCCTTCGGATGGGATGCAACGAGGCCATCCAGGAGCGTCAACGCTTCCGCAAATCGTTGGGCCGCCAGATGCGCTCTGGCGTCCGCCAGCTTTTGCTGTTTCTTCTGCTCCGCCCAATCTTCGCGCGCCGTTTCGAGCAGCTTCGCGATCTCCGTTTCGCTCGGGAACTCTTTTTGCAGGCCGTTTAGAAGCGTTATGGATTCCTCGTAGCGTCTGGAAGCCAATAGATTTCGCGCTTCCGCAAGGCCCTCCCGCTTCCGTTGCTCTGCCTGCTCCTTGCGAGCCGTATCGAGCAGTCTGCGATAGTCCTCTTCCTGGGGAAACTCCTTTTGCAGGGAAGCCAGCAGCGAAAAGACTTTTTCATAATTCTTGGCAGACAGCAGGCTCCGAACCTCTGCTAATCTCTGCCTCTTCTGTTGCTCCACCTGTTCCGCGCGGACCGCTTCCAGGAGCTTCCTGATTTCCTCGTCATTGGTGAATTCCTTGCTCAGGGATGTCAAGAAAGTCATGCACTCTTCGAAACTCCTAGCGGCTAGAAGCTTTCTCGCTTTTGCCACTCCCTGCTGCCTGCGCAGTTCCGCCTGCCCCGCACGAACAGCCTCGAGCAATTTCGGAATTTCTTCGTCGGCAGGGAATTCCTTGTTCAACGCCGTCAGGTACGTCGCGCATTCTTCAAAGTTCCGGCTGGCGAGGAGCTTTCGCGCCTTCGCCAATGCCTCCTGCCGGTGCTGCTCCACTTGATCCTTATGAGCGATCTCGAGGAGCCTGGTAATTTCTTCTTCATTGGGGAAATCCTTGCGGAGAGCCTCCAGCAGCGAGATGCATTCGACGGGCCGTCCTGAAGCGAGGACGTTTCTCGCCTCGGCCAGGCCCTGCAGCTTGCGCTGGCTCGCCTGGTCCTTCCGCACTTCTTCCACCAGCCTCTGGATTTCTTCATCACGTGGAAACTGTTTCTGCAGGTTCGTGAGCAGGGCCAGCGACTCTTCATAGCGCCTTCCTGCCAGCAGATTCCGCGACTGCAGCAAGGCCTGCTGTTTCTGTTGTTCCGCTTGATCCTCGCGGACGGTCTCAATAAGCCTTGCGACCTCTTCTTCGGCAGGAAACTCCTTCCCCAGGTCCGTCAAAACTTGTATGCACTCGCCGTATTCCTGCCGTGTCCACAGGCTTCGCGCGTGCTGCATCCGTTCTTGCAGCCGCAAGCGTTTTTGCCGTTCCGCCTTCTCCTTCCCAACTTGCTGCTGAAGAGCCAGCGCTTGTTGATTCGAAGGATCGACTTCCAGCGCCCGAGCAACAAGCACCTCGGCTTCCTCGGGCATGCCCTCCGCTAAGTGCTGCTTGGAATTTTGCAGCCAGTCCGCTACTCGCTGGGCTTTATCAATTTCCTGCAGAACCTGCTTTTGCAACTCCTGGGCGGGTTCAAAAGTGGAGTCCAGTTGCAGCGCCGTTTCGGCCGCCGATTTCGCTTCCTGAGTCTTTCCCTCATCCAAAAGCGCCCGGCCCTTGTCGACAAATTGCTGAACCTTTGGCCTGGCTTGGAGACGCTTGATTTCGACATTGACTTTTTCGAGCAGCGACCGCGCTTGCTGATTTCCAGAATCGATTTGGAGCGCCTGGCGCAGCAAATCCCTGGCTTCCGTAAAATCTTTCTGGTCCGCGCGTTCGCGGCCTTGAGCCACGAGTTCAATCACGGCTTGCGCCTGAAGCTTTTTACAAATCGGCTCGAGCTCCAGCAGCAAATCTTCCATGGACTGGTATCGATCGCCGGGTGATTTCCGCAAAATCCTGGCCATCACAATTTCAAGTTCAGACGGGCAATCCGGCAAGACCTGGACCAGCGAGTTGGGCTCCTGCTGACAGATGCTGTGCATCAGGCTGGCAGGGGTGGCCCCCGTGAACGGTCTCTGGTACGCCAGCAGCTCGTACATGAGCACTCCGAACGACCAGATATCGGACCGTTCATCGGCGTGCTCGCCGTGATACTGCTCGGGCGACATGTACGCAAACGTACCGATCAGCATTCCAGTCTGCGTCCGTGAAGTCTCCATGACGCGGGCAATTCCAAAGTCGACCACCTTCACGATGCCGTCGCGGTTCACCATGACGTTGCCGGGCTTGATGTCGCGGTGAATGATGCCCCTCTTGTGGGCGTAATCAAAGGCACGGCACGCCTGCATCGCGTAAACCAGCTTCAAGGAAATCGGAAGCGGGGCGCGGCGCGCGATCGTCTGCTCGAGATTCTCGCCCTCGACCAGTTCCATGGCGATGTACGGAAGATTCGCGGCCTCCCCCATATCGTAAATGGTGACGATGTTAGGATGTTGCAAGCCGCCGGCTGATTGTGCCTCGCGGTAAAAACGCTGCAGCAGATTGGGATCGTCCGCAACACCGGTGGTGATGGTCTTGAGTGCAACGAGTCGATTGATGATTGGATCGCGGGCACGGTAGACCACACCCATGGCTCCGTGGCCCAGTTCACCCAAGACTTCGTACTTGCCCAACTTCTTCAACCGACACCTCAGCTTGCACCCTTACGCTCTACAACGTTGCGATCTGCTCCCGTCGTCGAAGTCTGCTCCGCCCTTCAAAATCCGTGTCCCGCAAAAAGCCCTTTATCCCCGCGCATCCTTTACTGAGTCAGCCGATGGCAAGAGCCCAGCCTCACCGTAGGACCGCTCGTTCGTCGTGTTTACTCGATTCCTGGCGATAGGCTTATCGATATTCGTTCACACACACACCTTCCAGCTGACTCGCTCTCCCCTGGGAGCGGGCAGAGATGTAGACCGGCCGAGGTCCTCTCAGTCTCGCAGAATACTCCCAAAATGGACCAAACGTGTCAATCAAGTGCGGCTACTGCGCCCTGAATCGCAACGACTTCCGTAAAGACGAGCCAGGGCACCACGTGAGTAGCCCTTGGCCAGTGGATTCCTACATTTTGAAATTGCGCTTTTGGATCAACTTGGCGAACGGTTGACGTTCGCTCGATGTCCGCAGCAAGCAAAACGCAACCTTTGCGGGACCGGCGTCCATTCCGGCTTACCGCTCCTGCTGGTTTCCGGACACCAGGGAAAACAGGTAAAGTAGTACTCCGAGCACCAGAAGAAGCCCGCCGACACAAAGGAACACAACGAATGCAATCGGTCGCGTCCACAACAAGCACGTTGCCTCGACCAGCAAACCCAGGATCAGCAGAATTCCTGAGACCTGTAGTCGTCGTTCCAGCCGATTCGCGCTCAGCTTCATAAAGCGCCCTTCCAGAACTTCGCATTCTTGAGGGACGCTACATCATGCACCACTTCATGGCAGCCGCTCGATACGCACGAAACCTTGTTCGCCTTGACGGCGGGCAGCAAGTCGGGATCGGCATTGTGCACCGCACCCTCTTCGAACGAACGCGCGCCCAAATGGCAATGCAAACACTCTCGATTGTTATAGGGGTCGTAGAGTCGAATGGCCTCAGGCGCCGGCGGAGTCCCGAGATAGTGCACGTACACGTGCTTGAGCCCCTGCATTTTTGCGCGAAACCCTCCAAACATCGCATACGTTGTGTGGCACGTATAGCACGCTTCTCCGGCGGGGATGCGGTGGTTCTGATAATGCGCCGCCGCGAGATGGGCCGGATCATCCACTAGCAGACTTTTTCCAAATGGCTCCATCTCATGGCACGAGAGGCAAAACTCCGTCCGCTTGGAATTGTCGATGTGATAGGTGGTGCCTATCCCCAGGCAAACTAACGGCAGCAGGAACAAGACAAAGAAGGCAAGCATTTTTCCACCCGCGGTCGCGGTCACCCCGGGGCGAAATACGATTACGCCGATCAGGACCGCAGAGACGGCGATCAAAAGCAGCAGAGGTGTGCTGGACAATTCCATGGCTCCCAAATATTGTTGCAGGCTGGTCCTACCGCCTGCGCTCGTGCTCAGGCTTACTTTGCCAGGTTACGGATGTAAGCGACGAGATCCTTGATCTGGTCGGGCTTTAAGCTCTTTCCGTAAGCCGGCATTTTGTTCTTGCCCTTTTCGATCGCGCTGGAGAGATCCTCATCGCTCATTTTCGCGACGGCAGGGCGGGCAAAGCTGCCCGCGTTCATGCTCTTGCCGGCAGCAGTCTCTCCTTTTCCGTCCGCGCCGTGGCACGTCGCGCATTTTGCCTTGTAGGTTGCCTCGGCCGTATTGTCAGCTCTAACCGGGGTGTTCATAAAGCCCGCTATCAGAGTTCCCGTTAGTATGATTTTTCTGATCCTGCGCATTTTATCTTGCATGTTTCTCTCCCTCTTCGAAAAATCGGCGCGAAACGCATGCACCTCTACGCGCCGCCATTCTCAAACCCGCATGATATCTGAACCAATGCCCGATTTAACGCCAATTTCCATTTTCCTTCATCCCCCCCTCTCAACCGAGACTATCTTTTTCCGCACCGGTTTCCACCCCTCCCTCATGTTTTGGGAGCATTCCGCTCGATCTGCCGGATGTACAAAAACAGTCCGATCACCGTTGCGAAAATGAATACGAGCGCCCATCCCAAACCACGGCGCCGATAGTCACGGTCCGCCAGCGCTGCTTTCCCTGCTAGCATGTTCTTCTCTGCAATCTTGAGCCCTTCCTGAATATCGTGATCCACTAGTTCCTTTCGAAAACTGTGAATCGTAACGCGCGCTTTGGTCAGCGCGTCGCGCGCCTGATCTTCTTCGAGTCTGGCCGCGCTCACCTCCATGCCCGAGGATTCCGCCACACTCAGTGTGTGGTCCGCGTCCTTTATCGCGCTGTCTAGTCGAGTCAAACCGCTTAACATCTCAACTCTCGCCAAATCGCAAGTATCTCCTGGAGAGTGGCACTGCATGCACGTGGCCGCGGGCCCTGTACCCAACTTTGCGTCCGTGGGATGAGTTATCCCGTGATTGCCGTGACATACCACGCACCCCGGAAGTCCAGCGGATTGAAATGCCGCTTTGTGTGAACTCTTTTCATACATCTGGTCCTGGAAAACATGACACTTCGAGCACACGTTTTGTACCGAGTCCACTCCCGGGGGCGCCGCACCGTGGTTTCCGTGGCACGTTGTGCAGGTTGGTGCGCTCAGGTCGCCGCGAGCCGCCATCGCCTGATGGTGGACGCTTGTACTGTATTTTTCGAACTGGTCGGTGGGGATACTGTAGGCCTTCATATACGCAGCATCGGCGTGGCAACGGGCACAGGTCTGTGCGACATTGAGAGGGTGAACCTTCGATCGTGTGTCACTCACAGGCCGCAGGTCGTGTACGCCGTGGCAATCCGTGCAGACCGCCACTTTTGTGTCGCCCTTTTCGAGAAGCTTTCCGTGAACGCTCGTCTTGTACTGGCTAAGTTGATCGGTGCGCAGCGATGGGTTGTATTGCCGCATATAGGCACCGTCAGCGTGACACTTCCCGCATAGCGCTGGAATCTGGCTCCGCTCGATCTTCCCTCGGAATCCTGCTGCCTTGCTCATGGCGTCCAGGTCCGCCTTCGTCGGATCACCGCCATGACAACTGGCGCAGTTCAACCCTTTTTGCGAATGAATGTCTCTGGCGAACTGTTCCTCGGTCACCCGGCGAGGCGGATCCTGTACCGAGTGGCAGTCAAGACAGGTGTTGGCGGTTTGCGCGTAGGCAACGTCTGCACACGCGAACAACAGCAACGCCAACCGCAGGATTAGCCTTCGCGGCAGCCCGCTATTTCGCCATGTAGCCATAAATCGTCATCGCAATGATGTAGCTGAGCGCGAATATACCCGCTCCCATGATGAATCGCCGGCCGCGTCCACGACCCACTTGATCGAAGAATGGAAGCAACATCCAGAGCAATCCCGCAGCACCGAAAACCAGAATCCCAACGACTTCGCCATCCAGGAACCACACCTTCGCCGGAATCTTTTTAAGCGTCTGAAACATGAACATGAAATACCACTCTGGACGGATCCCAGCCGGAGCGGACGCAAACGGGTCTGCTTTCGTTCCCAGTTCCCACGGCAGTATCGCCGCCAACGCTCCCAGAGCTCCGAGGGCGATGTACCATGCCATTAATTCGCGCAAGAAAAAACTCGGGAAAAATTTCATTTGCCGCGCTTCGCCAGGAGCAGCCTCCCATCGTGCTTCCAGTCCCGGAGGAACACTCATTCCAAAATATTGGACTAGCGCGAGGTGAATCAGCACCAGTAGGGTCGTGAGTCCGGGCAGAACCGCAACATGAAACCCGAAAAACCGCGTGAGTGTTGCTCCAGTAACTTCTTCTCCGCCCCGCAAAAAAACCATCATGCTGTGGCCGACTATCGGAACTTGCCCGGTGATTTCCGTCCCCACCTTCGTCGCGAAAAACGCCAGCGTATTCCACGGAAGCAAATAGCCGCTGAAACCGAATCCCATTGCCAGAAAAAGCAAAACCATGCCGCTAAGCCAGGTCATCTCTCGCGGCTTACGGTAAGCGCGGAGGAACACCACGCTGAACATATGCGCGAAAGCCGTGAGGATCATCAGGTTCGCCGCCCAGGAATGGATGGATCGGATCAGCCAGCCGAACTGCACCCTCGTCATGATGTACTGCACGCTTTCGAACGCTTCATTTGCTCCCGGCCGGTAGTAGAGCAGCAGCAGGATTCCCGTGCAGACTTGAATCATGAAGAGAAACAGCGTTATTCCACCCAGAAAATACCAATAGGACAGCTTGTGAATGGGAACGGTTTTCTTTTTCAGCGGCCCGATCAGTTCCGCCCAGTGAAAGCGTTCATCCAGCCAATTCTGGACGCCGGTGAATAGACTCACCTCAAGCCTCCCGCTTTCGGCTGACCACGATCTCGTCTCCGCGCACATGCACTTGGAAAGCATCCAGCGGACGCGGAGGCGGCCCTGAAATATTCCGGCCATTCAGGTCGTAGAGTCCGTTGTGGCATGCACACCAGATTTCGTGGAGATCGTTGCGATACTGCACGGTGCAGCTTAGATGCGTGCATACCGCCGACAAAGCGCGGTACTCGCCTTCTGCGGTCAGCAGCAGCAGGGCAGGACGGGTTCCGAACCGAAAAATCTTGGAGCCATTAGGCTTCAGATCCCCGAGTTTGGCCGCCACGACTTCATCGCCGCCAAGGTCCGGCACAGGCGGTGGGACCAGATAGCGAAGCACTGGGTACACAAAGGCCACGATTGATGCAACCACGCCACCGCCCAGCAGTATCTCGACCAGTCTTCGCCGCACAGGCTGAATCTTTGCGGGTTCTTGAGTTTCCATAGACTCTACAATGGCTTCTTTTGCGGTCGCGACGATCCAGACACTTTCATTACTTTTTCGCCAAATCCCGAATGTAGGCCACCAGCTTGTCGATCTGTTCCTTGCTCAGTTTCGCCTCGTACGCCGGCATCTTGTCCTTACCCTTCGCGATCGCTGTTTTCAATTCCCCATCGGTGAGTTTCTGGACATCGGCTGAATGAAGATCGGGGATTTTCAGTTTTTCTCCCATCATGGTCTTCCCCGCGCCGTCGGGTCCGTGGCACATCGCGCACTTGCCCTTAAAAAGGCTTTCGCCTGTCTCTTGAGCTCGCGCGGGAGTGTTAGCTAGCAAAGCGAAAGCAATCGTCGATATGCCCAGCATCAGCCTGCCTAAACCATACGTGGTCTTTGTCATCCTGCCTCCCGGAATTCCTGCTTTTTTGGCTCGACTTCCCCGCCGTTTCTTTTCAAAATGCGTACCTCACAGAAAGCGTTACCAGGTTGCCCCGGAAGTTTCGCGGAGCAAAAACATCGATCGGCGCTTCTCCTCCCGTCCCAAACGTTGGATCCTCGTGGTAGCCGTAGTAATCCCAAAGCGCTTTGCCTGCCCAGTTTTTAGCGAATCGGTATTCGAAACTCCCGAACGGATGCAGCCACAGCGAATTCAGCGGCCCGGTCACGGTGTTGGGGATTAGCGCCTGGGGATCAAGCAGCAGTTGAGACCCGCTCGTGCCTGTCAGGTTCGCCCCCAGTCGCAAGGTCAAGCGATTGAATGGAGTATACGTCGCATCGAAATAGCCGTAGTTGGACTTATTGATGTACGTCGAAAGCTGCTGTACTAACCCCGGAACATCCGGGCAAGCCGTGCCTGGTCCCGACTGCCCGTTCGCAATGCTGATGTAGCAGATCGGAATTTGCGAATAGACGTCGTTATAATCGTAGCCAAGCTCCAGCCCCCACTTCTCTGTGGGTTGAATCGTCGCCGCGATTCCGTACGCGCGGTTGTGCTGCTTGTCGTTCACCTGGAATTGATTGTTCAGCCCTTCGTAGATCGAGATCGATCCACTTAAGTTCAGCCAGCTATTAACCTTGTATTTCGACCTCACGCGATAGGTTTGCGCGTGTGTCGGGCTGATTCGCGTGAACGCGTTGTCCGCGCTCATCAGTTCCATATCAAAGCTGATTCTCCAGTTGGTTACCGGCTTGGCCCAGAATCCAAACACTCCCGCATACTGATCGATGAAGGTCAGCCCCACTGGCGATTGTGCCGGCGAAGGAGTCGCGAAGGAGATCGAACTGTCGGCGTTTAACGTGCAACCGTCTGGCAGGTTGGCCTGGCTGAGCGGCAACCCGGGATTTACCAGCGCACAATTCCCACGCGCTGCGTTGCTCGGAAAATAGATTGACTCCAGCACGTTGAAGAAGTCGTCGGCGATGGCCCGGTGCAGATAACGGAAACCCAGCCGCGCTCCGTATTTGGACGTGAACTGATACTCCACCTCGGAAAGGTTTGTCTTCAGGTCCTGCTTCAGGAAATTACTGTCGGTGTTCACGCTGATGTCTGCGCCGGAGCTTGTCGAGTGCACGGGAGTTCCGCCGATCACTCCCGATGGCCGCCCGCACGTCGCGGGCAACGTCGCGTTGCTGACAAACGCGAGCGCATTCGTCAGCAAATTGGGGCTGAAAAACGCGCAGTCGCTGGATACAAACTGTGCGGGGTCGTGCCAATTCGAATAGTGAAACGAATCCAGGAAACTCAATTTGTTAGTGATGTGCCACGTCACACCGCCGTCTGCCGTCGCCGCCACTCGCCGTCCTTGCACCGCTCCCGTCGTGCCGTCGTTCCGCAGGTTGCTTCGCGCTTCCCGGCCAAACAGTACTTGGTTGTAGTCCACGATGTATGTATCGCCGCCGGTATAGGCGAACCGTCCAGAAATGTCCCAGTTCTTCCAATAATTGGACTGCATGCTCAGCTGTTCCGTCGGAGAGCTTGTCCTCGTTGGAT
The DNA here is from genome assembly GCA_013289585.1 of Acidobacteriota bacterium. Classification (GTDB taxonomy): domain Bacteria; phylum Acidobacteriota; class Terriglobia; order Acidiferrales; family UBA7541; genus Acidiferrum. Next base: position 355,036 of record JABCZR010000002.1, on the reverse strand, counting down.
AGTTGTTCGAGTAGCCGAAATACGCGCTGCAAGTCGTATTGACGGTTCCGGCGGGAGGTCCACCAAATGGGTTCGCACAAGGCTGATTTGCCGCAGACTGCGTCGGCGGCAACGCGGGGGTTTGATTGAAGGAAACTCCCAGGTCCACCAATTGTCCATTCGAAAGCGCGAATTGCTGATTGTTATCTGTCCGGCCGGAGTCTTGCTTGTAATACATCCAGATCTGGTCATAGCTGATGTTTGTTCGCGGCAGTACGCGGAAGTCCACTCCGAGCCGGTAGGTATTCACGATCGTCGAATAGTTCATCAAAAGAAACTGTTCCGTGCCCTGGTGAATCGACGAAAATCCTGGCCCATACACATTGTTATTCGAATACCCCAGCCGGAACCGCACTTTGCCTTGCGGCAGCACCAGAAGGTTGTAATCCCCCAATTTCCGGCGCGTGTACATCGCGTGCGGCGAAGTCCCAATGACCGCTGTGTTCACTACACCCGCCGGCGGAGTTACCATCGGGTTCCACCCCGCCGGTGCATTCGCGATCGGCGGCGTGGACGGATTCAACGGATTTGCCAATAGCGAATAGTCCCAGTCATTTTCGTCTTTCCGGAAGAGCGCGCTGAAGTTGTACCAGTTGTTCTTGCTCATCCGCAGCCACGACACTTCATTCGGGTCGCCGCCATAACCGGAATTCATAAAGTAAAAACGGTCAAACCACGTTCCATGGTGATCGAGCGAATTCATCTCCAAGGTGAATCCCAACAGGCGCGCCCCCGGCTGAAGATTCACAAACGTGTCGTACGCATTGATATCCCCAGAGATGCTGGTAAATCGTCCGCCGAATTCGATCGACTGTTTGATGTTGTAATTCCCCTGGTCGATCCCCTTGACTTCCTCTAGCTGCTGCGCTCTCACTGCCGGCTGAAATAGCGCCGAAAGAGCAGCCAGGGCCAGCAAAACGACCATCATCCAGCGATTCGATTGACTTCTGCCCGAGTTCATTTCGTCTCGCACGGCCGCACCTCTTATGGCGTGAAGAAAAATTGATTGCTGTTCGAACCGTGAATCGCCGTGTGGCAGAGCGTGCACGCTTGATACTTTTGCGCTTGATTGTGGAACGTGGGGGTGGCCGCCGGACCGGCGTCCGCCGTGAACGCGTGGCACTCCAGGCACAGCAGGTTCACTTGCGCCCGTCGCAGCATCCTCGGGTTGGAAGAGCCATGCGGCGTGTGGCACGCAACGCAGCCCTCGATTTTCACGGATTCATGTTCGTAGACGAATGGGCCCGCTTTATCCGAGTGGCACTTGTAGCACACCGTGTCCTGCGACGCGCTGGCCCGAAGCTGCCTTGTCAGAAATCCTCCGTGCGGGTTGTGGCAGTCCGTGCACTTCACCAGCCCCTCGTTCACCCGGTGGTGGAAAGTCCGCGTGAATTCCTGCTTCTTATCCTGGTGACAGCCGTAGCAAAGTACCGGCTGCTTTGCTTTCAACAGAAACTGGCTTTCTTTGGCGTAATGCGGATCATGGCAGTCAATGCATCCGACCCCGTTTGTCAGGTGCACGGACCGTCCGTAATTGCTGTGCTCCTCACCATACTGGTGGCAACCTAGGCATCGTGCACTGGCTTCTTGTGCCGAAGCACCCTTGAAGCTGAAAATCTTTGTCTTGTCTCCTCCGCCATCCACGTGCTCTTTGCCGGGGCCGTGGCACGCTTCGCAACCATGCCATTCGGGCCCTCTCTTCGTGTCCAAAGTCGTTGCAAAGTGCGGCGAGGACTCATAGTTATTGATGAAGCCGTGGGTGGGCATGTCCTCGTGGCAGGTCTTGCACGTTTCCGCTCCCACATAGAGGGCTGGGTCCGTCGGTCGATCATAGGTTTTCGATTGGCCTGCAGCCGCGCTCTTTTTGTCGCCTTGCTGCGCCCGGCCGGGGGCGATCAGTACACTAACTGCCAGCAATGCCGCGAGGAAGGAAATTGAGATAGGAAACCAGCGACGATTTATCCCAACCATTCACACCCTCCGCACCCGACAATCTTGAGTCCTCGCCACCCCGCCGGCCCACTATCGGCTCGACACTTGCGCCCTGTAAGTGACGCGCGTCACTGGACACTGTGCTGGCCATCACTGGCTGTTGGAGAGGTGGGGATCGGTGTCCCCAATCCGATCATGCCCATACTTGGAGTTCCGGCAGGCGCCAGCTTGAGCTGAGCTACTCTCATGGTTATTTCTTCAAGAAAGGGGTAATCCTAAAGCGGACGACAATTCCAGGGCTGTTCAATATTGCACATATGCAAAGATAAACGGTGATGGCCGCGTGGCACACTCATCCGAATGCGTTCGCTTTCCGGCAGGTGAGAAGACAAACGAAGGATATCCGTGCGGATTTTGTACTGGCCGCGGGAGGAGCGGCGCGGACTAAACTCCTAAGAGGTTTTCCAGCCCGGCCTTGTTCTTGATAATGACCGTAGAACCTTTGACCTCCAGCAACTGGCGCTTCTTGAAATCGCTGAACAGTCGCGTCACAGTCTCGCGCGAAGCCCCAATCATCTGGGCGACTTCTTCGTGCGTGAGTGTGAGCGTCACCCTCACGTCGCCCTTTTTTCCATCTTGGTCCGCGGAAAGGTCCAGCAGGAATCGGGCTAACTTCTCCCCTGCGGAGTGCGAGAGCCCAATGTTTCGCATTTCCATGATTGCCGAATGATAGGTTTCGCCGAGCTGCTGCGCCACACGCAACGCCGCTTCCCCATGCTCGCGCAGGAATAGCAGGAAATCCTCCCGCGAGATGAAATTTGCCTGCGTGGGTTGGATCACGTCGGCCGTCAGCTCATACGGCTTCCCCGTGACTGTCGCAGGCAGGCCCAGGACCTCTCCCGGTTCCGAAATCCTTAGAATGAGACTTCTCCCGTCGGCAGACGAGGTCGACAGTTTGACCTTGCCACTGCATAAGATGAAGACCCCGCGCGGTGACTGCCCTTCTACGAACAGCGTCGCCCCTTTCGGATATACCGCGGCGGACGTTATCGTTGCGAGCTGTTCTACCGCCGGCGCAGGCAAGTTACAGAACAGCCGATCCTCGCGGTGAGGACAAGACATGCAGCTCTCGATAATTTCTAATCCGTAGGGAGCGCGCATCAGTCTACCGCCTCGGAGTATACCTCCCTCCCTGAGCGTCACATAATGAAACGCGCTCCGCATACGCTCCTGCCCCGCTGCTCAGTTGCGAACCATGAAGCTTTCATGGGCCACCCCCCCCCCGCGTCCCATGAATACGGCCAGACAGGCCCGCCTGGCTGTGACGACCGTCACGCTGCCACGTGATGATGGTCACGGCAAGCGTGAGCACTGGAGTCCATATTTGGAACGATGTGGGAGGTGCAACATGCAAAAAGATGAGCGCGATCTCTTGGAAGTTCTGAAATTTGAACTCCAATTCCTCAAAGACGGAGGCTATGGCCGTTCGCCGAAGTCGCCCTGGAGACCTCAATACATCTTCGAAGACTCTCTTACCTGCATGAACTACGATTCCAAGGACAATCCCCGTCCTTGCGGTGAATGCGTTCTTATGCAGTTAGTGCCCCCCGAGAGTCGCTCCGAAAGGGTTCCCTGCCGCCACATTCCATTTAATCTAACCGGTGAAACGCTGGCTTCGCTCTATCGCTACAGCGAGCAGAATGAGATCGAAGAAACAGTGGAACCGTGGTTGCGGACCACGATCCAGCGCTTGGAACAAGAACGAATGGCTGCTCATCATACCGGCAGCATCCCACCAGCTCCCGCTGGCGCAACGATGACGGCAACCCCTCTCTACCAAAAGCTTCATCCCAAGTGCGCCAACCCCGCATGTCCGACCGCCTTCCATTGGGCCGGCGGCGGAAAGTTTTTCCGTTTTCGGCCTGATCCCGTCATGGCAGATGAGAGCACCGCATCGGCTGATTCGCCGTGCGGAATCCACGGTGTAAGGCATTACTGGCTGTGCGAACGTTGTTCGCATGCTCTGACCCTCCTGTACGAGGAAAAACACGGAGTCGTGGTCAGGTTGCTCTGGCCGGAACTCCCGGTCAAGCGGCCCCCCGAGCAGTTGTCTACGGCCAAATGCGCCTGACATTTCGCAGCCCGCGCGTGCTCGGAGCCGTCGCCTAGTTTTAATACTCTTTTCACATTGGCAAGCTTAAGATGAATTGGTGGCTCCTACCAGAAGAGTTCATTCGCTGTCCGATTCAGTGAATGAACGCCTCGATTGAAGACCAGGAGGACACTGATATGGCTTCGACAGCACCCACCGGCTCGGCAATCCCTTTTGAATCTAAACGCCCTCTATCCGAAGAAGAACTGCGCAAAATGCACGCCTACTGGCGCGCGGCAAACTATCTCTCCGCGGGGCAAATTTATCTCTACGCCAATCCCCTTCTGCGCGAACCCCTGAAAATCGAAAATATCAAACCGCGCTTGCTGGGCCACTGGGGCACCACGCCTGGCCTGAATTTCATCTACGTCCATTTCAATCGCCTGATCAAGAAGCACGATCTGAACGTCATCTATGTCGCCGGCCCTGGCCATGGCGGACCCGGTTTGGTCGCCAACACATATCTGGAAGGCACTTACAGCGAACTCTATCCAAACATTCCGCAGACCGAAGAAGGCCTGCAAAAGCTTTTCAAGCAGTTCTCTTTTCCCGGTGGTATTCCCAGCCACGTCGCGCCGGAAACCCCTGGCTCCATCCATGAAGGCGGAGAACTCGGCTACTCCATCGCTCACGCGTGTGGAGCGGCATTCGATAATCCCGACCTGCTGGTTTGCTGTGTGGTTGGTGATGGCGAGGCCGAGACCGGCCCGCTCGCCGCCAGTTGGCATTCGAACAAGTTCCTGAATCCCGCTCGTGACGGCGCTGTTCTTCCGATTCTGCACTTGAACGGATACAAGATCGCGAATCCCACGATACTTGGCCGTTTGACGGATGCGGACCTGACTCAGCTTTTCGCGGGATATGGTTACCAGCCGTATTTTGTGGAAGGTCACGAACCTCAAACTTTGCATCAGCTCATGGCGCACACGCTCGACACCGTCCTCGAGCAAATCCAATCCATTCAAGCTGACGCCCGCACCGGAAAATCTTCCGGCCTGCCGGTCTGGCCGATGATAGTCCTTCGAACGCCAAAGGGTTGGACCGGACCGAAGATTGTCGACGGAAAACCGGTCGAAGGAACCTGGCGCGCGCACCAGGTTCCCGTCACAGATTTTGCCTCACACCCCGACCACATAAAAATTTTGGAAGATTGGCTGAAGAGCTACAAGGCCGAAGAACTCTTCGATGAATGCGGCAAGTTGATTCCTGAACTCGCGGAACTCGCTCCGGCCGGTCACCGCAGGATGGGCGCCAACCCGCACGCCAACGGCGGACGGTTGCTGAAAGATCTGGTGATGCCGGATTTCCGGGAATATGCGTTCAAAGTGCCGAAGCCCGGCACCGAGATCGGCGAAGCCACTCGAGTCCTGGGAAATTTCTTGCGCGATGTCATGAAACGCAACTTGGAAGCGAAGAATTTCCGCGTATTCGGTCCCGACGAGACCGCTTCGAATCGCCTCGACGCGCTCTACGAAGTCACCAACAAAATTTTTATGGAGCCTACTCTTCCCACCGACGAATATCTTTCGAAAGATGGCCGCGTGATGGAAGTTCTCAGCGAACACATGTGCCAGGGCTGGCTCGAAGGCTATCTCCTGACCGGGCGCCATGGCTTTTTTTCCTGCTACGAAGCCTTCATCCACATTGTCGATTCCATGTTTAATCAGCATGCCAAGTGGCTCAAGGTGACGCGCCACATCCCGTGGCGCCGCCCCATCGCTTCTTTAAATTATCTTTTGACTTCACATGTGTGGCGGCAAGATCACAATGGATTCACCCACCAGGATCCCGGCTTCATCGATCACGTCGTGAACAAGAAAGCTGACATTGTGCGCGTTTATTTGCCGCCGGATGCCAACACGCTTCTTTCCGTCGCCGATCACTGTCTCCGCAGCCGCAACTATGTGAACGTGATTGTCGCCGGCAAGCAGCCGGCGCTGCAGTGGCTCGAAATGCAATCCGCCATCGAACATTGTACGAACGGAATCGGAATCTGGCAGTGGGCTTCGAACGACCAGGGAGCTGACCCGGATGTAGTGATGGCGTGCGCCGGAGATGTCCCCACTTTGGAAACTCTCGCGGCGGTTGACCTGTTGCGCCAGCATTTTCCGGATATCAAAATCCGCGTCGTCAATGTAGTTGACTTGATGACCATTGAGCCTTCCACAGAACATCCTCACGGACTTTCTGATTCTGAATTTGATTCCATCTTTACGGTCGACAAGCCGGTCATCTTTGCTTACCACGGCTATCCGTGGCTGATTCACCGCCTGACTTACCGGCGCAGGAATCATGACAATTTACACGTGCGCGGATACAAAGAAGAAGGCACCACGACCACCCCATTTGATATGACCGTTCTGAACGATCTGGATCGTTTTCATCTTGCCGGCGACGTTGTCGACCGTGTTCCTCGCTTGCAGCGGATCGGCGCCCACTTCAAACAGTTCCTGCGCAACAAGCTGATCGAACACAAGCAATACATTCGCGAGCGCGGCGACGACCTGCCGGAAATCCGCGATTGGAAGTGGCCCTACTAAGCGATGAAAATCCTCGTGCTCAACTCGGGTTCGAGCAGCCAGAAGAGTTGTCTATACGACGTTCGAAACGCGCTCCCCGAACATCCGCCAGAACCAGCGTGGGAAGGCAAGATCGAGTGGGATGGCGATCACGCCGACCTCCAGGCGCGGAATTCGCAAGGAGCGCAGTTGCAAGATCGCGTAAAAGTTTCCTCGCGCTCTCACGCCATCTCGCAACTTCTCGATACCCTTTGGACTGGAAATGTGCGCGCGGTAACAGCGCCTTCGGAAATCGATGTCGTCGGACACCGCGTGGTTCACGGCGGCCAGGAACTCAAGGAGCCGGTGTGCATCACGCCGGACGTGAAGGCTGCGATTGCGCGCATGTCCGTGTTTGCGCCACTGCACAATCGCGCGGAGATGGAAGGAATCGAGATCATTGAGAAGCGCATGGGAAGCGTTCTTCAAGTGGCCGTATTTGACACGGGATTTCACAGCACATTGCCGGAGGCGGCGGCGGTGTATCCGGGCCCATTTGAATGGCTCGTGCAGGGGATTCGCCGTTACGGATTCCACGGAATCAACCATCAGTATTGCGCCGGACGAACGGCTCAGCTTCTTGGAAAGGAATTGGAGTCGCTGAAAATCGTCAGCTGCCATCTGGGAAATGGCTGCTCGCTCGCGGCGATACGCGAAGGGCGAAGCATTGATACCACGATGGGATTCACGCCGCTGGAAGGATTGATGATGGGAACGCGGGCGGGCTCGGTGGATCCGGGGATTCTCACTTACCTGATGCGCGACGGAAAATACAACGGCGAACAACTGGATGCATTGCTGAATACGAAATCAGGACTGCTGGGAATTTCCGGGATCTCGAGTGATATGCGGCAAATCGTGGCGGCGATGAAAGATGGCAATGCGCGGGCCAAGCTGGCATTTGATATTTTTGTGCATCGGTTGCAAACGGGCATCGGCGCGATGGCCGCCGCTTTGGGCGGGATCGATGCTCTAATTTTTACCGCAGGGATCGGAGAGAATTCAGCCGAGGTGCGAGCGGCGGCTTGCAGCAACCTGGGATTTCTTGGGGTGAAACTCGAGGACGCGAAAAATAAGGAGCTGTCCTCAGATCAAGATACTTCCGCGCCAGAATCAGCGGTGCGCGTTTTGGTTGTGCGCGCGCAGGAGGATTGGGCGATTGCGCGAGACTGCTGGAAACTGGCGTCCGCAAAAACGCTCGGCCAGGCAACCGCTAACTGAACGTTCTGCTGCAAACTGCAGCAGTCTAAATTGGTTTGAGCAGCGAACTTCCCTCTTTTCTTTTCGCTTCTCCGCTCTTGTCGACAGAATTAATTCTCATGCAGCTCCGTAAATTCATGCGGGAAATGAAACCGTGAGGCCACGATTCTCTTCTCAGCTCTTACTCGAACTGCTTGCGAAAAATGGCTAACTGCTGCTTGAGGTCCGCGACTTCTTTTCGGAGAGCGGCGACTTCCTCTTCCAAGTGCGCCATGCGCCCGGCGTCGGCGGAGATCGCCGTGGTTGCTGGGGTAACTACGTCGGGCTTGACCTCGAAGCCTTCCACATCGCCCGCAAGAAGGTGTGCGTAGCGTGCTTCTTTGGTGCCGGGCTGGCGGGGAAGAACTTTGACGAGCGGAGGTTCGCGCTTCATCAGGTGCTGCAGGCTGGATTGCACGGCGCCGAGATCGTCGAAGGAATGCATACGCTCGCTGCGCGTGCGGAGTTCGCCGGGGGTTTGCGGGCCGCGCAAGAGCAAGACGCAGAGGATGGCAATTTCGTGGCGGTAGAAGTTAAAGGCTTCCTGGAGGCGATGCTCGTACTTGGTGACGCGGCTGTCCGAGGCGCTGACGGAACGGACGAGAGACTGACCGTCGAGGGAATGCAGCGCGTTGCGGACGGCGGCTTCCTCGAGATTCATGACCGGTTCGCGATTCGATTTCTGGTTGCAGGCATTGAGGAGAGCGTTCAGGGAGAGCGGGTAGTACTCGGGAGTGTTGGCCTCCTTTTCGACGAGGGAACCGAGAACGCGGCATTCGACTTCGTTCAGAAGGATATTCACGGGTTGAAATGATACAACGGTCGGAGGATCGTTGAGCCGGCTGAACCTCGAACGTCCGGAGTGGCGGATTACGGAATCGGAATCCTGGTTGAACCGCTACCCCCGAATTTCTGTAAGTGTTGTTTCTAAAGGGGTTAGCCTTCTCGTAAGTGGTTTAGAATCAACACTTGAGGACAGTCCATAAGTATTGATTTTAAAGGAGTTGGGGCCAGGAATTGGGGTGGCGTTTGCAGCCGGTTGGGTGATCGGAGCACTATCGGTTGTCGGTAAAGGGTCAAGTGGCACGAGGGCAGGCGGTCCTACCCTGTGCCTACGGAATTTTGCTCCGAGGTGATAACAAAAGTATGATCAGGAATGGCTACGGCGGCGCTTGCAGAACGACCGTTGGCCTTGCTACGGGTGGACTCCGGTGAGCATTCAAAAGATCTCAAGACGTGCGTGGCTACGGCAAGTTCAGGCCGTTGCCGGCGTCTTCCCGCTGGGGATTTCTCCTTCGCCTGCGTCGCGGTTTCTGCAGATTTTATCACCGCCGCAGAAGGCGTCGCCACCAGCGCAAGGGAAGCCCTCCACCGTACCTAGCAGCGCTTTCGCTCAGCATCGGTTCTCCGCTGCAGAGGACGCATTCCTCGACGAGCTAGAACGAGCCAGCTTCCGTTTTTTTTGGGAAGAAGCAAATCCTTACACCGGCCTCGTTAAAGACCGCAGCCAGGCGGACGGCCCAGATACGCGCGCCACCGCGAGCATCGCTTCCACTGGATTTGGATTGACCGCGCTTTGCATTGCGGACCACAGGGGCTGGGAAGACGGTAAGAAAATCCGTGAACGCGTTCGAAACACGCTGCGCTTCGCGGCCACGCGGTTAAGTTACAAGAACGGGTTTTTCTTTCATTTCATCAACATGCAGAATGGCGAGCGCGATTTTCAGTCAGAAGTTTCCTCGATCGATTCGTCGATTTTTCTATGCGGCGCGCTGACCTGCCGGGCCTATTTCGACGATGCGGAGATCCGCGACCTGGCCACGAAAATCTACGAGCGAGTGGATTGGACCTGGCTGCTGCAAGGACAAAAAACTCTGCTGATGGGCTGGAAGCCGGAGAGCGGGTTCCTCAAAGCCAGGTGGGACAGTTACAGCGAACTGATGATGATCTACCTGCTCGGGCTGGGCTCGCCGACCTATCCCCTGCCGAAGGAATGCTGGGATGCGTGGAAACGCCCGCCATTCGAATTCGACGGGTTGCACTATATCGGGTCGTACGCTCCGCTCTTCGTCCACCAGTATTCGCATGCATGGTTTGACTTTCGGCGTAAAGCGGACGCGTATGCAAACTATTTCGAGAATTCAGTCATGGCCACGAAAGCCCACAAGGATTGGTGCCTGTCGCTAGCAAAACAATTTCCGGATTACACCGAAGACCTTTGGGGGATCAGCGCTTCCGACTCCATGCACGGATACGTGGCCTGGGGCGGGCCACCTCCGATGGGGCCAATCGACGGGAGCATTGTTCCGTGCGCGGCGGGAGGTTCTTTATGTTTTCTACCGGAAGAGTCGCTGCGCGTGCTGCAAACGATCCACGAAAAATACGCGAAACGCACCTGGCGAAAATACAGCTTCGTGGATGCGTTTAATCCGCTGAAAAATTGGTACAACCCGGACGTGATTGGAATTGACCTGGGAATCACGCTGTTGATGGCGGAAAACGCGAGAAGCGGATTTGTGTGGGAACAATTCATGAAGAACGAGGCGGTGAAGAACGGGATGGCGCGCGCGGGTTTCCACAACCAATAGCGAAAAGATCTTACGGACTTTCGGGATTGCTCGCGCAGCGGGCTATGGGCCGAGTTCCACGAGCGCGAGGGCGTGGGCCGGCAGCGTGAGCGTAAGAGAGCCGTTTTCAAGCGGCCGGGAAATGGCGGCGGGCAACGCGGAGGCTTTGCGGAGTGCCGCAATTTGCGCGAGTGTGGGGAACGCCGGGCGTCCCATCTTATCCCAAGCCGGCAGCGGGGAGCCGTGCTCCGGGTCGACGATGGTGATTCGCGCAGAGGCAATCGCGTTGATCCCTTTGAAATGCAAATTGAAAGTTTTCGGTGAACCGGTCTCTTCGGGCAGGAAAAGATTCCAAACAACCAGGGCGACCGAGCCATTCTTGCGGCGCGTGACAAGGGCGCTAGTGGAATTAGTGTCGAGGCGCGTATCGCCGAGTTGATGTAAGAGCGCGAAATCGTTGAGCGCCGGCTTCGGGATGCTGCGTTCGGCAAGCACGCCGAATCCGCCGTAGAAGGGCGTCTTTACCACGCCTTGCTCTTCGAAGACATCGGAGAAGGTCCAGTAACTCATCATGTTAGTGAGGCCGTCGCACTGGCGAATAGTGTCAGCAAGCCACGGTCCCATGAACGCGGTATCCGTAACAGCGGGCTCGTTCATGTAACTGGCGTTGTACTCGCTCCAGATAAGCGGCGTATTCGGGAAAGCAGACGCGGCGATCTGGTCGTGAACTTTTTTGACCGCGCGGCAGACCATTTGCGTGCGTGGAATATTCTCGTGCGTACCGAAAACGTCCTCGGCCTTGTCATTGCCGTAGACATGCGTTGAAGCAAAGTCCACGGGGACGTTTTTCTCTTTGCAGTGGGCAAGGAAGCGGTCCACCCAGGCAGCCTGCGCCGTGGCGGGCCCGCCAACGCGCAGGCGGGGATTGACGCGTTTGATCGCGCGGGCGGCGCGATCGTAGAGCTCATAATAGGTTGCTTCTTTTGGATCGCCGGTCCAGAAATCGAGGTTCGGCTCGTTCCAGACCTCGAAGTACCACTGGGCGACTTCTTCGATGCCGTAGCGGTCAACCAGATGCTTTGTGAAAGTCTCGATCAACTGCTCCCACTTGCTCCAGTCCTTTGGCGGCGCGACGTTTTGCTTGTACCAGAAGGCATGAAGCGCGTTGGGATCGGAGGAAAGCTTCTTGGGCATGAAACTCAGCTCGATGAAGGGGCGCGTTTTGTTTTCCAGGAGCCCATCGTAAATCTGGTCGACATAAGAAAAGTTGTAGACCGGCTTTCCGTTGCTGTCTTCGTCGTAGAGCCCCACTTCGTCCTGGAAGATGGCGTGGAAGCGAACGTACTCGAATCCAGTGATGCGCCTGGTTTCCTGCAAGTCGGTACGGTAGCTCTCGCGAAGGCTGAGGATGGCGCGGCCGGAACCGAACATTTTTTCCCAGAAGTGGGGGAAGGGGTGCGTGGGAGCGCTGGAGTCGATTTCGATGGTCTGCGCCGGCGTACTGGTTTGCGCGTGCAGACCCTGGCCTAGCAGAGTGGCCAATGCACCTGCGAGGAGCAGCAGGGAGACACGTATAGCAGCGATAAAAAAACGCGTACGAGACACCTGGTCGCTCCTGTGGACGCAAACAAGGGCAGGACCCGCGCTGCCCTGTCAGCTATGCATTCTGAGTTAGAACCTAAACCTGCCCGAGAGTTCGACCACTCTCCCTGCGAGGCCTCCGGTGGCAAGACCAAACTGCGGGTTAGGCACGGGAACCGTTTGGCCCGAAGCGTTGGTAGTGTTGCCGAAGCTAACGACCGTCGAACTGCTGCCGAACACAAAGGGCTGGAGATTCAGTTTGTTGAATGCATTGAATACGTTGATGCGCAGCTCGATTTTGCTGCCCTCGCCGACGAATCGCATTTTCGGCAATCCAAACTGTTTCATCATGCTGAAGTCGAACTGGCTGAAACGCGGACCGCGGAAGGTGTTGCGCCCAATTCCTGGTTCCGGAATGACGTCGGGAGTGGTCGATGTCGCCAGGGTGAAATAGTTCGTTCCGCCCTTGGGAAAGTTAGACGACGAGGGAGCAACAAACGAACTTGTGGATTGGCTGGTGCCGGCTCCGCCAGCATAACCGATGGGTCGAATGGGGCAAAGTCCGTTCGTTCCTATGACTGGGCAGGTATTGTCGGCCACAGGGGTCCATGGAAATCCACTGTGGTACTGGAAGTCACCGTTGAGCTGCCAGCCCCCGAACAGATTCCCGACCAAGTCATGTCGATTTCGGAGAATGGGCAAATCCCAAAGCCCTACGACCCGAAAATTGTTCGTCATGTCATAGTCGGAAGGGCCGCGCTCTTCAGCCAAGTTTGTTGGAAAAGTCTGGTTAGTCACAAAGCCAGGCCCTTCGAAGGAAAGGTCGTCGATCGATTTGCTGTAGGTATATAGGGCGCTGATAGAGAAGCCGTGGCTGAAACGATGTTCCAATTGGGTGTTGAGGGCATTGAAGTTGGCATTAACATCCGGCACAAATGTAAAAACGTTGTTAATGTCGGGATTTTGGGTGGTATAGAAGAATTTCAGATCTTTAATTCGCAAGAGTTTATGGCTGCTGCTGCCTTGGTAGCCAACTGTTGCTGTCCAACCTCTCGGCAAGCTGTACTGCACTTGCAGAGAATAGAGATACACGTAGGGAATCGGCATGTTCAAGGGATTGGAATAGACGTCCGGGGGGCCAAAGCCAGGCAAAATGACCGGGAGATTGGTAGCAGGGTTGATTGCCGTCGCCAAAGCGGGATTGGCTGGATAGCTGAGCGGCGAATTCGAGGCTCCTGAATTGAATGTAATCTGTCCATTGACGAAGGGAGAACCGAAACTGTCGAAGGGTGCGCCGGCAGTGCCGCAGCAGATGCCGTAGTTGGCTTCAAGGGGCGGATTGTTCCGCGTGTTATTGAATGACGCGTTGTCGAAACGGTCGTAGGCAATTCCAAACCCCCCGCGGACCACCATGTTGCTGTGAAACCGTCCCGGGCTCCAGGCAAATCCAAGACGCGGAGCGAAATTGCGCCGGGTCGAATTCCACATGTGCTGTGGATTTGTGCCCTGTGCGTCCTGCAATCCCGTGGGGCCGGGGCCGGGCACGATGTTCGCCAGGTTTCCTTTTGCTTCCGTCGGGGGACCATAGAATTCGTATCGGAATCCAATGTTAAAGGTCAAGTTCGATCGGAACTTCCAATCGTCCTGAAAAAAATATCCATAGTCCGAGGTGCGATAGTAACGAGCAGTTTGCGGCGGTCCACCCGTAAGCGGGTTAACAACGATTTGCTCAAAGATGGGTGTTCCGTTCGCAAAGTTCCAGGGCCCTTGGAAAACTATGTCGGGTCGCGCGGATCCGATGTCAGTGTTATCGTTGTCCTGTTCTCGCGTGATTTCCACCCCAAACCGGAAGGCGTGTTGTTTATAAATCTTCGAGACCATGTCGCGGAAAGAGAAAGTGTTTTCCGCGAAGATTCCCGGCGCGCCGCTTCCCTGTGGGGCACCGTAACGAATCCGGTCGCCAGACCCTGCGAATGCGTTTTGAATCTCGACGGCGGGAATAGCGTAGTTAATGTTTGGGTTCGAAGTGATCTGGTTAAAGGCAAACCGCGTAAAATTAAACCGCGCTTCGTTCGTCAGTGTCGGGGTGAATGTCCGGACCCAGGAAAGAAAGCCCGATGGACTGAACCGTTTTGAATTTGTGTCTGCCATCGGGCGAGCTTGCTGGCCCGCCTGCGCGGAGTAACCATCGAAGTAGGTCAGGAATGTGCTTGCAGAGAAGACGTTTCGGCCTGCTACATAGTCGGCTCGTATATTGTACTGATTGCCGGTATTGCTGGCTGGGACAAAGATATCCGCAAATTCGAATTCCGGTGTAGTCGTCAGCCCGCCTCCGACCAAGTTCGCCGGTACCGTGGAACTGCCAAACGAATTAATGTACGTCCCGTAGGCTGCGCCTGGAGATCCAAGATTGATTTGATTGGGGCCCACTACCTGGCAGGTTCCTGCTGCAAAGTTCTGGCAGGTGGTAGGTAGTACCTGGGCGATACGAGGAGTAAGTCCGCTCGCAGTCAAAGTCGTGGCGACCGGTGTCCCGGGTCTGTCCGCCGCCAGCAATTGATCAAACTGCGGAGTCTCGACCCATTCATTGGAAGAGGTGCTGGTATTGTCGCGCAGGCCCTCGTAATTGAAAAAGAAGAACAGTTTGTCCCTGATGATGGGACCGCCGAGATTACCGCCAAATTGGCGATAGGCGTTTTGATCGCGAACCGTTGGGTCGTTCACGCCCGCGCCGGCGTTGAAGCCGTTGAACTTGTTGAACGCGTTAAGTCCCGGCGTCTGATACTGAAAAAAGCCTCCGCCGTGATAGGTGTTGGTCCCCGCTTTTGTAACGACTTTGATGTGTGCGCCGGAACTTCGACCGTCGGTAGCGTCATAGTCCGTGGATAGCACGGTGATTTCCTGCACCGATTCAAGGCTAGGCGTGATGGTAGCCGCGCCACCCCACTGCTGGCTGTTTACGTTTACTCCGTCGACTACGTAGTCATTGGAGGTGACACGCTGGCCGTTGGCACTGATCGGTTGCTGATTCTCCGTCTGGAAAATCGCCGTATTCGAGCCCCCAGTGCCGCCCGAGGTGCCCCCCGTGTTGGCTCCGTGGCCATTAGGAAATCCAACGGACTGTCCGCTCCCATTACGGGAACCGTCACCCTGGATGCCAGGAGCAAGCCGCAGAAGTTCGTAAGGATCACGGCCGAACTCGGGAAGCCGCTCAATCTGCTGCGAGGTTATGGTGCCGGTGAGACTTGCATCTTCGCTCTGGAGCGCGGGCTGATCGGCACTCACGGTGATTTGTTCGTTGACCACTCCCACCTGCAAAACGACATCGAAGCCGCGAGGCTGCTCAGCAGCAACACTGACGTTCTTGGAGATGGATTGCTTGAAACCCGTTGCTTCGACGGTCACGGTGTAATCGCCCGGGGATAGTTCGGTCACGCGATAGAAGCCTAGCGCGCTGGTAACAGTGCTGCGGGTGACGCTCGTAGCCTCATTGGTGATGCTGACCTTGGCACCCGCGACGGCGCCCGCCTTGGAATCGGACACGGTGCCCTGCAGCGTGGCGGTGAATTGCGCGTACGCAGGTACGGCACACAAGGAAAGAAGACAGGTAAGCAGCAGTTTCCAGCGCATGATCATTCACCTCGGGTCAAAGAGCTTGATGACCGCAAAGCGGCCAGTATCGAGAAAACGAATTCAGTAAATCGATTTATCACACCCACTGACGAGCATGAAACACCCGTTGTACGGGCGTTGTCAAGAACATATTTTGTGTTTGAAGGTAGAAAGCCATGAAAGCGAGGAAAAGGATGTCAGTCCAGGAGCGGCCTGTCTGTTCACTTCTGTACAGTTGGTCCATGCGCTTCGGCGCTTGCCGGACCCAATTCTGTGTGCCAGACTACGCGCATTGAACACCCCATGACGCGTCCCAAAGCGGGTGCATCTGCCCGGCCACGCGGAGGCAATTCCGCACAGTCTGTAAGCTTGAAGTTCCTGGCAGAGCATCTGCAGCTCTCGCCGGCTACGGTTTCTCTCGTCATTAATCGATCGCCCGCGGCCAAATCCATACCGCAGCGCACCCAGGAGCGGATCCGGGCCGCGGCCCGCGAGCTGAACTACCGGCCAAACTTCACGGCGCGCTCACTGCGGCAACAGCGAAGTTTTACGATCGGCGTGGTTGTGCCGGAGATCAGCGAAGGATATGCCGCGCTGGTGATGTCCGGCATCGAGGATCACCTGCTGCAAGAGGGATATTTTTATTTTGTGGTCAGCCACCGGCACCGCGCGGACCTGATCGAGGAGTATCCGCGACTGCTGCAGCAGCGCGCCGTGGAAGGGCTGATCGCAGTGGACACTGCTTGCCGCAAGGGCGTGCCGATTCCGGTGGTCGCGGTCTCCGGGCATCGCGAAGTCGAAGGCGTGACCAATATCGCGCTCGACCATGTGAAGGCTGCCAATCTGGCGATTGAACATCTCGCGCAGCTGGGGCACAGCAAGCTTGCGTTCATCAAAGGCCAGGAATTCAGTTCGGACACCGAAGTGAGGTGGGAGGCAGTTCGCGGGGCCGCAAGGAAAGCGCATCTCGAGATCGACAACCGGCTGGTGGGGCAGCTCGAAGGTGAATCGTCGTCGCCGGAGCTGGGTTATGAGGTCACGCGAAAACTGCTGGCGACGGGTGAACGGTTTACGGCGCTGTTTGCCTTCAACGATATTTCCGCAATTGGTGCGATCCGCGCTTTACGGGAGGCCGGCCGGCGAATACCGGAAGACGTTTCCGTCGTGGGCTTTGATGATATTCAGAGCGCGGCATATCAGAACCCAGGACTGACAACTGTGCGCCAGCCGCTGCGCCAAATGGGAGTGATTGCGGCGGAGACCCTGCTCCGGCGCATCAATGCGCCGGCAAAAGCGCCCTATCCGAAGACCGTGACGATCGAGCCGGAACTGATCGTTCGAGAGAGCACCGCGAGAGCCAAACCTTAGGAATTGGAGCGCAAATTCTATTTTGATCGCCGTGTAAAACCCGGCGTAAGTTTAGAGATGCCCACCCGCGACGCGGCAAACGGCCGAGCGAGCCCAAGTTATTCCCGCGAAGTGTTCGTCTTTGAATTCCGTAGCGAAAACTAATCGGCTGCGTGCGCCGGCTCGGGCATATGGATGTAAAGCTGCTTGGGATCCAGGAGCTTGGGATGATTGGCTGCGGGAAGCGAGATGGGATAGTGCACAGTGCGCTGATGGTCCGCGAGCTGGCGCTTTTCGTTGTAGACGCTGGAAAATTTCCAGAGCATCTTGACGAAATTCGTCTGACCTTGTGCCAAAAAGCGCGCGGCCATAAAAAAAGTGTCTTTCAAGGCCGCGAAGCCGAGATGCTTCTGATTGATGACCTGTTGCGTGCGGACAAGTTCCTTGTAGAAACGGTCAAGCGGGAGTTTGGTTGGCAGGACGGCGTGCTGGACGTCGAAGAGCCGGTAATCACGGGTGGTGAAGTTGCGCGACTCGGTGACCCAGGTCTCGGTGCCGGGGTAAGGCGTGTTTACGGTGATGTGCACGATCTCGGGAACCGAGAGCGCCCAATCGCGCACCGCTTCGAAGTGGCGCTCGTCCCAACTGGGGTCGGCGATAATGTTGACTGCGGCGTGGATGTTGAGTTCGCGCGCGCACTCGAGGGCTTCGAAATTTTTCTTTACGGTGACGCGCTTACGGTGGGCCTTCAGCCCCTCATCGTCGATGGCTTCGAGGCCCAGGAACATATACTTCAGGCCGAGCCGCTTCCACATGCGAAAGATTTCCTTGTTGCGGAGCAGAACGTCGCCGCGGGTCTCGAGGTAATACTGCTTGCGAATCTTGCGGCGCTCGACCTCGCGAGCAAGCGCGAGTCCGTGGTCGGACTGGATGAAGGCAACATCGTCCACGATGAAGACGCCAGGCTCCTGAATCCTGGCGAGATCTTCGGCGGCCAACTCGGCGCTGCGCGTGCGGTAGCTGCGGCCGTAGAAGGTCCAGGCGCTGCAAAAGGAGCAGTCCCACGGGCAGCCGCGCGTGAATTCGATGGAGGCACAGGGGTCGAGGACGCCGATGAAATATTTTCTGCGCCGGGAGGTCAGGTCGCGCGCGGGATGGAGCTCATTCAGGTCTTTGGCCAGACGAGGTGAAGGACCTTCGCCGAAAACGCTGGTAACGCCGGGGAGTTTGTGAAGGTTCTCCGGTTCGTTCGAAGCATCCAGGACCTGCGGGGTGATGTCTTCGCCTTCGCCCCGCACGATGCAGGTGATGGCGCCGTCCGCATGAGCAAGAATTTCTTTCGCGGTGAAGGACGCGCTATGGCCGCCAGCGAAAATAAAACAGCCCGGCAGCCGCAATTTGGTTTGCTTCGCAAGATCCACAACTTCGGGAATATTAGCCAGATAGTTGAGTGAGAAACCGATGGCTTGCGGCTTCCAGTCGTCGAGAAGGCGGAAGTAGTCGGGATGACGGAAGACCTGGAGGTCGAGGAGACGAACTTCATGGCCTGCCTTGCGAGCGGATTGAGCGACCAGTTCGAGCCCGAGCGGCTCAAGGCGCAAGTAAATCTCTGAATACATCAAAGGGCTGGGATGAACGAAGAGAACTCTCATGATGCCCTCCTGCAATTCGCGCTGGGCAACACCGGACGATAAAGAGTTTACCCCACCGCGATGGGAGAGCGAAGAACGGAAATTGGAATACACGACGGCAGGAAATTAGGATGACTGAGGTGTTCGCTGGCGTGCTTGCGGAGCAGCAGGTCGGGAGCCAATTCGGCCTGAGTTCGAGAAGCGATGGACGTGACGCTGACATCCAGATGACGTCTATAGAAAAGAGCGTGGGAGTGATTGTTCGAAGGTGGGACAGGTAATCCCATTTCCGGTCGATTGGGGGCGGACTTGAGCAAAAGAACACAGGCTAATCTATTGAAAACAGGTAGACTTACGAGAGGGAACATGGGGCAGGCCAGTTGCGTTCTACATAGTGACAATATATATGGACATCCAACGACCATCTAACGCTCGAGCAAAGAAAATCCGACGGATCGTGTACGCGACCGTCGCTATCCTATTGGTGGGGGGCGTGACTTACGGGCTCTCGCGGCTGCGGCCGGCTGCACCCTCGGTGGATCGCGCCACAATCTGGCCCGACGAGGTGAAGCGCGGGCCCATGGTGCGCGAAGTGCGCGGGCTGGGGACGCTGGTTCCTGAAGACATCCGGTGGATTGCCGCGCAGACGGACTCGCGCGTCGACCGTTGGGTGCTGAGGCCGGGGGCTCTCGTCAAGGCAAATTCCATCATTATGGAGCTGAGCGACCCAACGCTGCAGCGAGAAGCGCTTGACGCGGAATTCCAACTCAAAGGCGCGGAAGCAGACTATGCAAACCTTAGAGTGCAAGTTGACAGCGAACTGATGAACCAAAAGGCCAATGAAGCCGCCGTGCGCAGCGACTACGAGCAGGCCCGCCTGCAACATGACGTAGACGAAAAGCTATTCAAAGAGGGCATTGGGTCTGACCACATCAGGAGTCTCTCCAGAGTGAGGGAAGACCAACTGTTGATTCGCGTGCAGCTGGAGGGCGAACGGACGAGAATCGCCGCGGATTCGGCGAAAGCACGACTGGCCGCGCAGCAGGCAAAAATTGATGAGCAGAAAGCCCTTTATCAACTGAAAAAGGGCCAATTGGATGCGCTGCACGTTCGGGCGGGCATCGAAGGCGTTTTGCAGCTTGTGCCAGTGGAAGTGGGCCAGCACATCACCCCCGGCACAAACCTGGCGCGGGTGGCTGATCCGAAGAAACTGAAAGCGGAGATCAAGATTGCCGAGACGCAAGCGAAAGACGTAGCGATCGGGCAGAAGGCATCGATCGATACGCGGAATGGCATCGTTGGAGGACACGTATCGCGAATCGATCCATCGGTGGTGAATGGCACGGTTACCGTAGACGTGACGATTGACGATCCCCTTCCCTTGGGTGCAAGGCCGGATTTGAGCGTGGACGGCACGGTTACGCTCGAGAATCTGAAGGATGTGCTGTATGTCGGGAGACCAGTGCACGGGCAGGCGGAGAGCACGATCGGGATTTTTAAGATTATAGATGACGGAGCGGAAGCGGTGCGCGTCAATGTGAAGCTGGGCCGGAGTTCGGTGAACACGATCGAGATTGTGGACGGGCTGAAGGTCGGGGACAAAGTGATCCTGTCGGACATGTCGGCCTGGGATAACTTCGACCGCATCCGGCTGAAGTAATGATTGGCGCGCGTCCCGACAAGACCTCGAAGAGATTATTTGACGTTTCCAAACAGCAGAAATTCTTGAATAGATGATCGCGGGAGGATGAGGATGCACGCGCTCTGGCAGGACGTGCGCTACGGCCTGCGAATGCTGGCGAAAAACCCGGGATTTACGGCGATCGCGGTGATCACGCTCGCGGTGGGGATTGGCGCGAATGCTGCAATCTTCAGCGTGGTGGATGCGGTGCTCTTGAAGCCGCTTCCCTTCTCTGAACCGGATCGTCTGGTATCTGTTTCGGGTCGCGACCTCCGCAACGGCGAAAAGGGGCGGGCACTGAGTTATCCGGATTTCGCGGATCTGCGGGCGCAGACACGAACGTTGGAATCGGTCGCGGCATTTGACCAGAGCAATTTCACCGTAACCGGCAACGGAGAACCGCAACAACTGCAGGGTGGAATTGTTTCCGCCGATCTGTTTACGGTGCTTCGCGCGTCGCCGATAATCGGACGGGTTTTTGTTTCCGCGGATGATCAGCCGGGCACGCGCGTGGTCCTACTCAGCCATTCTATCTGGAAGAGCCGATTCGGCGGCGACCCCAACATCCAGGGCAAGACGATCCAGCTCGATGAACGTGCGTACACGATTGTCGGTGTGATGCCGCCGCAATTTCAGTTTCCGGTGAATGCGGAGCCGATGGACCTGTGGACGACTATGGCCGTGGAGATGGTGAACCTGGGCGGCGACAAGCCGATGACCGAGGAACGCGGCGCGCATTTTCTCGGGGCTATTGGAAGATTGAAGGCGGGCGTTACGCTGGAGCAGGCGAACGCCGACACAGGAAATATCGCAGCAGGGTTGGAGAAGCAGTTTCCTGACACGGATGGCCATTTGAGCATGGCAGTTCAGCCGCAGATCGAGGCTCTGGTTGGAGACATACGACCGGTTTTGCTGCTGGTGCTGGGGGCGGTGGGGATTCTGCTGCTCATCGCGTGCGCGAACTCCGCGAATCTTCTTTTGGCGAGGGCCGCCGGGCGGCAGCGAGAGATGGCGATTCGTTCTTCGCTGGGCGCGGGCGGCGGGCGCATTGTGCGGCAGCTTTTGACGGAGAGCGTCCTGTTGTCGATTGGTGGAGGGACGCTGGGATTGTTCCTCGCGGTGTGGGGAACGAGGCTGTTAGCGAGTTTACCGTCGGTGCAGATTCCACGGCTTGCAGGCGCTACGGTAAATTCCGCAGCACTGCTCTTCACTCTTGTCGTTTCGATATGCGCGGGGATACTTTTTGGACTTGCTCCGGCCTTGCATGTGCTGCGCTTTGATCTGTTTCAGTCCTTGAAAGAGAGTGGGCGTACGGCAACGGAGGGGGTGGGGCGCTCGCGCATCCGCAGCCTGCTGGTTATTTCAGAAGTGTCGCTGGCGGTGGTGTTGCTAATTGGCGCGAGCCTGCTGCTGGAAAGCATGGTGCGCCTGACGCGCGTTCCGCCTGGCTTCGATCCGCATGGAGTGCTTGTATTCAACGTCAGCCTGCCCAGCGTGCGCTATGGGAAGCCGGAACAGTCGGCGGACTTCTATGCGCAACTGCTCGAGCGGCTGCGCGCGATGCCCGGAGTAAAAAGTGCGAGCGGCGTGGAACCCCTGCCGCTCTCCGATGACATCATTCGAACGAGCTTTCAGATCGAGGGCCACCCGGTGCCGCGCAGCGAGGAGGCGCGTACGCAGTTTCGAACAATTGGCCTGAACTACTTCCAGACAATGCGTATCCCCTTGCTGTCGGGGAGAGACTTTACGGCGCGTGACGACCGGCACGCCGCGCCGGTGGTGATCATCAACCAAACGCTGGCGCGCAAATTTTTCCCCAATGAAGATCCCATCGGAAAGCACATCAAGCCGGGAGTGTCCGCGGCGGGGCCGTCTTTGATGCGCGAGATTGTCGGTGTGGCGGGTGACGTGAAACACAGGAATCTTTGGCAGCAGGCAGATCCGGAATCCTACGTGCCCTACGACCAGGTTCCTCTGGGCACGCTCTACGTTACGGTTCGAACAGAGGGTGATCCTCTCGCGCTTCTTCCGGCTGTGCGGGAACAGGTGAAGGTCCTCGATACGGAACTTCCGGTGTATGGCGCGCGACCGATGGAAAAATATCTGGCCGATTCCGTGGCGCAAAGAAAATTCACGAGCCTGCTCTGCACCGTGTTTGCCGGTGCGGGTTTGCTGCTGGCAATCATCGGATTATTCGGGGTGGTGTCGTATAGCGTGGAGCAACGCACGCAGGAACTTGGCGTGCGCGTAGCGATGGGAGCGGAGAAGGCGGATATTTTGCAGCTGGTCATTGGCCACGGGATGGGGATGACCCTGGTTGGAATTGTGTTCGGGCTGGCAGGGACGCTGGCGATTTCCTGGCTGCTGAAGAGCCAGCTTTTTGGAATCAGCCCGACGGACCCGCTGACATTTCTGGGAGTGGCGTGCCTGCTGAGTGTGGTGGCGTTTGCGGCTTGTTACATACCGGCGCGGCGGGCGTCGCGTGTGGATCCGATGGTGGCGCTGCGGTATGAGTGATTAATGGATTCTGTGAAGCGTTCAAGGGAATAGAGAATGCAAGAGCTGTTGCAAGACATCAAGTACGGCCTGCGGATGCTGGCAAAAAATCCGGGCTTTACTTCCATTGCCATTTTGACGCTGGCATTGGGAATCGGCGCCAACTCTGCGATCTTCTCCTTGCTCAATCAAGTGCTCTTGCGACGTTTGCCGGTCCGCAATCCCAATGAGCTGGTGATCTTGAAGTCGCCCGGACCGAAACATGGACATACCTGGAGTGATGGCGACGACTCGGAGATTTTCTCCTACCCGCTTTACAAGGGATTGGCGAAGAACACCGCTGTTTTTGATGGAGTGATTGCACGCCATGAATTTGGGGCCAGCATCGCGAACCACGGGCAGACCGACCGGGGTTCTGGCGAACTCGTGACCGGGAACTATTTCGAGGTGCTGGGGGTCCGCCCCGCACTGGGCCGCGTTCTGTCGCCTGCCGATGACGATGTCCAAGGCGCGCATCCCGTACTAGTCCTGAGCCACGCTTATTGGACGCGACACTTTGGCGGGGACGCGGGAGTGCTGAATCAGACAATTCTGGTGAACAACACCGAAATGACGGTCGTCGGCGTAGCGCAAGCAGGATTCAGCGGAATCCAGGTGGGACAGACGCCGGACATTTTTGTGCCCATGACTATGAAGGGGCAGATGACGCCGATCCGCAACGGGCTGGACGACTGGAATGATTCGTTTTTGGCGGTACTGGCACGGCGGAAACCCGGCGTGTCCATGGAGCAGGCGCAGGCAGGAATCAACGTTGACTATCCGGGTCTACTCGAGCAACAGGCTGCTACCATCCATCTGCGCACGGAAGGGAAAGAACTTAAGGAGTTTCTCAGCAAAAAGATCGTGCTGGCTCCTGGGGCACAGGGTAGGACGACCGTTCAAAGAGATTCTGGGCCGGCGCTAATCGCACTGTTTGCGATGGTCGCGCTGGTGCTGCTGATCGCGTGCACCAACGTGGCAAACCTGCTTTTGGCCAAGGCAGCCGCAAGGCAACGTGAGTTTGCGATTCGTTCCGCGCTGGGCGCGACACCGGGGCGGATGATGCGGCAATTATTGGTGGAAAGTTTCCTCTGCGCGCTGGGGGGAGGCGTTCTCGGGCTGATTTTGGGCGCCTGGATTATGAACATTTTGACGCAAGCTGTCGTTACTGAAGCAGGGGTACGAGGGATCACGGCACAGGTGGACGGAAGTGTGTTGGGATTTGCGACGGCGGCGACGGCGGTCTCGGCCCTGCTTTTTGGACTGGTCCCGGCGTGGCGTGCTACTCGAACAGGCGTCTCACAGATGATGAAGGATCAGGGATCTACAACCTCCGCGGGGCCAGGGCACGTGAGATTTCGCAAGTTCCTTGTTGCGGGACAAGTGGCTTTCACACTGCTTTTGCTGACGGGCGGGGCCCTGTTTTCCAGAACCCTTTGGAATCTGCGGAAGCAAAACCTGGGACTTAGCACGGAGAACTTGATCACCTTTTCGATCGCGCCGCAACTGGGCGGCTACAACATGGCGAGGACGGTCGCCCTTGTTGACCAGTTGAGGGAACGGCTGGGGGCGCTTCCTGGCGTGAGCGGGGTGGGGTCGTCTCAGATTCCAGTGCTGACCGGGACGGACATGGGCGGGAACATCACGGTGGAGGGCCGTCAGAACCTGGACACGGATGACCGTCACGTGAACTTTGACGCGGTGAGCCCCAAGTATTTTTCGACCCTGGGGATCGCGCTCCTTTCTGGGCGCGAATTCAACGCTGGAGATACGGCGGCGAGCACGAAAGTGGCAATCATCAATGAAGCCATGGCGAAAGCTTTCTTTCCAGATAGAAATCCGATCGGCGTCCACTTTGCGGTGGGCGGGGGCAATGACGTTAAGCCCAACATAGAGATCGTTGGGGTCGTAAAAGACGCAAAAGAAGCACACGTCCGGGATGCGGAGCTTCCCTATTTCTATCAACCGTATGCGCAATTCGGAAAGCTGTTCAGCATGAGTTTCTACATCCGGAGCCAACGAGATCCCTTGCTCATGTCGAATGCGCTCAGGGAGACGGTCCGGGGCGCGGATCCCAACTTGCCGGTATACGAGCTGAAGACCATGGGGCGGGTGGTGGACGAAGATTTGTTCGCAGAACGCATCATTGCGGGACTTTCAGCGGTGTTTGGAGGGCTGGCTGCGCTGCTGGCGGCGTTGGGAATTTATGGAGTGCTGGCCTACCTGGTGGTGCAACGGACACGGGAAATTGGGATTCGCGTGGCGCTGGGAGCAGCTGCGGGTCAGGTGAGATGGCTGGTGTTCAAGGAAGTCGGGTGGATGGTGTTGGCGGGCGCGCTGGTGGGATTGCCGCTGGCGTACGGGCTGGCACGGCTGAGCGAGTCGTTGCTGTATGGAGTGCACGCGGGGGACTTTCCAGTGTATGCGGCGTCGCTGGGAACAATCTGCCTGGTGGCACTCGTGGCGTGCTACATCCCGTCGCGGCGGGCAACGCGAATCGATCCCATCGTGGCACTGCGCTACGAATGAATTTGAGTGGAATTGTCTTTTCGAGGCACGGAATCAATTGCAACTGAAACAAATTTCACAATTCGCAGAAACGAAGGAGATCCAATGACGGACGCAACAGCAACATTGATCAAGATGGAAGGCGTTAAGAAAGTGTTTCTAACCGATGAGGTGGAAACGCACGCTTTGTCGGAGATTCATCTGGAGATCAAGAAGGGGCAGTACATCTCCATCGCGGGGCCTTCGGGCTGCGGCAAGTCGACGCTACTTTCGATTTTGGGGCTGCTCGATTCGCCGACGGGCGGCAGCTATACGCTGAACGGACAGCCGGTGGCCAATCTTTCCATCAGCGAGCGCACACGGATCCGCAATCGCGAAATCGGGTTCATCTTTCAGGCGTTCAACCTGATTGGCGACTTGACGGTGTATGAGAACGTGGAGCTCCCGCTAACGTACCGCGGCACCAGCGCGGCGGAGCGCAAGCAAAAGGTGCAGCACGCGCTCGAACGCGTCGGGATGGCGCACCGTCTGCGTCACTATCCTTCGCAGCTATCCGGCGGTCAGCAACAGCGCGTGGCTGTGGCCCGCGCACTTGTCGGCGATCCGCTGATCCTGATGGCTGACGAGCCCACCGGAAACCTGGACTCGAAAAACGGCGAAGCGGTGATGGAACTGTTGCGCGATTTGCACCGCAACGGGGCGACCGTCTGCATGGTGACACACGACCAACGCTACGCCAATTTTGCGGAGCGCACGATTCACCTCTTTGACGGGCGCATCGTTGAGGAAACTCAGGAAGCACGCGTCGGAGCCTGATGCCCGGAGGGCCGTTCATGGAAACGATTTGGCAAGACGTTCGATTCGGCGTGCGAATGCTGATCAAACACCGGATCGCTACGATCGTTTGCGTGGTGGCGCTGGGATTGGGGATCGGCGCGAACACGGCGATTTTCAGCCTGGCAGAGGCCTTTCTGCTGCATCCCGTGCCGTTTGAGAATTCTGACCGGATCGTCGCTCTGGTGGACTCGCACGTCGCGAGTCAGGATAGCGGAGCCGGTTTCGGTCCCCAGGATCTTAATGCGGTTGCGCCCGCGACATATCTCGATTGGATAAAGGAGGTGCATTCATTCGATGATCTGGCCGCGTACGCATGGGATGAAGTAAACCTGACCGGCGACCGCGAAGCTCAGAAAGTGCAGGATTTCAAGGTAACCGCTAATTTCTTCCCGATGATTGGCGTGCAGCCACTCCTGGGCCGCACGTTTCTTCCGGAGGAGGAGGAGCCCGGCCGTAATCAGGAAATCATCTTGAGCTACGGACTGTGGGAACAACGCTATGCTTCCGACCCGAACGTCCTGAAGCGTGTCATAAAAGTCGACGGGAAGAGCTTTAACATTGTCGGCGTCATGAAAAAGGGATTCGATTTTCCGATGCCCGCGGAGGCGTGGATTCCACTGGCTTTGGATGTGAAAGAACGGCTCCGGCGCGACAATCGCTGGCTGTGGGTGCTCGGGCGCCTCCGGCCCGGCGTTACTTTTGCCGAGGGCGCTGCGGAGATGCAAGCCATCTCGGAGCGGCAGGCGGAAATTTACCCCGATACCAATAAAGCCTGGCGGCTGCAACCGCAACCGCTGCGGCAATTCATCACCGGAACGCTGACCAGGCAATACACGGTGCTACTCATGGTGGCGGTTGGCTTTGTCCTGCTGATCGCGTGCGCCGACGTCGCCAACGTGCAATTCGCGCGCATCACAGGGCGAACGAGCGAGTTCGCGGTGCGCACGGCGCTGGGCGGCAGCCGCTGGAGGGTCGTTCGCCAATTGCTGATCGAGAGCATCATGTTGTCGTTGGTCGGCGCGGCACTGGGTTTGTTCCTGGCCCAGTGGGACATCCAAATGATTCTGGCGCACATGCCGCCGGACGTAGCGCGGTTCGTGGCCGGGTGGAAGACGATTCGCTTGGACAGAAACGCGTTTCTGTTCGCGCTGGTCATCGCGGTGTTCAGCGGAGTGATCTCGGGGATCGCGCCTTCCTTGCTGGGTTCCCGCGCGAGCATTGCGGAAACGCTGAAAGAAGGCGGCCGCGGTTCTTCCGTCAGCCGCACCCGGCACCGTCTGCGCGGTGCGCTGGTGGTTGCCGAAGTGGCACTCGCGCTTGTGCTTCTGGTTGGCGCGGGCCTGATGGTGAAAGGCTTCCAGGGATTACTGAACGTGAATGAGAGTTATGCTCCGCAGACGCTTCTGACGTTCAACTACTCGCTGCCCGAAGTGCAGTACGCGCCGGCCGCCGCGCGGCTGAACTTCAGCGAACAAATCATGCGGCGGCTTGGTTCTGTTTCCGGCGTGCAAGCGGCCTCGATGGTGACGTATGTCCCCTACGCGGATGGAGGAGGCATCAACGAGAGAGAATTTTCGATCGAAGGGCGCCCGCTGACGCAGCGCGGCGCAACGCGCACGGCCATCGTGGAGACAGTCGCACCGAATTACTTCAATACGCTGAACATCGCGCTGCGCGACGGCCGATTGCTGAGCGATACGGACGGAGCGGAATCGCCGCAGGCCGCGGTGATCAGCGAAAGCCTGGCAAGACGTTATTTCTCCGGTGAAAATCCGCTGGGCCGCCATATCAAGGACGGCAAAGTAGAAGCCGAAGGCAAATGGATGACCGTGGTCGGCGTGGTAAACGACGTGCGCTACAGCTGGATCGTCAAGGACGATGTCCCCACGATTTACCGCTCGTTCCGGCAGGCGCCTCCGTTTTACACGACCGTTGTGCTACGCACGGCAGGTGATCCGCTGAAATTCGTTTCCGCGGCCCGAGCGGAAATTGCGGCGGTGGATGCAAACTTACCGCTGTACAACATCAAGCCGATGGACAAGGTGATCACGGAATCGATTGTTGGCATCGCATACGTGGCTACGATGATGGCGGTACTGGGGGCAATCGCCCTGGTGCTGGCATCGGTCGGCGTGTTCGGGGTCATGTCCTATTCCGTGAGCGAAAGGACCCACGAAATCGGAATTCGCATGTCGATGGGTGCGCAGACAGGCAACGTCCTCGCTTTGGTGCTGCGAAGCGGGATGCTTCTCACCGTGCTTGGGCTGGCCATCGGCCTGCCCGCTGCGTTCCTGCTGGCGCGGGCTCTTTCGTCGCTTCTTTACGGGGTGCAGGCGGCCGACCCAGCCGCATTCATCGGGCTGCCCTTGCTGCTTTTTGCCGTAGCTGGAATAGCATGCTACCTCCCCGCGCGACGGGCAGCGCACCTCGATCCGCTCCGTGCCTTGCGGCACGATTAAAGTACTGCGCCGCGCCTTCAGTCGGCGCTTGGAATGAACGGACCACTTGCGCTACAACAGAGAGACAGGCGAGGATCTGAAGTGCTGCTGCCCAGATTCTCTGCAATGAGCTAAGGAGAAATTGTGGAACCTTTGATTCAGCTGCGAAATCTGGAAAAAGTTGTCGAAGCTGGTCCTAATAAATTTTTTCTGTTGCGTAGAATCAATCTGGATATTCAGCAAGGTGAATTTGTAACCATCATGGGGCCATCGGGCGCGGGCAAATCCACGCTGCTCAGCATCATCGGAATGCTCGACGGCGCGTGGAGCGGAGATTACTTTTTTCTCGGCGAGGCCGTGCACAAGCTCAATGTCAAGAAACGCAATGAGCTGCACAAGGCTAATATCGGCTTTGTATTCCAGAGCTATCACCTGATCGACAATCTGACGGTGTTCGAAAACCTGGAAGTGCCGCTTTCCTACAAGAATGTGCCGCACAAAGAGCGTGTCAGCCTGGTTTGCGATGCTCTTGACCGCTTTCACATTGTCGGCAAAAAAGATCTATTTCCCAACCAGCTTTCCGGGGGGCAGCAGCAACTTGTCGGCGTGGCACGCGCCGTGATTCTCAGCCCGAAACTGATCCTCGCGGATGAACCGACCGGGAATCTGCACTCGGCGCAAGGGGAAGAGATTATGGAACTCTTCAAGAAACTGAACGACGCGGGCACCACGATCATCCAAGTCACGCACTCCGAAAGAAACGCGTCCTACGGGCATCGCATCATCCAACTCAAGGATGGCTGGGTGGTGAGCGAGACGGCAACGGCCGGGGCGCGAGCGACCGTATCGCATCCCGCATGAGTAGCGGCATCCCCGCTTCAGCGGAAGGAGTGAAGTGACGACTTTTTTCAATATCTGTCCTATGCTTTCCGCATGCCGGGACTGAGTCCCGGCTTCGCCGCCGTTTCCGATTCGACGCCGGCTGCCGGTGCGGCCTGCCACCAGCGTGGATCCGCTCTTTGCTCTTCGGTCTGAATGGGTTATTCGGGGATGGACGGTTCCCCGGGTAACAGCTGCCGTGCCTCGGAAACAACAGTAGGGTAAACTCCGTCTACACATAGGAATGAAAACCAATACCGCGCAGCCTTATCGAATCCTCCTTGCCGATGACCAAGCGGATATCCGCGACGCGCTGCGCTTGCTGCTGAAGCGCGAGAGTTACGAGACGCAAGCGGTTGCCTCTCCTGTGGAGGCTTTGAGCGCCATCGAGTCGCGCGAATTCGACGCCGTTCTGATGGACCTGAATTACGCGCGAGACACGACGTCGGGGCAGGAAGGGCTCGACCTGTTAACCAACATTCAGATGCTGGACAGCACGCTGCCCGTGGTGGTGATGACCGCATGGAGCAGCATCGAAGTGGCCGTCGAGGCCATGCGGCGCGGGGCTCGCGATTTTATTCAAAAGCCCTGGGAGAATACTCGCCTGCTCTCCATCCTGCGCACGCAGATCGATTTAAGACAGGCGCTGCGGCAGGCTTCGCGGCTCGAAGCGGAAAACCGCATCCTGCGCGCGGAATCGCGCCCCACATTTCTCGCGAAATCTCCCGCGATGGCTCCGGTGCTCGAGCTGATCGGCCAGATCGGGCCCTCGGACGCCAACGTCTTAATTACGGGAGAACATGGCACAGGCAAAGAAGTCGTTGCCCGCACGCTCCATGCGTTGTCGGCTCGTGCGTCGAAACCTATGGTTACGGTAAATGCCGGCGGACTATCCGAAGGCGTATTCGAAAGCGAACTCTTTGGCCACGTGAAAGGCGCCTTTACCGATGCGCGCTCCGACCGCGTCGGGCGATTCGAACTCGCCGATGGCAGCACGCTTTTTCTGGATGAAATTGCGAATGTGCCCCTCAACTTGCAGGCGAAGCTGCTGCGCGTACTTGAAACGGGCGATCTCGAACGCGTAGGCTCTTCCACGACGAGGCGTGTAAACGCCCGCGTGCTCGCAGCGACGAATGCGGATGTCAACGCCGAGGCCGCCGCTGGCCGCTTTCGCCAGGATCTTCTCTTCCGGCTGAACACCATCGAGATTCAGCTCCCGCCGCTGCGCGAACGCCGGGAGGACATCGATCTGCTCGCTCACCATTTTCTTCACGGCTACTCGCAGCGCTACCGAAAGAATATTTCGAGCTTTGATTCCGCCGCGCTGAAGGCGCTTCACGAACATGCGTGGCCGGGAAACGTCCGGGAACTCGACCATGCCGTCGAACGCGGCGTGCTGCTTTCACCTGGCCCCTCGGTTCGGGCAGCGGACCTTGGCTTGCGTGCGCAATCCGCAGGCGGCGCAGCAAAACTCGAGGAAATGAGCCTCGATGAAGTCGAACGATATCTCATCCAACGCACGCTTTCCCGCCATGAAGGAAATGTCAGCCAGGCAGCCAAAGCGCTGGGGTTAAGCCGCAGCGCCATGTATCGCCGGCTGCAAAAACACGGACTGGAATGACGCGCCTGACTTATGAGCGCCGCATCCAGCTCCTTGCGCTGGCCGCAGGCCTTCCTGGTTCGCTGGTCGCGCTCATCCTCCTCTGGACAGGAAATTTTACTTCCGGCGCATTCTGGACGCTGGCCTTCCTGATTGGTTCCTTGTGGCTGGGATTCGCGTTTTCCCTACGAAATCGTGTGGTTTTCTCTCTGCAAACTCTTTCGAATCTCCTTGCCGCGATGCGCGAGGAAGATTTTTCCCTTCGCGCGCGTGGCGCAAGCAGCGATGACGCCATGGGTGAAGTCATGATTGAAGTGAATGCGCTTAGCGAAACTCTGCGGCAGCAGCGACTGGGCGCGATGGAAGCCATCGCGCTCTTGCGCACGGTGATGGAAGAAATTGATCTCGCCATCTTCACCTTCGACAACAGGACCAAACTGCGGCTCGTCAATCGCGCGGGCGAGCGCTTGCTGGCGCGCCCCGAGGAGCGTCTCCTCGGCTTTACCGCGGAAGAGTTGGGGCTGGGCGCCTGCCTGGGAGGGGACCCGGCCCGCACAATGGAACTGAATTTTCCCGGCGGTTCAGGGCGTTGGGGATTGCGGCGCGGCACGTTCCGGCAGGGCGGATTACCTCATCAGCTGGTCGTCCTGAGCGATTTGAGCCGCACGTTGCGAGACGAGGAACGCAAGGCCTGGCAGCGATTGATCCGCGTTCTCGGCCACGAACTCAATAACTCTCTCGCTCCGATTCAATCCGTGGCACAAGGACTGGAAAGCGGGCTCGCGACTGCTGTCAAAGCTTCTGAATTGCGAAATGAGTCTTCCGCCGCGCTTTTGGACGACCTTCGGCAAGGCCTGGGCATTATTCGTTCCCGCACGGAAGCACTCGGCCGCTTCATGGCAGCGTACGCGCACCTGGCAAGGTTGCCGCAGCCAAAGATGCTGCCCGTAAACGTCTCGGAATGGATCAACCGGACAGTAAAGCTGGAGACGCGCGTAAAAGTCAGCGTCCTGGAAGGGCCAAAAGTAGTGATCTCCGCAGATGCCGATCAGTTGGAGCAGTTGCTGATCAACCTCGTTCGAAACGCCGCCGATGCCACACTGGAAACGGACGGATCGGTTCAGGTGGGCTGGTCGCGTCATGGCTCTGAACTGGACGTGCGAGTCCTTGATGATGGCCTGGGCTTGCCCAACACCGCGAATCTATTTGTTCCCTTCTTTACCACCAAACAGGGAGGCTCCGGCATCGGACTCGTTCTCAGCCGGCAGATTGCCGAAGCTCACGGCGGCGAGCTCACTCTGGTAAATCGCGCCGATACTCGCGGCTGTGAAGCGCGGCTTCGTTTGCCGATTTAATTCTCGCCTTGATTTCTGCCTGCCGAACCGCAACGCCCTTCATCCAAGATTTGCTCGCATGGTTTGCGGTCCAAAAATTCGGGAGGAGGAAATTTCGTATCGGACCGCAGTGTGAGATACGTTCCAAATTGGGAATTCGCTTTTTGCCTCGCCTTCGTAAAAACCCAACTAACCCTATGCCCTATCAACAATTAACAAGCAGACGAGCGGTGTCTGCATTGGCCTTGCTATTGCCAATGTTTTTTTGTGAATCCATTCTGCGCCTCGCCAGAAAAGCTGCGGTCGCTCCATCGGCGGGGCGCTCTTGGCGCCCTGTTATTGCTTGGAGTAATCGCGTGGCAAACTCCGCAAGCGCTGGCCCAGGACACTCCGGCGAGCAATTCCATGACGGAACCAAGACCTAAATCGAATGATGCCTCCGCAGTGAAAACGAGCGTCAAGAAAAAGACCGCCCTTGTGCCAGATGAGTCCTCGGAAAACACAATCGGCTTGCAGCTCATCAAGAACATCGCTCAGGATCAGCGAGCTCTTTGGACGAGCCCCTCCCATCTGCGGCTCGGCAACGCGGACTGGCTTGTTCCGTTTGTCGGGATTACGGTGGAATTGATGTCCACCGATCAAAACGTCATTTTCCATGAATCGAATTCTCCGAGTACGCTGAAGAAATATCAGAATCTCTCGAACTACGGAATCGCAGGGATGGCCGGAGCGGTCGGCGGAATGTATCTCTGGGGCCGAGCTACGCACGACCCTCACAAACGGGAGGCAGGGATTCTGAGTGGTGAAGCGGCCTTGAACGCGCTGCTAATGACCACGGCATTGAAGTACGCGACAGGACGGGAACGCCCAACCGTGGATTATGCCGCCGGCAAATTCTGGCGGGGTGGCGATTCGTTCCCGTCAGATCACGCCGCGACGGCATGGGCCATGGCCAGCGTGCTCACCCACGAGTATCCGGGCCCCTTAACGAAAATACTGGCTTACGGCGCGGCCACGGCAATTTCTGTCGCCAGGGTGCGCGCGAAAGATCATTTCCCTTCCGATGTTTTTGTAGGCGCCGGAATTGGCTGGCTGACCGGCTGGCAAATCTATCGAACGCGCCACAATTCAGAAGTTGGGGGAGGAGTGCCGGAAGTTTTATCGGGCTCGCCGATCGCGCAGTCCGAGCGGACGACCGGGGCCATGGGTTCTCCATATGTACAGCTTGATAGCTGGATTTATCCACTCTTCGACCGGCTGATTGCCATGGGCGCGATGGATGACGCCATCCTGGGAATGAAACCCTGGACGCGCCTCGAATGTGCGCGGCTGCTGAACGAAGCGGAGGATCGTTTTGCGGATGCCGATGAGGAGACACAACCCGCGCGGCTCTACAAATCATTGCGCCAGGAATTCGCTCCCGAACTCAAACTCCTCGAAGGCGGAAGCAATACCACAATCCGGCTGGAGTCTGTCTATACGCGGTTCACGGAAATCAGTGGCCCGCCGCTTACTGACGGCTTTCACTTTGGCCAGACGCTCTACAACGATTTCGGCAGGCCCTTCGAGCAAGGCTTTAACAGCGTCGCAGGGTTTTCAGGCTGGGCCACCGCCGGAAGATGGGTCGTTTACGCGCGTGGAGAATACCAGCATGCGCCTTCGGGTACAGCTATTCCCGCCAAGGCAGAGACTGTCATCGCGAATGTGGATGCGGTCCCCTTCGTTACGCCGACTCCTGCTCCTGAGCGCAACCAGGCAACATTGCTCGATGCCTATGTAGGTTTCAATCTCGGGAACTGGCTGATTTCCTTTGGTCAGGAAAGCATGTGGTGGGGACCAGGGGCCAGTGGGCCCTTGCTTTTCAGCGACAATGCCCCGCCCGTCCAGATGTTTCACATCGACCGTGTATCTCCCTTTCGGCTCCCCTGGATTTTCAAACTGCTCGGGCCAGCGCGCTGGAATCTTTTCTTCGGCAGACTGCAAGGGCATTTGCTTTCTCCAAACCCTTTCTTCCATGGGGAAAAAATGAGCTTCAAGCCGACTCGCAATCTCGAGTTCGGCTTTACCCGCACAGTCGTGGTGGGCGGCGAAGGCCGTCCGCTGACACCGTACCGCCTTTATTTGACTTACTTCAGCGCTACCAGCTACCTGGTGAAACCTGCCAATAAGGATCCCGGCAAGCGAGATGGCGGATTCGATTTCACCTACCGGGTTCCTTGGCTGCGGAATTGGCTGACCATCTACAACGACTCCATCTCGGCGGACGATGTATCACCGCTTGCGGCGCCGCGCCGCGCGGGTATCAGCCCGGGACTGTACCTCACGCATTTCCCTCGATTTTCAAAGCTGGATCTGAGAGTCGAGGCGCCTCTAACCGACACCGTTGGGACAGACGGTGCAGGCCGTTACATCTATTGGGACAACTATTATCGCGACCTCTACACCAATCGAAAAGTGTTGATGGGCAACTGGGTGGGACGCGATGGGCAGGCAATTCAGGCTACCAGTCGTTACTGGCTGAGTGCGCGTAGTTCATTGCAATTTGGCTATCGCCACGAAAAGATTGACGTGAAATATCTCCCCGGAGGCGGCACGATCAACGACGCTTCGGTGCGCGCTGAGTTTCAGGTGGGCCGAGAATGGAGCGCCTCTACCGCGTTTCAGTACGAGCAGTGGCAGATCCCCTTACTCGCGCCGAATCTCCAGAGAAACGTATCCGCTTCCTTCCAGCTTGTTTTTTGGCCTCAGCCGCGCAGTCATTGAATATGAGGGTGCCCGGTGACGAGGCGCTTCTCCTTCACAAAATCCTTAGGTACAATTCATCACTTCCTAAGGCGCTCCCGCACACCATGGAATAGGAGAATTTCGTGAAGGACTTCGTTTTTCTGTTGATGACCGTGGTCTTTTTCGGAGCAGCGATCCTCTATCTTCGCGCCTGCGAACGACTGAAATAAAACGGAGAATCTTTGTGCTTGGGAATATCCTGCTCATCGTGATTTGTGTGTTGCTTCTCGGCTATCTTCTGGTGGCTTTGCTCAAGCCGGAGAAATTCTGAACATGACCGCGAATGGGTGGTTTCAGATCGGTTTGTTTCTCGCGGCGATTCTTCTGATTACGAAACCGCTCGGCATATTCCTAGTCCGTGTTTTCGAACGGGAAGGTACGGTTCTTGATCCTGTTCTACGTCCAATCGAGAAGATTATCTATCGCATCGCCGGCGTGGATGAACGCAAGGAAATGCACTGGAGCGAGTACGGCATAACCATGTTGCTCTTCAGCGCCGTGTCCATGGTCCTGCTCTACCTGATCGAGCGGTTCCAGCACTGGCTGCCCTTCAATCCTCAGAATCTCGCCAACGTCGCTCCGGATCTGGCCTGGAATACCGCGGCCTCCTTCACGACAAATACAAACTGGCAGGCGTATACGCCGGAAACCACCATGAGCTATCTCACGCAGATGGCGGGCCTTGCATATCATAACTTTGCTTCCGCTGCTGTCGGCATTGCGCTGGCGATCGCCTTGATCCGCGGAGTGGCACGACACGAGTCGAAAACTATCGGCAATTTTTGGGTGGATCTGACACGCTGTTTTCTCTGGGTGCTGCTTCCGGCCTGTCTAGTTGGTTCTTTGGTGCTTATCTCGCAAGGCGTCGTCCAGAACCTCAAGCCCTATTCTCAGGCGCAACTGGTCGAACCGCAGGAGGTGCAGACACAAAGTCCGGACGGTAAGACCGGGACGCAGATCGTTACCCAACAGACCATCGCCCTCGGCCCAACAGCCTCCCAGGAAGTCATAAAAATGTTTGGGACCAACGGTGGCGGATTTTTCAACGCCAACAGCGCGCATCCCTTTGAGAATCCCACCCCTTTCTCCAATTTCTTCGAAATGTTTTTGATTTTTGCGATTCCCTCCGCGCTGACCTACACGCTGGGACGCATGACCGGTTCGCGGCGTCATGGCTGGGCTGTCTGGGGAGCGATGACGGCGCTGTTTCTTGTTGGCGTGACGGCCGTTTACTGGGCGGAAGCCCGAGGCAATCCTGAACTCGCTGGCGTCAATCAAGTGACTGGCCCGCTACAGTCCGGCGGCAACATGGAAGGGAAAGAAGTCCGTTTCGGTATCGCGAACTCCGCGCTATTTGCCACGGCAACTACCGACGCCAGTTGCGGCGCCGTAAACGGGATGCACGATTCCTTTACGCCATTGGGCGGCATGGTCCCCCTCGTCAACATCATGCTGGGTGAAGTCATTTTCGGCGGCGTGGGATCGGGACTTTACGGCATGCTCGTCTTCGTTATTCTTGCGGTTTTTATCGCCGGGCTGATGGTCGGACGAACGCCGGAGTATCTCGGCAAGAAAATTGAGTCTTACGATGTGAAAATGGCGATGCTGTCCGTGCTTATGTCTTCGCTGACGATTCTTTTGTTCGCCGGCGTGGCAGTGGTTGGGAAGTTCGGTACATCCAGTATTTCCAATCCGGGCCCTCATGGACTCTCGCAAATTTTGTACGCGTACACCTCGTCTGTCGGCAACAACGGCTCGGCCTTTGGCGGCCTCAATGCGAATACGCCCTGGTACAACGCCAGCACTGCTTTTGCAATGTTGGTGGGCAGGTTTTTTGTCGTGATCCCCATCCTCGCGATTGCCGGGAATCTTGCTGCAAAGAAAACCGCTCCCGGATCCCTGGGCACTTTCCCTGTGACCGGCCCGCTCTTCAGTGTTCTTCTTGTTTCTACAATTCTGATTGTGGGGGCTCTCACATTTTTCCCGGCACTGAGCCTGGGGCCTATTCTCGAGCATCTGCTGATGCTCGCGGGAAAGTCTTTCTAAGGAATCCATGGACCGCGATTCGCAAGCGAAGGCCAAAGTGCTGAAGGACACGAGAATCCTGAAGACTGCTATTGTCGATTCCTTCCGGAAATTGCACCCGCGCACCATGATCAAGAATCCCGTCATGTTCGTGGTCGAAGTCGGGGCTTTGCTGACCTCGATCCAATTGGTGCGCGATACTCTGAATCATGCAGGTCAGTTTGGCTTCGGTTTGCAGATCACGGTCTGGCTCTGGTTCACAGTGCTGTTCGCCAATTTCGCGGAGGCCATGGCGGAAGGGCGCGGCAAGGCCCAGGCGGAAACTCTACGCAAAGCCCGGGCGGAAACTGAGGCACGCCGTCTGCGCGCGGACAATTCGATCGAGGTAGTCTCCAGTTCGAAGCTGCGCTCTTGCGATGTGGTGCTGGTAGCAGCAGGAGAATTTGTCCCCGGAGACGGAGAGGTTATTGAGGGAGTTGCATCCGTGGACGAATCCGCGATCACGGGCGAGTCCGCTCCCGTCATTCGCGAGTCTGGGGGCGATCGTTCTGCCGTCACGGGCGGCACGCGTGTTCTTTCCGACGAAATTCGCGTTCGAATTACGTCCAATCCAGGAGAAACGTTTCTCGATCGCATGATCCGGCTCGTGGAAGGAGCCTCGCGGCAGAAAACGCCGAACGAAATTGCCCTGAATATTCTTTTGGCAGGCTTGACGATTATTTTTCTGCTGGCAGTGGCCACGCTGCAGCCATTTGCAGTCTATTCCGGAGCTCCCCAGACTATTTTCGTGCTCGTGTCGCTTCTTGTTTGTCTGATTCCTACAACTATCGGTGGGCTTCTGTCAGCGATCGGAATTGCCGGAATGGACAGGCTCATCCAGAGGAATGTCATCGCCATGTCGGGGCGCGCGGTGGAGGCCTCGGGCGACGTCGACGTCTTGCTGCTGGACAAGACGGGAACCATCACACTCGGCAACCGCCAGGCTACCTTGCTCTATCCGTGTCCAAGCGTGAAGGAAACAGATCTTGCCGTCGCCGCCCAGCTGGCTTCTTTCGCGGACGAAACTCCCGAAGGCCGCTCTATCGTCGTCCTGGCCAAGGAGAAGTACGGCCTGCGCGGCCGCGAACTGGCGCCACACAATCCGACATTCATTCCCTTCTCCGCGCAGACCCGCATGTCTGGAGTGGACATGGATGGACACGAGATTCGCAAAGGCGCGCCCGAAGCGATTGAGAAATATGCAGCGGAGCGGGGACAGGTGGTGCCCGCAGAAATCAAGCTAATCATTCGTGAAATCGCGAACGCGGGCGGCACTCCTCTTCTGGTTGCGCAGAATCGCCAGGTGCTGGGGGCCATCGCCCTGACCGATATCGTGAAAGGCGGCATGCGCGAACGATTCGAACACCTCCGCGCCATGGGCATCCGCACCATGATGATCACCGGCGACAATCCGCTCACTGCCGCGGCCATCGCCAGCCAAGCCGGCGTGGATGATTTTCTCGCCGAAGCCAAACCCGAAGATAAAATGGCGCTGATCAAGCGGGAGCAGGCGAAAGGCAAACTGGTCGCGATGACCGGCGACGGCACCAATGACGCTCCCGCGTTGGCGCAAGCCGACGTCGGCGTGGCCATGAACACCGGCACGCAAGCCGCAAAGGAAGCCGGCAACATGGTGGACCTCGACTCCAATCCAACCAAGCTTATCGAAATCGTTGAAATCGGCAAACAGTTGCTGATCACGCGCGGCGCGCTCACCACATTTTCCGTGGCCAATGACGTCGCAAAATACTTCGCCATCATTCCCGCCATGTTTGCCGCGGCATTTCCGCAACTGGAAGTTCTAAACGTGATGCATCTTCACACGCCGCAGTCGGCGATCCTCTCCGCGGTGATCTTTAACGCGCTGATCATCATCGCGCTTATTCCGCTAGCCCTGCGAGGAGTTCGCTATCGGCCTGTGGGTGCAGCCGCCTTGCTGCGTAGAAATTTACTGATTTATGGGGTCGGCGGGGTAGTCGCTCCTTTTTTCGGCATTAAGCTGATCGATCTGCTGATTACCCATTTGCACTGGGCTTGAGGTCTATGATGAAACAGAACCTGCGAATTGCGATCCTGATGACCCTGGTAACCACGGTAGTCTTCGGACTGCTCTACCCTCTGGCAGTGACTGGCCTTGGGCAGCTCTTTTTCCCCGCGCAAGCGAACGGCGGCCTGATCGTCAAGGATGGTCAGGTCGTTGGTTCGCAGCTCATCGGCCAGCCGTTTTCCTCGCCAGCCTACTTCCACTCGCGGCCGTCGGGAGCCGGCAATGGCTATGACGCCACATCTTCAGGCAGCCCGAATCTTGGCCCAACCAACCGTCAACTGATCGACCGTATTAAATCTGACGTGGAGAAACTGCACGCTGAAAATCCCAGCGCGGAAATTCCCGTGGACCTCGTCACCTCCTCTGGATCGGGTCTCGACCCTCATATCTCTCCTGCGGCCGCCGAATTTCAGGTTCCGCGGATTGCGCGCGAGCGCGGCATGAGCGAAGCAGATGTTCGAGCGCTCGTTGCACAGCATACGTTGGGCAGACAGTTCGGCGTCCTGGGCGAGCCGCGCGTGAATGTTCTGGAATTGAATCTGGCGCTGGATGCCGCGCATCCAAAGCGCTAAGCATCAGGATTTACGGGAAGTGCTCTTCGCGGCGCCAGCGAGTGGCGGCTGAAACCGGTAACCCACCCACGGCTCCGTTCGAATGTACTTGGGATGTGCGGGATCATATTCAATTTTCTTGCGAAGCTGGTTGATGACCACCCGCAAGTTTTCGGTCTCTTCGCCATAGTCCGGTCCCCACACGGATTGCAAAATGCGCCGGTGAGTCAGCGGCTTGCCCTGGTTGGCTATCAGATGTCTTAGCACGTCGAATTCTTTTGGCGTCAAATGAACTTCTTCGCCGCGCACCGTCAATTGCCGTGTTTCAAAATTCAGCGTGAGCTCTTTCGAGACATACGGAGGCAGAGCGTCTCCAGGCGCATAGCGCCGCAGCGCCGCGCGGATGCGCGCGAGTAGTTCCTCAATCCCAAATGGCTTCACGACATAATCGTCCGCTCCGGCATCCAGCGCTGCGACCTTGTCCCGCTCGGCATTTCGAACGGTGAGCATGATGATCGGCGCTTCCGAAGATTGCCGGATTTCCCGGCACGCTGCGATTCCGCCCATGCCAGGCATGTTCACGTCGAGCAGCACCAGGTCCGGCTTGTTCTTCCGCACGGACTCCACCGCTTCCTCGCCACTCTTCGCATCGGTAATAACGTAGCCCTGGCTGGAAAGCGTGGAACGCAGCACGCGCCGGATTTGGGGCTCGTCGTCCACGACCAAGATGTTGGCGTTGCTCAACGTTGCCCTTCCGCCCCCCTGGCAACAGGCAGCGTAAAAGAAAACACGGAGCCATGGCCGAGCTGACTCGTGACACTGATGGTTCCCCGGTGCGCGGTCACCAACGCTTTCGCGATCGGCAGCCCCATACCTGTTCCTCGCACGAGATACCGTTGATCCTTACCGCGGTAAAACTTGTCAAAAATCATCCCCTGTTCGAAATCGTCGATGCCCGGGCCGCGGTCCGCCACACTGACCGTCACGTAATCGCCCGTCAGCTCCGCGGACACGGTAATTGGTTCCTCTTTCGCTGAGTACAGATGCGCGTTGTCGATCAGATTCACCAGAATATCCTTCGTTCGCTCCGGATCCGCCTGCACGCGCGG
This sequence comes from Acidobacteriota bacterium, assembly GCA_013289585.1. Taxonomy (GTDB): domain Bacteria; phylum Acidobacteriota; class Terriglobia; order Acidiferrales; family UBA7541; genus Acidiferrum. Next base: position 314,011 of record JABCZR010000002.1, on the reverse strand, counting down.
CAAATCCGGATTCACTTTCACGTCCACTCTCCGGCCACCCAGCGACGACTTCATTTGCGCCAGCGCATCGTCCACAATCTCTTCAATCGGCGTCGGCGTAAAATGAAGTTCGATATCTCCGGCTTCGAGCCGCGCCATTTCCGCGGCCTCTTCCACCAGATGGTTCAATCGGTCGCATTCTTCATTGATGATACTGAGTAATTCCTTGCGCTGCGCGGCGTCCGCCCTACTGCTGGCGAGCAAGGTGGTCACCGCCGCCTTCATGGAGGTCAGCGGCGTCCGGAAATCATGCGTTACCGAGTCCAATAGCGCCGATTTCAACCGCTCCCCCTGCCTTTCCGCCTCCGTCTGGCTCAGTTGCTCCACCGCGCGCGCTCGTTCAATCGCAATCGCCACCAGGCTTCCCACGGCGTCGAGCGTCTGCCGCGAAAGCCGGGCTCCGGAAATTCCGAGGCTTCCAATTGCGCGGACCCCTAGCCGCACCGGTATGAAGTACAGGCTGTTCTGCGCCTCGATAGTAGCTTCATCTCGCAGGAACGCGGTCTTCATTTTTTCCTCGTCCAGGTGAGACGCCCCAAATCCCGAGCGGTAGAACTTGTCTTTCTGCGGCAAGAACAGTTCGGCGGCGCCCACTTCCAGGCACTCCACGATGTGGTTCGGAATTGCATTCATTAGTTGGATGACGTTGCCTTCTCCGAGCAATTTCTGGCTGAATTTGTAAAGCCGCTCGATCTCGCGGCGCCGGCTGTGGGCCGCATCCGCCTCTTTGCGGATCCTCGCGGAGAGCTGGCTCCCCATGATGGACGTAAACAGGAATGCCGCGAGCGCCACCCAGTTCTGCGGATCGGCAATCGTAAACGTCCCCACAGGCGGCAAAAAAAAATAATTGAAAGTGAGCACCGCCACAACGGACATGAAAACGGAGACCGCCATTCCCCAAACCGCCGAAACTGCTAGAATTGCCAGCAGCAGTGAAAGCGCAACGGTAGTTTGGTTTGCTGGTATGACCTGGCGGTAAAGAAATGCGATGCCGGCGATAATGAAGAGGGACAGCACGGAGCCGAATGTCCGGCCGGCAAGATGTCTCTGCATGGCCCTATTCTAGCGCAGCCATCCCATTTGCCGCGGAGAACATAATCCATTGCCGAAGAAACCGGAAGAGTGGTTGGAAATCGCCTCGCCACCGCAAAAGTCCCGCGGCATCTTCAAGCTTTTCCTCGGTTACGCTCCCGGCGTCGGCAAGACGTTCAGCATGCTGAGCGAAGCCACTCGCCGGAAGAACCGGGGTGAGGATGTGGTCATCGGCGTCGTCGAGACTCACGGCCGCAAAGGCGTCGAGGAACTCATACGCACTATCGAGGCCGTACCTCGAAAAAAGATCGAATATAAGGGCACGGTTTTCGAGGAGATGGACGTAGACGCCATTCTCGCTCGGCATCCCCAGGTAGTTCTCGTGGACGAACTCGCGCATACAAACATTCCAGGCAGTAAGCACCGCAAGCGTTACGAAGATGTGCAGGAGCTTCTGGCCGCGAAAATTGACGTCGTCTCCACACTCAACATCCAGCACATCGAGAGCATTGCTCCGGTCGTGCGCTCGATTACCGGCATCACCGTACGCGAGACCGTTCCGGATTGGGTGCCCCTCACCGCCGCCGAAACCGTCATGGTCGACCTCACTCCGGAAGCTTTGCAAAATCGCATGAAGCGCGGAGATGTCTATAGCCCTGAAAAAGTAGAACGCTCCCTCAAGAATTTCTTCCGCCGCGGCAATCTCATCGCGCTTCGCGAACTCGCGCTTCGCCAGGTCGCGGAACAGGTGGACCGCAGCCTTGAATCCTACATGGAGGACAAGGATATCCGGAAGAACTGGGCCGTGCGCGAACGCATAGCCGTTTGCATTTCATCGAATCCATCGGGGCAGCACTTGATTGCCCGCGGCGCCCGCATGGCGCGCCGCATGGATGCCGAACTCTACGTCGTCCACGTGGACCGCGAATTCGGCGTCAGGGATTCGAACCCTAATGCGCTGGCCGCGAATTTGCGGTTTGGAGAGAGCTTGGGGGCGAAGGTGGTGCGGCTGAAAGGCCGCAGCGTTGCCGACAGTGTGGCGGAATTTGTTCGCTCGAAACACATCACCCAGGTGATTTTCGGCCGCGCGGCGATCCGCGATTGGCGTAAGTATCTCTATCTCTCCGCCGTCCACCGTTTCCTGCGCGAATCGCCCGCGGTGGACGTTCACATTGTGACCCAAGAGTCCGAAGAGTAGTTTTACGGCCTCACCGGGCTTTGCAGATGACCCTTTAATTCCAGCTCGATTTGCACCGTGTGCTCCACTTTCAGGAAAAAGCTGCTCGGATTCTTGAGACCCCAATCGATAAACGGCACACTGAATTTCGCGTTACACGTCCACTGATTTCCAGCGAATTCCGCTTCTATGGGCACGGTAATTTCGTGCGCGCTGCCATGCAGGTCCATCAATCCATGCACCTGAACACCGAATTTCCCCTGGGGCGCAATCGTCCCCACCACACGGTCAGGGTGGAAGACAATTTCGGTGTAGCGGCCGCTCTCGAGAACGTCTTTGTGCATTTTCTTGTCGCGTGAATCGTCGCCGCTGTTCCCGGTCGTGGCATCCACTACGAATTCGCCGCTGATTATGCCGCTCGCTGGATCCAGTCGCAGTGTCCCCTTCTTCAGCCCAAAGGTCCCCCGTACGGTGTGGAGCGATGCGCCCAGAGTCCAGTTCACTTTGCTTTGTGTTGGATCCAGCTCCAGGACAATTTCACTGGGAGGCTTCTGCGGTGACGCATGCTGAGGCAGCACACTCAGCATAAGTGCGATACTCGCCACCATGGCGGTGGAGACAAAACGAGCAAGGCGGCGACGCAGCACGTTCGTCATGCAATTTCCCGATTCACGCGGTTAGAAACTGCCAACCTAGTCGCAAACTCGTGGCCGCGAGAAATCTCGAGGAAGCTTCTCCCAAATGCGCGGCCAACAGCCGCGCGAAAAGCTCCGGGTCCGAAGCTAAACCGCGTAGCGCGCGCCTTCTCAAGGACGGATATCGATCGAGCAAGAGCAACAGCCACCCCATAGTATTCGGCCGGCTTGTGATTTGGCGATGCGCCCGTTGGTAACTCTCGAGCTTTCCTTCCTCCATGGCGTCGGCCAGTGCGATTGCCTGGTGGAAGCTCAGGGAGAGCCCTTCCGCGGTAATCGCGTCAACACTCCCGGAAGCGTCTCCAGTCAACGCGATGCTTCCCCGGTAGACCTGGCGCAATCTGCGCGTCACGGTCACTGCACCTCGTTCCGCGCTGGTTGGTCTTGCATCGCGTAAATAGCTGGCCAGCTTGGGGAATTCCCGCCAGGCGTCCTCAAGACGCATTTGAGGATCCCGCGAAATCAGTGAGACGCAGGTTTCGTCGCTGCTGAGTGGTGTGACGTACGCCTGCAAACTTTGCCCCCAATGAATCTCCATGCAATCTGTCCAGGCCTGCACTTGAAAGTGTCGTCTCTGAGCGAATCTCATTTCCTGCCGCGCTTTCCCATTTAGACCGATCCAATTCCTGACGCGGGAGTGGATACCATCAGCTCCGACAATCCACCTCGCCTTCATTACAACTCCGCTAAGAATGGCGCCCTCGACGGACAAGCCCTCGACGGTTGTGTTCCAGAGCAAATTGACTCCACATTCTTGCGCTCGTTCTACCATCCTCTGATGAAGGACCGTTCGCCGCACGCCAAAGCCGCTCGCTCCCAAATAGTCGGCTTCCACGGAGCTCGTCGCGTCGACGAAGCGGACTCCTCGCAAAACCTGCCCATCGCCGGGACCAATCTCTACGCCGAGCTCGCGTAGCGCTTCCATGGCCGTCGGCATCAGCCCCTCGCCGCAAGGTTTGTCGATCGGAGGCTTTGCGCCGTCCGCGACGGTTACTTCAAACCCTTTTTTTCGTGCCGCAATCGCCGCTGCCAATCCGGCGGGACCGCCGCCGATCACCAGAACCTCTGTCTCCCATCCCATCTAGCCCCCAGACAACCCAAGATCGATTCACTTTTGCGTTTCCCTGTTAGATGTTTGGAAACGCAAGAAGATGTCTGTGGCCTCGATCTCATTCGTCTTGTGCCAATCCGGCGCAAGTCCAGCGTGTTGCCGCGCATTCCTTACATAATCTTCATTTATTCTATTCAGCATAACTATTAATTTGACTCATTCACGCCTAACCCTCATGCTGGTACTCTGATGGCGAATACTGCTATTGTGCCGCGCCATCACAGGTGATCACATGCCCTCGGCAGGTACTGCCGATTTTTGGGCGGACCTCCTCGTTGTAAGGATTATTCCGGCTGCTTGCGGGAGTTCGCAGGCGGATAATGGCGGCCTAGCCGAGTAATCAACGTTTTTTTGGGGCCATTATCCGGGCATGGGTGATGGCCCCAGGCCTTTTGGGCTGGTGAATCACCAGATGGACGCAATCCATTCCCACGGAAGAGGCTTTGCAGTGAGCGATTCGACTCTCAAACCGCGCAGCCACACTCTTACCGACGGCGCTCATCGCGCGCCTGCACGTGCCATGCTTCGCGCTTCCGGCCTCCGCGACGAGGACTTCAAGAAGCCGCTGATCGGCGTCGCCAATACCTGGATCGAGATCGGCCCGTGCAATTATCATCTCCGCGAACTTGCGCAGCACGTCAAAGACGGCATTCGCGCGGCCGGCGGTACACCGCTCGAATTCAACACCGTTTCCATCTCCGATGGAATCACCATGGGCACCGAGGGCATGCGCACTTCCCTCGTCAGCCGCGAAGTGATCGCCGACTCCATCGAACTGGTCACCCGCGGCAATTTGTTCGATGCCCTGGTTGTTCTCGTCGGGTGTGACAAGACCATTCCGGGCGGTGTCATGGCTTTGGCGCGCTTGAATATTCCCGGACTTATTCTTTACGGCGGCTCCATCGCTCCTGGTCAATTTGAAGGCCACTCCGTCACGATTCAGGACGTTTTTGAAGCCGTTGGCACTCATGCTCGCGGCGGAATGACCGACGCGCAACTCAGATCGCTCGAAGGCGCGGCATGTCCCGGCGCGGGCGCATGTGGCGGACAATTTACCGCGAACACCATGGCGTTGGTCTGCGAGTTTCTCGGCATCGCGCCCATGGGGCTTTCCAGTGTTCCGGCGACGAACGCCGGCAAAGCAAATGCTGGTGAGCGCGCCGGTGCATTGGTTCTCGACCTCCTGCGCCGCAACGTCACGCCCTCGAAAATCATCACCAAGTCGGCCATCGAGAACGCTATTGCTGGAGTTGCCGCCACCGGCGGTTCGACCAACGCCGTTCTACACTTGCTGGCCATTGCCTGCGAATCAAAAATCGCTCTTTCCATTGATGATTTCGACCGCATCAGCTCGCGCGTGCCTATTCTTGCAGACTTGAAACCCGGAGGAAGATTCGTTGCCACCGATCTCTACGCAGCAGGCGGCACTGCGCTCGTCGCAAAGCGCATGCTTGAAGCTGGATTGTTACGAGGGGAATGCCTCACCGTCACCGGACACACCCTCGCCGAAGAAGCAAGCGCCGCCAAGGAAACGCCAGCGCAGGAAGTCGTCCGCAAACTCGACGCGCCTCTCAAGCCCACCGGCGGGCTCGTCATCTTGAAAGGGAATCTCGCTCCCGAAGGCTGCGTCGTAAAAGTGGCGGGCCACAATCTGCAGAACTTCCGCGGACCCGCCCGTGTATTCGACACCGAAGAAGCGGCGTTCGCTGGCGTCGAGAACGGCGCGATCAAAGCCGGGGACGTTGTCGTTATCCGCTACGAGGGTCCCAAAGGCGGCCCGGGCATGAGGGAAATGCTCGCAGTGACCGCAGCGCTGGTTGGCGCAGGCCTCGGCGATTCCGTCGCGCTTCTCACGGACGGCCGTTTTTCCGGCGCCACCCACGGGCTTATGGCTGGACACGTTGCTCCGGAAGCCGCAAATGGCGGGCCTATCGCCGCGGTCGCCAATGGTGACACCATCGTCTTTGACATCCCTAATCGGCAATTAAACATCGAGCTCAATGCAGCGGAAATTCAGAAACGTCTCGCCACTTGGAAATCTCCAGCGCCGCGCTATTCCAACGGGGTCATGGCCAAGTACGCCTTGCTCGTTTCTTCGGCATCGCTCGGCGCGGTTACCGCCGTGCCTGCATCTTTTTCAGCGCCAGTGCAACCTGGCTCTCCTTCGAGGACTCTATGAAGCTCACCGGTGCGGAAATTCTTTGCGAATCGCTCACCCGTCTCGGCGTGCGCGAAATCTTCGGCTATCCCGGCGGCGCCATTCTTCCGGTTTACGACGCGCTCGGTAAATCGAAGCTGCACCACGTTCTCGTCCGCCACGAGCAGGGCGCCACGCACATGGCCGACGGTTACGCGCGTGCCAGCGGCGGTGTTGGCGTCGCCATGGCCACCTCTGGCCCGGGCGCCACGAATATGGTCACCGGCATCGCCACCGCAATGCTGGACTCGTCCCCCGTCGTATGCATCACTGGTCAGGTCAGCAGCAAAGTGCTCGGCTCTGACGCCTTCCAGGAAATCGACATCACCGGCATCACCATGCCCATTACAAAACACAACGTGGTGGTATCGCGCGCGGAAGACATCGCGCGCACCATCCGCGAAGCTTTTGTAATTGCCAGCAGCGGACGCCCCGGTCCTGTCCTCGTCGACATAACCAAGGACGCGCAGCAGACTTCCGCAGAATTTGATTGGGAAGCTTCCGCTCCAAAGCTTCCCCCGAAGCGCCAGCGCACGAATCAGGATCAAGCGGAATTCGATCGCGCCGTTGAACTCCTGAATTCTGCAAAGCGCCCCGTCATCCTCGCCGGTCATGGCATTATGGTTTCCGACGCCATGCGCGCCTTCGAACAGTTCGTGCGCGCCGGCAACTTTCCCGTCGCCATGACCCTCCTCGGCATCGGCTGCTTCCCTGCCAAGGATCCACTGAATCTCGGCATGATGGGAATGCACGGCGAGGCCTGGGTCAACAACGCCATTCAGGAAGCCGACCTCCTGATAGCCGTCGGCATGCGCTTTGACGATCGCGTCACCGGCGATCTGCGCACTTACGCAAAAACCGCTCGCAAGATTCACATCGAAATCGACCGCGCCGAGATCAACAAAAACGTTAAAGTCGATGCCGCTCTGGTCGGCGACGCTCGCGAAGTTCTCGAGAAACTCATTCCACAGATCGAGACACGCGATCGCAGCCCCTGGATTCGTCACATCGCCGAATCGAAGGGCGATTCCGCCGTCGTGGACATCCAGAGCCTTCCCGATAACGGCCATCTCTACGCCGCCCACGTCATAAATGATATTTGGAAAGAAACTCACGGCGAAGCCATCGTCGTCACCGATGTCGGCCAGCACCAGATGTGGGAAGCGCAGTACTACCACCACAATCGCCCGCGCACGCTGATCACTTCCGGCGGACTGGGTACAATGGGCTTCGCTCTACCCGCGGCCATCGGCGCAAAATTCGCCAAGCCCGATGCTGAAGTCTGGGTCGTGGTTGGCGATGGCGGCTTTCAGATGACCATGAGCGAGCTCGCCACTATCGTCCAGGAAAAAATCAACATCAAAATCGCCATCATTAATAACGGCTTTCTCGGCATGGTCCGGCAGTGGCAGGAGTTTTTCTACGACAAGCGCTACGTCGCCACTCCGCTGGTCGCACCGGATTTTGCCGCTCTCGCAAATGCGTTCGGCATCCGCGGCGAGCGCATCACCAAGCGCGCCGAAGTGGTTCCGGTCATCCGCTCGGCGCGGGAATCCGCCGAAACCGTGCTCATCGATTTCCGCGTCGAGCAGGAAGATTCCGTCTATCCCATGGTTGCCGCGGGGGCCTCGCTCAGCGACATGATTCGCCGTCCCAATAGTCCGCTCGTCGAAACCGCGACGGAGCCGTAGGAGAATAAGGAACACCATGCAGACACTTGTCGCTTATGTGGAAAACAAACCCGGCGTCCTCAACCGCGTCGCTTCGCTTGCTCGCCGTCTCGCCATCAATATTGACTCGCTTACCGTCGGCCCCACCGAGAACGAGGAAATCGCGCGCATGACGATCGTCGCGCATACCGATGAAAAGGGTGCGCATCGCCTCGAAGCCAGCCTGGAAAAACTTGTTGACGTCCGTCTTGCCGAAAATGTCTCCAGCCGCGCGCTCCTTGAACGAGATCTCGCACTGATCAAAGTCTCCGCCGATCAGCAGAATCGCCCGCACCTCATGGAATTGATCAAGGTATTTCGCGCGCGCGTTGTGGACGTCGCTCCCGAGTCGCTCATCATCGAAGTTTCCGGCGCGGTCGACAAAATCGACGGCCTGCTCGAAGTTCTGCGTCCATTTGGCGTTCTCGAAATGGCCCGCAGCGGCCGCATCTCCATGACTCGGGGCGGCGACCTGCTCCGTCCCCCCATCGCTCCGCCCGAATCGTTCGAAGCAGTAACGACGGAGTCAAAGTAGGGCAGGCATTCCTGCCTGTCCTACTTTAGCGCAGCGACGAATCGACAATCGCTGCAACATTTCTGAACCAAATTGTTTTACGACCGCAAACCGGTCTCGAGAGGAAGCAAATGGCAAATCTTTACTACGACAACTCCGCGGATCTTTCGCTCATCCAGGCGAAAAAAGTCGCCATCATCGGCTACGGCTCACAAGGCCACGCGCATTCTCTGAATCTGCGCGACAGCGGCGTATCCGTCCGCGTCGGCCTCCCTGCAGGCAGCGCCTCACGCGCCAAGGCCGAAAAAGAAGGCCTCACCGTCAACACGCCTGCGGAAGTAGCGGCCTGGGCCGATGTCATCATGATTCTCGCTCCCGACACCAAGCAGCCAAAACTCTATCGCGATGCCATCGAGCCAAATCTCAAGGCCGGCAAGACGCTGATGTTCGCCCATGGCTTCAATATTCGCTTCGGCACGATCAAACCGCCGGCCAGCGTTGACGTTTCCATGATCGCTCCGAAAGCTCCCGGCCATCGCGTGCGCGAAGTCTTCACCGAAGGCGGTGGAACTCCCGCGTTGCTTGCGGTCGAGCAGGACGCCAGTGGCGCTGCCAAAGCGCTCGCTCTGTCCTACGCAAGGGGTCTCGGCTGCACCCGCGCCGGTGTTCTCGAAACCACTTTTACTGAAGAGACCGAGACCGACCTCTTCGGCGAGCAAGCCGTCCTCTGCGGCGGCGTCAGCGAACTGATCAAAGCAGGATTCGAAACGCTCACCGAAGCAGGCTACCAACCCGAGGTCGCCTATTTCGAATGCCTCCACGAACTGAAACTCATCGTTGATCTGATCTACCGCGGCGGCCTCAGCTACATGCGCTACTCCGTCAGCGACACCGCCGAGCAGGGCGACTATTCCGCCGGCCCGCGCATCATCACCAAACAGACGCGCGAAGAGATGCGCAAAATTCTCGCGGAAATTCGCAATGGCAGCTTCGCCAAAGCCTGGATCGAGGAAAACGAGAAAGGCTGCACCAACTTCCTCGCTACCCGTCACCGCGAGCAGTCGCATCCCATCGAGCAGCTCGGCCCGAAGCTCCGCGCCATGATGCCCTTCCTCCAACCCGTGACCGCCCCTGGCCTGGAGAACAAAGCCGCCGCCTCCAAGAAGTAAGTTCCACCAAATCGATAGCGGGCCTCGACCGCCGAGGCCCCGCTTCAATCCCATAGCATTCAAGTTCTTCTCATCGCAAGCTGGCTCGCGATTCGGCTCCGCGGCATGCTAGAGTGCGGCATCTACTGGAGGATTTGTTTGAAATCTAAATCGCGTAGTGTCTGGCTCCTCTGCGTCGCGTTCTCATCGTTTCTTTTCTCCATTCAAGTCCCTCCTGCTAGCGCGCAGGACGAAGCCTCTCTCGCCAATCGCATCGAAAAAATCATGAACCGCCCCGAATTCGCTCACGCCAATTTCGGCATCGAGTTCTACTCCCTCGACACCGGTAAAATCATCTACGCCCACAACGCCGACAAATTGTTCGTACCCGCCTCCACTACGAAAATCCTCACCGAAGGCACGCTGCTTGCCAAGCTAGGCGCCGATTTTCGCTTCCACACTCGCATCTATCGCACCGGCCCGATCGATTCGAAAGGCAGGCTCAAAGGCGACCTCATCCTCGTTGCCAGCGGCGATCCCAATCTTTCGAATCGCGTCCAGCCAGACGACACTCTCGCTTTTGTCGACCTGGATCACTCCTACCAGGGCCCCGCCCTCCCGGGCGATCCTCTCGCGGTCATCAAACAACTCGCCAAAGATGTCGCCGCCAAAGGCATCCGCAAAATCGAAGGCCGCGTGCTCATTGATGCGAGCCTCTTTCCCGATGGACCCGCTGAAGGCGGCACCAACGTCGTCATATCGTCCATCATGGTCAACGACAACGTTATCGACTTGCTCGGAAAGCCCGGCGCCAAAATCGGCGACCTCATCGCGCTCGAGTCCTCACCCCAGACCTCGTACATCAAATTCGTGAATCATGTCATCACGACCGCTGCGGGAACCAAGCCTTCTCTCGATTCCCCCAGCACAACGACAAATCCCGACGGATCCGTTGTGATCACCATTTCGGGCAACCTACCTCTGGACCTCGCCCCTCAGACCGCGTCCGTCGCCGTCCCATCCCCTTCAAGATTTGCCGAAGCCGTTCTGCGCGAAGCACTCCTTGCCTCTGGAATCGAAATCAAAACATCGCCGGGCCCAGTCCCTGCCGACCTTGCTCCCTTCGCGCGCTTTTACATCGCCGACAACCAAGTCGCCGAACATGTCTCTCCGCCGCTCGCCGAGGAAATCAAAGTCACTTTGAAGGTTAGTCAGAATCTACACGCCGGTATGGGCCCATATCTCCTCGGCGCGCTGGTGGCGAAAGATACAAAAAATCCACTCGACGCGGGATTCATCGTGGAACGCGATTTTCTGCAATCCGCAAAACTCGATCTGTCCGGCGCCTCACAGGGCGATGGCGCCGGCGGCGATTGGGCCGATCTCTTCAGCCCGGACTTCATGGTTCATTACCTGACCTACTGGACCACACGCCCCGACTATCAAGTCTTTTTCAAAGCGCTTCCCATTCTCGGCAAGGATGGCACGCTCGCAAAAATTCAAACGGCTTCCCCTGGCGCTGGCCACGTCTTCGCAAAAACCGGCACCTTCGGTTCCGATGACAAACTCAACGGGAAGTTAATGCTCAACGGGAAGGGCCTCGCCGGCTATGTGACCACCAAGGACGGCAAGAAACTCGCTTTCGCCGCCTACGTCAATCACGTCGCGCTCGCTCCCAATCCGGACGCCGCCCAGCAAGTCGCCGGTCAAGCCCTGGGCGAAATCGCCGCTGCTGCCTATGATGCTGACCTCACCGCTGCCACGAGCGCGGGCAACTACGATCTCATCCTTCGAAACGGCCACATCATCGACGGCACCGGCAATCCCTGGTTTGCCGCGGATGTTGCCGTGAAGGGCGAACGCATCGTCGCGATTGGCGATTTGCGCGAGGTTCACGCGAAGCGTGAAATTGATGCGACGGGACGCATCGTCGCGCCGGGCTTCATCGACATGCTCGGCCAATCCGAAGTCTCGCTGCTCCTCGACAACCGCGCGTTGAGCAAACTCTCCCAAGGCATAACCACCGAAATCACCGGCGAGGGCGGCTCCATCGCCCCACAAAACGAGAAAACTATTGCCCCTCAAAAACCGTTCCTCGAGCAGTACAAACTCACTGTCGACTGGGCCACCCTCGACGGCTACTTCCGCCGTCTCGAAAAACAAGGCACACCCATCAACATCGGTACTTACGTCGGATCCGCTCAGGTTCGCGAAGCCGTAATCGGCGACGACAATCGCGCCCCCACTCCCGCCGAGCTTGAGCAAATGACATCTCTCGTCGAGCAAGCCATGAAGGACGGTGCTCTGGGTGTATCTAGCTCTCTCATCTATCCGCCAAATGTCTTCGCCAAGACCGGCGAACTGATCGCCCTCGCGCAGGTTGCTTCAAAATACGGCGGTCTTTATGCCACACACATGCGCAGCGAAGGCGCTTCGGAAATGCCCGCGCTTGCCGAAGCCATTCGAATCGGCCACGAAGCCAATCTCCCCGTCGAAATCTTTCATCTCAAAGTCAGCGGCAAGCCCCGCTGGGGCACCATGAAAAATGTGGTCGCCGCCATCCAACTTGCTCGCGATTCTGGACTCGATATCGCCGCGGACATGTATCCGTACCCCGCTGGCGCCACCGCGCTTGCTTCCGCGCTCCCACCCTGGGTCGCCGATGGCGGAGTCCGAAAATTGCTCGAGCGCCTCAAGGATCCCGCCATCCGCGCGCACATCAAAAAAGATCTCGCAGGTGACCACCAGGATTGGGAGAATCTCTTCTACGATTGCGGCGGCGCCACAGGCGTTCTTATCTCTTCCGTCCAGAAACCCGAACTGAAGCAATTTGAAGGCAAGACCGTGGACGAAGTCGCCAAAGCTTGGAGAAAATCGCCGGAAGACACGCTGATGGACTTTGTCCTCGCGGACAACGCGCGAACCGGCGCAATCTACTTCATGGCCAGTGAGGAAGACCTCCGTACCGGCCTCAGCCAGCCTTGGACCAGCATCGGCCTCGACGCTGGCGAAATGTCTCTCGACGGTCCGACCTACGAGCCGCATACTCATCCGCGCGCGATGGGTTCCATGCCGCGTTTTCTCGGCCACTATGTCCGTGACGAACACCTCATGCCTCTCGAAGCAGGCATACGCAAGATCACATCTCTCCCCGCGCAGCGCGAGCATCTCAGCGATCGCGGCCTCCTCAAACCCGGCTATTTCGCCGATATCACCATCTTCGACGCTGCAACCATCAACGACCGCGCCACCTTCACCAAACCGGACCAACTCTCCGAAGGCATCGACTTCACCATCGTCAACGGCCAGATCGAATTCGACCACTGCAAGCTTACCGGCGCCGTCGCAGGCAAAGTTCTCCGTGGCCGCGGATGGCAGCCGGCTGCTCAGTGAGACGTGTGTTGGGATAAAAAGGAGTTGCCGAACGCGAGCAATCGCAAGACCGCTTTTCTACCGGGACGCTCTTAGCTCAGCGCTGTCTTCCCCAGTTCAGCAACTCGCCGCTCGTACGTCATTTCCACCAGGCCATGCTTTCCGTAATAACGCAGCACGATCTTATGTCCTGGTTCGATCCTGGCTTTCGCCTTGATTAGCGAATCGGAAAGCTCCACCCACTGTCCGTTCACCAGGTAGCTTCCTTCCCATCCGCGCAATTCGAACCGCCCATCGTTCTTCAGGATGAGCGGCGCGGCAGCACAGGGAATTACTTTGCCGTGCATTTTCGCCTGCGCACACTCATACCGGCCAGAAAGATCAACCGTCTGCGCATGGCTCGTTGGAAGAATTAGAAAAAGGATTGCTGCTGCCGTAAAAAATCGTGCGAGGCTCAGCGCCGCTCGAACGTAACCCATCAGGGTCTCCACTTCCAGGTCGCGTAGCTGCGGGCGGCGTTCCCTGGCCATTGGTACAGGTGCAACTTACTGGCCAACTGGCCACATGCTAAGTTATTGATATAACTAGCTTTAGCTAATTTGCCAGCCCGGTTCATTGTGCCCGAAAAGCACAATTGTTCCCGCCTGGCCTACTCAAGGGAACTTTCTTGCAAACTTCACACCTTTCCTCCCCCCCGGTAACTCAATCATAAATTCTTATTCAATCGGTAACTCCGCCGCGGCCTGCCCGTCTTTCCGTGGATCAGACGCCCCATAGTTCACCCCCGCCGCAAAATCCCTCATTACCGCCTGGCCTCCCCCCACCACGCTCGAATATGTCCCCTTCAGATCTATTTTGTGACCCTTGTTCGTCAAATCGCTCCGCACCGTTTGCGAAAAACGATTCTCCATCATGACGTCGCATCCATTAAACGTCTGTTTGCTGAATCGCGGCGCTTCCAATGCCGCCTGGATATTCATCTTGAAGTCCGCAATATTCGCCACGAATTGCGCATGCGCCTGCGATTGGTTCCACCCGCCCATGATCCCGAACGCGATTCGCGTGTCACCCTTCTGCGCAAACGCCGGAATAATCGTATGCAACGGCCGCTTCCTCCCCGCCAGCACATTCGGCGACGACGCTTCCATGGTGAAAAGACCGCCGCGGTTGTGCAGCACAAATCCCGTTCCCGCCGCCACGATCCCTGATCCAAACAGCGAATAGTTGCTCTGAATCAGCGACACCATGTTCCCCTCGCGGTCCACCACGCTCAGGTACGTTGTATCGCTCCCTGCCGGCATCGCTCCCGCCGTCACATCGCAGTTCGCGCGTTGCGGATCGATCAGCTTGGCCCTTTGCGCCGCCCATTCTTTCGAAAGCAGCGTCGCCACCGGCAGCTTCTGTTTTCGCGGATCGCCGATGTATTTCGCCAGGTCCGCATACGCCAGCTTTTTTGCCTCGATCATCGTATGCAGAGCATTCGTCGAACCGGGCCCCCAATCCTTCTGCCCCATCGGAAATGTCTCCATGATGTTCAGCATTTCCAGCGCCGCCATCCCTTGCACATTCGGCGGCAATTCATACACCGTCCAATCCCGGTACGTCACGGAAATCGGGTCGACAAATTCGCTCGAATACTCGCTGAGATCCTGCGCCGTCATCGTCCCGCCGTGGCGCTTCATCGAGTCCACAATCTTCGCCGCAATCTCGCCCTTGTAGAGCGCTTCCCTGCCGTGCTGCGCAATCTGCTGCAGGGACCACGCCAGATCCGGGTTGCGGAATATTTCCCCTACTTTCGGCGCATGGTCCCCCGGAAGATACGTTGCCGCCGCCGTTTCATCCGTCCGCAAGTAATCCACTTCCGTCGCCCAATACGCCGCCGTCCATTCCGGAACCGGAAACCCATCCTGCGCCGTTCGAATCGCCGGCGCTAAATCTTCCGCCAGCTTCTTTCTCCCAAATTTATCCGCCAGTTTCTGCCATCCATCCACTGCGCCCGGCACCGTGATCGCATTCACTCCTTGCTGCGGCATGCTGCGAATCCCCTGCTTCTGCAAATATTCGATCGTCAATCCCTTGGGCGCCCATCCGCTTGCATTGATTCCGTACAGCTTGTTTGCCTTCGCGTCGTACACAATCGCAAAGAGATCCCCGCCGATACCGTTCATCATCGGCTCCACCACGCCCATCATCGCGTTCGTCGCGATCGCCGCATCCACGGCATTCCCGCCGTGCTCCAGTATCCGCACTCCGGCCTGCGCCGCCAGCGGCGATTCCGCCGCCACAATCCCGCCCCGCGAAATCACCATCGACCGCCCCTGCGACCGATCCTGTGCCTCGCTCACTTGGCCATTGATCAGCATTGCCGCTCCGCCAAAAACGCAAATAAAAACGTGCAATCCGGAAAAAATCCGCATGGTTTTGGTTCGCTCCCTCGTCGATCCTTCCAACTCCACATTCCCTCAAAAGTTGCACGATCCTCACGCACTCTACATCAATCGACGTATCAACTCGATCCACCAGCTGCCTCAGGCGCGTATCTTTCGCGCAATCCCTCCTTCCTCGTCCCGCCCGCATCGACCTCCGCAGAAATCTCGCACCGGCCAAGCTTCGTTCCGGCTGCCCGGCACACCGGCGCGGATTATAGTGCAAGCGCCCCGGGCCACCTAGCAAAAGACCAGTCGACCTCGCGCTCCATTGTCCGCGAGGTTGTACGATTACTGTGCGTATTCGAACAGCGCCCGCTCTATCACTGTGGCTACAATCCACTACGCGTACAAACATCCGCGAGGAAAACAGTGTTTGGCGTCGAGCGACGCCGCAAAGGAGAGTCGAAATGAAGAAATTTCTAATCATTGGTGCATTCTTGCTGGTGCTACCGATTGTTGGTTGCACCGTGAGCCCCACGCCGGCAGCAACACAAGGACCTGCGGGACCTGCGGGGCAACCGGGCCAAACTGGGCAGCAGGGAGATCCAGGACAGTCCGGGCAACAAGGCACGACCGGTCAAACCGGTGATGCGGGCCAAACGGGAGATCGTGGCCGCACGGGCCAGAGCGGAGACCGGGGCCAGACCGGTGATCAAGGCCGCACAGGGCAGACCGGAGACCAGGGCCGAGATGGTCATGCCGCCCCATGCCCCGCTGGAGAGCATCGCTACACAAATCCCGACAACGGAAGAGTGAGCTGCGTCAGAGACTAATGTTCTGATCAGGAATGCCTTTGCACAGTTTCAAACTCGCAAGGCAAGATCGGCAGCAAGCCACCGTCACCAGATAGGCGGCGGCTTGTTGTCCTTTCTGATTCGAAACAGCGCGCAACACGTAAACATCGCTCAGCGCGTTACCGTCCTGCTCGTTTCTAGGTGAGAGTTCCAGGATTTTGATTTACGCCGCAACACAATAATCTCCGGCTGCCATTTTTCCGCCGGGATAGCATTTGTCCTGCGAACGCCATAGAATCCAAAGGACGTGGTGCGGAATTAGTCCAAACTGGCGTTCCACCACACATCCATAACGCACCGGAGCGCACCGACTTGTCTGAGCAGCGTCCAGCCATGCAACACTCCGCACCGCCCGCCTCTTCCGATCCGCGCCTCAACGCGCAAATCGGCGCGCTCCTCGCTGCGCGTAACTCTGACCCCTTCGCCCTGCTTGGCCCGCATCCCGTTAACGGAAACTGGGCGGTCCGCTTTTTCCTTCCCTGGGCCGCGGAAGCCTCCATCTCCTTGCGCCCCCCGGCCATTGAAGGCGCCACTCTTGCTCCCGCCAAAGTCACCGACGCCGTCAAGCTTCGCCCCGAGGGCTTCTTCGAGGCTACTTGGCCTTCCAATCAAGCCAGCGCTCCGGCCCCCGGCAGTTACAAAATTCAGGGCCGCACGCACTACGGCGAATCCTTCGAAATCTACGACCCCTATTCTTTTCCTTGTGTGCTCACCGAGTTCGACCTCTATCTCATGGGCGAGGGCCGCCACTACGACACCTACGAAAAACTTGGCGCCCACGTTGTAACCCTCGAAGGTGTCCGCGGCGTTCAATTTGCAGTCTGGGCTCCCAGCGCCCGGCGCGTCAGCGTCGTCGGTGATTTCAATGGCTGGGATGGCCGCATTCATCCCATGCGCGCCCGCGGCTCTTCCGGCATCTGGGAAATTTTCCTCCCTGAGCTCCCCGAAGGCGCCGTTTACAAATATGAAATCGTCGGGCCCAGCGGAAATATCCTTCCCCTGAAAGCCGATCCCTACGCCTTCCGCGCCGAACTCCGCCCCAACACCGGCTCCGTCGTCGCCCGCCTCGATCATCACAAATGGAATGATGCTGACTGGATCGCTCATCGCGCGCAAAAAAACTGGTTCGAATCAGCTATCGCCATCTACGAAGTTCATCTCGGTTCCTGGCGTCGCGTCCCCGAAGACCACGACCGCTGGCTCACTTACCGCGAACTCGGCGACCAACTCATCCCCTACGTAAGAGATCTCGGCTACACCCACATCGAGCTGCTCCCCATCATGGAACATCCCTACGACGGTTCCTGGGGTTACCAAACTCTTGGCTACTTCGCCGCCACCAGCCGCTACGGCTCTCCCGCCGAATTCATGGAATTCGTCGACCGCTGCCACCAAGCCGGTATCGGCGTCTTTCTCGATTGGACTCCCGCGCACTTCCCGCGCGACACCCACGGCCTGGCCCAATTTGACGGCACGCATCTCTACGAACACTCCGACCCGCGCCAGGGCGCCCATCCCGATTGGGGCACGCTCGTCTACAACTACGGCCGCAACGAAGTCCAAAACTATTTAATCTCCAACGCGCTCTTCTGGCTCGACAAATACCACATCGACGGCCTACGCGTGGACGCCGTCGCCTCCATGCTCTACCTCGACTACTCCCGCAAGCCCGGCGAGTGGATCCCCAATCAATTCGGCGGCCGCGAAAATCTCCATGCCATCGATTTCATCAAACGCATGAACGAAGTCGCCCACGGCAAATTCCCCGGCGTCCTCACCATCGCCGAGGAATCCACTTCCTGGCCCGCCGTTTCTCGCCCCGTTTATCTTGGAGGCCTGGGTTTCAGTTTAAAATGGAACATGGGCTGGATGAACGACACCCTGAAATATTTCTCCCACGACCCCGTCCATCGCAAATATGAACACAACAAGCTCACTTTCTCCCTGCTCTACGCTTTCACCGAGAATTTCCTGCTTCCCTTCTCTCACGACGAAGTCGTCCACGGAAAAAACTCTCTTCTCCACAAAATGCCCGGCGACATGTGGCAGCAATTCGCCAACCTCCGTCTCCTCTACGCCTATCAATACGCCCATCCCGGCAAAAAACTCCTCTTCATGGGCCAGGAACTCGCCCAGCGCCACGAATGGAGCGAAGCCAGTAGCCTCGACTGGCACTTGCTCCAGCACGAGTCCCACCGCGGCATCCAGAAGCTGGTCACCGATCTCAATCATCTTTACGCCGCCGAACCCGCCCTCCATCAGGTCGAATTCGACTGGCACGGTTTCGAATGGATTGACGCCAACGACTCCGACAACAGCGTTCTCTCCTTCATTCGTCGCGGCAAAAATCCCACTGATGTAATCGTCGCCGTCGTCAACGCCACTCCCGTCGTCCGCGGCGGCTATCGCCTCGGCGTCCCCAATGCCGGCTACTACCGCGAAATCATGAACACCGATGCCGCCCACTACGGCGGTTCGAACGTTGGCAACGCCGGCGGCCAGGAATCCGTCGATCAACCCGCCCAGGGCCGCCCCCATTCCCTTGTCCTGACCCTCCCTCCTCTCGCCGCCATCTATCTCAAGTGGCAGCCCTCCGTGCAGTAATTGTTGTGTGACGAGTGCGCCCCCCGTTGCATCAATAATTCATCTGGAGCAAAGTAGAGCCGTCGCGTATATCAAGCCGCGCCCACGGCTCGTTTCAGTGGTGGTCGGTCCTTAAACTTTTTGGAGGCGAATGGTGACTTCCTTTTACCTCAACGGAAAATCTGTAACCGTCGACGACGACCCTTCAACGCCACTCCTCTGGGTCATCCGCGATACTCTGGGTTTAACTGGCACAAAATTTGGTTGCGGCATGGCGCTCTGCGGAGCCTGTACCGTCCATCTCGATGGAAACGCCATTCGTTCCTGCGTTGCTCCGCTCTCTCGCGTTGCCGGAAAGTACGTCACCACGATCGAAGGCCTTTCGAACGATCTCACTCATCCCTTGCAGCGCGCCTGGATTGAAGTCGACGTCCCACAATGCGGTTATTGCCAGTCCGGGCAGATCATGAGCGCCGCCGTGCTCCTCGAGCAAAACGCCAAACCCACCGACAAAGATATCGACGAAGCCATGTCCGGCAACATCTGCCGCTGCGGAACCTACTCCCGCATTCGCCGCGCCATCCATCGCGCCGCCGAGCTCTCCGCGGAAAAGAGGTCCTCATGAGCCGCGCCGATAATCTCTCCGAGCTTAAGCATCTCCCTCCGGCCGCAAGCACTAATAAGATTGCTCGCCGGGAATTTCTGAAGACCACCGCAACCATTGGCAGCGGCCTCTGCATCGCAGCCTATGTCCCCGAGCTCGCCGCGCGTTCCGTTTCGAACGCTCCCGCCGGCGCAACCGTCTTCGCGCCCAACGCCTTCATTCGAATCGCCGCCGACGAATCCGTCACCGTGATCGCCAATCACTCTGAAATGGGACAGGGCGTCTACACCAGCCTCCCCATGTTGCTCAACGAAGAGCTCGAAGCCGATTGGTCCAAAATCAAAGTCGAAGCCGCACCCGTCGATCCCGCCTACAACCACACTGTCTATGGCATTCAAATGACCGGCGGCAGCACCACCACACCCTCCGAATGGGAGCGCTTTCGCAAAATGGGCGCGATGGGCCGTCTTATGCTGATCGAAGCCGCCGCTCAAAAGTGGGGCGTGCCGGCGACAGAATGCCGCGTCGAAAAAGGCGTAGTCATTCACACCGCCACGGGGAAAAAAGCAACCTACGGCTCGCTCGTCGCCGCCACATCGCAATTAACACCGCCAGCGAATATCCCGCTGAAGGACCCCAAGCAATTCACCTTGATCGGAAAATCCGTTCGCCGTCTCGACACACCCTCAAAAACCAATGGCACCGCCCAGTTCGGTCTGGACGTGCGCATTCCCGGCATGCTTTTCGCTCTTGTTGCCCGCCCGCCCGTCTTCGGCGGCAAAGTCGTCAGCTTCGACGCCGCCGAAACCCTCAGAATTAAAGGCGTCCGCGCCGTCGAACAAATTCCCTCCGGCGTCGCCGTGATCGCCACTGCTTTCTGGCCCGCTAAACTCGGCCGCGAAAAACTCAAAATCACCTGGGACGACGGCGCCAACGCAAATCTTTCCACGACCCAGATGCTCGCCGATTTTTCTAAACAATCCGCCTCTCCCGGAACCATCGCCAAAAAAACCGGTGATCCCGCCTCTGCTCTTGCCGGCGCCGCCAAAACCATCACCGCCGAATATGACGTTCCCTATCTCGCTCACTGCATGATGGAGCCGCTCAATTGCGTCGTCGACCTGCGCGCCGACAGTTGCGAACTCTGGACCGGTACGCAATTCGAAACCGGCGACCGCGCCAGCGCCGCCCGGGTCGCCGGCCTTCCTCCAGAAAAAGTGAAAATCAACACCACGCTCCTTGGCGGCGGCTTCGGCCGCCGTGCCAATGTCGCTTCCGACTTCGTCGTCGAAGCTGTGCACGTCGCCAAAGTCGCCAAAGTCCCCGTCAAAGTTATCTGGACACGCGAAGACGATCTCACTGGCGGCTGGTATCGTCCCATGTGGCACGATCGTTTCGCCGCCGGCCTCGATGCCTCCGGCAATCCCATCGCCTGGACGCACACCATCGTCGGCCAGTCCATCCTCACTGGCACTCCATTCGAACCCTACGGGGTTAAGGACGGAATTGACTCTGCGTCTGTCGAAGGCGCCGCCGATCTCCTCTACGGCATCCCCAATCTGCAAGTCGATTTGCACTCCCCGAAAATCGGCGTCCCCGTCCAGTGGTGGCGCTCCGTCGGCCACTCGCACACTGGCTTCTCCGTCGAGGGCTTTTTCGATGAAGTCGCTCACGCCGGCGGAAAAGATCCCTACGAACTGCGCCGCACGCTTCTCGCCAGTCAACTGCGCATGCTCGCCGTCCTGAATCTCGTCGCTGAAAAAGCCGGATGGGGAAAGCCCCTCGCACCCGGACGTGGCCGCGGCATCGCCACCCACTTTTCCTTCGACACTTACGTCGCTCAAGTGATCGAAGCGTCTGTCGAACAAGACGGCACCGTCCGCGTCCATCGCGTCGTTTGCGCCGTCGATTGCGGCCGCACCATCAATCCCGACATCGTCAAAGCCCAGATGGAAGGCGGCATCATTTTTGGCCTGACTGCCGCCCTCAAAACCGAAATCACCCTCGAGAACGGCCGCGTCCAGCAGCACAACTTCTACGACTATCCCATGCTCCGCATGTTCGAATCCCCGGTGATCGAGGTCTATATCGTTCCAAGCGAACAGAATCCCACGGGCGTCGGCGAACCCAGCGTTCCCCCCGTCGCGCCCGCCCTGGCCAACGCCATTTTTGCCGCCACCGGCAAGCGCATCAGGCGCCTCCCCATTCGAACGGCCGATCTCGCCACAGCAAGCGAGGCCAAAACATGATCACCAAAAAAACAAATCACCTTCGCCTTCCGTTCCTGTTGCTCTCTTCCGCCTGCAGCGCAGCCCTGCTCATTTTCGCCACGATCGCCGTACTTCATGCCGCTCCGCGTATCCCCAAGCCCGATGCGAATGCCTCCCGCGAAGCTTTTCTCGAGGTCTACAACGTTTTCACCTCCCCGCGCTGCCAGAACTGTCATCCCGCCGGTGACTCCCCGCTGCAAGGTGACGACAGCCACGTCCATTTGCAATACGTCCAGCGCGGCAAAGACGGCCACGGCGTCTATGGCATGCGTTGCGATGCCTGCCATCAAACTGCCAATCTTTCCGGCGAGCACATGCCTCCAGGAAATCCCAAGTGGTCGCTCCCTTCTCCTGAACACAAAATGATCATCGTTGGCCGTTCGCCCGCCGAACTATGCCGCCAGCTCAAAGATCCCAAGCAAACCGGCGGCCGCTCACTCCAACAATTGCTCGAGCACGTTTCTTCCGACGATCTCGTCGGCTGGGCCTGGGATCCCGGCACGGGTCGCACGCCGCCTCCGCTCTCGCGCACAGAGACGGTAGCCCAAATGAAGATCTGGATCGACGGCGGCGCCGCCTGCCCTCAATAGTCGATGAACATCGCTAGCTGGAAATCGGGTTAGAACCTGGCAAGTTTATTCATGAACGACGAATCACGGAATCCCGCGGAACTCGCTCCGTCCGGCAGCGCGACGCCCCCTGCGAAGATGTCTCTCGTCAACACCAAGCTTCTCAATTGGTCCGGCATTGCTTTCGCCATTCTCCAGAGTGCCTGCACCGCCCTTATCGCCATCAGTGGCGTGCGCGTCGCCATCGGCCTCAGCGCTCTCGCCGCAGCCGCGGGAATTCACGAACCCGCCCACGGCTTTCACCAGGAGGCCATTCGAATTCCTATGATGCTCTTCGCGTTCTTGGGAGCCGTAGTAAATTTGTATGTAGTCTGGAAAATCCGCCGCCTGCGCAACCGCCCCGCCTCGCAGTGGCGTCAGCAACCGCTAACCAGGAAAAAACTCAACTCCGAACGCTTTCAGATCGCTCTCTCAATCCTAACCCTGCTTCTCCTCGCCGCCGAATGGATCACCCACCCCATGGTCCACCGCGTTCCCTAATCTCTTACCGAGATCCGTTTCTTCACTCTTTCTTGGAATCCTTCTCCGAACCCTCCAGCTCTTTTGTCAGCCGCTCATGCAGCCTCTTGCTGTACCCCACCGGCAATTCGAACGTCCGCTCATCCGCCGTCAAAACCAATATGTTCCGCGTCGAATCCAGTATCGCCGAGCAAATCTCGCAGTGCTCCAGATGCCGCTCGATCTCCTCGCGCAGTTTGGCGTCAACACTGTTGTCGATGTACTCCGAGATGTGCTCCCATACGTGTTTGCACTTGAGTTTCATAGCGCTCTCCCGAAGAATCCTCTGCGTGCCGGAGCTGTTGTTTTCAGATAGGGAACCAGCCGCTTCTGCAGCAGGATTCGCGCCCTGTGCAGCCGCACTTTCACCACGTTTGCCGTAATTCCCAGCGCCTGTGCCGTTTCCTCCACGTTCAGTTCTTCCAGGTCTCTCAATATAAATATTTCCCGGTAGATGCCGGGAAGCTCCGCGACCGCACCCCGCAATGCCTCACGCAATTCCTTCCGCTCCAATGCTTCCAGAGGAACCTCGCGCCAGTCCGTCAGTGGCGCCGGGCTGTAGTCCCCTTCATGTCCTTCCACTTCTTCATCTATCGAATCCTCCGCCACACTCTTCGCCTTCCGCAGCCGTTTCCGCCCTTCGTTGATCGCAATCGTCGTCAGCCACGTGCTGAACTTGGCGTCGCCCCGAAACGAACTGAGGTGCCGGTAAGCACTGATCACCGCTTCCTGCGCCCCATCCTCGGCATCTGCCTCGTTCTTTAAAATGGAGAACACCGTCAGATAAACCATCCGCTCATACGGCCGGATCAATTCATGAAACAGTTCCTTCTCGCCGCCTAGAATCCGCGCGATCAGTCCCGCCTCATTTGTCTCCGCCATTCGCATAAAAACGGTCGCCGCCCTCACCGGCTCGCTGTTTGCGAAGCCGATTCAGGGCGGCGTTCCTGTTGTCTCTTCACACCATCTCTCTTAAAACTTTTCCAGCTTCGCCACGCCAAAAATCGCGTGAAACCTCTCACAATAAATCGCCACCGCCTGATACTGATTCAAATCCACTGTCGCTGGCAAATCATAATTCTGATCGCCCTGGTTCCCTTTCAATGAGCCGAGCTCCACGCTGTCCAGGTCGCCCTTCACGACTTCCTGCCCCAGCGCCTTGTCGTTCGAACGCACCAGCAGCACGTGCAAATCCGGCCCATTCGAAGTCGTGAAATCCGAAAGCCGCAAATATTGCTTCCCTTCGATCGATTTGTAAATCGTTGCTCGTCCGCTCGCCTGGTGAATCTTTCCCTCCAGCCGCCCCGTATATACGGCTTCCGGTTCCGCGCTCAGCGCCGCCGGCGCTGCCTCGCTTACCCGCTGATTGATGAAAAGTTTCTCTGGCCGGAACGCCCACCACACTCCAACAAGCACCGGCACCCCAATCGCCGTCAGAATCCATTTTCCCCTTGCTATCCGGGAACTCGTATTCATCTTCTTTTCTCCGAAGAATCAGCACGGGCAGGCAGCGCCTGCCCGTTCCTCTCCTTAATCGAATCCTTAGAACTTCTCCAGCGGCGCCGCGCCAAAATTCGCGTTGAAACGCTCGCAGTAGATCGAAACCGTCCGGAATCTCGTCAGGTCTGTCCCCGCGGGAATTTCGTAATTCTGGTCGCCTTCATTTCCCTTCAGTTTTCCCAGCTCCACCTTCTCCGTGTTGTCCTTCAGGAAATTGGCGTCGTCCATCGCATCCGTCGTCGCCACCAGAATCACGTGCACGTCCGGACCGTTCGAAGTCGTGAACTTGGTCAACCGCAGCACCAGCTTCCCGTCCGCTCCTTGATAAATCGTCGCCCGGCCGTCGGTCTTGTGTACTTTCCCGTGGAACTTGCCGGTGAACAGCATCTTTGTCATGGCGTCGTGCTTCATTTTGTCGTCCTGCATCTTGTCTTGCTTCATGCTGTCTTGCTTCATCGGCTCCTGCGCGTACACCGATGTCTGAAGCGTGAAAGCCGCCGCCAGTGCAGCGAAAGCCATTCCCGTCTTGATTGTGCGAACCATACGAATCTCTCCTCTGTTTTTGAATTCTCGGTGAGTCGCTCTGGGCACTCATCTCGTACACGCATACGAGTCCCCTCTTTTGCAAAGGTTACAACGGAAAGAAGTGCCTACACCCCTGTCCGCCAGGACGGTAACTTTTCGAAGAACTCCATGTTTTGTCCCCGTCCAGCCTATTCCTCAAACGGGTATGATCGAACTGCGTAGGGAATCTATATGCCTAGAAATTTTGCCGTTCGGCTCTCGTGTCCCCGCGGAGACAGCGACTCCTGGATTACGCTCAATAGTCGCGACGAATCCCTCGAGCAAATCCTCGAACAATCCTGGGAATTCAAGTGCCGCGAGCACGGCGCGCAGCGAGCGGCTCCCAGCGAAGCCATGGAAATCGCTCCTGTGGATGCCCCTCCTTCTCAAATCGGCCGTTCCCTTTCTCGCGCAACCGCCGGCCCCTCAAAAAAGACTCCTCGCTCCAGCGTTCGACTGAACATGCGCGTGCCCGTGGTTGTCTACGGCTTCGCGGGCAAAAGGGGCGCCTTCCACGAAGAAACCGAAACCGTCACCGTGAACGCCAGCGGCGCTCTCGTCATCGTAAAAACCAAGCTGGAATTGGGCGAAACGGTTTTTCTCATTCACAAGGCCAGTCGAGCCGAGCAGGAAGTTCGCGTGGCCTACGTGGATCGCTATTCCGACAACGAAACGCGCATCGGCTTGGCTTTCAAACAGCCGATAAACGATTTCTGGAAGAAAAATCGCAAGAAGCCGCGCGTTCCAAAGTCTCTCCGCGTCGTCGTCAAAGGCAGAGATTCTAAAGGCAATCCCTTCGCGCAAACCGCCTATACCGTCGATCTCAGTCAGGATGGCGCTCGCCTCGACGGCGTTGGCTTCCTCACTTCCCCCGGACAGACCATCGAAGTCCGCCGCACCTGGAGCTTGCGAAAAGGCCTCTTCCGCGTCGTCTGGACCGGCCAGGTCGGTACTTCAGAATCCAACCACGTCGGAGTCTACGGCTTGCAGCGCGACAAGGACATTTGGCGCGTTGACCTCCCGGCAACCAAAGCCGCCGCACTTCCAGACAAAACCAAGCGCTCAAAGAAGTAAGACGGCAAATCCGCAAAGACTGACCTTTATTGTCAATAAATGCTAGCCAACCGTGTTTCTTGACGTTTTTTGTCAGTTGCAGCTCTGACACTCCTTCCTTTGGAGGCCAATCAGGCCTACACCGTTAAACATAAAGGGTTTATTTCCCTTTAGATACCGCGCCCAGTGGTGCCCGGAATGCTCCTTATAGAGCGTGGTGGGATGGCCCAGGACTTTCAGCCCAGGAAAGGTGCACCTGAGAGGGGACCTTATGCGGAAAAACCAATCCGGATTCTCATTGATCGAGCTTCTGCTCGTCGTCGCCATCATCTTGATTATCGCGGCAATCGCCGTACCCAATTACGTCCGCTCGCGTATGCGCGCCAACGAGGCCTCCGCTGTTGCTTCCTTGCGTGTCATTGACACTTCCGTGGTGACCTATTCCATTACTTACCCGAATCAAGGATTCGCTGCTCAGTTGACGAATCTAGGCGGCGCAAATCCCTGCACCGCCAGCTCCTCCCAGGCCTGCTTGATCGACAATGTCCTCGCCTCGGGCGTGAAAAGCGGCTACACCTTTGTTTGGAGCGGTGATGGCGCCACTCCCTCCGTCACCTTTACGCTCACCGCCGCGCCCCAGGTTCTCGGCGCCTCCGGCCAGCGCATGTTCTGCCTCGATCAGAGCGGCGTAATCCGCTACGACCCTTCCGGCTCCGGCTGCACCAGCGCCAGCGCCGTCATCCAGTAGCACTCCCGCGCTAGTTAACGGTCCGCGCCGGCTCGCGCGATCTCTCGAATCGCGCCGGAAATAATTCTGCTTCGCATTTCCTTCGACTGCGCAACTCCCTTGGTTTTCTTCAACCCGAATATCCGCAAGCGACGAATTTTCTGCGCGCCGTATTTCTTGACACCCCAACCGTAATATCTTTATATCTTATCGTGGCCCCCAGCCGCCCGCGCATCGCAAAAGGCGAGGCCAGATGAAGATGTATCTGCTCCGGACTCCGATCTGGATTCTGCTGCTGCTCGCTTGCCCACTTCTGCTCTCGGCGCAGCAGGCCACCGTCAACCGCAACGCTAATCTTCGTCGTGATCCCACAACCTCAAGTCCAGTGGTGGAACATCTCCCCAAGGGCGCGAGATTAGACCTCGTCGACGAAAACCCGGACGGCGGCTTCTATCACGTCAGGACGGAGGAGGACCAGGTTGGTTGGGTCACTTCAAAAGCCCTCACCATTTCGAAGACTCCCCTCGCGCCGCCGTCAGCTCCGCCTCCAAGCCCTCTTCCGCCTCCGGCCACGGGCTGTGACTCCAGCCTGCAAAGTCATGTCTACCATCCCACGCGCCTGATCGTGAACTTACAGTGCATCGCTGTGACCGGAACGATCGTGGACGCCACCGCCGGCAAGGAACCCGATGGAGTTCGTCATGAGCCGGATGGCGACACGCATGGATGGCTCAAGCTCGATCCTGAATTTCAGAATCTCGTCAACGCCGGAAACAAGAGCGATGAAGGAGGCAATCTTGTGTTCGAAATTGTTTGCCGGTTCCCTGTGATTCAAGCCGACGCCAAAGCCGCCTGCCAGGGCTACACCGACCACGTGACGCTACCGCCCGTTGGTTCCCACGTTCGCATCCTCGGAACCTATGTCCAGGACACTTTCCACGGCCAATGGATGGAGATTCATCCCGTAACCAGCATCACCGTCATTCCCTGACGCCGCCGAAGAGGAAAGGGTTCCGTGACGAATTTCGAACATCCTACCGCTGCGGCTGAATTTTATTCGCCAACCCCGCGGGCGAAGGATCTTGAACCGCGATGGGCGTGTCAAAGAAACGGTTCATGGCAATCAAGTTCCCCAT
This sequence comes from Acidobacteriota bacterium, assembly GCA_013289585.1. Taxonomy (GTDB): domain Bacteria; phylum Acidobacteriota; class Terriglobia; order Acidiferrales; family UBA7541; genus Acidiferrum. The sequence goes on along the minus strand of JABCZR010000002.1, from coordinate 286,230 downwards.
GGATCCGGTCTCCTTGAGAATTCCAATAGCTGCTTCGGTGATGACGTTGTCTTCCAACACGTTGTTGTTCCCCATCACAAAGATGCCGGCCTCGGCCCCGTTAAATACACGGTTGCGCCGGATCTCCGCCTGATTGCCTTCCAGGCGAATGCCGTCGAAAACGTTTGCGGCAAACGTCTCGTTTCGTTCAACCTCGGCGGCATTCCCGTTCACAAAGATGGCCACCTGGCTGATCCCCGCCTTGTTTCCGGAAACTTCCACGCCATCCGATTGTGTCACCAGAATATTCGTCGCCACGGCCGCGCAAGTTGCTACCGCGATGCAAGCGGAATACACGTTATTCGTCACCACATTTTTTGCAATCGCTCCCCCGGCGCCGAATCCAATCTGAATGCCGTTCTGCGCGATCGCCGCCGTCGGCCCGATTCCAGTAACGACGTTCCGCCGGATGAATGCCGTAGTTCCGATCTCATTTGCGGTGATTCCATTTTTTTGAAAATCATGGATCGTGCAGTCTTCGATTTCTACTTTCGAAATCTTGCCACCGCCGCTCTGCACGAAGAGTCCCGTTCCGGATTGGCAGCCTCCCAGTCCGGTCCCTAGTTTGAAATTTCGTATCGCCGCCCTTACGATATTTCCCGACGCATTTTGAAACGTTACCCCTTCCAGGTCCGGCGCGCACTCCGAAATCCCGTTATTCACGCCATCCACCGTCAGCCCGCTGATGGAAACATCCGTGGCATCCGCCACCAGTATCGCCGTGGCGATTGGCGCACCGCTGAACAGGCTCGTCGTGTTCGGTTTCATTGCGTTGGGCATCAATACCGCACCGCTGTCCGCGTCGATGTCCAGCGCCTTTCGAATCGTAAGCTGCTCCACATACGTGCCTTTGCAGATTCGAATGTGATCGCCCGGGGATGCCGCGTCAATCGCGTCCTGAATGTGCGTAAAACCTGCGTTTGGACATTCCACCTTATCGTCATCCACCACCAATCGAGCGCCATTTGAGGACATGCCCGATCGAGGCAGGAGCAACACCAGCACCAACAAAAACCAAAATCGGGTAACCACCGAGAACTTGTCTTTCATGGGAACCTCCATTGCACGGCCGGGCCGCAACCGGAAATCTCTGCGTGCGTCGCACTTGGACACCTATTCGCGACGACGCAGTTTTTCGCCGGTCGGGTCTTCAGAGGTTGAGGAAGCGGGCTCGCGCAATATAGCAATCGCACCCTACCGAAGCAATAGTACGAGTTCCCCTGTCCCTCCAAATTCGTTTATCGCCGGCTGAGAAACTTTCTGTCGCCGTCATGCACGGTTACGGAGCCAGCTGCTGGCCGGTGATGGAGGACGACTCAAATTCGGCACAGGCGAAATCAATGTCTGGCGTCTGAATATCGAGTGTTCCACTCTGGAGGACGACTTTTTTGTGATTGAAACTATTCCTCCGCGCGCATTATGATTCATAGTTCCTGGAAGTCCCCCTCCCTGGATAAAGTGAAAGTGCAGTTTGACTCGGGAAAGGTTGTGACCTGGGTGTCATCAATCTCCGTTCTCGTTGTAGAGGACTTCGCAGCCTTTCGGCAATTCATGACCGCAACGCTCGCAAGCATGAGCGGATTGCAGGTCATCGGAGAAGCCTCTGACGGACTAGAAGCAGTCCAGAAAGCCCAAGAGCTGCAACCGGATTTGATTCTGTTGGATATCGGTCTCCCCTCGCTTGACGGCATCGAAGCCGCTCGACGCATCCGGAAGCTCGCGCCCGCATCCAAAATAATTTTTGTCACCCAGGAATCCTCCGCGGACGTCGTGCAGGTAGCCGAAGACCTGGGCGCGAACGGCTACGTCGTTAAAGCAAATGCCGGAAGAGATCTCGTCGGCGCTATCGAAGCCGTGCTTTCCGGGAAATCCTCTTTCAGCCGCACGTAAAGAAGCAATAATTCTATTGTCCCGCGCCCTGCGCCATCGTTTTGCGCGGCACGGCGTCGCCAACTTTCTCCAGCGCGTTACCTCGCTCCGCCGGCAGAGCAATTCTTGTAAGCTGCTCCAGCTCTTTCTCCGGAACCCGGAACCGTGAAGCTCCGCAATCAGTGCATATCCATAGTCTCGGAAATAACCATACGCCAGGCTTGTCCACGTTTTTGATGCCCTCAAAGTGAATCATCATCTCTGCGCGGAATTCCGCTAGGTTGCCCGAACCACAGGAAGGACAAGACATGTTGACCTCCGGAACCGAGGGCCCGTGCCGAAGGGAAACACCGGTCGCCAAGAACCCCTGCCTCCGGGTAAGGGTACGCTTACAAACAGGGTCTGGCTGTACCAAATTGAACACCCCTGATGTAATGCTGCCAGTACGTAACCCTGCGGGTAATTGCGGACCACCCGCAAAACCGGTCTATCTTTCTACATCCCCTCGCGCCGCGCTATTTTTCGGGAAGGGTGTCGGAGAGTTCGCGCGTATCCGCGAGCGGCTTGTTGCCGGCGGGGAGCCCGTTCTGCTGCAGCAAAAAGGCGAGAATATCGAGGGACTGCTGCGTCGTGAAAGTTGCGCCGGCATAATCCGCCATCGGACCTCTGATCTCTCCCCACACGCGTAAAAGCTTTGCGCCGCCGAAGCTTTGTTTCCAGGTGGCGCCGATCAGTGCTGGCCCGCCGCCACCTTCCAGCTTCGCGCCGTGGCACGCTGCGCAGGACTGCGCGAAAAGTTTTTCGCCGGCGGCCGCCTGTTCCGCGGTGTACCAGCCGTTCACTTTGGATGCCGGCTGTTCATAGACGTGCCCGATGTTGACGTGGCATTGCAAACAATCGAAGCTGCTCGCGTTAGCGAGCCCGCGGTGAATCACCACTTTCATGTGGCTGCGCGCGCCTCCGAAAGCGTCGAGCGAGTGGCAGCCGCGGCACGTGATGTAGTTATGCTGCGTCAGATAATTTTGAAATGTGTTGCTCAGCGCGGGGCGGCGTTTCTCCCACTCATCTTTTGTCGCGATGCTCTTCCTCGCTTCGTACCAGAAATCTTTTGCCCCGCGATCAACCTTGAACAACAGCAACTCTACATATTGTGCTGCGGTGGCGTGGCCGGAGTCATACGGAACGTGGCATGCACCGCAGCTTGCGCGAATTCCCACCGGATTGATGTAATGCGGGCTCTGCCGGTACGCCGCGGCAACCCAGGTCATCGAGTGGCAAGCGGTACCGCAGAACGTGTCCGAACTTGACCAGGCCACCGCATGATTTGTCCCGGCCACCAGAACGATACCGAGCAACGCGAAACCCAACGCCCAAGAAGAAATCCATAGCAATCGGCCGCGGCTGGCCGTTCGCCGCATATCGAAAGGGCTCGCTCCCGGTGACATGTCTTCCGGCATTCGTGCCTCTCAAGAATTCGCGCGATTCACTCACGCTCGATCGGCGTTTAGCAACCGCACGCGTTCGCGGCCCGGAGTGGTTCCCGAACGCGTCACCGATAGAGGCGCGCGCTATTTCACGGGAAGCGCTTTTGACAAATCCACGGTGTTGTCGAGCGGCCTGCTGCCGGAGGGCAGCCCGTTCTTTTGCAGAAGAAACGCCATGATATTGATCGAGTTCCTGACGGAGATTGAACCCGGCGCCATCATGGGCATTTGCGTGTGCACAGTGGACCAAAGCGTCGAGATCTTTTTTCCACCGTACGCGAGCCAGAACTGCTTGCCAACCAAGGCAGGCCCCATCGCGCCTTCCAGATTGGCGCCATGGCAGCTCGCGCAGGTTTTCTGGTAAGCCTTGGCGCCGCTCGCGGCCTGCTCCGGGGTGTACCAACCGCTCGATTCCGGCGCGCCATATGCCGGGACAACTGCAGCAGCAAATAGAATTGCGGCAGCGATTAGCAACGATGGAAAAACTGGCGACAACTTTTTCACGGGCGGCCGCTTCCCTCTCCAGATGAGAACATTCGTAAGAAACAGATGATTTTCGTAAGCAGCTGGTCAACTTTGTATTCCATTGGGAGCCCGCGGCACCACTGGTAGAATTGCCAGTCTGTACTTTTTTATGTGATCTCCCGCTACGGTTTGTCTGTGCGCAGTAGCTAAAATACGGGATAGTTCGGAGCTACGTCGCGGAACGCATTCACTTCCGATCCGGCCTTCACTGGAAAATACCGCTTCACCGTTGTCGCAAATCTGTCCAAATACAATTTCAGCAGTTCCGGCTTCTCGATATCCGGGATCGGCTGCAAGCGGAAGCTCTGCCGGTAGCTCCCTTTTTTCAAGGTGATCTCTCCCGCGGCCTCGGCGTTGCGCACCCATTGGGTTCTGCCGCGCGGAGCAACCAGGTAACGCTTCCCATCCGTGTCCAGCACATTCACCGGAGTTGTCAAGATCCGGCCGCTCGTGCGCCCGCGCACCTGCAAGAGGAAGTTGTGCTGGAGGCGGAAACCCAGACCCACTAAAATTCCAAACACGCGGTTGAAGATTTTCTCAACCGGTTTAGGCTCGCGAAATACGGGCAATGCTTGATCGACGTTCATGATTTCATTCTGGCCTTTGCGTTCGTCGCCGGCAACTCCGGCGGACGGCCCGATGGGGCCAGGATCGTGCGCGATTTTTTTGCACAAGCCTCCACAGATTTGCACAATCGTTCGCGTAGAATTTGATTGACGGCGCAAAGGCAAAGATTTATCTTGCGCGCAGATTGAACCGGAAGCTTTAGAACTTTACGGCTCGGTTTTGAAGGCGCAGCAAGCTTAACCGCAGGTTGCGCCGCGAACTTGAACTGCGAAGCTCGTAGCCTTGACGATTCCGTCTGGGACGGCGTAACCGGCCTCACGGCAGGTACGCCGCCAGAAGGAATCAGCAAGGTAAGAAACTTTACGGCTCAGTTTAGAGGGCGCAACAGCCTAACGGCGATTGCGCCCTCAATTTTTTGGCCTCCCTTTCCGCGCGCTTCCCTTTCGCGATTTTCTGTGCCATCGGCATCTTGTGCGTGCCGGACGATTCTGCGGTCCGGACTGAGGCGAAGGACCGCTTTTGGCTTCCGGTACCAGAACCTCCAACCAGGCCGGGCTCGCGCGTTGATGGGGTGATCCCTCGGGGTGCCTTGGGGGGTTGGGAAAAAGTGCCGGAACGAGGATCGAGAAAGGGTCAACTCGGCGACCGAAGTCTCAGTTCACCGATAGTGTTCAAGGTAATACAGCGCTCCGAACGCGAGAACCAAGGCGACGGCTGGAATTGCCAGCAGCCGCATGCTCCGCAGAGGTTGTCTCCAGTCCGCCGTGGCGAAGAACAGTAAGAATACCGGCACCAGCGCCACGATCGACAGTTGAAAGATGTGCGCCGCCGACCCTTCGTCCGTTTCGCGCGGTTGGGGCGGTTGAGCATACCCACTCAGCACCGCAAGCAACGCAATCATGGACAGAACTAGTAGGACTAAGGCGCCAACGCGGTTGATTTTCTGACCACGCGGAGTTTGCATATTCGCCTTACCTCCATACAAAACGCTGCGGGTAAGGGTTAGGATACATGGCCGCTTCTTTTTGTCAAGTACTCTGTGTAGCAAAGTACATTCGCGCGAAGCTCTTACTCGCCAGAAAGAGAGGCACCACGTAACGCACACTTACGGCTACGCGGGACGTAGGCAGAGAAAGATGTCGGCATGGAGCCAGCGCTAGAGGGACAGCGGCGGGCGGTCTTGGCTTACAGTGGAACTTCGCGAGAGTAATATGGTGAACTTTGCCACATTCGGCTAGGTTGTGATGCTGCGTCTCGGAAACGATGGACACAGTGAATATACGAATGAAAACCAAACAATATGCGCTGCTGATCAGTCCCCGCGTGGTTACGAGAGGGGATTCTATTTTTCCGCACGGCACGCTCGCGGTTCGTATCGTCCATCTGGACGGAGAAAAGATCAGCCCTCCGATGGATGCCTCTTTCAACGGGTTGGTGCTCGCATGCCAGTGGGACGAAAATGATCCAGACCAGCCGACTTATGCATGGAAAACCCTTTATCGCGAAGTGTGGAAGATCGAGCACGCCGATGCAGAGAAAATGATTAAAATGCTGCGAAAAGTGAAGCGCATCAGCACGACGGCGTCCGTCCGAAGTTTTGGCGAGTATGTGGCGGTTGTCGCCAGGGCATTGAAAATCATGCGTGCCCTAAGGGAATTGGATCACTCGACACGCCTATCGAGCTACAACTTCCATGAGTATGTTCAAGTTGAAACTTCGGGAGTCGCCGGCGTCATTGACGAGATCGTTGAGAAGGTCCGCGGCACGGCAGTAAAGTTAGACAGAAGGCAGCTCGCGGGGGCCTGACACCAACCCCGAATTCGCGTTGCCACGTGGTTGCGATGGCTTACAGCCGATTCTTCGGCTTGCGGAGAATTTTGCGCAGGGACTGGTGGACCTCTAATCCTCCGTCGTACTGAACGAATCCCTGCTTTCTGAAGCGGTTCATGAAGAAATTGATGCGCGGGCGCGTGGTGCCGACCATCTCCGCCAGGACCTGGTGACTGGGGTTGGGAATCTCGAGTGAGGCCGGGCCGTCTTCATCCAAGTGCGCGAGCCGCAGAAGAACGCGCGCAAGCCGTTGCTCCGCGGTGGAGGTGAGCAGGTCCGCCACGTGATCCCGGTAGTTCTTGACGCTGGAGAGCAGATGAGCCACCAGGGAATTTGCGGCTTTACTGTTATTGCGAATCAGTTCGAGCATCTTTTCTTTCTTGATGGTTCGAATGGAACTGGCGGTCAAAGTGATGGCCGTGGACATGCGAAGGGGATAGCCTGCCAGGCAAAGCTCACCAAAAAAGTCATTCACGCCGAGAATGGCGGTAACCGCGGATGGCTGAGTTTTCGTGCGGGTGGTGAGCCGCACGCCTCCTTCTTGAATAAAGAAGAGCGTGTCAGCAGGCTCACCTTGTGTGTAGATGTTTTGATTGCCGCCATAGCGAAAGATCCTGCCGCCCAGACTGGGCCCTGAGAAGAAACCCTTAACGTGAGAGGCGATATGGCGGATGCGTTCCATTAGTCGTTGCCCTCCTGGCCTGCGCGTTTCGAGGTGAGGAATCAGACCCCGTTCCGGGCAAGAGTGTAATTAACGAAAAAATGTCTGTCTGTTCAGTATTGAACAACCGGCCTAGGCTCAGAGCGCCATACGCAGGCGGTACAATGCTGTGCGTATGGGGGACGCGGCACGCGGGGTTATGCGTTCGATTGCACTCGCGGAATTGATAGGATACGAAGGCGGATGAAAAGGAGGTCCAATGGAACGGACGATTGAAGTACTGCACATGACGGTGGAAGTGAAACGAGACTTTGAAAGTTTTACGCGAAACATCGAGCAGGCCCTCGGCCGGTTTGACCCTGCGTTGATCAAGGATCTGGCGTCTGCTCCCGCGGAGGCGCAAAAGAAGTTGGAAAAGATGGCGGGAGAAGAGGGCCTGATGCTTTTCGACATTCAGGACCATGGAGCACTGCTGAACATTGTGGGAAGCCCCAAAAAAGCCAAGCAGTACGTGGTGGGAAATCCGCTGATTGCGATGACGATGACGCGGCATGATATCCGGGCGGCGCTTTATGCGCCATTGCGAGTATTGGTGTATGAAGCGGAGGACCGCACGACGAGAGTGGAGTTTGATCAGCCTTCTTCTCTCTTTGGCCAATTTGACCATCCGGAAGTTACGAGCGTGGGGCGATCGCTGGACAAGAAATTGGTTAATTTGGTCAGGAAGGCGGAAGAGGGTGCGGGAAAAGGAGCGGTGGCGGGCTGAGGGAAACTGAGTTACTTCCAGCCGCGGATGGATTCGGGTCGGATTAAGCTGGGGTGGTGGCTTTCGGCTCGGTTGCTCATACGCAGGGAATAGCCGTTGGCGAGGTAGGACGGTATATCGCGGTCATCGGAAATGGGGATGTAGGGGCCTTCTTTACCCAGGCTGACGTGGTAGCGGTTATCTTTATAGCGATGCGGGAGCAAACGGATTCCGGACTTTTTACCGCGAGAGACGATCGCGAACATCATAGAAATCCTCCGAACGATTGGGTGGACCGGGTGACGCCAATATGCGCGTTTGGCTGGAGCGGCGCAAGATGATGGAGGGAGTCGACTGTGGAAATGATGAGGAAGAACGGATACTTGGGATCCTGAAAGAGCATGATGCAGGGCTTCCCGGCGGTTTGCGCCGGGAACCGAGAAACCGAGGGACTTGCCGAAATAGAGGACAGAGAGGGCCTAAGGTATCGTGCCCCCGCGCGGATCGGATATTTTAGGAAACATTCCTATAGGCTGGCTCGTACCTACCTGCAAGAACCCGCCTGCGGCTGGATTGGGGGCTAGCGGCGGGGCCAGGAGGCATTCCGCCATGACCAGCCTTACGCCCAGCTTTTGCAAGAAGGCCGCACTCATCACAGCAGCGGCGGTGGCTCTCTCACCGATCGGGGCATGGGCCCAGACCACGACAGACAAGACGAGTTCAAGTTCGACGGCTTCCGCGAAGCCGGACCGGTGGCTGCACGTGCGGGTGATTAGCACGGACGGCAAGGGGGAAACGGTGCGCGTCAACGTGCCGCTGGAGCTGGCAGAGAAAGTGCTGCCGGCGATCAACCACGACCGGCTGCATGACGGCAAGGTGAAGATCGACTGCGCGCACGTGAATGACGTGGACCTGCGCGCGCTGGCGGAAGCCATCCGCAATTCGAAGGACGGCGAATACGTGACCGTGCAGGGCAACGACAACGATGTGCGCGTAGCCAAGCAGAGCAACTACCTAATCGTCCATGTGCTGGACAAGGGCAAAAGCAAGAAGCAACAGGTGGAAATCAAGGTGCCGATGAAGGTGGTGGATGCGCTCTTCTCAGCGGGCAAGGATGAGCTGGACCTGGTGGCGGCGCTGCACGCGCTTTCAGCACAGGGCGACACCGAACTGGTCTCCGTGAAGGACGAGGAAAACACCGTGCGCGTGTGGCTGGACTCGAAAAACGTCACGGAATAGATGGGAAACGAACGGAAATTGTTGAACTCGGCAGGCATAAATCAGGCGGGCAGGAGAGAGACATGCTATTTCTCGCGAAAGCAGCACTGGGACTTGGCGGGACGATCGTACTGGCAGGCGCATATACGTTTCATGAGGGCGTGATCCGGGTGGACGTGGATGAATCCCGCGCGGGCGGCTCGCACGTACATATGTGGGTTCCGGCGGCGGCGGTGCCGATGGCGTTGCACATCGTTCCGAAGCGGCACTTTATGTATACCTCAGAGCACGGGCGCGATTTTGTGCCGTTGGCATACGCAATTGTTAAGGAATTGAAGAAGTTTCCGGACGCGGAGTTGATCGAAGTGGACGACGGCACGCAGCATGTGCGCATCCGCACGCACGAAGGCAAGTTGCAGATTGATGAGACCGAGCCGGGGCAGGATGTGCACCTGCTGATTCCGCTGTCCACGCTCGAGGATGTCACCAGCCAGTTGGAGGCCAACGCGCCGAGCGCGTGAGGCGGGTAGTTGAGGCGAAAGCTGAGCTGCAGCAAGTGCGCTACGGAGTAGCGGCGTCGGCTTGCGCGGGCTGCGACGATTTTCCGGGCTGAAAATAGAGTTCTTCGAACATGGCGTCCTTCTTCCAGCGGGCACGCTGGAGAATGCCGCGCGCGTTTTCCACCATGTTGGGATGGCCGCAGAGGTAAGCGGTGGTTGTTTCCGGGCGTAGGCCCCAGGAATCGGTGAACTTGCGGAGCAGATCATCCACACGGCCGGTTTCACCGGTCCAATTCTCGTCTTCCCAGGGGCGGCTGACCGTGGCGACGTATTCGAACCACGGCGTTTCGGCCGCGATGCTCTCCAACTCTTCCCGATAGCCAAACTCCCACGAACGGCTCCCGCCCTGCAAACAATACAGCCTGTGGCCGCCGGGCATGGCACGGTCGCCACTCTTCCAATCGCGATAGAGCGTCCGAACGTAACTGACGAACGGCGCGATACCGGTGACGGTGGAGACCAGGAGGTGCTGGGTGCGGCCGCTGCGCAGGTCGAGCGTGAAGCGGCCTTTGGCGATCTTGCGGCAGAGGAGGGTGTCGCCGACTTTCAATTTGTAAAGATGCGGGGTGAGTTCACCGTGAGGGACGAGCTCGATGAAAAATTCCAGGGATTTTTCGTAAGGCGAGGAGACGATGGAGTAGGCGCGTTCGATGCGTTTGCCGTCGCGTTCGAATCCGAGTGTGGCGTACTGGCCTGCGCGGTGTTCGAACGGGCCGCCGGGATCGACGCGCAGGAGCCACAGATCGGGCGAAAGGTCACGGCGCTCCACAATGCGCGCGAGGAAATGTTTGTCGGCTGATGGGGGCATTCCTTTTTCTCCACTCGTTCGAATGCTGCGGCGCTCTTCATCGCGCTATAAAAAACGCGCTGGGCGGAGCCAGAGTCAGCTCCGCCCGTAAACGGAATCTTTTGAACAGCCGGCGGGCTATCGCAATCGGCTAGCTGTTCGAATCGGGGCTACTGCGGTTTTTGTTGCTGCATGCGCTGCATCATCTGGCGCTTCATTTCTTCGGGATCGAAAGTCTTGACCGGGCCGGTGATGTGGTCGGTGGCGTCGGTGATTATCTTGACCAGCACCATGGTGTGGCCCGGCGAAACCTCTCTTACAATTCCGAAGGGCGTTACTTTGTCGCTGGTCCAGATGTCGCTGTCGCCGGTGTCCCCTGTGCCTTTGTCTTTTTTCCAGTGCTTGCAGGCGAAAGTTCCGCCGGGCACAGTGATCGTTTCCATTCCGGCGGCGGTCCACTTCTCGATTTCGTCATGCATGCGGCTCTTCGCTTTGTCCGTGGGACGATAGGGCATTTCCATGGCGGGCTGGCCCGGCTGCTGCATGATCATGCGGGTAAACTGAAAATCATCCTTGGTGAAGAGGACCTTCGCGTACATCATCCCGCTCTGGGTCTTTTCCTGGCGCGCTATTTCCATCCAGAATCCATCCTTGCCATCGACGGATTCCTTGCCGACGATGGTGATCTCCTGGAGTTCGGGCGCGGAACTCGATTTATCTCCCTGCGTTGTCTGGTATTGGGCGCCCTTGCCAACCACGGGGTTAATGACCTCGGCGATGGCCGGTTTGCTGAACCAACTCGAGCCCATTTGGGCTTGCGCGGCAGTGACTAAACCCAGAGAGATGACGGCGGCGATCAAGACCAGAACTCGCTTCATGTTGGCTCCTTTTGTTTATTCTGCGCCCGCAGCCGCGCGACCTATTCGTAGGCCAGCGCCACCACGGGATCGTAACTGGCTGCACGCAATGCCGGGTAGGCCGCTCCGGTGGCCGCTCCCAGGAGTGCGAGCGCGACCGCGGAGAAGATCCAGCCAGGCGAAATCAGGATGGTAAGGCCGGGATTGGTCTGTTTCAAAATGGCTTGCGTCAGAAAGGTGATGGCGATGCCCAGCCCGGTGCCGAAGAGAGTGAGAATCAAGGTTTCGCCGAGCAGCATTCGAACGACGTCGAAGCGGGAAAATCCGAGAGCTTTCAGGATGCCGATCTCGCGCGTGCGCTCCATCACCATGGTGTGCATGTTTAGCAGAACTACCAGAAAACTCACCACAATTCCCAGGGAAACCATCGTACGGGTAAACGGGCGAAGCTGCGGCAAGTTCGAGGATGTCATTAGGGAAACGTATTCGGAGAGGGAGCGGATGCTGTTCTCGGGCAGGAGCGCAACGATTTGTGCGCGCGCAGCTTCCGTATCTCCTTTGCTTCTAACATAAAACATGGAAACGCGTCTTTCGGCGCCGGCAATCTGCTGGGCGGTGCGAAGAGGAATGAAATAACGTGCGCCCTTGCCATGGGCAACGATCCCGCAAACGGTAAACTCATGATTCAACAGGGTGACGTGACTGCCTACCTTTAGATGGCGAGTCTGCGCCATGATGTCATCGGCGATCAATTCGTCCGGCCCTTCGAACGGCCGGCCATCGCGAAACAAAAATCCTTTGCTAAGAGCATTGAAACGCTTGTAGTCAATGCCGTAGATCATGACCAGGTTCTTTGGTTCCGTCTGGATGAAGGTCGGCGCTACCTCATCCACTTGACTCAACGAGCGGATCTGGTCGCCAAGCGACTCCTGCATGACGGCACTGGTGAAGGAAAAGAAAATGGAGGAGTTTGGAGGCTGCACAAGAATATCGGCGCCAACGCCTTCCACGCGCTTGCCCCATTCGGAAATGACTCCCGAAGTGAGACCAACTATCATGAGAACGAGAATGACCTGAATGGCGATGGCCGTGACGCTGAGAAAACTGCGAAGCGGACGGGCAGCGATGCTGCCCCAGAACATTTGAAGGAGAGAAAATGGGCCGTCGTAGGTTTCGGTCATGGAGCAGAACCAATTTCGTACTGTATCATCTTGATTTAACAGGGGCAAAGCGTCCGCGGAGCACGACGAAGGCCGAATTTCGGAAAAAATATTTCTGTGGGATTAAGATTTCAACACAAGTGTTGATAAGTTTGTGGAAATCCCTGGCTCGCGGAGAGCTAACTTCCGACTCTTCAACGTCGTTCGCCGCTTTGCACTATTTCGGTGCAAGTCATTTTATTTTGCTGCTTGCGGACGCAGATGCGCGATGATTTTCATCGGAAAAGAATTGCCGGTTTGAAACAAATAAAAAGATGAGAACTAATTTCGCGCGGCAATCAAACAAGTTTGCTTCGCAACTTGCACAGTTCAGCTTTCAATCTCGTTGTTTAATACCACTTGGGCGGACGTTCGAGATGGACCTTAATTGTTTGCTTGACCTCGTTTATGTCGTACCAGCGTCCATAAGACTTCCATCCCTCGGCGACAACCTGGATTAGAACTCTACCGAAGGGTGTATTCGGGATGTGGGCGATGCCTTCGCGGTTGGTTTTTACATTCAATTCCAGTTTCTTGTCTTTCTTCAGTTTCCGTTCTTCAACGTACTTCAAGTACACGCTGGCGTTCTCCACCGGCGTATCCTTTTCACCCCCAAGCACTTCAATAGTGACGCGGCTCAAGGATTCACCCTGATCCTGGGGAGGCGAGTCCTTCGAAGGTGGCGCGGCAGAAATCTGCGCCACAGTCTGGTGTGCAACCAGAATCAGCGCAGCGAGACACAAACAGCCGGTGAACCTTTGCAGGGATTTCATAGGTTGTTGAACTCTATCCTCTACGCAAGGAGGGGCCGGGTCAAGTCTCGCTCCTCCGTGATTCGATGCCATTCACCAGGGAACTGCTGCTCGGTGGTTCCCGGGCGTGGAAACTTCGCGCGCACTCTATTTGACTCGTTGAAATGGCTAATGTAAGTTCTCAAGAAACTGGTTGGCAGGCAAGAGCGTGGCGCATGGGCCATGAATCTTACCTGTCCAGTTCAGGGTCATATGTCCTAAGGCCCGAGATTCCGCCAAATCCGGCACACAGCCCTCACTGTGACAGAGATCTTTTGCCGCGGCGGGAATCCTTTTGGTGCAGGGATGAGCGGAAAGTACGGCTCCGCATGGGACGGAGCCGCGCGAGGAACTGCAAGGAGATTACGATGGGATTTGCCACCAACGCCATTCATGTGGGACAGGAGCCGGATCCCGCAACGGGAGCGATTGTCGCGCCCATCTATCAGACCTCGACGTACGTAAACGAAGAACTGGGGAAGAACAAAGGTTACGACTATGCGCGGACGAATCATCCCAACCGCAAAGCGCTGGAACGCACGCTGGCGAAGCTGGAGGGCGGACATAGCGCGTATGTTTTCTCGTCCGGCATGGCTGGGATTGACGCGGTTTTCCGGCTGCTGCGTCCGGGCGACCACATCGTTCTATCGGAAGCGGTCTACGGCGGAGTCTTCCGCCTTTCCACGCAACTGCTGGTGCACTTCGGCCTGGAATTCAGCTTCGTGGACACCTCGACGCCCGAGGCCGTGAAGATGGCGCTGCGTCCGAATACCAAGATGCTGTACATCGAGACGCCAACGAATCCAACATTGCGCGTGACGGATATCTCCGTGATGGCGAAAATCGCCAATGAGCGCAACGTCACCATGGTGGTGGATAACACTTTCCTGAGTCCCTACTTGCAACGCCCCATCGAGCTCGGCGCGCACATCATCGTGCATTCGATGACCAAATATTTGAATGGCCACAGCGATTCCACGGGTGGCGCGGTGGTATTGACGCGTCCCGAAGACGCGGAAAAAATTTATTTCATCCAGCGCTCCGCTGGCACCGGACTCGCGCCAATGGATTGCTTTTTGATTTCTCGCGGGATCAAGACATTGGCGGTTCGCATGCTGCAGCACAACGCCAATGGCATCAGCGTGGCGCGCCATCTGGACGCGCACCCCAAAGTTCGTAAGGTGTTTTACCCGGGGCTGCCCTCCCATCCACAGCACGATATCGCGCGGCGGCAACAAAAGGGCCCCGGCGCCATGCTGTCATTCGATCTGGGGTCGCTGGATGCCGCACGGCGGTTCTTGAATCACGTGAAGCTCTGCGCGTTGGCGGAAAGTCTCGGCGGTGTGGAAACGCTGATTTCCCTTCCGGCGATGATGACGCACGCTTCCATGCCCAAGGAAACCCAGGAGCGCGTGGGCATCACCGAAGGACTTGTGCGCCTCTCGGTAGGTATCGAAGACGTGGAAGACATCATCGCCGACCTCGACCAAGCCCTGCTGTACGTTTAAGTATTCTATTTACGGACTATTGTCGCCTCACCTTATGGAATGCTCCAGCCACTTCAGATAGTCCTTTGAACCTGCGGCAATCGGCAAGGCGATGAACTCCGGGACTTCGTAGCTGTGGAGGCGCTTCACTTCTTTCTCCAGCTCGGGCAGCCGCTTGGCGGTGGTTTTGATCAACAGAAGATACTCGCGAGCTCTTTCGAGCTTCCCCTTCCACGTGTAATACGAATCCGCGGGGCTTAGGATGACATTAACGCATGCGGCCAGCCGCTTGCTGACGACGCTGCGGGCGATGTGCCGCCCTTCCGTCAATGTTTCGCACGTGACCAGCACAATACGATTCTGTCGGCCTGCTCGCATGGCTTCCCTCCCTCGTTCGAATCCCGGCGCGGCGAAGTGCTTTTGTCTTTGACGAACTGCGACTAGAATACCGCTCCATGGCAACCTCTCCCATCAAGTTTGGAACTTCGGGCTGGCGCGGTCTGATTGCGGATGATTTTACGTTCGCCAATGTGCGGCTTGCGGTGACGGCGATTGCGGAACACGTGAAAACGAAGGCCAAGCAGCCGACCATTCTCGTGGGCTACGACACACGATTTTATTCTGAGGAGTTTTCGCAGCTGGCTGTCGATATTCTGCAGCACCACGAGATTCGAACGCTGCTCTGCGAAACGTTCACGCCCACGCCCGCGGTGGCCTACGAAATCATGCGGAGAAAACTTGACGGCGCGATCAACTTCACCGCGAGCCACAATCCCGCTCAGTATCACGGTTTGAAATTTTCTTCGGCGGATGCGGGGCCGGCGCTGCCGGAGGTGACGAAGGACATCGAAGCCCGCGTCGCGAAAATGATTGCCAAGGACGGTCCGTTCCCGATGACTCCTGCCGCGGGATCCCACGGCAAGAATTCTTCCGGCGAGAGGGTGAATCTTCGGGAAAACTATTTAAGGCGTCTGGAAGAATTGGTGCACTTCGATACGCTGCGCAAAACAAAGTCAGGATTTGTAATAGACGCTCTGCACGGTTGCGGCGCGGGGTATCTGGACCGGGCGTTCGCGGACCATGGCGTAACTGTGCAGGCGATGCGCACCGAACGGGATTGCCTTTTTGATGGCACAGGGCCGGACGTCTCCGAAGAAAATCTTGCGCCGCTGCGGAAGGCGGTGATCGATTCGAACGCGACAGCGGGACTGGCAACGGATGGCGACGCCGATCGCTTTGGGATTGTCGATCGCGATGGGACGTGGATTCAGCCAAATCTGATCCTCGCGCTGGTGTACGACTACCTGGTCGAAACGCGCAAATGGAAGATGCCCGCGGCGCGCAGCGTTGCCACCACACAAATGATCGATGCCGTGGCGAAGTCGCACGGGCAGACAACATACCAAACGCCAGTGGGCTTTAAATACATCGGCCAGCTGATTCGCGAAGACAAAATTGCCCTGGGCGGCGAGGAGAGCGCGGGGCTTACGATTCGCGGCCACGTTCCGGAGAAGGACGGAATTCTCGCGTGCTTGCTGGTGGCAGAGATGATCGCAGCGCGCGGCGCTTCAATCGCCGAACAGATTCGCGCGATGTTCAAAAAACTGGGGCGCGAATTCTGGCCGGTCCGTGAGAACCTGCATCTCAGCGACGAACAAAAAGCAAATGCGGTAAAGCGGGTGGTGGTGGACGCTTCGACACTACTCGGCCGGAAAGTCGTATCTATTGACCGCACCGATGGAGCAAAATTTGTCTTTGATGACGGCTCGTGGATGCTATTGCGGTTGTCCGGGACGGAGCCGTTGCTTCGACTGTATGTCGAGGCGGAAAGCGCCGCCGCTTCCGCGAAGTTGACCGGCGAAGCGACGAAGTGGGTTTTGCAGGGCTGAACGAGATGGCTGCCAAAGAAAAAATCCAGCCGATTTTGAAACAGCACGCGCGCGCCCTGCTGGGGCTGCTGGTACTGGTGCTCATAGTGCACGACGTTTTTGGCACGCATGGATTCCTGGCGATGCGGCGGACGCAGAGCGAGATCAGAAAAGTGGAAGCCGCGCTCGATCAGTTGAACAAGGAAAATCTGGACCTCGAGCGGGAAGTGAAAGAGCTGAAGACCGATCCCTATAAGATCGAAGGCATCGCGCGCAACGAAATGGGGTTGGCGCGGCCCGGCGAAGTAATCATCAAGATTCCCCAGTCGCAACAATTGCTGCACGACCCTACCGTGAAGCCCTGACGGTCTGGTTTTTCCACGACGTCCGCAACAAAGACAGCACCACCATCGCGACGAAAATGATGAGCAGGCCGCCGGTGGCTTTCAGCTCGCTGCACTGGCCTTTCGGCAGAATGGAAAATCTTCCGTAGACGAACTCGATGTGCACCCAGTAGACCAGCAGCGAAGTCTTGCCAAGCTGGATGATAGGGCTGAAGCCCTTCTGCGCAAAGCCCCAACGGCACCAGGCGTAAACGAGAAAAAGAATGATAAGGAGGATGCCGCAGCGAAGGAGAAAAAAATTCGGGCTAGTATGCCAGTAGTCGTACACGGCGTAAAGGCGAATGGGGGAAGCGTCGAAGAGAATCGAGAGAATGCCGGCGAGAATTCCGGCGCCGCCAATCACGGCAAAGGCCAGGGCTTCCCTGCGCCGCGCGAACTCCAAAAATAAAAAGAATCCGACGGCGAGTCCCGCAAAAGCAAACGCCGACCAGGGAAACACCGGAAAGAGCCACGGCTGAGGCTGGTCGAAAATGTGCACGCCATTGATGTAGGACTCCAGCGGCCATGGGAGAAATTTTGGGCGATGGGCGGTCCAGAGCGGCGGCGTGGCCATTGCCACGATCGTCGCAGCAAATAAACTTGTCACAAGCGTGCGATTTCGCGTCGCCGCTACGTCGCCCGCTCCTGTGAGCCAGCACAGCACGCCCATGAGCATCATCGAAAGGCCCAGGATGTTCAGGACATCGACGCGCAATAGGTCCGTCCATGGCGACCACGGAAAACCCAGCGCGAATTCCTGAACACGAAAGAGCAGGCCCAGCCCGAAGATTTCTGCGCCGCGCAGGATGGTTTGTCTCGCAATGGCGTTGCGGTCCACCCCCTTTTCGCGCAGGCGCTCCGTCACGAGAGCGAACGAAAGCCCCGACAGAAAAATAAAAAGAGGCGCGGGCAGCGTTCCGCCGAGGCGTGACCACGCGAGCAGGGAGGACTTACGCGCCTCCGGACTCAGCCACGAGTCATAACAATGCGTCTGAAACATCAGCACGCACGCGAGTCCGCGCATCCAGTCGATATACGCGAGCCGTCGTGCCGCGGGTTGAATTTGGTCTGCCATCGCTCTGCGTTACAATCCTCGTTTGTCTGCCACTCGACAACTCGGTCCATTCGCGACGCTCGGACTCTGGGCGGCGCTGACCCTTACGGGGGCGCTTTACGCGTCCTGGCTTGGCTATGGCGGCCGCGGCTTTGCGGCCACGTTGACGGCGTTCTCTCTCTTCTTTCTGGTGATGCTGCTTTTTGCCGCACGGGGCGTTGCCGATTGGCTAGCAGCGCGCTTTGGCGCCGGCGGCAGCTACATGCTCGGCGTCGCGGTGTTCCTTGTCTACCTGATTTACGCTCTGGGGACAAATACTTTCGCCTTCGCACGTGTCGCGGCCGTGGCAGGTCTCATTTCGCTGCCGCTGGCGCTGGCCGCTTCCGCGGAACGCCGGCCCGCCGGAGCCTGGCAAGACTTCCTGGCCATCGCGGGAATCTGGGTGGCGGTGAAATTCTCTCCCTCGCACTGGCTCTGGCCATATCCCGGCGGGAGGCTCGCCTACGTATTCACCGTGCTGCTGTGCGTCAATATCGCGCTCGCCTCGTTCGTGCTGTTGCGCCCGATGAATGGGATCGGGTACTCGATCGGCTGGGGACGCCGCTGGAGTTTCTTCGTGCTCGCGAGCCTCATCGTCTTCGCGTGCATCGCCATTCCGCTGGGTCGGGCCATTCACTTCATTCAATTTGCGCCGCACTGGGGTGAATGGAAGTCGCTGCCCCTCCTGTCGCTGGGCGTTTTTTTCTTCACCGCGTGGCCAGAAGAATTTCTCTTCCGCGGCTTGCTGCAAAATATGCTGGCGCGCGCTTCGAACAGCGACTTTGCCGGCTGGTGGACCGCCTCCATTCTTTTTGGCTTCTCGCATATCACCAACATGGGCTTTCCCAACTGGCGGTACGTTCTACTGGCTTCGATCGCGGGATTTTTTTATGGCTGGACGTGGCGCAAGACGGGCTCGATCTTTGCTTCCGCGCTGGTGCATGCCGGGGTGGACGTGCTGTGGCATCTCCTGTTCCGGCCCGCGTAGCGTGTTCGATCTGGCGGCTGGATACCCATTTAAAATATTAATGATTGGTAGTTAATAATTAGAGGAAGCAAGCGCACGGAAGCACTCGACAGTAGTGCAATTTCCCGTTTACGATCGAAACTAGTAGGACCATCAAGAAGACCTTCGCATGGTGACGGAGAATTTCACACACCATGACCACTTCCGCGACGCTCGAGTTCGTGCTGGTGTCCAGCGACTACGCCATGGTGACCGCGGTCTCCCGCGGCATGAAGAAGTACGGCGCCAAGGTCAGTCTTTCCCCCTCTGCTGACGCCGCGCGCGAAAGCCTCAGCCGGCGCAAGATTGACGGCGTGTTCATCGATATGGAAGTTTCCGACGCATTGGGACTGATCGCCGCCATCCGCAAAGGAACGTCCAATTCGAAAGCGGCGATTTTTGCTTGCGTTCGAAGCTCGAAAGAATCCACGGCCACGCTGAGCGCGGGTGCCAATTTTCTTCTCCTGAAACCTCTAACCGAGGAAAGCGTCGCGCTGCACATCACCATCGCAAGAGATCTACTGGAGCGCGAACGCCGCCGCTATTTCCGTCATGCCGTGAGTTTGCCTGTGAGTTTGAGAGACAGCGATGGGGAACAACGCGCCCGAATGACAAATTTGAGTGAGGGAGGCATGGCGGTGCGCACATCGCGGCCGCTGAAATACTCCTCAGTCGTGGAATTCGAATTCGAATTGTCCTTCGGCGTCACTGTTAGTGGCAAAGGACAAGTCGCGTGGACCAACAAAGAAGGCCTGGCTGGAATCTTCATGCAGATGATTCATGGGAAGGGCCGCGAACTGCTCGAAGCCTGGCTTGTCTCGCGGGAACAGCTTGCCGCGACGGGCGTTACCGCAGAATCTCCTTCGTCGTAATTCCTCAGCGGAAGACCATATACGTTGAACTGAAAGCTGGTCAGGGATAGACTCCGCGCATTCCGGATGTGGCACGGTCCGACGAAATTTGGCGGAAACCGGCTTGAATACAAGACGGTGAACGGCTCGCGCTGCCCTCGACAGGAGCCTGGATGTCACAACTTTCGCCGATCAGCTCGACGCGTGGTTTCCGAGTGTCCAGCCACGAGAAGGAGGACACGACCGTAGTGGAGTGCCACGGCAAATTGACGGTCGAGAATACTCCGCTGCTGAGAAGCGAAATGAAGAGCATCATGGGACAAAAGAAACGGATTGTTCTGGACCTGAAAGAAGTTCCTTTCATGGATAGCTCGGGTCTGGGGACACTCGTGGGTCTGTACGTCTCGGCAAAGACCAGCCGATGCGAGTTCCGAATGGTCAATGCAAATCAGCAGATCCGGGAGCTTCTGAAAATCTCCAATCTGCTTCTCCTGTTTGAAAGCGCGGGCCGCCATGGCGGCAAATGGATGTAACCCCGCCCGGAATGTTCCCCACCGATTCTCCAGCGGCAAAGTGGGACACCCGCTGCCGAGCCCCTATCATTCGCTGGGATCGAGCGTCTAAGCTCCCAGTTGTCAGGAACATAAGTCAGATTGCAGCCGTATCTTCCTTTTGGAGGTTGCCTATGGACACGCTATGGCAAGACATCCAGTTTGCGCTGCGAATGATGCGCAAGAATCTGGGCTTCACGACTGCAGCGGTGCTATGCCTGATGCTCGGAATCGGAGCGACTACTGGAATTTTTACCGTGGTGAACGCCGTCCTCTTGCAACCACTTCCCTATTCTCGCCCCGAACAACTCATTCGAATCTACACCGAGTTTCCGACATTTCCGAACGGCGGCCTCCACCGTTTCTGGACTTCCGGACCGGAATTTCTCGATCTGCGCCGCGACACGCATTCCTGGGCGTCGCTGGACGCCTGGATCACGGCGGGGGCAAACCTCGCCGGAAAGACGCAGCCGGTGCGCGTCGCCGCGGCGTACGTCAGCGGCGGATTGTTGGAGACGCTAGGTGTGACGCCGGTCAAGGGGCGACTGATCTCGCAGTCGGACGATGCCCCCGGAGCGCCGGTGGTAGCCGATATTTCCTTTGGTACGTGGCAGAGTGTTTTTGCGAATGATCCCAACGTCGTCGGGCGTGAGACGTATCTCGATGGCCTGAAGTGCACCATCATCGGCGTTATGCCGAAAGGGTTTCAGTTTCCTCCCGGTGAGCAAGAGCCGGCACAAATCTGGACTGCGTTGCAATTGGATCCCGCAAAGCCGGGAAATCGGGGCGGTCACAACTACTTTCTGCTGGGACGGCTGAAGCCAGGAGTTTCCGCCGGAGCGGCACAAGGCGAACTGGCATCCCTCGTCCAGAGTTATGGCGAAAAGAAAGTGCCGAAGGTGCACAGCTTTGACCCGAAAAATCACACCATCGTCAGTTTTCCGTTGCAGGCGGAGGTGGTTTCCAGTGTTCGTCCGGCACTCTTGATGCTGCTTGGGGCGGTAGTTTTCGTTTTGCTGATTGCAAGCGTGAATGTGGCGAATTTGCTGCTTGCGCGCGCGGAGGCGCGGCGCAGGGAGATTGCCATTCGCGGGGCGCTGGGTGCCGGCCTGGTACGGCTGGCGCGGCAATTTGTTACCGAAGGAATTCTGCTGGCGCTGTGCGGAGGAATCCTGGGCGTGGGACTCTCGCTCGGATGCGTGCGGCTGGTGCAGCTTACGAATGCGGGCGGCATTCCGCGCGCGGATGAAATCACCATGGACTGGCGGGTGCTAGTTTTCACTCTCGGGACGAGCGTGGTTACCGGAATTCTCTTTGGGCTCGCGCCGCTGGCGCCATTGCTCGTCAGCGGGATCTCCGAATCGTTGAAGGACACAGCAGGCAGTACGACGGCGGCGGCAGTGGCGCAGATTTTCCGGCGCGTCCTGGTGGCCGGCGAACTGGCGATGGCGCTGGTATTGCTGATTGGCTGTGGATTGATGGTGCGAGCTTTCTGGAAACTGCAGGAAGTCCATACCGGGCTGAATGCGGACAACGTGATCACCATGCACGTCTCGCTGCCGAGCGGCACATATACGGACGCTGCGAAGATCACGGATTTCTGGACGCGCCTCGATGGCCGGCTGACGAGTCTTCCAGCCGTGCAATCCGCGGCGCTGGTATCCGGATTGGCGCCGATGCGCCCCCCCAACATGAATGACACGGATATCGAAGGATTTGTGCCGACCGAGGGCGGCCCGATCCAAAATGTGGATTTTTACCAGGCGGTGAGCAAAGACTATTTCGCGACCATGGGCATTCGCCTCATGGATGGGAGATTGTTCGACGGGCGGGATGTGCAAGGCGCTCCGGACGCCGTGATCATCAACAAGACCATGGCGATGACGTTCTGGCCCAATCAGAATGCGGTTGGACGGCGCGTTCGTCCCGGAGGTGCAAAGGACTGGAGCACGATCGTCGGAATCGTGGACGATGTGAAAAACGCCGGGCTCGACCGCCCGGCTGGCACCGAGATTTATCTGCCCTACCAGCAACCAGGGGGCAAGGGCAGTTCAGATATGTATGTGGCGATGCGCGCGCAGGCGGGAGACCCGCGGTCGCTGGCAGGCGCGGTGCGCGAACAGCTGAACGAAATCGATCCTTCACTGCCCTTGGCAGATGTGCGTTTGATGGAGGATGTGCTGACTCGCGCACAGGCGCGGCCACGATTTCTTACTTTGCTGCTGACGCTTTTCTCCGGGGTGGCGCTGGCGATCGCGACCGTCGGAATTTATGGCGTGGTGTCGTATTCCGTGGCGCGGCGCACGAAAGAATTTGGATTGCGTATGGTGCTTGGCGCGCAAGGCGGGGATGTGCTGGGGCTAGTGATGAAACAGGGGGCCGGCATGGTGGCGATTGGAATCGCAGTCGGGCTGGCGACGGCATTTGCGCTGACGCGGTTGATGGCCAGCCTGCTTTTCGGCGTGACCGCGACGGACATCCCCACGTTTGTGAGCGTCACCATAATTCTGTTTGGGGTCGCGCTGGCGGCTTGCTACATCCCCGCGCGAAGGGCAACCCGCGTCGATCCGATCCAGACGCTGCGGTACGAGTAGCGCAGCGCTCTGCCGCGCTGTACTATTGCTCTCCCGCGCAACCCGCCGGCGGGAGTCAAGAATGGGTACGAAGTTGGGGCCCGCTTGAATGTCCGCGACGCGGAAAATGATTGCGAGAAAATAACCGAGTAAATCGCCTGCGCATCTGTCGCGAGTAGATTCGGGATTCGAAACCTTGGAGGATGGAATGACGAAGCCAATGACGCCAGAGCAAGCTGTTTTTCTGTTGCACGAAGTCTATCTGCCCGTTCTAAAAGCTGAGCATCGCACCACGAGAACGCTGCTCGAAGCAGTGCCAGCGGGCAAGCCCGACTACCGGCCGGATCCCAACGCGAAGAGTGCGATGGAGTTGGTGCGGCACATTGCGGCGGCGGAGAACCGATTTTTGGAAACTACCATCAACGGCGAGTTCAGCACCGCTCCTGCGGCATTTCCCGAGAGCGCGAAAACTGCGGCAGATTTTGCAGCGTGGTATGCGGAGCGATTCGAAAAGAATTGCGAAAAGCTCACGAAGTTGAGCGGCGAGCAACTCGTGAAAATGGTGGATTTCCGAGGAATGTTCCAGCGGCCCGCTGTTACTTTTCTGCAGCTCGGATTGAACCATTCGATCCATCATCGCGGGCAGCTGTCCACGTACTTGCGGCCGATGGGCGGCAAAGTGCCGGCCATCTATGGCGAAAGCTACGACAGTGAACAAGCCAAGAAAGCTGCAGGCTAATAGCTGCAATTTGAGGGACGCCTACTTCCGGCGCTTGTTGTGTGAACTGCAGTTTCGCCGAACGATGGCGTCACGAAGCAGTTCCTGCAAAATATTTACTTAACAACACCAGTCAATGGGCTCGAAGCGGAGGCGTACAGGCGCTTGGGCATGCGGCCGGCGAGATAGGATTTGCGGCCGGCGATGACCGCGTCGCGCATGGCTTCGGCCATCAGGACGGAGTCGGCAGCTTCGGCGATGGCGGTGTTCATGAGCACGCCGTCGGCGCCCAGTTCCATGGCGACAGCGGCGTCAGAGGCGGTGCCTACCCCAGCGTCGACGATCATGGGAACTTCGGTGATGCGTTCGCGCAGGATGCGGAGATTGGCGGGATTCTGAATGCCAAGCCCGGAGCCGATGGGCGCGGCGAGTGGCATGACCGCGGCAGCACCGGCGTCGATCAGTTTGCGGGCGGCGATGAGGTCGTCGTTGGTGTAGGGGAGTACGACGAAACCTTCCCTGACGAGGACGCGGGTGGCTTCGATGAGTTGCTCCGTGTCTGGAAATAATGTTTGCTGGTCGCCGATAACTTCGAGCTTGATCCAATTGGATAGACCAACTTCGCGGCCGAGGCGCGCGGTGCGGATGGCTTCGTCGGCGGTATAGCAGGCCGCGGTGTTTGGCAGGATGAAGATTTTTTCGCGATCGATATAGTCAAGAAGCGATTCCTTGCTGCGATCAGTGAGGTTCACACGGCGAACGGCGACGGTGACCATGTCGGCGCCAGAAGCGGCGTGGGCGCGAGCCATTTCCTGGAAGCTGCGGTACTTCCCTGTTCCGACGATGAGGCGCGAGCTGAAGGCGCGGCCTGCGACGACCAAGTTGTCCGGCATGGTGACCTCAGTGGGATTTTAGACCTTCGCAGGCGCGGGGACAAATCGGAAGAAAAAATTTAACACAGAGAACTCAGAGATTGCGGAGAAGAGCGGCTCGCCTCAGAAGGCGAGCCCTACGAGAGGATTAGTCCTGTAGGATGGGGCGAGGTTCGGAAACGTCGGCGTAAAGGGATTCGATGACGCTCTGATAGTGCTGTTCCACGACGCGGCGCTTGAGTTTGAGAGTGAAGGTGAGGCTGCCATTATCGAAGGTGAAGTCTTCGGGGAGCAGAGCGAAGCGCTTGATGGATTCGTACTGCGCGAGATGAACGGTGAGGCGCTTCACTTCGGCATCGATCAAGGCGCGTACGGCGGGGTGCGCGGCCATCTCTTCGTTGGAAGCGAATTTGATTCCTTGATCGGCCAGGCGGGCGGCGACAGTGACGGGATTCGGAACGATGAGGGCCACGATGAATTTTCGCCTGTCGCCGATGACCATAGCGTTGAGGATGTAGGGGCTGGTTTTCAGGGCGTTTTCGATGGGTTGTGGAGCGACGAATTTTCCGGCCGCGGTCTTGATCAAATCTTTCTTGCGATCGGTGATGTAAAGATAGCTGTCCTTGTCCAGGTAGCCGATGTCGCCGGTGCTGAACCAGCCGTCTTCGGTGAGCACTTCGCGCGTAGCCTCAGGATCCTTGTAATACCCTTGCATGACGCAGGGGCCTTTGACGAGAATTTCGCCGTCCTCCGCGATGCGGACCTGGACGTCTTCGATCGGCCTGCCGGAACTGCCAATGCGATTCGCAGGATAGTTGTTAGACACGATCGGAGAAGTTTCCGTTAATCCATAGCCTTGATAGATGGGGATGCCTACGGTCCAGAAAAATTCAGCTAGATCTTTCGAGAGAGGAGCACCGCCGGAACAGATCAGGCGGAGGCGTCCGCCGGTGCCGAGACGAATTTTTTTGTAGACCAGCGCGTCCGCTATCTTCCATTGAAGCTTCAGGGCAAGACTTGCTAGGCCTCCCGTGGTGCGCCAGGGCGTAGCGCGCTTGGCGATTTTCATGGCCCAGGTAAAAAGCACCCGTTTGATGCCGGTGGTCCGGGAACCTTGTTCGACGAGGCGCGCGTAAATTTTTTCGAAAACGCGGGGAACAGCGGCGGTAACGGTGGGGCGCACTTCGAGAAGAGCTTGGCCCACGGCTTCGACGGACTCCACGTACGCGAGCGGCGCGCCTTGAAAGATGTAGATGTAGTCGACGGTGCGGCCGTAGACGTGGGCGAGCGGAAGAAAGGATAGCGCGGTGTCCTTGGCGGGATTGATCTCGAAATCGTGGCCGACGCCGTGGACGTTGGAGCAAAAATTGTTGTGCGTAAGCATGACACCCTTGGGCTCGCCGGTAGTGCCGGAGGTGTAGATGAGTGAAGCGAGCTGGCTCGGAAGAATTTGCGAAGTTCGTATGCGGTATGTGGAGATGTCCGTGGCGCCGGCTCCGGCGATGAGCGTTTCGTAGCGCAAACATTCCACGGGAATATCGGGGCCGCAATCCGCGACGATGATTTGCTCGAGTTCGGGAAGATCGGCGCGAACAGCCAGAAGTTTCTGCAACTGCGCGTGACCGGCGACGAAAACCACCCTCGCGCCGCAATGTTTGAGGATATAGATCATGCGATCGGGCGATTCGTTGAAGTACACCGGCACGGTGACGCCGCCGGCGCCGGTGATGGCGAAATCCGCGGTATGCCATTCGGGGCGGTTGGCGGAGAAAAGGCCGACGCGATCGCCAGGCTTCACACCAAGTTCGACGAACGCGGTGGAGAGACCGGCGACGCGGCGAAGAAATTCCTGGGAGGAGATGGCGTCCCAGCGGCCGTCGCGGCGGACCATCTGCGCGCGAGGGGTTGGCAACTTGTCGATGGCGTTGAGGAAGCGCGAAGGGAGAGTGCCGTAGTTCATGGTCGAAAGCTCACTTTACTCTAGCGGTGTTTTTGGTGCAACGCCGCGAGGGAGAGAGGAGATCAAAGATCAAAGATCAAAGATCAGAGATCAGGGATCGGTTTTAACTTTTCCACTCCGAGAAATGCAAGGAGGCACAAACAGGAGCGGCGTGTGCCAAGAAGAGCGGCAGAGTGGGTCAGCTTTGAACGTTAACACCTACTTGCCCCACCGGCATCGCGGAGACTGGTGCGTTCGGATTCAATGGCGGTTGGCTTCGGTGAGAGCGAGAACGGCGTAAGCAGTGGCCGCATCGTTCATGAAGCGCGCGGTGTCGGGTGACAGGTGATTTTCCGCGTTTTTGTTCAATGAATAGGCCAGCCAGAAGCCTCCCGTTTTGTCTTGATTCGCCGCCAGCCACGCGAGTCCCCGCTTCACCTGGTCGTTGTCCGGCGAGATGCCAGCGTTTTGCAACGCGAGAGTGATGAGTCCAGTAGCGTAGCCGTCGCTTTGCACGTCCTGCGGAGTTCCATCGTGGCGTTTCCAGTTCCCACTTAATGACGAAAGACTCCAGCCACCATCGGCCTGCTGTTTGGAGAGGACTTCCTGGAGGATTGCCTTCTGCAGCTGTGGCTCGAGGAGTCCGGGCATTTTCGCCGAGGCCCACAAAAGAGCGACGCGATTGATAGTGGTCTGCGCGGCGCATTCGCGGTTCAGGTAATCGCGCAAGAGCTTGAGGTTATTTTGGATCTCGGATCGCTCGCGATAATTCCCGGGAGCAGTGCCCACCGCGATTGCGGCAAGAGTGGCGCCGTAAAAGTCCGAATCGTCCGCTTCCCAAGGCTCATTCGCGAAGCGCAGCCATAACCATGCGCCCTTCCTACTTCCGGTGGTTTGCTGCTCCGCCCACATGTTATCCAACGCCATTCGCGCGTCGTCGCCGAGCTGGTTGTGCGCGTCATTGCTGGTGAGGACCAGGGCATTGAGGACAGATTCGGTGCCGCGAGACTCGACGGTCTTGTAGATGCCGCGATCCGCGTCGCTGTAGAAGGGCGCGACTTCCTTCCAAAGACGAACGCGCTTGGTAACATTCTCAAGGAGCCGGCGCTCGTTCACGGAAGGGGTTTGTTCGGCGAGCGATTTACGAAGGGCAGGCCGCGAAAGAGCGTAAGGCACCGCGGTATGACACGAGATGCAAAAGGTCTCGTGATCGCGCTCCGCCTTCGGCCATTGCATCCACCAGGCGGCACGCTGATCGAGGTATGCGGCAGCGGCCTGCTGGTTCCAGGAGCCGGTGGATTTCGTTACGGGAGGGTCGACGTGGGCCTCAGTCGGGCGCGGATTTCGAGGGACTGCGGCGTTCGTCCTGGTGTGCCAAGAAACGGCAAGAATTACAGCGACGAAGCAGGCAGCCGGGGAGGCGAATCGCGGCACAGTTGAACTCATGGGGATTGTCTCCCAGGTCGTACACGTCGAACATGGACTGTCGTCCCGGAAGCGCACGAGACATCCACCCAACGTCAAGAGATTATCACGAAGAGCGCGCGGAGCCGGGGTGCCGTCCTTGGGGGCAACCCGCCCCCCCGTTTTTTGTAAGTGCTGATTCTAAAGAGCTTAGTATCGCCATAAATCTTTTATAATCAACACTTATGAGTATTCCTTAAAATGCAGATTCTAAAAAACTTATGAGTTAACATAACCACACTGCATCTACCCCTAAATTTCAGTGAGCTGGGGTGGTTTGCGGCCATTGCCAGGGGCTATCTAAAGCGGAAGACCGGCTCGCACCCGGACGGCACAAACGCGCCACAGTCCGAACATGGTTATCTCCAGAAGGAATATACTCCAGTGCAAACACTTGGTCCAGAAAAAGTTTGCAGAGTAGTGGGCTATTCAGCGTATGTAGGGGAAGTTGCTCGTGCGCGTCGTGGGCGCTCGGATGGAAGCGCGGCCCAGGACTATTTGCGTTGCGCGCCCAGCAATGTTACGGCGATGAGGCAATTCGCTGAGGAGCGGTTGTGCCAAGCGTGGCGAGTGCCGTTCTGAACCACACAATCCCCTGCTTTGAGAAGAACTTCGGCGCCGTCGTCCAATTCGAGAACCACTTCGCCGGAGACAACCACGTCGAAGTCCACCGTATCGGTGGTGTGCATGCCGGGGTGGTCGCGTTCCAAAACATCGAGCATGCCGGGTAACTTTTGCTGAATTTCTTCGATGGCAGACGCGGTGTTGAGGCGATCGATGCGTGTCGTGGTGTCTGGTGGTATGGTGAAGAAGCCGAAGCGGAAACCGTGAATTGCGGGGAAATAACGAGGCGGCACCGGCGTGCCGTCCGAGGGAAGCTCGGGGGCGGAATCGCTTCCCCAGAGGCGATGGAATTCGTAGCCGGGAAAAAGGGCGAGGGTCACAGGCTTAACAGGCGTGTCACGAACGAAAACCGACTTGCCGGAATCGTTCGGGCCGGTGACGATGCAGCGGATTTCCATAGAAGCTCCTGGAAGCGCCACGGATTATAGAACATTGGCTGCGGA
This sequence comes from Acidobacteriota bacterium, assembly GCA_013289585.1. GTDB lineage: Bacteria > Acidobacteriota > Terriglobia > Acidiferrales > UBA7541 > Acidiferrum. The sequence continues at coordinate 257,226 of JABCZR010000002.1, read as the reverse complement.
TGCAGGCAGCGGGACGGAGTAAACTCAGGCCATGGTGTTCACGAAGCGGCTGCGCGAGGGCGTCCAGCGAGGAGAAATCACGTGCAGTGTGCGGTTCTGGATGCATCCGCATGTGCGACTTGGGGCGCGATACCCGATGGGAGAAGGCGCGATTGAGATCGATTCGGTCGAGATGATCGGGTTTCCGGACATTACTCCGGAGCTGGCACGCGAGTCGGGATTTCTGGGCGTGCTGGATCTACTGAAGGTGGCAAAGCACGGTCAAAGCGAGAAGATTTATTTGGTGCGATTCCACTATGTGCGGCCGCGGGGCAAGCGATTTGGGAGACGGCGGGCTAGTAAAGACTGACGCAACTGGTACAATGAAGTTTGAATAGGAATCCACTACGAGCAGGGGGCTGTGAAGGGCAAAGAAGATATGGGATCAACCATAAGAGCGCGGTTTTCTCATGGCAGTTTGAAGCCTTTGGAAGCAGTGGAGCTGAGAGAGGGTGACGAAGTTACGATCACCATTGTCTCTTCACGTCCCGTGTCTGCAGATTGGTTGGACCGCACTGCCGGGGGGTGGGCGGGTTTAGTTGACGCCGAGGAACTCCGGCGAGCGATCTATGACAGCCGTGTGGTCGCGACGCGCACCGAACCGCGGCTATGAAGCCGCTCGCTTTCCTCATTGATACGGATTGGGTAATCGATCATTTTAACGGCGTCACGCAGGTCACTCGGCGGCTGAAGGAACTGCATCCGCAGGGGCTGAGCTTAAGCGTGGTTTCCGCTGCCGAGCTGTGGGAAGGCGTGTTCTACTCACGAGATCCAAAACGAAGTCAAGAGACGCTTGAGGGATTTCTCTCGGGCGTGGAGCTTCTTGGTCTTGACGAGGAAATTTGCAAACGGTTCGGACACCTTCGTGGGTCCATTCGCAAGCGAGGGCAGACGATTGGCGATTTTGATCTTCTCATAGCGGCCACCGCTTTGCGCCACAGCTTGACACTCCTAACCAATAACCGGAAGCATTTTGAGGGCATCGCAGGGCTGGGGATTGAGAGCAGATGAGTGTGCTGAACACGATGGCGCAGGCGGGAATGTCGAAAGGGCCGTATCGCGCGCCGCGAGGGACAGAGATTTCTTGCAAGGGGTGGCAGCAGGAGGCGGCGCTGCGGATGCTGCTGAACAATCTCGATCCGGAGGTGGCGGAGAAGCCGGAAGATTTAGTGGTGTACGGCGGGACGGGCAAGGCGGCGCGGAATTGGGAATGTTTTCATGCGATTGTGCGTTCGCTGAAGGCGCTGGAGGCGGACGATACGCTGCTGGTGCAATCGGGGAAACCGGTGGCGGTGTTTCGAACGCATGAATATGCGCCGCGGGTGCTGCTGTGCAATTCGAATCTGGTGGGGCATTGGAACAATTGGGATCGCTTTCACGAACTGGACCGCGCGGGATTGATGATGTACGGGCAGATGACGGCAGGAAGCTGGATTTACATCGGGACGCAAGGAATTTTGCAGGGGACGTTCGAAACGTTTGCGGCGGCGGCGAAGAAACATTTCGGCGGAAATCTAGCGGGAAAACTGGTGGTGACCGGCGGCATGGGCGGCATGGGCGGAGCGCAACCGCTGGCGGCGACGATGAATGGCGCGGCGTTCCTGGGGATTGATGTTGATCCGGAGCGGATCAAGCGGCGGGTGAAGACGGGCTATTGCGACGTGATGGTGACTTCGCTGGACGAGGCGCTTCGGATTTTGAAGAACGCGGTACGCAAGGGCGAGGCGACTTCGGTCGGGCTGGTGGGCAATTGCGCGGATTTGATTCCGGAGCTGGCGAAGCGCGGGGTGGTGCCGGATTTGCTGACGGACCAGACGAGCGCGCACGATCCCATCGGCGGGTACGTGCCGAACGGGATGACGCTGGACGAGGCGCTGGCGCTGCGCGCGAAAAATCCCGAGGATTACAAGAAACATTCGATGGCGGCTATGGCACAGCACGTCCAGGGAATGCTGGATTTGCAGAAGCTCGGCGCGGTGACGTTCGATTACGGAAATAATATTCGGACGTTTGCGTTCGAACACGGTGTGAAGAACGCTTACGACTTCCCAGGATTTGTGCCGGCGTACATCAGGCCGCTGTTTTGCGAAGGCAAAGGGCCATTCCGTTGGGCGGCGCTTTCGGGAGAAGCGTCAGACATCGCGCGGACGGATCAACTGGTATTGGACATGTTTCCGCAGGACGAGCATTTGAGCCGGTGGATTAAGCTGGCGCAAAAGCGCGTGAAATTTCAAGGATTGCCGTCGCGGATCTGCTGGCTGGGTTATGGTGAGCGCGACAAATTCGGGCTGGCGTTGAATGACCTGGTGGCAAAAGGCGAATTGAAAGCGCCGATTGTGATTGGGCGCGATCACCTGGACTGCGGTTCGGTGGCGTCCCCTTATCGCGAGACGGAATCGATGCTGGACGGATCGGATGCGATTGCGGATTGGCCGCTGTTGAATGCGCTGATCAGTACGGCGAGCGGAGCATCCTGGGTTTCGATTCACAACGGCGGCGGCGTAGGGATAGGCTATTCGCAGCATTCGGGACAGGTGACCGTTGCAGACGGCACGAAAGAGATGGGCAAGCGGATCGAGCGCGTGCTGACGAATGACCCGGGGATGGGCGTGGTGCGGCACGTGGATGCGGGCTACCCCGAAGCGATTTCTTTTGCGAAGAAAACCGGCGTCAAGGTTCCAATGCTGTAGTAGTATCACTCTCCCCAGTCCCTCAGAACGATTCCCCAATATCTTTCCAGAAAGCCCCGCATCTAAATGGAAGTCTACGAGGAGGCATTATGTACGCGATTCTGGGAGCAACAGGGAATACGGGTTCGGTGGTTGCGCGGAGATTGCTCGACAAGGGCAAGAAAGTCCGTGTGATGGGACGCGACAACAAGAAACTGGCGCCATTTGTAAGCCAGGGCGCGGACGCTTTTGCAGCGGATGTTCTCGATACGGATGCGCTGAGCCGGGCGTTCGCGGGAGCGGAGGGAGTCTACGCTTTGATTCCGCCGGCGATGACTCTCCCAGATTTCCGCGCGTATCAAGATCAAGTAACGGAGTCAATCGCAAACGCGCTGGAAAAAGCGGGCGTCACGCATGTGGTGACGCTGAGCAGTTTCGGGGCGGACAAGGCGGATAAGACCGGGCCGGTCGTCGGCCTGCACAACATGGAAAAGCGGCTGGGGCAAATCAAAGGGCTGAACGCGCTGCATCTGCGCGCCGGATATTTCATGGAAAATACGCTGGCGCAAATCGGCATTATCCAGTCATTCGGCATGATGGCAGGGCCGGTTCCTGCCGATGTTCTGCTGCCAATGATCGCAACAAGAGATATTGGCGTGGCGGCCTCGGAAGCGTTGTTGCGGCTGGACTTCGAGGGGCAGAAGACTCAGGAACTCCTGGGGCCGCGGGACGTGACTTATGCCGAAGCGACCAGGATTATCGGCAGAGCGATCGGGAAGCCCGCTGTGGCATACATTCAATTGCCGGACGAGCAAGTGATCCAAGCGATGACAGGGATGGGAATTTCCAGGAACATGGCGCAGCTGATTTGCGAGATGTCAGCGGCAATCAACAGCGGATACATGAAGCCGCTGGAGCCAAGATCGACGGCGAATACGACGCCGACTTCGTTCGAGACATTCGTGGAAGACCAGTTTTTGCCGGCGTTCAAGGGGCAAGCGGTCGGCGCATGAGCGACGACGGAGCGAAGAATGACTCACCTCCCCACAGAAGCCGGTGCAAAGAGCCGGGCGTACCAAGACAGATTCCGGTGAGAAATTGGGTGAAAAGAGGACAGGCAGGAATGCCTGTCCTACCTGGACGCGTGCAGGATTGGTGCGCGTCCGGCATAATAGTTGAACCTTGGCGGATTCCCTTCTTATAACCGGTGCATCGCAATTGTTGACGCTGCGCGGCAGCGATCCGCGGCGGGGCGATTCCCTTTCTAACCTGGGCATTGTCAAGGACGGCGCGCTGCTGGTGCGCGACGGCGTGATTGAGGACATTGGCACGCGCGCGGAGATGGATGCGCTGCCGGAGGCGCGTTCTGCGCAAAAACTGGATGTGGGCGGACGCGTGGTGCTGCCGGGATTTGTGGATTCGCATACACACCTGATTCATGCGGCGAGCCGCGCGGAAGAATATGAGCTGAAGATTGAAGGCGCGAGTTATGAGGAGATTGCGCGCAAGGGCGGCGGGATACTGAATTCGGTAAAGAAGTTGCGGGCGGCGACGAGCGCGGCGCTGAAAAAACGCGCGCATTCGGCGCTGAAGTTATTCGCCGCGTATGGGACGACTACGCTCGAAGCGAAGAGCGGTTATGGGCTGGACGTTGCCAGCGAGCTGAAAATCCTCGGGCTGCATAAGGAATTGAACTTAGAGCAGCCCCTGGAAATAGTTTCGACGTTTCTGGGAGCGCACGTAGTGCCTGCGGAGTTTCGCGGCAAGACCGGAGGCACGGAGCGCTACATCAAGCTGCTGACGGAATCGCTGATGCCGCGAATCGGGGAAATACGGCTTGCGGAGTTTTGCGACGTGTTTTGCGACCGCGGGGCGTTTACACGGGAGGAATCGAAGCGCATCCTTCAAGCGGGGCGGCAGTGGGGGATGTTGCCGCGGCTGCATGCGGAGCAATTGACGCGAACCGGCGCGGCGCAGCTTGGCGTGCAGCTGAAAGCCGCCAGCTGCGATCACCTGGAGAAAGTGAATCGCGCGGATATCGCGGCACTGGCAAAATCGCACACCGTTGCGACGCTACTGCCGGGCTGCGATTTTCATTTAGGGCTGAAAGAGTATGCGCCGGCGCGCGCGCTGATCGAGGCCGGCGCGATTGTGTCGCTGGCGACGGATTACAATCCGGGAACAAGCCCGACACTGAGCATGCCGATGATTTTGTCGCTGGCGTGCACGCAATTGAGGATGAAGCCCGCGGAAGCGATTGCGGCCGCGACCATCAATGCAGCATTTGCACTTGGGCGGGAGAAACGGATTGGGTCGCTGGAGGTTGGCAAACAAGCGGATTTGGCGGTATTCGAGGTGGCCGACTACCGGGAAATTCCTTATTATTTTGGTGTAAACCATTGCTGGATGACCGTGAAGCGTGGTCGCGTAATCCATGGCATTGAACAAGCCCCAATCTAACTATTCGAAGCGCCCGACAAAAAAGGTGCGCCTGCCGAAGATTGGCCCGCGGAAGACGAAAGGGCTGTTCGAAGAATATTTTTACGGGTTCTTGATAGCCATTTTCGCCGTGGTGAGCTTATTGCTCATCGCGGGTGGAATGGACAGCTCTGATGCGTTGGTGATGGGGCTTTGGGTGGCGGGCTTGACGTGGTTTGGGTGGCAGGTAAGACGGTACTTCAAGGAAAAATCAGGTCCGGCCGCGGTCATGAAGCCCTTACAAAGCGCCAAAACAGCCAACCAGGTGACCAAGATGCCGCTCTCTCCGAACTTGAAGCCGATGATCGGACCACAATGGCCGCTGAATACAGAACCGGGGCCGCCACGGCCTGCTCCTAGCGGTGGGCCGGGAAAAAAGCCGCTATTCGTCTATGAGCGGCCTACGCTGCCGGACCGCAAGCGAAAACTGCCGGCCAACTGGCCCGGACGACAGGACAAAAAACCAAAGCGATGAAACGACTGATCGAGTGCGTGCCGAATTTTTCCGAAGGGCGGGATCCGGCAAAGGTCGAAGCGATTGTTGCCGCCATGAGCGGCGTGCCCGGAGTGTACGTTTTGGACAAGGAGATGGACGCGGACCATAACCGATGTGTGGTGACGCTGGCTGGGGCGCCGGATGCCGTGGCCGAGGCAGCGCTGCTCGGAACGGGCAAGGCCTTGGAACTGATCGACCTGACGAAGCACACCGGGGCGCACCCGCGCGCCGGCGCGACGGACGTGCTGCCTTTCATTCCCATCGACGGGGTAACCATCGAGGATTGCGTGGCGCTGGCGCGACGCGTGGGAGAAGAGATCTGGAAGCGCTACCGGATACCGGTATTTTTTTATGAAGCGGCGGCCACGCGGCCAGACCGGGTAAATCTGGAAAACGTGCGGCGCGGGCAATTCGAAGGGCTGCGCGAGGAGATGAAGAAGAATCACGATCGCCAGCCGGACATCGGCGAGCCGAAAGTGCATCCGACGGCGGGCGTGACGGTTGTTGGCGCACGGAAGTTTCTCATCGCTTACAACGTCAATCTGAATACCTCCGACGTCGGCGTTGCCAACAAAATTGCGAAGGCGATTCGCTTTTCTTCGGGCGGACTGCGTTATGTGAAATCCATGGGCGTGGAGCTGAAGGCGCGTAACCTGGCGCAAGTATCCATTAACCTGACGGATTTTGAACAGACGCCTATGCATCGCGTGTACGAAATGGTGAAGCGCGAGGCAGCACGGTATGGCGCGATGCCGGTGGGCAGCGAGATCGTGGGGCTGATCCCGAAAAAGGCGATCGAGATGGCCGCGGATTTTTTCCTGCAGATGGAAAACTTCTCTCCCGCGCAGGTGTTTGAAAACAGGCTGGAAGCAGCGCTGAGCGGCGCGCCGATGGAGGCCGCGAAGGATGGAAAGCTTGCCGGGCTGGCGCGGCCGTTTCTGGAAGCCGTGGCGGCGCCTTCAGCGACTCCGGGTGGTGGAAGCGTCTCCGCGTTTGCGGGGGCGCTGGCGGCATCGCTGGGCCAGATGGTTGCGGGCCTTTCGCGAAAGAAAAAATCACAAGCGCAGTATGTGGATCAGCTCTCCGCGGCGCTGGACGAACTGCGCCGGGCTTCCGATGAACTCACCGAAGCGATTGACCGCGATGCGGCTTCCTATGACGCGGTGATGGCAGCGTTCAAGCTGCCGCAGGGCGATGCGCAGGAGACGCGGCGACGCGACGAGGCGATTCAGACGGCGACGAAAGGCGCGGCCGAAGTGCCGCTGCAAGTGGCCGAGAGGACTGTTGCGCTTTTCGAACGGCTGGGACAACTGGAAACTATCGCGGCTGCATCCATGAAGTCAGACTTGCAGGTAGCACGGCTGATGGCCGTGGCGGGCGTTCGCGGGGCGTTGGCGAACGTGGAAATCAATCTGGGAAGCATCGCGGATGCAGCATATATCGCCTCCATGCGCGCGAAAATAACGGCACTGCTGGAGCGCATCGGCGATGCACCGCGCGCCACAAGCGCGTAGAATAGAAGTTCCTGCCCCTTCGAAAGGAGCAATACATGAAATTGACCACGGCTTCCGGCTTGACCCCGAAGAGATCGGCGTCAAGCCTCCGCAAATTCGTGGCTGTTGGCCTGATGCTGACAATGACCCTGGCGGTTCCCAAACCTGCCCGAGCTGGCCGCCTGGGCCCGGATATCATCGCGCTGTTTCCCAAGGAAGTCGGTGAGTTTGCCTATGCCGATTTGAAGAAAGCGCGCACGCTGAAATGGTTTCCTCAATTAAAGGAACAAATGCTCCCCGAGCGGTTCCGGCAGTTCGAGAAATTCCTGGCTTCGGCGGGAGTGGATCCAAATTCGCAAGTCGATGAGCTCGCATGGGCGCTGGTGCCGGAGGGATTGACGGCAAAGACCGAAGGCACGGGATCGACAGCCGTGCCGACAGGGGAAGAGATCGTAGGCGTGGCGTTGGGAAATTATAATCCCGGCTCCGCCGAGGCATACTTCAAGCAGCAGAAACTGCCGACCTTCAAGGCCCGGGGCTATACGCTGTATGCGTTTGGGACGGGCGCCGGACCGACCGATCTCTTTTTCTTTTTTATTGATTCCAATACCGCGGCATTCGGCCACCGCGCCGTGCTCGAAAAAATGATCGAAGTGCGGTTTGGCGCGGAGGATGGACTGCTGCGCAACGACAAGCTGTTTTCACTAATCAACGAAGCGAACGGCACGGGCGTAGTGTGGGCGGTGCTGGACCCGGCGTACACGCGGCTGGCGATGCGGCAGCTCGCTCCGGAGGTGGAGCAGTTCCCGGAAGCGGCGAAGCTCGTAGCGCGCATGCAAAACATGATCATCAGCGTCGAAGCAGGCAGCAGCCTGGATGGCAAGTTCCAGGCGGTATGCGGTTCCACCGAGGATGCGAATACGCTGGGGCAACTGGTGCAAGCGGGTTTTCTTTACAAACGATATCAAGCGCAGAAAGATAATCCCGACCTCGCGCAAATGCTCGATCAACTGCAAGTAACACCGGCAGGAGACCGGCTGATGATGCGTTTGTCGCTGAACGACGATCAGATTACCGCGCTCATCCGGAAGAATACGTTTGCATTCAAAATGTAGAATCTTAGAGAATTTACATTGCGATTGAAAAAGGGCCGGACAGGAGTACCGTCTGGCCCTTTTGATTTGGAGACAAGAAGCACACGCGCTTCGGAAGATGATCTGAAGGAATGTCCGGGAGAAATGGATCCTAGCTAAAAAGTCTGGCTAAATCTTGGGATTGACCTTGCTTAGATATTTCGTCAGGCGCGTCACAGTTTCTCCAGCATTAGTTTGGTATTGCACGCGGTCCACACCCGCCAAGCCCGCGGGGCTGACCCCAGAGCCGCCGATTTGTGCGGCGAAGCCGGCGATCGCATCGAGTCCAACGGCGGGAAGAGATTCGCCCAAGTGGGCAAGCGCGACCTCGATGCGGTCCGCGAATTGTGCGAGGGTAACTTTTAGACGGGAATTTTCCGCGGATAAGTGGGCGAAGGCTTCCAGGCATGCGGTGACAACGGAGGATTGCAATTGGGCGGAGGCAACTTCGTTTAATCCTGCGGTATCGGCCAAATAATGCGCGGCTCCGCCGACTGCGGCCGCAAATCGCGGGTCGGCGTCGATCTGAATCTCGAGAGCTTTGGGTTCAGTGGCCACGGCTGCTGGCCAGGGAGACTTCGCAGGCTTCCCGGCAATCCGGGCAATAGTAGAGGCCGTCCATGCACAGGCGCACGTTGTGCTGCCCTTTACAAATGGTGCAGTATCTTTCGCAGACGCACCGCTCTTCCGGCAAATCGCATTGCGCGCAAACGGTAGGACCTTGCATAGGGGCCTCCGAGAAAACTGTACCTGAGCAGTCGCGGTGCGGCAAGCTGAAGGTCACGACCATTCATCGAGTCGTTTACCTGCTCCTTGTGCGCATTGCCAATTCCCACCTGACGGATAGCGCGTCTGGCGCAACCGATTTCCTTATCGATGCTTATAGTTTCAGGGCTTTGGGCTTTGGATGTTGCACGCAAACGTGAGCCGCAAATTCTTTCTCACGCTGCCGTTCAAAGTCTTGCATCATGTCTTCCAGCGAGTCGCCATGCGGCGGACCGGAAGGGTTGAACGCCCAGCCGCATTCGGAACATGACCAGGACTCGGTGCGCGCGGTCTTAACGAAGATCAACTTCCTCATGGCTGGCCCTTTGACGGGATACTTTTGTCCCGCTGGGAATGCTCATCTGCGGATCGTCGCTTTTGTGGGGAGGTTTCCGCAGGCGATCGCTCCGGCGGGGTCGCTTCCTCGGCAGCCCGCCGCAGAACGGTCTCGGCCACTTCAATGGGCACCTGATCGAAATAGGTTTCTTTGTGTCTCATCACATCCGCTCCTTTAGCTGAATGAACCGTAGCAGCGTCCAATTCATACGGGGAGAATCTTTTAAATGTCTTGGGATTAGCGCAGCGATTCATTAAGAAGAAGTTGGGTTGCGTTAGCGGAACAGAGTGCCGTTCACTTTGGCGGTATCAATGGAAAAGCGCACTTTTACGTTTGTTTATTTCTGTTGTACGCCGCACTACTCCTATGATATGAATACGCGAGGTTAGTTTTACGTTTGCGGCGAGGGGGCATGCGGTGAAAGCAAATCGAGCAGCATCCCATTTCAGGACCATGGACCTGGGTGAAGTTCCTCGTTCACGTAATGGCAAACACAAGGCGATCGTTACCCTCATTTTGCGCGACCTCGATCAGCTCAAGGAAGGCGCGGCTCTTCGGGTGCCATTGGACGGTCTGGGAGACAGCAAGGAAAACGTGCGCTCCGCGCTGAACCGCGCGACGCGCAAAGCGCGACGTAACGTCGCCACAGCCACGGATGAAGATTTTTTGTACGTTTGGAATGTAACTGAAGCCTGAAAGACGTTTTGAGCTGAACCCGGCCCACTCCCTCTTGCCGGCCTTCTTTGACCCCTGTGTCCTCGCATGCTAGTATCAATTTCTTCCGAGCACCTGGAATGGAATCCAGCACAACTCCCCCCACGAGCGAGCTTCGCAAGACGCCGCTGAATGCATTGCACCGCCGCCTGAGCGCCAAAATGGTGAATTTCGGCGGCTGGGACATGCCGGTCGAATACCCGTCAAGCGGCGGATTGATTGCGGAGCACAAGGCGGTGCGCGGCGGTGTCGGCGTTTTTGACGTCAGTCACATGGGGGACATTCGAATCCGCGGCGGCGGCAAGCCAGGCGGGGCGCTCGCAGCGGTGCAGCACATCAGCATGAACGATGCTTCGAAGCTGGCGATCGGCCAGGCGCATTATTCGGCGATGCTCTATCCACAAGGCACGTTTGTAGATGACGTGATCGTGCACCGGCTCGGCGAGGATGATTATCTGCTGGTGATTAACGCGGGCACGCGCGAGAAGGACATCGACTGGGTGCGGGAGAACACCAAAGGGTTCGATTGCGTCGTCGAGGAGCTGAGCGACGCATACACGCAACTAGCGATTCAAGGGCCGCGGGCGATTGATGTGGTGCAGAAGGTGACGGACGCGAATCCAAGCGGCATCAAGAATTACTGGTTCACGCACGGGACGGTCTGCGGATTGAAGAACACGCTGATCGCGCGCACGGGTTATACGGGCGAGGATGGATTTGAGATTTACGTGCCCTCGGACGTAGCGACGAGCGAGCGAGTCTGGAATCAGGTGATGGAGGCCGGGCGCGAATTCGGAATTATTCCCTGCGGACTGGGATGCCGGAACACGCTGCGGCTGGAAGCGAAGATGGCGCTCTATGGGCACGAGATCAGCGACACGATTAATGTGTGGGAAGCGGGGCTGGATCGCCATTGCAAGATGGAGAAAGGCGATTTTGTGGGGCGCGCGGCACTAGAACGCGCGAAAGCGGCCGGTTTGAAGCGGACTCTCATCGGAATGGAAATGATCGAACGCGGAATCGCGCGCGACGAATATTGCGTTTGCAATGAAGCGGGCGAAACCATCGGCGTGGTGACGAGCGGTTCTCCTTCGCCGACTCTGGGAAAAAACATTGCGCTGGCTTACGTGCCGCCCGCGCTCTCGGCAGTGGGCACGATCCTGTACGTGGAAATTCGTGGCCAGAAGTGCAAGGCGCAGGTGATTCCGACTCCCTTTTACAAGCGGGTGAAAAAAGCGGCGGCACCGAGCGTATCCTGATTCGAAGCGGACGATTCGAAGGAGCAAGCTGATGGCGTATCCGAAGCAGTTCCGTTACACCAAAGAGCATGAGTGGGTCGAAGTCAAGGGCGACGTGGCGACCATTGGAATCACCGATTATGCGCAGCACGAATTGGGCGATGTCGTTTTTGTTGAATTGCCGAAACCGGGCGCGAAGATTGAAACGGGAAAATCTTTCGGTACCGTGGAATCGGTGAAGGCCGTGAGCGAGATTTACGCGCCGGCCTCCGGGGAAGTCGTCGAAGCCAACGGCGAGCTGCATACCACTCCGGAGAAGCTCAACACAGACCCGCACGGCGCGGCATGGCTGATCAAAGTGCGCCTCGCCAGTCCCGCCGAGGTTGGCAAATTGATGGACGCCGCGGCTTACGAAACGTACGTCGCGGACAAAGCCAAGGAAACCTCGGCCTAATGCGCTATCTCCCGAAGAGCCCTGCCGAACGCCAGGAAATGCTTGGCGCCATCGGCGCAAAATCCATTGATGAATTATTCTCCAGCATTCCGGAACGATTTCGGCTGCGCGAAGCTTTGAATATTCCCGGACCGTATTCCGAAGCCGAAGTCATTCAATATTTCAAGGAGCGGGCAGCCGAGAATTCGAACGGATACACGAGTTTTCTAGGTGCGGGCGTTTACAACCATCTGCGCTCGGTGGTGACGGACGCCATCATCCAGCGGGGCGAATTCCTCACGTCGTACACACCGTATCAGGCGGAAATTACCCAGGGCACGCTGCAGGCGATCTTTGAATTTCAGACGCTGATGTGCCAGCTCACCGGGCAGGAAGTCGCCAACGCCTCGATGTACGACGGCTCGACGGCAATGACGGAAGCGGTGCTCATGGCGGAGCGGCTCACGGGCCGCCGGCGCGTGCTGGTAGCGCGCTCCGTGCATCCGGAATACCGCGAAGTGCTGAAGACTTACGCGAAGAATTCGGGATTGCACGTGGAAGAGATTCCGTTCACGCACAGCGGCACGGTGGATTCGAAAGCTTTGCAGGCCGCGCTAAAGGATGACGTCGCAGCGGTAGTGGTGCAGTCGCCGAATTTTTTTGGCGTGGTCGAGACACATGCGGGGCTCGCCGAAGCCACGCACGCTTCCGGCGGAATGTATGTCGTTACGGTAGCGGAAGGCGTTTCGCTGGGGCTGGTCCGGCCGCCATCGGAAGCGGACATCGTGGCGATGGAAGGGCAGAGCTTCGGCCTGCCACCGAGTTACGGCGGCCCGTTCGCAGGCGTGATTGCCTCACGCGACAAGTTTGTACGCCAGATGCCGGGACGGCTGGCGGGACAGACGGTGGATTCCGAGGGCCAGCGAGGATTCGTGCTCACGCTTGCAACGCGGGAGCAACACATTCGCCGCGAGAAAGCTACTTCGAACATTTGCACCAATCAGGCGCTCTGCGCGCTGGCTGCCACGGTGCATTTGACGCTGCTTGGCAAAGAAGGTCTGCGCGAGATGGCGGAACAGAATTTCTCGAAGGCGCAGTTCACGCTGACGGAATTGCTGAAGATTCCAGGGGTGAAGCGGACGTTTGATGCGCCGTTCTTCAATGAATTTGTGGTCGAGCTGCCCCGCTCGGTAAAACTGATCAACGCGCAGCTCTTGCGCGACAAGATTATCGGTCCACACGCATTAGGCACCGCCTATCCGGAGCTCACCAAGCGCGCGCTCGTGTGCGTGACGGAGACCACCTCGCGCGCGGAAATCGAACGGTTCGCGGGCGCGCTGAAGCGGGCGCTCGAGCAGCCCGTTTAGCCAGGGCCAGGAATCAAGAGGGCGGAGCGGTGCTGCTCCCCTACAAAGGCAAGTCGAGGACATGAACGAAAAGATCAAAAAAGCATCGCGCCACACGAACCAGAACGAAGGATTGATCTTCGAGAAATCCTCGCCGGGAAAGCGCGCATTCGAATTGCCGCCGCTCGATGTTCCCGCAGCCGATCCGGCAAAGACGCTCGGCGCGAGCCACCGGCGCGAAGGCATCGAAGGATTTCCGGAAGTCAGCGAGATTGAAGTGCTACGCCACTTCACGCGACTCTCGACGTGGAACTACGCCATTGACCTGGGTATGTATCCGCTCGGCTCCTGTACCATGAAATACAACCCGCGCGTAAATGAATTCGTCGCGCGCCTGGACGGGATTGCGACGGAACATCCTTACCAGCCGCAGGAGCTTTCGCAGGGCTGCCTCAAGATTTTGCGCTTGCTGGAAAAGTGCTTGCTCGAAATCACGGGCATGGATGCCATTACGCTGCAGCCCGCGGCGGGCGCGCAGGGCGAAATGACCGGCCTGCTGCTGATTCGCGCGTACCTGGAGAAACAAGGGAATCCACGGAAGAAAGTGCTGATTCCGGACTCCGCGCACGGGACAAATCCGGCCACCGCCGTGATCGCGGGCTACGAAGTCGAAAATATCAAATCCGAATCGCACGGGCAGATCGATGTGGAAAAGCTGCGCGACCTCGTAACTCCCGACGTCGCGGCGCTGATGATCACCAATCCCTCGACGCTCGGCATTTTCGAGCAGCGCATTCCGGAGATCGCGGAGATTTTGCACGCAAAAGGCGCGCTGCTTTATATGGACGGCGCCAACATGAACGCGCTCGCGGGTGTGACCCGTCCGGGTGATCTGGGTGTCGACGTGATGCACCTGAACCTGCACAAGACATTTTCCACGCCGCACGGCGGCGGCGGCCCTGGAGCAGGCCCCGTGGCGATGAAAAAAATTCTTGAACCGTTCCGGCCCGTGCCCATCCTGGTGGAAAAAGAAGGCGGGCGCCTCGCACAAGAACAAGTGCGGCCGGATTCCATCGGCAGAGTGAAAGCGTTTGCGGGGAATTTTGGCGTACTCGTTCGCGCGCTGGCGTACATCCTTGCCTATGGCCCGGGCGTGCGGCAAGCCACGGAAGATGCGGTGCTCAACGCGAATTACATTCGAAAGCATCTCGAGGGCGTCTTCGATCTGCCCTATTCCCTGCCCTCCATGCATGAAGTGGTGTTCAGCGATGCCCTCCAAAAGAAAAATGGCGTGAACACCATGGACATCGCCAAGCGCCTGATCGACTACGGTTTTCATCCTTATACCACCGCGTTCCCGCTGATTGTCCCCGGCGCGCTGATGATTGAGCCGACCGAATCTGAATCCAAGGAAGAATGCGATTTGTTTATTGACGCGATGAAATCCATCGCGGAAGAAGCGGCGACCAATCCGCAAATCGTGAAGACCGCCCCGCACACCACGCGCGTCCGGCGTCTCGACGAGGTGGCCGCCGCGCGCAAACCCGTTTTGCGCTGGAAGCCGGCCACTACTCGCAGTGAAGCCGCGGACTGATCCAGAGCGGCCGCGATTCGTCACGGGGCTCTGCTCCTGAAAATTAGATACGAGACACAGAAAAGTGTGCCGGCCTCGAAGGTGCCGCCGAAGTGTATCGAACCGGATACGGCGCTCAGAACTCAAGCCTGCGGCCGCAAATCAAGCAACCTGAGAGATGTTTTCCTATTCTCAAGGGTCTAGCCAACACAGTACTTTCACTTATGCCTCGATCGAGCCCTTCAGCATGGCGCAATTTCCGCCACGATTCACTCCACCGACATCCTCCTTTATCCAAGCTGTAACACTTTGCCCCTAGTCTCGACCGTGGGGTAGCTCCCTCAATTCGCTTTCTTAATCAAAGGAGATTCACTTGAAGCAAAGAATACTTGCTGTCGCACTCTCGGTTGGCTTGCTGGGCGCCACGACTCCGGCTCCTTCGCGCGCCAACGATGAATTTGGTGAAGGACGCAAAATCAAGCATGTTCTACTCATTAGCATTGATGGGATGCACGCGGTTGATTACGAAAACTGTGTGGCATCCAACAACTGCCCGACCTTGGCCGCCTTGGGCAAGACGGGCGTGAACTATACGCGCACGAGTACTTCACGGCCCTCCGATTCTTTCCCTGGGCTGATGGCGCTCGTGACCGGCGGGAGCCCCCGAACGGTGGGCGCGTTCTACGACGTGGCTTACGATCGCGTCCTGGCTCCTCCGAAGGTGCACACCGGGAATGGACTACCCGGCGAGGATCAAGGAAGCCAATACGCATGCAAGCAAGGACAGATCAACGGAACGCAGACTGAATACGAAGAAGGCGATGAATTCGACGAGACCCAGGTCAACGGCGGCGGTCCCTATTCCACATTCGACGGCGGCGTTCTTTCCATCAATCCCGATCGGTTGGAGCGCGATCCTTTCAATGGGTGCAAGCCGGTTTACCCCTGGAATTTCGTCCGCACCAACACGATTTACGGCGTGATCCATGCGGCGGGCGGCTTTACGGCCTGGTCCGACAAGCATGCAGTATACGCGGTAGTCTCCGGACCGACGGGAACCACCAGCCCCAGCAACCTCGACGATTACTACTCGCCCGAAGTGAATTCCAACGTGATTGACATCCCGGGTTTCAAGACCGCGAACGGGACTGACTGCTCGCACATTTCCCAGAACACCAGCAGTGACTGGACCACCGACTTCGATTCCATCAAATGCTACGACCAGTTGAAGGTCAACGCCGTGGTGAACTGGATCAACGGCAAGAGCCACCTCGGGACCAGCAAACAGCCGGTACCGGTCATCTTCGGTATGAACTTCCAGGCGGTCAGCGTCGGACAAAAGCTCATTGAACCCGCGTCGGCAACCAGAACTGACGCAAACTCAGGCGGTTATGAGGATGCCCAGGGTACCCCAAGGCCGAAAATGGCGGCCGAGATCGCTTTCGTGGACGCGGCGATCGGACAAATGGTTGCCGCACTCAGGAGCCGCCACCTACTGGACTCGACTGCAATCATAATCACAGCCAAACACGGGCAGTCGCCGATCGATCCGAACCGCTTCTTCCCGATTCCGGGGAAGTCGGGTAACAACGGTACGCCGCCATCCGGGATCATCGGGTCCTTTCTCCCGCCCGTCTATAGCGACCCCAACAACGGGCTCGGGATAGCCGAGGACGACATTTCCCAGCTGTGGCTAACGAATTCCAGCGACACCAGCAAGGTCGTTGGCATGCTGGAAGACAACGCCGCTGCTGCCGGAATCGGCCAGATCCTCTATGGCGCTTCTGTCGCAACCATCTTTAACCCACCCGGTGTGCCTAACGTTCCTGGTCCGTGCTGCCGCTTACGGGAAGGCGGTGACCCGCGCACGCCTGACATCGTCGTGTTGCCGAACGTCGGCGTGGTCTATACGGGCAACTTAAAGAAACAATCCGAGCACGGCGGCTTTGCCTGGGATGACACCAACGTGATGCTGCTCGTCTCGAATCCTGACTTCCGTCCCAAGACCGTTAACAGCTTTGTGGAAACCGCTCAGGTGGCTCCCACCATCCTGCAAATCCTGGGACTCGATCCGGATGCGCTGGATGCCGTGAGGGCGGAAGGCACGCCGGTTCTGCCGTCCCTGTTCAGCGACCGCGATAGCAACGACCACAGATAACTGCCGCATAGTCCGGCAAATCAAAAGGGCGCCCCGGTTTTGACGGGACGCCCTTTCTATTTTTCAGAATTGTTTCCTGTGTGCGCTTTTTTCCTGCTCTGCGGCCTCTGCGTCTCTACGTTTAGCCCCGTTTTTATTTGAGCCGCACGGAGTCCAGGATAGCTGAAAACGTCTTGTCGTACTCATCGTATGCAGATTGCGGAGCGACGCAGATGAAATAGACCAAACCCGTAGGACGCAGCACGGTGATGACCCAATCCGTCTCCTGGCCGCCTCCCGGAGAGTCATTGCTCAAATAAGTCGAAAGGCCCGGATGGCCGTTCAGGCGCAAGTGCTCGCCTTGTCGCGTGATTTTCATGCTGGGGTTGGCCTTCTGAAGATCTTGAATCACCTGGCTTGTTGCACTCTGTAGGGCGCTCGCATCGTTCGAATCGCCTTTGGCTTTTGCCACGCCGATGATCAGCCCGTACGCCAGCGCGCTGTGGCCGCTGCCGTCATCCAAAACACCGCCTTCCGGAGCAAACGATGCTCCGCGGCCATCGCTATCCGGATATTTCTTCCAATTGTCCGGATAGTTGAGCGAGTACGAACTCGCTTGATAAGCCGCGTAATTGTGCGAGGGCGCTGCGGGCGGAGTGGCAGCACCAGGCGCTCCTGGCGTCGGCTTCTTGACCACCGGCAGAGCCAGCACTTCCCGCTTGATCGCTTCGAATTCGGCCGAGTCTCGCCGCGCATTGGGCTGAATCGGGCCAAGCCTTTCAATCTCTTCATCTACGCGACCGACGCGATGCTCCGGATTTGGGTGGTCGGACAGGAACTCCGGCGGATTCTTCCCCTTCGTCTCTGCTTCAAGCTTTTCGAAAAATTGCGCCATGGCGCGCGGGTCGTACCCCGCGTCGTAAAGAACCTGCGTCCCCATCACATCGGCCTGTGATTCCGCCGTTCGCGAGTAGCGCAGCAGCACGCCACCCGCGGCGAACGCTCCGAGCTGCGTCAACAGCGATCCGCCGGTGGAGTCGCCAAAGATTCCACTGGCAATACTAAAAATCCCCTGGGCCCACTCCGCTTTCGTCACCTGATTCGTTCCATGTCGCAGCGCGACGTGAGACAACTCGTGTGCCATCACCGCCGCAAGCTGCCCTTCGTTGTCCCCCGCTTCGATGGCGCCGCGATTTACAAAAACATACCCGCCGGGCAAAGCAAACGCATTGATGGCTTTGTCATTGACGCAATGAAATTCGAATGGATACTTCACGCCGTTGGTAGGAAGCTTCGAAGCCAGATGCATCCCCAGTTCGGTGAGGTATGCGTCTACCTTTGGATCATTGCACGAGGGCAACTGTTTCTTGGCGTCGGCGGCGGCTCTCTTCCCTAGCTCCACGTCCTGCTGCGGAGAAAACATGTTGAAACCTGGCTTAAGCTCAGTACGCTGCGCCGCAGCGCCCGGCACCAGCAAAAGCAGCATTCCAAGCACGAGACCCGCCGTATTTGCTAGTTGCTCCACTCGGAGCCGCATCGTTCGAACGGCTGTCGTGACGCGGGACCCTGCACCGGACCCAATCCGATTCACGCAACCTCCAGAAACCTATGAAAACTAGGATGGCACGCCACAGCTCAAGGTTACTTTACATGGCGGGTGCTCGAAAAGAAAAAGCCCGGGCGGCTGGCCACCCGGGCGAGATCATCGAGAAAAAAAGATAGTTTAGCGGGCCATCCGCGGCGAAGGCTCCTGGGAACTGGTCAGGCCGGGAGCATCCACAGCCTTGCCGCTCTTGGCGGGTATCGCGCGAACGGGCATCACGGGTTCCGGACGGCGCGCAGGCAACGCCAGGTTTTCGCCTTCACGAACGAAGGTCAGGCGGGCTTGCTCTTTGTTCCAATCGATGCAAACGAGATCGCCGAGATGAACTTGCTCGGTCGCCAGCAGGTTGGCCAGCGGATAGACCACATGGCGTTCGATAGCGCGCTTCAGGTGACGCGCCCCATAGCGCTGGTCCGTGCCTTCCTGCAACAGGAAGTCGCGGCCTTCGTTGGTAACGCGGAACAGGAACTGTCCCTTGGCGGTTTCCAGAACACGCTGCTGCACCTGGCCGAGCTCAATTTCCAAAACCTGTTCGAGCTGCGCACGCCGCAGCGGATGGAATACCACAATTTTGTCGAGCCGATTCATGAATTCCGGAGAAAACTTCCGGCGCGCCGCTTCCACCGCCGTACGTTCCACTTTTTCATCGAGGCCGGCGGCCGGCTTGTCTTTTGGCTGGATGAAGCCCATGCCGCCTTGCATCAGTTCGGTGATTTCTCCTCCGCCCAGGTTGGACGTGAGGAAGATAACGGTCTGCGAGAGGTCCACGCGGCGGTTGTCGCCGAGAGTCAGCGTGGCCTTGTCCAGCATGCCCAAGAGCAATTGCCATAGGGCGTCGCTGGCCTTTTCAATTTCGTCGAACAGCAGGAAGCTCAGCTTCAGTTTTTCAGTGTGGCTGGCTGCCAGGGCTTCTTGCGTGATCAGCGGATGGGTCTCGCGGTGGCCCAGGTAGCCTGGGGGCGAACCAATCAGCTTGGCGATTTCATGGGAATGCTGGAACTCCGCGCAGTCGACCTTAATAACAGCGCGGGGGTCCCCAAAAAGAATTTCGGCAGCCGCTTCCACAATGCGCGTTTTTCCCGAGCCGGTCGGCCCAAGGAACAACAGGTTGCCCACCGGGCGCCCCGGCGAGTTCAGTCCGGCACAAAAGACCTGGAACATATCCACCAGAGACTGCACACCTTCTTCCTGACCGACAATCTTGGCGCGCAACGAGGCATGAAAATCACGGGTATCGTTGCTTCGGATGCTCGGATCCAGTTGCTGGCGGGCGGCGGCTCTCATTTCATCGATCCTTCCTTGCGACCATGTCCCCTGGGCGCAATGCGCGTCTCAGCTACGCGCAAACCTGAACTAATGCATGGGGAGGGCCAATTTTGTCCACAGGGTGGGGTTCAGAAAAACAGCACAAATTCAACAACATACAAGTGTTGCAATTGTGGAAACTGTCTCAACCCGTGAGACTGTGTTTCAATCACGTGCAAAGTGAGAGGGATGAAACAGTTTGTGTCAGTTCCGCGGCGACAAAAAGGGGCGCACCATCGATGCGCCCTTAGTCCTAGTTAAAGTTCCACTTTAAGTACTTTAGTTATTGGAGCGATCCTGCTTCTTCCGGGCTTGCGACGTGGCCGCCGGTGCAGCTGTAGGTTGCGCCACGCGCGTCTTGCGCTCTTCTTGCACGACTTCCGCCGGGGCATCGATGGACTTACCATCCTTTGCTTCGGCCGATGCGGCAATCCCGCCTGGCTGGGCCGTCGGGCTTGCAATCAGCGCCCCTTCGCCTTCTCGGGCAAACGTCAAGCGATTATGGCTGCGGTCCCAATCGATACACACCAGGTCACCCAAACTGACTTGATCCGTGGCCAGCAGGTTCGCCAGCGGATAAACGACGTTGCGCTCGATGGCGCGCTTCAGGTGCCGTGCACCGTAGCGTTGGTCGGTGCCTTCCTGCAGGAGGAATTCCCTGCCGGCCGCCGTCACCCGAAACAGGAACTGCCCGTTGGCAGTATCCAGAACGCGCTTCTGTACCTGGCCCAGCTCGATATCCAGCACTTCTTGGAGCTGTTCGCGCCGCAGCGGGTGGAACACCACCACCTTGTCCAGGCGGTTCATGAACTCGGGCGAGAATTTGCGTCGCGCGGCTTCCACAGCCGTGCGTTCGAC
Organism: Acidobacteriota bacterium; assembly: GCA_013289585.1. GTDB lineage: Bacteria > Acidobacteriota > Terriglobia > Acidiferrales > UBA7541 > Acidiferrum. The sequence goes on along the minus strand of JABCZR010000002.1, from coordinate 236,609 downwards.
TTTCTCGTCCAGACCCGCAGCAGGCTTGTCCTTCGGCTGGATAAAGCCCATGCCGCCTTCCATGAGGTCGGTAATCTCACCGCTCCCCAGGTTGGAGGTGAGAAAGATAATCGTCTGAGACAGATCGACCTTGCGATTGTCGCCCAAAGTGAGCGTGGCCTTATCCAGAATCCCCAGTAGCAATTGCCACAGCGCATCGCTGGCTTTCTCAATTTCATCGAACAACAGGAAGCTGAGCTTCAGCTTGTCCGTATGACTGGCGGAGAGCGATTCCTGCGTGATCAGCGGGTGCGTTTCGCGATGGCCGAGATAGCCTGGGGGTGAGCCAATCAATTTGGCGATTTCGTGCGAATGCTGAAACTCCGCGCAATCCACTTTGACCACCGCTCGGGGATCTCCGAAGAGAATTTCCGCCGCGGCTTCCACCATGCGCGTCTTGCCGGAGCCCGTCGGACCGAGAAAGAGAAGATTGCCAACCGGACGGCCGGGAGAGTTCAATCCGGCGCGGAAAACTTGATACAACTCGACCAACGCCTGGACGCCTTCCTTCTGCCCGACAATCTTGGCCCCCAGCGCCGTCTGAAAATCGATCGTGTCGGCGCTGCGCTTGCTCGGATCTAGTGAAAGTACGTATTCGTCCATGACGTCACCTCAAGGCAATGTCATCTGCCGTAGTGTAGTTCTCTTCACTACGGCAGCCAAGACAAGATGCGCGTTCACCGGAGCACTGCGTCGTATGAGTAACGCGACAACCCTAGTCGAATCTGCCCCGTATTCCTCATCACATTTTTTTCTGCGTTCCATAAATTCTTCTCATCCTTGTTTTCTGACTACACTTGAATGACCGCGCTCGGCATTTTTCTATTCCCTACTTCGATTAGATGCGCGCTTTTCCCGGACGTTCCCGAAATCGCGCCGCATCGCATCTACCGCGTTAAACCCGGCCGCGGGAATTTTCTCTTGTTCTTCTTTCTTTGGACACCTAGGATGACGTTCGAGTTTCCTGTTTCTCGCACAGACTGGATTCTCCAAACCGATCTCCTCGGAAATGGATTCGAAATGTCCTGGGATTACGTCTATCGTTTCGTGCAACGAATTCCCCGCGGAAGTGTTCTAACCTATGGAGCCCTCGCTAAGGCTCTGCGTCTTCCAGGCGGAGCCCGAACCGCGGGGCGAGCCATGGCAGCCACACCTTCTGGCAAAGGCATTCCCTGGCATCGCGTTCTCGGCGCGCGCGGAAAGCTCCTTATCCGCGAACCTTATTCCTCCCTGCAAAGAAAACTTCTCGAAAGCGAAGGCGTCACGCTGATCGAGTCTCGCGTCGATCTCAAACGCCACCTCTGGAAACCGCCCGCAAAACTCGTCTTGAAACAGAAATCTCCCCGCAAACGTATTCGTAAGTGAGAGGGGGAGAGGTCTGCGCCTGTCGTTACGAAACAGGCGCCCATCTGCTGTATGCTATAGCTCATTTCAAGGATGAACCCGACCGAGTGGGTGGTCAGCCAAGATGGCAAATTCCATCATTCAAGTGGAAAACCTCGTCAAGCGTTACGGCGAGCTCGAAGCGGTCCGCGGCGTCAGCTTCAACGTCGAAGAAGGTGAAGTCTTCGGCCTCCTCGGACCCAACGGCGCCGGAAAAACGACCACCGTCGAGATCTTGGAAGGTCTTCGCGACCCGGATGGCGGCCGCGTTTCTGTCTGCGGCCTGGACCCGCAAAGAGATACCTCGGCTCTAAAGCACGAAATTGGCGCCGCACTGCAGTCCACTTCGCTTCCGGACAAGATTCGGGTCATGGAAGCTTTGCGGCTCTTCGCCAGCTTCTACAAGCGCGGTCGCAAGCCGGAAGAGCTGCTCAAACGCTTCGGCCTGGAAGAAAAGCGCAACACCTTTTACAGCCAGCTTTCCGGCGGCCAGAAGCAGCGCCTCGCGCTCGCCATGGCCCTCCTCAATGACCCGAAAGTCGTCTTTCTCGACGAGCCTACCGCCGGTCTCGATCCGCAGGTACGCCGCGAAATCTACGACATCATCGAAGAACTGCGCCGCGAGAGAAAAACCATTTTGATGACCACTCACTACATCGAGGAAGCCGAGCGCCTCTGCGACCGCGTAGCCATCGTGGATCACGGCAAGGTCATAGCTCTGGGGACTCCGCGCGAGTTGAAAGCCCATTCCGGCGGTGCCACACGCATCGAGGTTCGTCTCTCGAAGCCAGAATTGAACGGAGCGCTCAAGAACCTCGAAGGCGTTACCGACGCGCGCGAAGTCGACGGCACTTACGTGATTCATTCGCATCGGCCCCCGCAAGCCATCGTTTCTCTTGTCAAACACCTGGAAGCTGAGGGAAATGAACTCGTCAGCCTGGAAATTGCCACTCCTTCGCTTGAAGACGTGTTCATCGAAATGACCGGAAGGAGGCTACGCGATTGAAAAACTTTGTTGCACTCACGCGCATGCGCATTCACCTGGCCATGCGCAATAAAATGTTCTTCTTCTTTATCCTGGTCATGCCCTTTGCTTTTTTCTTCATATGGTTGGGCGTATTTGCCAAGGGCGTTCCGCAAATGGTGGGGTTTTATCTCGGTCCCGTGCTCGCGTTTAACGTGATGGGCAGTTTCTGGGGACTCAGCGCGGCTCTCGTTATGTTCCGGGAACAAGGAATCCTGCGGCGCTTTCATGTAGCGCCCGTGACTGCCAGCGACTTGCTGGCCTCGAGCATCGTCGCCAATTTCGTGCTGACCCTTCCCACAGTGTTGGTTGAATTGTTCCTCGCCCGTGTCGTTTTTCACGTTCCGAGTATTGGCAATCCCCTTTCTCTTTTCTTGCTCGTCTCTGTCGGCATCATCTCTTTTGGTTCGCTCGGATTGGTCGTGGCCAGCGTGACCAACACCATGCAAGAAACTCAGGTGCTCAACCAACTTCTATGGCTGCCTCTGATCTTTCTCTCCGGCGCCACCTTTCCCCTGGCCTTTTTGCCGCGCACTGTACAGCGGATTGGTCTGTTTCTTCCGTCCACCTACCTGGTTAACGGTCTTCAGCAGACCATCGCGAACTCCGCCACGGCCTGGAGCCGTTATGCGGAGATCCTTTCCCTGGCCGCCTGGGCTTGCCTCACTTTTTTCCTTTCCGCCCAGCTCTTTCGTTGGGAGCCGGAAGCCAGGACGCCCCGTCGGGCAAAGCTGCTGGTCGCAGCCACTGCCATTCCGTTTTTGCTTTTGGGTATCGTCGAGAACAGGACGGATCGCATACTTCTCGAGGCCAGGTCGGCATTCCTAACGATGACTTCGGCAATGTCAGCACCTGCCAGCGGCGCTGCCAGTTCTTCCCGCAAGCCCGCGACCGGCGAAAAGACATCCGATTCCTCGCCAAAATAATTGCGGTACGCGCCAATTTGGTTCCGAGCCCTCAGTGTCCATCCCGTTTCGCGCATTGACGCTCTCTCCCGCGTACCGTATTCTGCAATTTCGGGCGGCACCACCGCGAGTGGCACCAACGAATAGGGAGCATCTATGCCGATCCAGGCGACCGAGAAAATCTGGCACAACGGAAAGTGGATCAACTGGGATGACGCCAAGCTTCACGTCCTTTCCCACGTGGTCAGCTACGGCTCTGCGGTCTTCGAAGGCATCCGCTGCTACGAAACCAAGCAGGGCCCGGCCATCTTCCGCCTACGCGAGCACATGCAGCGCCTTATCAACTCCGCGCGCATTTATCGCATGGAACTTCCCTACTCCGTCGACGATTTCTGTAACGTCGCCACCGAGGTGGTGCGCGCGAACAAATTGAATTCCTGCTACGTCAAGCCCATCGTTCTCCGCGGCTACGGCGAAGTGGGCGTCAACCCCCTGAATTCCCCGATCGACATTTATATGGCCTGCTGGTCCTGGGGCGCCTATTTGGGCCCCGAAGCTCTCTCGAAAGGTGTGGAAGTCGGCGTGAGCTCCTGGACGCGCATCGCGCCGAATACTTTGCCCGCAATGTCCAAAGCCGCGGCCAACTACATGAACTCGCAACTCATTCGGATGGAAGCCTCCTTCAACGGCTACGCCGAAGGCATTGCTCTGGATTCCGGCGGCCATGTCAGCGAAGGGTCAGGCATGAACATCTTCCTCGTCCACGATGGCGTTCTCTATACACCGCCGCTGGCCACCAGCATTTTGCCCGGCATCACCCGCGATGCCGTCGTGAAGCTCGCGGAAGATCTGCGCATTCCTGTGAAGGAAAGCGTCATCCCGCGCGAAATGCTCTACATCGTCGATGAAGTGTTCTTCGTGGGAACCGCCGTCGAGGTTACTCCCATCCGCTCCGTGGATCACATTCAGGTCGGCAAAGGCGTCGCTGGACCCGTTACCCGTAAGATCCAGGAAGAGTTCTTTGCCATTACCAGCGGCAGCAAACCCGATCGCCACAGCTGGCTCACGCCCGTAAACGCGCCCGTCGGCGCCGCCTCCCGCTAGGCGCGCATTGTCGAGGTTGCCTTTGTAGGGGCGCAGCGTGCTGCGCCCCTATCGACACACTCGGTCACGTCGCGCAGATTTGACGTTTGCCCTTGCCGAGCAGATATGACCATAGTATAATGACCATAGCCATAAAGGAGTTTCCCCAATGAAAAAAATGGCGGCGGGCGCGTTCAAAACAAATTGTCTTGCAGTTATGGACGAAGTTCAGTCCAAGCGCATAACTGTCGTGATCACCAAACACGGCAAGCCAGTGGCCAAACTCGTGCCAGTCGAGTCAAAAAACGATGATATCTTCGGTTTTCTTCGCGGGAAGATCGCGATTACAGGAGACATAGTTTCCCCTGCCCTTACAGAGGAGGAGTGGGGTAACCTCTATTGATTTTGCTGGACACACATGTTGTGCTTTGGCTGACGTCTGATCCCGACAAGTTGTCGGCCAAGGCTAGAGCTGCAATTGGACTTTCACGCAGGAGTGGGGACGGCATGGCGGTCTGCGATATCAGCCTCCTGGAGTTAACAACGCTCGCGAGTAAGGGCCGCATCCTTCTGGGTCTCAGCCTCGAGTCCATCCTGCAGGAAATCGAAGCCCGCTTTGTCGTACTGCCCATCAATAGCCGTGCCTGTGCGCGTGTCATGTCATTTCCAGCAACGTATCCCAAGGATCCCGCCGATCGCATCATCGGAGCCACCGCACTTGTCGAGGGGCTATCGCTGGTTACTGCCGACCGTGAGATCCGTCGCTCCAAACTGGTTCCCACGATTTGGTGAGATTCTCTTGTTCCTCCCTCCTCGTCTACCTGTGCTCTCCTCGTCCCCGGCATAAATTCCTGTTCTTTCTCCCCATTTTTGTTAACTTCTAGCTCTCAACCTCCTTCCGCAGCGTTGACTCAGTTCACCGCACCCCCTATCATTTCGCGCAGCGGAAACCTTTTGAATGACCGGCCAAACCGTCTCGCACTACCGTATTCTTGAAAAACTCGGCGTCGGCGGCATGGGCGTGGTCTACGCCGCCGAAGATCTGAAACTCGGCCGCCGCGTGGCGCTCAAATTCCTCCCGGACGAGCTTAATCAGAATCCGCAGGCCCTCGAGCGCTTCCGCCGCGAAGCACGTGCCGCCTCCGCCCTGAATCATCCGCACATCTGCACGATTCACGAGATCGGAGAACACGAAGGAAAGACGTTCCTGGTGATGGAACTCCTCGAAGGGGAAACTCTCAAACAACGCATCTCAGGTCGCGCTCTTCCAACAGATGCCCTTCTGGACATCGGCGTTCAGATCGCCGATGCGCTCGATGCTGCCCACAAAAAAGGCATCGTCCACCGCGACATCAAGCCCGCCAACATTTTCATGACCGCGCGCGGGCAAGCCAAGCTCATGGATTTCGGTCTGGCCAAACTCTCCGCTGACGGCGCGATTCCAGGCGCCACCGTTGGATCCATCGAAGGAATAACGACCGAGGAAGCGCTCACCAGTCCCGGCATCGCCATGGGCACCGTCGCTTACATGTCCCCCGAACAAGCCCGCGGCGAAGAGTTGGACGCGCGCACCGACCTCTTCAGCTTCGGGGCTGTCCTCTACGAAATGGCTACCGGCCGAGTGGCCTTCTCCGGCCCCACCTCGGCAGTTATTTTCCATGCGATTCTCGAACGGACGCCGCCGAATCCTAGCGCCGCGAGTTCGAATCTCCCGCCACGCTTTGATGAAATTGTTTCGAAAGCACTCGAGAAAGACCGTGCCCTGCGCTACCAGAGCGCCGCGGAAATCGGCGCCGACCTGAAGCGCCTGAAGCGCGACTCGGATACTGCTCGTGTGACCGCCGCTACTGCAGCGGCCAGCAAAGCCCCGTTGGCCCGCAGCCCGAAATTGCGCATGGGCGTGCTTGGCGCGGGCGTTTCCATCGCGGTGGTCCTGGCCCTTGCTCTTCTTTTCGGAGTAAGGCGGTCAAAGGAAAATCCCCTGAATTCTGTGGCCGTGCTGCCGTTCGTAAATGCCACTGGCAATCCGGATATCGAATATCTCAGCGAAGGAATAACGCAGGATCTGGTGCACACGCTTTCTCAAATTTCTTCATTGAAAGTTGTCTCGTTGATGTCGGTCTATCGCTACAAGGGAAAGAACATTCAGCCACAAACGGTTTCGCATGACCTGGGAGTTCAAGCGATCCTCACGGGACGCATGGTTCAGCAGGGGGACACGATATCCATCAACATCGAGCTCATCGATGCCGAGCACGACTGGCAAATCTGGGGAAAACAGTATCAGCGCAAATTAACTGATGTGACCAGCCTGCAGCCGGATATCACCCGGGACATCGCGGAGAACTTGAAGCTGAAGCTTTCCGGCGCACAGAAAAATATCGTAGCGCAGCGGCCTACTCAAAACTCCGAAGCCTATCAGTTGTACTTACAAGGCAGATTCTATTGGAACCGGCGAACGGCTGGCGGCGTGAACAAAGCCATCGACTACTTTCAGCAAGCCATCGCAAAAGATCCGAACTATGCGCTAGCCTATTCTGGACTCGCGGATTCTTATTATTCTCTCGCGCGCAACAGCGCCGCACTCTCTCCAAAGGAGGCTGGCGCGAAAGCGCGCCAAGCCGCGGAGAAGGCCCTTGACCTGGATCCCGTCCTGGGCGAGGCCCATGCGTCGTTGGGGAACGTGCTCCTGGTATTCGAATGGGATTTTGCAGCAGCGGAGCGGGAATTCCGGCGCGCGATTGATCTCAATCCCGCCTACCCGTATGCCCATCAATGGTACGCAGAACTTCTATACGCCACCGGCCGCTATGACGAATCCATTCAGGAGAATCGCAAGAGTGTGGAGCTGGAACCGTTCACTCCCGCCCTCCAGGTCAATTTGGGCTTGTCCCTGTTGTTTGCAAACCGCCTGGCGGAATCGGAACAGCAAATGCGCAAGACAATCGAACTGGATCCCAATTACCCGATCGCCCACTACGGATACGCTCAGACGCTGATCTTGCAAAAGAGGTTTGATGAGGTCGTCGCGGAGATGGAACAAGTCGTTCGCTTGATTCCGGAGTCGTCGTACTATCGCGGCTATCTCGGATACGCCTATGCCAAAGCTGGAAAGACAATGGAAGCCCGAAGAATCCTCGGTCAACTAATTGAGGATGCAAAAACAAAGTATGTCTCCTGGCTGGGAATCGCGGACATCTACGCCGGACTTGGTGAGAAGGATCATTCCTTTGCTGCTCTCGAGCTGGCCTATCAACAGGGTGACACGCGCATGAATACCATCCGCGCACGAATAGAATTGGACTCTATGTGGGCAACAGATCCGCGCTTCGCTGAGCTGTTGAAAAAAATTGGCCTTCCGCCGCTGAGTTAATCGCGGGGCAACTTGCGCGCTAGAATTTGGTGAGAGGCCTAGCGTTCTGCGCCGCATTCCGGCTAGAATGCAGCCGTTCGAATCGGGCGCAAGTTTTGTTCCGTGCGGGGAGAGTTTCGAATGTACAGCACTTCGCAAAAACTCATCGCTGAATTCATCGGCACCTTTGCGCTGATTTTTTTTGGCGCCGGAGCGATCTGCGCCGATCAATATCTGCACTCCACGGGCGGAGTCGGCCTCCTCGGAATCGCTCTGGCCCACGGCCTGGCGATCGCCATCATGGTTTCGGCCATGGGACATATCTCCGGTGGACATTTCAATCCCGCTGTCACCATCGGGTTCTGGGTCACCAAGCGCGTGAACACCATCGACGCCTTTTTGTACTGGGCCGCCCAGCTCGCCGGCGCTACCGCTGCCGCGTTTTTGCTCAAGGCGATCATTCCCGAAGAGACCTGGCGCGCCGTCGCCCTCGGCGTGCCGGAGCTCGCGCGCGATTTTCCCCGATGGGCCGGTATGGCCCTCGAAGCGGTCACTACGTTTTTCCTGGTGTTAGTGGTCTTTGCCACTGCCGTAGACGAAAGGGGCACGTTCCGCGCGATCGCCGGCTTTGGGATCGGCTTGACCATCACACTTGGCATCCTCGTAGCCGGCCCCTTCACCGGCGCCGCGCTCAATCCCGCGCGAGCCTTCGGGCCGGCGCTCGCTTCCACCCACTGGGCCAATCACGGCGTCTACTGGGTTGGTCCCCTCGCCGGAGGCTTTCTCGCCGGCCTGCTCTACGATTCGCTTTTTCTCAAGAAGGCTTGAGCGCCGCAAATTCCTCGAAAACCTGTCCCGAAGCTCAGGTAACTACCGCGCAACCACGCTGCTCGCCTGGCTTGTCGGTCCCCCGGCCCGGTGCTAGTGTCGCGTATTAGCTGCATTCTTGCGGGGTTTACACGATATGGCCGTAAGCATTGATGATCTGCTCCGTCGCGCTGTCGAAAACAAAGCCTCCGACTTGCACCTGAAAGTCGGCAATCACCCTTACTTGCGCGTGGACGGCTTGCTCGCCCCGCTTACCGACGTCCCTCGCGTCACGCCCGAAGAAATGCTTTCCATGGCCTTCAGCATGATGACCAACCGTCAAAAGCAAAAGTTCAAGGAAACGGCGGAGTTGGACATGGCGTATGGCGTCGCCGGTCTCGGCCGCTTCCGCGTCAACGTCTTTCAGCAGCGCGGCAACGTCGGTATGGTCTTGCGCGTCATCCCCACAAAAATTCGCACCACCGAAGAATTGAATCTTCCCCAGGTCATCACCAAAATCTGCGAGGAACAACGCGGGCTCGTGCTGGTCACGGGAACCACCGGTTCCGGTAAGTCCACCACGCTCGCCGCGATGATCGACCGCATCAACGCCAATCGCGCCGACCATCTCATCACCATCGAAGACCCCATCGAATTCCTGCACCGCGACAAGAAAAGTTTCATCAACCAGCGCGAAGTGGAAGTGGACACCGCGAACTTTTCCACCGCGCTGCGCGCTGCTCTCCGTCAGGACCCCGACGTGATTCTGGTCGGCGAAATGCGCGACCTCGAGACCATTTCCACCGCGCTGCTCGCCGCGGAAACCGGTCACCTGGTGCTTTCCACCTTGCACACTCTCGACGCGACGGAAACCATTCAACGTATTATCGCCGTCTTCCCGCCGCCGGAGCAGAAGCAGATTCGTTTGCAGCTGGCCGCCACGTTGAAAGCCGTCGTCTCGCAGCGCCTCGTGCGCCGCGCCGATGACAAAGGCCGCGTCCCCGCCGTCGAAATCATGATCGCCACCGGCTACATCCGCGATTGCATCATCAACGCCGACAAAACGCGCCTGATCCACGACGCCATCGCCGCCGGCACCAGCCAGTACGGCATGCAGACTTTCGATCAGTCGCTCTTCGATCTCTACACCAAGCAGCTCATCACCCTCGACGAAGCTCTCGCCCGCGCCTCCAACGCCGACGAATTCAAGCTGCGCATCCAGGGTATCCGCTCCGCCGCCGACTCCGCTCGCGAAGAGATGGAGCGCCAAATGGCCGACTTCGAGCGCTTCGCCAGGAAATAGTTCGAATCCGTAGAGCCGGGGAATCGCCCGGCATCTCACCGTTGCAGCGACGCTTTGGTATTTACCCTGTGCAACTTAGAGCTGAACTCCGTTATTATTCCATTTTGTACATGAAGCACATGAGAATTCTCGCCCGAGCCATGATCCTCAGTCTGAGTCTTGCGGCTGCATTGGCCGCCGACACCCCCAAGAACATCGAGATCCGTCGAATTGACTTCAAGAACTTCTCCTTTCCTTGGGATGAAGAAATGGGTGAGTATTCTTTGGTTCCTTCGATCTCGCGATGGATTAGCCCCCTGCCACAAAAACAGATTCGAGCCGTGCGAGGCATACACTATTTTTACTCGCCAAGTCGGGGAGAAGATGAACGCGAACACGCTCCTCTTGTCAGCGTCGATTCCGTAACCTGCGGCGATTTGGATGGAGACGGAATAGAAGAAGCGGCCGTGCACTTGAACTACAGCACTGGAGGCACTTCCAACTGGGATTTCCTCTACATTTATAAAGTGGGCCATGATCGCCCCAAACTCTTAGGCCTTCTTGAAAGCGGCTCGCGCGGCTATGGCGGTCTTGTGCGGGCTTCCATTGCCGGGGGCATATTGGTTCTGGATTTTGCCGACGAGGAAAGGCGCGTCGGCGATTGCTGCTCGGCAGGATTCATCCGAGTGCGGTATCGTTGGCAGGATCGGGAATTCGACGAGGAGGGGCTGCGTGAGCGCGGTGATTTGCCTTTGAGAGTCCACTAGATTGAGCCTTCGAGTTCTTAGCATCTCTGCATGAACTTTCGTTTGGCCGTCTGCCCACCTATAGACGACGGTCACCCTCTTGGTTGGCGACTAGCCACTCGTCGGTTTCTCTTCTATGCTTCCACCATGTTTGGAAAGCCACGCCAACTCGAGACGGAAGCCGAGATGTACGATGTAGCGCTGCGCGCCTTGACGCGCCGCGCCCATTCCGTCCATGAAATGAAGAAAAAGTTGGAGCGCCGCAGCGATAACAAGCTGCTCGTTCAAGTTGTCATGGCTCGCCTGAAAGAAAATGGTTTGATCGACGATGCCCGCTTCGCAAAGCAGTTCGCCCGCCAGCGCACCGAATCGCGCAAGCAAGGAAAATTCCGCGTTGCCCGCGACCTGCGCGCCCGCGGCATTCCCGACCGCCACATTGCGGCCGCATTGGAGGAAACCGCGCAGACCACCGACGAGTCCGGCATGGTGCGCGCGCGCATCGAACGCAAGCTCCGCTCCTACCGCGGCGAAATCGACGAAAAGAAAATGGCTTCCATTTACGGCAGCCTGCTGCGCGCCGGTTTTTCCTCCGACGTGGTCCGGCGGGAGTTAAAGAAGATAACGCGAGAGGAACTTCCCGAGGTCGAGCCGGAGTAGGACTTCAAGCTAAGGGGAGTCTCGCCGTTCCGCTGTCATTTCGCAGAGTACATGCAGCTGTTCAAAAAGCCAGACAACGAATGTGCAATAAGCAAAAAAAAGGGGAGGGCAATCGCTCGCCCTCCCTTGCGAAACACCCTTCAGCTAGTTGTCAGCCGTGCAGGCATGTTGTCGGTTGTTATATTCCGGCTGCAAGGCGTACAAATTTCCTCTCACCTTGATGATGGCCGGGTCGGAATAAAAAGGAGGAACTAGAAATATGCATTCATCCGCAATCTCCTGCCCAAACATTCCCAGCCCGGTACTGTTCCACCAGCCTGTTCCATCCGGATCGGTGATCGTCTCGATCAATTCGTGCGACACCGTGTCGTTGGTGGAATCCACCAGCGTTCCGTTGGGAGTGCCTGGTCTCACCTGGCAACCGATCACGTTCGCATAAGGTTCGACCGAGTAGAGAATGTGCCCAATGTCCGTGAAGTCCGCGCTGCTGTGGTACGCGCAGAACACGTTCGAAGCACAAACCGTAAAGGTGGAGTCGAAGCACTCATCCTGCCCCGGCGGGAGAAACACGTGATAGATGTGGCCGTAACCGGTCTCCCCGGTCACCGACGCCACCGCGTGAATCACCGCAAGCATGTCATTGTCGGTAAAAGGCACCGCCGGCGGCGTGTAGGGAACAAACGCTCTCTGCCCAACCGTGTAGCGATTATCAGACTCGCGGTCAACGTACTGGTCGGTCACATGAATGAACTCGCTCTTGCCCAAGTCGCGCAGGAACCCTTCTGGATTTCCCCAGCACACCGCAATCGGGCACGTCCCGTTCGGCAGCATATAGATCGCATGCGACTTCGCAAATTCAACGACCGCTCCTCCGTGATAATTGAGGTCGCCAGGGTAGCGCGGCGGGTTGTCCCCGTCGCTGTGCGACGAGGATTGGCTATGCGGTACTGCTCCCGCATGGAAAGTCAGCTTCGATTCCCCTACTTCCTTTGGTCTGCTCCCCGTCCAGGCCTTGCGATACACAACCGTGGCCTGTTTGGCGGCCTGATGGTCGACATCTGTCGGCTTGACGGTGATTTGCTTTTCGTCCGGATCTTTGGACTGCGCGTGCGCGGTAACCGCCGTCAGGAAAAGCGCAGCCCCTGCCAGCGTCGAGATTCCGATCGCCCGCCCGAGATTTCGAAATGCTTGCATGTCGTTGACTCCTTCCGAGATGGTGTAAGGAAGCGTGCACAGCTGCTCGTGCAGCACCGCACAAGTACCGGCTCCTTCCCGATTTCTTTCATCCGGTCGAATGAACCGAAGCGTTTTCTCGGCGCCGGGGCGCGCCAGACCGGACTTCACTGGCCGTAGAACTTACCCCGAAAGCCGCCCACACGCAATGGAATAGGTTATGAATACTCCGTGAATAGGGTTCCCCCAGCCCGCCACGGCCGTCCTCCCTATCCTGGCTTCGTCCACCCTGAATTCCCGTCTCACCTGCGAAGCCCCGAAACCGGCGCTCCGCCGGAAGCCCCTGCTCAACACTGTGTCTTATTTACCACATAAGTACTTCTTGACTTGGGCGACCTTCCATGCTATACTTTTGCGTGAATCGCACCCCACAATCTGCTAACTCCTTTACTTGCCACAAATCCAAGGAATCGCCCTCTAACTCCTTTTCTTTCTACACTTCCAGAGCTCAGCGCCTGAACTCATTTATTTGCCGCACATCCGGGAAATCTCCGGGCGTATTCCACCCCAAATCACTCACGCCTTGAAGGGTCAGAGCCGCATGCTCCCGCCCGCACCTCGCACTCTTTTCTCTCTCTTGTCGCTCTTGAGCCCAAGAGTGTTTCACATCTCTTTTGCATTCAGTCGGTTCCGCACTCTTTCTCAAAAATGCCGGGTGTAAGGGGTCCCTCGCAACACAAAATTCTTAAAGTGTTACTTTGAACTCGTTTCCCATTTTGGAGCGCGCCTCCTCCCATTCCCACTTACGCCCTCATTGGTGCTATCTCGCCCCCTCTGCGATAATCTTGGTCTGCCACTTCAACAGGAACTGAGGCTGAGGTGCCCGGCAAGGGCACCGCGAAAACAATGACCGGCAACGAGATTCGCGAAAAGTTCTTGCAATTCTTTGCAGGCAAGGGCCACCGCCGCGTCCGCAGTTCCTCGCTCGTGCCCCACGGCGACCCTACCCTTCTCTTCACCAACGCCGGGATGAACCAGTTCAAGGACGTCTTCCTCGGCCTCGAAAAACGCGATTACACGCGCGCCACTTCCTGCCAGAAATGCGTCCGCGCCGGCGGCAAGCACAACGACCTTGAAAACGTCGGCTTCACCAAGCGCCATCACACCTTTTTCGAGATGCTCGGCAATTTTTCGTTTGGCGATTATTTCAAAAAAGACGCCATCGCCTACGCCTGGGAACTCGTCACTTCTCCGCAATGGTTTGGAATTGCGAAAGATAAGCTCTACGTCACGGTCTTTGGCGGCGCGGAAGTGTCGCCCGGCAAAACGCTTGGGGTGGATGAGGAAGCCCGGGAGTTTTGGCGCGAGCAGAACATTCCAGCCGATCGAATCGTTCCGATTCCTGGACTGAAAGACAATTTCTGGGCGATGGGAGACACAGGCCCTTGTGGCCCGTGCAGCGAAGTCTTCTATGACATGGGGCCTGACGCGTCCGAGGAGGGCCACCTCGACTGCAAATTTCCCTGCGATTGCGGCCGCTACGTCGAAATCTGGAATCTCGTCTTCATGCAGTTTAACCGCGACGCCAGCGGCACGCTCACACCATTGCCAAAACCCTGCGTCGACACCGGCTTGGGCCTCGAGCGAGCCGCCGCCGTTCTCGAAGGCGTCATCTCCAACTACGACACCGATCTTTTCGTCCCCCTGCTTAAGCGTGCCGCCGAACTTTGTGGCGTAGACTATGAGAAGGAAATGAAATCCGAAGTCGGCAAGGGCGGTGCAGCCTCTCTACGCGTCATTGCCGATCACGCTCGCGCGACAACCTTTCTCATTACAGACGGGGTTCTGCCATCGAACGAAGGCCGCGGCTATGTCCTCCGCAAAATCATGCGCCGCGGAATATATCATGGGCGCCTCCTTGGCCAAGAAGCGCCTTTCTTGCACCACTTGGTGCTGACCGTTCGAGACCAGATGAAAGGTGCTTACCCGGAATTGCAAGAGAGTTCGCAACGCGTTTCAGACATCGTGAAGGGCGAAGAGACAAGGTTCGCCCGCACGCTTGATGCGGGTCTAGAACAGTTCGAGGACGACGAATATAACCTCCGCCTACGGCATGATCGGCCCGGACCTGGAGATGCGCTCACCAGGACCAAGAAGGCACGCGACGAGGAACACGAGCATCTTCTCCAGCTTAGATCGGAACAGAAGCAAAATGGTGCCTCGGTCGAATATCCGGGTGACTTAGCTTTTAAGCTCTACGATACCTATGGCTTGCCGCGTGATTTCATCGAAGATCTGACGCGAGATGCCGAAATTAAAGTCGATTGGGCCGGCTTTGAACGCGCAATGCAAGAGCAGCGGACGAAAGCCCGGGCGTCGTGGAAGGGCGGCTCGAAGGAGGCGGCGAATCCGGCGTATGCAAAGCTGGCGGAGACATTCAAGACAGAGCCGGATTTTTATTTTGGGACGTGTGCGAAGGATTGCCGGATTGAAGCCATCATCACGAAAAATGGTTCGGTGAATGAGCTGAAGCCCGGCGAAACCGGCGAAGTCGTTCTGGACCGCACCGTGATCTACGCGGAGTCCGGCGGGCAAGTGGCGGACACCGGCGCGTTCTACGACAATTCGGAATCGCAGCAACTCGCGGAAGTGAAGGGCGCGTTTTATCCTGTCGCAGGTCTCGTCGCCCACAAAGTCGTCGCGAAGGAAACTCTGCACGTCGGCGATCGCGTGGCAGTCGTTGCCGATGCGGAACGCCGCGCGCGAATCATTCGCAACCACTCCGGAACCCACCTGGTAAACGCCGCGCTGCGCAACATTCTGGGCACGCACGTCAAGCAGTCTGGTTCACTGAATGCGCCAGAGCGATTGCGCTTTGATTTTTCGCACTTCGCTCCCGTGGATGCCGAGGAGCTGCGCGACATCGAGCAGCAGGTGAACGACGAGATTCGCCTGAACACGCAAATCGAGACCAACGTCACTTCACTCGAAGAGGCACTGGCTTCCGGCGCCCTGGCCTTCTTCGGCGACAAATACCCCGAGCACAACGTCCGCGTCGTCACCATTCCCGATCCCCGCGCCGCTCGCGGCTTCTACTCCAAAGAGCTCTGCGGCGGCACCCACGTCCAGCGCGTCGGCGACATCGGCGTCCTGAAAATCGTCAGTGAAGAATCCGTCGCCGCCGGCGTCCGCCGCATCGAAGCGGTTACCGGCATCGGCGCCCTCGAGCACTACCAGCATCAGGCGCAAATCCTTCGGCAAATCGCCGCCACCCTGAACGTCGGCGAAGACGGCATCCTGGCTCAGGTCGAAAAACTGTCACAAACCGCCAAGCACCTCGAAAAGGAGTTGGAAGCCCAAAAACGCAAAGGCGCCCTCAGCCAGGTCGACGAGCTTGCCGCCCGCGTCCAGACCGTCAAAGGGGTCAAGTTGATCGCTGCCGAGGTCGCCAATGTCGACCGGGAGGGTCTCCGCCAACTGGTGGACACTCTGCGCCAGAAGCTGGGCTCCGGGGTCGTCGCCTTGGGTATGCCCGAGGACGGCAAGGTGGCCCTGATCGCCGGGGTAACCAAGGACCTGACCGCTAAAGTCCATGCTGGCAAGCTGATACAGGCACTCGCCAAGCAGGTCGGCGGCTCCGGAGGCGGCCGGCCGGACCTGGCTGAGGCTGGCGGTAAAGACACAGCAGCCCTAAAAAGTGCCCTATTGAGTATCCCCTCCCTCCTCGAGCCCTTGCTATAATTGGGTTAGCGCCAGGAGCCTGTATGCGGGGGGAGACCTCTGCGACACGGCTTCGCAAGACGTTTTACTCGCCAGGCGATCTTCCCTAGTGTAGACCGCCCGGCTAGGCCACTAGTACGGAAGGGACATTGACCGCTCTGCGGTAATGTCGAAAACTGTTCATTCTATTGTAGGTTCCAGGTATTGTGGTTGGCCTTCCCCAGGGCACGATGGCAAAACGTACGGCAAACACGGCTTGGCAGATTCCAGGAACGCTGGTTCTTTGCGCCGCTTTTTTTGCACAGGGCGCCAGCGCCCAGATCACCAAGGTCGTGGAACCGACGGGCCGGCAGTTGTTTGTGAACGCCGAACCGCCGGTTACCGTTAAGTTGGGACTCGGAAAGCCGCGCGCAACCATCTACCTCGCCGCTGAATCTTCTTTCTCAGGACGCGAACGTCCGGCCGTAAGTATCGACCGCGACGGCGTCGAGAAACTGGTAAGAGAAGCAGCGGAACGTCACCACGTGGACCCCGCACTGGTTCGCGCGGTGATCGAAACGGAATCGAACTGGAATCCAAGGGCTTATTCCCACAAGGGCGCCGGCGGATTGATGCAGTTGATTCCCACGACGGCACAACGATACGGAGCTTATGACGTGTTCAACCCGCAGCAAAACATTGACGCCGGGGTCAAACACCTGAAGTGGTTGCTGGAACGCTACAATGGCAACCTGGATCTGGCTTTGGCGGCGTACAATGCGGGTGAGGGAGCCGTAGATCGGGCACACGGCATCCCCGCGTTTCGCGAGACGCAGAACTACGTACTGAAGGTACAGAATGCCTACTTCCGGCCAGGGTCGGGACGTCTTACGGACGCGTTCATTAATGCGCGAGCAATCCACAGAGATGTCACTCCGAGCGGCCGCGTCGTTTTCACCAACGATTAAAAAAAGTTGTAAGCTTTTAGTGGTTGGTTTTTGCTTTCCGGGCAGCCGGCATTTTGCGGCTCGGAATTTTGAAGTCATTTGTTGAATGCATTGCTGTTTTTTGGAATGCGTGGGCTGTGTTTGGGGATGTAGATTGCTGAGTCCGGCCAAAAAAATTTTGCACAAGAGCTTCGCCTGTCTTTCGCCGGTTTTTCTGTCGCTGGGATTGGCGCTAAGCGTTGCTTCTGCTGCCCGTGCGCGGTCCACTGCGGAACCCGGCGACTCCACGGCTGCGGTGAAACGGCAATCCGCAAGCACACAATTCGCGCGGGCCGAAGAACAGCGCGCGGAATTGAACGGTGCGCCGCCCGAAAAGCGCACGCTCGCCGCATACAAGCAGGTGGTTTCCAGTTATCGCCGCGTCGCGCTGATTACGCCTCGCGCCCCCGAAGTGCCCGATTCCCTGCTGGCCATCGCCGAGGTGTACACGGAAATGGGCGACCGCTTCGGGCGGAGCTATTACCAGTCGGCGGTGGATTCCTACCAGTTCCTGGTACACGAGTATCCGACGAACCATTTTTGCCAGGACGCGATTCTGCGCATGGCGAAATTGCAGCGGGATCAGCTGGGAGATTCGGCGCTCGCGAAAAAAACCTATGAAGACTTTTTGAAGCGCTATCCGCGCTCCCCGAAAAAACGCGAAGTGCAAGAGTCGCTGGCGGAATTGGCGCTCTTGCAGAATAGCGATGCGCAAACTGCATCGCTGACTGCGCCGGCAAACTCCCCGCCAGCCGAACCAGCCGGCGAGGATGCGCGAGCAAACGCAAGCGCGCCGGCGCATTCCGGCGGCAAATCCGTGAGTGCGGCGAATTCTTCGGAGATTCCGCGGGTGCGGCGGATCAGGACCGCTGCGAATGGCGACGCCACACGCGTTACCATCGACCTCGAAAACACCGTGCAGTATGCTTCCGGGCGCATCGCGAATCCTGATCGAATATTTTTCGATTTACATGCGGCGCGGCTTACTACGGAAGTGGCGCGCGGAAATATTCACGTGGACGGCAATCTGTTGACGGCTGTGCGCGTGGCGCAAAATCATGAAGGTGTTGTGCGGGTTGTCCTGGATGTGAACGGAGTGAAGGATTACACGGCGTCGCTCGCGAACAACCCGTCGCAATTGGTGATCGATCTTTACGCAAATTCCGCGCCGGCGCCGGTCCGCACGGCCAAATCAAAACGCGAGCCGCAGAATTCCGAAGGCGATGCGAGTGAGAACGCGGGCGGCACACCTTCGGGCGGGGGAAGCGTCCAGAACGTGGCGTCAAAGAGTTCAGGGGTGAACTCAGTTCCGGCGGGGCAACCGGCTTCGAATTCCAGCAGCGCGGTCAGCGGCTCCATTGTGGGGACCACACCAGCAGTTGCGAACAACGCAGCTCCCAACGCGAAAAATGGAAAAACGAAATCGCTCAAGGGCGCAAACGCGAAGCCGGATTTGATCCAACCTGCAACCTCTCCACAACCCACGCGGGACGGGCAGTCCACCTTGACGCGCGCGCTGGGTCTGAAGATTGGCAGGATTGTGATTGACGCCGGCCACGGCGGCCACGACACGGGAACGATTGGGCCGACCGGATTGATGGAGAAGGACCTCTGCCTGGACGTGGCACTGCGGCTCGGCAAGATTATTCAACAACGTTTGCCTGGCGCCGATGTGGTTTATACCCGCTCGGACGATACCTTCATTCCGCTGGAAGAGCGCACCAACATTGCGAATCAGGCCAAGGCGGATCTCTTCATTTCCATTCACGCGAATTCGAGCCAGGATCACGGAGCGCGCGGCATCGAGACGTATTACTTGAACCTGAAAGGCTCGGCAGAGGCGATGGAAGTGGCTGCACGCGAAAACGCCACGGCGCAAGAAGGCGTTCACGATCTGCAGGATCTGGTAAAGAAGATTGCGCGCACGGAAAAAATCGACGAATCCAAAGAGTTTGCGGAAGACGTGCAGGACTCACTCTCGAAGCGTGCTGACAAATCTGGCAAATCGGTGAAGAACCGTGGAGTGCGCAAGGCGCCTTTCGTGGTGCTGATTGGCGCAGACATGCCGTCGATCCTCACGGAAATCTCCTTCTTGAGCAACCCGGCCGACGAACAACTCCTCAAAAAGCCCGAGCAGCGCCAGAGAGTGGCCGAGGGCTTGTATCAGGGTGTAGCCAGCTACTTGCAGAGTATGAACAGCGTGTCGGTCAACCTTCCTGCAAAGACACCGGGGAGCCGGGCCGGAGCCGCGCCGGCGGTAGAACAATCCAGAAACCAAAACTAGTCTTTTGGTGTCTAATAGAGGCTGGGATGAGAAAGCTTTGCATTGTTAGCGTTTTCCTGCTGGCGCTTGCCGCCGCGCCGTTCTCCTCTGCCCAACAGCAGCCGCTTCTACCTGACCATTTCGGTGCCTGGTCCGCCACTTCTCCTTCCCAGACGGCAAAGCCTGATGGCGCATCGCAGGAGCAACTGAATGAAGCTGGGTTGACCAGCTCGCAGATTCGTTCGTACTCCAATGGTGGGCAGAATCTGACGGTGTGGATTTCTCAGTTCCACGACCCGAGCGGCGCGTACGAAATCTACACTTCTCTGATCAACACGGACATGCGGCCATCGACAGTAGGAAATAACACGGCGGTTGACCGCGATAGGCTTCTGGCGCTGGTTGGCAACGTTGTGGTCAAAGTTTCGCCGGTGCAGAGCCCTTCCACCGCCGAGCTGCAGCAATTGATCAAGAGCTTGAGCTTGCATTCGGACCGGACTCCGCTGCCGCCGATTCGTGCGTATTTACCGCAGGGATTCATGGACGGCACACAAAAGTATTCGCTTGGTCCTGCTGGATTACAAAGTGCGTTAAGGTCGCTAAAACGAGAAGAGCTTGCTGGGCTTGTGAATGAGGCGGGATTCAATAGCGGAGCCGAGGCGATGGTGGCGCAGTACAAGACTATGAAGGATGAAGCGGTCTTGCTGCTGATCGAATACCCGACGCCGCAACTGGCGGAGCAGCATCTCCGGCACATCGAACAGGCGATCAGCGCTGGCGCGAAGCAATCAGGAACGTCGATTGAGCGCAAAGCATCGCTGCTTTCCATTGTGCTGCGGCCATCTTCGGTGACCTACGCGGGTGCATTGCGCGAGGCCGTGAACTACGACACCAGCGTCACATGGCATGAGCCCACCCACACCATCACTGATCCACCGTTTCTGACCACCGTCGCAAAAATTATCATCGCCACGCTCCTGTTCATGGTGGTGGCGGTGGTGCTGGGCCTGGCGTTTGGCGGCGTGCGCGTGCTGGCAAAAACTTTTTTCCCGGGCAAGTTTTTTGACCGTCCCGAGCAGATGGATGTGCTGCAGCTCGGCCTCTCCAGCAAGAGAATTGACTCGCGCGATTTCTACTAGGAATCGGCGGTTAACCCCAAGTAACCAATCCCCTTACAGCGCGTCCAATGAAGGGAGTTACTCCCTCTCCCGATTTTGCGCGGACCTCCGATTGTCGTAAGATTTTAAGCGGCCAGACTAAAGATGAGCGCAGCTCTCCCAATTCGCCAAGAGAATCGAAAGACTGCGAAATCCCGCGCGTCAGCTCTGCTGTTGACGCTTGCGATGGCTACTTTTCTGGCTGGCTGCCAGAAGAGCGCCGCCGACAATCCGCCAGGCGCAGGAGCGCCGGCGATTCCGGTGCAAACGCGGGTCACTGCTTCGGTGAAAATTCCCGACACGTCCGAATATCTTTCGTTGCTGAAATCACGGCATTCCGCGGTCATCAATCCGCAGGTCGAAGGGCAAATCACAAAAATTTCCGTAAAGTCCGGCGACCGCGTGAGTGCGGGAACGGCTCTGCTGCAAATTGATCCGCTGAAGCAACAGGCAACGGTGAGCAGCCAGGAGGCGACGCGCGCGGCGCAGGAGGCGAACTTGCGCTATGCGAAGGTTTCACTGGAGCGCGCGCAGAAACTTTTTGCGGCCGGGGTGATCAGCAAACAGGATTTTGATAACGCGCAAACGAACTATGAAGGCGCGCTGGCGCAGGTGAAAGCGCTGGACGAACAGGTAACGCAACAAAAAGTGGAGCTGCATTACTACAGCGTGACGGCGCCGATGGACGGCATCGTCGGAGATATCCCCGTTCGAATGGGCGATCGCGTGACGGTTTCGACGTTGCTGACGACGATCGACGAGCCGGGCGCGCTGGAGGCATACATTTACGTGCCTGCGGAGCGCGCGCGAAATTTAAAAGTTGGGCTGCCCGTGCGATTGCTGGACAGTGCAGGCAATCCGGCGGGTGAGACGCGCATCACGTTCGTTTCGCCGCAGGTGGATACCGACACGCAGAGCGTGCTGGCCAAAGCGACGATCGCGAATTCTCAGGACAAGCTGCGGATGGCACAACAGATTCGCGCACAGATTACCTGGGGCACGCGCGAAGGCCCAGTGATTCCGATACTTGCGGTGCTGCGCATCAATGGGCAGTTCTTCGCTTTCGTTGCGGTGAAGGAAGCAAGCGGAACGGTGGCGCGGCAAAGAATCCTGAAGCTCGGCGACACCATTGGCAACGATTATGCCGTGCTCGACGGCCTGAAGCCCGGGGATCACATCATCACTTCAGGGATGCAGTTCCTGCAGGACGGCATGCCTGTGGCGGAGCAAGCGCAAAGCGACGGCAAAGCCGCCGCGGGCCAGTAGGCGCCTAGGACCGATGAGCGGCGCCATTCGAATCCCTTCAAAGGCGGACACCGGACTTGTTCGTTGATTTCTTTATCAGTCGTCCGGTGTTCGCAACCGTCTGCGCGCTGCTGATTATTCTCGGCGGCGCGATTTCCATCCCATCCCTGCCAATCGCGCAGTTCCCAAATCTGGCGCCTCCACAGGTGGTAGTCACCAGCATTTATATCGGAGCGAATGCGCAGACGGTAGAGTCCGCGGTGACGATTCCCCTGGAACAAGCCATCAACGGCGTGCAAGGGATGAAATACATCACTTCGAGCAGCGGCAACGACGGCACGAGCCAGATCACCGTGACGTTCGACGTGACGCGCGACGTCGATCTCGCGGCCGTGGACGTGCAGAACCGCGTGAGCCAGGCGCTGGGACGGCTGCCGAACGAAGTGCGGAATACCGGAGTCATCATCACGAAGCAGGCGACGGGGTTTGTGTTCGCCGCGGGAGTGTATTCAGAGACGGGGCAGTACGACAGCCTGTTCCTGAGCAATTACATCGACGTGTACGTCAAGGACGTGATCAAGCGCGTGCCTGGTGTGGGCGACGCCATCATTTTCGGCGAGCGGAAATATGCCATGCGGTTGTGGCTGGATCCCGGAAAAATGGCGGAGCGCGGGTTGTCGGCCACCAATGTTTTGAATGCCTTGCAGGAACAAAACGTTCAGGTTGCCGCCGGACAAGTTGGCCAGCAGCCGGCGGTGAACGGACAGGCGTACCAGTTCAGCGTGCGGGCCATAGGCCGGCTGACGGAACCATCGGAGTTTGAAAATATCGTTCTGAAAACGGGAACGGATGGCACGCTCGTGCGGCTGAAGGATGTTGGCCGCGCGGAACTGGGCGCGGAAGACTACGGCTCGATCCTGCGCTTTAACGGCCACGACGCGATCGGGCTGGCCATTACACAGCTTCCCGGCGCGAACGCGCTGGATGTGGACAAGGCCGCGAAAGCGGCGCTCCTGGAGATCGCAAAGACTTTTCCCCCCGGCCTGAAATATGCGGTGGCCTTCGACACCACCACAGTCATCGGCGAATCCATCCAGGACGTGCTGATTACCCTTCTCGAAGCCATCGTGCTGGTGATTATCGTTATCTATCTGTTTTTGCAGGATTGGCGGAGCACGCTGATACCGGCGATCACCATTCCCGTTTCGCTGATCGGCACCTTCATCTTCGTGAGGCTGTTCGGATTTTCCATAAATACGCTGACGCTGTTTGGCATCACGCTGGCGACGGGGCTTGTGGTTGACGACGCCATCGTGGTGATCGAAAACGTGGAACGACACATCGTCGAGGGCATCACGGAGCCGCACAACGCCGCGTCGGTGGCCATGAAAGAGGTGGCGGGAGCGGTTATCGCGACGTCGCTGGTGCTTGTCGCCGTGTTTGTGCCGGTGGCGCTTTTCCCGGGCACCACCGGGATTCTCTTCCGTCAGTTCGCGCTGACCATTGCATTTTCCGTTTCGATCTCCGCTTTCAACGCGCTCACACTGACCCCTGCGCTTTCGGCAATTTTTCTGGGGCATCACCGGGAACGTGCGCAGGGGCGATTCTTCAAAGCGTTCAACAAAATTGTCGAGGCGGGAACGCATACTTATCAGAGATCGGTGAGACAGGTTCTGAGCTGGCGATTTGCGGCGATTCTGGTATTCGTGGCGCTGCTGGGATGCACCTATGTGGTTTACGAGCGCGTGCCTCGCGCGTTCATCCCGGACGACGACCAGGGCTACATCATGTTTATCGTGCAGTCGCCGCAGGGCGCGTCGTTGACCTATACGCGGGATATTTGCGCCAAAGTGGAAGAGACGCTTTCGCATGTGCCGGAAATCACTGGCGCTTTCAGCATTGCGGGATTCAGCTTTACCGGCAACGCGCCCAATCGGGGAATGATATTTGCCAATCTCCAAGGATTTGACCAGCGGAAAGGCAAGGAGCATTCGTCCGCGGCGGTCATTCAAAGGCTGCGCGGGCAGCTAATGGGAATTCAGGGCGCGATCGTAGTGCCCTTCAATCCACCGGCGGTGCAGGGGCTGGGGCAGTTTGGCGGATTCCAGTTTGAGCTGGAGGACCTGGGGCGGAATTCGCTTCAAGGAATCGCGGAAAAGGCGAATGAACTTGTGGCGAAGGGCAACGCGAGCAAGGACATGGCCGGGCTTTTCACCAGCTTCACGGCGAACGATCCGCAATATCTGATACGCATCGACCGGGAAAAAGCCAAAAGCCTGCAAGTGCCGCTGACACAAATCACCGACACTTTGCAAACGTACGTGGGATCGGAGTACGTGAATGATTTTGACTTCAACAACCGCTCGTATCGGGTGTATGTGCAGGCGGACCGCAAATTCCGGGCAGAATCGAAAGATATCGGGCAGTATTACGTGCGCTCGGACACGGGGAAAATGATCGAGCTGAGTAATCTGATAACGATCGAGCAGACTGCGAATCCGCAGGTAATCAGCCACTACAATTTGTTCCGCTCGGCGGAAATCAACGGCAATGCGGCGCCGGGAAAGAGCAGCGGTGAAGGCATCGCGGCGATGGAGTCGCTGGCAAATAAGGTGTTGCCGAATGGGATGACGTTCGCATGGAGCGGATTGTCGCTGGAAGAGATTGAGTCCGGGGGAAAAGCGTTGATTCTGTTCGCGCTCGGACTGGTGGTGGTGTACCTGACGCTGGCGGCGCAGTACGAAAGTTACGTGTTGCCGTTTATCGTGCTGCTGGCTGTGCCGATTGCGCTGCTGGGGGCCATTGGCGCGCAGGCGCTGCGTGGATTAGAGAATGATGTGTATTGCCAGATTGGTTTGGTGATGCTCATCGGGCTGGCTAGCAAGAACGCGATTTTGATCGTGGAGTTTGCGGAACAGCTTCGGGCGCAAGGCATGACCGTTGTAGATGCCGCCGTGGAGGCCGCGCGGATCCGGTTGCGGCCGATTCTGATGACCTCACTAGCGTTTATCCTGGGCGTGGTACCGCTGGTTCTGGCGCGTGGAGCGGGCCGCGCGGGCCGCATCTCTGTGGGCACGACCGTATTCGGGGGGATGATTGCCGCGACGACGCTCAATCTGCTGTTTATTCCCGTGCTGTATGTGATTGTGCGGAGCATTGTTCCTGGGGGAACTCCGCAAACCAAGCCGGCGAATTGAACTGCGCGCTTACTTGCAGCCGCGCGAAACTAGCGATCCACGTAGTAGCCATCCCTTGTTTGTACGACGAGATCTTTCTGTTTGGTGACGAGATGGATCTTGTGATAACCGACAGAGGCTTCTGCTTTATCAGGAGTGTAGCCGAGGCTGTACTGCGTGCGTAGTTCTTCGTCGATGGCGGAGTAGATCTGGTCGATCGTCTGCTTCTTGGAAACTTCAAAAAAACGGCCGCCCGTTTCCCTGGAAATCTGCTCGAGGACTTTCTTTCCGTCGGGTCGTGTTTCCTGGGGGCGCCTGGGATAGCCGCCACCGCCTCTTCCGCCCATGTGCGGGCCGCCGAAACCACCGCCGTTTCCGAATTCCTCCTTGTCGGCGAAAAGAATGGAATAAACAAGGGTATCCGCGCGCTGCGCTGATTCGATAGACTGCTGCAAAGTTTCCTTGCTGCCGTGATCGACGCCGTCGGAAAGAATGATGAGCGCTTTGCGCCCTTGCTGTTTCTTCATTAATTCATCGGAGGCAAGAAAAACCGCGTCGTAGAGTAACGTGCCGGCACCGCCCCGGCCATGGGAACCGCGGCCACCGCCGGACGAACCGCCTCCGCCTGCCTGCGAGAATTGCGGCGTTTGGAGCTGATTGAGAGAAGCTTCGAGTTTCTGTCGAGAAGAAGTCAGCTCCTGGAGGAGCTCGACTTCGTGGTCGAAGTGGATGAGAAAGGCTTTGTCCTTGTCTTCACGGAGCACGTGCTCGAGAAAAGAGCGGCTGGCGGTGCGCTCCTGATCGAGAACGCGCCGCTGGCTCATGCTGGTATCCACCAGCAAGCCGAGCGTCAGCGGAAGATCGGATTCGTGAACAAAATAGGTGATCGTTTGCGGATGGCCATCCTGGTCCAGGACAAAATCATCCTTGGTCAAATTGGGGAGGAGTTTTCCGTGCTTGTCGCGGACGGTGGCGAACAAGTTCACGGCCTTGACGTCGACGGAGATGGGCGCGCCTTGTTGACCGCGCAGCGGGGTATTCGTCAGCGAGAAAAGAGCTATGGCAAGGAGAAGCCACAGCTTTTTCGAGCGGCGTGAGAAAATTGTTGAGGGCGCACCCTTTAGTGCAAATGTTCTCCGGATGGCCTGACACTTTTTGAACATGAGAAATTCCGCCTCAGAGCTGCCTGGCCGAATCGAGTAAGTAGTCGATGGACGCAATTCGACGGACTTGGCCGGTGTTTAGACATTCCCTTTCCTGTGACATAAAGTTCCGTGCAGCGGCTGAGATTGATACTTCTCGGGATTCGCTTGGCGTTGAACGCGCTTCGCGCGAACTAAACCGTCATCTTCGGATCGCACTTGTCTTAGATGCGCTTTAACGCGCATTCGCAGCAACATTTTTTGCAGACGGTTAGATGCAGCTTACGCAAAATGAAGAATTACGCATTCAGTGAGGCGCCACCGTTGGACCCTTTGAAAAGTGGAGCCGAGAGTGGGAGTTGAACCCACGACCTGTCGATTACGAATCGACTGCTCTACCACTGAGCTACCTCGGCCTGTTCTATTGACAATAGCATCCGCGGAAAATTTCTGTCAATTCATCCGCGAAAATCGCGTGCTTTCAACGCGAAAAAGGATACATGGCCCAGCCGATGCCCACGCCGATGAGCAAAAAAAGGAAGAGGGACCACGCGATATACTTCACACGTTCGGCGGGCTGCCGGCGGCTCAAGAAGCCGAAGGCGATGGAGATCACCAGGGAAAAAAGCAGCATCGCTTGGAGGTGACTGAGCTTGAACGCGATGGCGGCGATCATGCCTTGCGTCCCCGCGCCGCTTCATAGGCGTGCAGCGCAGCCAACAGATTCAACACACCGGCGGCTGCGAGAAACCGCGTTCCATAGTCTCCGTCGGCGTGGGACACATCGGCGCCATTGGTTTCCAGCGATCTCGCAACGAAGTAGAAACTGCCCGCGCCGAGGTCGGCAATATAACCGAGCCGGTCGAAGGCGTCGTTCCCGTTCGAATTGAAAACGTTTCCCCGCATCCCCGCGCCAAGGATGACCAGAAGCGCGACGGTCAGGAAGCAGGCCGCAGCGCGGCCCCACATTTTCAAAATGGCGTGACCTAATCCCGGCACCAGCCATCCTGCCGCCCCGATAAGGAAAGCAATCGCTTCGCGCCGCGAATCCTGCGGCGGGGCCAACGGTGCCAAAGTTTCGTCTGCCATCTTTTCCTTTTCGAACTGGCCTATGCCAGCAACGGGAGAATTTCTTTTTGTACCGCTCCGGTGACACGGGCTTCGCGTTCGCCAATATACATGTTCACTTCGCTGCGAATTCCAAATTCCGGCAGGTAGATTCCCGGCTCGATGGAATTGCACGTCCGCGGAATCAGGTGCCGAACGTCGTGCGTTTCGAGCCCGTCCATGTTCACGCCATTGCCATGAACTCTTTCTCCGAGGCTATGGCCTGTACGGTGAAAAAAGTATTTCCCGTAGCCGGCTTTTTCAATCACGCCGCGCGCCGCTTTGTCGACCTGCCAGCCCTGCAAGGGCTTCCCCGCCGAGATGCTTTTTCGAATCAAGTCGACGGCTTTGTCCCGCGCTTCGCGCACAACACCGAATACCTTCGCATATTTATCCGGTACTTTCGCGCCCAGGTAGCCCATCCACGTGATGTCGTAATAGACGCTCCCGGGCGTTTTCTTTTTCCCCCACACATCCAGCAGCAGCAAATCGCCTTCGCGAATGGGCGATGCGGACTCCAACGTGGGACCGTAGTGCGGATCGCTGGCGTGGGCGTTAACGGCGATGTCCGGCCCTTCTTCCGTCCAGATTCCCGCGGCTTCGAATTCCCTCAGGATCCAATTCTTCAAATCAAATTCCGTCAGGGTCTTTTTCTCGCGCACGCTTTTCGCGGCAAGCTGGAACGCCTCCCGAACGATGCGGTCGATGGCCACGCCGGCGGATTGATGGGATTCCAACTGCTCAAGAGTCCAACAGGCTTCATATTTCTGCACCAGGTCAGCGGAGCTCACCACTTTTACGCCGCAGCTGTGCACCAATTCGATGGTGCCCGCGTCCACCATCGCGACGTAAGGAATCTCGTTCTTCGGCGAATACTGCATAGCCACTTTCCGGGCGCGGCCCAGAATTTTCTTCACATTTTCGCGGAGTTCGTCCTGCCCCGCGTATTGCAGCGTCTCTCCCGGCAGAGTGGCAAGCGACTGCGACTCGATTTTGTGCACCAGCTTCTTCGGCGTTCCCTTTGCCGGAACAAAATAAAACCATCGTCGGGTGCGCATCCCCTCCGGCAGGTTCAAGACGTGCTGCGCGATGGGGTCGCGTCCTCGAAAATCGTAAAAGAGCCAGCCGTCGAGTTTCGCGGCCCGCAGGTCGCTCTGAATGCCGGTAATATCCGCGCTCATAAGGGAATCCATTCCATGGCCTGAAGGTGAACCCGTTTGCCTGTGTCAGGCATCTTGCATCAGCAGGTCCAGAATCTGCTGCCGCGTCACACCGCTGATTTCGATCCGTTTCCTGCGGCTTCTTTCGCCGCTCAGAATTCTAACAGCGGACTTCGGCCTTTTCAAAAGTTCTGCCAGGAATTCCACGAGCGCTTCATTCGCGCGGTCTTCCACAGCAGGCGTGCGCAACCGCACCTTCAACGCTCCTCCCAGTTCACCGACGATCTCATCCTTACTCGCTCGTGGCTGCACCCATGCGGAAAAACTTACCGCGCCGTCTCGTTCTTGCGTCTCTAGCATGGCGTTGTCAACCAACAATTACGCGGTGCTCCGCGTTCCAAACAAGGCGGTGCCGACGCGCACCTCGGTCGCGCCCTCTTCAATGGCAACTTCAAAATCGTGGGACATGCCCATGGATAGGACGGGGAGCTCCATATCAAATCCCTTTGTCAGACCGTCGCGCAAAACTCTCAGACGCTGAAAATACCCTCGCACTTGCCCGGCTTCCTCCAAAAATGGGGGAATGCACATGAGTCCAGCTAGCTGCAACCTTCGTAGATCAACAATCTTTTCCGCCAGATCTGGCAGCTCTCCGATCTCCACTCCACTTTTTGTCTCTTCTGGAGCCACTCGGACTTCAATCAGCACGCGCAGCTTCCCCGTGATGCCCGCCTCGGCCCGAGCGCGATCCAGCCGCTGCGCGACCGCGATGTCATCGACCGAGTCGATGCTGTGAAAAAGTCTGGCGGCCCGGGTCGTTTTGTTGCTTTGCAAATGGCCAATCAGGTGCCACGATGCCGCCAGGCCTTCCGTACCCGCACGCTTCGCTTCCCACTCCTGGACACGGTTTTCGCCGAAATGCCGTACGCCCACTTCATAGGCTTCCCGAATCGCGTTTGCCGGGTGCGTCTTCGAGACACCGATCAAGGTAATCTCCTCTGCGCGCCGGCCCGCATGCGCCGCAGCCCTGGCGATTCTTTCTTGAATTCGCAGCAAATTTTCCCGCACGGAAGTCTGTGTCATGTTCGAAGTTAAAATCCTAGCACGCGCGGCATTGCGGCGCAGAGTCTCTGCGGTTAGACTGACCTTCGAACGTTGTCCCTGTTTCTCCCAGGACCGCAAAGCGATGGCCACCTCCGGAAAACTCATCGCCGTTGAAGGCATCGATGGCAGCGGCAAGCGCACGCAGGTCGAGCTGCTGGCTCTGACCCTCAAAGCGCGCGGCCACTCCGTCTATTCCACGGGATTCCCGCAATATGATTCCTGGTTCGGCAGGATGGTAGGCAAATTCTTAAATGGAGAATTCGGCTCGCTGGAAACGGTCGACCCGCACTTTTCGGCTCTCCTTTATGCCGGTGATCGTTTCGAAGCCAAGTTCAAACTGGAAGCCGCGCTGGACGGCGGCCAAATCGTCCTCGTCGACCGTTACATCGGTTCGAATCTGGCTCATCAGACCGCTCGCGTTCCCCCCGCGAAGCGTTCCGAATTTCTCGGATGGATCGAGCACCTGGAATACAAGATCTACGGCCTCCCCCGTGAGAGCCTTATCCTGTATCTCCGCGTGCCGCCGCACGAGGCGCAGAGGCTGGTCGCGCTGAAGCCCGCTCGTAACTACACGGCTGCGCAAAAGGACTTGCAGGAATCCAGCTTGCGCCATCTGCAAGACGCCGCCGAAATGTACGACTCCCTATCGAGAAGCGTGCCCTGGGCCACCATCCAGTGTTTTGACGCCACGCAAAATTCCATTCGTGAACCCGAAGACATCGCACTCGATGTCCTCGCCGCTGTCGAAGGCGCGCTTTCCTCAACTCCTGCCGGGGAGGAACGATAACGTATGGGGTTTTCCGCGTTTCTTGGCAACGAACGGCTCGTAGGCGCGCTGCGTGGCGCCCTCCGTGCCCAGCGTGTCCCACATGCTTTGCTTTTCACAGGACCGCGCGGAGTGGGCAAATTCACTCTCGCGCGTATGTTTGCGCAGGCCGCCAATTGCGAACGCTTGCCCGACGATTTCTGCGGCGAGTGCGCCACCTGCCAGCGCATCGCCCTGCTTGCCGATCCTCAGAAACTGATCGAGCAGGGCCTCGTGGAGCGAGGCGAAAGCGCCGATGCCGCCACCGTCGAGCGCATGCCGCTTATACTGCAGTCGCACCCGGACGTCTGGGCGCTGGTGCCCGACCCTGTCCGGCTCAAGAGCCCGGTCGCGCGCCCGATGCTGCGCGTGGGCCAGTTGCGAGCGGTCCAGCGCGCAGCCTACTTTCAGCCCATGGGACGGCGCCGCGTCTTCATTCTCGATGGCGCGGAGACCATGCGGTGGGACGTTGCCAACGTCTTTCTGAAAATTCTGGAGGAACCGCCCGGATCAGCGACGCTGATCCTGACCGCGCCATCTCCCTATTCACTGCTGCCTACCATCGTCTCGCGCTGCCTGCAATTTCATTTCGCGCCGTTGCCCCAAGCAGCTGTCGAAAAAATCCTGAAGGAAAAAACCGGCCGCAAGCCCGCCGAAATCCGGCTCGCGGCGCAGCTCGCCGAAGGCAGCCCGGGTCTTGCGATGGAAATGGATGTTGATGCGGTTGCCGACAGCCGCAAGCACGCTCTGCGGATCCTGGAACGCGCCGCGCGCGGTCAGGGCTTTGGGCAATTGTTTGCCGATACCTCCGCGCTCGCCAAAGATCGCGACTCCAGCTTCGAGGACCAGATCGCCGTTTTTTACGGCCTGCTCACCGATCTTCTCGAACTCACGTCCAAGGTCAACGAGCCGGTTCTCCGCAATTTGCCGCTCGCGAGGGAACTGGAATCGCTGAGCAAATCCGTGGACTCCGCGTGGGTTCTTCGCGCGATTGCCGGATTCGATGAACTTTACGCCGGGGCGCGCCGCAACCTGAATCGCCAGTTGGGCTTCGACGCCCTCGCGGCGTCGCTCGCACGCAGCGCCTCTGCCACTTCCACGCCCCGCCCTTGACGCACTCTCACGAATAGTCGCCAAGCCAGATTTAAAAGGCTAGACTGTAACCCACAGCCCGCCTAACGCATCTCAAGAACAGCACTCCAACCCCGTTGGTCAGAAGGAGCAGTCATGGTGAACCGCCGCATGTTTCGTCCGGGTTTTCCGGACGTCAAGGAGCAAAGCGCTCCCCGCCCATCCCACAATGGCCCTGTGCCAAGCAAAAAACCCGCCCCACCCGAGACCACCCACGCGGAAAACTTCTACTGGGTCAAGCAGATGCAGTCTCATACGCCGATGGCCGTGGTGCTGGAAGGCGGAGAGGTGCTTCGCGGCACCGTGGAATGGTACGACCGCGATTGCATCAAACTGACCCGTCAGGGCAGCCCCAACCTGCTCATTTTCAAGCGTGTGATCAAGTACGTCCACAAGGACGGAGAAGAGTCGTCCCAGGGAGGCGACGAGTAATTCCCGCCTTGAGATTCTCTAACGATCGATGGAGTGTCCGGCGGCAGCGCCGAACGTCAGCAAAGCCTTTGCGGCCAGTGAACCGCTTTCGTTGAAAATCTCGCACTCCGCTACCACAAAATTTCTGCCTGCTCGCAAGACCCGTGCATCTGCTTTGATGCGCCCACCTGGAACCGGTTCCAGATAGTTGATTTTCAGCTCTACTGTGACGATTTCCGTTCCCTTCGGCACGGCGGAGTACGCGGCGATCGCCGCCGCAGTGTCCGCCAACGCCGCCAGGATCCCTCCATGCACCACGCCATGAATCTGCTTGTGCCGCGGTTTCACGTCCAGCCGGAAGATCGCGCGCCCCGTGTGCACGCTCTCCACATCAAAACCGAGCAGGTCCGTCGAGCGGCTCGCCTTCATGCGCTGGCGCACAAGATCCGTAACGCGCTTCTCTGCTTTTGACATTTTCTTCGTCATCGCGGATCGTCACTCTTCATCGCATACTGCGCATGATTCCAACCACAAACTCGATCCATTGTGCTTCTCTTTCTTCATACTAAGAACTCACTACTTAGAGACTTGAGACTCAGTACGCCGATAACCCTCCATCCAGCGGAATTGCCGCCCCCGTCAGCCACGACGATTCTTCCGACGCCAAAAACACCGCCATTTCGGCCACATCCACTGGCCGCCCGATCCGTCCGAGTGGAATCGTCGCGATACGCGCCTTCCGCAATGCCTGTCCCTGTTCGGTTTCGTTGAAGACTCCCTTGACCAGTTCCGTCTCCACGATCGAGGGGCAGATACAATTCACGCGAATATTTTCATGAGCGTGATCGATGGCCATGGCCTTGGTCAGCATGGTCACGCCGCCCTTGGAAGCGCAATACGCCGCGCGATCCTTCACCGCCAGCAGCCCCAGCACCGAGCCAATATTCACGATGGTTCCCCCACCGGTCTTTCGAAACTCCGGTAACACCGCTCGCGACATGAGGAACGGCCCCTTGATATTCACCGTCATCAGCCGGTCCCATTCCTCTTCGCTGATGCCTTCCACCGTCGAAACATGTAGCGCACCGGCGTTATTCACCAGCACATTGAGCCGCCCGAACCGCTCCACGGTTCCCTTCACCGCCCGGGCAACTTCCGCGTTGCGCGTCACGTCACACTCCATCGCCAATCCCGCGCCGCCGTCCTTCTGGATTTCGCTAATTACTTCCCGCAGTTTCTCCAACCGCCGCCCCGCGACCGTCACGCTAGCGCCTTCTCGCGCAAACGCCAGCGCAATGGCGCGTCCTATCCCAGTTCCCCCGCCGGTAATCAGCGCCACCTTACCAGAAAGTCGTGTCACGTTATTCCCTGCCCCCGCGTCTAATAGGATGCCGCGTCGCCGCGCTTCAGCGCGGTGCGGGTGGGCGCGACTCTAGCATCCGTCTCCCCCACCCCGCAAGCTACTCCCATTGCACTGTATGTTAGTGTCTCAGGCGAAGGACTGTGGGTCATCGGTAACAAGTTTCGAAATGATGTCGAGCGATGTATTTGAATTTGCTTTTTATTGAAGACTTATAACTAACGACTGAAAACTCTCATGCGCATCGGCATAACCTGTTACCCCACCTACGGCGGCTCCGGCGTCGTCGCCACCGAACTCGGCATGGAACTTGCCGCGCGTGGCCACGAAATCCATTTCATCAGCTACGCCCCGCCCATCCGCATGAATCCCAACGACCCGCGCATCCATTTCCACGAGGTGGAGGTCGCCTCTTACCCGCTTTTTGACCACCCGCCCTACACCCTGGCGCTCGCCACAAAAATGCTCGAAGTTTTCGAATCCGAATCGCTCGACCTGCTCCACGTCCATTACGCGATTCCGCACTCCGTGAGCGCTCTGCTCGCGCGCTCCATGGCCGCGCCGCGCCGTCTTCCCTTCATCACCACGCTTCACGGCACGGACATCACCCTGGTCGGCAGCAACCGCAGCTATCTTCCTATCACCAAATTTTCCATCGAGCAGAGCGACGGCGTCACCTGCATCTCAAACTATCTTCTGAAGGAAACCATCAAGGACTTCGATATCAAGCGCCCCATCGAAGTGATCCCCAATTTTGTGAATTGCGACCTCTACAATCGCACCGCTGACAAAGGGCTTGCCGCCCAGTGGGCGCCCGGCGGCGAGCCCATCCTCATGCATCTTTCGAATTTCCGTCCGGTGAAGCGCGTCCCCGACGTCGTGGAAATCTTCGCCATTGTGCGCGGCGCTATGCCGGCAAAGCTCATTCTCGTCGGCGACGGGCCGGACCGCGGCGCAGCCGAATTTCTCGTCCGCAAGTACGGTTTGCAGAAGGACGTGCTCTTCCTTGGCAAGCAGGACAATGTCTACGAAAAACTTGCCGCGGCCGATCTGTTCCTGCTTCCTTCGCAGCTCGAATCCTTCGGTCTCGCCGCGCTCGAAGCCATGGCCTGCGAAGTCCCGGTCATCGCCACAAATGTCGGCGGCGTCCCCGAAGTGGTTGAGCATGGAGTGGATGGGTTTCTGGTCGAACCCGGCGATGTAGGAGAAGCCGCCCGCTATGCCATCGAAATCCTATCCCGCACGGACCGCGGCCGCGAGATGGGCAAAATCGCCCGCCTCCATGCCAAGAAAAACTACTGCGCCAACGACGTCATCCCCGCCTACGAAAGCTATTACAAACGCGTCCTCGAACAATCCTGACAATTCAGAGCGTCGGAGAAAGAAAATAACAGAGAGCGGGACGCCCCGCGCCCCGCTCTCTGTCCTCGCAAACACCCTCTCAACGCCCCAATCTCAGTCCTTGGAGGCCCGGACACGCTCGGCGTCGCTAGTTACCGCGAATCCCAGATCCGTCACGATAGTGTGGATTAGATCGCCGGATTGGCTTATTAGAATCGCCAAGTGGAGCGGCGGCTGGTCCGGGGTGAATATCGTCATGGTCCCGGTGCAATCCGGGTTCACTGTGTAACTGCCTGTGCCCGGACGCCAGACCTGCGGGATGAAGCCGTTTACCGCGACAGCGTCTACCTGGGAAAGGTTGCCGTGGCCGTCGAAAGTAGTCCTCGCAATGCCATCGACAGGCAGCGCCCCGTTGGGGGTCAAAATCTGTCCGTGAACCGTAAAAGCGTAGGTTCCCTTGATGGTCGAGTCAGTGCATTCGTTGGGATAGGCAGTGACCGCTGATGACGCGGCCATACTCATTACAAGTAGTACAAAAAAGTTGCGTAATTTCATCTTCCCTCCAAAGTTTGTGGGTGGCGTCCGGCCTCACCCAGAATTGAGTCGTATCTTGCGTCGACGGCTTCCAACTCGCAATGGAGAGCGCCTGTAGATTGTCTGTAGGACTCGTGCCCGAGGATGTAAAATGGCGGCACTCTACCCTGACGGGGCTTCCATGGCTTCAGAACGTATCCAGCTCGGACAATTCGTCTTGGATCTCGACCGCTACGAGCTGACTCGTGATGGAAAAACGGTGCGCATGGAACGCATCCCCATGGACCTGCTGATCCTCCTGGTCCGCGAAGGCGGAAGATTGGTCAGCCGCGACGAGATCATCGAACGCCTATGGGGCAAAGACGTATTCTTCGACACCGACAACAGCATCAACACGGCGATCCGAAAAATTCGCCGAGCGCTCGGTGAAGACCCAGACAAGCCACAATACATCGAGACAGTGCTGGGCAAAGGCTACCGCTTCAAAGGCGGGTCCGATGCTCCTTCGGGAATGGCCTCGCCGCACGTCGAACTCGGACGGCCTCGCATCATGCTGGCGGTCCTTCCCTTCGAAAACCTGAGCGGCGATCCGGGACAGGAATATTTCAGCGATGGCCTGACTGAGGAGACCATTATGCGATTCGGGAAAATGCTTCCCCATCGCTTGGGCGTCATCGCCCGCACTTCCTCCATGGCCTATAAGCGGACGGACAAGTCCGTCTTCCAAATCGGCCGGGAACTCGGCGTGGATTACGTGCTCGAGGGCAGCGTGCGTCGCGAGACGGACCGTGTGCGCGTCACCGCCCAGTTGATCCGCGTGCGTGACCAGATCCACTTATGGGCGGAAAATTTCGATCGCCCGCCGCACAGCATCCTTGACATCCACAGCGAAGTCGGCGCCGCCATCGCCGCTCATGTACAACTTGAGCTGACTCCCGAAGGCGAGCGGCGCCTCCGAAGCCACATGCCCGCGAACCCGGAAGCCCACGATCTCTATCTTCACGGACGCTATCATTGGGCAAGAGCAACTCCACCCGAGATGCAAAAGGCCGCTGAGTACTTCCGCAAAGCGGCGGAACGCGACGCCGGCTTTGCCCTGGCATTCTCAGGACTAGCCGATACCCTTATGATTTTGCCGATTAACAGTGATGTGGCTCCTAACAACGCTTTCCCGGAAGCCCGAGCGGCCATTGCAAAAGCGCTGGCGCTCGGACAGGATTCCCCGGAAGCTCACACTTCCCACGCCACCATCAAGTTTTGGTTTGACTGGGATTTTGACGGAGCGGAAGCAGCGGCGCGAGATGCCATCCGCTTGAACTCCAATTATTCGCTCGCACATCTCTATCTTGCTCATGTTCTTTCGAATGTTGGCCGACATGAAGAGGCTCTGTCTACGATCCAGCAGGGACGTGTGCTCGATCCATTTTCGCTCATCATGAACGCGATGTACGGGCAATTTCTCTACCATGCGGGACATGTTGAGGAATCCATTGCACAATTCCAAGCAAGTCTCGACATGGAGTCCCGCTTTTGGGTCACCCACATCTGCCTTGCGAAATCCTACGAGAAGCAGGGCATGTATAGGGAAGCTCTCGTGGCCTGCGACAAAGCCGCGGAGTTTTCCGGGGGCAACTCGGAGGCATTGTCGTTGGCAGGCTATATCCACGCCGTTTCAGGCGAGGAGACAAAAGCAAAAGCTAAGCTTCAGCAAATGTTAGAGAGAAAGAAAAACGCCTATGTGCCTCCCTACAATCTGGCGCTGGTGTTTGCGGGAATGGGGGATACTCCATCCGCGCTCCACTGGTTGGAGCAGGCCTTTGCGGATCGCGACGTGCACATGACCTTCTTGCTCGACCATAAATGGGACGCGCTGCGCCCCAACGACCAGTTCCGCCAGATCGTGTCACGTGTGGGGTTCTCCACCTCTCCAGGTCATGCATAATCGTCGATCCGATAATTCGTGACTTAACGGACCGCTCGCCAAACCATCTGACCCCGCCGCGTTCGGCTTAAAGGCCGCGGGCTTGACTTGCTCCTACCAAACCATCCTCGCGGAGAAAACGCGAGTCACAGAGCCTGAGGTTGCATGTTCTATTTGTATGACTTTACATCAGGCCGTCTTCACATTCACCCCGCTACACGCGCACCTCAACTGGCGGCGGCCTCCGCCTGGGTTTCCGCTGTGCCGCCAGACTTGGCAGTGATTTCGAGTCCATTTTTGTTCATGTCGAATCTCTGCTTCCGGTCCAGGCCTTTGACGAACTCACGTACCGCCTTACCGACCGCTCCAGGAAGATTCGACGCCTCCACTTTAACTGTCGATTCCGCCGTTTTTTCACTTCGATCGCGATACCGAAATTGCACCTCAAACGTTTTCATCCTACTGCCTCCTCTTTCTGACGATTTAAACTCAAGCCGGTTTGCGCACTTCAAATCACTCGCGGGTCTCTAAACCATCGTGGCCCTCAGCTCTGACCGTGTTTTTGTTCGCCGCTTTCTTTCCCGGATGCTTCGTTTTCCGGCCCTTCAACTCCGCCTTAAGTTTTTCGTTTTCTTGCTTCAACGCGTCGCGGGCCGCTGTCATTGTTTCGAGATCATTTCCCACCTGGCCGTTTTCTTTATGCAGCTCCGCCACCTGGGCCTTCAATCGCTCATTCTCTTCCAGAGTCTTTGAGTCTTTGCAGGCCGTCAAGGGCAAACTCAGCACGGCCGCCGTGGCAAGTAGCGCCCCAGCGTTTCTGCGCGTCATATGTCATCCTTCGGGGACAAGAATCTGAATGGCAACGGGAGCAACCGGTAGCGGGAGAGGTGGGAGGCCCCGCTGGCAACTCTGCCAGCCTAATGGAGTTTCCTGGAACGCGCAAGCCTGATAAACCCTGTTCCTATTCCTCACATTTTTTGTGCGCGTTTACTAATCTGAGTTAGTTTTCGGACGCCTCATGCCTTCGGATTCCACCTCTCCGCCCGAAGCCCCGGCCCGCCGTTCACGGATTATTTTTGCTTAGTGATCCGGTTTGGCTTCGATGGAAGCCTTCAGCGCCTTCGTTACTTCGCTGGCGATATCGTCCTGGACCATCAAGATGTCGTCCAATCGCCGGTCGTAGGTTTCAGACCAGACAACGAACCCATTGTCCGCCCGAATCAACCGCGCGGCCACCCGCAGCCGGTCACCGGCCTTCCGCACGCTCCCATCGAGTACATAGGAGACACCCAGCGACTTGGCGACGTCGGCAATAGTGATTTGCGGAGTTCCACGCGAATGCGGCCATAGTTTGCCCTTGAAATAAAACGAAGACGTGGGAGGCGATACTTGAAGCCCGGGAATCTTGCTGAGTTTGTCGATCAGTTCCTCGGTCATACCGTCGGCAAAAGGCTCCTGATTCATCTCCTCGCTCAAGTCGAGAAATGGCAGTACGGCGATGGATTTCTGTGGCGGCGGGGTAATGACGGGCGTGGCTGAGCGATTGCTGTTCGTGACCCTGCCATAGAAAAGAAAAACAACGACGAGCGCGACGCAGATTGCCGTGCCAGAAGCCCACAGGAAACCGATTCTGACGCGCGGGACGGGAGTCGGCACATTTGTCGCCGGCATCGCATGTTCGCTCTCCGAAGCCTGCAGAGGGCCCCTCTGCGCGTTCTTCTGTGCGACCGACTGCTCTGTCCAAGGATTGACCGCGGCCACCATTCGATACCCAAGTCGCGGCACGGTCTCAATGAAGTTGGGCTGCTTGGGGTCGTCGCCGAGCAGGCGGCGGAGCGATGTCACCGCCTGGTAGACGGAGTCTGGAGCGACGGCGACATCAGACCAGACCTGACTGCGCAGGTCATCGATGCTGACGACCTCGCCGGCGCGCTCGGCGAGGCACAGCAGCAACCGCATCGTCCGCACCTCTACACGAGTGGTCTCTCCATCCCGCGAAATCTGGCCTGAGGCCGGATTGACGCACCAGTCGCCTATGCGAAGTATTGTCACCTTTGGGCGGTCCATATGGGATCGGTTACCCTCTGATCGCACTGGAAGGGAGCCGTTTCTCGGTTATACCACACCAGGAGAAAGGCGGCCGCCTCCGGATCGTTAGAGCGCTTGGCTACTCTGCTCCAACCTGCCACCTGCCATTTCAGAACTATTCAGCGTTTTTCAGGCCTTGCCTCACGATCTCGCGCGTCTCACCTGGATATCGTGGCATCGCGGATGCCACTAAATCAGTGTTGAAAGCGAGGATATCGGATGAGTGGAGATTCTGCACCTCGGGCAACAGGGAAAAGGAACGCTATATTGGCGATCGCAGTGGGCGGGGGGATTGCCGGGACCTTGGACCTTCTTCAAGCTTGCATCCTGTTTGGATGGGACATTCCTCTCGTGATTGCGGGCGGCCTGCTCGGGCGGCAGGCATTCCAGGGAGGCGCCGGCACCTATATTCTGGGAGTATTCCTGCATTTCTTTATCGCTTGCTCGGCAGCCGCTGTCTACTATATCGCCAGCCGTAGGCTGATTTTTATGAGGGAGCACCCGATAGTGTGCGGTTTATTCTTTGGCGCCGCGGTGCAAGAGGTCATGAATCTCGTCGTTTTGCCACTCTCCGCGCTCCATTCCAGGGGTCCTTACAAACTGCATGACCTGATTCTAGGGCTGCTGGTGCACATGGTCGTTATCGGGCTACCCATTTCGTTCAGCGTCCGGCGGTTCGCCAAATAGACCTGTGGCGATACGGTATTTCCTGGGTAGTTCTGCGTCGCTCTGCCAGCTCTTCTTCTAGTCACTTGTGGCCTGCTACAATTACAGCTCGGGAAAACTGGGTTTTTCCACCTCTCGCTTCTCTTTTTTCGATTCATTGATTTGCGCCGATATGTAGCAAACAGACCCCGATTAGGAGCCGCCATGAACGCCCCTTCCACACGCCAAACTAAATTGCCGCTTTTCACCTGCTCCCGCCACGCCACCATAGCACTCCTCGCTTTCGCCACCATGCTCGCGCCGTCTTTCTCTCCCCCGGCCAAAGCCGTCCCCCAAGCCTCAACTATCGTGGCTCTCGCCAGAACCCGCGAAGCCTGGGTCCAGGACCTTCGCACCAAACAGCTTGAATCCATCCTGAAGCTTTACGCGCAGGACGCCGTCTTCCTTCAACCTACCGGCGAACGCATTACCGGCTCCGCCGCCCTTCGCACCCTGTTCCAAACCGTTATGGCCACCTTTAACAGCGACCTCACCCTCAACAGCCTGAACCTCGAAACCTCCGGCGATCTCGCCTATGACAGTGGCGACTTTCAGGAAACCCTGACCACTATCGCCACCGGCGCTAGACTCACCTCCAAAGGCAGCTACATCATCATCTTCAAGCGCCAGCCAAACGGCAGTTGGCAAATCATTCAGCACGTCTGGACCGGCACCGCGCCGCCTGGCACGTGAGCGATCTGTCGCTGATTTCGTCTCAGCCACTTTCTGGGGCGAGCACTTTTAGCACAAGGCCGATATCGACAACCGATTCTCTCCGCGCCTAACATGAAAAGTCACAGCTGAGGCGCTTTGCAGAATTTTTGGAGTGACGATTTGGCACTCGCAAGAGATGATTATTGATAAGTTCCGTGGAATGCGCAGTTCCACGAAATGAGCCCAAAACTCACTTAGAATGCGCAGTTGCACATAAAGTAGGGGTAGAGGGCATGGAGGCCACCGGGAGAGAGGGATCTCTTTTCGCATCCAGCCCAGACGCCTAGGACGTAGCGCTCCGCCGACTCGTGTGCATCCATCCAATCAGACCGCAAATGCCGAAACCAATTGCATTCAGCGTACCGTGAACTCGTTCCATGCGCCCGAGTTCCACAAACGCTTGCAGCGGAAATTCACCAAGCGCCCAGCTCGCCGCCAGCACCATGCCGGCAACCACGCAGCTGCTCGAGAAAATCAGCATCGCTCGCGCAACCGAATTCACCTTGCCAAACGCAACGCGAATCATTCCTGTCGCGAGTCCAAATTGGCCGACAACAATCAGAATCACCGCTGCCAGCTTCAGCTTGGGCCCTACGAGGAACGCCAAGCCCAGCAGTCCCGGTCCGGCCACGGCACTAGCCAGCGCAACGCGAAGTGGCTTGCGCCAGCGCGTCTCTCGGAGCCGCTCATAGGTCAGCCCTGCAAACACCGCGGAAAGAAATCCCGCAAAGTGAAAAT
Source organism: Acidobacteriota bacterium (assembly GCA_013289585.1). Classification (GTDB taxonomy): domain Bacteria; phylum Acidobacteriota; class Terriglobia; order Acidiferrales; family UBA7541; genus Acidiferrum. The sequence continues at coordinate 195,371 of JABCZR010000002.1, read as the reverse complement.
GGACAACCGTGAGTAAAACGATCGGCTCTTGAAATCCGATAGGCTGCAAGCCCAATCGTGAAGCTACGAACCAGGCTCCGCCGACAATCAAGTAGGCCTCGCCCGCGGCAAAGCAAAACTGTGTAAACGACTGTGCGCGATACCGTAAAAGTCTGCGGAGGCCCTCCAGCGCGAACCAGAGACAAACAAGAAACCACGCACCGGCGAGTGAGGCCGCTCTCGGACCTGCTGGTTGGAAAAACGAAAGAGTCCCCAACATTCCCGCGGCAAGCATGACCCAACCGAGTCCGCCAAGCCCGATGCCGATCCACGGAGAACCATCCAAGGAAGGAATCAACGAAATCGCAAGGGGAACCATGACCCAGGGTGCCAACAGAAACAGGAGCTCAACTACATCCAGTTGCAGCCATCCGAACCAGAATCCCGCGGCGAGCATAAGCCAAGCCACCGCGCCAAGAATTACGGTCGGGCGGAACGTTGAGCGCGGCTCAGGAGCACTGTGCATTGCCAGCCCACTCATGAAGCATGCGCAAGCGCCGCCACGCCATAGGTCGTAGTCAGGAAGAGTGCCGCCAGCGTGAACGGCAGGTCACCAAAGTGGTTCGCTCGCCGCAGTGACGCATCGTAATACAGAAGCTGCACCGGCGCGCGACACCGTCCGAGCCCGCGTCCACTCGCCAGCACCGCGGCAAACAGCAGGACCACGCCGACGATGTATACGGAATGCACGACGAAAACCTGCCGGATAATCGGCGCAACTCGCGACAAATTGCCGTGATAATCCAGCTTCTTCGAAAGGAAAACATTCGCAACCGCAATTGCCACTTGTACGAGACCCGCCAGCCAGAGGAACAAAAGAAGTGTGCTCACGCCACCCTCCTTCACCGCTCTACGCGCGCCGTGAGGCATCGCCCACAGGACAAGCTGCGGCCGCGCAACTCCGCCGTGCTGCGATCCAGAGATATCCTTTGCGCAGAATCTCCATCATTCCTGGAATCCTTGAAAGCCATACAAGTGGCCGACCCCACCAGATCTCGCGCGCCAGCGCCACCGCCGCGTCTGCACCGCCGAAGCGGCTCCCGTCGCTCAGGAGAAACTGCATTTCTCTCATCAATTCGTCCCGCGACAATCCCAGCAGCGCACCCACGCGTGGGTCCTGCAACGGCGCCAGTGCAAACCCGCGCTTCTCCAGAATCGGCGCCAGCCATCGCGCAATGCGTGTGCAGAACCGGCACTCCGCGTCGAAGAAAAACCACCCTCGCGCGTGCCGCCCCTTCCCGTCCGTGTACTCACTCACCAGCGAAATCATGGTCTCCGCCTTCTTGCGTCCGCTACCCTGCCGCTTTTTTCTTCTCCGTTCCCAGAAGCGTGATCACTTTCCCGCGCAATTTCACCACGCCCTTCAATGCGCCCGTCGGCATGCGGATAACTTCCTCGAAAAGCCCCGTCATCGCCGTCAAAAACTCCAGCATAGTCTCCAGCCGTTCTCGCGTATACGCATCGCCCTTTGGATCGGACTTCGCTTCCTGCACACATTCCGCCAGCACATGCAGCGTCGGATCGATCTCCCGCCGCTTACGCTCCTCGGAAACGATGCGGAAAATCTCCCACACGTCCTTGATCGACTCGAAATGGTCCCGCCGGTCGCCCAACACGTGCACCACGCGCACAATCCGCCAGCCCTGCAGTTCGCGCAAACTGGTGCTCACGTTCGAGCGCGCCACCGCCAGCGTCGTGGAAATCTCATCCGCCGGCACCGGCCGCGGAGAAAGAAACAACAGTGCATGCACCTGTGCCACGGTACGGTTGATCCCCCACCGCGTGCCCATCTCCCCCCAGTGCAGGATGAACTTCTGAGCTACCGGCGTTAGAGAGCTTTGCGTCATGTTGGTTCCTTCATTAGTTTCTGTCTATACAGAACATACAGTACATCAAGCCCGCTGTCAAGCCCTTTCTTCTCTCTGCCGGCCGTGTTCTGATTAGCCTGAATTTCCAGGGAGTTTTCCATGACCTCGTCAGACTTCCGCCGCCTGGCCCTCAGCTTCCGCGAAGCTACCGAGCAGTCCCACATGGACCATCCCGATTTCCGCGTGGCTGGCAAGATCTTCGCAACGCTCGGGTATCCCGAGCACGGCTGGGCCATGGTTAAGCTGACCCCGATTGAGCAGGAAATTTTCATGAAGGCCCAGCCCCGCGTGTTTTCGCCCTGCGCGGGCGCCTGGGGACGGCGGGGATCGACCAGCATCCGCCTTAAAGCCGCCAGAAAGCCGACTGTCCGCCGCGCACTGCAGGCCGCGTGGCTCCTCGCCGCTCCCAAATCCCTCACCAATCAATTTAAGGAAGATCTCTAGACCGCAATTTGCGTTCTGGAGCGATTTGCTTTTTCATGTTGTTGGCGGTGACTACTCGCCTCTCCAAACGTCTAATCCCTCCAACGAGTGGTCCTCTGATGTATCCGGGGGTACCGGCATGGCGAATCTTGGACGGAACATCCGTTTTGGGCTGCGCTTGCTCGTCAAGAACCTTGGCTTTACCTCCGTCGCCCTCTTGGCGCTCACCCTGGGCATCGGCGCCAACACGGCGATCTTCAGCGTCGTTTACGCGACACTTCTCGCTCCCCTGCCCTATCCAAATCCGGATCAACTCGTCATCGTGTGGTCCAAGGTCAACGGAAACCGGAACGGCGTTTCGGCGGGTGACTTCCTGGATTGGAAGCAGCAAAACAGCATCTTCCAGGATCTCTGTGCGTGGACGGGGGGCAGCTACAGTCTTTCTACGTCCGACCATCCCGAAATGATTCAGACCCGCCTGACAACTCCCGGGTTCAATAATATGGTGGGCACCCCGTTCGTACTCGGGCGGGACATCCTCCCTGAGGAAGGCGTGGTGGGGAAAGATCGCGTCGTCGTCATGACGCATAAGCTCTGGGTGGAGCGTTTCGGCAGCGACCGCGGCATTATTGGCAAGCCAATCCGCTTGAACAGTGAGCCTTACACCGTGGTAGGGGTGCTGGCCGCCGGGCAGCCCGACCGGCTCGAATCGCAGCTCTTCGTTCCGCTGGCGTTCAAACCCGAGCAGATCAATCACGACTTTCATTTCATCCTAGTCATGGGCAGGCTCAAGCCCGGCATCACGTTGCAACAAGCCAACGCTAACATGGACTCCGTCACACATCACATCGCCGAGGTCTATCCGAAATCCAACAAAGGCTGGACCGCCGCAGTAGAACCCCTTCAGAACGATTTCATCAGTCCTGACCTGATCAAAAACATCTGGCTACTGATGGGCGCTGTCGGTTTTATTCTTTTAATTTCTTGCGTAAACGTTGCCAATCTTCTGCTGGCGCGCGGCACCGTACGGCAAAAAGAAATTGCCGTCCGCGCCTCGATGGGCGCTACTCGCGTCCAACTCTTTGCACAATTCTTGACGGAGAGCCTCGCGCTTTCACTGATTGGTGGGGTTTTGGGCGTTAGCGTCGCCTGGGTACTGCTAAAGGTGATCGTGTCGATCATGCCTCCAGGTACTCTGCCCTCTGAAGCGGACTTGCGCCTGAATCTGCCCGTACTCTTTTTCAGTCTTGGCGCCAGCCTATTGTCCGGTGTGCTCTTTGGCTGCGCTCCGGCATGGCAAACTGCGCGCCTCAATCTGAGTGACGTGTTGAAGGAAAGTGGCCGCTCGGCCACCAGCGCCGGCCGCCACGGATTGCGGCGAGTACTTGTCGTAATCGAATTTGCGCTCGCGCTTACTCTTCTTGCTGGCGCTGGACTCGACATTCACAGTTTCTGGAAACTATCGCGCGTGGATCTCGGATTTCGCCAGGACCATATCCTCACCTTTTTTCTGCCCGTCACGAATGAACGATTTTCCAGTCCCGAAAAGATCAACGCTTTTTATCGGCAGCTACTGGACAAAATCGGCAGCCTTCCAGGCATCACGGCAACTTCCGCTTCGACCGGAATGCCAATCATCGGCACCAACTTCGGCATGCCCTTCAATCTTGCCGGACAAGCCGTCGACGATCCTTCCTCGCGTCCCGGCGCAGGCTTCAATATGGTCACTCCCGAATACTTCAAGACTTTCGGCATTCGCATTGAAAAGGGCCGGGCCATCACGGCGCAGGATGTTGCCGGCGGCCAGCCCGTGGCCGTCGTGAACCAGACTTTCGCAAAGAAATACTTGTCCAACGTTGATCCGCTCACCCAACGTGTCGTCGTCGAGCAGTTAATCCCCGGAGTCACCAAGCTCGGGCCTCCCATCGAATGGCAAATTGTGGGGGTCTACCATAACCTCCATAACGGTGGCGTGCGCGGCGACGGCTTCCCGGAAATCGATGTGCCGTTCGTCCAAAGTCCGTGGCCGCAGGCAGGCCTGGCAGTTCGCACCTTCGGCGATCCTGGCAGCATGACCAAGAGCATCACTGCCGTAGTCCGCTCCGTGGACCCTGACCTTCCCCTCGATCAGGTAAAGACCATGGACCAACTCGTGAATGAGTCTCTGGCCGGAGACCGCTTCTCCACCGTGCTATTCGCGAGTTTTGCGGGAGTTGCACTGTTGTTGGCGGCGATTGGGATTTATGGCGTGATGTCTTTCGCGGTGGCTCAACGCACACACGAAATCGGGCTACGCATGGCTCTCGGCGCCGGCCCCAATCAAGTTCTTCACCTGGTACTTAAGGAAGGGATGTCGCTCGCATCCGCCGGGCTAGTGATAGGCCTGGCGGGTACCTACTTCGCCGGACGAGTGATGAAAACACTTCTCTACCAGGTCAACGCCATGGATCCCGCCGCCATCAGCGCCGTCGCCGCTGTACTTCTGCTCTCCGCGCTGTGCGCCTGCTATGTCCCCGCACGCCGCGCCACTCAGGTCGACCCCATGGTCGCCCTACGCGAGGAGTGAACTGCCCCTTCTAGATTCCTCTGCCTACTGCCAGACCGAATGCGTCACTTGCGTAGCCCCGAGAACACACTCGCTGTCTTCGATTTTGGTGTGTAGCCGCTGCTCTTCTTTTGAAAATGACAATCGTTTCACCTTCCGGCAGCCCACTCTCGACATTTCTCCTCATAGAAAGATTATAATGCCCAGGAAAAGGCTGGAAATGGCACAGTCATTCCTCCAGAAGTTATTTGGCCAACGGAAACCGAACCCGGATTCTCACTCGTTACACGTGTCTCCGGCTGAGTACTCCTCCGCCGAAGAGCCTGAGAATACTCGCGTGACTCAGCCCGATCTGCAGAAAAAACAGCCCGCCGTCAAGATCAACTCGCTCTTCGCGTTTGTAGACCTCAAGGATCCCTTCGCTCCCGGGGAAATCGCAGGTGAAGAACTTCCCGGTCCAATCCTGTCGCTCATGAGTGTCAAGCGGTTCGGTTCTCTTTTCCTTTTTCACACGCCACATGTGCGGGAGAATGCAGTAGCTACTATACAAGAGGTCGCTCGCAGGTATCCGGAGTGTCGGGTGAGCCTGCATGAATTGCCTGTTTCAGATGCAAAAGATTATTCGGCGTTGATGGGTCGAGTGTCACGCCTGGTGCGTGATCTGACACGGCCGCCCTACGCTGGGGATAATTACGTGTGTGTCTCCAGCGGCACCGCAGAGATGAGAGCGATCTGGTTCCTTCTGACGGGGCTCGGAATTCTGCCGGCGAAGCTCATTCAAGTCGGTTCTCCCGCCCGGCCACTCTTTGGGCCAGCCAACGTCAGAGACTTGCAAATCGACACGAGCGATTGGCCCACTATTCGAGACCTGGCGATGCCTCTCGAATACTACGGTTCGAATGCCGGAAAGGGACACAGCCAATCCCTCCACCAAGAATTATCCTTCCCGGGCTTTGATGTATTCGCTTTTGATACTGCTTATCTGATTCGGCTGAGGGACGGCGACCCCGCGACGGAGAAGCACTTTGCCACTTATTTTGAACAATTATTGCGCCTCAAGCTCAGCTCTAGGACATTGTCTCCGGATGCGTTGGAGAGTTTGCATCAAGAGGCCTTGGCTAGGGTTATGGCTGAACTCGCCCGCGATGCCCGAATCCGCCACCCAGAACGATTCGGGGCCTTCGTTAACTCTATCTGTAACAGAGTCTTGCTCGAACACTACCAATCCGCCTCGAAACTCGGGCAGATGGAAGATTCTGCGGTCGATATGGAAGGGACCTCGAGGGAAGAAGAGACGGCCTTCGTTGAAACTTTGCGTATGGGTTCTTCCGCAAGTCAGATATCTAAGAGCTCTCAATTCCCGTCGGAACCGTTGACGGTGCCCGGACTTGACGAGGCTCTCCAGGAACTAGGGATTTATGTGGGCTCGGCCATTCTCAGGCACGCCGCGGAGCAAGCAGGTATAGCAGCCGGGAGTCATTTGCCCATCCTTCTCAGCGGAGAAACGGGGACGGGTAAGGAACGATTCGCTCAGCTCATTCACAGACTGAGTCCGCGCTTTGACAAGCCAATGGTCGCCATTAATTGTGCGGCAATTCCGGAGCCACTCGCGGAAAGTTACTTTTTCGGCCACATCAAGGGCGCATTTTCCGACGCCCACAATGACCAGAAAGGAATGTTCGAAAGTGCGGATCGGGGTACGCTTTTCCTCGATGAGATCGCTGAGCTGACTCTTGAAGTTCAAGCCAAGCTTCTCCGCGTCATACAAGATGGTGCGGTGCAGCGTCTCGGAAGTACCGTGCCCCACCAAGTGGACGTCCGCATCATTGCCGCCAGCAATCGAGATCTTCGGAAAGAATTGTCTGCCGGTCGATTCCGTGAAGACCTGTTCTTTCGCCTTGAAGTTGTACAAATCAAGATTCCTGCTTTGCGTGATCGCCGGAGCGAAATCCCCGAGCTGGCCCTTTTGCTGCTCAGGCAGATCAATCAACGGAGACACAAGCCGCGCCAGCTTACCCCGGAAGCCCTCTTACGATTGGAGCGTTATGACTGGCCGGGAAATGTCCGGCAGTTATCAAACGTTTTGGAGAGGTCGGTGCTATATGCCCGAGGGGACGCTCTCCAAGCCGATGATCTGCTCATTACTAACGATGAACCACCAAAGGATATGTTCTCGACTCTGCCCGAGCCGTGTCCGGGATTCTCGGTCGAGGACTATCTTGGGCAAGCACGGAAACAGCTCTTCCTTCGCGCGTTGGCGGCTTGCAAGGGAAACCAGGCTGAGGCGGCCGAGATGCTGGGCGTCTCCAAGCAGGCTGTCAACAAGTTCGTCGCCGGACAGTCCGGCAACGTAGGTTGACCCGCAGTAAACCCCGGTTGTCTTTTTCACTCTACGACTCAACGCAAGTGGTTGATTCAACGTCCGTTTGATTTGGTCCGCGACGTGCCTCTTCTCTACTTGGATAACGCACCCCCCGGGAGAGGTATGCAGATCATGTGGACTCTTGAGGAAGAGATTTCCCGCGTCGAGATTGGAAAATCGGCCAAGCATAGAAACCTCACTCTGTTTCCTTTGGCCCGTAAAATCATTCCCGCCCGGCAACTGGATTATCTGCTGTTGGAGGATGGCATCGCGCAGGGAAAAGTCCGTGTGACCGAGTTAACTGCGGGCGGATCAGTGCCCGAACTTCGCCTGGAAAACACTGGGGACCTCCCAGTGCTTCTGGTGGATGGCGAAGAGCTTCTGGGTGCAAAACAGAATCGCGTCCTCAACCTGACAATCCTCGTGCCTCCGAAACACACGACGGTGATTCCAGTGTCCTGTGTCGAAGCGGGGCGCTGGAGCAGAGCAGTTTCGGATCTGCGGACCGCAGATCATGTCATGTATTCCGGTCTACGTGCCAAGAGTGTTCTCCAGGTTACCCAATCCATGCGCCTCCGTGGCTCACCCTTGTCGAATCAGGCGGAAGTCTGGGAGGACATTGCGGATAAGGCAACGCGCCTGCATGCAAAATCGCCGACCGGCGCGATGTTCGCCATGTACGAATCGCATGCAAATTCGATTGAAGAATTTACGCGTGCATTCTCCTGGTCCGAAGGGCAATGCGGTGTTGCCTTCGCCATTTCAGGCCGCCTCCTCGGGTTGGACATGTTTGACCACCCAGAAGTCATGAGGAGGTTTTTTCAGAAACTTATTCGCAGCTACGCGCTCGATGCCCTCGATTCGCCGCCGGAGCCGGGAGAAACGCTGAGCCCTGAGTTCGTGACTGGCTTTCTGAATCAAATGGCCACGGCTCAGAGCTTCTCTAACAATGCTTTGGGCCTGGGAAAGGATGTCCGCTTCAATGGACCCAAAATCTCGGGTGCGGCCCTCTGGGCGCAAGATCGCTACATCCACATCTGTGCTTTTGCGGGAGCGGGAGAGAAGCCGGAACGTTCCAGCTTCTGGACACGTATCAGCCGGCCAAGTCGACGCCGTATTTTCTGATTGTCATGCCCAAAAAAGCTCACAATTTTGTAAAGGTCCGGCGAAAGGGAAGGGTAGTCTCCGACACGAGAAATCAATATCGGGAGCACTTCGCTTCATGGCTACTCTAGACAATGAGCAGAGTTTGTCGTCACGCGTACTGGTGGAAATGGACGCTGGCCGGCTTGAATCCTGGAAAGAAATTGCATGCTATTTGCGTCGGACCGTGCGCACTGTCCAACGCTGGGAAAAGCGCGAGGGTTTGATCATTCATCGACTGTTCCACAAGAATGCTGGCACAATCTATGCGTTCAAAGACGAGCTTGATTCCTGGATGCATAGCCGATGCCGGGTCACTGGCGATTCTGCCGCGAACCAAACACCCACTGGCTTGGCCGCTTGCATAAGCCCGCATTCGATATCCAGAGGGCACTCGTTTGCTGATTGTTCACAAGCAGGACCCCGGTCTTTGAGGTTTGTGCAGGCGTGGGAATATTCCGGCTCGAATCTTGCCTTTTCCACCTCAATAGTTGCAAAATCCACTTGGACGCTACCTGCAGCTATCTGGTAACAGCTACATCGACCCTCAGCCACTATCCTCGCCGATCCGCTCCCCCCGTCGAGCTCCTGAGTGGCCATGCAGGTTCAGCCCATGGTGGCGTTCCGCCAGGAATGAAGATTGTGTCTTGGCATCCTTAAACTTCCGGAATTTCCAATTTTGCACTAGCTGTTGCCAGGAGGTTCATGTTCCCACTGTCTGTAGCGCGGGCATCAGGGCGGGAACGTCTATGCGGATCACCGTGCCTTCTCCGGGCCGGCTCTGGATGTCCAGATTGAAGTCCGTTCCGTAAAGCACCCGCAAGCGCTCTCGCACGTTGCTCAAACCAATCCCTTCCACATAAACGTGCGGCATTTTTTCTTCGGAGATGCCGACGCCGTTGTCCTCGATTTCAATATGTAGACGGTCCTCTCGCGTGGTCGTCCGCAGTTGGATTCTTCCGCCGCCCATCTTGGGTGCCAGTCCGTGCTTCAGGCAATTTTCCACGATCGGCTGGAGAAGCATGCTGGGGACAAACGCTTCGAGGGTTTCGTCCCCTAGCTGCTTCACAATCTCGAGGTTGTCGCGGCCGAAACGCGCCACCTCGATGTCCAGATAGTCGTCGATGAATTGCAATTCCTCATGCAGCGGCACAAACGTCTCATGTTTGCGTAGCAGCCGCCGCAAAATGTTGCTGAGCTTTAGCACCACACCGCGCGCGGAATCTGGATCAAATCGGATCAGGGCCGAAACGGTATTGAGCGTATTAAATAAGAAATGTGGATTAATCTGGCTGGAAAGCGCGTCCATCCTCGCTTTCAGCAGAAGCTGCTGGTGCCGCTCGAGATTCATCTCGATGCGCGTGTTGTTCCAGATTTTCAGCGGCGCGGCGACGGACATCAGCGTTGCGATCACCGTCAGTCCCAGCCACCAATTCCAGTGCGGATCGATGGCAAACAGCCATTTGGGCTTGGTCGCATGCACCAGCGCGACTCGTCCCAGCTCGAGGCAGATGCACGCCGTCAGCGGCGCCATTTCCCACGACAACTCCGCTCTGCGGAGGAGTTTCACCGTGGCCTTAGGAATATTCAAAAACGTGAAGGGCCCGAAATTCCAGAGGTCTTCTTTATTGGGAATGGCCTGCCGGATCAGTCCCCCGAGCAATCCGGCCGCGGAGGCAACGGGCATCGCCAGCCATTCGTGCGAGATCAGCGCCGGAATGGCGATGATGGCCCCGCCGATCGGACCGACCACGCGGCCGCCGAGCAGGCCCATCAGGAACGCGCCTTCGAGCGACAAATCCGCGAACTTGTACGCTGGGCCAACCAGGCGCAGCATCACGCCAAGGATCAGCGGCGGCACCATGAAAAGCATCAGTTTCAATTTTTGGTCGACGTCGCGCTCTTCAGTAAACAAGACGCGTCGAAGCGTATTCCAGCGCGCCAGCAGCGCTGCAAAGGATGCCGCGACGCCCACCTTGAGGAGCAGGGTGAACAGGAGGTCTCGAGCTGATGTCGCGGTATCCATTTTCGGCTGCGCGTCTCAGGCTAACGCTAGCGTTTCCGCGCCTGCCTGTAAAGGGGTGTGAAGTGCGCGGTTCTCGCTATGCAGCTTCACAGTCGCGATACCTATTCCAGATTTCGGGTGGGTTGCGCGGGCCTGTTATACTTCTCGTTCCCCAATGAGAAGAAAATCACAATTGAAGAAGCGATCGAAGCAGAAATCTACGAGTGTGAAAATGATCGCGAAGGCGGACTTGCCGACGCGGTACGGCCACTTCACGATTTATGGCTTCAAGGGCCGTGGCCCGCAGGAAGAAGCGGTTGCGCTGGTGCGAGGAGATCTGCGAGGGAAAACCGCGACGCTCGTTCGTGTGCATTCGCAGTGCCTGACTGGCGATGTGCTCACGTCTATGCGTTGCGATTGCCGCGCACAGCTCGAATTGGCGCTCAAGAAAATTGGGCAAGCCCTGTCCGGCATACTTCTTTATCTCCCACAGGAAGGCCGCGGCATCGGCTTGATGAACAAGCTTCGTGCTTACGAACTTCAGGACGGCGGAATGGATACGGTGGAAGCCAATGAGAAATTGGGGTTCGCCGCCGACGCGCGTGATTACGATTTCTCCGCGCTAATCTTGAATAAACTTGGCGCAAAGAAAATCCGCCTGCTCTCTAATAATCCGGAAAAAGTCCGGCAACTCGAAAGTAACGGAATCCGAGTGGTGGAACGAGTTCCCTGCCAGCCGCGAGTTTCAAAAACCTCGCGCGGATATCTGAAGACCAAAAAAAACAAAATGGGGCATCTGCTGAAAGGGCTCTGATATCTGCAAACTAACGCGGAGGCGCATTCGTAATCGCGGCGCCGGGTGCAGCTGGCTGCAATTCGGCAGCGTGCTTGCGCGCAGCTGCAGCTTGTGTCGAATTGCCCTGGAGTTCGTACAACTGGGCCATCGCCAGCCAGGCAGCGGCATCTTCCGGAGTGAGACGGACGGCAAGCTCCTGCTGCTCGGTCGCGTGAGGCAAATCCTTCAAAGCACTGTAAGCGCCCGCTCTGTCTTCCGCCAGACGAGCGTTAAAGTTTTTACCAAGGTCGGTGCTGTCGTTTCGAAAGGGGCTGGCGCGTTCCGCGCGGTCGTAAGCGGCAAGCGCATCTTGCGGCTGATTCATGGACAAGTAGACGTGCCCCATGCTTCGAAAGCGATCGTAGGGGACCTGCGAATACGCGACAGCTTCGTTGATGCAGTGCAAGGCTTCCGGGTAACGATGCTGCGTATTGTAATGGCGGGCGAGAGCGAACCAGGCGGCGTCGCCTGGCTGCGTTCGAATGGCACGGAGGTATTCCTGCTCAGCTTCCCCGAGCCGATTGTTCGACTGCAACAGTTGCGCAGTCACCAGGTGAAGATTGGAATTGTCGGGAAAGAGTTGCGCGGCCTGCTGTAGCGCCGAGTAGGCGTCCGCGTCGCGCGCCAAAAGATAATAGATCGAAGCGGAATTCATCAAAAAATTAAAACGCTCGGCGCGCGCGCGCCAGGAGTTTCCAAGAGCCGCGGGCGGAGGGGTGAACTGCGCCGTGTCGCAGCGGACGGCCAGACGGGAAAGCAGTTCAGCGTTTTCCGGGCGATTGCGCACGAAGAGAATGGAGACATCGTCGAGATAAACCGGTTTCCACAATGTGCCGCGGCAGTAGTCATCCAGGGGAAAGGACCCGAGTCCAGCATAGCGAGACAGCGAAAAGAGAATGGTATTGATCTTCCAGCGATTGGCGGATTCCTGCCACGCTGGGGATTCGGGCGACGTCGAAAGGAGAACTTTTTGTTCCGAGAACACCGCGCCCGCAAACGGAATGAAGCGGCCATCGGCGAAGTCGGGATATTCCGTGCCGACCCGCCAGGTGAGAAAACCTCCCGCATTGTAATCGTGAAAAAGATTTGCGGGAAGACGCTCGGTTTGCAGGAAATTCACGGCGCGTTCGGGAAACCACCACGATTCGCCAGGGCCGAAAAAATAGAGTTCACCCATTTCGAGATAATAGCGATTCGAAACCAGATCGTAAGAACGGACCCCCACCAGAGTCGCGAACAAGACGAGGACGGCCGCGCCCAGCATGGGCGAGGAAAAAATTGTGCGAGGCAAGGATTGCAGTTGCTGGTTGTCCGGCGTGGCAGCGCTGGGTTTGGGGATAAGCTCTGCGAGACGAGGAAGCAGCGAGCCGCCGAGTACCACCACGAGCACGGCGAAAACCGCCTGAAATCGTATGTGTTGAATCGACTCGTAGAGCAAGCCAGCAAGCAGAATCGCCGGTCCCGGCCGCATTTTCCACACGCAGACAAGAATTGCGATGACGGCTAGCGCGATCAGCCACCAGTCCGCGCTGGCGGGATCGCGAGGGCTGAGCGCTTGACGAACAGCCAGCGCGTTGAAGTGGACGCTGGACCATTCGCCAATGAAATCACTGAGCGGTTGCGTGACTTTGTTTTGCCGCGCGAGCGCGCGATAGATGCCGAAGCCCCAAGGATTGACGAGCGTTGCCGCGGCCGCTGCAAAGAGCCAGGGCGCGGCGTTTCGCAGCCGTTCGAACGAAGCGGCTCTTCGATCGGCGAACGCCATATCGCACACTTCCGAGAAAACGTACGCGCCCATCAAAGCCAGTCCCGCGACGAATCCATGATGGAGATTTACCCAAAGCAGCATTAGCAGAGGCAATGGCCAAAGCCGGACCCGGTGACCCTCGTAGTAGCGCGCGAGCAAAACCAGGACAGCGGCAAATAACACCGTGGTGAAAAGGTCGGCGCGCGGCACGATTCGAAAGGCGATCGCAGGGACCGCTAAAATTGCGAGTGCGGCGGTCACGCGCCCGCCGCGCCACACTGCCAGCGCAACCGTAGTTGCGCAAGCAAACGCGCTGAACCAGGAAAGCGCTGAATAGCCGCCCATCAGATAAAGGAGATAAAAGATGACACCGGAAAAGGGCGGGTAGATCCACGTGGAGTTAGGAACCGTGTAGGTAAAAAGTGTGGTGGACGGAATCTGGTGATGCTGGACGATGTACCGGCCAGTGGACATCTGCCAGCCGAGGTCGGTTTCGCTGACGGTGTGGAGCCCCGCGAGGAGGGCATACACCAGAGCTATGGCGATCAGCGCGGGCCGCAACCAGCCCGCGCGGGAAAGAGGCTGCATTTCCATGAAGTGCAATTCTGTTAAAGAGCGCTGGACAAGACAACGCGCAAGAAGAGAGCCGTTGCGTGAAGGTTACCGAGTCGCGTTAAGAGCGGAACGGCAGGGTCAATACTCCCCAGATTGCCTCGATAATAATTTTCGAATTGATCTTCGAGCGGCCGATTTCGCGTTCGTAAAAAATGATGGGGATCTCTCCGATGCGGGAGCCTTTGCGATAGGCCTTCCAGGTCATCTCAATCTGGAAGAGATAGCCATTGCTGAAAATACGATCCAGGTCGATCTGCTCGAGGGTTTCCCGCTTCCAGCACTTGAAACCACCGGTTAAATCGCTAAACGGCATTCTGGTGACCCAACGAACGTAGACAGAAGCCATTTTACTAAGAATGAGCCGCTTAAAGTCCCAATTCACTACGTTGACGCCACGCATGTAGCGTGAGCCGAGCACCAGGTCGAACGAAGTGATTTGCTGGAGGAATGCAGGAAGGTAAGAGGGATCGTGCGAGAGATCGGCGTCCATCTGCAAAATGAAGTCATAGCCGCGACGAAGGGCTTCCTTGAAGCCTGCGGAATAGGCCTGGGCGAGTCCGTCTTTCGCCGGGCGCGAGAGCAGAGAGATCTTTCCACTCTGATCAGCGGCCAGTTCGAGCACCGCCTGCCCGGTGCCGTCGGGCGAATTGTCGTCGACGACGAGGATATGTAGGTCTGGAACAACGCAGTGAATTGCGGGAACAAGCGCGGAGATATTCTGCCGCTCATTATAAGTCGGAATAACGACAATCGCGTTCACTCAGTTGTCTCCCGAGCGGGAGCTCGCGGGATCCATGAAGATAAGAAAATCATCGCACCATCGAGTATAGGTACGGATTGCGGGAAGGTCACAAAAATGTGCCGGGATGCTGCTCAAGAAAGAACGAGCAGGCGCGTTGCGAGAATTGGGAACGTGAGTGAGTAGAGCGCCGGATGCAAGAGAGGCAACCGCAGAAGCTGCGATGGCTCAGCCGCCACCCACGAATTGCACGATTTCATAACGGTCGCCAGGCTCGATGCGCGTTTCCAGCCATTTCGGCCGCGGGAGGATTTCCAGATTTCTCTCGATGGCGACTCGCCCGGAGTTGAGCCCCAATTCCTGCAACAAATCGGCGACCGTTGCGCCGGGTTTGGCCCCGTGATTTTCTCCATTGACGATAATGCTGATGGTCGTTTCCATAACTAAGTCGCAGCTGGAACGCGTGGCTTTGCCCGCAGCTGAAATCGCAATTGCCCTTTGGCATCACCATGGAATGCTTCGATGACCAGGGCGGGGTCGGCGCCAGTCAGCCGCGGCATATCAAATTCCATTTGGGCGCGGCCGTCGATGCCCGTTTCGGCCGCAAATTCGTTCGAATCGGCGCCGTCGACGCGGGCCACAACGCGCGCGTGGTTCACGGCTTCGCCGCTCTCCCGATTCTGGACGGAAACATCCAGAGTTGCACGTTTCCCGGCGAGCCAGGTTTTCGCATTGATCAGCACGAGTGTGAGCACTTTAGGCACAGACGGGGCATTCGATACGACCGCCGCCGGCGGCTTGGTCTGCGGAGGCAAGGCAACATGCAACGCGCCTGTTCGAAGCTCTTCGACGATAGCGCGGTGTTGTTCATCCAGACGGAGCTTTAGCACCTGTTCGCTATCGGAGTTCAGAGGGAGAAGATCAAGATAGTTGTTGGTGCGGCGGTGCAGGACGCGCCCCTGGAAATAGACGGTGGTATCGATGAGCGCGTTGGCGGCGCCGCGGTCTTCCGTTTGGACATGGAAGGTGGTCTCGCCCACTTTTACGTTTGTGTTATGACCAAATAGCATCTGGCTGTTCGCCCTTGGCTGCGCCGCTGTTCGAGACCGTCGCGCAGGACTTTCCCCGCCGCATTTGACCGACCGGCAGTTGAGTCGTTATTATAGCAAGTCGCCCATGAGTGATTCTGGCTTACATACTTACGCTCCGCTTCTCTTACACCTGCTGATCGCCACGGCGCTTGCCGGTGCGCTGACGGCTATTTCGGTGCTGGTGGGCTGGCGGCGTCCGAGCCGAGCCAAGCAGCAGCCGTATGAATGCGGGATGGAGCCGACCGGCAGCGCCTGGGAGCCTTTCTCCGTAAAATTTTATCTCGTAGCCATCGTTTTTATTTTGTTCGATGTGGAAGCCATCTTCCTTTTTCCCTGGGCTTACATCTTTCGCAGTCTGGCATGGTACGGCTTTGCGGAAATGATGATTTACATCGCCATCGTGTTGGTCGGTTACTTCTATCTCTTAAAAAAAGGCGCGCTGGATTGGCATAAATAGTCGGCGCTGACGGGATTCGAAATCGTGACGGAGTCTTCCAATCAAAACGCTAATGTTGTAGCTGAACAGCTGCGTTCGTGGAACGCCAAAGCCGTCGTGGAAGTTATTGAATTTCGGGGCGAGACGACCATCGTGGTGCCGCGGGAATTGCTCCGCGCTACTGCCGTGCGTTGCCGCGAAGAAGGGGCGCTGCAGTACAATCTTCTGACCGACGCCACTTGCGTTGACCGCTACCCGCACGAGCCGCGATTCGAATTGAACTATCACCTGGTTTCCATACCGCGGCGCGAAAAAGTCCGGCTGAAAGTGCGGCTTTCGGGCAGCGATCCTGTGGTGGATTCGCTAGTACCCGTGTGGCCGGGCGCTAATTGGCTGGAGCGCGAAATTTTCGACCTCTTTGGGATTCGCTTCAACGGGCATCCCGATTTGCGGCGCATCCTGCTTCCTGACGATTGGGAAGGACACCCCTTGCGCAGAGATTATCCCGTGCAGGGCTATCGCGACGTGCCGAACACCGGAGAACTTTTCCGGAAGAGCACCACCACATGACGACCGTAGAAACCGCAACCGGCGCGGCGAAAACCATGGTGCTCAACATGGGGCCGCAGCATCCGTCGACGCACGGCGTGCTGCGCATCCTGCTGGAGCTCGATGGCGAAACCGTGGTGAAGGCGATCCCGGACCTCGGGTATCTGCATACCGGGATCGAGAAATCCTGCGAGGACAAGACCTATTCGCAGGCCATCACGCTCACGGATCGGATGGACTATCTGAATCCGCTGGGCAATAACTTGGTGTACTGCCTCGCGGTGGAAAAACTGCTGGGGCTGGAAGTGCCCAAGCGCGCACAGTACATCCGCGTGATGATGGTCGAACTGCAGCGCATTTCTTCGCACCTGGTGTGGCTGGGAACGCACGCGATCGACCTCGGGGCGATGTCGGTCTTTCTATACTGCTTCCGCGAACGCGAAGAGATCCTGAAAATCTTCGAAATGTTCGCCGGACAGCGGATGATGACCAGCTACATCCGCATTGGCGGGCTTTCCGTGGATGTGCCAACGGGCTGGCGCGCGGCCGTCGAGCGCTTTCTGAAAATGATGCCCAGCCGCGTGGATGAATACGAAAAGCTCCTTACGGAAAACCGCATCTGGATGGGCCGGACGCAAGGCGTTGGATACATCTCCGCGGACGATGCGATTGCGCTGAGCATGACGGGCCCGACGCTGCGCGCAGCCGGTGTTCCCTACGATAACCGGAAATACTTTCCATACTCGAGCTACGAAGAGTTCGACTTCGACGTTCCGACGCGCACGGAGTCCGACTGCTTTGCACGCTACCTGGTTCGAGTTTCAGAGATGCGCGAAAGCCTGAAAATCATCCGCCAGGCGCTGGGGAAGATTTCAAACGAAGGACCGGTGATGGCCGAAGCTCCGGGTGTCATTCCGCCACAGCGGGAAAAGATGAAGACGGAGATGGAAGCGCTCATCTATCACTTCAAGATTTTCACGGAAGGCTTTTCACCTGCGCCGGGAGAAGCGTTTGTCACCATCGAATCTCCGCGGGGCGAGCTCGGGTGCTTCATCGCCAGCGACGGTTCGCCGAAGCCGCTGCGGGCGCACTTTCGCGGGCCGTCGTACATTAATCTGCAGGCGCTGCCAAAACTGATCGAAGGCCAGTTGATCTCCGACGTGATCGCCTGCATCGGCACGATCGACATCGTGCTGGGAGAAGTAGACCGATAATCATGGAACTCACGGCCCAACTCTCGGCGAAATTCGAATTGCTGCAGAACCGCTATCCGGTGAAGCGCAGCGCGCTGATCCCCATGATGATGTATGCGCAGGATGAATACGGCTGCGTAAGCGACGAAATGATCGCGGAAATCGGACAGCGCCTGGACCTCAACAACGTGCAGATTGAAGAGACGCTGGCGTACTACTCGATGTTGCACCGCAAGCCGCTGGGCAAGCATCACGTGCAGATCTGTACCAACGTCGCGTGCGTGCTGAAGGGCGGGAACGAGCTGCTGGAGCGTGCAAAGAAGCGGCTGGAGATCGGGCACAAAGAAGTTACCAACGACGGAGTGTTTTCCCTTGAAGAAGTGGAATGCATCGGCGCTTGCACCGGCGCGCCGGCGATGCAGGTGAATTACGATTTCTATGAGAACCTGACGTCTGTCCGCTTCGACCGCATCATCGAAGACCTGGATGCAGGCCGTCGCCCTGAGCCCGAGAAAGTCATTTCCGGCGCGCTTCACGAGCGGCATCCCGCGGAAACACCACTGATCAGCAGGCGCTGGGGCATCAAGGATTCGCGCAAGATTGACGTATTCCTGCAGCACGAAGGTTATCGGGGCCTGGAAAAAGCGCTGAAGGAAATGACGCCCGACGGAATCATCGATGAAGTGAAGAAGTCTAACCTCCGCGGGCGCGGTGGCGCAGGTTTTCCCACGGGCATGAAGTGGTTCTTCGTGCCGAAAGATTCGCCAAAGCCGAAATACGTGATTTGCAACGCGGATGAATCGGAGCCGGGGACGTGCAAAGACCGGCCGCTGATGGAGATGGATCCGCATCAACTGATCGAAGGTATGGTGATTGCCGGGCGCGCCATCGGCTCGCACCAGGGCTTTATTTATATTCGCGGAGAATATCGCTACGTCCTGGATATCGTGGATGCGGCGATCGCAGAAGCATATTCGCACGGCTATCTCGGCAAGAACATTCTTGGCACCGGATTCGATTTCGACCTGCTGATTCATACGGGAGCGGGGGCATATGAATGCGGCGAAGAATCCGCGCTGATGGAATCACTCGAAGGCAAGCGCGGCTATCCGCGCATCAAGCCGCCCTTCCCTGCCGTTGTGGGACTGTATGGGTGCCCCACGATCATTAATAACGTGGAAACCTTGAGCGCCGTGCCGTCGATCATTCTTGAGGGCGGCGAAGCTTACGCGAATCGAGGCACGCCGAAAAACGGCGGCACGCGCATGTTGTGCATCGCTGGACACATCAATAAGCCAGGCATTTACGAAGTACCGCTCGGGATGAATATGAAAAAGTTCATCTACGAAGTGGCGGGCGGGATCCCGGGCAACAAGAAAATCAAAGCGGTAATTCCCGGCGGAAGCTCCTGCCCGTTGCTGACGGGCGAAGAAATTGACATCGCTATGGACTACGATGCAGTCGCCAAAGCCGGCTCGATGCTCGGCTCCGGCGGCATGGTGGTGATGGACGAGGACACCTGCATGGTGGATATGGCGCGGCGCATCATGCATTTTTACGCACACGAATCTTGCGGCTGGTGCATTCCGTGCCGCGAGGGAACTACCTGGCTGCGGAAGATTCTGGAACGCTTCCACGCCGGCCTTGGGCGTCCCGAAGACATCGACATCATCGCGGACCTTGCGAAAAATATGCTGGGGCGCACGTTCTGCCCGCTCGGCGATGCCGCGGCAATGCCGACGATCAGCATCATGAAAAAGTGGCGCGGGGAATTTGAAGAACATTTGAAGGGGCGCTGCGCGTACAAGTCCGCGGAATCGCAAGTCGGCTCTCGATAGGAATCCATGGCTGAGCAGAAACTGATCCACCTGAAAATTAACGACCGCGACGTGCAAGTGCCGCAGGGGACGCTGCTGATTGAAGCAACGCGGCGCTTCGGGACGGAAGTGCCGTCGTTCTGCTATTACCCCGGGCTGTCGCTGCAGGCGGCGTGCCGGATGTGCCTGGTGGAAATCGAAAAAGCGCCGAAGCTGCAGACCGCGTGTACGGTTATCGCCACCGAAGGCATGATCGTTCGAACGGACACGGAGCAGGTGCGCAACGCGCGCAAGTACATGCTAGAGTTTCTGCTGACGAATCACCCGTTGGATTGCCCGGTTTGCGACAAGGGCGGCGAGTGCGAATTACAGGATATGGTTTTTCGCTACGGCGCGGATACCAGCCGGTTCGTGGAAGAAAAGATTCACCGGCCGGAAGAAAAGTGGTCGGAGCTGGTTTATTACGATGCGCCGCGATGCATTTTGTGTTTCCGCTGCGTGCGCGTGTGCGATGAAGGCATGGACGTGAAGGCGCTGGGCGTGGGAATGCGCGGGGCCAATAGCGTGATCATCCCGAACCGCGAAGATCATCTAGAATGCGAAGAATGCGGGATGTGCATCGATATTTGTCCCGTGGGCGCACTGACCAGCGGCACGTACCGATACAAGACGCGGCCGTGGGAGATGCAATATGTCTCGACGGTGTGCACGCACTGTTCGAACGGCTGCAAGACCACGCTGAGCGTGCGCAACCACGAGATTCTGCGTTCGAATAACCGCGACTTGAGCGGCATCAACAAAGATTTTCTGTGCGTAAAGGGGCGCTTTGGTTTTGATTTCACCAAGCACGCGGAGCGCATCCGGCAGCCGCTGGTGCGCAAGGGCGAAAAGCTGTATCCCGTTTCATGGGAAGAGGCCGCGCAAATGGCGGCCACAAAGCTGAAGGCCATTTACGACGCCAACGGCAAGGATTCCATCGGCTTTATCGGTTCGAATCACACTTCCAACGAAGAGAACTACCTGTTGCAGCGGCTTGCCCGCACGACGTTTGGGACGAATAACATTGATCATCACCGCACCGTCGATTACACGGGATTGGTGACAGCGCTGGGCGATCGCGCGGCTGATTCCCTCTTGACGATGGAGCAATTGTACCAATCGAAGGCAGTGTTGCTGATCGGAAACGATCCGACGAATCAGAATCCGCTGGTGGGCTGGCAGATTCGCAGCGGCATCCGGCATTTTGGCACGAAGCTATTCATCATCAATGCCAAAGAGATAAAGCTGAAGCGCAAGGCGGCGCAGTTCGTAAAAATCGCGGCTGGACAGGGACTTGCCGCGTTCAAATGGCTGGCGCATGAAGAAGGGGAGCTTGCGACCGAGCTTGTCGAGCAACTGGTTCAATTGAAGGCCGCGCTTGAGGCGGAGTCCGATGTGGCTATCGTTTTTGGCGCGGAAGTTACGGGCGCAACGATCGCCCAGGTCGTGGCTTTCGGCTCGAAGCTCCCCGGCAAGACTCGTTACATGGCGCTGGGGGATTACGCGAACTCGCGCGGCGCTGCGGATATGGGCATTCTGGCCGACCGTTTGCCCGGCTATGCCTACGTGGATGATGCGAGAACGCGTGAAGCTTTTGAAAGGCTGTGGGGCGGCGTGATCCCGTCGAAACCGGGCTTGACTGTGCCGCAGATGGTGGAAGCCGCACAGAACGGCAAGTTGAAGGCGCTGTACGTCGTTGGCGCCAACCCCTTCGCGCATTTCGGCACGCTCGGTTACGGACGCGGCAAGCTGGACCTGCTGATCGTGCACGAAATGTTTTTGACGGAAACCGCGAAAGTGGCGGACATCGTTTTCCCAGCGGCTTCGGCGTATGAGAAAGACGGCACGGTTACGAACACTTCCGGCGAAATTCAGTTACTACACAAAGCTGCCGAAGTGATGGGGCCACGAAGCGATTTCGATCTCTTGCGGATCCTTTCGCACCAACTCGAAAAACTGGGACTGGGAAAAGCGTTTCATTACAAGACCCCTGCCAGCGTGTTCGAAGAGATTCGCAAGGCTGTGCCGGGGTACAACGTTCTGGCTGCGGGGTTGCTGACGGGCGGAGCTGAAGCAACGCGCGTGCAGTTCGCGCGCAACGGGCACGCTCCTTATGACGTTCCGGTGGGATTGATTCGCTCCGCGGAAGACACGCTTTTCACCAGCGGCACTCTGGGCCGCTTCTGCACGATGATGGAATCTGTGCCGGAGGCCAAAGCTAAGCCGTGAGCACCTTTTTATCCAGCAACGCCGAGCTGATCATCTCGCTGGTCAAGATTGCGCTGCTGCTTTTCATTGTGCTTACCGTGAACGCGTATCTCACTTGGTTCGAACGAAAAGTCGTGGCGCACATGCAGTCGCGCTGGGGTCCGCACCGCGTCGGCCCGCACGGCCTGCTGCAGCCGCTGGCGGACGGCGTGAAATTTCTTTTCAAGGAAGATCCCACGCCCGCAGGCGCGGACAAGTTCGTCTACTATCTCGCACCGCTTCTGGCGCTGGCGCTCGCGCTCACGTCCATCGCCATTATTCCGTTCGGTCCGGATCCCATCCATTTGTTTGGACACGATATTTATCTGGGCATCGCCCCTCCGGATTTGAACATCGGGATCCTTGCGCTCTTTGCAATCACCGCGCTTGGGGTTTACGGAATTGCGCTCGCAGGTTGGTCATCCAACAGCAAGTATCCGCTGCTCGGCGGCCTGCGCAGCTCGGCGCAGATGATCAGTTACGAGCTCTCGTTGACGATGTCCGTTGTGGGTGTGTTGCTAATCGCTGGCAGTTTTAACCTCAAGGACATTATTGCCAATCAGACTAGTACCAAGTGGGGGATTTTCGGTTGGAACATTTTTCCTCAACTGCTCGGCTTCATTTGTTTTTTCATCGCGGCAATCGCGGAGACCAACCGTGTTCCATTTGATTTGCCGGAAGCGGAATCCGAACTCGTCGCGGGTTTTCACACGGAATATGCCAGCTTCAAATTCGCGATGTTTTTCATCGCCGAATACACCAGCATGATCACCGTTTCGTGCCTGTGCACGATCATGTTTTTCGGCGGATGGCTGTCTCCCTTCCCTGCTTCGTGGACCTTCACGCATTATTTGCCGTCGGCGATCCTGCTTCCCTTCGGACTCTGGGTCATTTGGGACGGGATCCGCTACGAAACGATTTTCGGGCGCATCATTCTGCCCGCTGTGGGCACTGCGATCACTGCGCTGGGAGCGGTTTTCATTTTGTTTCCCGATGTGAATACCTTCATCCAGGGACCGTTCTGGCTGCTTTCCAAGATTTTTATTTTCCTTTTCATTTACGTGTGGATGCGCGGCACGCTGCCGCGATTCCGCTATGACCAGCTGATGGCCTTCGGCTGGAAGCTGCTGCTGCCGGCTTCGATCGTGAATGTGATCATCACCAGTTTCGTGATTCTGGCCAAGATGCAGTGGGGGCCGAAATGACGGCGCCGCTCGTGGTCTTTTTCGTGCTTGCGGCACTGGCCATCCTGGGCGCGCTCAGCCTGATCTGGCAGAAGCACCCGATCCACAGCGCGCTTTCGCTCATCGTCGTGATGGTCGCCCTCGCGGGCTTGTACTTGTTGATGGGCGCGGAATTCGTAGCCGCGGTGCAAATCATCGTGTATAGCGGCGCGATCATGGTGTTGTTCGTTCTGGTCATCATGCTGTTGAACGCGGGCATTGAAGAGCACACCAGCATCTCGAAGCTTGCCGGCGTTCCTGGATTGCTGCTGGTGATCGCGCTGGCGGGGTTCATCGCCGCGACGATTGCGCGCTCGAGCGAAACCGTTCAGGCCGCAATGCAGACCGGCGCAATCTCTTCCACAAAGGGCATCTCCAACATGGTGTTCCGGGATTTCGTGTACCCGTTCGAATTGACGTCGTTCCTTATTCTGGTGGCGATCATGGGCGCCCTGGTGCTGGCCCAGCGGGAGAAAAGCTGAAATGGTCCCGACGAATTACTATGTCATTCTCAGCGCGATACTGTTCGGGCTGGGCGTATTTGCGTTCGTATTCAAGCGCAACATCATCACCATTTTCATGTCCATCGAGCTGATGCTCAACGCGGTGAACCTGGCGTTCGTGGCGTTCAGCCAGGCGCTGGGCAAGCTCGACGGGCAGGTATTTGTATTGTTCGTGATTGTGGTGGCGGCCGCGGAAGCGGCGGTAGGCCTCGGAATCATCATCCTTATCGCGCGCAACCGGCAATCGCTGAATGTCGAGCGCGTTGATCTGCTCAAACTTTAATGACCGCCCATCCGATACTCGATTTCCTGTGGATTATCCCGCTGCTCCCGCTGTTGGGCTCGGCGATGAATGGGCTTTTTGGCGCGAAATGGCCGAACAAGATCGTCAACACCGTGGCCATCAGCTCGACGGGACTGTCGTTTCTCTGCGCACTCGAAGCGGTACGCGAATTCTTTCAGCTCTCGCCGGAACAAATTCCGTGGGTAAGGCAATATTTCACGTGGATTGCGGCGGGCAATTTTCGCGCGGGCTTCGACCTGCAAGTCGACCAGCTCACCGTGGTTATGCTCCTTGTGGTCACCGGTGTGGGCTGGCTCATCCACATTTATTCGACCGGGTACATGGCGCATGAAGGCGGCTACTACCGATTCTTTTCCTACCTCAATCTTTTCATGTTTTTCATGCTTATCCTGGTGCTGGCTGCGAATTACGTGCTGCTGTTCGTCGGCTGGGAAGGCGTTGGGCTGGCCAGCTATTTGCTGATCGGGTTTTATTTCCTGAAGAAATCGGCTTCGGATGCCGGCAAGAAAGCGTTCATCGTCAACCGCATCGGCGATTTCGGGTTCATGTTGGGAATGTTTTTGCTTTTCCGCGCCTTCCATACATTGGATTTCCAAGCCATCTTCACTAGTTCTACGCTGCAGGGCTGGCCCGTTGAATTGAGTGGGCATCTTGGCACTTTGACGTTTGCATCTTTGCTCATTTTCATGGGCGCGTGCGGAAAATCCGCGCAATTGCCGCTCTACGTCTGGCTGCCCGACGCTATGGAAGGCCCGACACCGGTCAGCGCTTTGATTCACGCCGCGACGATGGTGACCGCCGGTGTTTACGTTGTCGCACGGTCGCATGTTTTGTTTACGCACGCTCCGACGGCCATGCTTGTTGTAGCGACCGTTGGCTGCGCCACGGCATTCTTTGCCGCCACCATCGGCCTGGTGCAGACCGACATCAAGAAAGTTCTCGCATACTCCACCGTCAGCCAGCTTGGCTACATGTTCCTTGCGTGCGGCGTCGGCGCTTTCTCCGCGGGCATTTTCCACCTGATGACCCACGCGTTTTTCAAGGCACTGCTGTTTCTCGCGGCGGGGAGCGTGATTCACGCCATGGGCGGCGAGCAGGACATGACCAAGATGGGCGGCCTCAGCAAAAAAATCCGCTGGACGTACCTCACCATGCTCACGGCCACACTGGCCATTGCGGGCTTCCCGCCGTTCGCAGGCTTCTTCAGTAAAGACGCCATTTTGTTGAACGCCTTTGTGAGCGAGAACGGTGGACGCGGCGCTGGCTACGCGCTCTATGGTGTCGGTCTTCTCACGGCACTCCTCACTTCGTTTTACATGTTTCGACTGATCTTTCTCACATTCCATGGCGAACCACGTTACGACGAGCACAAAGTGCACGTGCATGAATCGCCGAACAGCATGCTGGTACCGCTGATGATTCTTGCGGTCCTCTCCATCGTCGGCGGCTGGGTGGCGGCTCCTGCGTTGTGGCACGGCCCTGATTATTTTACGAACTTCCTCTCACCGCTCTTTGGTCAGGGAGCAGCTCTAGCTGCGGAAGA
Source organism: Acidobacteriota bacterium (assembly GCA_013289585.1). GTDB lineage: Bacteria > Acidobacteriota > Terriglobia > Acidiferrales > UBA7541 > Acidiferrum. Next base: position 170,105 of record JABCZR010000002.1, on the reverse strand, counting down.
AGCGGGCGCTTATAACCTCGAGCTCTGGCTGGTAGTTGTCGCGGTCACAACGTCGCTGATCGGGCTCGCGATCGCATTCTGGATGTACTTGAAGAGACCAACTAAGCCTGCGGAACTCGCGCAGTCGTTGAAGGGCGTCTACACGACCCTATTCAATAAGTATTACGTGGATGAGCTATATGCTGCGGCGGTAGTTAAGCCGCTGCTCTGGATCTCCACGAATGTTTTCTGGAAAGCAGCCGACGTTGCTGGCATCGACGGCGCGGTCAATGGGATCGCGGAGGGCATTACCGCCGTTGGCGACGGCACGCGTCACACGCAGTCGGGCAATACGCGCAGTTACGCAATGTGGATGGTCATTGGGGCGATCGTGGTCATCGCTATCATCTTCTTCTGGCCAGGCGTCGGCAAACCAATCGTCGGGATGGTGCGCTGATGCTGCCCGGCGGACACTTGCTCTCGGTTCTAATCTTCTTCCCTGCCCTGGGCGCGCTCGCGCTTTTGTTGCTCCGTGGCGACGACCACAAATACATTCGCTACCTTTCTCTTGCCGTCGGCGTGGCCGAATTCCTTCTTTCGCTCTTGCTTCTCACCAAGGTGTCGATCGGGGTTGCCGGCTATCCAGTGGAAGAGTTTTCGAAATGGATCAACCAGCCTCCCATCAATTATCACCTGGGCGTAGATGGCATCAGCATGTTCCTTGTGATTCTGACGACCTTCCTGACGCCGATTTCCATTCTGGCTTCGTGGAAGAGTATCGAGCATCGCGTGAAAGAATTCTTCGTCCTGCTGCTGATGCTCGAAGTCGGCGTCATCGGCGTTTTCCTGGCTCTCGATCTTTTTCTCTTCTTTGTTTTCTGGGAAGTGATGCTCATCCCCATGGCCCTGCTGATCGGCATCTGGGGCCACGAGCGCCGCGTCTACGCTGCTGTCAAATTCATGCTCTACACCATGGCGGGCTCAATTTTCATGCTGGTGGGCATTATCTGGCTTTACAACGCCACCGGGACGTTTGACCTGCTGGCGGTTCAACAGATGCTCGCGAATGGTGTGCTGGTGCTCACGCCGCAAACAGAAATGCTTCTGTTTCTGGCCTTTTTCGTGGCGTTTGCGATTAAGGTTCCGCTCTTCCCGCTGCACACCTGGCTGCCGGACGCGCACGTCGAGGCGCCTACCGCCGGCTCCGTGATGCTGGCCGGCGTGCTGCTGAAGATGGGTACCTACGGCATGATCCGTTTCTGCCTGCCGCTTTTCCCGGAGGCTTCGCACCGCGCGGCGCCATGGATCGCGGTACTCGCCATCATCGGCATCATCTACGGTGCGCTGGTTGCCATGGTTCAACCGAATTTGAAGAAGCTCGTCGCGTATTCGTCCGTCAGCCACCTTGGCTTCGTGGTGCTCGGAATCTTCGCATTCCACAATATCTCCATGCAGGGCGCGGTTTATCAGATGCTTGCGCATGGTGTCTCCACCGGCGCGCTGTTCCTGCTCGTCGGCATGCTCTATGACCGCCGCCACACATTCGAAATCAGCGAATACGGCGGATTGGCAACGCCGATGCCAAAGCTTGCGGCATTTTTCCTTTTCGCCGCACTCTCTTCGCTGGGCTTGCCGATGCTCAATGGGTTCGTCGGAGAATACTTGATCCTGCTCGGTACGTACCAACGGCACTGGCAATGGGCATCGTGGGCTGCGCTTGGCGTGATTCTTTCCGCGTGCTACTTACTGTGGTCCTATCAGCGAGTGTTTTTCGGCGAAATCACCAAAGACAAGAATCGAGCGCTTCCGGATACATCGGCGCGCGAAAAATGGATCCTAGTGACGATGGCGATCGTAACGCTGTGGATGGGCATCGGCTCCGTATTTATCACCCGGCGCACCGCAACCGCCTCTCAAACCGTAATCGATCAGGTCGAACCGCAGCGGCCATATGAAGCCGAGGTGCCCCGCAAGATACCCGGCGAAGCGCCGCGCAAGACTGCACCGCGAGCCCCATCGACTAGCAGCAACACTGCCATGCCATTGGTAACGGAAGGGCTCGGAGCCCGCTAAATGAATTCCGCGATCCCCAGCCTTGCTGATTTCTACCGCGTGCTCCCGGAACTGATCTGGTGCGCTTCCGGCGTATTCGCGATGCTCCTGCAGCCGTTCGTACGCAGCCGCAGTTTCTTCACGGGTCTCGCATTTCTCGGCGCGCTCGCCGGTACCGGCGCATCGTTCGTCGCCTTTCGAAACCCGGGCCTCGGCTTTTTCGGGCTGGTGCAATCCGACGCCTTCAGCTTTTTCTTTCATCTGCTCGTTGGGACGGTGTCCGTTCTGGTAATTCTCGCTGCCGGACCGTATCTCGATCGCGAGCGGCTGCCCGCGGCGGAATTCTATGCGCTGCTGCTTTTCGCCACGGCTGGCATGGGGGTTCTTGCTTCCGCTCAGGAATTGCTTACCTCATTCATCGGCCTGGAGATGAGCTCGATCTCCAGCTACATCCTGGCGGGCTACCGCCGCGATTCGCTGAAGTCCAGCGAATCGGCGATGAAATATTTCCTACTGGGCTCGTTCGCCACAGCGTTTTTCCTTTACGGCATTGCCCTCGTCTATGGTTCGACGGGCACGACCATGCTGGACAAAATGGGCAACGCCGACCCGGCGAGCACGCTGTTGAAACTGGGGCTAGCAATGATCCTGATCGGCCTCGGCTTCAAGGTGGCCGCGGCGCCTTTCCAGATATGGACGCCGGATGTCTACGAAGGCGCACCAACGCCGGTCACCGCGCTCTTTTCCGCGGGACCGAAGGCCGCGACATTTGCCCTATTGCTCCGAATCTTTGCTACCGTGCCCGCCGCCACGCACTTCTGGTTTTGGGCGCTTTGGGTTCTCGCCGTGCTCACGATGTTTGCGGGCAACCTCGGCGCGCTGGTACAAACAAACATCAAGCGGCTGCTGGCCTACAGTTCGATTGCGCACGCGGGATACATCCTAGTGGCATTTGCGGCCGTGACCGCCATGGCACAGGGCGAGGGTGGATCCGCCAACGCGGCGCCCGCCTATGCTGCAGTGCTCTTCTACCTGCTCAGCTACGCTCTCGTGAAGCTTGGCGCGTTCACCATCGTTTCGCAGCTTGGAGGGACGGGCGAAAAGAATCTCTCTCTGGACGATTACGCCGGGCTTTCCCAGCGCCAGCCGGTCGTGGCCGCGATGTTGAGCATCTATTTGCTTTCGCTCCTCGGGCTGCCCGTCACCGCCGGCTTCTTCGGAAAATTCTACATTTTTAAAGCGGCGGTGAATTCGAATCTGATCTGGCTGGCGGTCTTGATGGCGATCAACAGCGTCATCGGCGCCTACTACTATCTGCGGGTCATCGTGGTCATGTACATGCGCGAACCCAGCGCGGAAGCCGCTGTAGCCGCTCCCGTAAGCTTCCCGCTGCCGGTGAACGTCGTGCTCGCCATCACCGCGATCGGCACCATTCTGTTCGGCGTGCTGCCCAACCCGGTCATCAACTTCATCCTTCAGCCAACGCTCTTCGGCCGTTGAGTTTCTTAACGAGGCCTCACATTGCAAAAAGACAATGGCCCGGGGGCTTGTGCCTCCGGGCCATTGTAGTTCGAATCTGTTCTTAGACTTTAACTTTGATTAGGATCATCAAGAACGTAAACAGCACGAGTGTCTCGACGAACACGAGGCTGAGAATCATGGGTGTGAAGATGCCCTTGGCCGCGCCGGGATTGCGCGCGATGCCTTCGCACGCCGACGAGCCGATCTTGCCTTGCGCGAGACCGCAACCGAACGCCGCGATTCCCATTCCGAAGGCCGCTGCAATAGCTAGCAACCCGCCTCCTCCGCTTGTCGCGGGCTCGCTTCCCTGTGCAAACGACGCTGGCGCAAACACCATCGCGCCGATTAGTGCGATCAACAACATGCTCCACTTTTTCATTACTGCCTCCTTGTGAACTGCCGCCAGGGGGTGGTTCCCGGACACCGTGCAGCCGGGCTCACACTGGTTCAGCAAATTGCCGGAAATCCTTGACCGGCAAAATTGGATTAATGCTCGTGCGCTGTGGCCATCCCGAGATAGACGGATGGAAGAATTGTGAAAATAAACGCTTGAACAAAGGCCACAAAAACGTGCAACAGAACGAAAAGCAATGGAACGGTAGCCGGAAAGATTCCCATCGCGACTCCCAGCACGGGAGACTTATCCCATCCCCATGTAAATACCTGCGTCAAGAGACCGAGAAAGAGTACGTAGATCAAGTCGCTCGACAGAATGTTGGCGTAAAGCCGAACCGTAAGAGATAGAACTCGTGCCGCGGTGCTGATGATCTCGACAGGAAAAATGAGGGGAGACATCCACCAAACCGGGCCCGCAAATCGTTTAACGTATCCGCCAGGACCGTGATGTCGAATCCCTTGCCAATTGAAGAACAAAAACGTGATGGTGGCACAAGCCAGCGGCACCGAGACGTGCCCCGTGGGGGAGGAAAAAAGAGGAAAGAGGCCGAAGAGATTCGCTAGTAAAACAAAAATGCCCATCGACCCAATCATTGGAATGAATTCGCGCCCTCCGTGGGGAACGTTTTCGTCAAGAATGTCTCTTACGCCGAAGCCCAACGGGTTTGTGAGCAGCAATTCTGCGACCTGTTGCATAGCGCCGGGTTTTTCGACCGAAAGCCGGGACCTGAGGACCAGAGCTAAAATTGTGGCGAAGAGGAGAACCAAGACTCCCATGACGACATGCTGCGGAATAGGCAACTTGGGATCTTCAGGTGAAATGTGCAGTGCATGGAGCAGCGCCAGGGCAAAGCCGCCTAAGTAGTGGTTTACAAACAGCGTGATTGGGCTTATGTGCTCTTCCATTTGGCCTTTCTGCGCAGCTTCGGCTCGACTTGGATCAACGGCCTAATTCGCAGGGTGAATGACTTCCCAGAGGCTCGCGAAAATAGTCGCGGCTCCGAGCGCGCACAACCCTACTACCAAACTCAACAATGGAACGTGCAGATAAGTAAAAATAACATACAGGGCCAAGGCTATCAAGCCGTAGCGAAATGCCGCCGCAAGGTAAGTCCAAACTGGAACCTGCGGTTTCTGAAATCCCTCCTGGGCCACTGAGGCAGCCGCCAGGGCCTCCACGCCGCGTCGCAGCCATCGAAAGTTGAGCCAGGCTAGTACGGATCCGAATACCAATCCTTCGGCCCAGTCCCAACGTCGGGCCAGCACTGCCGCAATCCCTGCAGCCAGACCAATCGCCGGAGTCAACCAAGCAATCCTGCGCACGGAGTCCGCTCCGGGAACGCGATCCAATGAGGAACCAACTGGAGTTCGTTCCGTCATAGTGCCCGCTTCACTTTAGCCGCACACGTCGCACCACCTCCCGAACCCCTCCAGCAAAACCCAGGCCGCCACATAGCACCAACAGCCATGGCACGGTATGCAACCACTTGTCGAGAAAAAACCCGACAAGTCCTCCAACCACTACGGCGCCGACCAGAGTGAAGGGCAACTCCATTGCCATCGCTAGTTGAGTCGAATTGCTCTGCACTTCTTTGAGTGAAGGCTTTGGTGACTCGGAACTTTCCGGTTTATTGTCCAAAGGCATATTTCGCGAGCTTGTAGAACGGCTCAGGATACAACCCCGCGGCGAGCGACACAAACACGGCGACGCCGAGCGCAATGGCTTGCGCGCTGGTCATCAGCGGCTGCGGAGCTTCGCCCGGCTGCTTCAGCCACGCGTGCGCAACGATGCGGAAGTAATAGTACAGCGCAGGCACGATGTAGAGCACCGCAAACAGCGCCAGCAGCGGATGGTGCGATTCGATCAGCGACAGGAAAATAAAATACTTCCCCATGAATCCGGCCGTCGGCGGGATCCCCGCGAGCGACAGCATGAAGATCAGCAGCAGCACGGCGGAAGCGGGGCTTCGTTGATACAAGCCGTTCAAGTCTTCTAGCTCTTCGCCAATCAGCCCTTTTTGACGCAGCACGATGACCACGGCGAATGCTCCCGCGGTCATGAACACGTAGGCGAACAAATAGTATGCGATGCCGATGAGCCCGGTTTCATTCCCTCCCACAAGACCCAGAAGGATGTAGCCCACATGCGAAATTGAGGAATACGCGAGCAGCCGCTTGATGTTGGTCTGCGTCAGCGCGGCAAGGTTGCCCCACGTAAGCGACGCAATCGCAATGCCCGCGATGAGATAGATCCACGTCGGCTGCGAACTCGCAAAGACCAGCAGGAGCAGCCGCAAAAGCAGCGCAAAGCTCGCCGTTTTCGAAGCAATGCTGATGTACGCGCTGACCGGCGTAGGCGCGCCTTCATAAACGTCCGGCGCCCATTGATGAAACGGCACGGCCGCTACCTTGAAGAGCAGGCCCACAAGAACCAGCACGAAAGCGAGCATCGGCAAGATTTGCAGCGTAAATGGGTCAAAGTTCAGCGCCACGGGCAGCCGCGCGGCCAGAAGTTGCCGCATCTGCTCTCCCGCCTCGCCGGGTTGCTGGCTGCGCAAGATGGCTTGCACCAGTTGATTGCGCTGTCCCAGTGCGGCTCCGATCGCACCGATGTTCGTCGACGCGCTCAATCCGTACAGAAGCGAAAATCCATACGCAAGAATCCCGGAGCTGAACGCTCCCAGCAGAACATATTTCAGCGCCGCCTCATTCGAACGCTTCTCGCGCCGCAGGAATCCGGTCAGCACGTAGAAGCTTAGTGCCATGGTTTCCAGCCCGAGGAACATCACGATCAGGTCGACGCCGGAGGCCATCAGCATCATTCCCACGCAAGCAAAAAGCAGCAGCGCGTAGTATTCGCCTTCTTGTTCTTTCTCGATCTGCATAAACTTTACTGAAAGAAGAATGACCAGCGCAGTCGAGGCCAGAAAAAGTGCGCCGAAGAACAGGACAAATCCATCTACAACTGCCGACTCGTGAAATCCGACGAGGACGCCTCCGCTCGCCGCAACTCTTCCGCGCAGCATCCAAAGTGTCCCACCACTGAACAGCGTTCCTGCCAGCGCGAGGACGGCGTTCAAGTACTTATCTCTCTCTTCAATCCAAAAATCGATCAGCAGAATGCCTAGTCCAAATAAGACTAGTTCCATTTCCGGGAGGATGACGGCGCCGTCTCCCTGAAGATAGCTGCGAATCGCGTCCATGAATGGGATGCTCATGCGGGCAGGTTATTTCACCTGGACCCGGGAAGCCTGGAGTTCCGGCGCCGCTAAATTCGCGTGCTCGGCCTTGTAGAAGTCCGGGTTCACGCGATGAACGATTTCTTGCACCGGTTTATCGATCAACGCAAAGAACGGTTTGGGGTAGATGCCGATCCAGAACGCGAGGATCACCAGCGGCACGAGCGTGGCATATTCGCGCAAGTTCAGATCCGGCAGTTCTTCATTCGCAAACTGCGTCACCGGCCCGAACATAACGCGTTGATAAAGCCACAGCAGGTACGCCGCCCCGAGCACGACGCCGAGCGAGCCCCAAGCCGCCCACGCCTTGCTCACCTGAAACGCGCCCTGCAAAATCGTGAACTCTCCGATGAATCCGTTCAGCAACGGCATGCCGAGCGAACTGAGGCTCACAATTAAATAGATCGCCGCAAAATTCGGCATCGGAGTAGCCAGCCCGCCAAACTCCGAAATCAGTCGCGTGTGCCGCCGCTCATAGAGCACGCCCACAATCAAGAAGAGCGCGCCGGTGGAAATTCCGTGGTTGATCTGTTGCAGCACACTGCCCGCAAGACCATTGGGATTCAGCGCAAAAATTCCCAGCGTGCAGAAGCCCAGATGGCTCACCGAGCTGTACGCAATCAGGCGCTTCATGTCTTTCTGCATCAGGCAAACGATGGCGCCATAAATGATGCCTACCAGCGAAAGGAAGATCACAATGTGAATAATCTTGGCGCGCATCGCCGTATCCGCCGGCAGCAGCGGCAGCGAAAACCGGATGAAGCCGTACGTTCCCATCTTCAAGAGCACACCGGCCAGAATAACGGAACCCGCCGTCGGCGCTTCCGTGTGCGCGTCCGGCAGCCAGGTGTGAAACGGGAACATCGGCACCTTGATTGCAAATGCAAAGAAGAAGCCCCAGAAGAGCCACACTTTGAGCGGATCGGTAAAAGTCTGCGCGGCGGCCAACAGCGTTGGAATGTCAAACGTCCGCGTAGCGCCCGGCTCCACAGGCGCATAGAAATAAAGCGCCAGGATTGCCAGCAGCATCACCACTGATCCGGCAAGCGTGTACAGGAAAAACTTGATCGCCGCGTACAACCGCCGGTCGCTGCCCCAAACGCCGATCAGGAAATACATGGGCACCAGCATCACTTCCCAGAAAACGTAAAAAAGGAAGAAATCCAGCGACACGAAAACGCCAATCATCCCGACCTGCAGCAGCAAGAGCAGGATGTAGTATTCCTTCTGGCGCAGCTTGATGGCGCTCCAGGAGGAGAGGATCGCGATCATGCCGAGGAACGTCGTGAGCATCACCAGCAAAAGGCTGATGCCGTCGATGCCCAGATGATATTTCGCCCCGATCGAGGGAATCCAGTCCGCAGTCTCTTCGAACTGGAACCCGCCCCAGCCTGGCTTGAACCATCGCAAAAGTGGCAGCGAAACCAGAAAGCCCAAAGCGCCAAACAGGTTTCCGACGATTCGGTGAACGGCGTCCCTCTCGCGAGGCACGAAAAGCAGAAGCAGCGCGCCCACGAGCGGCGTGAACAGAACCACGCTCAGTATATGATGTGCAAGAAAGTCCATTCTCCGCCTCTCAGTGCACGCCGCGCAGCAGCGTCTGCATGTGATGCCCGTAATACGCCAGTAGCACTACCAATCCAATGAGGATCACCATCGCGTAACTCGAAAACATTCCGCTTTGCAGCAGCCGGACCGGAAAGCTGAGGAGCTGCAGAAACTTCGCACCGAAATTCAGCAGCCCATCGATCACCCACTTGTCCCACCACATGGACACTCGTGACCCGAAGCGCGCCAGCCATCCCGCTCCATTCACGCCCACGCCGTCAATCACCTTGGCGTCGAAAAGGCCGAACAGCGTGCTGAGATCTTTCACGCGATTCACGATCAGCGCGTCGTAGATTTCGTCTACGTAGTATTTGTGCAAAAGCAATTGATAGGCTCTCGGCCACTTCTCGGCCAGCAATTCCGGAGCGATGCGCTTCGACCGATAAAACTCGTACGCCAGCCAGATTCCGGCCCCGGCAATCGAGATCGACAACAGCATTAACAGATACTCCGTCGCCTTCGCGTGATGAGCGATTTTCACTGCGCCCGTTTCCGATACCGCGCCAGCCAGGACAGGCTCAAGAAACCGTTCGAAACGATTCTCTCCTCCCAGCGAACCCGGCCAGCCGATCCAGCCCCCAACGATCGAGAGTCCTGCGAGAACCATAAGCGGAACGGTCATCGACGGCGGCGATTCGTGGATGTGCTTTTCCACATGCTCATCCGCGCGCGAGTATCCGGAAAATGCCAGGAAGAACAACCGAAACATATAAAACGCCGTCATTCCAGCGGTGATGAAGCCAACGAACCACAAAGAACGATAGCGATCGAAAGAGTTTCCGAGGATTTCATCCTTGCTGAAAAATCCTGCAAAGGGAGGGGCTCCACAGATCGCGAGCGTTGCAATCAAGAAGGTCGTAGCTGTTTTCGGGATCTTGCTCCACAGTCCGCCCATCTTGCGTAGGTCTTGCTCCCCGGACATTGCGTGAATCACGCTCCCCGCGCCAAGGAACAGAAGCGCTTTGAAAAACGCGTGGGTCATCAAATGAAAAATGCCCGCCGCAAACGCGCCCACACCCAGCGCCATGAACATATAGCCGAGCTGGCTGATGGTCGAATACGCCAAAACTTTTTTGATGTCGTTCTGCACCAGCGCCATCGACGCTGCAAAAATGGCCGTGACAGCTCCTACTACCGCGATCACGTCAAGCGCGAATGGCGCAAGCTGATACACCGCATTCATCCGCACCACCATGTACACGCCCGCGGTCACCATCGTAGCGGCATGGATCAGCGCACTGACGGGCGTCGGCCCTTCCATCGCGTCCGGCAGCCACACGTACAGTGGAATCTGCGCCGACTTGCCCGCCGCGCCCACGAACAACAGCAACCCGATCGCCGTCAGCACATGCGCGCCATAGCCAAGCGTCCCCGCGTGCACCGCGGCCTCGAGCGACTGCAATATCCCCGAATACCCGCCAGCCTCCGGCAATCCCAGTGAAGTGAATCGAATGGTGCCCAGCGTCACTGCCGTCAGCAGAAGTCCCAGTAGGAATCCCGCATCACCAATCCTGTTTACGATGAAGGCCTTCTTTCCCGCATCGGACGCCGACTTCTTCAGAAAATAAAATCCGATCAGCAAATAGCTGCACAGACCGACGCCTTCCCAGCCCACAAACATCAGCAACAGATTGTTCGCCAGCACCAGCGTGAGCATCGCGAACATGAAAAGATTCATGTACCCGAAGAAGCGGTAGTAGCCGCCCTCATGCGCCATGTACCCGGCCGAGTAAACGTGAATCAGGAAGCCCACACCGGTCACTACCAGCACCATCACGCAGGAGAGCGGATCCAGGAGCAATCCCCAGTCCGCCACAAACCGCACCAGATGCCCGCCCGTCATTTGCATCGGGCCCGGCGTTAGCCACTCAAACATGATTTGCTGCGCGACGCGATGCTCGGGATCGGCGGCCAGCAACTGCAACACCGCACCCAGCGCGTAAATGAACGACAGTCCAACGCTCCCGACGCAGAACACGTTGACGCCAGCTTTCGGAAGCTGCTTGCCGAAAAAAAGCATCAGCGCCGCCGAAACCAGCGGAAAGAGCGGGATCATCCAGAGATGATCGAGAAAATAACCCGAGGGCGTCATTCGAATTCCGTTTCTTCGTTCATTCTTTCGCGCGCCTTGCTACCACTTCAGCAAATCCATTTCGTCCGCCAAGACCGTTTCGTGGTTTCGGAAAAACGCGATGATGATTCCCAATCCCACCGCGGCCTCCGCCGCGGCATCCGCAATAATAAAAAGTGCGAAGACCTGCCCCGCCACGTCGCCATACAACCGCGAAAATGCCACCAGATTGATATTCACGGCGTTCAAGATCAGCTCGATGGACATGAGCACGACGATCACGTTGCGCCGCGTAATCACCCCGATCACGCCGAGGATGAACAGCGCCATGCTTAGAAATAAATAATTCCCAATTGGCAGCATCGGCTCTCTAGGCCCTCTTCTTCGCCATCACCACCGCCCCAATCATCGCGACAAGTAACAAAACGGAAGCAATCTCAAAGGGCAAGAGGTATGTACCAAACAAGCTTTGCGCCACCGCTTCCGCATTTCCCGGCGGCAATTTTCCGACCGGCGCAGCATTAAGCCCCGGCCATACCTGCCCCTGCATTTTCCCCGTGGTCCAGAACATCACCCCAACCTGTGCAGCCAATGCCAGAACCACAACGAGCGCCACCCACTTCTGCCGCGCGAATTTGAGCTGGTGCAACGCCACATCCAGATTGACCAGCATGATCACGAAGATGAACAGCACCATGATCCCGCCGACATACAAAATAATTTGCACGATGAAGATAAACTCCGCGCGCAGCTGTAAAAAGATTCCCGCCGTTGCCAGTAGCGTAGTGATCAGAAAGATGGCGCTGTGCACCGCATTCCGCCGCGTCACCATCAGCGCCGCGCTGCTCACCGCTATCGCCGCGAAAAAATAAAAAATCACCTTATCCAGCATAAAAATCCGTCACCGAAGAAGTTTCCTGCCGCGCCTGGCTCTTCTGCTCCATGCCCAGAATGACAAGGGCCGCCACCAGCGCGAGGAGCGCCGCCGGCGTCGTAGCCAGCAGCAGCGCCCATCCCTGCAAATTAAAGTAGCTGCCGACAATTAAAGCCAGCCCAACCACCAGCACGTTGATAATCGATAGCGGGATCAAGAAGTGCCATCCCAGCCGCATCAACTGATCGAAGCGGTAGCGCGGTATTGTGAACCGCAGCCACATGAAAAAGTAAAGATACGCACTCACTTTAAAAATAAACCAGAAGCCGCCATGAATCCCGGCGTAAAAGGGCTTCACCGCTGCCGCCAACGATGGTTTCACAAACGGCAGGAGTACCGGTCCCGCCAGCACCAACGCCGCCACAAAACACAGCCCTGCCACCGCCAGCATGAAAATCTGCTGCACTTTCGAAGGCTGCTTCGGCATCCGAAGCACGCAGTAGGCGCCGATCCCAATCATCAGCAGCGGTGGGACAAAATCCAGAAAATTCAGCCATCGAATGCCAGCGAAGGGTCTGAGCCATCCGCCCAGGAACAAAGTTGTCGCCACCGACGCCACCACGATCATGTTCGTATATTCCGCCAGAAAATAGAGCGACCAGCGGAACCCGCTAAACTCCGTCATATATCCGGCCACCAACTCCGATTCCGCCTCCGGCAAATCGAACGGCGCGCGATTCGTTTCCGCAATCGAAGCCACCAGATAGGTAAAAAACGCCACCGGCGCGAGAAATCCAAACCACACGCCCTGCGTCGATTGTGCTTCCACGATCGATTTGATATTCAGCGTCCCGGCAAAGAGTAAGCCAGCGACCAGCGCCATCCCGCCGGCGGTCTCATAACTCACCAATTGTGCCGAGCTTCGCAGCGCACCCATCAGCGAATAGTGGCTGTTCGAAGCCCACCCGCCCAGCACAATTCCAAAAATTCCCAGCGCGCTGATGCCCACCACAAATAAAATCCCGATGTTGAGATTGACTCCGATCTGAAACGCCGGCCCAAACGCGAGCCCACCAATCGCCAGCAGCGCCGCTCCCACCGAAAACACCGGCGCCAGCCAGAACACCACTTTGTCCGCGTCATCCGGGATAATATCTTCCTTGATGAGCAGCTTCACCGCGTCGGCGATGGGCTGCAGTAATCCGTGCGGCCCCACGCGCATGGGTCCCAGCCGCGCCTGCATGTCCGCCATCAATTTCCGTTCAACCAGCACAATGTACCCGGCGATCAGTGGCAATACCGCAACGATCACCACTCCACAGAGCAGCGGCGCCCAATAGAGCTTCAGAAAATCAATCGTCGCTTGAGTCGCTGCCTGCATTACCTGTCGACTTCTCCCAACACGATGTCAATCGTCCCGATAATTGCCACAACATCGGCCACCAGGTGTCCTCGCACCATGCGGTCAAACGCCTGCAAATTAATAAACGACGGTGGCCGTATCCTCACGCGATAAGGCTGCACCGTTCCATCGCTAACCACGTAATAACCCAGCTCGCCTTTTGGCCCTTCGATCGCGTGATACACCTCGCCCGGCGGCGGCTTCAGCACTTTTCCTACTTTCGCCAGGATCGGCCCGGGAGGAATATTCTCAATCGCCTGCAAGCAAATCAGCCGAGACTGCCGCATCTCTTCCATACGCACCAGATAGCGGTCGTAGGTATCTCCCGTTGTCCCGACTGGAATTTCAAACTGGTATTGGTCATAAGCCGCATACGGCGCGGCTTTGCGAATGTCCCATTTCACGCCGCTGGCCCGCAGCACCGGCCCGGTCACCCCAAAAGCAATCGCGTCTTCCGCGCTCAGAATTCCAATGCCCTTGGTGCGCCCGATCCAGATGCGGTTGTTCGTCAACAGCGTTTCGTACTCGACGACGCGCGATTCGAAATCCTTGCAGAACCGCTCCACATCCTTTTCGAACGTGTCATACGCCTCGTACTGCAGCCCGCCGATTCGAAATGCATGCGTGGTGAGCCTCGCCCCGCAATATTTTTCCAGGATTTTCAGGATCTCTTCCCGTTCGCGGAAGCAGTAGAAAAGCGGCGTCAGCGCGCCGATGTCCAGCGCATGGGTACCCAGCCACAAAAGGTGGCTGGCGATACGCTGCAGCTCTGTAAGAATCGTTCGAATCACCCGCGCACGTGGCGGAGCTTCTACCAACAAGAGCTTTTCGATTGCCTCGCAATACCCAAGCCCGTTGCTCACCGCCGCCACGTAATCCATGCGATCCACGTACGGCGCGAACTGCTGATATGTGCGGTTCTCCGCGATTTTCTCGACGCCGCGGTGCAGATAGCCGATCACGCACTCCGAGCCAGTGACCCGCTCTCCGTCAAGCTTCAGTACCACGCGCAACACGCCGTGCGTCGACGGATGCTGCGGTCCCATATTTATGACCAGCTCTTCCGCTCCCAGCAGCGTCTTGCCGTCGTTTTTTACTTCAATACTCAGCGTCGTCTCCCCATCAATTCCAATCGCGTCTTACTGCCCGCTCTCGATTCCCAGGTTTTCCCGCACCCACGCCGTGTCCTGCTGCAAAATGTCGTAATCTTTCCGCAGCGGATACCCTTGCCACTCGTCCGGCAGCAGAATGCGCTTCAGATTCGGATGCCCGGTGAAAACAATCCCGAACATGTCAAACACTTCCCTCTCCAGCCAGTCCGCGGCCAGCCACACTCCCACAACGCTCGGTACTTCTTCTCCATCCGCGGCATGTGCCTTCAAGCGCAGCCGCTCGTTTCTTGCAAAGGAGTAAAGGTTGAGGACCACGTCAAAGCGCTTCTCGCGCTTCGGCCAATCCACTGCCGTCAAGTCCGACAGCATCTCGAACTTTTCTTCGTCCCGGGTGTAGAGCGCGATCTCCGCCAGCCGCGCTCGGTCAACGATGAGAATCGCCTGTTTCCGGTCCTCCATCGCTTCCAGAATGGCCCCGCCGAATTTGGCGCGAAACCTCGAAACCATTTCGTTGTCGAGCGGAGTCTGCAGTACCACGGGAGGCTTGGGAGGAGCAGGTGCCGACGGCTTTGCAGGTGGCGCAGGTGCGCCCGGAGCCGAAGTTTTTGCTGTGGGAGTTGAGACGGGGGATGGCGTGCTCGCAGGCTTTTCGCCCGTGGGCACTGCCGGTGGTTGTGGTTGCTTCGGCTCGTCAGCCATTGACCCTGGGTACAGAAGGTTGCAGTGGACGGCCCCGCGTTCACAACCTACAACGGCGGAGCAGCCTGAAAACCGAACGCCGCGTTTCTAACACACGCCGCGCACCTCGTCAATCAGAACAACTCGCGCTTCGAATGCCCCAGCGGGAGACTTGCATCTCCATTCGAATCAAGCCCATTCCAGCGCGCCCTTTTTGTAAAGCCAGAGATATCCGACGAGCAAAATCCCGATAAAAACCAGCATTGAAGATAGCGCGAAAATCCCCATGTGTGTGGCCACCCATCCCCGGTACAAAATCGCCCAGGGAATCAGGAACATCGTCTCCACGTCAAAGATCACAAACATCATAGCGATGATATAAAACCGCACGGAGTACCGCCGCCGCGCATCCCCTTCCGGCGGGATCCCGCACTCATAAGGTTTCAATTTCGCGCCGATACTCGTGGAATTCGGGCGAATGAACTTCGCCGCGATCAGCGTCACCGCAGGAAACGCAATTACCAGAGCCGCGTAGAGCAAAACTGGAAGGTATTCGCTCGGCATTACACCCTCACGCGCAGCATCCTATCATCAATCCCCGCGCAAGCAACCCCGTCATTCGAATGGATTGATTGCTCCACAGCTCGCTATTTATCGAACAGCAGCTCTCCCGCCCGGCTGGTTGCCTTTACCACCGCCTTGATCAGTGTCACTCGCAGCTTGCCCTCTTCCAGCTCCATGATGCCGTCGATTGTGCACCCTGCCGGCGTCGTCACCGCGTCCTTCAGCAGCGCCGGGTGATCGCCCGTCTCCAGCACCACGCTCGCTGCGCCTTTCATTGTCTGCGCCGCCAGCAACGTCGCCACATCGCGCGGCAGGCCCACTTTTACGCCCGCCTCCGCAAGAGATTCCAAAATGATGTAGGCAAACGCAGGCCCGCTCGCCGAAAGCCCCGTCACCGCGTCCATATTTTTTTCATCAACGACCACCGTTCGCCCCACCGCATTGAACATGGCCCGCGCGATTTCCAGGTGCTCCGCCCCCGCGTGCGCGCCGCGGCAAATCCCCGTCATGCCGCATCCAACGGTCGACGGCGTATTTGGCATGGCACGCACCACCGCTATTTTTCCTCCGAGCCGCTGTTCGATATAGCTCGTCGGCACCGACGCCGCCACCGAAATGACCAGCGTTTTCGCACCTATCTTCGGGCCGATCTCTTTCAGCACGTCTCCAACCACTTGCGGCTTCACGCCGAGCAACACGATGTCTGCGCCCTGCACGGCCTTGCGGTTCTCTGTCGTCACCGCAACGCCCAGCTCCCTCGCCAGCGCCGCAGCCTTCTCCGCGTGCTTCACCGTCGCGGTTACGCGCTTCGCCTCGAACAGTCCTTGCTTCAAATACGCCCGAAGCAAGATCCCGCCAAGCTTCCCTGTCCCCAAGACCGCCAATTTCATTTCTGATAGTTTTTGCGCCGTATTGCTAGCCATGATCCAAGCATTCTTGACGACCTGCGCCCCCGCGTCAACCGCCGTTTCACCCTGTCTTCAGGCACAATCCCGCGCGTGATGATAGCCGCCCACGCAAACCGCCGTCCTGCCATTCGGTATTCCATTCACTCGCTTTGTGTAATAGTGTTAGGAAGTGCGCTGCCTTTTCTGTCCCAGACTCCGCAACAGACGCCCGCCATTCCCTCCTTCAATATTTCAAAAGACGTAGCCGTACCAATGCGCGATGGCGTTGTCCTGCGAGCCGATGTTCTGCTCCCCAGCGGCGCCGGCCGCTTCCCCACACTCGTCTATCGCACTCCGTACAACAAAGAATCTGCCCTGCGCGGCTACAGGAGTTTTGAGAAAGCGGCAGCCCGCGGCTACGCTGTCGTGGTCCAGGATGTCCGCGGACGTTACGCTTCCGACGGAGGGTTCACGCCATACCAAACCGAAGGCCGCGACGGCTACGACACTATTGAATGGGCCGCGCAACAGCCTTGGTCCGACGGCAACGTTGGCACCTTCGGTTTCTCTTATCCCGGCGCCATTCAATGGCTCGCTGCCGTCGAGAATCCTCCGCACCTGAAAGCCATGGTCCCCGCCATGACCTTCTCCACTCCGCGTAATTTTTTCTATTCAGGCGGAGTCTTTGACGGATCCTGGCTCGATTGGATCTGGCTCAATATCGCCCCGGACATCCGTACGCGCAAGGGTCTCCCCGGGCCCAAAACTCACAAGGAAGCCGCAGAATCCTGGAAGATGGAACACCAGCGCAGGCAGGAATTTCTTCCTCTGCGCGACCTCCCCGACCTGAAAGACGTTGCCCCCTTCTACTACGAATGGCTCGCGCATCCGCCCGCTGACCCATGGTGGGACTGGGCCGAGCTCCGCAACAAATATGATCTCGTTCATGCCGCGGTTCTAAATTTCTCCGGCTGGTATGACGAGGCCTACGGCCCCGATGGCGCCACCACCAATTTCAACGGACTCCTTGGCGCCCGACGTGGCGAAAAAGATCCCCGCACGCGAACCGTCATCGGCCCTTGGACGCACGGCGGCCAGGAAGAATCCCGCTCTGGCGAACGCGAGTTCGGCCCCACAGCCGCCATCGATTACGACGAACTCATTCTCCGCTGGATGGACCACTACCTCCGCGACATCGACAACGGTGTCGACCGTGAAAAACGCGTCCGCCTTTTTGTCATGGGAGAAAACGCCTGGCGCGACGAAGACACTTGGCCTCTCAAACGCGCCCGTTCCGAATCCTTCTACCTATCTTCCAAATCCGCAGACGATAAGATCGGGACTCTGGAACATTCTCTAAAAGAAAAGAATTTCGCCAATTCCTCTTTCAAGTCCGATCCAGCCCATCCTCTCACCGATCCGTATACGGCTTATGGCGCACATGATTACCGCGCATTGGCCGGGCGCGAGGACGTGCTTGTCTTTGACTCTGACGCGCTCCCAGCGAACGTGGAAGTCACCGGCCCCATCCGCGCGGAGACTTATCTCTCTGCTGGTTGCCGCGATGTTGATCTGTGGGTGCGTATTCTGGATGTTGCGCCCGACGGCACCGTCTTCAATCTCATGAGCCCCGGCCTCGACGTTCTTCGCGCCAGCTATCGCAAGGAATCGTTGCAACCCGATTATCTCAGCGTCGAAAGCATTATTCGCCTGGATTTGGCTCGCATGCTCACCAGCAACACTTTTCTCACCGGGCATCGCATTCGCGTGCAAATCTCCGGCGCCTTCTTCCCTCACTTTTCCCGCAACCTGCAAACAGGAAATTCCGAAGTCACCAGTTCGCGCACGTTCCCATGCATGGTGAAGATCCTCCACAGTAAACAACACCCATCCCGAATTGTTCTTCCTGTTATTCCGCGCTAGGGAAGGATCAATCGTGCCGTGCGCCGTGGAGCACTTTCACCGCATGAGGCAACAAAGCAGCCACAGCCTCCAGAGATTCGACCGCGCCCTGGGGACTTCCGGGCAAATTGACAATCAGCGTCAGGTGGCGCACGCCCGCCGTGCCACGCGAAAGAACTGCCGTCGGAGTATGCTCCAGCCCCTTCCGCCGCATTTCTTCGGATATTCCCGGCACAATACGATCCGCGACCGCCTGCGTCGCTTCCGGTGTGTTGTCCCTCGGCCCGAGTCCGGTACCACCCGTGGTCAGCAGTACATCTACGCGGCCCGCATCGGACAAAGCCCGCAATTGTTCCCGAATATCCGCGGGATCGTCGGACACGCGAAGCGCTGACGCAATCTCCCATCCCAACCCGCGGCAGAATGCCACAAGTGCGGGCCCCGACAAATCCTCACGCTCCCCTTTTGCCACGCTATCGCTGATGGTAAGTACCGCTACACGCATGGGAAGGGTCGAAAGAAGAAGTTCACTGCGTCTCTACCGCATCGCGATTGGCCTCATCCATCAGCCGCATCGCTTCCATCAAAAGGCCCGTCGTGTTTCGAGTCGTGGTGGTCCGCGTCGAGGCATTCGCGGCATTGAAATCAATCTCAAACTCTCCCGCGGTCCATAACACCACCTTGTAAACCGCGTCGTCGCCTTCCACCTTGCCAACCTTGGCATCCCTGCACTGCCCGCTCGCAAAATAAAGTTCGCCCTGGGTGCCGCCCTGCCGCACGATCAACCGGCACGACTTCTGCCCCATCTCCAGCGACTGCATCAGGTCGATCATGCTCATCTCTTCGAGCCGCCCTTGAATAACGCCCGGCCGCGACGCTTTCTTCTGCAGCTTTTCAAGATGCAACCGGTCGACCACTTTTTTTGCTACGCGCACCAGGTCCTTAATTAAAAATGGCTTGTGAATGAAATCCTCAACACCGTCCACCAGTGGCCGTAGCCGCTCCTCGATGTCCGGCCGGCTGGCCATAAACAAAAATGGGATGTGCTTGGTCGCCTCGCGCCCGCGCAGTTTTTCAAAGAGTTGCCGCCCATCCAGCCCCGGCATTTTGTAATCGCAGAGAATCACATCCGGCGGATCGTCAATCACTTTCAGCAGCGCGTCGGCGCCGTCCGTAGCCGTTTCCACCTCGCAGAAGGCCTCCAGCCCTTTCACGATCAGGTCGCGAACCAGCGGATTATCCTCTGCCAGCAGCAACTTTACGGATTTTCCGCCCGCCGCACTCATTTTCTGCCCTTCAACAAGGCGCCCTTGCGGCGGAAATCCCCGCTCTTCCCGCCGGTCTTCTCGGCGAGAACAATGTCCGTGATCTCCATCCCTTTATCGAGGGCTTTGCACATGTCGTAGACCGTGAGGGCTGCGGCGCTAACGGCGACCAGAGCTTCCATCTCCACACCCGTCTGCGCGGTCGTCGTTACAGTGGATCGCACTTCCACGCCATTCTGGCACAGCCGCGCGGTCACATCAATGTGCGTCAGCGGCAGCGGATGACAAAGAGGTATCCACTCCGAAGTCCTCTTCGCTGCCGCAATTCCCGCAATGCGCGCCACTTCCAGCGGATTCCCCTTGGGATTCTTTAGCCGCCGCACGGCCTGCACCACCCGCGGCTTCATCTTCACAAATCCCTGCGCCTTTGCCGTCCGCGTCGTCACTGCCTTCGCCGACACGTCTACCATCCTGACTTCGCCCTTCCTCCCGTAGTGCGATAGCTTCGCCATCTCCGCGCGCTTAGACTACATCCTTCCTCAACCACACTGATACACTCTCACCCACTTCGATCTTTTCCCGATTAGCGGGCACCACCAAAAAGCAATTCGCCTTCGCCAGCGCCGCGATGTCACCTGACCCTTGCCATTTCAAGGCCTTTACTTCCGGCGCCAACCCGCGCCATTCCACCCGCGCCGGCAAGAAATGTGCCAGCCCCGGCTTTTCGTTGAGCGCTTCCCCGAGCCGCGCCTCCATTACAGGCATTGGCCGAGCTTCCGCTCCGCCCAACAAATCAATCGCCGGCGCCACAAACAATTCGAATGTCACCATGGTCGAAACCGGATTCCCCGGCAACCCGAATACCGGCTTCCCTTGGCAAAATCCAAACACCGCCGGTTTCCCCGGACGGATCGCCACGGCATCAAAGAAAAACTCCGCCCCCATCGCCTTCAAGACCTTCTCCACCAAGTCATACTCGCCCATCGAAACGCCGCCCGAAAGCACCATCGCATCCTCTTTCAGCCCGCGTTCGATCTTCTTCCCCAAGTCGTCAACCCGATCCGCCGCGTTTCCCAGAATCACGGGCTCTGCACCCGCAATTCGAATCTGCGCCGCCAGCGACACGCTGTTGCTGTTTCGAATCTGAAATGGGCCCGGCGTCTCGTCAACCAGCACCACCTCATCCCCCGTCGACAAAATCGCCACGCGCGGTCTCGTCGCGCACTGCAGCTCCACCGCCCCAACCTGCGCCGCCAGAGCCAGTTCCGCATATCCAAGCCGCATCCCGGGACTCAAAATAATCTGTCCCGCCGCTGCTTCGCTTCCCCTGGGCACAAAATTCTGCCCGCTGTGCGCCGCGCGTTCGAATCGCACCACATCGCGCTCGCGTTTCGTGTGCTCGATCATCACCACCGCGTCCGCGCCAGCCGGTATCGCCGCGCCCGTCATAATCTGCACGCAAGTCCCAGCCACAAGCGGTTCGCTGACCGTATCCCCCGCCTTGATCTCTCCCACGCACTTCAGGCCTGCCCCCGGCGCAATTTCCTTCGCTCGCACCGCATATCCATCCCGCGTCGACCTGTCGAACGGCGGATACTCGCGATCCGTTATGACCTCCTGCGCCAACACCCATCCCAGAGCATCCCACACGCTCACTCCCACCGCCGCGCGCGATGCTCTTTTCTTCCCGACTTGTTCGATAACAACCTGGCGGGCTTCTTCGTAGCTCAACATTAGGTGGGACTCCGCAGAAGTACCGGTAAGCGCTCCCTGCCGTTCACAGCCTTCTTTACTTCCTTATCTCATTGCCTCGTTACTTCTTCCCCTCACAACCACCGCGCCAGCAGCGTCCCCGCCGGCACAATCGTCGCATCCCGCTCCGGCCCAGTCGAAATCATCCCAATCTCCACCTGCAAAAAATCCGAAATAAATCGCAAATATTCCCCCGCGGCTTTCGGCAGTTTTGCGCCATCCTTCATTCCGTAGGTCGTCTCATTCCATCCTGGCAGAGTCTTATACTCCGGCGTCACGCGCTCGTACACTTCCGCCAGCGCCGGCATCTCCTTCATTGGCGTGCCTTTGTACTTGTACCCCACGCAAACCTGAATCTCTCGCTGCGTATCAAAAACATCCAGCTTGGTAATCACCAGCGAATCGATCCCGTTGATCATCTTCGCGTAGCGCAGCACCTGCAGATCCAGCCAGCCGCAGCGCCGCGGCCGTCCCGTCACCGCCCCAAACTCTTTCCCTCTCTTACGCACTTCTTGTGCATCCAGGTCCGGCATCTCCGTCGGGAACGGTCCGCTGCCCACGCGGGTCGTGTATGCCTTGGAAATTCCCAGTACGTTCTTAAGCTTTGTCGGCGGCACACCCACTCCTGTTGCGGCCCCTCCCGAGGTCGCGCTCGACGACGTCACGAACGGATACGTTCCATGATCGATGTCCAGCATCGTTCCCTGCGCGCCTTCGAACAGCACGGACTTCCCTTCGTCCAGCGCCCGGTTCACCAGCTCTGCCGTGTCGCAAATATATCCGCGAATTTTTTCTCCCAGCTTCAGCGTTTCATCCACTTCCTGCGAAAAATCAATGTTCGCGCCGTACGCGCCTTTCGCCAGGCGATTTTTTTCCGCCACCACGTGCGCCGCTTTCTTTCGAAACAACTCCGGCTCCAACAGATCGCACATTCGCAGCCCGCGCCGCGCCATTTTGTCTTCGTACGCCGGCCCGATTCCCCGCGATGTCGTCCCAATCTTGTCCGCGCCCCGCGCGCCTTCCGCAGCTTTGTCCAGCTCCCGGTGATACGGAAAAATCAAATGCGCGCGGTTGCTGATATGGAGCCGTCCCTGAACCTCGATACCAGCCTTTGCCAGCGTCTCAATTTCCGCCACCAGCGCCGCTGGATCCACCACAACGCCCGTCCCGATCACCGCCTGCTGTTTCGGCCGCAGAATCCCGCAAGGAATCAGCTGCAACACGTAGCGATCTTTCCCAATGATGACCGTATGCCCCGCGTTATGCCCGCCCGCAACGCGCGCAATGTAATCAAACGATCCCGCAAGATAGTCCACAACCTTGCCCTTACCTTCGTCGCCCCACTGCGCGCCCACCACCACCACCGATTTCATTCGGTCCCTCTCCTCAACGTAGGACAGGCATTCTTGCCTGTCCCCTTCCACGCAACAACCACACCCCAACGCCTTCTCGTTCACATCCTATAAATAAACTTCTTTGGAATGCACCCAGAACGGCAGGTTCTAATCGTAAGCTCGCCCCGGCCTCAACGCAAGCAAGCCTCAGGCTGACGCTAGCGGGATAAATCTGCATATCGGAAACAGCTCACCAGATGATCGTTCACCATCCCCGTCGCCTGCATCAGCGCATAGCAAATCGTCGACCCCACAAACTTGAACCCCCGCTTCTGCAAGTCCTTGCTTAACGCATCCGATTCTGCCGTCTTCGCCGGAATCTGCTTATGCGCCTTCCGAGCGTTTTGCTTCGGCCTCCCGCCCACAAATCTCCAGATGTACGCATCAAACGTCCCGAACTCTTCCTGCACTTTCAAAAACGCCTGCGCATTTCCAATCGCCGCCGCAATCTTCAACCGGTTCCGGATAATCCCAGCATCCACGAGCAACTCCCGCACTTTTTTCTTGTCGTACCGCGCTATTTTCTCCGGATCGAACCAGTCAAACACTTCGCGATACCGCGCCCGCTTCCGCAAAATCGTGTCCCAGCTCAAGCCCGCCTGCGCCCCCTCCAGAATCAAAAACTCAAACCACGTGTGCTCGTTGTGCACCGGCACGCCCCACTCCTCGTCGTGATACGCGACGTTCACCTCATTGCTCGCCCACGAACACCGCGCTCTGTCGCTCTGTCGGCTTCTCATCGTTGTCCTTTGACCTTACCATCCGTCGAAAATCACTTCTTCCCCGGTGACGCCCCAGAACCGGGCAGCTCCAGCACAAAATGGCGTGTCCCGGGAATCTCGCGCCAACCTTCCGCCGGATTGGCCACCGCGGCATTCCCCGTAACCACAATCTTTGCACCAACGGAGGAAAACAGCGCGAGAACTTGCTGTCTTCGCGCGTCGTCCGCCGCCACGAACCGTAGATCCTCTTTTTCCGGAATCTCTGCAATAATCCGCATGCCGCCGAGATGCGCCCAATAGGTGTCCCCCGCGCTTCCGATGACTCCCACTTCGGTTCCCGGCGGAATCCCCATAGTGTGAAGCTGTTGCGCAACGACCCACGGCTCGTACGGCTTGTTCGCGATGACATCGAACAGGTCTCGCGACACGGCCCACGCCACAGCGAGCGCTGGAGCGAGAATCATCACCAGATGGAAGCGTCCCACCCATCTTCGCTCGGTCCCCATCATGATTCTCACCCGTGCCAATGCGACGAGTACCAAAATCAGCCCGAGTGGACCGATGAATCGAAACTCAACATGAACCAGCGCATACAGCGCAAGGGCCGCCAGCGAAGGCAGTATCACCAGCCAGGTCGCCGCAGTAAGACGCCCCCCGGCGATTACCCTCTTGCTCGCAATCCACAAAGCCAACAACACCATCCAAAGCGCCCCACTCTTCGAAAATATCTTCAGATACATGTTGGCCCCCCGGAACAGGGCCCACAGTTGATCCTTCAGCACGAATTGCGGGCGCACCCCTTCATACCAATAAGAAGGGTCATACCAGGGCGGATACGAACCTTGAACCGGACTGGCAAACTCAAACACGGCCGGCTCGGAGAATATTTTCCGTGTTGGGTGAGCCGGACTACCTGTTCCCGCCGGCTCTCCCTGCCAATGAACCCATCTTGTCGCGCGATTGACATATTCTGTGTAGTTGATGCGCCCGGCATCGCCGAATGTCGCTCGTCCCTTAATTGCCGAGAGCGAAACGATGAGCGGCAGCGCGAATATGGCAAAGGTTCCCGTTGCCAGCAGCGTGCGGAGCGCCGCGCCGCGAAAAGAAACTCCGTCTCCGCGGCTCAGGCAGAAGGCGCTGAACAGAAAAACGAATGACACAGGAAACATCGCCGCCTTCGTCAGATACCCGATGCCCAGCAAGGCGCCCAACCCAGCAAACACAATCCAGCTACGCCGTCCGCGCCCGATCCGAAACAGCAGCGCCGAGGCAAGGTACACAACCACAGCAACACAAAGGTCCGGCGTCACCGCCGCCGGCCCCAACCAAAAACAACTCGCCCAAAGAAAGAAAACGTATCCCCAGATCCAGATGGTCCGATCGGAAACTGGTAAAGAACTCTCCGGTAATTCACCAGCGGTTAGCCGCGCCAGAATCAACTCCTTCAGGAACAGCTCAAAGCAGGCTAGGCTCCCCAGATACACTACAAAATTCAGGAAATGCACAGCGGCAAATTCCCACTCCGCCGAGGGATGCAGGAATCGAAAAAGGATACTCAAGAGAAACGGATAAAGTGGACTCCAGTAAGCGTTGACAATCTGGTGTAAACCGTCGCGCGCCGTCGCCCCCCCAATTTCGACATACGAGATGCTGTCGGGTGATACGTCATTGCGATGCGCCCAAACCTGAACGATCCCCACAACGATCGCCACACACCAGAAAAAAACTCGTGGCGGCCGGCTCGAAGTTTCGCTGTTCATAGTCCGACGGAGGGTCGCTTCACAGCTCGCCTCATTCTTGAAGTCTTGACTTTACAATGAAAAAGGCGCGCCGCGATCTTACTCGCAACGCGCCTTTATCCAAAAGTCTAGTCTGCGTCCGGCTTTACGCCAGGTGCCGGTCCAGCGCCTTGGTAATCTGGTCCTTCGGCACCGCCCCGACAATCTGCTCCACCACCTGCCCGTTCTTGAACACCAGCAGCGTCGGAATGCCGCGAATGTTAAAGCGTCCCGCAGAGTTCATCGCTTCATCGACGTTCAGCTTCATCACCTTGAGCTTGCCTGCATAATCGTGCGCAATCTCCGCCACCGTCGGCGCCAGCATGTGGCATGGCCGGCACCACTCCGCCCAGAAGTCCACCATCACCGGCTGCGCATTACTCGCCGTTAGCACTTCAGCTTCAAAATTTCCATCGGTTACTGCTTGTATCGAATTGTCAGCCATATTCCTTTTTTTCAGCAGCTTGCCCGCAGGCCGCCGCCAATCTCTCCTAGTCAGCTTTATTAGATGTTGCAACAGGCTTTTGGTTTCCTGCCGCCTTCCCAGCTCCCCGGCTCGCCGGCCCCGAACTTCGCGCCGCCCCTGCTGCTCCTCGAGCCGCCGTTTCTCCCCCTCGAACCGCCCGCGCAGCCTCGTACAGCTTCGTATATTCCGCCGCCGGCCCCTTCCACGAAAAATCCTTGCTCATTCCATTCAACTGGATACGCTTCCAGATCCGCTCATCCATATAATGATGCATCGCCTGCCGCACCGCGTACAGCAGCGCTTCACCAGAATATTCCTTAAACTTGAATCCCGTCCCGGTCCCATGCTCCAGGTCAAACGTCTCCACGCTATCGTCCAACCCGCCCGTCGCTCTCACAATCGGCACCGTACCATACTTCAAGCTGTACATCTGATTCAACCCCGATGGCTCGTAGCGTGACGGCATCAGAAACATGTCCGCGCCGGCCTCAATCTGGTGCGCCATCGCATTGTCATATGCAATCTTCACGCCCACCCGTCCGGGATACGCCGCCGCCAGCGCCCGGAACAAATCTTCATATCTTTTTTCGCCGGTCCCCAACACTGCCAGCAACAAATCTTCGCGCATCAGTTCGTGCGCCTTCTCTGCGATCAGGTCGAATCCCTTCTGGTCCGCGAACCGTGAAACGATTCCAATAATCGGCCGGCCCAGGTTCTCCGCCGAAAACCCAAATAATTCCAGCAGCGCCTGCTTGCACACTTGCTTCCCATCCAGATTCTTCGCCGAGTACCTCGCGGCAATCAGCTTATCCTTCTCCGGATCCCAGGCCGAGTAATCCACCCCATTCAAAATCCCCACCAGCCGGTCGCCGCGGTCTCGCGCCACTCCATCCAATCCATAGCCGAATTCCGGCGTCTGAATCTCCTGCGCATATTTCCGGCTCACCGTCGTCAAATAATCCGAATAAATCAGCCCGCCCTTCAGCAGATTCACGTATCCGAAAAATTCAATCCCTCCCGGAAAAAACACTCCCTGAGGAATTCCCGCCCGCTCCATCACCTCTTTCGGGAACTGCCCGTGGTACCCCATATTGTGAATCGTGAACACTACCGGAATATCTTTCACCAGCGGATCATCGCCATACGATGTCCGCAGCAGCACCGGCAAAAGCCCCGTCTGCCAATCGTGGCAATGAAACACGTCCGTCGGCCAGACGTGTTTCGCAATCTCAATCGCCGCCCGGCAGAATTCCGCGTACCGCTCCGCATTGTCCGGATAATCGCCGCTGCTCCCGCTATACACTCCATCGCGGTCGAAATATGCCGGATCATCTACGAAGTAATACCGCACGCCATTCAGCACCGTGCCATCCGCAATCGCCGCAAAACGCAGCCGCGTCCCGCCCATCGGAATCGTCAGGCTCGGCATCACCACCGCCGTCGCCTTGGTCCCTCGGTAGCGCGGCAACACGACCGCCACTTCATAGCCCTGCGCCACCAGCGCCTTCGGCAGCGCCTCCACCACATCCGCCAGGCCGCCCGTCTTCGAAAACGGCAGCCCCTCCGATGCCACAAACAGTATTCTCACAGTTCGTTCACCGCGCGCTTCACAATCATTTTACGCTATCGAACGCAACAGTGCGCGTCAAGCTGCCGACACTTGGAGATCTCGTCCGTATTCGAATCACTCCATCAATAATCGGAAAGAAGTTTCCGGGGCACCTGAAAAGATTTGAGGGAATTTACTCGTACCGCAGCGCCACGACTGGATCCACCCGCGTCGCCCGCCGCGCCGGAATGTAGCTCGCCAGCAATGCAATCCCCAGCAGAAACACCGGCACGCCAACGAACGCAATGGGATCGTGCGACCCGATTCCATAAAGAACTTTCGAAAGAATCTGCGAAACCGCCGCGCACCCCGCCACTCCTACGGCCGCGCCAATCATCACTGGCTGCATCGCCTGCCGCAGCAACAGCTTCATGACATCTTTTCCATCCGCCCCCAGCGTCATTCGGATCCCGATCTCGTGAATCCGCCGGCTCACGCCAAAGGAAACCACGCCATACACCCCGATCGATGCAAGCAGCAGCGCCAGCGTGCCCAACGCCCCCGAAAGTGCAGCCACAATCCGCGAAGGCGTCCTCCAGGTCTCCAGGTTGTCCTCCAGCCTCGTCACATCCACCACGACTTGAGGATCCAGCGCCCTCGTCGCCTCCCGGATTCCGCTCGCGACTCCCTCATATCCGCCCACGCTATGCACTAGCAACACCATGTGCGCTTGCTCTTTCGGCCCCGAGGGCAGGTAAACATAGACTTTCTCGGTCTCCCCCAAATGCGAAACCTGCGCATCCTTCACGACGCCCACGACGATCCGGTCCGCATCACCGATCTTGCGCAATACCTTCCCGACCGCTTCCTGCCCCGGCCACAGTGTTCGAGCCGTAAATTCCGTAACAATAATCTCCGCCGCACTCGCTCGCGCTTCCGCCGCCGTGAAGTCCCGCCCACGCACGATCGGTATTCCCAGCAAATTGAAATAGCCCGGCGTAACCTCGTTATACTCCATCTGCCGCCCCTCGGTCTCGCCGGGAAGCTGGAAAGAAGTTTCGCTATGGTTGTCGCTGAGAGGAGTCGCGCTGCCTTCCGCCACCGCGTCCACCCCCGGCAAGGCCGCCACACCCTCCATCATGCTTCGCTGGAACGCGCTCGCCCGCTCTTCGCTGTACCCTTGCGAACCCAGGTCGAACGATGCCTGCGTCACGTTCGCCATCTCGAATCCCGGATCGATGGTCCGCGCCGAGTACAGCCCGCGCATCAGCAATCCCGCCGCGATCAATAGAATCATGCACACCGCCACCTGCAAACCCACCAGCGTGTTCCGCAAGAATCCGCCGCCCCCCGTTTTCCCCGTCAGTCCCCCGCTGTCCTCTTTAATCGCCGTGCTCCGATCCGGCCGTGTGGCATGCAGCGCCGGCGCCAACCCAAAAACAATCCCTGTCATCACCGTCAATCCCAGCGAATACCCCAGCACCCGGTAATCCGGGCTCATGTTCAACGCCAGTTGCGGGAATCCGTGCGGCAAATGCGCTAGGACAAATTGCGTGATGGCCTCAAACGACCAGAACGCTAGCAGCGATCCCGCCACACCTCCTAGCAGCGCAATCAACAGGCTCTCTGTCAACAATTGCCGGACGATCTGCCACCGGCTCGCACCGATGGACAACCGAATCGCAATCTCCTTCTGCCTCGCCGACGCACGCGCCAGCAACAGATTCGCCACGTTCGCGCATGCAATCAGCAGCACCAACCCCACAGCCACCAGAATCACTCCTCCGATGGTGAACACGAACGTTCGTTCGGCCGGTCGCCCCAGAAACGTCGCCGTATGAATCGCGAGTGTGGTTGAACGCCCCGGATGCTCGTGATCGATTCGCCCGGCGATCACCCCCAGGTCCGCCCGCACTTCCCCAAGCGACACGCCGTTCTGCACGCGCCCCAGCAGCGCTAGCCAGCTCGTGTCCCCATCGCCCAGAAAGTCTCGCCCCGGCTCCAACCCGTCCAACGCGTGCTGCATCGTCAGCGGGGCCCAAAACGCGCTCGGCACTGGCTCTGTCCCTCCAAATCCCGCGGGCGCAATCCCGACCACCGTAAATTCGGAACGGTTCAGCAGAACGCTTTTGCCAATTAGCGCCGGATCCGCGTTAAACGTTGTGCGCCAAAGGTCCTGACTCAGCACCACCACGGCATTTGCTCCCGCCGCGCTGCAGTCGCCATCCACAAACCCGCGACCCAGCACGGGCTGCACTCCGAGCACTCCAAAATAGTTGCAGGACGTCACTGCGCCAAACAATTGCTGCGGGCTCGCTCCGCCCATCGTCACTTGCACAAACGGCTCATAAGCCAACAATCCGGTAAAAACGTGGTTGTGGTCCCGATACTCCTGATATTCCGGGTAGGAAAACAAGCTCCCCTCCCCATGCACGTTGCGATGAATCTTCCCGTGAAACATCTGGTCCACGCTAACCACCTGGCTCGCGGCTGGAATGGGCAGCAGTCGCAGCGCCGCCGCATTCAACACCGAAAAAATCCCCGTGTTCACTCCAATTCCCAGTGCAATCGCCAGTACCGCCGCCGCTGTGAACCCCGGATTTTTCCCCAGCGTACGCGCCCCATACCGCAGATCCCGCCATAATGTTTCCAGCCCCACGAAACTCCACGTCTCCCTGCAAATCTCCTTCACTCGCGTCGCATTCCCAAACTCCCGCCGCGTCGCATACCTCGCCTCTTCTGTCGCCACACCCCTCGCGCGCTTCTTCTCCTCACGCATCGCCAGGTGAAACGCCACCTCCTCGTCCAGATCCCTCTCCAGCTGCTTCCGCCTGAACAGCGCCTTCACCCTAGCCCACATTTTCATAGCCATCTCTCCAAACTCCCCAAGCTTCAATTGCCAAAAACCACCACCCAAACCTCTGATTTTGTTCTCCGATTCCTGCTCTCTGATCTCTTCCCATCACGCTGTCTGCATCACCCTCGCAATCGCCCCCGACATCCGCCGCCAATACTCCGCCTCCTGCGCCAGTTCCTTCCGCCCCGCTGCCGTCAACGCATAAAACTTCGCCCGCCGGTTATTCTCCGAGCTGCCCCATTCCGCAGAAAGCAGCCCCCGCAGCTCCAGCCGGTGCAATGCCGGATACAGCGCCCCCTCTTCCACCTGCAGCACATCATTTGAACTCTCATGAATCCATTCGGCCACCGCGTACCCGTGTTTCGCCCCACGCGCCAGCGCCTTCAGCACCAGCATGTCCAGCGTGCCTTGCACCAAATCGCCCTGTTTCTCCATTCGCTCCCCCATAACTTCCTTAGGGGAATGTACCACATTCCCCTAAACGTTCAAGGGGACCTTTCGTTTCCACCTCTTTCTCCGATTCCTCAAAGAGTCTCCTCCTAGCAATCCCCCATGAACTGCTCAGGACTCTTAGCCTTGCCGCTGGCGCACACTCAACCCTTTGTACGGTCGCAGCACCGCTGCGCCCTCCGACCCGCTGGCGCAGACCACAAATCCTAAGGCGATTTCGGGGGATGGTTGGCGAGTTCTCCTAAGCGCCGTAGATGCATCACACCTTAGCCCAGCCCGTAGTTGTGATGTAGACTCTCTCAATGAAAATGGGATAGAAAGTTGGGCTAGTCAAGACCACCAGTGAAATCTCAGGATGGGGACAGTTCTTAGAGATGACGGATCTTAGCGACAATCTGGTTGGCGCAAAATTCGTTCTCCGAAAACCACGAGAGGCACCCCTTTCCGGCCCGAAATTTCGGTTCTCGCGATTTCAAGTCATCATCGGAATCGTACTGTTTGCCTTGGGATTCAGTTCGGGGATGCCGTCCTACGGGGCCAGTGGCAGGGAGACGAAGAGAGTTTTGATCCTGTATTCGTTCGATAAGGATGAAGACTTCTTTTACCAGTTCGATCGGACTTTGCGCTCCAAATTGCAGTCCGAGTCACCGGACAGGATCGAATTCTATACGGAATTCCTGGACCTGGTGCGGTTCCCAAGTAAGCGCCATGAAGAATTGCTGGATAAGCTGCTAAACCTGAAGCTTTCCGAGCAGAAACCAGACCTGATCATCCCGGTGTCATATCCCGCCCTCAACTTTATGCTGGAGACCGGGAAAGATTTGTTTCCGGAGACACCGATTGTTTTTTCATGCGTTGGAGACAGCTTTGCCAATGAGCTGAAAAACTCCATTGCACGCGCGGGGAGACACAGTGTCGGCGGGGTCCTGCTGCGCAACCAGCAAGGTGATTCGCTCAAGCTGGCCTTCCAGCTGCAGCCGGATACGCAAGGAGTGGTCGCTGTGGCCGGTGCCACACCTTTGGAAAAATACTGGGTGGCCGAGCTGGAGAAGGAGCTTGCCCAGATTCGGCCGGGAATCAAGTTTACCTATCTAAGCGATTTGCCTATGGACGAAATTTTGAAGAAGGTGGCAGTCCTGCCTCCACACACGATTATCTTTTATCCATATTTTTTTCTGGATGGCACGGGGAGGTTTTTCACACCGGAGGAAGCATTGGATCTAATCAGCGGGGCAGCGGATGCGCCGGTGTATGGCAGTTTTCGTTCTTACATTGGACATGGATTGGTTGGCGGCCAGATGCTGGATTACGAGGACGTGGCCGTGATCACGGCTGAAGTTGCATCGCGAGCCTTGCGCGGTGAACAAGCGGCCGATCCCCAAGTTACGGTCGAGACCAAGAGCAATACAACAGTGGACTGGAGGGAGTTGCAGCATTGGAATATCAGTGAGAGCCGCGTTCCGCCGGGGACAATTGTCTTATTCAAGGAGACGTCGCTCTTTGAGCGCTACCGTTGGTACATCCTAGGGGTTTTCGCGATCTGCACCTGCGAAGCAATCTTGATTCTCGCTCTATTAATTCAGGGGGCGAGGCGCAAGCGAGCCGAAGAGGCGCTGCGTGAGAGTGAAGAACGGTTCCGGTTGGTGGCAGATACCGCTCCTGCGCTGATCTGGATGTCGGGCGGGGACAAATTGTGCACTTTTTTCAACAAGGGTTGGCTGAACTTCACCGGCCGATCAATGGAGCAGGAGTTGGGCGAGGGATGGACCACCGGGGTGCATCCGGATGACCTGGAGCAGTGTCTGGGCATTTACTCGGCAGCATTTGACGCGCGAGTGGATTTTGAGATGGAGTACCGCTTGCGCCGCTTTGACGGAGAATATCGGTGGATTGTTGACTATGGCGTGACTAGGTTTGGAGCCGATGGCACGTTCTGTGGCTATATTGGCTCGTGCGTCGATATTACGGATCGGAGGTTGTCAGAAGCGTCGCTCCAAGAGTTGAGTGGGCGCCTGATCCATGCCCAAGAAGAAGAACGCGCCCGTATTGCCCGAGAGTTACACGACGATTTGAGTCAACGGATAGCGCTCCTCTCGATTGGCCTCGAGCAGTTCGAGCAGGGTATGCCCGGTCTTTCGTCCAAGGCCCGACAGCAACTGCACAACATAGCAGAAGTAACGAGGGAATTGTCGTCCGACATCCACAACTTGTCCCACCAGCTTCACCCATCGAAGCTAGACACTCTGGGTTTGGTGCCTGCCGTGTGGGGCTTATGCAAGGAACTCTCCAAGCAGCACGAATTGCAAATCAAGTTTGTTCATGATGATGTTCCGAGCCAGATCCCTAAGGATGTGACTCTCTGCCTCTTTCGGATCGTGCAGGAGGCTTTGAGGAACGTTGTGAAGCACAGCGGGGCTATGGAGGCTAAGCTTGAGCTTTCAAGCAAAGCTGATGAAATTGATCTTTGCGTTTCCGATCCGGGCCGGGGGTTCGACCCCGAAGCAGTAAAGGGAGAAGCCGGATTGGGGTTGATCAGCATGCGGGAGCGGTTGCGGCTGGTCGGGGGACACCTTTCGGTGGAATCGAAGCCATCGCACGGGACACGAATTCGTGTTCGAATTCCGCTGTCCAGCACAAGCGCGCATGTCACAAGCGAGCAGAAACAACATGAAGCAAGTGTATGAAGATCAAGTGGAATGTGGTCCGTGGGGCAAGTAGCTAACCTATAGTCGCTAGGCAAGGTTCGGGTGCCGCATGCCGGGTGCGGGCTATGCTTGCAGCCCGCAAATAAAAACGACCCTCAGTCTACTTCTTTCTCCATCGCAAGACCGTCAATTATGAACTTGCCGCAGCCGCCTTTTTGAAAGACGCGATCGCATCTTCCACCGTGTCAAATATCTCAAACAACGTCATAAGCCTGGTGATCTGCAACAACTCTCTCGCATGATCGCCAATTTGAGCCAGCTTGATTTCACCGCCGACCTTCCGTGCCGACGCATGCAGAGATACGAGAGTCCCCAAGCCCCCGCTATCGATGTGCGTGACATCCTCGAGGTCCAGCACGATTTGCCGGGATATGTCCAACAACTCCTTCACCAGCACTCGTAGAGCGGTGGACTCTTCGCCGAAATAAATAGCGCCGCTCAGACGGACGACGATAACCCCGTCTTTACTGGTGTGAGTGGTTTTAAGCGCCATGCGAACCTCCTTCGACAAGGTGAATGCGATTCAGTTCCGCAGCCTCCATCGCCGCCAACTTTCGGTCAACATGCGGCTCGACCCGCAGACCCCCAGAATGCAGCACACAACCCTTGCCAGGACCGACCCGGCAGGTCGGACAACGCACGGAGTTAAACAGCTCGGGCGACATGTCTCTCATTTTCATGTTGGCACTATCCCACAACGGACACCAGGGCAACTGTTCAATTTGGCACACTCCCAAGAGCAAATCTGTTTGACGCCCGAAACAAGAGCGACTGTTTTGGCACTCAAAGCGTATACTAGGGGAGAAATGCGCCTCACGTTCCAAACTTTCAAGGCGGGATTGGCCACAGCAGTTTCTCTGTGGATGGCCGCCCTGGCCTGCGTCATGGGCTGCACCCAGCCAGTCCTCGCCAGTTCTCAGCAAATTGTGGGCGCATCCGCAACCCAGCGGAATTCATCCGACCACAGCCGGCCGGACCTGATGGCAGACATGGACAGCTGCCACCACTCTGGTGGCAATTCTCCCGCGCCACCCAACGACAAGAAACCCAACACCGCCGTCTCCTGCTGCCCTCTGGAGATAACTGTCACCCAGAAGTGGAGCGCACCCACGCCAGGAGCCGCCTCTCCGCAAGATATCGCTCTGCCCTCAGACCTCCATTTCAAGTTCACTCGCCTTTCCGGCCTTGCGCGACTTCCCCAACCCGTCCCGCACAGCGGCAGAGACACCCTCCTCGAAACGCACCTCCTTCGCATCTAGAAAGAACCATTAGAAGTGTTGCATCACCCCCGCACCGCTGGCGACGCCATCGGCTGACAAGAACCCTCACCTAAAAAGGAGAAATTCATGAAGATCATCAGAGCAATTCTGTTGGTAGCAGTGGTCGCTCTCGGTATCGCAGGAGCGGCAAAGGCGGCGAATGCAGCCCACGCAGCATGCTGCGACTCCGCCGACTGTTGCGCCTCCTGTACCGGGTGCTAGCAGTAGCCTGAGCAATGGAAAGACGGGAGGGGCGGGCCTCGCGGCCCGCTCCTCCCTTTGTTTCAACCCCACTAGCAGTAGCTCCGGTAATCCAACCAACCAGGAGTTGCAAAAACCAAAACAGACGCCTCTAAGTTTTTGCCTCTGCATCCGACTAGTAGATTCATCGAAATCGTATATACGGTTTGACTTAGCGAATCAGATGGTGATAATTCAACCGTGCGATAAACCCAGAACGCCGAGGTACATTAACTCGCGGAGTCGTTATGTCCTTGGAAGCGACACAAGAGGAACCAGAGAAACTATGGCGCTATCTTTTCGAAGAAGCATCCTTAGGTATCGCAGTGGAGGATACCGAAGGGAAGCTGCTGCTGACCAATCGCGCTTTCTCCTCGATGCTGGGGTATTCCAAAGAGGAGCTATCTCACATGCATTGTGCCCAATTCGGGCACCCGGAGGATTCCCAGGACGATTGGGCACTCTTTCAGAAACTCCGGACGGGCGCTATTGATCGCTACTCGCTTGAAAAACGCTATGTGAAAAGGGATGGCACAAAAATTTGGGGACGCCTCAACGTCTCGATCTTGAGGAGTAGTGGAGGGCCGTCGCTGGTCTTTGCTATGGTGGAGGAGATCACCAAGCGCAAGCAGACCGAGGAGGAACTGTCTCGGATGACGCGTCGGTTGCTCGAAACGCAGGAGCAGGAGCGAGCCAGGATCGCGAGAGATCTTCACGATGATTTCAATCAACGCCTAGCCATGTTAGCGATTGGGATCGAGCAACTTCGGGAAGACCTGCCAAATGCGTCCGCCGGAGTTCTGAGGCGCCTGGACCAACTACGAAAGCAAACACTCGAAATGTCGGAAGATGTCCAAGTCCTGGCGCACGACTTGCATCCTCCGAAACTCGACTATCTGGGAGTTGCTGCGGCTATGAACAGCTTTTGCAAAGAGTTCGCGGAGCGCCAGAACCTGAAAATTGAGTTCAGCGATGAAGGCCTCACTACCGTGCCGGGGGAGGTTTCGCTTTGTCTCTTTCGGGTTTTACAGGAAGCTCTGCACAATGCCCTGAAGCATAGCGGGGTGCGACAATTCACGGTAGAACTGCGCGGAGCACCGGACGCGGTTCAGCTCACCGTGCGCGATTCGGGAGTTGGCTTTGACCCCGACGTGATGATGCAGGGAAGCGGACTTGGACTGACGAGTATGAAGGAGCGGCTGAAGTTGGTCGGCGGGATCATGTCTATCGACTCACGCGCCAACCGTGGTACTACCATCCAAGCTCGTGTCCCTCTCAGTTCGGGAACCGATGCCATGCGCGCGGCTGGGTAAGAGAAGAGAAGAATCCGGACCTGGGGTTTTTGGCTTTTTTCCATCCCAATTCAACTAGACACGCTGCTAACCTTTCAACCTGCTAACCCTCCAACCTCAGACAACTGGTCAATCTCCTCCCCTGCTACACTGTTCCACCCATGGCACGCCAACGCCTCGGCCAGCATTTCCTCGAAGATCTCGACTGGCGCCAACAGATCGCCCGCGCCATCCGCGTCTCCCCTCATTCCACCGTTCCGCTCCCCCGCGATGACCAGCACTGCTGGATCGAAATCGGCTCCGGTCACGGCGAAATGACCGAGCACCTCCTCGTCACCGGCGCTCCCGTCCATGCCATCGAACTCGACCCGAAATTCATCGCCGGCCTTCGCCACCACGCGAAAAAATTCTCCAATCTCACCGTCGTCCCCGGCGACATTCTCAAAACCGACCTCGCCGCCATCGCCGCCGGCCGCCGCATCCGCATCTACGGCAATCTTCCCTACTACATCACTTCGCCAATCCTCCATCACCTCTTCACCTTCGCGTATCTCATCGACGAAATTCACATCGTCATCCAAACCGAAGTTGCCCTCCGTCTCGCCGCGCAACCCGGCACAAAATCCTACGGCTATTTTTCCGTCCTCACCCAGCTCTACGCCCGCCCCGAATTCGTCTTCGAAATCCCCCGCGACGCCTTCAACCCGCCACCCGAAGTCACTTCCGCCCTCGTTACTCTCCGCCTTCCCGGCGAGCGCGCAAAGCTCCGCCTCGCCGAGGTATCTCCGTTCCTTGATTTTGTGAAATTGTGTTTCTCGCAGAAGCGCAAAACTCTGGTGAACAACCTGCGGTCGATCGCCAAACCCGACGCGATTCGCCGAGCCCTCGCCGCGCTAGCTCTCCGCCCCGATGCCCGCGCCGAGCAGCTCTCCGTCTCCCAACTCGCCGCCCTTCAAGCCAGCCTGCCCGCCGGAAAGGTTTCGCGTTCGTGAAACTCCGAGACCATCGCTCTATTTGGCGAGCCTGCGCGTCAGGAAACCGTTTCGATCTCTTTTTTCAGCGTCGCTACCAGCCGGTCCGGATAATCGCTCATGATCCCATCGGCGCCCGCGGCGATCAGCAGGCGCATGTGCGCCGGATGATTCACCGTCCAGCACACCACTTGCAAATCCCTCTTTCGCGCTTCGATCAGCAGCGACGGCGTCACCAGGTCGCCCCGCACCAGCAGTTGCCGCGCGCCCACTTCCACCGCTTTTTCCACTGGATTTTCAATCTGCCCGTCGTACAGCAAACCGGTCATCAGTGTCGGCTCGATTTTGCGCAGGTTCAGAGCGATCGATGCGTCGAACGAAATCACCACCGCCCTCGGTATCTCTCCCGATTCGCGCAGCGCCCCGATCAGCGCGTGTTCCCCGCCCCACGATCCGCCGGGTTTCAGCTCAAGATAAAACACCACATCATTTTTCTTGGAGAAGACCAGAATCTCTTCCAGCGTGGGGATCCGTTCGCCGGCATACTCGCTGCCGAACCACGAACCGGCGTCCAGTTTCCGCAATTCCGCAAGCGTCAGGTCATGCACGCTTCCCTGCCCGTTCGTGGTGCGATTCAGCGTCGCATCATGAATGGCCACGAAACGCGCGTCACGTGAGAGATGCAAATCCGTCTCGATAAACGTCGCGCCCAGGGCTATCGCCTTCTTGAACGCCGCCAGCGTGTTCTCCGGCGCGTGCCCTGATGCCCCGCGATGTGCAATCACCAGCACTGCTCTGCTCCTTCTAGTGCATTCCTAATTTTCCAAACGCACCTGCTCGCGCGAAGTTTTTCGCGTCGGCGCAATTCTGCAATCCCAGCAGCTTTCGTACAGAATATGCTAACACCAGCCTGTTACCTGGAATGGTGGACCCGTCGCCAGTGCATCCTGAATCTAACTGCCCGAACCGTCAGCGGATTTCTCCGCCACGTCGCCGCAGCGGGCTACGCGGCCCCGGCCACTCCGCTCCGCAGCAGTTGCCGCGTAATGCGCCGCGCCATGTCCCGCAGCGCTTCAATGATTTTCGGCATATTGGCCTCATCCATTTGTGTGAGCGTGCCGCTCGCTCCGATCGCTGCGATTACATTTCCCAGCGCATCAAAAATCGGCGCACCCAGGCACCGCGCCCCCAAACTATTCTCTTCGTCATCCACCGCGTATCCGGTTTGCTTCACGTGCTCAAGTTCGGACAGCAGTTTGCTTACGGTCGTGATTGTTTTCGGCGTTCTCTTTTTCAACCCTTGCTGCCTTACCACCGTCTCCACATCCTGCTTCGGCAACCAGGCCATCAGGCATTTTCCCACGCTCGTGGAATGCAGAAACATGCGCCTCCCAACCCAGGTGTTCACTTTGAAAAATCCCGGCGCTTCCACTTTTTCGATGTACACCGCTTCGCCCTGATCCAGCACCGCAAGGTGCACCGTCAGCCGGAATTTCTCCACCAGCGCTCTCATAAAGGGCAGGGCCACATCCGCGATATCAAGATTTCCCTGCGCGTCACCGCCCAGACTCAGAATTTTCAAACCCAGCCGGTACCGCCCGGTCTCCGCATCCCGCCGCAAATACCCCCGGCGCTCCAGCGTTCGAAGGATGTAGCTCGCGGAACTTTTCGGGATTCCGAGTTTGCGGCTGATTTCCGAATTGGTCAGGCCCTCGCGGCGCTGCGCCGCCGCCTCGAGAATATTCAGTGCGCGTTCCACTGCGGTTGCGGGATTGGATTCCGTGGCTGGCATGGCTCCCCCGATCAAAAACGAGTCGTCCCAAGTATAGAATATTCGTTCAGGATATTGAACAGCCTATTGCACCCCGCTGAAGGCTTCGTTAAAAAGAAAGTGGGAGGCCTGAACATATGTTCAATATGCTGAACATGGACCGGTCCACCGGAAAGAACCCGGCGTGGATGTGCAAATTTCTCGTCACTTTGAGCGCCTTTTTCCACGGCCTCGCGGGTCAATTTCGGAAAACCGTTCATCTGCTTGAGAGCATGGAGCTTAGAAACGCGGCAATGGCGCTGAGTGGCCTTCGAATTGCCTTCTCTACTCTCCAGCCGGTTCGAATTCCACTGCGTTACGGAAAGGGCTAGACAAGACCATGGCAACCGCGACCTCCAGACCGGACCCGGCGCTCCTTCCCCGGCCTTTTTCGAATCGCGTCGTTCCCGTCAATTCCGCCCCAGCGGATTTCGATGCCGCGCGCGATCTTCCCGCGGGTTTTCTGGAATTTCTTGCTCCGCTTCACGCGGCGCTTACGCTGCGCCAGCGCGCACTGATTGCTCGCCGCGATTATGCGCTCGCCGAATCCCACGCCGGGAAGCTGCCGGATTATTTGCCGCCATCCGTGGCCACCACGAATTCCTGGCGTATCGAGCTGCCCGTGTGGTGCTCCGACCAGCGCAATCAGATGACTGGTCCCGCGGACGAAGCCGACCTCGTCGTGAAGATGCTCAACTCCGGCGCGCCCGGCGTCATGCTGGATCTCGAAGACTCCACGGCCAATTCCTGGGAGCACAATTCCCGCGGGATTAAAAACATTCTCGAAGCGCTCGCCGGGCGCCTCACCTATTTCGATCGCAAGCGCAACAAGACCGTCGGCATAAATCCGAGCAAGACCGTCATCTTTACACGTCCGCGCGGCCTGCACCTTCATCAGGCCGGAGTATTGCAGGGCGAATTGCTTCCGGCGCCGCTTTTTGATGTGGCCATGGTTGCCTATCAAGTTGATTTCTCAGCGCTCCAGCATCCGTTGTGCATTTATATTCCGAAATCCGAATCCTCCGACGAAGCGCTCTGGTGGCGCGATCTTTTCCAGATGATTGCGCGCCTCAAAGGCCTGCCCGCGAATTCCATCAAATGCATGGCGCTGGCGGAATCGCATCCGCTCGCGTATCAGATGGAAGAGTTCGCGTGGAACCTACGCGAGCACATCATCGGACTGAACCTGGGCCGTTGGGACTACATGGCCAGCCTGATCCATTTCAATCTCGAAAATCCGGAGTGGGTGCTTCCCGACCGCAACACCATTCCGCACAACGTGGCCTTTTTCCAGAATCTGCGAAATCTGCTGCCGGACATTTGCCACAAGCACGGCCTGCTGGCCATCGGCGGAATGACCGCGCTCTATCCCAGCCGCGAAGATGCCGAGTTGAACGCACGGGCGTTGAAAGTCCTCGCGGAAGACAAGAAGAACGAAGCCAATTCATTGATGGACGGCGCGTGGACCGGGCATCCGGACCAGAACGAAATCGCCGTGTCGCAATTCCCTCTTCCCAATCAGCTTTCCGCGCGGCCCGCGAACGGCAATAAGCATCCGGACCTGCGGCCGCTTCCAACGGGCGTCGGCAAACGCACGCTGGCGGGAACGCGCGCCGCGATTCGAACGGTGATCCGCTATCGCAATGGCGTGCTGAACGGCAAAGGCGCGAGCCTTCTCGACGGATACATGGAAGACCTGGCCACCGATCGCATCTATCGCTTGATGATTGCGCAGCGCGTGAAGCATTCGAATAGCGTGGAAGTTCTCGACGACTCTGGCCTGCCCATACGCCACACGCCGGAGCTCATTCACGAATTGTTCGACGAGGAACTCGATCGACTTCTGCGCGAATCTGCAAAGGACAGCGACCCGCAAGTTGCTGCTACGCTGCGAGAGGCTCGCAGCCTAAGCGAAGAGATGATTCGCCGGGCGGAATTCAATCCGGCTTGAAAAGAGTTTTTCGGTTTTTCCCCAGAACGTCAAGAAAGAACAGAAAGGCAAGGCACCTCATATGTCATCCAACGGAACGAACGGGGCCAACGGGAACGGTAACGGGAGCGGCAAAAAACATCAGCCGCTCACGCATTGGTCCAACGATCCCCGCTGGGCTGGCATTACCCGCCCGTACTCTTACTCGGATGTGCTGCGGCTGCGCGGCTCGATTCAAATTGAGTACACGCTTGCGCGCCTGGGCGCGGAGCGGCTGTGGAATCTGATGCACACGGAGGCGTACGTTCCGGCGTTGGGCGCCATCACCGGCAATCAAGCCATTGAAATGGTGCAAGCCGGACTGAAAGCGATTTACGGCAGCGGCTGGCAAGTCGCCGCCGACGGCAACACCGCCGGCGATGTCTATCCCGATCAGAGCCTGTATCCGAGCGATTCCGCCCCGAACCTGGTGAAGCGGCTCAATCGCGCGCTGCTCCGCGCCGACCAGATCGAATCCGCGGAAGGCAAAAAATCCGGCACGCACTGGTTCGCGCCGATCGTTGCTGACGCTGAAGCCGGATTTGGCGGTTCATTGAACGCCTACGAATTGATGAAAGCCATGATCGAAGCAGGTGCCGCGGGCGTGCATTTCGAAGACCAGTTGTCATCCGCAAAGAAATGCGGGCATCTTGGCGGCAAAGTGGTTGTGCCGATACGCGAGTTCATCGAGAAACTGGTGGCCGCGCGCCTGGCTGCCGACGTCTGCGGCGTGCCCACGATTCTGATTGCGCGCACGGACGCCGATTCCGCGGGCCTGCTGCTTTCCGACGCCGACCCGCGTGATAGCGAATTCATCCATGGCGAGCGCACGCCCGAAGGCTTCTATCAATTCCGCGGCGGCATTGACGCCGCCATCGCGCGCGGACTGGCTTACGCGCCGTATGCCGACATGATCTGGTGCGAGACGTCCCATCCCGATCTCGCCGAAGCAAAGAAATTCGCCGACGCCATTCACGCGAAATTCCCAGGCAAGCTGCTGGCCTACAATTGTTCGCCTTCGTTCAACTGGAAGAAAAAACTCGACGACGTCACGATCGCCAATTTCCAACAGGAACTCGGAAAGATGGGCTATAAATTCCAGTTCGTTACGCTCGCCGGATTCCACGCGCTGAACATGTCCATGTTCCACCTGGCGCGCGGCTACGCCCAGGCCGGCATGACCGCCTACTCGAAACTCCAGCAGGAAGAGTTCGCCGCACAGGAACTCGGCTACCGCGCCGTCACCCACCAGCGCTTCGTCGGCACCGGCTACTTCGACGAAATCGCCCAAGTCGTCTCCAGTGGCAACTCCTCCACGACGGCTTTGGCCGGCTCGACAGAAACCGCTCAGTTCCACGGCACGGTGACGAATGAACCTCTAAGCAAACTCGTATCAGAAGCGCACGCCTGAGGTTTTTGGCACCATCAAAAATAACTGGTCATGGGGTGGGATTAATTCCCACCCTTTTTCTTCGAAGAATTGTCGCAGCCGAGTAACGGCGTTGACCCTGCCTATCCGCGCAGCTAAACTCTGCGCAAGTCCTAAACCGCGGGAGCCTTCCGATGCTGAAATCTGCGCTCGCGTCATGTGCTTTGGTTGCGACCGCCATCTGCGCGATGACCGCGCAAAACGTGCCGCGCAGTGAAAAGGGCGGCCAGGTTGTTCTCCGATGGCTGGGCACGGCGGGGTGGGAAATCAGCGACGGGACCACAGTCATTCTGATTGATCCCTACATTTCACGAATTTTTGGACCACAGCCACCGGGCAGAACACCGTTTGCGCGACCACCGGGAGACACGCGGCCACTTTATGCGTGGGATGACGTGGCGGTCCCGGACGTCGCCGCGATCGACTCGCACATCCAGCGGGCAGATTTCATTCTCGTGACGCACACACATTACGACCATGTCCTGGACGTTCCTCATATCGCGCTGAAGACTCATGCCACGGTCATTGGAACCGAAAGCACCGAGAATGTGCTGCGGGCTTATCAGGTGCCTGAGGAGCAACTGATTACCGTTCGCGGCGAAGAGGATTACGAGTTCGGTGCATTCTCCGTGAAAGTGATTCCGAGCCTCCACAGCCCGCTGGACCATAAGCACTATTTCAGCTCAGAACAAGCTCCGGTGGGCATGAAGGCTCCGTTAACGCTGCGGCAGATGCACCCGGAGGGAGGCACGATTGCCTACCTGATCCGTTTTCATGGCCACCAGATTCTCGTGTTTGGCGGGATGAATTATATCGAGCGGGAAATCGAAGGATTGCAGCCGGATGTTGTCCTGGCAGGGGCTGCCGGTTCACGGAAGGAAATCTACGACTACTCGGGTCGACTCATGCGCAGTCTACATTTTCCAGCACTTGTGGTGCCTACACACTGGGATAATTTCACGGCGCCTTATGGGGCGTCTCAACAGCCTTCGATTGATGCTTTGCAATCCTTCGTACAAGAGATTAAAGCGGCGTCCCCGAAGACAATAGTCATTGTGCCAAAATATTTTGAAGCGATCCCTCTCGGTTCGGCTGTGCAGTGAGTCTGGGGAAAAGCAACTATCACACGCTCGGCCAAGACTGTCCGTCGGAATACAAACGGCGCCGGTTGAGCGATGGCACAAAGCCGGTCGTGGTCGAGCCCTTCATTACAGCTTGAAACGCCACCTGAAAGGCTTCCATCTCCTGCGGCAGTCCGACAGTGATGCGCACATGCGTTGGCCAGATGGGCCACGGGCGGCCAATATATACGTTGCGGGCGGCCATGGCATCGATCACTTCTTTCGCGGGACGTTTGGCATCCAACATGAAACAGTTCGACTGCGATGGCACGTAGGCATAGCCCTGGCTGGCGAGCCAATCAAAAGTCTTCTGCCGTGTGGCGGCATTCGACTGCTTGCGATCCGAAACGAGATGTTCGTGCTTCAGGCTCGCGGTCGCCGCGGCCACCGCAGTGATGGGCATGGCGCTCCAGCCGCTATAGGTTTCGAGTTTCGCCAGCAAGTCGGGGCGCCCGATCGCCATGCCGCAGCGAATCCCCGCCATGCCGTAAATCTTCGAGAAGGTGCGCAATACGATGACGTCTTGATCGGCTTTCACCAGGTCAATGGCGCTGACGCCATCGGAAAAATGGATGTAGGCTTCGTCGACCAGCACGATCGAGCCCTTCGGCTTGATCGCCAGCAATTGCTCGATGTCGGAGTGCGGCGTCATCGTGCCCGTGGGATTGTTCGGCGTACATACATAAAAAATTCCGGCATCCGGCGCGGCCGCGGCCATGGCTTTTACATCGTGCGAATAAGTTTTTGTCAGCGGCGTTTTGACGACGCGCGCTCCGGTGATTTTTGCCGCGCGCATGCCGGCTTCGTAGCCGGGATCCGCGGTGACGTAGCTGCGCGTCGGCGAAGTGTATGCCAGCACGGTGAAATGCAGCGGTTCGCTCGAGCCCGGAAATACGCGGAGGTATTCCGGCTTGATGCCTTCCATTTGCGTGAATGTTTTGACGAACTCTTCCTTCAACCAGTAGGAGTAGCGGCCTCCCTGCGGCGCCATGTCCACGATGGCCTTGCGCGCGGCGTCGCACGGACCCAAGGGATTTTCGTTCGCGTCAATTACTATCGCTCCGGGATGGTATACGTTGCGATCTTCCGCCGCGAGGTCCGCCTCGGTAACGACCCGGAAAGCCATCGCCGCGGTCGCCGCAGCCGACAATTGGAGAAACGTTCTGCGCGTGCCCTTCAGGATCGCGTTGCCGTCGCTCATGCCAACCTCCACAAACTTTTCGAACGCTTTGACTATAGCAAAATTTGACCGTTCAGACCGGATAGATTTATCGGCACGCCCGGATTCATAATTCCGTTCACGCAGCGGCCCGATGCAGAATGCGAGGACTCCAATGCCCCAGGCAACTCGACAAATTTCCCCGGCACCA
Source organism: Acidobacteriota bacterium (assembly GCA_013289585.1). GTDB lineage: Bacteria > Acidobacteriota > Terriglobia > Acidiferrales > UBA7541 > Acidiferrum. The sequence continues at coordinate 125,421 of JABCZR010000002.1, read as the reverse complement.
TCCATCGCGCAAAGGATTCGAACGCTGGATTGGGGAGTGGCCGCGGAATCGCTCTCGGAGCGTGGCTATGCGGTAACAGCTCCTGTTCTCTCGCCTGAGGAATGCGGCTCGCTTGCTGCGCTATACAGCGACGCCGACCGTTTTCGCAGCCACATCATCATGGAGCGCTATCGCTTCGGCATCGGCGACTACAAGTATTTCGCCAACCCGTTGCCGGAAATTGTGGCGCAGCTTCGAAGCAGCGCGTATCCGCACCTCGCCGAAATTGCGAATCGCTGGGCCGTCGCGCTGGGTGAAAAAGCTGCGCGATTTCCGAGTGAGCATGCGGCGTTCTTGAAAACCTGTCACCAAGCCGGGCAAACAAAGCCCACGCCGCTGATGCTCCACTACGAAGCCGGTGGCTATAACTGTCTGCATCAGGATCTCTACGGCGACGTCAGCTTTCCGCTGCAGATGGTCTTCCTGCTTGGCCAGCATGGCGTCGACTGGGAAGGCGGAGAATTCATACTGGTGGAGCAACAGCCGCGTGCGCAGTCCAAGCCGCAAGTGGGGCTCGCGGGTCAGGGTCAGGCGATCATTTTTGCAACGCGCTATCGCCCCGTGAAGGGTACGCGTGGCTACTATCGCGCCAATCTGCGTCACGGGATCAGCCGCGTGCACCGCGGTACTCGATACACTCTGGGGATCATTTTTCACGACGCTAAGTAAGCGCAGCATAAATCGCAAGTCCAGCTCCTGTCCGAATCCGCACTCAGCGTCCCATTAACGGGCACACGCGTCTTTTCCTGCCAAAACCTGCTTCGCTTAAGTCTTTTTTGCTCAGCAACGTAGCAAAATCCGCGGATGGGCTGCTACTTGCCTTTCCTTTTCAAATGCACTTGGAGGTTTGACGATGGGCTCACTCACGCAAAACCTGCGCTATGCCATACGCGCACTCTTGAACAGCCCGGGTTTCACTCTGGTTGTCGTGCTGACGCTTGCTCTCGGCATCGGCGCGAACACCGCCATTTTCTCCGTCGTTTATTCCGCGCTTTTGCGGCCGCTGCCCTATCGCGAGCCCGCGAACCTCTTCCACCTGGGCGAGGCGCGCACTCAGGCGGACAACAGCCTGAACGGCGCTCAGGTTTCTTATCCCGATTACCTGGATTGGAAGCACGCGGCCAAGAGCATTCAATCCATGGCCGCCTACAGCGGCGACGCGTTCACGTTGGCCGCCAACGGTGAGCCCAAGAATACTTTCGCCGCGCAGGTCACGCCGAGTTTCTTCTCCACTCTCGGTGTGAAGCCGGCGCTCGGCCGGGATTTTCTCGAGGACGAAATGCAGTCCGATGGCCCGCATGTCACCATCCTCACCGACGGCTTCTGGCGCACCGAATTTGGCGCCGATCCGAACATCATCGGGCGCGTCATCCACCTGGACGGGAAACCAGCCTCCATCATCGGGGTCCTGCCGCGCGACTTTATGTTCGCACCCGCCAACTCCGCACCGCTCTGGGTGCCCATTCATCAGACGGGCGATCTGATCACGCGCCGCAGCCTTCACTGGCTCAGCGTTTTCGGGAGGCTCGCTCCGGGCGTCTCACTCGAACAGGCCCGCGCGGAAATGCAAGGGATCAACACGCAACTCTCCCAGCAATATCCCAAGGAAAACAGTTCGGTCTTTTTTGTCATGGAAAGTCTCCGGGAGCAGGTTGTGGGAAAGGTCCGGCCCATTCTGCTGATTCTTCTGGGCGCCGTGGGATTCGTTCTGCTGATCACCTGCGCCAATGTCGCCAACCTCCTCATGACCCGCTCGATCGGCCGGCGTAAGGAATTTGCCGTGCGTTCCGCGCTGGGTGCCAGCCGCGCGACCCTGCTCTCGCAGTTGCTTACGGAGAGCTTGCTGCTCTCCTTCATTGGCGCTGCCATTGGACTTGTAGGCGCGCATTGGGGCGTGAATCTGCTCATTGCGGCGATTCCCGAATCTCTGTTGCAGTCCGCGCCTTACCTGCGTAACGCGGCGATCAACCTTCCCGTGCTGCTGTTCCTTTGCGGGGTCACGCTGCTGACTGGGATTCTCTTCGGCCTGGTTCCGGCGCTCGACGCTTCGCGGACATCTCTCAACGATGTGCTGAAAGACGAATCACGCGGCGGCACGAGCGCGGGTCAGGCGCGTTTGCGAAATGGGCTAGTCGTTGCTGAAATTTCCATTTCATTGGTGCTGCTCGTCGGCGCGGGACTCCTGCTCCGCAGCCTGCACGCGCTGCTCGCTCAGGATCCGGGCTTCAACCTCCACAATGTGCTGACCTTTTCCGTGAACTTGCCGGACGCTGCTTATCCCAGCGACAAAACTCCTCCCTATTACAGCGCCGCCGCAGTGCGCTTCGATCATGAATTCACGGACCGCCTGCGCGCCTTGCCCGGCGTGCTCGAAGTAGGGCAGACTTCGGGAATTCCAGCCAGCGGCGGAAGCGGCACCATCCGTTTCGTCGTCGAAGGTCGCCCCATGGCCGTAGGCCAGGAAGACGAATGTCAGATCGTCGCCGTCAGCACCGGATATTTTTCATCTTTGAAGATTCCGCTTGTCGACGGCCGTTTGTTCACCGCAAAAGATGCTCAGGATGCCCCGGGCGTCGTGGTCGTCAGCCGCGCGTTCGTGAAAGCCTATTTGTCGGGGGAGAATCCCATTGGCAAGCGCGTTCGATTTACGTACAGCGCGCAGAATCCATATCTTCAAATCGTCGGTGTAGCCGGGGATACTTCGTCGATCGATCTTGCCGCGCCTCCGCCCGCCATCATCTACACACCCAACGATCAGGGGCCTTCGACCTTCTTGAATTACATGGTGCGCACCGCAGCAGCGCCTGCCACATTCGTAGGAGCGGCTCGCGCGACTTTGAAGGAGATGGATCCACAACTGCCGTTGATCCAGCCGCAATCGCTCGAGGAAGTCGCCAATCAATCGCCCTCCATTTTCCTGCGGCGCTATCCTTCTTATCTGATCGGTTCTTTCGCCACGTTGGCCCTGATTCTTGCCATCGTCGGCTTGTATGGGCTGATCTCTCACCTGGTCTTGCAGCGCACTCGCGAAATCGGTATTCGCGTCGCGCTCGGAGCCCAGCGCCGTGACATCCTGCGATTGGTCCTGCGCCAGGGAATCCGCGCCACTCTCGCCGGCATCGCCATTGGCGTCATCCTCAGTCTTGCGATCACCCGTCTCTTGACCAGCTTGCTCTTTGGCGTCACACCGGCCGACTGGCTCACTTTCCTCAGCGTCACCGTCCTGTTGCTGGTCGTCGCGTTCGTGGCGTGCTCCATTCCTGCCCGGCGCGCTACGCGGGTCGATCCCATTGTGGCCCTGCGTTATGAATGATGGATGTTCGTTCGAACGAACTCACCTGGCGCGGCGGGACCGCAACAGACTGTAATTTGCGGGTTCGGGCTTGCCCGTTTGGCTGTGCTATCCTGCGGCGCATGATTCAACTTCATCGTCGACTCGCCTTCTGCCTGATTTTTCTGTTCGTGGTTCCAAACCTGCTCGCCCGCGTCACTCGCGTCGAGATCATTTCGCGCACAGACGTTCTGGAGGCCAAGCCCTTTGGAGACAGCGGCCTGTACGAACGCATTACCGGACGAGTCTACTTCGCAGTGGCCGTCGCCAACATCCACAACCAGCGGATCGTCGATCTTTCGAACGCGGTGAATCTTCAGAATGGCGAGGTGGAATTTTCCGCGGACTTCGTGGCCGTCCGGCCTAAGGATGAGACGAAGGGTAACGGCACGCTGCTGCTGGAGAATCCCAACCGCGGCAATCCCCGCATCCTCTCGCTCGTCGATGGCGGCGATGAGAATCTGGCACACAGCGCCGGCGACGCCTGGCTGCTGCGCAACGGTTTCACCGTGGTCGCGCTCGGCTGGCAGTGGGATGCCGCAGGTCCTAACGCACTCCGACTGTACGCGCCGGTCGCCAAGGATCACGGCAAGACCATTACTGGTTTACTGCGCGGCGACATCTCGCTCCCCGCGAAGGCTGGCGAGATTCCGCTTGGCCACGTGATGCCCGGCAGTATCGGAGGCTCGGAGTACCCCGTCGCCCTGCCCGATGATCCCCGCAATACGCTCACGGTTCGCGACTCGCGCGAGGGCCAGCGCACCTCCATCCCCCGCACCGAGTGGCAATTTGCAGAGATGGTAGACGGCAAGCTGACGCCCAGTAACCGCTCCATTCATCTCAATGGCGGCTTCGAGCCCGGCCGCATTTACGAATACGTTTACGTGGTTTCTGATCCCGTCGTTGCCGGGCTCAGCTTCGCGGCCGTTCGCGACTTCGCTTCGTATGCGAAGCACGCACCCGACAGCCTCACGCCCGCGTCCCGTGTGCTCGGAGAGGGCATCTCTCAGAATGGCCGCTTCCTGCGCGATTTTCTCTATCAGGGTTTCAACGCCGACGAGGACGGGCGCATCGCCCTTGACGGCGTACTTTCGCACGTCGCCGGCGCCGGCCGCGGCAGTTTCAACTATCGCTTCGCGCAGCCCTCGCGCGATGCGCAGCCGACCTCGTCAATATTCTTCCCCACGGACATCTTTCCGTTCACCGACCAGCCCGAGAGCGATCCGCTCACCGGGGACAAGGGCGGGTTACTCGACCGCGCGCAGTTCGAGCAGGTCGTTCCCAAGATTTTCTTCTCCCACACCTCTTACGAGTATTGGGGACGCGCAGCTTCGCTGATACACACGACCGCCGATGCCAAGCACGACGCCATCATTGGCCCCAACGTCCGCATTTACTATTTTACTGGCCTTCAGCATTACAGCGGACCGTTTCCGCCTGCGCGCGGAGAAGGTACGTTGCTGGGGCAAAACCTTCAGTCGCCACTACCCATCCGGTTCTTCTGGCGCGCGATGATCGCCAACATGGATGCGTGGCTTCGAAGCGGAACGGCCCCGCCACCCAGTGCGTACCCAACCATCGCTGCTCACGCCTTGGTACCGCTGAGCGAACTCGCATTTCCCCGGATCCCCCGTGTGCAGTTGCCCAGCGACGCCAACACCGCTTACCGCCTCGACTATGGTCCGAATTGGCGTGACGGCATTCTTGCCGTGCAGCCGCCGCGTGTCGGGAAACCGTTTCTCGTACTCGTGCCGCAAGTGGATGCCGATGGCAACGAGCTCGGCGGTGTCCACCTTCCCGAGATTTCAGTGCCGCTCGCGACTTACACCGGATGGAATCTTCGCGATCCATCCATCGGAGGGGCATCGCAGCGTTTGGGCTTCGAGGGGTCGTATCTCCCCTTCCCGAAAAACGCCGCTGAACGCAAGCAGTCCGGCGATCCGCGCAAATCCATCGCCGAACGCTACGCGGATCGCGAGGCCTACCTTGCGCAGTTCACACACGCCACCGATGAACTGATCGAGCAGCGCTGGATTTTGCTTGAGGATCGTGCGCTCTTGCTGAAGCGCGGCGCGGAAGCGTGGGACTTGGCTGCACACTAGATTTGCGATTGCCGGCCCGAGCACAGGCATCGCTTGAGCAATGTTGTAGCTCGGCGCAGCCTCCACGAACGTGACGCTGCATGCCGAACCGCGCGAGTGGCACCTACTCGTGCCCGCCGCCAAGTTCTCGCACGATCGAGCCGACAAAGGATTTCGCGTCTCCGAACAGCATCAACGTCTTGTCGAGATAGTAGAGGGGATTCTCGATGCCCGCAAAGCCCGCCCCCATGCTGCGCTTGATCACCATCACTGTGCGCGCCTTGTCCACATCCAGAATGGGCATCCCGAAAATCGGGCTCGCAGCGTCCGTGCGCGCCGCCGGGTTGGTCACGTCGTTCGCCCCGATTACCAGGGCTACGTCCGTTTGCGGAAAATCCCCGTTGATTTCGTCCATGTCCAGCAACTTGTCGTAAGGAATGTCCGCTTCCGCGAGCAGGACGTTCATGTGTCCCGGCATGCGGCCGGCGACCGGATGAATTCCAAATTTTACATCGACGCCGCGCTTCGTCAGCGCGTCGTACAGTTCGCGCACTTTGTGCTGGGCTTGCGCCACGGCCATTCCGTAACCCGGCACGATGACCACCTTGTTCGCCGCCGCGAGGATCGCTGCCGCTTCTTCCGGCGTCGCGCTGCGTACGGGCCGAGCTTCCTGCTTGCCCGCAACAGCAGCTTGCTCCTGCCCAAACGCGCCAAAGAGCACATTCGAAAACGAGCGGTTCATCGCTTTCGACATGTTCACCGAGAGAATGAGGCCCGATGCTCCGTCAAGCGCGCCCGCAATGATCAATAACTTGCTGTCCAGCACAAAACCCATCGCCGCCGCGGATAATCCAGCGTAGGAATTCAGTAACGAGATGACCGTCGGCATATCGGCGCCGCCGATGGGAATGATCATCATCACGCCAAACAAAAGTGGAATCCCGACAATCAATGGAAAGAGATAAGCTTTTTCGGGATGTGCCACGAGCATTCCCGCAATGACGATCGCCACACCCAGCAGCCCGAGATTGACAAGGTTCTGCCCCTTGTAGGTAATCGGCCTCTGCGGCAAAAGTTCCTGCAATTTTCCCGCGGCCATCAAACTTCCGGTAAACGTCAGCGAACCGAGAATGACCTCCAGTGAGAGCACGCCCATCATGAATCGCGGCACATCCGGCGTGCGCAAATAAAACTCAGCGGTTCCAACCAGGGTCACGCACAACGCGCCAAACGCGTGGCTCAGCGCCGTCCGTTGCGGCACCGCCGTCATTGCCACTTCGCCGAGCGGCACTCCGATAATCGTCCCCAGCACCAGGGCGATTACGATCCATTTGTATTCGACGATGCCGCGGTTCAACAAGGTTCCGGCAATCGCCAGCAACATTCCCAGTTCGCCGGCGAAAACTCCGCGTCGCGCCGTCTTCGGGGAGCTCAGCCATTTCAGGGCCAGGATAAAAAGCGCGGTGGCAATCAGGTAGGTAACTTCGATGATCTGTTCCAGGCCGGGCACGTTTCTCATGGTTTCTTCGGCCCGCTGGCTTTGAACATTCTCAGCATGCGGTCGGTGATCAGGAAACCGCCGACGATATTGCTGGTGGCGGCGACGATGGCGATCGTTCCCAGAATTTTTGCAAGCGTTGCGCCGTGCGCGTGGTATTCACCCGCAAGCAAGATCGCTCCCACCACGGCGATGGCGTCCAGCGCATTCGTCAGCGACATTAACGGCGTATGCAGGAGCGGCGAAACCCGGCGTATCACTTCGAATCCGATGAACGCGGCCAGCATGAAAACGTACAGGCTGGTCAGCAGGTCCAGCTTCATGGTTTTGCCACCTCCTTCGCGTCCGCCGGCAAAGGGGGAAGCGAAAAGAACTCCCGCACGCGCGCGTTGACCACTTCCCTGCCCCGCGTCAGCATCGTGTCGCGAATAATTTCATCTTCCATATTCAGTTGAAGCTTTCCGTCCTTGACGAGATGCAGCAGAAACGCCGTCACGTTCCGCGCATACATCTGGCTCGCATGATACGGCACGGTACTCGCCAGATTGAACCATCCGATAATCGTCACACTGTGCTCCACCACGATTTCTCCGGGCCGGGTCAACTCGCAATTCCCTCCGCGCTCGCCCGCCAGGTCCACAATCACGGAACCCGGCGCCATGCTTGCGACCATCTCCTTGGTCACCAGAATCGGCGGCTTCTTTCCGGGAATGACCGCCGCGCTGATCACCACATCGCTTTCCGCAACCACTTTGCCGAGCAAATCTCGCTGCCGTTTATAAAATGTTTCATCCTGCGCACGCGCGTAACCGCGAGCATCTTCCGCATCCTTGGCTTCAATCGGAAGTTCAACGAACCGCCCGCCCAGGCTCTGCACCTGCTCCTTCGCCGCGGGCCGTAAATCGTAAGCGGAAGCCACCGCGCCCAGCCGTCGCGCCGTCGCAATCGCCTGCAACCCCGCCACGCCTGCGCCAATCACCAGAACGCGTCCTGGCGTGATCGTTCCTGCCGCCGTCGTCAGCATCGGGAAAATCCGCGGCGACGTATCCGCCGCGAGCACCACCGCTTTGTAACCGCAGATGGTCGCCATCGAGGAAAGGACGTCCATGCTCTGCGCGCGCGTCGTTCGCGGCATCAATTCCACTGAAAACGAAGTCACGCCTTTCGAGGCGATTTCCTGAATGGTTTCCAGCGATCCCAGCGGCCTCAGAAATCCGATGAGCACCTGATCGCGTTTGAAAAATGGCACGTCCGCTTTGCCGGTCTTGTCATTCGAACCATAACAAAGGATCTGCACCATGATATCGGCCGCGCGAAACACTTCCGCGCGCTCCGCAATAATCCTTGCGCCTTTGGCCGTGTACTCGGCGTCCGGATAGCCCGCCGCCATTCCCGCCCCCGCCTCCACCACCACTTCCAGCCCTGCTTTTGTAAGATTGGGAATTGCCGCGGGCACCAGGGCCACACGCCGCTCTCCAGGAAAACTCTCTCGCGGAACTCCGACGATCATAAAGCTTTCTCCGCTTCTGAAAACCACGGCTGTTGTTGGGAATTGCAACCGGTCGGGAAAATAAATTCAATCGAGTTCAAGAAAAGACCAACCTCCGCCCGCTCAAACGGTTCAAATCATACACTCATAAGCGCCAGTTCTGTTAGGAGAGCTCACCGTGTTCGGAGCCGGGAGTCCCACTGATTGCCAATGGGCTCTCTCTGGGATTTCATGGCACCTTCTATCACGCATAAACAAAAAAAAGGGACCGCTCCGCGGCCCCTCCTTCTCTCTCTTGCGAACTCTGCGAACAGGAACGACGAGGTTAGTTGCTCCCTCGCGTCTGATCGGAAGGAGCCGTCGCCGCGGAACCTCCGCCCAAGGACAGCTCATATTTCTTACCGCCGAAGAAAATTTCCGTCAGCGCCGCGTTGCCAGCCGCGTCGGTGCTGGTGCCATATCCGCTCGAGGCCTGGGCTTTCTGCAGCGGAACAATCTGCGCCGGCACTTTGGCGATCGTCTCCTTGCCGTCGGAAATGGTCACTTCAACGTCGGATCCGCTTCCAGTCCACTCCAGCTGATACTTTCCGGCGGCGAGCTGCTTACCGCCGACTGTAACGGTCTGGCCGATGTTCAGCGTACCTTTGTTGGTGTTGCCGGCGAAGGCCGAGGCTGCGAGCAACAAAGATAGTGTCAGGAAACGTGCGGTGAATTTTGTATTCCTCATTTGACTCTCTTCCTTTTGTCCTTGCCGCATGGAAACGAATCGCGTTCCCTCATTCCCGCGAAGCAGGGCTTAATTTGACTACCTTTCATAGGATGAGGAAAGGAACTCCGGAGTTATATTTGTGGCAACAAAAATACGGCTTGAATGCATTAGAAAATCGATTTTGTATCTTACACATCGCTCAGGGCTTAGCGGATACTCAATGGGTAATCGCAATGCCGGGAATAAATATTCTGCCGCTCACCACCGGCTCGCCGCCCTGCAAATCCTGCCTACCCTTCATTTTCCTAGGGATCAGGCACGCTCTTTCTTTCGCAGCTTTATTTTCAGCGCTTTCCCTTCCACGCTATACTTCGTCATGCGCTTCCGAGACCGTTCGGCCTGCCTGATTTTCATCACACTTGCGTTGCTCCCTGCGCCCGCAGCTTCACAAGAGACTTCTTGGCAAAAAGATCTCGCCGCCTGGCGCGAACAGTACGTCGCAAATCTCTTGAAGCCTGACGGCTGGCTCTCCCTCTCCGGCCTCGAGTGGCTCCAGCCTGGCGACAATTCCATCGGCTCCGCCGCGGACAACAAGATCCACCTCGCCGGCGGCAGCCCCGCGCATCTCGCAATCCTCCATCTCGAAGGCGAAATCGTCGCACTGAACCCGCCGCCCGGTGGCTTCCCTCAGGATTTTCTCGTCTCCGGCGCACCCGCCAAGCCGCAACCTCTTCGTGCCGAAGCCAACAACGACAAAGTCTCTCCTCATCTCACCGTCGGCACTCTCAACATGTATGTCATCCGCCGCGAAGCGCGCTTCGCTTTGCGAATCAAGGATTCCCATTCTCCCGGCATTGTCGGATTTCACGGCCTCAAATTTTTTCCGCCCGATCCCGCCTATCGCGTCACCGCCAGATGGATTCCCTACTCTCCGCCAAAAACCATCACGCTTGCCACTCTCGTCGGCACCAATTACGATCAGCCCGTGCCCGGCGCCGCTGAATTTACATTGCAAGGAAAATCATTTCGCCTCGAGCCGGTTCTGGAAGACCCCGCCGTCGCCAAACTTTTCTTCATCCTTCGTGACACCACCAGCACCTCGACCACCTACGGCGCTTGCCGTTTCCTCTATACCGGCTTCCCCACCAACGGCCTCGACAAACCTGGCGAACTTATCCTCGATTTCAATCACCTCGAAAATCCACCTTGCGCCTACACTTCCTTCTCCACCTGCCCGCTTCCCCCACCCGGCAACCGCCTCCCCATCGCCCTCCCCGTCGGCGAGCAGCGTTATCACAATTGAAAAGTCTTCCTTCACCGCATTTCGCCTCTCGATTCTCCGTTCTCTGATCTCTGTTCTCTGATCTCTCACATCTTTCCGTACCCTCCTGCTAATTTTTTCCCACTCCAATCATTTTGAATTTCCCGCCCGCCTGTCGCACAATAGAGTAGTTCTCACAACAATGGCTTCTCCAAATTCCAATCTGTCCCCTTCGAACAACGATTCCGCCCCCCGCGAGAAATTAATCTCCCTTCGGCTCGCGCTCCTCAAACTTCACAAAACTCTTCTCAACATGGAGCGCCGTGATTACGAACGCGAGCACGGCTACGTCAACACCGGCGAGCTTTTCCGCTTGGTCATCGACCACGCCCAGTTCGCCTGGCTTCACAACATTTCCGAATTCGTCGTGCGGATTGACGAGACTCTCGCCGCCAAGGAGCCCATCACTCCGGAATACACCAGCACTTCCATTGCTCTTGCTCGAAAGATGTTCGTCCCCACGGAATCCGGCGACGCCTTCCAGAAAAAATACTTCGACGCCATACAACGCGACCCCGCGGTCGTCATCGACCACGCCGAGCTCGCCCGCCTCTTCAACAACGAACCTCCCGATTCTACCAGCGCGTAATTTCATAATTCCCTGATAGACTTTGCCGGTCACCCCGAGGTCCACATGAGCGATTCCGAAAAGGTCTACACCAACGGCGAAATCTCCGTCGTCTGGAAGTCCGGCCTGTGCCTCCACTCCGCGAAATGCGTCCAGGGCCTCGGCGAGGTTTTCAACGTCCAGGCCCGCCCTTGGATCAACATGGGCTGCGAATCCACCGATCGCATTATTCAGCAAGTCGAGCAGTGCCCTTCCGGTGCGCTCCGTTATTTCCGGAATGAAAAATCTGAAAAAGCCGCGGGTTGATTCGTGGACTTGGATCTCAGCAAGGTTGTCGTAATTCACGACGAAGAAGCGCACCGATTCGAATCGCAGGTCGTCGGCCTCCGCTCTTTTATGAACTATCGCCGCTTCCCCGATCGCATCGTTATTACTCATACGGAAGTTCCGCCGCCTCTTGAGGGCCACGGCCTCGCCGGAAAACTAGCGCGCACAGCGCTCGATTTTGCTCACGCCAACCAGCTTCGTGTCGTGCCGCTTTGCCCGTACGTCGCAGACTACCTCCGCAAACACGCCGAATACCACGATCTCCTCTCCCCCGAAGACCTGCAGAGCGTGATGTCCGTCTCGGGGGGTCCCGCCACTCCATAACGATTCGTCACCGTGAAGACACCCAGCGCAAAACTCTTCGTCCGCCGTCTGCGTCGTTCGGAAGTTCCGCAAGACACGATCGCTCTCGCGCGCTTTCTGATTGGAAAAGTCATCGTTCACGATTTCCCCCGGGGGCGGCTCGCCGGACGCATCGTCGAAACCGAAGCTTATCCGCCTGGCGATCCCGCCGGGCACCATTTCCGCGGACCCACTCCGCGCATCCGCTCCATGTATCTCAGCCGAGGCCACGCATACATCTTTTTTAATTACGGCGCGCATTTCATGCTCAACGTCGTCAGCGAACCGGCCGGAACCGCCGCGGCCGTCCTCATTCGCGCTCTCGAACCGCTCCAGGGAATCGAGCAGATGCAGCTCCATCGCAAGACCACTCGCCTTCTCGATCTCACGCGCGGTCCCGGCCGTCTCGCCGCTGCTTTTCAAATCGACCGCCGTCATGATGGCTCGGATCTGTGCGCCCCCGGGTCGCTCTGGCTCGGCGTCACCCGCCATCGAACTGGCCCCATCGGCAAATCCGTTCGAATCGGCATCACCCGCGCCGCCGATCGGCTCCTCCGTTTCTACGAACGTGGCAATCCTTTCGTCAGCGGGCCAAAACGACTGTTGCTTCCCGTTTCCTCTCGCAAGAAAAGCCCCCTTACTCGATAGGAAATCGCCGTCGCCTATTTTTTGCTGAGAATTCCTTCTGCCTCCGGAGCTTTCTCCGCTTTGTGCTTCGCGTATTTCTCCAGCACTGCATCGAGTTCCTGCGTTCGGATCGGCTTGCTCAGGTATCCGTCCATTCCCGCCGCCAGGCATTTCTCCCGGTCGCCTTTCATGGCGTGCGCCGTTAGCGCCACGATAGCCAGATGTTTCACGCCGCCTTTTTCTCTCGTTCGAATCGCGACCGTCGCTTCGAGCCCATCCATTCCCGGCATCTGCACGTCCATCAGGATCAGGTCAAAACTTTCACTTTCGCAGGCAGCCAGCGCCTCGCGCCCATTGCCGGCCACCACCACGATGTGGCCTCTTTTCTCTAATAGCCTCGTCGTCAACAGCTGATTCACTCGTTTGCAATCAGCGTTTTTTGAATCGAAACTGCGGGGACAATTTAGAGGGTTTACCGAATGAAGGACGTGTGTACCGGAGTGGAACAGGGTGGCTTCCGATTTCTTGCTACTCGAGGAAGAAAATCAGAAAAATTAAACAGAAAGGGAGTCGCGAAATTCTGGAAAACGTCTCCGAGGAAATTTCAAAATTCACTGCACCGAACAAATTTGCAACTGTCGTTTTCGTCAGTCGCCGCCGGCTACCGCCATTTCATCGCAAGCCGAACGAAAATTTTCGTACCACGTCTCCGTGAATTTCGTAATCAGGTGCTCCGCGGTTTGCCCCGCGATCGTTACGCCGGAATGCACGACATCTCCCCAGGTATGTACGCGCGTACCTCCTGTTACAGCTTCTTCGAAGCTGACCCACTGCGCCAGGACCACGCCCAGGGAGTGGTCGATCCAGCCCACCTTATGCGCGGGCTGGCAGTTGGTGATCACGTGGCTGACGACCGTTTTTACCGGCTGCAGCACTTCAATCTCCAGGCGGCTTCCCGCAGTCCACGGGCTTCCTTCGCGCCAGTGCAGTTCGCCGTAGATATTCGCGAACTCAGTCCAGCGGCGCCAATTGGAGAAGATCTCCCACGCGCGCGCGCGGCTGGCCCGGGTGGTCACGGAATATTGAAATCGAAACATGAATCCTCTTCGAGCGTACCAGTCTTGGGAGTTTGCTGGGGGACCAGCGAGGGGGTCGATCTGGGCTCGATTATTTATACATTGTTGGTTTAACGCTGTAAAGGATATAATTTCGCCCAAGCACGGTCCGGAGAATTCCGAATGCCACGCAAAGCGGATGCCCGCCTGGAAGGTCGTATCCTCGACGCCGCGTACAAAATCTGGAGCGAACGCGGCGAAAACGCGCTCACCATGCGCGCGGTTGCGCGCGCCGCGCGCACCACCACGCCCACTCTCTACGAACGCTTCTCGCATAAAAGCGATCTTCTCGTGCTGCTGCGCCGGCGCGCGCGCCGCAATCTTTTTTCCGCCATCCGTTCTTCGCGTTCCACCGTGGAGGCCTGCCGGCGCGCGCTCGATTTTTTTACCGCACATCCCCATGATTACCGGCTCGTTTCGGAGGATTGGGCCGTCGCCCTGGCCCGCAAGGAGCCGCTGCCATCGTTTGAATTCCTCGAGCAGCGGCTTGCGGCGCAACTCGGCGGAGCCCGCCACCGGCACATGCGACTGGCTCTCGCGCTGGTTGCGCTCGTCAACGGCACCGCCATCCTGTTGCACTCCTCGAAAGCACACACAAAAATCCATCGCGAATTCCGCCAAGCCTGCATTTCGGCTTGCGCGGCCCTGATCGGTAGCGCGGCTCAGAAAAAGAGCCGGGCGAAGGGTGCCACCTCTTTCCAGGGTAAGGCACGCCATAACCGATAGGAACGGGTCTCGCCGGGGGCCCCCATTTCGTGCCAGAATGAGGGCGACGAGCGCCCGGCCCCTGGCGCCTGCGATACACCCGGTTCGACGAGCCAGCCCTGCCACAGACGCCTTGGTGGTCATTTGACGGTCATAGACCGCGAGCGTGGGGTTGTCGCGATTCGCGGGCGCGCATGAATCCGCAAGCAGAGGTGCACCATGTCGGATGTATGGAGACAGTTCGAGGGGCAGATCGTCGACGAGGAGTTCCCGCTGAGGCAGCTTCTGGCGGGTGATGATCACAGCGCGGTATTTCTGACGCAGCGCGGTGATTTGCAGCCGCAAAACGCGGTGATCAAGCTGGTTCCCGCGGATCCCGCGACTGCGGACCTGCAACTTTCCCGCTGGCGTCTTGCCGCACAACTCTCTCATCCCAATTTGCTGAAAATTTTTGATTACGGGCGCGGCCGGCTGGAGGACACCAATTTTCTGTACGTCGTGCTGGAGTTTGCGGAAGAGGACCTTTCGCAAATCTTGCCGCAGCGGGCACTGACGGCGGCGGAAACGCGGGACATGCTGGGGCCGGTTCTGGATGTTCTGGTTTATCTCCACGCCAAAGGCCTCGTTCACGGGCATATAAAGCCTTCCAACATTCAGGCTACGTCCGATCAACTGAAGCTTTCGAGCGACACGCTCGCGTCGATCGCGGAATCGCAAGCGCCGATGACGCGGCCCAGCCTATATACCGCGCCGGAAGTCGCGATTTCCGGACTCACGGCGGCCAGCGATGTGTGGTCGCTGGGCGTGACGCTCGTCGAAGTGCTCACGCAGCGCCTGCCGGTTATGCCGGCGAACGCGCAATCTGATCCGGTGGTGTCGGATGCGATTCCGCAGCCGTTCCTGGACATCACGCGTCACGCTCTGGTGCGCGAGCCGAAGCGCCGCTGGACGATTGCGGAAATCGCGGCGCGCATGAATCCCACGGCGGTCGCGGCCGCGGCGGGGCAATCGATTTCGCCGCTGGCGGTGCCGCTTTCGTCGGTGCCCGCGGTTCCCGCGGCCAAGCTGCAAACGCCGAAGTATGATGCGCCCGCGCCGAAGGCGCCCACGCCTAGGGCGCCGGGAACGACTTCGGCGAAGCCAACTCTGGTTCTGCCCAACTACGCGATTCCCGTGTTCGCGGTATTTCTGGTGCTTGTTGCCATTGTCGCGCTGCCGAAAATACTGGGGCATCGCGCGGAGTCTTCGACTTCTGCAGCGAATGCAGCAGCGCAGCCCGCGTCAAAGCCAAAAGCCGTGGAACAGCCGGCGCATCGCGAAACATCCCCGGCGACGCAGCCGACGGCAAAGAATTCCGCTAAAGCTGCCGCCGAGAAAAAGCCTGCGCCGCCGGAAAAACTGGTTGCAGCGCCTGCGCAACCTGTGAATGCCGCGCCGGCGACGGCTGCTCTGCGCACTGACACGTTCCCGTCGGCCAACGCGCCGAAATCGTCGAGTGTTTCACCAGCTCACGGTGAAGTGCTCGATCAGGTCTTGCCGGACGTTTCCGGCAGAGCGCGCGGGACGATTCAGGGTAAAGTGCGCGTCAGCGTGCGCGTGCAGGTGGAGCCCGCGGGAAATGTTTCGCAAGCGGAACTCGATGCGCCCGGGCCGAGCAAATATTTTGCCGATCTGGCGATCCAGGCCGCGCGGCGTTGGGAATTCACGGCACCGGAAGTGGACGGCCACAGCGTGCCCAGCGAATGGGTCATCCGGTTCGAGTTCACGCAAGCGGACACGAAAGCGTTCCCCACACAAAAGACTCCTTAACGCAGACGCTCGGGATCGACGGACTGATCCAGATAAATCCACAGAACACGCGCGAAAAGTGTGAGTGTCGGCGCCAGCGGCAAAAATAAAACGATCGCACAGACGGTAACTTTGATGAGCCCCCACCCGGTGATGGCCCACAACAACACGGCCATGATTGCGATGAGGGCGACTCCCAGGAGATAGCTGATATACATGGCGCCGAGGAAGTAGCCGGGTTCGCGCTCGAACTTGAGGTCGCAGACGGGGCAGCGCTGGTGCATCTTCGGAAAGCCGCGAAAGATGGAAGCGCGGAAGATTCCTGCGAGGCGGCACCGTGGGCAGCGCTGTTCGAGGATGCTTCGGAGCATGGATGGGTTCGTGGCGGTGTCCATCGGATTGGCAGCGCCTTCCAAGGTACCAGAGATGAGCGAGGAGCGGCCCGCCTCCCGGACGGAGCCGGGTTAAGCTCCAGTGAACTGTCCAGACAAATACTCATGGCAGTCCCTTTTCTAGCGGTGTCCCTCGTAGGCGGGTTGAAGGTCGTTATGCGATTCGGGTTCGGGACCCGGATCGGTGGAAGCGGAGGGCGATGGGTAACGACCGGGCAGCATGTTGGCGCGGAGTTGGGCGAGGAATTCGGCGTGCCGTTCCGCGACCGTTGGCTCGGGGTTCTCGCGCTCGCGCTGGCGGTCGAGGGCGGGAAGGCTGTTGAGGAGCAACTGGCAGACATAGGCCTGGGCGATGGCGTCGCGGCGGTGGATGCGTTTGCGAGCGATCTGCTTGAGGAGATTGCCAAGGTAGCGATTGACGGAGGCGGCGGTGGAGAAATCCTCGACGCCACTGAGGAGCTCGTTGGCGACGGCCTCGTCGGTCTGGAGACTGGGCGTTGCATTGAGCGAGGTGATGGGAGCAGAGAGAATCGTGCCCCTGGGCAAGGAGCGAGCGGCAACGTTGACCGCGGGCGTTGATATGATGACAGTGCGAGTCAGAGTGATTTTGGGCAGACATAGGAGCACCTTTCCAAGTTGGAAGTAACAAAGTAAGGAAGTAAGGAGTTAATGATAAGAAAAGACAGAAGATCGTACCTGGAGAAGCAGGTAACGATCAGGCAGGCCCCGTCCCCCCTATGAATTCTGTAAGGATGTGATTCGATGGGGTTTATGGGGTGGGGGGCTGCTAAGGATGTGCGGGCAAAGGAGTTAGGGGAGAAGAGGAAATGGAAATGCGAAACTGGAACATGGTGGAGAAGTGGCAGGCAGGGATTTGAGCTGGGATACACGGGGAGATTAGCACAAAAGTACACTGGCTGTCAATTACTTTCTTGTTAGCATTCGAATGGAGTTGCAAAGTGTTGAAAAAGCAGAGGGTTGGAAATTCGAAGGCAGAAATCAGAAACCTGGGGAGAAGGTGCAAGCCCGGTACCGGGGGACGTGGCAAACCGGACCATATCACTAACACTTGCCGCTTCGCCGGAGACCGCTGCAGGGACTACACTCCTATACACGCAAAGCAGGATGGCACGCCTCATGAAGTTCACCGTCAAAGTCATGCTGGTTGCTTACGATGAACTCATCGAGAGCCGCGAGCATGAAATCACGGCGGACAATCAAGTAGCGGCGATCCGAAAGGCGCTGGAGGCCGAAGGAACCATCGAACTCCAGCCCTCCGAGACCCTCGTTGTCTTCGCCATCCCCCAGGAGCACAAAACCGTAGAAGATCCGGGCGGCGTGGACTTCACAAGCTTCCCGCATCCGAAGCGCGACGACCGCGATCCCTACGGCCGCATTGAACGTCAGATGCTCAGGGAGCGATGCGGCTCTGACGACCACGAAGCACGCGAGAAGTACCGCCAAGAGCATCCGGAGTTCGCCACGGAATATGAGGCGGAACTCCGACGCAGAAGTACCCTGAACAACTGACATATGTACTGGCGAAGAACCAAAAAAGAGGGGTTCCAACCATGGACACCCAAGGGCCGGTTCCGCCGCCAGCCGAGACTTGGAAATTTGAAAATCGAAATCGGAAAATTGGGAAGAAGGTGCAAGAAAAAAGATAGAGGAAAATTGAAGACCCCGGGTGGAAAACCGCCACCCGGGACCCCTGCCAATCCAGGCTAGTGAACTTCGAAGTGGAAAATGTCGACCACAATGTTCGTCTGCCTGTTCAGCAGGACAATGTGACCTCCTATCAGGACATTTGCGTAATCAGGTGGCGGGGGCGGTAACTGGCGTTCAAGTGCTTCCGGGCACGGCTGGATTCGTTTCTGCAAACCGGGAGGCAGCGTACCTCGTCGCACGAGTTGTTTTTCCAATCCCGGGGGCAGCTTGTCTTTCTTGGCCAGCCCGGGCGGAAGGTGTTTCTGATTCTGGTCATACCATCCCCAAATGGCCTCCTGATCGTGGTGCTCGTAATAATAAGTTCCTTGATCGTCCGCATCTCCGTGTTTGTTGTTGCCCTTGCCATGCCCCTTACCGTTTCCCTGGGCAAACGCAGAACTCCCCGTCAGCATGAGTATTCCCAACCCGCTGGCAAGTATCCATTTTCTCGCTTTCATTCTTCCCTCCCGAAGAAAAAAACGCATCTAGACAAGCTTAGCCACGAAAACGGCCGTTCACAATTTGTCCGGATAAGGCAGTGTCGGGTAGGTGACATGGCCCTTGGTACAGTTAGGTTCCGCGGCGTCTCTTTGCTCAGCCGCTGCCATTTCCCGAGTCCTGGTCTCGGCGCTTTGCAAACTCAGGAGCATCCCGTGAAATCAATGCGCGCAACATTCGTTGTCACAGCTGCTGTAACCCTTAGCGGCTGATTGTTCGCGTCCTTGGACGTCATCATCTCTGAAGGCGAGCAGTTAGGCGTTCCGCCGCTGGCGGGTACCGCAGCTATCGCATCAACAGTGAACAACACGTCCCCGCTAACGGGTCCTGCATAGCCAAACCCCGATGCAGAGAACACTCCAACGCTCGGATTGCTCCCCGGAACGACCAGCGTGTACGGGGCGCAATTCGCATTTGCTGGGCTGCCCGTTGGGCAGTTCGCGTTGGATTCAACGGATATCAGTCCCGTGGAGAAAATCGGTTGTGTCGTTGCTGTCGCCTGAAT
The DNA here is from genome assembly GCA_013289585.1 of Acidobacteriota bacterium. Lineage (GTDB taxonomy): Bacteria > Acidobacteriota > Terriglobia > Acidiferrales > UBA7541 > Acidiferrum. The sequence continues at coordinate 106,379 of JABCZR010000002.1, read as the reverse complement.
CGATTCCAATGGAATCGTCAGGTCGCGCGTTATCAGCGGGTTGGTTCCGAAAGTGATGGTTTGGAGAGCTGCAAGGCTCACATCGGCAGTCGGGCCACTGGATGCTCCGCTTGCAGTAACGAATCCCTGCAGAACTGCTGGCGATGTCGCGCCAGTTTCCGCAACCAGCGGAATCGCACTCAAATTCGTACCGTTCGGCACATTCATGACGGCCGTGGCGTTATACGGCAGATTGTTCGGTCCTACGGCGACAATCACGACGTCAAATGGGCCCGCCGGGAGCGGGCAGAACCGGAAATTCCCGTTCCCGTCGGCGCTCGCTTCCATCACGATCCTATCGATTCCCCTGGTATCCGGTTGCTCGACAGCCACGAGAACGCTGCCAACAATCGGAGCTTTGGTGACAGAATCCACCACCTGTCCTCCGATCCCGGAATTATTGGGACTCACTTGTCCCGCAGTGAGCGTCGGTTTCAGACGAAACTTTCCATTCCCTTGCTGCACAATGGAGGCGCACGCGTTGAAATCAATGTTCAGATCTACGCTCTGTCCCGCCACGACTTGAATCGGTCCTCCCACAATCTGTCCTGGCGGTATCTTCAAGCCGGTGTTGGCCTGGCTGCTAAGTTCCAGTTCATGAATTGAGCCGTCGCTGAGGACTGCGCAGTTAAACCCATTCGCTGCGCAAGCATTCGCCGCAGGAACCGGAGATCCCGCTGACGGGTTGTTCGACACGAGCAAGAGACGGATTTGCTGGTAGCTGCCCACCGGAAGACTTGCCGATCCCAACTGCGCCAGTACACAATTTGTTTGTGCCGGGGAGAACAGGTCGATTTGCATCGGCTGGTTCCCGAGTTGCGGCGCAAGCTCTTGCCAACCGGAGCTGCTGTCGTCAGCGTGCGGATCGATATGCGCCTGCACGGATCGGACTGTGACATAAACGTGCTCAAAACTACCGTTCGGCTTCTTACAGCTGGGGGGATCGCTGATGGTCACCGTGACTGTGCCCACCGCGTTCATCGGCATGGAAGAAGAACTTCCTCCCCCACAGCCCACCACGATCACTGTACCCGCAAGAAACCCCGCAACCCACAGGACCCCCACGGCCCGATTTCTGCGTGAGAAAATCCTCGAAACTTTCATTGTTACTCCTTGGATGGGAAGAAGCGGGTTTTCTTCCGGATCTGAACTCTTCATCGACGGGACAGAACTGTACCTTCCTCCATCGAGCAATACCTCTGCCAGCCATCCGTTTGCTAAGCCTCTTGATTCGAACGCATTACATTTCCTTCGAAGGTTTACTCGGAGCAAGAATTGCAAAGAAAAGGAATAATTGGCGTACTGTGGGTACTGGCATACGAACGCTCAGCGCAAACACATTTGTCGGGGTAGCGTAGTTCCCCATCAGTTGGATTGACTCCATGCCCGGGGGGACCAAGTCAGGGGCCGTCCGGCGCTGATTACTTACTTCACGGTTGGATTTGCTTTCGAGGCCTCAAGCTCGGCCTTCATACGCTCGACCTCTGCCTGCAGGGACTGGATCTGCTGCTGTTCGGCATCGAGCCTCACCTTGCCCGCGGTGTCTCCGGAGTAGCTAGGGCTGGAATAGAATGCGTTTTGATCCAGAGCAAACTGGCGCTGCAGAAGTTTCAGGTTTTGCTCCGCCTGATCGAGGCTCGCCTGGACTTCCGCATCTTTAGGAGACTGGCAGCTAATGAGTAAGGATCTCTTCAAGGACGCAATCTTCTCGTCGACCATGACTTCCGTCACGCGCGCAGGTGCCTGCGGCTGCGATTGCAGCAGTGCTGGCGATCCGACGTTAAACCCCGAGGAGCCAGGTTTAAAATTGGTCATATCAACATCACCGTCGGAGATAACCTTGGGGTGATAGGAAAGTTCGCGACGAAGCTGGTCCTGTTCGTCCTGGGTGGCCAGCAGGTCCGCCTTGAGTCTGTCGGCGTCCGCATTATCGCATCCCGCTGCCGCTGGTTTTGGTGGTTCATCAGTTTTCGTAGAGGGGGGTTCTGCGGGAGAGGCTGAAGCGCTTGGTGCCGAATACTGCATGGGGAGGTCGTCATTGGTGATGGTTTTCGAATGCTTCGTGGAATTTGGCTTTTGCTCGCGAAGGTTTCGCGCAGCCTGCGCGATCGCCCCCGCCGGAAGCGGTGGCTCTTGAGAGCGAGCGGGAGAAACAAGGATAAGAAACATAATGGTTAATGACCATGCCCAAGACGCCCCAATCGTTCGCCACCCCAAGAGTTCCAAGGACTCGCCGCGATTACGATCCATGCTCATATCGACCTCCCCACGCCGACATATTAACTCAGGTCATGAGGGTTGGATGATGGTCCGAGCCAGAAAGTTCCGGGTAGAAGAGTGGGCGCAGGAAGAGTTCTAGCTGTGGGAGCCTATTGATTGCTTAATAGACCATCCGGGGTTAGGGCGACCCCATCGTGCGCGGGCCAGCTCGTGAGCGACGAACTGGTCAGCAGGACGCGCATTAGTTGTGGCTGCTCGCATTGACCCGCAAGAGCATTCCTGTGCCACTTGGTAAACTGAGGCCACCACGGGCAGAAACCAGGACGATCACCCCAGTGGGGTCGGTCCTGCCAGCGTGCGCAATGCTAATGTGTTCGAGGCCGTAGGTCCCGCAAGCGTCGGAGGAGAATACCCAGAGTGCCTGGGGACTGTCATTGCCGTCAATAGCGCCTCGGCACTTTGTTCCTTCTTTAGCCCTGACTTGGCCCAGGACACCGCCATTGACCTTGTTTCCCACAACTTGGTTTGCGTTGTCGCCGGTCGTGACAGGTCCGCCTTCACCGTAAACAACATCGCCCCCCACCTGCACTGTCGTCAACCAGCGATAGACGTCGCTCTCTCCCGGACCCATCGTGGGTGTCTGCGCTTCCATTATTCGCATGAAACCAGCGATAGCTCGCAGGTTTGTGGTAATGGAGAATGTCTGATGCGAGGAGACCAGTTTGTCAAATTGGAGGGAGATGCGTGCCGGGGCGCCGACGGTTGCCGGGGTCACTTCGAGGATGTGACCTAAAACCTTACTTCCTTCCTTTATCTTCACCCCTGTAGAAAGGGGAACGTCCTGCATAATCCTGCCGGTGACCACCTGGTCCTTTCTGCATTTCGCGGAGGAAAGGTTTGAGTTCAAGCGGACAGGCAGTATCGTTCCGCGTGGAATGACAGGGTTGCTCTCCGGGGGAGTCTGGTCATCGGGAGCATTGGAGTGGACAAACGCTGGCAATTCGACAAGAGAGGGTTTAGGGCCGTCCTGCGGATTCCGTATTTGAGAATTGGCGTGCTGCACAAATAGTGTGGCGCACAAAAGCGTCCCCGCGATCAGGCATAGCTTCTGCATAGTAAAGTGAGCGAAACCGCTTCTGCTCATACTCAAATCATACTCCAACAGCGCTCTCCACGCAGTTGAGTCGATTGAAGATGAATCGCCAGAGGGTCTCCTACCCTTGCAAAACACTTAACGCGAAAGGGTAGGGACCCTGATTGTCGGAACGGATAACAGCTGGCCCACGACCACTATCAGAGACGATAAGCAGGTGCGGCTTGCATGGTTCCATGGAGCTAGGCCGCCGGCTTTTCTTTCTCGGCTGGTTTGGGAGCAGCCTTGGCTGGAGCAGGTTGTTGGCGCTGCTGCAACTGTTGTTGCTGCTGGGTGTGTTTTTGCGCGAGTTGCTGGGTCTGTTGTTGGTGTTGCTGCTCCAACTGCTGTTGTTTCGGTTCATTCGCGGGCTTTTGCGGGAGGCGCTGGTGATCCTGCTCCTGTTTGGTCTGCAGAGTCTGGCGTTCCTTAACTTGCTGCACTTGAAGCCTCTGCTGTTGCTGCTGGTATTTCTGGTCTTGTTTAGCGTTGCCAGTATTTGGAGCGGCGGCACGCTCGGCCGGGGGTAGGTCCTTTGCGTGAACAGTGGGGCTCGGGCGAGCGGTCTCAGCAGCTGGACGAGCCGTCTCTGTTACTGGACGGGTCTCGGCGGCTGGGCGAGTTGCCTCTGTCCCTGGGCGGGCGGTCTCGGCGGCTGGACGAGCAGTTTCAGTGGCCGGACGATTGGTCTCGGGGCTGGGGCGAGAGTTGTTGTTCGTGGAAGCGGCCGGGGCGGTATGAACTGCGCCACCTTCTTTGGCTGCTACTGCGCCGCTGTCTTTGAAGGCACCGGGGTTGGCGGTAGCAGCGATGGGAGGCTTGCCCTGATTGGCGGAAGCGCGTAGCTCGGGATTGGCGCGGGCAGACTGAACATGCTGAGTTTGCGCGGCGACAGGAGCGATGTGGCGCTCGCGTCCGGCAGCGTCTTCCTGGCTTGTGGCACGAACCTGCACGCCACCGTTGCCACCGTTGAAGCTGACGCGATTACCCCTGTTGTTGTCTTCGACTCGTGTGTTGTAAACGTTGCGATTGATCGAGACGTTTACATGGCTTACAGACTGGTTGTAGAAGAAGTGGCCGTTGTCCCACCGGCCGCCTTCGTAGCCGTGGCCGAAATAGCCATAGCCATAACTGATTCCGCCGTAGAAGCCCACTTGCGTTCCCCAGTAGCCTTCGTGGAAGACGTAGTCATCGCCATCGCCGCCCCAGTAGCCTGGAGTCCAGAGATAGCCGACTTCCGGGGCCATGACCCACGTGCCCGGGACCCAAAAGTAATCGTCGTTACCGTAAGCCCAGTAGCCGGGGGTCCAGATATAGCCGTCCTCAGGACAGATGGGCTGCTCATAGATGGGGAGTTCGGGCGGAGCGATTCTGATTGAGAGCGCTATGCCAACTTGGGCGGAGGATGCTGCGGAGATGGCCAGCAAGACAAGTGCGAGGAAGAGCGAACGAATGGACAACATAAAACGCATGGTAGTTCTTTCTGCCTGAGGATCCTTTGCATACGAGAGGTCCATCAGGTCAACTAAGCTCAGTCTCTACGAACAGCATTCGGACGGGGTTATGAGTGGCCGCAATGGGAGGACTCGACGATTCCAAGCCGAGCTCACCTTGCGACTCTTGTGCGAGTATAGGAATTTCCAATCTTCAATGCTGTACGGTATTGGACAAGTTTTTCTACTTTTTGAGGGCACTTAACGGGAACGCAACCCAAAGTTGAGGTCGATGGGGTGCGACCGCAACCCGAAAATTATTGACAACTGCGGCGATGCAACATACTGTTGCGCCAGCTAGTTTGCCCGGCCCGCAATACATACAGGTCACAACGAACAGAAAAATAACTACCCGAAGCTTGTTTAATCGGAACTGAGGAGAGAACTATGAAACGTCTATTGGTGTTTGCTGCTGTTGTTGTGTTAAGTGCTGTAGCTGCCGCGACGGTGGTGGCGCAAAGCAATCCGCTGGTGGGGACATGGAAGCTGAATGTGGCGAAGTCAACATTCAGTCCGGGGCCGGGCCCGAAGAGCATGACGCGGACGGTGGTCGCGGACGGCGATGGAGTGAAATACACGTTCGAAGGAACGGCCGGGGACGGAACTGCTCTGTCTTATAGCTTTTCCGTCCACTTTGACGGCAAGGACAACCCGGTGACGGGTGCGATGCCGGGCGGAGTGGACGCTATCTCAGCCAAGCGCATCAATGCCAACACCTATGAAGCGACCACGAAAAAAGGCGGCAAAGTGATTGGATCGTCCAAGGTTACAGTTTCCGCGGACGGAAAAACGACGACGGTGGACGCGAAGGGCACGAATGCGAAGGGTGAAGCCACGCATGACGTGTCTGTGTATGACAAGCAATAAAGAAGTTCGGTAAGAAAACCCGGAAGGGTACGGAAGGAGGGCGGCTCTTTATTGGGCCGCCCTTTTTCTATTCAGATGCGGCGGACGAGGCCCTGGTCGGTGGCGCGGGTGTTGCGGACGAGGAGGAGGACGAGAATCATGCCAATAAAGGGAATGAGTCCGGCGGCGATGACGATGGGGTCGAAGGAATGGGTGGCGGCGGACTGGCGGGCGTCGGAATAGTGGCCGATGAGGAGGAAGGCGAGGATAGTACCGATGCCGGCGCCAGTGCCGCTCATGCCGCTGACGGAAGCGACGGCTTCGCTGGTGAAGAGGTCGGTGGGGAGAACGTTGGCGATGGTGGTGAAAGAGCCGTAGGCGAAAGTGGCGAGCGCGAAGAGCAGGGTGATGAGATAGAGGTTCACGGTGAAGACAGTGGGAATGAGAAGCATGACGCCGAAACCTCCGAAAACGACCAGTGCTTTGCGCGCGGCGCCGAGGGACCAGCCGCGGCGAATCAGGTAGCCGGAGACGCCGCCGCCAAAGAAATTGCCGAGGTCGGTGGCGAGGAAAGGGATCCACACGGCGATCAGGCCGCTCTGGAGTGAAATCCCTTTGGTGATCAGGTAGATGGGAAACCAATCGGTGATGAAGAACCATACAGGATCGGTGAGCGCTTTGGAGACGATGGTACCCCAGGTTTGCGGGAGTTTGAGGAGATCGCGCCAGCGCGGGAGGGGTTTGACTGCGGAGGATTCGAAGGGCGGCTTGTCGTCGAAGAGCATCTGGAGTTCGGCGGGGCTGATGCGCGGGTGGTCCTGCGGCAAGTGAAAGAGGCGGCGCCAGGCGATGAGCCAGAAAAACCCCAGCACTCCGGGAATGACGAAGGCGACGCGCCAGCCCCAGCGGAGGTACACGGGCAAGATGAGAAAAGGCGCGATGGCACCGCCGACGGAGGAGCCGCTGTCGTAGAGGGCGGCGGCGAGGCCGCGTTCGCGCTTGGGAAACCATTCGGAGACGGCTTTGCTGGCGCCGGGCCAATTGGCGGATTCGCCGGCGCCGAGAAGGAAACGGAATGCGGCGAAGCTGAGGATGCCGTTCGCCAGCGAAGTGAGGAGCGAGACGATGGAGTACCAGGTGACGCTGACGGTGAGGCCGAGGCGGGTGCCGACGCGATCGATCTGGCGGCCGCAAACGGTTTGTCCAATCGAATACGCGATGCGGAAGGCGATGATGATGGCGGCGTAGTCGGAGTTGGTCCAGTGATATTGCTGTTTGAGGAAGGGCGCGAGGATGGAGAGAGTTTGACGGTCGATGTAGTTGATGACCGTGGAGGCGAAGAGCAGTGCGCCGATCCACCAGCGTAAGGAGTGGATGGGGCGTGTGTGGGGTGAAGGCGATTGCGTGGTTAGCGGCATGAAGTCTTAGGCTGCGGCAAGCGCAGCGAGCGTTGAGGGGCTGAGGAGGCTGGCGGATTGTTTGTCGAGATAAAGCGTGGTGGCGGGATGGGTACACAAAATGGAGGCGGGGGCCAGAGGACTGATTTCACCTTCGAGGCAGAGCTTGACGGCGAGGGCTTTGCGGGCATCGGGAACAACGGCGATGATTTCCTTGGCTTTGAGGATTTGACGAATGGACATGGAGATGGCCTGGCGGGGAACTTCGGAGATATTTGAGAACCAGGCTTCGCCGACTTGTTGACGGCGGCAAGCTTCGTCGAGATTGACGATGAGATAGGGAACTTCGGTTTGGAAATCGGCGGGTGGATCGTTGAACGCAAGATGGGCGTTTTCGCCGATGCCGGCGAAGACGATGTCGATGGGCGCGGAGGTGAGGAGCTGGCCGACGCGGAGCGCAGCTTCGTGCGGGGCGGTTTCGGCATCGAGCAGATGGTAATGCTGGATGCCGGTCTTGTGAATCAAGCGATCGAGAAGGTATTTGCGAAAACTGGCAGGATGGGTGATGGGCAGGCCGACGTATTCGTCGAGATGAAATAGTTCGACTCTTTGCCAATCGAGTTTTTCCGCAGCAGCGAGAGCGTCGAGAAAATCCAGCTGGGAAGTTCCGGTTGCAACGACGATGCGCGCGCGGCCGCGATCGAGGATGGCGCGGCGGATGGCGTTCGCGGCTTGATCCGCAGCGGCGGTGCTGAGAGAGCGCTTGTCTTCGAACACGCGGACGATCACTTTGTGCACTCCCCAGCGGCAGCTGCGTGCGTGACGAGGAGTAACTTTAGTGGGGGCGGGTTGTGGAGTCAATTCGGAGGCGGAAGAGCGGTGGCTTGCAAAGGCGGGCGGCAGGCTCTAGGCTACTGCGCTGAGGAATTAGAGGATCGTTGATGCCCAATATTACGCCGGAGATGCTGGCGTTTGGATTTATCTGGTACGTGGCGTTTCTTTTTTCGACGACTTGCCATGAGGCGGCGCACGCGCTGGTGGCCAAAATTGGGGGAGACACGACGGCGGCGCTGGGCGGGCAGGTGTCGCTGAATCCAGTGCCGCATATCCAGCGCGAACCGTGGGGCATGGTGGTGATTCCACTGCTTTCCTATGTGGTGACCGGATCGATGATCGGGTGGGCAAGCGCGCCGTTCGATCCCCTGTGGGAGCGGAGGCACCCGCACCGCTCGGCGTGGATGGCGCTGGCGGGACCGGCAGCGAATTATTCGCTGATGCTGCTAGCGGTGATTGGCATTCGCGTGGGCACCGCGATGCAGTGGCTAGGGCGCGATCCCGGCACCGGCCAGCTGACCTTTCCAACATTGGTACTGTTCGTTTTTTTCTCGCTGAATCTGCTGCTGGGAACTTTCAACCTTCTGCCGGTGCCACCACTGGATGGCAGTACGGTGATTATGTTGTTCATGAGCGAAGAACGAGCGCACAAATACCTGGATTGGCTGCGCGGGAACAGCTACGCGATGCTGGGGCTGCTAGTGGGACTGGTGGTGTTCCGGCAGTTCTATCAGTACGTCGAAGCGTTCGCGACGAACCTGTTGCTGGGGCATTAGGGGAAGATGGCCCAGACTGGAACATGGTTCGAAGGAATGTCTCACGGTTGCATACTTCTGGGCCTTTCCGTTTTCGGTAAATAATTTATTTTCATTCACATGGCAATGTTGCTGGTGGCATCAGGGCTGCACTCCGGGAATGCGGAGGCTGGCTATGAACTTGACCGTCGCGCAACTGGTGTTGGACACGCACCGCGTGGAAGTATCCGGCTGGGACATTTCGCAATCGTTCTTTGTGGAAAAGCCGGAACTCGAGTGGAACGAGGTAAACGGTAAACAGATTACGCTGAGAAGGGTGCTTCGGAAAAAGACGATGCTGTTCGTGAGGCTGCTGCAGTCGACGGCGGCGGACCGGTCCTCGCCGGTGGCCTATTGGGCCGAGCACATTGCGACGACTCCACAGGGATTCCACCAGTTCCGGCTAAACCAGGTATTTCCACACATTTAAGGTTAGGCAAAAACAGGCAATTTGTCAGTGAAGATCTGGATGTGTGAGCGAAAGGGCGGGAGAGAAGGAATGCGTGGATTTTGTCTCAAATTGGGAAAAGGGAGAGGGTCGTAGGCCGATGCGGGACAAAGAGGCTCTGAGGGCGAGGGTGGGCGGTTCGGACCGATGCGGGAGTGAAAAGAAGAGGACGCAGAGGGCTGTGCGAGGCGGATGGAGAGAGGGGCTAACCATCACAAACTGCTGGAGGTAGCAGGTTGAAGAAAAAAGCAGGCGAATGCTGGAGAAAATTTGGGAGGAGCAGAAGGAAAGAGGGGAGAGTGGAGTAAAAGTTGCGAAAGAGGAGTTATGGCATTGGCGTCGTCAAAGACGGTGGAAATTGCGGCTCCGAAGAGAGCGTTGACTCCGTGCATATTGGATGAGGATCCGGCGCAACTGGAGGTGCTGTCGGCGGTAATCACGGAGATGGGATATGAGCCGATTCCAACGTCGGATCCGGCGGAGGCGCTGCAACTGGTGAAGCGGGGGCGGTGCCGGCTGGTGCTGGTGGATATGCACACGCCGGGAATGGACGGGTATGAGTTCCTGGACCAATTGTCGCGGAGCGATCCCGGAGTACACGTGATTGTGATGACGGGGGAATACACGCTGGAATCGGCGCTGGAAGCGATTCGAAGGGGAGCGGCGGATTTTTTGCCGAAGCCGATTGATCAGGTGCGACTGAGGAAGGCGCTCGATGACGTGGCGGCGCTGTACGACCAGAGGAGGCGGGTGAAGGCGCTGGAAGAGCAGCTGCTGAAGGACCTGGAGTTTCACGGGATCGTGGGAAAAAGCCCGGTGATGCTGGAGGTGTTCGACTTTGCGCGGAAAGTGGCGCGGCATTATACCAATGTGCTGCTGGTGGGACCGACGGGAACGGGAAAAGAGCTGGTGGCGCGGGCGATACACCAGATCAGCCCGGTGAGCCAGCAGAAACTGGCGGTGTGCAATTGCTCGGCGATGGTGGACACCCTGCTGGAAAGCCAGCTTTTTGGGCATGTGCGAGGAGCGTTCACCGGGGCGACGGATACGCGGCCGGGCTTGTTCGAATACGCGAACGGGGGAACGGTATTTCTGGATGAGGTGGGAGAGACGTCGCTGGCGATGCAGGCGAAGTTGCTGCGGGTGATCCAGAACCGCGAGATCCAGCGGGTAGGATCGCCGGAAGTGCGGCAGATCAATGTGCGGCTGATCGCGGCGACGAACCGGGATTTGCGGGCGGAGGTGCTGACGGGGCATTTTCGCGAGGATCTTTTCTACCGGCTGAGCTCGATCCAGATCCGCGTGCCGTCGCTGACGGAGCGGCTGGAGGATATTCCGCTACTGATGCAGTTTTTCCTGAAGAAATACAATGCGGCGTACGGGAAAAATATTTCGGGGCTGACGCGGCGGGCACAGACGGTGCTGCTGCAACATCCGTGGCCGGGCAACGTCCGCGAACTGGAGAATGTGATTTCCAGCGCGTGCATCACGGCGACGGGCGATTTTATTGATATTGGTGATTTGCCGGAACAACTGCAGCACCGGAATCCGGGCGGCGCGGAGGGCGATGACTGGAGGCCGCTGTCGCTGGATGAAGTGCGCAAGGTGCATATTCAGAGGGTGCTGGAGATGTGCCAGGACAACCGGCTGCGGGCGGCGCAGGTATTGGGAATCGGGCGGACCAGCCTGTATCGCTACCTGAAACGCGACAAGATGGCATCGCGAAGCAAAGCAAGGTCGGGTGGAGCGGCGGCTTGAGGCCGGAGTTTTCGAGCGCGGATGGCATTCCCGAACTTCCTTCCGCTATTACCGGTTGCCGTTGCGGTGTTCCAACCCGGACCCGATTCCCGGCTTGACGCAATGAGGGACAGACTGTCAGCTCTCAAGCCATTGAAAGCGTGCGGAATAGGCGCACTGCTCTTTGGCATGAATTCTGCAGCTAGTACCTTCAACAGTCAGAGCAACGCGGACGCCGCGAAGAAATTCGGGGCACGCGGCCGTTCGAAGCGAGGTTCGCAGTGCGCAGCAGGATCATCGCAGACAGCAAAGATGCAGTGCGTGCCGGAAAGCGCAGGGCCGAAGGCATGATTCGAAAGACAGTTCCTACCCCAGTTAGTTCCACAAGGTAACCGCTAAAATCCGGCCAGAATCCTCTGAAGCGCCGCGTCACCCAACCCTGATGGCGACGCGGCGCTCTTTCCTCTTCTCTAGGAGTTGGCGGAAAATGAAAGCAACGCCAGCGGGAATACAAAACCATCCTGATGAAAAGTTGCGAAAATCAAGGAATGATGGAAGCTCGCTGGAGGGGCCCGTTCATGGAGGGTTTCGCAGGCTCCGACTTGAATACGCGTTTACAAATGAGGGTTACCGCTCCCCTTTGCTGGCACTACTCGTATCTCAGCGCAACCAGGGGATCCACACGCGTCGCGCGCCGCGCGGGAATGTAGCAGGCGGCAAGAGCCACAAGGGTGAGCAACGCGGCGACGGCGATGATCGTCAGCGGGTCGTTGGCGCGGACGTCGTAGAGCATGGAGGACAAGTAGCGCGTCACACTGAGGGCTACTCCAATGCCCACAGCGGCTCCGACAACGACCAGCACGATTCCCTGCCGCAGGACCAGCTTTAGAACGCTTCCCGCTTGCGCGCCAAGGGCCACGCGAATTCCGATTTCGCGTGTGCGCCGAGAAACTTCGTAGGAAAGCAGCCCGTACAATCCCACGCTCGCCAGCACCAGCGCCAGCAAGCCAAAGAAGCCCGAGAGCCGCGCCACCAGCCGCTCCTGGAATAGGAGCCGGTCGATTTGCTGGGATTCCGTTTTCACGTCGAAGAGCGGCAAATTCGTATTCACCTGCGCGACAACTTCGCGTATCGCGGGCAGAATGGCCTGCGGATCGGCCGCTGTGCGCAATTCAAAGGAGGCTCCCCCGGCGCTCTGCGGCGTGTACATCATGGCTTGAATCTCCCGGCGCAGGCTGTTGTATTTCGCGTCGCGCACGACGCCGACGATTTCGTAGCCGGGCCTCGCCGGCTCGTTTGCGTCTGCCGGAGACTCCCCGAACCGCTTCCCCAGCGGATTCTCCTTGGCAAGATATTTTTCGACGAAGGCCTGATTTACAATCACCGGAGTCGGCGCCGAAGTGGGGGTTTCTCCGCCGTTCGAAGCCGACAGCGCGAAATCGGAAGCATTGAATCCGCGGCCCCTGAGAAATGGAATGTGCAGCGTCTCGAAGAAATTTGGCCCCACGCCAAGCGTGTCCGCATCGGAGTTCTGATCCTGCGGCGTTCCCGGCCAGTGGAAGCTCGTGACCATCAACCCGTTATTCAACAGCGGCAGCATCGAGTAGCTCACGGACTTTACTCCGGGCGTCTCAGCAAGCCGGCCCTGCAAGTCGCGATAGAAGCTGTCCACCTGCGGACCTTTGTAGCCGACCAATTCCGGATTGATCCCGAAAATCAGGATATTGTGCGCATCGAATCCTACGTCGATGCTGCGCAGGTTCGCGAGCGTGCGCACCAGAAGTCCGGCGCCCACCAACACCACGATCGCCAGCGCCACTTGCGCCACCACCAGGGCGTTGCCGATGCTGAACCATTTTCCGCCCGAGTGTCCCGAACTCGTCGAGCTTCCTTCGCCTTCCTTCAGAGCCGGCGTCAAATCGACGCGCGCGCTCCGAAAGGTTGGTGCGATGCCAAAAAAAATTCCCGTCAACAGCGAAACCGCCGCGGTAAATCCCAGCACGCGCAGGTCAACGCCTGTTGCGAATCCCAGCGGACGCGCCTGGTTGCTCGACACAAACGAAAGGATCGCGTGTGCTCCCCAGTACGCGAACAGAATTCCCAGCACGCCGCCGAGCACCGAGAGCATTATGCTTTCCGTCAAAAGCTGCCGCACCACCCGGGCGCGGCCCGCGCCCAGCGCCAGGCGCACGGCCATTTCCTTCTGTCGCGCGGCGGCTCGCGCGAGCATCAGCCCCGCCACATTTGCGCATGCAATCAGCAGAATAATTCCCACGGCGAGCATCAGGACGTAGAGGGGATTGGAGTACTGCGAGCGGCTGCCGGTCAAGCCGGTCTGCGCGGGCAAAAGGGTAATTTCCGGGTTGTCGTTGGCCTTGGACAACGCTGCCGGCGCACTGGCCACTTCCGATGGACGCGGGCTTCCGTCCGGGGCTGCTCCCGGCGGCGCAGCCATCATAACCCGCCCCGCTCCCGAGGCCGGCAGCGGCGGCAGGCTTGCCGGAGTACCACCGCCAACAGGTGCTGGCCCTCCAACGCTTGTGATTTCGCGCCGAAACATGGCGTTGTCGCCCGCGGGTGCTCCTGGCCGGAGAACAGGCCCACCCGCCGCCTCCCCACCGTGGAATATCGGTACAGACCCATGCAGCATCTCGTTGCGGAACAGGCTGCTCGCGACCGCTTGCGCTTGCGCGAGAGGGGTTCCCGGCTTGAGCCGCCCCATAATCGTCAGCCACCAGAACGCGGCATCCGCCTGACGGTTTTGCCAGCGGAACGGACCGCTTGTGGAGATGCGTTCACCATCGGAGAGCGGCAGCCAAACGTCGTAATCGCTGCCCGGAGCAATTCCCGTGAATCGCTGTCCGGCTACGCCGATGATCGTAAATGCCACGCCGTTCAGTTCGATGGTGCGGCCGATGACGTCGCGGGAGCCGCCAAAGGCGCTCTGCCAGTAGCCGTAGTTCAACACGGCGACCGGTGCGGCCGACGGCGTGTCATCCGAGGTGTCCAGCAGCCGGCCCAGGGCGGGCTTGAGACCCATGGTGCGGAAGAAGTCGCCGGAAACGAGTTGGCCGTTGACAACCATCGCCGGGCCATTCCCCGTCAAATTCATTCTCCCGGCGTTGGCGAACGCGGCCGCCCCCGAAAAGACATTCGCTTGTGCTATTTCGCGAAACATGGGCTCGGAGAACGAGCAGCCAGACGGATTTCGAGCCCCTAAGCCAAACTCGGATATGCAATCGCCCGCGGACATGTACCCGTGAGTGTCGGGAGGCGCGCGCGCGCCCCACTTCAGCAGGACCAACTCTGACGGATTCTCCACCGGCAGCGACCGCAGCATTACCGCGTCGATCAAGCTGAAGATCGCCGTGTTTGCGCCAATTCCCAACGCCAGCGTTAGAATCGCCACCGCCGCAAAGCCTGGAGATTTCGCGAGCATGCGAAGCCCGTAGCGGACGTCCTGCCACAACTGCTCAAGCCAAAGGAAAGTCCACACTTCCCGCGTATCTTCCTTGACGCGCGTCACATTGCCGAACTTCCGCAGAGCGGCGTAGCGCGCATCCTCTGGCGACATGCCGCGCTCGACGTTGTCGCGAGTCTCCATTTCGATGTGTTCGCGGATGTCCTGGTCAAGATCGTCAAGCATGCGCTTGCGGCGGCTCATGGTTCGTCCTCCTGTTTCACCGGCCGGAGAATCCGAGCGATGGCCCCCGCAAGCTTGTCCCACTTGCTGGTCTCAACCACCAGTTGCCGCCGGCCGTTGTCCGTCAGCCGATAGAACTTGGCGCGGCGATTGTTCTCGGAGGTGCCCTCTTCGACCGAAATCCATCTGCGTTTGATGAGGCGGTGCAGCGCGGGATAAAGCGACCCTTGTTCGACCTGCAACACGTCATCGGAATTGAATTCGATCGCTTTCGCAATAGCGTGCCCGTGCGCCGGCCCACGAAGCAAGGTGCGCAGAACGAGCAAATCGAGGGTGCCCTGCAGCAACTCAATGCGTTTGCGCTGCTCTTTAGTAGACATTCTAGGTGAAGATACTGCGGTTTCGGCGGAGTGTCAATGTGAGCCGTCACGCGAGGACTCCCTAATCGCGGGAGATCGGGAAATTCCCGCGTTGCCTTTCGAAAAGAGTGACCAGTGAACAGAGATCAGAGAACTTCGGCTAACCGGTGAACTGGGGCTTGAAGCGTCTAAGGGGGCCTGGAAGTGGTGTAAACTGGCCGCAAAATATGCTGCACCGACTTTATAGTCCGCCGGCGCCGCTGGGCCACTTTGTGGAGTTGCTGTGGCTGTATGAAGGATTCCGACCGCCGCATTCGAAAGAGCGGCTGCTGCCGACGGGCACGATAGAGATCGTTTTTGACCTACGAGAGGATCGAATCCTGACGTATGGGCGGCACGAGAAGATGCAGCCGTTTTATCTGTCGGGGTCGGTGGTTTGCGGGGCACACTCGGAATTTTTTGTCATTGATACAAGTTCGCAAGATGCGGTTCTGGGTGTGCACTTCCGGCCGGGGGGCGCGTTTCCGTTCCTCAAACTGCCTGCCGGTGAGCTCCACAATGAGCATGTCGATTTAGGGGCGCTTTGGGGCTGGCAGGAGGTCCGAGACTTGCGGGAGAAATTGCTGAGAGCTGCGAAGCCGGAGCAAAAACTGCGCGTGCTGGAGCGCGCGCTGGTGGGCAAATTGCGGGAGGGATTCGAACGGCATCCGGCGGTGGCATACGCGCTCCGTGAATTTGACGCTGCGCCCGGGGCACGAACCATGGCGGAAGTTACCGGCAAGACGGGCTTCAGCGCGAGACGGTTTATTGATCTGTTTGAGAAGGAAGTGGGGCTGACGCCGAAGCTTTTCTGCCGGGTGCAGCGTTTCCAGAAAGTGCTGCACATCATTCAAAGCGGATGCGCGATGGATTGGGCGGAGATCGCGCTCACGTGCGGGTACTACGACCAGGCACATTTCATTCACGATTTCCGGGCGTTTTCCGGGATCAATCCGTCAACTTATCTGACAGCGCATACACCCCACCTGAATCACGTTCCGATTCTGGAATGAATCTAGCACGCTGCGGCGGAGCAGGACCGTTGTTGGTTATTAGCTGCGATTTTTTGGTGAACGAATGGGTGGATGTACAGGTGCTTCCCCCCGGGCCGCCACTTCAAATTTTTACAATACGATGCCCTGCCCCTTTGTCAGAATCTCTCGCGAAGCACCAGATAGCACACGATGGAAATCACGCGAGGTAAACATGAGCAGCCAAACGAATTACATTCCCGAAGGTTTTCATTCGCTTACGCCGTACCTGGTGGGCAAGGGAACGGCGCGATTACTGGAGTTCCTGAAGGAGGCGTTCGGGGCGGAGGAGACGTTTCGAATGAGCCGGGAGGACGGCACGATCGGGCACGCTTCGGTGCGGATTGGGGACTCAATGCTGGAAATGGCGGACCCGGCGGAAGAATGGAAGGCCATGCTCGCGGGACTACATTTATATGTCCCCCATGCGGATGAGGTGTACAAGCGCGCCGTGGAGGCGGGCGCGCAATCGTTGTACGCACCGAGCGACATGGAATATGGGGACCGCGAAGGGGGCGTGCAGGATCCATCAGGCAATCATTGGTATATCGCGACCCATAAGGAGGGCAAACATTTCGCACCGGAGGGTTTGCGCAGCGTGACGGCAGGGATGAGCGTGAAAGATGCGGCGAAGTTTTTGGAATTTCTGGCTAAAGCTTTTGACGCAGAAGTTGTACAGAGGAATGAGGCGGCGAACGGCGTCGTGGGACACGCCAAGGTGCGGATCGGCAACTCAATGGTGGAATGCAGCGAGGCGCACGGGAAGTGGGGACCTCGTAGCGTGACGATGCACCTGTACGTACCGGACGTGGATGGGACGTATGCGCGCGCGATGCAAGCCGGCGCCAACTCGGTGTCGGAACCCAAGGACCAGTTCTACGGGGAGCGCAACGGCGGAGTGATGGATGCGTGGGGAAACCAGTGGTATGTGGCAACGCACAAAGAGGCCGTTTCCAAGGAAGAAGTTGAACGCCGGGCGAAGAAATCGGCGGGCTGACGGTTCGAATGATTTTATGGCAAGCTACCGGAGTGCAGTTGCGGAGTCACTGACGTTCATCCATGAGCCCTCCGGCCGGCCACAGAACTGCCCTCTCTCGTCCTACATCCACGGTCAAAAGAGCCTTTCTTGCCGCGGCGACGTCGCTGTCTTTGATTTTTTTCGTGGCGCTGGGAGCACGGCTGGGATTTGGCTGGATACAGGAACGCAAAATTCCCAAGGATATGCTGGCGCCGGCATCGTTCGCGCAGGAGACCGGGAATATCGCGTCGGCGCTGTCGCAAGGAAAAGGATTCAGCTCGCCGTTTGGAAAAGAGACGGGACCAACGGCCTGGCTGACGCCGGTGTATCCGCTGCTGGTGGCGGGAGTGTTTCGCGTGTTTGGGATCCTGACGCGCGGGTCGTTCTTCGCGGTGTTTTTTCTCAATGCGCTATTTTCGTCGGCGGTGTGCATCGCGATATTTCATACGGGGAAGCGGATCGCCGGAATTGGAGCGGCGAGCGGCGCGGCGTGGCTGTGGGCGCTGTTTCCCAATGCCGTGATGGTGCCGTTCGAATGGGTGTGGGACACCAGCTTGACGACGCTGCTGGGAGCGACGATTTTTTGGGCGACGCTGAAGCTGGCGGAATCGCAACGGGTGCGGGACTGGTGCGGCTACGGGCTGCTGTGGGGATTTACGTTGATGACCAACCCGTCACTAGGGTCGCTGCTGCCATTTTTGCTGGGCTGGGCGGCGTACCGGGCGCGGCGGGAAATGAAGATGCGAGTCGCGAGGCCGGCGCTGGCCGCGGCGGGGATCGCGTTTTTGTGCTGCGTGCCATGGACGGTGAGGAATTACGTGCAATTTCACCGGCTGGTCCCGCTGCGTTCGAATTTTCCACTGGAGCTGTACATCGGGAACAACAATAACTATGCGACGCGGCAGTTTGTGTGGCCGCCGAAGATCACGAAGGAAATGGAACTGCTCCGCTACTTCAAGCTGGGAGAGACGGGGTTCATGGATGAGGAGAAACGGAAGGCGATGGAATTCATCCGCGCGCATCCGGGAATCTTTTTGGAGCTGACGTGGGACCGGATTGTGACGTTCTGGACAGGACTGCCAACCCCGGTAGAGTCCTTTATTCATGCCGAAACGCAACTGGTGCGCGTGCTGCTGGTGTGCAATACGTTGGCGGGTTTGGGAGGCTTGGCAGGAATCGTGGTGCTGATACTGAGACGCAGCCCATACGCATTTCCAGCCGCAGCTTATCCGGTTTTTTTTCCGTGGCTGTATTACGTCACTCATCCAAATCTGCGATACCGGCACCCCATCGATCCGGTGGTGTTGCTGCTGGCGGCGGTGGCGATCGGCAGGTTATTGGGATTCCGGCCGGCAACCGCAGGGTCCTCCAGCGAGCTGGAGGAAAGATAGACAGGGCCGGCAGTGGCTGCTACATTTTCCTACTGACGGCGTCTCAAGCCGCGAAAGAGCAAGAACAGTTCGTTGCGGCACGAGGTCAAGAGCAATGGGTTCTAGAACCTTCCCCCGTTTCCCAAACCGAAAAGAATAGAAAAGGAGAATAGAAAAATGAGAACGAGATCCCTGGCAGGGGTGTTGATTGCTTTGCTTTTAATGGCGGGGGCGACGGCGCAAGCGCAGGAACTGACGCAGGCGGACAAGGACCACGCGATGCAGTACCTGGAATCGACGAAGAAGAATGTGTTGGAGGCGACGAAAGGACTGTCAGAGGCGCAGTGGAACTACAAGCCGGCGCCGGACCGCTGGTCGGTGGCGCAAGTGATGGAGCACATCGCGGCAGCAGAAGATTTTATACTGAGCGTGACTAAGGATAAGGTGATGCTGGCGCCGGCAGGGGAGCCGGGACGCGACGTGCAAAAAGTGGATGCCGCGGTGCTGCTGATGGTCCCGGACCGCACCAACAAGGCGCAGGCACCGGAGCCCCTGGTGCCGACGAACCGATTCTCGACGCCGGAAGGTTCGATCAAGCATTTCGAGGCGAGCCGGGCGACGACGGAAGAGTTCCTGAAGAATACGCCTGGACTGCGCGAGCATGTGATGGAGAGCCCGCTGGGGAAGCTGGATGGGTATGAATTCATCCTGCTGATCGCGGCGCACAGCGAGCGGCACACCAAGCAGATCAACGAAGTAAAGGCGGATCCAAACTTCCCGAAGAAATAATGAAGACAAACTCTTAAGGCAGAACTCTCAGAGACAAAAAAGACTACAGACCCAGCGGGTTAAGCTCCGGGCCAACTAAACAGGAACAGATGCGCCGCGAGAGGCAGGCTGAGAGTGCCGGCGCGGCGCTTTCTTATTATTGGCGAACTTCAGCTACTGCCGGAGTGTCGGTGTTGCTGGCGCTAACGCCCGGCACGGTGATGGTGTTGTCCATGCGGACGAGGATTCCCGTTTGCGCCGGGAGTTCCACTTCCTTGCCCTTGCGAATCATGATGTAGGCGGCGCTGCCAGCGAGGCCGAAGCCGAAGCCTTGCACGACTTTACCGAAGATGGCGCCAACGATGGAGCCCGCGCCGGTGCCGATGGTGCCGCCGATGATGTCACCCTTGAAGTCATGCTTTTCCTGCACAACCTGACCTTCAGCGATCTTGACGTCGCTTCGCTGTTTGCCGTTGAACTGGCCTCGGGGAGGCTCGAACGCGATGATGCTCATCTGGATGGGGATGAGGCGGCTGTCAACTTCCATGGAATGAAAAGTGATGTTGATGTAGGCCTGGCCGCGGAACACGGAGAAGCGGCGGGCTTTCTCGACGGTGCCAACGACACCGTTGATGCGCGTGCCCGCGGGAATCAACATCTGGGTGCCGAGCATAACGGGATCGGCGACAGTGGCGATGAAGGGGTCACCATCTTTCGCGAGGCCGGTGTTGATGCTGTTCAGAAGGGTGAGGTGGATCTGGGTGCCTTGCAAAACCTGGCGAGGATCGGCTTTGGTCACCGGCGCGGTGGTAGCGGACAGCAATGCAAATGCCAATACGAACGACAAGACTGATTTCATTGAATTCCTCCTGCGTGCACGTGCGTGCAAGCTTGGCCCCGTATCGTGGGGTGGCACCGAGGCGATGCCTGGGTGCTGACCGCTGGCGCAGCGGACCTGCGTTCGACGCGGGCGAACACGAGGTGGACGAGGAGGAAGTCCGTCCGAGCGCAGGTTACCTGAATTCCGGAAGATGAATGGAGGGTGTTTGAAATTGTGTCCATTCGGTTAACGCGGTGGGCCGAGTGGAGCCGCTGGACGAGTACGAGTTAGCTCCTATGGTCTTGCCCTTCATGGGTCTCGGGAGTATGGTTTGCGGAGTTTGTTCCAACGGAGGAGAGCGACATGGGAGAAAGCAAGTTCATCAAAGCGTGTCTCGTGATAGCAGCGGCGGCAGTGTGTGCGGTATCCATTTACGGTCAGGACAAGAAAGAGGGTACGGAAGCGCATAAAATCGTCCGCTACGGCGATTTGAAATGGACGCCGATCATCAAGGGGTGCGAGATCGCTACGGTTGCGGGTGATCCGAGCGCGGAAGGAGCGCAGTTTGTCATCCGCTTCAAATGCGTGGATGGCGCAAAAGTGCCGGCGCACTGGCATCCCACGGATGAATACCTGACAGTGTTGAAGGGCGCGTTCTTAGTCGGAACAGGCGACACGCTCGACGAAAGCAAACTGCAGACGATGAATGTGGGGAACTTCATCCTGATGCCGAAAGAGATGAGGCATTTTGCCGTGAATAAGGGCGAGACGATCGTGGAGGTGTTCGGAGTGGGCCCGTTCAAGGTGAACTGGGTGAATCCGTCCGAGGTGCTGCCACCTGATACTCCGGCGACAGCTGCAAAACCAAAATCCTGACGAGCGAAATCAATCGCTTTTCAAAGATTTCAAATTCCAACTCACTCCTAGCGCACGCGAGGCGCGAGCGTCAGCGATTGCGCCTTCTGGCTGCGCTCCAGTCGCTATGCTAAACTTTTGCGTGCAGCCGCGAAAATGTGCGCGGCTGCCGGAGAGTGGAACTTCGGGCTCTGTGCAACGAGGTCCCGCGAACCCCGCCAGGCCCGGAAGGGAGCAACGGTACCGGGATCGCCTCGGGTGCCGCAGATCACCCGAAGTTCCTCTCACTGAAAAATGTTTAGAATGGTCGGTTGTTGGTTTTCAGCCGGAAAAGACACTAGTGTGCTGATGATTTCTCCCTGCGCTGTGGCTCAGAATCGTTGACGGCAGTCGATTATTGATTGTCAGTGTGAGAAATAGGAAGAGATGCACAGAGTTTTTGCTTTACCGAACGCTAGAAACTGAGAACGGAAAACCTTCGCATGAGCTACCAAGTCATAGCGCGCAAGTGGCGGCCGCAGACATTCAAAGATCTCGTGGGCCAGCAGCACGTGACGGAAACGCTGGCGAACGCGATCAAGAACGACCGCGTGGCGCATGCGTATATTTTTTCCGGCGCGCGCGGCGTGGGAAAAACGACGGCGGCGCGAATTCTGGCGAAAGCCATGAATTGCGTGAACGGGCCAACGGCGGAGCCTTGCGGAGTGTGCGATTCGTGCAAGGAGATTACCGCCGGGAATTCGCTGGACGTGATTGAGATCGACGCGGCCTCGAACCGCGGGATCGACCAGATTCGCGAGTTGCGAGAGATGGTGCGATATGCGCCGGCGGCTTCAAGAAGAAAAGTTGTAATCCTGGATGAAGCGCACATGCTGACGGGCGAGGCGTCGAATGCACTTTTGAAGACTCTGGAGGAACCGCCGGACCGCGTGATTTTCGTGATGGCGACAACGCAGCCGGAGGATCTGGCGGATACGATCCGGTCGAGGTCGCAACACTTTCATTTCCGGGCGCTGACGTTTGCGGAAATTACGGGACGGCTGGAAGAGATCGCGCGCAAAGAAAATCTGAAGATCGAGCCAGGCGCAATGGCGGTGATTGCGCGGATAGCGGAGGGCAGCTTGCGCGACGCGTTGTCTCTGCTGGAGCAGGCGCGGGCGTATTGCGGCGACACGATTCCAGACAAGGAACTGCGCGAACTGCTGGGCGTGGTGCCGGATGACGCGCTGGAAGAGCTGGTGGGCGCAATCGCGTCGGGATCGGCGGACCGGGCACTGGGCCTGGTACACACGTTTCAGAAAGAGGGACGCAACCTGCAACATTTTTGCCGGGAAGCGATCCGGCACATGCGGAATCTGCTGATTGCGCGGGTGTGCGGTGCGGATTCGGAGTTGATTGCGGCGACGCCGGACCAGCGGCCGGCGCTGGCAAAAGCAGCGGCGCAATTCAGCGAAGAAGACCTGACGCGATTTTTCCAAATTTTATTGCAGACGGATGATGACCTGCGGAGGAAGCCCGATCCGCGCGTGCACCTGGAAATGGGATTGTTGCGGCTGATCAATGCTTCGAGGCTTGCGCCGATGGAAGAGTTGCTGGCGGAATTGAAGAGCGGGGCGCCGGGCGGTGGGATGAATTCGGGAATGGCACGGGGCGCGGCGCAGTCTGCTTCCGCCATACCAGCGCAGGTGCGTCCCGGGAGTTCGCCAGCGGCGACAACCGGATTTGTGCCGCCGGGAAAAAGTTCTGTTCCAAATTTCGCGGCTGCGGCGGCAGTGGCACCCGCTCTTGCATCACCGATTGCTGCGCCGATGGCGGCAGAGATCGAACGTGAAGAAGAAAAAACCATTTCAGTGGCGAAGAGCAATGGCGCGGTAGCGGAAGTGAGCGGGATTACCGCGGAGCAAATGATGGAAATCAAAGCGGCGATCCAGGCGCAGCAGAAATTTTTGGGAGAGCTGATCGAGCAGAGCAGCCGGTGGGAGCTCGAAGGAGCGGAATTGCGAATTTATTTCCCAGCGGAGAAACGGCCGTTCGCGGAAATGCTCGAAGGAAGAGATTCGCTGGAGAAGATCCGTAGCATATCGAGCAAGACTCTGGGCCGAGCGGTGCGCGTCTGTGCTAAACTCGAAGGAGTTGCAGCGGCAGCCGCGCCTTCGTCGCGCGCGGCGAGCGCCACGCAGGAATTGCGCGCGCAGTTCGAGCGCGATCCGATGGTGCGATCGATGTTGCAGCGCTTCGGAGGAAAGATTTCCGAAGTAAAACGGCGGCAAGAGGAATCCTGATGGAAGTCAGCGCTCTCCAACAGATGCTTTCGCGATTCCGGCAACTGCAGGAAGACCTGCAGAGGCAGGTGAATTCCGTGACGATCGAAGCCTCGTCCGGAGGCGGAATGGTCACCGTAAAGATGAACGGCCAGAAGCAGATTGTTGATGTGCGCATCGAGCCGGACGTTTTCGCGAGCAAAGACCAGGAGATGCTGCAGGACCTGGTGCGCGCGGCGGTGAATGAAGCATCGCGGCGCGTGGATGAAGAACTCGCCAACCAGATGAAAAACCTCACCGGTGGTATTCCAGGAATTGCTGGGATGAAGATCCCGGGGTTGTTCTAGATTCGCTAACCGCTTTCGAGCAGTGCCTCTTTAGTTGCCCGCCGCGTTGTTGCCCGCATAGAAACTGAGAAATCAAAGATCGTGAATAGAGGTAGGAGATCGGGTGCAGATGTGTTACTATGGTTTTGCGCTTACTACCTCGGTTGTGTTGTGCGGTCCCTCTGGTGCAGTGCTTGATCTGAGTATCCCCGCCTCCAGTTTCCTCCGTACGTTTTACGCGTAATCTAAAATAAGACTGGCAAAGCAAGCCGCCGGCCGCCCGAGAATTCGTGTGCGCACCGCGACGGCTTCTGCCAGCAAGAAAGCAATATTGAATGTTGAATGTTTCTGAAGTTAAAGCAGAGCGCTCCTCGGAGCCTCTGACTGAACGCGCCGCGGCACCTGTCGTAGAGCGCGCTGCTGCACCTCTTTTGGAACGCGCTACCGTGCGATTCGCAGAGATGCAGATTTCTGCGTATGTGAAAGAGAGACTGACGGGATCACGGTTTAACACGCCGACTCCGGTGCAGGCTGCTGCAATTCCGCAGGCGCTGGAAGGCAAAGATGTAATCGCGACGGCGCAGACGGGAACCGGCAAAACGCTGGCCTTCCTGATTCCGATAATCGAGAAGCTGCTCGCAGATAAGACGCCGGGCATTACGGCGCTGGTGCTGGTTCCCACGCGCGAACTGGCGATGCAGGTCGTGGAACAATTTAACGCGCTGCGCGGGAAGCAATTGCTTCCGGCGGCGCTGGTCGTTGGTGGATTGTCAGAAGGAGCGCAACTCCAGGCGATTCGCAAAGGAGCGCGGCTGGTTGTGGCGACTCCGGGAAGACTCGAAGATTATCTTGACCGCAGGCTTTTCCATTTCAACGCGCTGCGCATCCTCATCCTCGACGAAGCGGACCGTATGCTGGACATGGGATTCCTCCCAGCGATTCGGCGCATTGTGTCGATCCTGCCGAAGGAACGCCAGACGATGTGCTTTTCCGCAACGATGGAAGGCGACATGGCGCGAGTAGTGAAGGACTATCTGCGAAACCCCGTACGGCTTACGTTCGGATCGACGTCGAAGCCATCGGAAAATGTACGCGTGCAGGCGTTCGAAGTGGCCATGCACCGCAAGCAGGAGATGCTGCAACGCCTGCTGACCAAGGAAACGGGAAAGTGCCTGGTGTTTGCGCGCACCAAGCGCGGGACAGAACGCATTGCGGAGAGCCTGAATCGCAAGGGATTTTCGGCGGCCATGATTCACGGCGACCGCTCGCAATCGCAGCGCACTTCGGCGCTGACGGGATTCCAGCAGGGCCGGTTCCGGGTGCTGGTGGCGACGGACCTGGCCTCGCGCGGGATTCACGTGCAGGACATCGCGCACGTTATCAACTACGATTTGCCGGAAGTGGCGGAGAACTTCATTCACCGCGTTGGACGTACAGGCCGCAACGGCGGACACGGAGTAGCTTCGACGCTGTTTGTGAAAGAGCAGCGGTCGGAACTGTTCCAACTGGAACGCACGCTGGGAATCAAGATGGAGCGGCTGCGCGCGGACGATGGCGCGGCTTTTCCTGAAAGACAGGAACGGAAGCCAGTGAACCTGCCGGCCGTGGAATCCGCTCCGAGGCCTGGAAGGTTTGTCCTGCCCGGCGAAGTTTTCCAAGCTCCGATGGACAATTAGTTCGGAATTGAATCCGTAGAACATCGCGTAAAACCGAAGTAGAAAAAGCCAGGGCCGCGAAGAAAGTCTTCGCGGCCCTGCTTTCATTTAGGAATTGAGAACGTCACCGGCCCGCGAGTGGCCGTCATTAGAAAGTGAAGCGCGCAGCAAATTGAAAGGCGCGAGGCCCGCCTGAGCCGAAGAACCCTCCGGCCACGCTCTGCGCCTGGTAGAAATCAGGTCCTATTGTGAGATCCCGGCCGGAGTAGCTGTTCTTGTTCTGACCCCGAATGTTTGTGGAGTTGAAAATGTTGAAGGCTTCGCCGATTAAGGACAGGCCCCAGCGCTCGCCGAGGCGAATGTTTTTGGTCAAGCGGAAATCGAGGGCACTGAAAGGGCTAAAGAAGTTGATGCCACTGGGCACCAGAGGAAGTTGCGGACCAGCATGGCAGGGCGCTGGGGCGGGACAAGCCGGCAAGTTATTCCAGGAAGTGATGACGGCATTGAGTTGATCGCTGTTCTTGATCCCGCGGCCGATATCGTTGCGCGAGAGGATGGGCAGCCGCGAAGAAGTCGTTTGATTGGCGGGATTGAAGAACACAGGTAGGGCCGAGATAAACGTGTCCGCGGGCACACCCGAGCCAAAAGTGTAGATGGGAGAGAACGAAAAGCTCCAGGGCATTTGCAAATTACCGTAGAGGGTCAGGCGATGGCGTTCGTCGGTAGAGGCGTAGCCTTTTTCCTTGGCAAGCCCGCTGGTTCCTTCAACGAGATTCACCTGTTCATCTATGTTGTTGTTGGTGAGCTGATCGTCGTCGGAATAGTCGAGCGTTTTAGAAAAGGTGTAGCTGATGTTGTAGAGATAGGTGAATTTGCCGAGCTTGGTCGGCCTGTGCTGGAGGCTGACAATCAGGCCGTCATACCAGGATTTCGCAAAAGAGCCGATTTCGGTGACGTTGTCAGAGATGCCCGTCAAAGGGTCAGTGGCTGTGCAGGGAATGTTATTTCCCGGGCACGAAATATCGGGAGAGGTGGAGTTTGTGGTGCGCAGCGCCTGGCCGATTAATTGGCGATTG
The DNA here is from genome assembly GCA_013289585.1 of Acidobacteriota bacterium. GTDB lineage: Bacteria > Acidobacteriota > Terriglobia > Acidiferrales > UBA7541 > Acidiferrum. The sequence goes on along the minus strand of JABCZR010000002.1, from coordinate 80,218 downwards.
CCGAAGACATGCAGGCCGTCCGCGGAAAGCAGCCAGCTGCTACCAAATTGCTGCTGAATACCGAGCGAGAACTGCTGAAACGTCGGATGGTGCGAAAAAGGGCTGAGCACGATGATGCCGACGCCGCCGGTTTGACTGGGCCCGTTGAACGGATTGGCAAGCGTGGGGCTACCCGGTGCAAAGTGAACGCCCGGGATAGGGGCAAAGCAGAAATCAAGACTTGGCGGAGCCGGATTACCCGGGAAGGTGCAGGCCGACCCGGCAAATTGCGTGACCGTCAGTGCGCGGTCGTTCTGCACCAGCTCTTCGCTGGGAGCTTCGAGAATAATGCGGTCGTAATAGATGCCGTAGCCGCCGCGGATGACGCTCTTGCCCTTATTGAAGGGATCGTATGCAAAGCCTATGCGAGGGCCGAAGTCCTTCCAATCGTTGCTGTGGTGGAGGTCGATGACATTGGCCATCCAGACGCACTGCTGGGTGGGAACGGTCGTGAGGTTGGGGCAAGGGCCATGAGCGCTGTCATTGCCGAGCAGGTCGCTGTCAAATTCCCAACGCAAACCCAAGTTAAACGTCAAGTTGGGGCGAATGCGCCAGTCGTCCTGAACAAATCCCGCGACGTAGTTATTGTGGACATGCGGAATGGGTACGGGACTTACCGGCGCACTGCTCTTGATGGCCACCGCGATGGGAATATCCAGGTCGTTTACAACACCATCGCCATTGAGATCGTTGAACCCAAAGTTCGTGGTCAGAATGACGGAGCCGGTACCGAAGACGTTGATGATGCCGTGCGCGTCGTAGTGCTGAAATTCGGCGCCGAGGCGCAGAGAATGTTTTCCGAGAGTCCATGAAAAAGCGTCGCCGAACTGGTAGCGATTCAAATAGGTCGCTTGGGGCAGATTGAAATTCGCGCCGTCGGCCACGCCGGGAAAGAGCAGCTCGTTGGTGGACGCCAGACCTGCTGGGTTTGTGGTCGGAGAGTTCGGCGAGAATGCGGGAAGATTGTTGTAGAAGTTATCGTAGTGAAAAGAAGCGTTGTTCACTTGCGAACTCGAAATCGTAGTGGTTAGACCCGCAGCGATAGAGCTGAAACGATTGAGGCCGTCCTGCCTCTCGGCGGCAGTGAAGCTTGGTGAAGGCTGCGCCAAGGAAGCTCCCGAAACGTCCGTGGAGCGGTTGAACGAGTAACGAATCATCAGCATATTCTTGGCGTCGATTTGGTAATCGACGCGGGTGGAAAAAAGAAAATCCCGGAGGGGTGCGGGCGCGGAAGTGTTGATAACACCATCGGTGGTGAAATCGCGCGTACCGGTCTGAATGGGAGCATTCTGATCGCGGTATTCCGCGGAAGCGAACCACCAGGCCTTGTCTTTGCGGAGCGGGCCGCCGACGGAACCACCGAACTGTTCACGGTTGAAGGGCGGCGCGGGAAGGCTGCGATTGAACGTGGCCGGAAGCCCTTGGAGGTGGCCGTTGCGTTCGAACAAGAAAGTCGAACCGTGATATGCGTTCGAACCAGACTTGGTAACGATGTTGATGATGCTGTTGCCAGAGCGGCCCACTTCCGAAGTAAACCGGCTGGTGGCGATCTGAAATTCCTTAACGGAATCCTCCGGAAAATTCGCCAGCGTGCCGCCGACGACCTCGTCATTGTTGTCGCCGCCGTCCACGGTGATATTGCCGCCGCGGCCGAAGCCGCCGGCGGAACTGACTTCGAGGGTGTTCGTCTTGGTGGGATCGAATGTGGGAGCAGGGCGATTGCCGGGAACCAGATAAGCGAGCTCGAGAAAGTTTCTGCCGTTGAGAGGGATGTTCTCAATGGTAGTGGAAGTGATTTGGCCCTGAATCATGGATTGCGTCAGCTCGATATCGGTGACGCCGCCGTTGACGTTGACTGTTGTGCCGAGTCCGGCAACCTGGAGCTTGGCATCGAGCGTGGTTGTGCGGCCGGCCTGCACTACGGCATTGGTGAACTCGGCGGGGGCAAAACCGGGAGCCTGAATTTTCAAGAAGTAGTCACCGGCGGGAAGATTCGGGAAGACGTAGACGCCGTCGTCGTTCGTGGAAGTCTCGCGGGTGATGCCCTGAGTCTTGCTAGTTGCGACGACTAAGGCGTTGGGGACGAAGGCATCGCGTGGGTCCGTGACGATACCGTTGATTGTGCCAGTGGGTACTTGCGCCGGGACAGCAGTGGTAATCAGAGCGACGAGCAACGCCACCGTCACAACTCTGCAACTCAGCAGCTTCGTCATTCACACTCTCCGTTTTGATCCATTGAATTCCGCGGGCAGCCGATCTCCATTCAGTTGACCGGAGGGCACGCCTGCCACCAGGAACTGAAAATTCAAAAAAAAATTACTTTTGCGATGCGACTTGCGCTTCGATTTTGTCGATGACGATGGCAGTAGAACCGCCGCGCTTATAGAGAGTGCCGGTGGCATTGACCTTCTGCCCAGCGAAGGGAAGTAGCTTGGGGTTCTGCCCGCTGGAGGGCGTCGTGCCAGCGATTGGCCAGTAGACCGTGCCGTCTTCCGCCAGAATCACGAGTTGTGACCCTGCGTTCGCGCAAGAGATAGCGCATTCTCTGCTAATGGGCTTGTCGAGACCTTTCGTGAAAGCACACGCTGAATCGAGAACATAACCCTTGACGGTCACGGGCGCGGAGAAAGCGCCGCCCGCCAGCAGCGCTGCAGCCAATATCAATAAAAGAGACGACTTCGCACTTAGACTAAAAGTTCCCACCGGACACCTCCCCTTATCAAGCGCAGTGGACTACTCATGACGTTTCGAGGACGCGTCAGAGAGCACTGAATTTGACGGGACTTTAGTTGTTGCTGGAGCGAGGGGCAATACTAGAAAAGTACTAGAGATTCGAAGATTGAGAATCCTGGCCGCACGCGAGGAGTTGGAGCAGGCACACCTGGCGGGAGTCATGGCAAGATACGGGAATGTTGATTCGGCCCGCGTCGGAAGATGATCGCGATGCGATCTGGCGGATCATGGAGCCGATCGTTCGCGCGGGGGAGACTTATACACTGCCACGCGACCTGGAGCAGAAAAATGCGCTCGCGTACTGGCTATCAGCGCAACATGAGGTCTTCGTGGCGGAAGAGAAAGATGAAATTATCGGAACGTACTTTCTGCAGGCGAATCAGCAGGGTGGCGGAGCGCACGTCGCCAATTGCGGTTACATGACGGCTGTTTCAGCGACAGGACGCGGCGTCGCGCGAGCGATGTGTGCGCATTCTTTGGACCGCGCACGCACGCGAGGATTTCGAGCGATGCAATTCAATTTTGTGGTAAGCACGAACGAGCGCGCCGTGCGATTATGGCAAAGCTTTGAATTTGAGATTGTGGGCCGCATTCCGAAGGCTTTCCTTCATCCGGTATTGGGCTATGTGGACGCATACATCATGTATCGCGAACTGTAGCGCGTTTGCACGGAGACGCGCGGCTATGCTACACATGCTGCATGCCTGATTTTGCCGCTCCTGTCGAACGACTCATCGATGAATTGAAACATCTCCCTGGAATTGGCCAGAAGACGGCGCAGCGGCTGGCGTTTTACCTGCTGCGTGCGGCGCCCGAGGATGCGCTGGCGCTGGCGGACGCGATTCGCGACGCCAAAGAAAAAATCCGCGCCTGTTCGGTCTGCCACAACATTACGGAATCGGATCCGTGCTTCTACTGCGTGGGACCTACGCGCAGCAAGAAGACGATTTGCGTGGTGGAAGAAGCGCACAACATCATGGCCATCGAGAAGACGCGCACGTACAGCGGGATGTATCACGTGCTGGGCGGATCGCTTTCGCCACTCTCAGGACGCGGGCCGGAACAGCTTCACATCAAGACATTGATTGAGCGACTAAAGGGCGGAGCGGTAGAAGAAATCATCGTGGCGACGAATCCCACGGCGGAGGGGGAAGCCACAGCGGTGTACCTATCGAAACTTTTGAAGCCGCTTGGTGTGCGCGTTTCGCGCATCGGCGTTGGGATTCCAGTAGGTGCGGACCTGGAATATGCCGACGAAGTGACGATGCTGAAAGCCATGGAAGGGCGAAGAGACCTGTAATCTGGCGGCCAGGAAACACTCGAAATCTGTTTCGCACTTTGCTAAATCCTGCTGACGCAATGCCTTCCGGACAGAGGTTTTCGAAGCCCTGCTAGTACGCCTAGAACGCTCTAGCCAATTTCGTGATTTGGGTATAGAGTCCGAATTCCACGGTGGTTGTTCCCCCGCCGATTACATGGCAGCCGCCGCACGGCTGACAGGAGGTGCGCTGATGCCGAGCTTGGCGCACTACATGGAGCAGTACGATCACGAGCACGAATCCGGCTGGAATAAATTCCTGCATGGCGTGGGCATCCCGATGATTTTTGCCGGGATCATCCTGTTCCTTTTCACAAAATGGATTTGGGGAGCGGGATTTTTTGTGGGCGGATGGGTGCTTCTGTTTCTCGGCCACCGGATTGAAGGAAACCATCCGGCGTTTTTTCAGGGACCAATTTATTTGCTGGTCGGGCCAATCTGGGTCGCAAAAGAAGCATGGATGTTCCTGACCGGAGCACACCGCAGGCCGACCTCGGAAGGTACCCCGTAGGCGCGGCAAAGAAGCCGTGGCAATACAGCCACGCGCTTGAGAAAATTCAGGGCAAACTGAGGGACGGCGGCGGCTTGTATGGACGATTCAGGCGGCAATTTTGCCGATGAGAGAGCTGAAATGGTGTCCGAAGACTTAGCCAGCGCGAGCACGGAACTAAGGAAGCGCCGTAGCACGCGAATTGTGCAGGCGGTGCCACTCGTAACGACGGGTGTAGATGCGCTTGGGCGTCCGTTTGTGGAACGAACCTCTTCGCTGATCATCAACTGCCACGGTTGCCGCTACCAGTCGAAGCATTACGTCTTGAAAAATATGTGGGTGACGATGGAGATTCCACACCCGGAGGCGGGCCAACCGCCGAGAAGCGTGCGCGGCCGCGTGGCGTGGATTCAACGGCCACGGACGGTGCGGCAGCTCTTTCAAGTGGCACTGGAATTGGAAATTCCCGGGAACGTCTGGGGCATCGCATTTCCACCGGAAGACTGGATCGCGTTTCCGGACATGGCGCAAGGTGGGGCGAAGGCAGAAAGAGTGGAGGAGTCATCCCATTCGGCATCGCCCGCAAATGAAATTACGTTGCCTCTGGGCGAGCCAGAGCTTCCCTCTTCGAGCGGCCCGGACAACGTGCGGGTGTTCCCTTCTCCAGCGAGCACGACGGATGCGTCGCTGCAGTTGGCACGACAGGTTGCGCGGTTGGTAGCGGACGCCAAGCAGCAGATTCAGGCGGCGACGCGGGAAGCGGCTTCGCAGGCGGTGTCAGCCGAACGGCGGCTTTCTTTCGAACAGTGGGAACAAAAGTTTGCCGCAGGGCGCGCGGAAATCGCGAATGAGGCGTCCCACGCGATTGCGCGGCTTCACGATGAAGTTGACGACCGGTCGCGCGCAACGCATGCGGCAGCAGCGGAAGCGCTGCGGAATGAATTGCCGCGTTGGCTGGCGCCGCAACTCGAACAGCTCACGCGAGAGCTGACGTCGCGACTGTCAAGAGAAGGCGCGGCGCAGCGCGGCGAACATATCGAGCAAGCCGAAAAAATGTCTGGAACACTGCGGACGCTGTGCCAGCAGGGTGAAGAAACTGCGGCACGGGTGAAGGCCCAGACTGAGTTGTCGGAAACACAAATTTCCGCGCGGGCGGCCGCGGCGGCGGAATCCGTGGAAGAAACCGCGAAAAAACTCGAAGAGACGGCAACAAAGCGGCGCGAGTCGCTGGAAGCCGCGGCAAACGCGATCCAGCAACAATTCGAGGTGGCGACGCTAACGGCAGGCGAAGCGGCGACCAAACTGGAAGAGACGACAACCAAGCAACGCGAGACTTTGGAAGCCGCGGCCAGAGAGATTCAGCGACAGTTCGAATCAGCGGTGCGAACCTCCGGGGAAGTCCTCAAACAACTGGATGAGGCGGTTGTGAGCCAGCGCGAGGCGCTCAGTTCTGCGGCAAACGATGTGCAGCAGCGGGCCGCGGAGGCACTCGCGGCGGCGCAGTCCTCCTGGCACGCGCAGCTTGCGAGTGAACTGGAAGCCGCACAAGCACGGTGGCGTGCGGCGATGGACAGCACAATTGCGGAAGCACAGGATCGCGCGGCGGGCGGACTGAACGAGCATGCGCGCAGCTTGCTTTTGCACCTGCAGGAAGAGATGGCCCGGCAAACCGCGGCCATGCGGGAAGCAGCGGCAGGCACGGCAGCCGAATCGGAGCAAAAGACGGCCGCGCTGCGGGACACGCTTCAGCAGGAGGCACATCGGCTGGAAGCAGCGCTGGCGCGGGCTGGCCAATCCGCTGAACAGATGGAGAGTCATGCATCCCAGCTTGAAAATGCAAAGCAGCAGGCGCTGGCGGGATTTCACGCGCAGTTGGATGACGTGCTGAACATTCACCGCAACGAGCTGCACCGGCGCTCGGGATCGTTGATCGAGGAGATCAACGATCGAATTCGTGCGACGTTTGAAGAATCCACGCGGCAGGCGCTGGCCACATTCAATGGGCAAGTCGAAGAAATGGTACAGCCGCACATCTCGCGGACGGAGGAGGCGATTCACCGGCTGGCGGGAGGGCGTTCGCTGCTGGATGCGGCGCTCACGCTGCAACAGGACCGCATCCGCAACTCGGCGGATGAAGCGTTTGCGGAATCGCTGGGGCGCTTCCGGGAAAACCTGGGAGGCGTGGAACAGATTCTGCAGGAGGCTTCGGAAACGGTCACCGGGCGCAACTTGACGGAACTGGAAGGAAAAATCAGCAATCTGAAGCACCAGGTGGTTGAGGAACTTTACAAGTCCGCGGAATGGTACGAGAAAAAAGCGCAGACACAGATTCAGAACCAGGCGGACCGCGCGGTGGAGCAGGCTGCGAATCAGCTGCGGGAGAAGGCAGGAGAGGTGTCCAGCGTGTTTGCAAGCGAGCTGGATCATTCGAGCCGCAGCTTTGTGGGGCACACGCAAACGCAAATGGAAGAAGTGGTGCGGGAATCGTTCGAACGAGCGCGAGCGCTTTTTGCGGAAGCAGCGGACACCACCGCGGCGGCGTTTACGGATGAAGTGCAGCGCACGGGGCGTCAGGAACTGGATGGGTTCGGCCAGGAGCTGAGGCGTGCGACGGAGGAAGCGCGGGCGGAAATGGGCGCGGCGCGCGTGGATCTGGCGCATCAAGTGACCGCCGAGCAGCAGGAATTCCTGCGCCGGTTCCAGTCGGCGATGGCTGGAGCGCTGGAAGCCGGCGTGGCGGACGCACGGAAACGCGTGGAAGAAGGATTCGAACCGCTGCTGAATTCGTGGAAGTCGATGACGGACGCGCATCAGAAGGAAATGGAACGCGTTTACGGGAAGATGGGCGAGGAAGCCGCGGACCACTATAAGAGCAAACTGGAAAATGTTTCGAATCAGTGGATGCTGGCTACCGTGGCGTCCTTGGATCACCAGTCACGCGACATGATTTCTGGGATCGCCGCAACCGCGGAAGAAAAACTGCGCGAAGCCTGCAGCCAGGTTTTTGCCGGTATCGGAGAATCCCTGCGCGAACGGTTGAAAGAGATTGCTTCGGGGTTCACCCTGCCGGAACCTCCCGAGCGGGCAAAAAGTGCGAATTCGGGAAACTGAAAGACATCCAACGGAGCTACATTCAGCGCGGTGCCCGCTGATTCGCCTCTTCCCTGCTGGCCCGGTATAATCCCACAGGTATCAACCTTGATGGCCAATCATGCTTACTTGCGCGTATGGACGCGCGATTTTTCCCTGGAAACGATGCTTGCGGAGTTCGCGCGGTTCCTGACGACCGCGCCGCTTTCCGCAACACAAGATACATTCAGCGAACTGATTGTGCAGGCAGTGGACGCGACGGAAATTCCGGTAGCGGAATGGGATCTGCGTCCGCTTAAAATGGGTCCTGCGGAAGTTACCGCCATGGCTGTACAGCACCTGAATACGGACACGGCGTACGTTGTGAACGCAAAATGGGATTTGTGGGGCTTCGATATTGAGAGCTTGAAGTGGCAGCACAAGCCAGAGCCGCTGGCCTTGGCGTGCCACGGGCTAGAGTATGACGACGGTCTTGCGGCGACGTCGGGACACTTTATGGCCGACCTGGGCTTCGAACATTTTTTTACGGGGCACGGCGGGCTGCTGGCGCCGGGAGCGGCTTCGAATCCGTTCAACTCGTCGGATCATCCGATCGAGCACACTTTCCGGCAGTGGATGACGGCTAGCGCAAACTTAAAGGAATATCACGCCAAGACGCGGGAAAACATCCAACAATTGTTCCGTTGGGTGGAGGCCGTCGAGCGGGCGCTGCCAGTCGAGCGCAGCGAATTGTGGTCCGAAGGTGAGGAAAACTTTGAAGCGCGGCTGGATGCGATCCTGGCCCAGAGGTAGTGCATTCCAAACTACGACAAGCCGGACACGACCCGTCCTTCCACCGAAGGCGGGCAACAGATAGAATTGTTGCATTGCGCATAGGATTCGGGGTGTCCGGCGGTGCCGCGGTGATTGGTTACTTGGCACGCCGGAGAAGGATGGCAAGCCGGAGCAAGTTGAAGAAATAGCGCTGCGGCGACAAGGCTCTGATGGAGAAAAACTCACAAAGCGAATGTATGCGTGCTAACGAGGCGGGAAGCGCCCCGTCCTTTCTTAAAGAAGGCTGGCGCGCAAGCGAGGCCCGCAGGTGGAGTATCCCCCTGAAATTCTCACTGGGAGTTTTGTCCCTGGCTGTTTTTCTTGGCGGGTGTGGCGCAGATGCGCCAGCGCCATCGCCAGCGGCGGAAGCCAAGCCTGCTGAGCCTGCTGTTCCAGAAGACATGCAGGCGGCAGCCAAGGCCATGTTGGGAAGCGATTCGCAGGTATTGGCCTTTGGAGATCTGGCCAAAAACGGGAAGCAGGAATTTCTTGCGGCGAACGTCGTGCCAAAAACGCCGACTAATAATTTGCCGGGAACCATCGTGACGCGCGTGGTTGTGGCGCAGGAGAACGACGGGAAGTGGGCAGAGCTACTGCGTTGCGACGAACATCTGAAAAATGAGAAGGGCTATCTGGGATTGACGCCGCTCGTGCCGGTAACCGGATGGCGCTTGCAATACGAGCAAAATACCGACAAAGGCTTGCAACTTTATTTCACGCCGCTGAAAGGCGCGGTTGATTCGCACGTGCTGCCGATCGGCGTGCGCTGGAACCCGGCGACAAAGCGCTACCAGTCGTTGGACCGTACATACGAACACTTTCTGCTGGAATCACCCTCGCTGCAGGATGTGAGGTCGACACTGCGATGAGCTCGGCCCCTTCAGCCACTGACAAGAAGTCGTCCACGAGTGCGTCGCCATCGGTCCCGAAAAAGGACTTGAGCGGCCTGATGCCTTACTTGCGGCGCTACCCAGGCGGGATTGTTTTCGGGCTGCTGACGGTGGTGCTGATGGGAATCGTCGGAAATGTGCTGCCGCTGGCAACCGGCGTTATGACGGACACGCTTGCAGGGAATCCAGTGCCTTTTGAGCATGCCACGGCGACTGGTGCTCCGCCGGTTACTTTCGGCCTGAACCCGTCGACGCTCAGCCGCTCGGTTCCGTATTACGCACCGAGCAGCCGGCGCACGTTGGGTATCTACTGCCTGATCGTCATACTTTGCGTGGCCATTAAGGGTGTTCTTTCTTTTTCGGCGCGGTGGACACTCATCGGGGTATCGCGGGATATCGAATTCGACATTCGAAACGATCTGCTGAAGCGGCTGCTGATCCTCGAGCCGGAATTCTATGTGCGCAATCGCACGGGCGAACTGATGTCGCGCGCCACGAATGACCTGAACGCGGTGCGCATGGTGCTCGGGCCCGGCATTATGTACAGCGCGACGACGATTGTCACTATGATCTTCGCAATCGTCGTCATGGTCGCGCTCTCGCGTTCTCTCACGCTATGGGTTCTGATTCCTGCGCCGGTGGTAGCCTTCGCTGTGTGGTTCTTTGGCAAGACGATTCATGATCTTTACGAGAAAATCCAGGCTGCGCTCGCCACACTCACGGCGCGTGTGCAGGAGAATCTTGCCGGCGTGCGCGTGGTCCGGGCTTACGCTCAGGAAGAAGCGGAAATCCGCGGGTTCGACGCGCCCAACCGTGAATATGTCTCACGAAACATTCGCCTAATTCGCACCTGGAGCATGTTCATGCCTTCGCTCACGTCGCTCGTGGGCACATGTTTCCTTATTGTGTTGTGGCAGGGTGGTCACCAGCTCCTCCGCGGTCGGATTTCGCTGGGCGCACTCATTGCGTTCAACGGCTATCTCACCCAGCTCGTCTGGCCCATGATTGCTCTCGGATGGGTCACCAATATCTTTCAGCGCGGCGCAGCTTCCATGGGTCGGCTGAATTACATCCTCAGCGCCCAACCGAATATTGATGACCGCAACGCGAAAGTTTCGGAAGGCACCGTACCTCGCGGTGAAATCGAATTCAAACATCTTACGTTCAAATATCCAACGACGCTCTCGGGAGCTGGTTCGAACGGTGCGGCAAAATCGAATGGCAGCGGGCCTCATACGGTCCTCCATGACATCAATTTAAGAATTCCAGCAGGCTCTACGCTCGCCATCGTCGGCCCCACGGGCAGCGGCAAGACGACGCTGGCCGCGCTGATTGCTCGCCTTTGGGAAGCGCCGGATGACTCCGTGTTAATTGACGGGCGCGCGATCCGCGAGTGGCCGCTCAAGACATTGCGGCAGTCCATTGGCTACGTACCGCAGGACACTTACTTGTTTGGTGAGACCGTGGGCGGCAATATCGCGTTCGGCTTGCCGGAATATGAAGAGGCGCGCGTCCTCCAAGCCGCCGAAATTGCCAGCCTGGATGATGACGTCGTGGGCTTTGGAAAAGGCTACGAGACCATGGTCGGAGAGCGCGGCATCACGCTCTCCGGCGGACAAAAGCAACGGGCAGCGATCGCACGCGCCGTCGTCCGTGACCCACGCATCCTCATCCTGGACGATTCGCTTTCTGCCGTGGACACGCAAACCGAGGAGCGCATCCTCAATGGACTGCGCGGAATCATGGGAGGCCGCACGACGGTTCTGATCTCGCACCGGACTTCGACGGTACGTGACGCCGACCAGATCGTTGTATTAGTCGCCGGTGCCATCGCTGAGCGCGGAACGCATGACGAGCTTCTCGCGCGCGGCGGCTATTACGCGGATTTGTACCAAAAACAGTTGTTGGAAGAAGAGCTCGAACGCGCATGAGCAATCTGCACGAAGAAGAGGCCCTCGGCAAAGCGTACGATTCGCGCTTGATGCGGCGGCTGCTGCAGTACATGAAGCCGTACAAATGGCGCGTGGCGCTTGCACTCGTCATGGTGGCCGTCGTCACGCCGCTGGAGCTGGCGCCTCCCCTGATCTTTCTGAAGGCCATCGATAGTTACTTTGTTCCCGCGCTGAAGCACCTGATCCCGGAAACATCGGCATGGACAGGTATCGGCTGGCTTAGCCTGATTCTTCTGGGCGTGCTGGTGTTCGATTTCCTTGCGCAATACATCCAGATTCGAATTATGCAGCGCGTCGGCCAGCAGACGATGTACGACATGCGCGGCGAAATTTTCAGCCACATGCAGCGTCTGCCGATGAGCTACTTCGACCGCAATCCGGTCGGGCGGCTGGTCACGCGCGTGACCACGGATGTCGATGCGCTGAACGATCTCTTCGCGGCCGGCGTCGTCACCATGATCAACGATTTCTTTCTCCTTGTGGTTATGGCCGGCCTGCTCTTCAGAATCGACCGCCGCCTGGCGCTGGACACGCTTGCTGTTTTGCCGGGGATTTTGATCGTCACCATGATTTTCCGCAAATTCGTGCGCGATGCAAATCGCCGCATCCGCACAGCGATTGCGCGCATCAACGCCTTCCTCCAGGAATACATTTCCGGCATGAGCATCGTGCAGCTCTTCAACCGCGAACGGAAAGCCATGGAAGAATTCGAAAAGCGCAATCGCGACAATATGCTCGCCTGGCGCGATGCGATTCTTGCCTATGCGCTTTTCTATCCAGCAGTCGAATTTCTCAGCTTCGCCACTATTGCGTTGATTTATTGGTCCGGCGGAAATCGAATTCTACACGGCACCCTTAGCCTGGGTGTTCTCACCGCCTTTACGATGTTTGCGCAGCGCTTTTTCCGGCCGATTCAGGACCTCAGCGAAAAATTCAACATTTTGCAATCCGCCATGGCGGCTTCCGAGCGCATCTTCAAACTGCTGGATGAGCCGGTGCTGGTGGAATCCGATCCCAACGCCATTCCGCTGGATCATCCGCGCGGCGAAATTGAATTCCGCAACGTGTGGTTCAGTTATCGCAACGTCGCGGAGCCTGCCGAAGAAGACTGGGTTCTGCGTGACGTCTCGTTCCGCGTAGAGCCGGGGCAAACCATCGCCATCGTCGGGCACACGGGCGCGGGGAAAACCACGCTCATTTCCCTGCTCTTGCGCTTTTACGACATTCAGCGCGGGCAAATCCTGCTGGACGGCAAAGATATTCGAACGATTGAATTGCAGGATTTGCGCCGGCAATTTGGAATCGTGCTGCAGGATCCGTTTCTTTTTACCGGAACGATCGAGTCTAACATTTGCCTGGGTACGCCGGGTATTACGCGCGCGACCGTGGAAAGCGCCGTAGATGAGATCGGTCTTGGGGATTTCGTGCGCTCTCTTCCGGAGGGAGTCGGCGCAAGCGTCAACGAGCGAGGTTCGACGCTTTCGGTCGGGCAGCGGCAGCTCATCAATTTTGCGCGCGCTCTGGCGCACAATCCACGGTTCCTGATTCTGGATGAAGCTACCTCGAGCGTGGATACAAAAACGGAATTGCTCATTCGCGAAGCGCTTGGACGCTTGCTCTCCGGGCGTACGGCGCTGGTCATCGCCCACCGGCTGAGCACGATTCAGCACGCGGACCGTATCCTGGTATTTCACAAGGGCCGTCTTCGCGAACAGGGCGCGCACCAGGAATTGCTCGCCGAGCGCGGAATCTATTACCGCCTTTATCAGCTCCAGTACAAAGAGCAAGAGCTGCACCTCCCGCTCGAAGCGAACGGCTCCGTGGAACCGTCGCCGCTGCCGGCCAGCGATTGATCGCCGCGAAAACTCTTCATGCCACCGACACAGCTCCTTCTCTCCGCCGGCGAAGCCTCGGGAGACATGTACGCCGCGCAGCTCGCGACAGCGCTAAAGCAGCGCATGGACGTGGCTATTTTCGGAATGGGCGGCCCACAAATGCGCGCCGCAGGCGTCGAGATCATCACGGATTATTCCGAAGTTTCCGTGGTGGGCATTACGGAAGTCCTGAGACGGCTGCCATCGCTGCGGCGCGCCATGAGGCGGCTGGTGGATGAAGCGGAACGCCGGCGGCCACCGCTCGCGATTCTTACGGACTTCCCTGGTTTCCATCTCCGGCTGGCGCGCAAATTGCGTCCAAAAGGCATTCGAAACGTCTACTACATTTGTCCGCAATTCTGGGCCTGGCGGCCGTGGCGCGTGAATCTGGTGCGGCGGCGCTTTGCGCAAGCTCTGTGCATTTTCCATTTCGAGGAAAAGTTCTACGCCGACGCTGGCGTGCCAGTGAAATTTATCGGCCACCCGCTTGTCGGAAACGTGAAGCCCACATTGACGCGGGAATTTTTCTGCAAGAAATATGGTCTGGAAAATGAGGAACCGATCCTCACGCTTCTTCCAGGAAGCCGGCGAGGAGAAATCGCGCACCATGTGCCGGTGCTGGTGAAAGCGCTCACGGAGATGAGACGCACTTTGCCAGGCCGATTCGAAGTTGTGGTGGCAGTAGCACCGGGACTTAACCTGGAAAAATTAAAAGCAACGTTTCCCGCGCAGCTGGAAGCCAAATTCGTTGAGGAAGATACCTACAACGCGCTGGCTGCCGCGGACCTGGCCATTGTCTCCAGCGGCACGGCGACGGTGGAAACGGCGCTGCTCGGAAAACCAATGATCGTAGTGTACCGGCTATCGCCCTTGACCGCCCGTCTGGCAAAACCACTGGTAAGAACGAAGTTTTTCAGCATGGTGAACCTGATCGCCGGCCGCGGGGTGGTGCCGGAACTGATCCAGGACGATTTCACGCCGCAGCGCCTGGCTGAGGAAGTCGCAAAGCTCTTGTCTCCGTCAAAAGAGGGCAGACAGCGCGTGAACGACATGAAGCTGGGGCTGGCAGAGGTGCAAAAGCTGCTAGGTCCGCCGGGAGCCGTGGATCGGGCGGCAGACGCCATTGCCGCGCTTTTGCGCGCTGGCGAAAGCAACGCGAAGTGATGGGTTTGGTATCCTATAGAGGTACATGGCTGCGCGGTTGAACCCAATTGAAAGGGGTCCGATGGCCCTTCGTCGAGGAATTTCCGCTTTATCTTGCCTGTTTGTGATGCTGCTGATTGTCTGCGTCGCGCCGCTCCGCGCGCAAGCGCCCCGTCCGGTAACGTTTCTCGCCCAGCATTACGACGTTTCAGCCACGCTGGACGCCATCGGGCAATCGCTTTCTGCCACTGCCAAGATTGATTTCAAGGCCGTGGAAGCCTCCAGCAGCGTGCGCGTGGAACTGCATCCGAATCTCATCGTTAAGGAGGTGAAAGGTGCGGATGGCAAGCCGCTGACATTCGAACGCGACAATCAAAATCCCCTGATTGTCATCGTGCAGCTCCCCACGCCGGTGGCGACGGACGGCAAGCTGACCCTGACGTACACCTACGCAGGCCTGCTGTTCAATGAAGAAAACAGCCCGGTGCCAGGTAGCCGCGTGGCTTCCATTAACAAGGACGGTGCGTATTTGCTGCTGCCCGCGCGCTGGTTCCCGCTGACAAACTATCCGGCGAACCGCTTCACCGCAACATTCCGGCTGAATGTTCCGGACTCGTTTGCAGTGGCCGGCACCGGCAAGGCCGGCGCACCGACGCCGATGGCGGGAAGGAACGCTGTCGAAGGAGGACGGCTTCTCTACACATTCGAATGCAAGAATCCGGCCCCTAACGGAACGTATGTGGCAGGCAATCTGCAGCTCAATCCAAAGCAGGCGGAAGGAATCAGCGTTGCAGTCTATGCTCCACGCGCGGCATCGGCGAATGCGGAAGATTTTGCAACGGACGTGGCGCGGTCGGTCATTATTTTCTCGGATATGTTTGGGCCTCTGCCCGATCCGTCCATGACCATCGTTCAGTTGCCGGATGGAACGCTTCGTGATTTTGCGGCTCCCGGGCTCCTGCTGCTCAGCCAGCGCGGTTGGGATCCCAAAGCGAGCGACCGAACGATCGCCAAGCTGGTGGCCGCGCAATGGTGGGGTGTGCAGGTTCTCCCTGCGACGCCGGGCGACGTGTGGATCACCGATGGATTGGCGCAATATTCCGAAATTCTATACGCCGAACAGAATGCCGGCAGAGAAGCCGGGCTGAAGACCGTGGATGAATTTGCGGTGGGCGCGCTGATGTATGAAGAGGCTGCGCCCGTGGCGCAGGCCGCGCGGCTGGCTCCTTTTTCTCCGGATTACCGTTCGGTGGTGCTGAACAAAGGCGCGATGATCTTTCACATGTTGCGCGCGATGATGGGAGACGCAGCGTTCAAAATGACGCTGCGTGACTTCTACTTTCAATACGCGGAGAAAAGCGCGCGCATCGAGGACTTTGAACGCATTGCCGAGCGCCGGGAGAATGCCTCGGTAAAGCCCCCGCAGGAGCCTGCCAATCTTAGAAGTTTCTTTGCGCAGTGGCTGAACTCCACGGGCGTGCCGGAATTCACGCTCGAGTACGTAGTGTACCGGACGCCGAAGGGATTCCGCGTCGTCGGGAAAATCAAACAGCCGCTGGACACGTTCCACATGCCGGTGGAGCTGCGCATCGATACGGAAGGAAACCCGGAACTTAAGACCATTGATGTGATCGGGACGGAGTCGGGCTTCACGGTGGAAACGTTTGGACGGCCAAAGCCGGGCGGGATAAAAGTTGATCCCAACAATTTGATTCTCAAGGGCAGCGTTTCATTGCGCGCGCGCGCCGCCGTAGCGCGCGGCGAGGAGCTCGCCGAACAGGGCCGCTTCTACGACGCCATCGCGCAATACCAGCGAGCGCTCGCCATTCAGCCAAACCGACCGCTGGCTAATTTCCGGATGGGCGAAGCGTTCTTTTATCAGAAGAATTATCAAGCGGGGGCGAACGCGTTCCGCGAAGCCCTGCAGACCGTGCCTGAACCGTCGGAGAAATGGACGGAAGTCTGGAGCCGCATCTATCTCGGAATGATTTTTGATCTGCTGGGGCAGCGTGAACGCGCCGTCAACGAATATAGCAAGGCCAAGCAAACGAACGATGATACCGGCAACGCGCAACAGATCGCGGAAGCTTATCTGAAAAAACCGTATACGGAAGGCGGGGTCCTGATTGCAACGCCCGCGGCGACAGAGCCGAAGCCCAAACCAGCATCGACTGTGCCGGTGCCGGCTTCCGGCGAACGGCCGGTGCTGAAAAAGCCGAATCCTTACGTTGGCAGGTAAGCGAGCGGCAGCTGCCGTGGAACAGCGGGCTACGAGATTCCCGCCAGACCCGTGAGCTGCGAAGTGGCTGTACCCTTTTGCTGAATCAAAACCTGGAATCGCTCGCCCATTCCTTCGGGATAAATTAACGTCTTGAGCTGCAACCGGGCGCGGGCGCGTTCCACTTCTGTCTGACCCTCACCGTAGAGATCAGCGAATTCATTGCCACGGCCGAGCGCGAGCAGGAAAGCGGTTTGCGAAACGAGACCTGCGGTCTCCAGGCCCGCACGTTTTCCCCATGTTTCGAGGGCACTGAAATTGACATGCGCGGTCAGGTCCTGCTCACCGGGTGAATCGTAATAATTTTCCGTCGCGCGATGGTCGCGATAGGCCAGCAAAGTACCGCGCATATGATGATCGTCGAACAGCTCCGCGGCACGGTGGCCGTAGTCGATGGTCAGAACGTAGCCGCGTTCGATGCGGCGGCCGACTTCCGTAATCCAGTCGCAGGCCTCGAGTCCTGCCTCGGCTTGCTGGCCTTCTTGAAGAGAGACCCCCTGCGCCGCGAAATATTCGGTGATGGCGCAAGTTGAAAGTCCAGCGACGTTATCCACAAATCTGCCATCGCTTATACCGACGAAGATTTCTCTCAGCGCGCCATCCTTCATTACCACGCGGTGGACAGCCAGCGCATCAGCCAGTTCGTTGGAGAAAAGGCAGCCCATCGGGATGCGCGGCGGAATTTCAATGGAGGCTTCGAAGTGGCCCGCATCGGCGTGGCGCTTTGCGCGGACTGATGCCTGTTCGCGCCGCGCCGCCGAGCGCTCCACCGCAACGTATCGCAGCGCACCATAAAATGGAGGAAATTTCGATTCACTGAAATCGAGAATATGTGCCGCAAGTCGCCCTACGCCTGCACCTGCTTCGACAAGAGTGAATTCCGGGGGACGGTCGAGGCATTCCCACATTTCACTGAACTGCCGCGCGAGCAGCCGTCCAAAGATGGGATGAACATCCACGCTTGTGTAGTAATCGGCGAAACGCGTGGATTCCGTCATGCTGTAATAGCCGTGAACCGGGTGATACAAGCATTCGCGCATGAAGTCGGCGAATGTGATGGGGCCATAGCGGCGGATACGGTCGGCAAGTAATTCGGCGAGCGGCGTCACGCGCCTTTGGCTCCCGCGGCGTCGGACGTGGGTTCGACCTGAATCTGCTTCCACATCCGCGTGAATATTCCTTCCGCGACTTCGTCGAACAGCACGAAATAGATCGTTTCGAGCGAGGTTTCACCTTTCAGGTGGCGTGCGGCTTCTCGCAGCATAATCTCTGCGCACTCTTTCAATGGAAATCCGGCGATGCCGGCGCCTACCGCAGGAAACGCAATGGATTTCAGGCCGCGCTCGTCGGCAATTCTTAGAGCGTGAGCCGTGGAACGCCGCAGCGTGTCCGCACTGGTTTTCCCGCCCAACTGCATGCTGGCGGCGTGAATCACGAAGCGCGCTTTCAGTTTTCCGCCGGTGGTGATGGCCGCATAGCCTACCGGAATGCTGCCGATGGCATCGCATTCGCGCTGAATTGTGTCTCCGCCTTTGCGGCGGATGGCGCCGGCAACTCCCGCGCCGAGTACCAGGTCATTGTTCGCGGCGTTGACGATGGCGTCGGTGTCCATTTCGGTCAGATCACCTTGCTGAATCACGATTCTTTCCGCCAGTGATTTCATCGTGCGTTCTTTCCTGCCTCGTATGGCCACGCTTTCTCTTCTGCCGCATTTTCTTCAGGGTAATTGTAAACGCCGCGGCCGGTCTTTCGGCCTAAGCGGCCTTCCTGAACGTATCGGCGCAACAAGGAATTGGGCCGGTATTTTTCACCGAGCGTGCGATGCAGATAATCCAGAATATTGAGGCGGACATCGAGGCCGACGAGATCAACAAGCTCGAAAGGCCCCATGGGATGGTTCAGTCCAAGCTTCAGCGCTTTGTCGATGTCTCTTGCCGAGGCGATGCCTGCTTCGAGCATATGGAAAGCTTCGTTGCCGATGAGCGCGTTGATCCGCGTAGTGATGAAACCGGGCGCTTCGTTGACCAGCACTACTTCTTTGCCCATGCGCCTCGCGACTTCTTGGCAAGTGGCGACCGTTTCATCAGATGTATGCGGCGTCCGGACGAGTTCGATGAGCTTCATTTTCGGAACGGGGTTGAAGAAATGCATGCCCACGCAGCGATCGCGTGAAACGGTGACGTCCGTGAAATCCGTGATCGAAAGAGAAGAAGTATTGCTCGCGAATATCGCTCCCGTCTTGGCAAATTTGTCGAAGATGGTGAACAGTTCGAGCTTCATTTCCAATTCTTCCGGGACGGCTTCGATGATGAGATCTGCCTCGCGGATGGCATCCTCGACGTTGCTGGCGGTGGAAATCAAGGCGAGTGCTTTGTCGCTTACCGCGGTCTCCACCTTCCCGCGCGCAACGCCTTCCTCGAAGGCTTTCCGGATCCAGCTGACCGCCTGCTCCAGCCTGGGCCGGGAAATATCCTCGAGGACGGTTGCGTAGCCGCCAAACGCAGCCGCGTAGGCGATTCCTCGCCCCATGGTTCCGGCGCCAATCACCGCGATGGTCTTTACATTCATCCTTTGATCTCCCATCGGAGAATCATCACTTCACCAGTTTCTTGAAGGCTTCCTCATCAAAACCCAACACCATTTCCGATCCGCGCAGCACCACAGGCCTGCGGATGAGATTCGGATTCTTGGCCATCAGCTTGATCGCTTCCGCGCGCGTAGGTGGATGCTCTTTCATGTTTCGCGCGCGATAGAGCTCATTTCGCGCATTCAGAAATTCTTTATAATCGCGGCTTCCCATCAGCTCATCGAGTTCGGCTTCGGAAAGCCGCTCTTTGTCCAAATCGCGCGATTCAAGATCGGCGCCGAGTTCCAGCAAGAGACCTCTTGCTTTGCGGCACGTGGTTCACGTCGGCTTCTGGAGAAACTTTATTTTCACCTTTGGCAAGCAATCTCCCCGTATACGCAAACTCTCAAGCCCTGAGCGCCCGCGAAAAACAATGCCCTAGTAGCGCGGAACTTTTGGATCGATCTCCACGGACCAGCGCTCGATTCCGCCAGCCAAGGATTTCGCCTTCTCAATTCCCTGAAACCGCAGCCACGCCGCCGCGTCCAGACTGCGCATGCCATGGTGGCAATAGCAAATCAGTTCGTCCACATCCGGAAGCATCTGCAAGTTGGCCGCCAGCGAACCCAACGGAACGAGTTTTGCGCCTTCGATACTGCAGAGCTGATGTTCCCAGGGTTCGCGCACATCAATAAGAACCAGCTTTTCGCCGCGGTCCAGCCGAGCTTTTACCGCCGCCGGCGTTATCTCCAATTCATCCATCTATTTTCCCTTCCAGATTGGTTGGCGTTTTTCCAGAAATGCGCGGATGCCCTCTTGCGCGTCGTGGGTCTTCATCAGCCCGGATAAGTATACGCGTTCTACTTCCTGGAGTTGCCTCGCAAAGTCAGCAGCGTGCAGATGCCAAAGAGTTTTGCGCGCCAATTGGAGAACCGCCGGGCTCAGCGCGCCTAATTCCTCAAGGAGACCTTCCAACGCGGCGCGAAGCTCGTGATCGGCAACGACACGCGTGATCAGGCCGAGACGGTGCGCCTCGCCGGCACCGATTTGCTGGCCCGTCAGAAGGAGATATGTGGCCGCGCGCATGCCAATAAGCTTCGGCAGTGTCACCATTGCGATAGGTGGGAAGCAACCTAGCTTAATTTCCGGTTGTCCAAACTGCGCGGACTCAGTGGCCAGCACAAAATCGCAGAAGCTGGCGAGCTCCATTCCCCCGCCTAGGCAATATCCGTGCACTGCGGCAATTTTCACGCAGCTGGCTTCCGCAAGGCGGCGAAACACCGCGTGAAATGCGGACAGCATTTTCTCGACGCGCTCAGGAGCGTGGTCGGCAATCTCCGCTCCAGCGGAAAAAGCTTTGGGGCCTGCCCCCTGAATTACAATGAAATTGCATTTGGGAAGCGCGCGCACCAGGACAGCATCCAGCGCTTCCATCATCGGAATGTCCAGAATATTAAGCGGCGGGCGGGCAAGCGTAACCCACGCCGTGCGATCATCAAGCAGAAGTTGAACGGTTTCTTGCGGGTCGGTCACAATGGTTGGAGCGCTTGTTGAAAGAATCTATTTCCCCTCAAATTTCGGAGCGCGCCGCTCGAAAAACGCTCGAATCCCCTCGTTGCAATCTTCGGAGAGATAGCAGCGAATCTGTTCCTGGACCTCTTTCTCGAGGGCTCGCGAGAGCTCCTTCCCCTCACTGCCAAACAGCGCCTTTTTCACCGCGCGGATCGGGAGCGAAGGTCCGCGCGCGATTTTCTCCGCCAGCGTCTTCACTTCCGCTTCAAGCCGCACCGCAGGGACGACGTGATTCACGATGCCAAGAGCCAACGCGGTTTTCGCGTCAATCATGTCCCCGGTGTAAAAAAGTTCGGCCGCTCTCGAAGGGCCTATGAGTTGCGGCAGAAAATGAGTCCCGCCGAAATCTGGAAATAGGCCGACTTTTGCAAAATTCTGTCCAAACGTCGCTTCTTCCGTGGCGATGCGAATGTCCGCAGCCAGCGCAATGTTCATACCCGCGCCCGCCGCTGCGCCGTTTACCGCGGCAATTACCGGCTGCGGCATCGTGCGCATGTTCAGAACCAATTGCATTCCTGCGCGCAACAGCGGTTCCAGGTCCTTCATTGTGCCGGTCTGGCGGCCCTTGCCCAGCGCCGCAAGATCCCCTCCCGCGCAAAAAGCGCGGCCCGCTCCGGTAATCACCACCACGCGAACGGCGCTATCCGCCGCTAGACGCCCGAGGGCCTCATTGAGGGCAATGCCAAGCTCATTGTTTAACGCATTCAACCGGTCGGGGCGGTTCATCACCAGTGTGGCGATGCCTTCGTGCTTCCGTTCCAGAATTACAGGTTCTTCTTGCGCGGATTGTGCGGCGTTACTCATCATTCCTCAGTCCTAGCGGCTCTTAACTTCCCGATCTTTCTCGATCCGTGTGACGAGTTGTGCGAGCTTTCGAAAATGCCGCAGCTTCTCGCTCTTGCCCTGGGCGTTTGAACCGCTGGTGGAAGGCAGAACATAGACACGCGCGCCATAGAGCAGTTCCTTCTGCATTCCGTATTTACATTTGCGCTGGGAAAACTGCTCGTAGGTAAGCTTGCCGTTGAAGGCCACCACGTGCGGAGCAAATTCTTCGAGCTTCTGTGAAAGTACAATGCGCCCTTCCGCATAGTCCTCCCGCTTGAGCTCTTCGATGCCTTTGGTGGGGCGCTTCACCAAATCGGTCAGTCCGATTCCGAATTCGATGACGCGCTTGTCGTCGTGATAATCGAATGGCTCCGGCACCACTCCGCCCTCATAAAGCATAGGCCAGAACTGGTTCGCGCGTCCTGCATAATAATGACCCACGCGCACCGAAGACTCGCTCGGATTGCAACCGACGATCACCAGCTTCATGCCTTTGCGGAGATGATCTGGAAGAGTTCGCATTACGCCAGCTTACTACGCCTTTCCGTTTGCGCTGCTTTCCCTTGGTGCGGGCCGCGCGTTTTCGACATCGGCCGCGAGGATTTTTCTGGTGTCTTCGCCGGTAGTACGGCCGGCAATCCGACGAACTCATTATCCCGCAAAGACTTACGAAGGCAAGCCTTCCGGTGGGAGCCGGCGCGGGATGGCCTTCGGTTCGAGACTTTAGGTGGCCAGAAAACCGTTGTCAAGACCCTGCAGCCCAGGTCTGTAACTTAATTCATTTTTCTGAATCTGACAGTCAGCGCCGTCATCCAAACAGGGGGACATCTGAGGTGTAGCGGTGCTCTGTGGTACCTTTATGGCTGCGAAAGCGAGGCAGTGGCCCTTCCTGGGCCCATCTCATCCGTTGAACGCACCGAACCCTCATCGCTTGCCTTCCACCGTTGCACGGGAGGATGAACACCTGCTTGTGGCTGCAGCCAAGCGGGGCGAAACGGCTGCGTTTGAAGAGCTTGTAAGCCGCTACGAGAAAAAGATCTTTCGCCTGACGATGAACATCACCCGCAATCGCGAAGATGCGGAAGACGCCATGCAGGATGCTTTCCTCAAATCCTACGCGCACTTGAAGGATTTTCAGGAAGATTCGCGTTTCTATACTTGGCTGGTGCGCATCGCCGCGAATGAAGCGCTGATGCGCCTGCGCAAGCGCCGACCCAACCAGTTCTCCCTGGATGAGCCGATTGAAGGCGATGACGACCTGATGCCGCGGGAGCTCGAAGACTGGGGTCCAAGCCCGGAGCAGCGGTTTGCGCAAACCGAAATGCATGAAATCTTGTCCGACGTCATCGACAAGCTGGAACCCGATTTTCGGGTTGTTTTCGTTTTGCGCGACGTGGAAGAACTTTCCACCGAGGAGACCGCCAGGACTCTCGGCATTTCTGTACCGGCGGTAAAATCGAGGCTCTTGCGCGCGAGGCTCAAACTCCGGCAAAGACTGGATCGTTATTTTCGGCAGGGTGGAACCAATTGAACTGCAAAAGCGTTATCAGCGAGCTCTCGAACTATCTCGACGGTGAACTCGAGCTGGCGGCGAAGCGGCAACTCGAACAGCATCTCGTGGATTGCCAAGAGTGCAATTTGGTAGTCAATCAGACGAAACTGACAGTGGATATCTTCTGCGATTCCGAACCGGTCGCGCTTCCCCCTGATGTGCAAACCCGGCTGCACGAAGCCTTGCGCCGCAAGTTTAGCGAAAAAAGAACTTAGAGTTTGCCTTCAACCTTTAGGTGCGTCCGCCCATAGCGGCAGTTCTCTTCCAAGCTTTTTCTCTTTCGCCAGCGCAAAAACTTTCATCGCCACGGCCAGATCCCACGACGCGATTCCGTTGGATTTGAAAAGTGTTACTTCCGTGTCGCTGGTCCGCCCGGTCACTTTCCCCGCGACAACTTCGGAGAGCTTTTTCACCCCGGTCCAGCAAATCTCGTCTCCATGAAACGCGATGATCAGGTCTCCTGCTTCCTGCCGGGACTGCTCGATAGAATCGACCACGATCACGTCTGCGCTGGCTACCGCCTCATCGTCGAGCTCGCGCTTATGCGCATGATTCGCGCCAATTGCGTTGATATGGGCGCCCGGCGCCAGATCCGCCCCGCTCACGACCGGCTGCGAAGCGGTTGTTGCCGTGGACACGATATCCGCGCCGCGAACCGCTTCTCCCGCGGAAAAACATGGGCGCACGGGAATGCCAAGCCTTTCCGACATTTCGGAGCTGAATTTCTCGCGCTTGGCGGCGTCGCGTCCATAGGCGCGAATCGTTTCCAGCTTGCGGACGGCGGCAACCGCTTCGAGCTGCGTCCGCGCCTGGCCGCCTGTGCCGATGATTGCCGCGACTCGCGCGTCTTTGCGCGCCAGAAATTTCGTCGCGACTCCGGAAGCTGCGCCGGTGCGCAATTGACCCATATAATCGGCTTCGATCAAGGCGAGCAATTCTCCGGTGGTCATCTCGTAGAGAGGAACCAGAAAGCGAAGCTTGCCCCGAACATAGGTGTACTGCTTCATGGCCACGAAGCCCTGTGCGTAGTCCGCTGCGGCCATGTAATGAAAAAATCCTCCGCCAGGCAATTCGAATCGCCGCCGCGGATGCACCACCACTTCTCCGGTGGCCTGTTTGCGCGAAATCTCTTCGACAGCCTCCACTGCCAGCGGCATGGTCAACACTTCCCGCACTTCGGCTTCGCTGATGTGCAGCGTCATCGTTCGATTCTCCGCCTTGGCCCCTTGCTGGAATGTCTGCGAGGGAAATTGCGATGCTCAGAAATCCACGTCACCCTGGTGTTCGCTAATCCATCGCTTGAGCCATCAAACTACCTGGTCGCTGGTTTAATTGGTTTCGCCGAACCACGCTTGACGCCGGACTCGCCTTCCTCGCGAACCCGGCGAACAACCGTCTGGTTCAAACGATAGACGCGTTCTTCTTTATTGCCATCCAGCACGCGGAATCGAAATTCCGGCTCGCCCTTCGGCCCTTTGCCGACGCGCACCGGCATCTGGCCGCAAAGATTATTTTCAATGTACGCGGTCTCATAGCGATCTTTCTTCGCATACCAGGTGTACACGCGAAGCGCAGCGAAGTCGCACGCCTGACCTTCCGGCCCGCGCGCCGCGGCAAGAAGATATTGTGGCTTGTCATCAGGGGGAACCCCGACGCGGTTGAGCTCGAACCATGCGATCGGGCGCAGGTTGGCGGAAGCGGCTCCTTCGCGAACCGGATCAGGAAGGTCTAGTTCGACGAATCGTGCGATCACCCAACCTGCGATGGGCACGGTTTGATCGCCAGGTTGCGTCGTTGCATTGGATTCAGCTGCGCGCGCCGCGTTTTCACCCGGCGGCCGGGTGGCCAATCCGCGAACAAGGAACCAATCTTCCCTCTTTGTTTCCTCCACATCGCTGGACGAATCCTTCTCGTCCGTGCCCTGCACCCACTCGGCCGTGGAGCGGCCAACGATTTCAACAGGAACACCGCGTCCAAACTGGTAGAGGCGGGACGCGGTGCGGCCGGGTTCAACGCGTAGATTCGTGGAGACCTTAGTGCGCCCCCGTGCCTGCACCGGCATCGTGCGCACCTGGGTCAGGAGCTTGATGCTGCGCTGCCACAGCGCGGGGTCCATCAGGAAGCGGGCGTCGACCCATCCGACAGCACCGGCATCCGTCCGGACTTCTACGTTGTCATTGCGGCGGGCAATAATGGAAACGCGATCGCCATAATGCAGGGTTGCAAGCGGCTCGCGTACCTGCGCAACCCGGCCCCACAGTGTGACGCTCCGTTCGCTGATAAAGGCTTCGCCCCGCGTTTCGTGCTTGGGCCGAAAGATCCAAGCCAGCAGTACTACGAGGCCAAGCAGCGGCACTGCAATGAGGAGCTTTCTTTTCATGTGCCGCGAGCCACACCAACCGTCTCAACCGTCGTCATCATTTCCCGTTTGTCTTTCGAGGTTCTCTAAAGATTGTACCTGAAAGTTTGGCGCCGCCGGGTGCGGCAGTGAGCTGTTTGCTTTTCTGCTAGAATGCCGCAGCAATCAGAAACAATTTTTGGACAACCGCGGAGGATTTTCATGAAGTCTCCCAATTCCCTCCAGCCGCTGGGCCTGCTGGTCCTTCGCCTGGCTCTGGGGCTCATTTTTTTCTCGCACGGCTATCCTAAGCTGGCGCACCAGGGCGGCGGTATGGAGGGCTTTTTCGTCCAGCACGGACTGCCGGGATATTTTGTTTACATTTCAGGGGTATTGGAAGTTTTCGGAGGCATGCTGTTGGTGCTGGGCCTTTTCACGCGAGGCACGGCCCTGTTGCTGGCCATCGAAATGGGCGTGGCCATCTGGAAAGTGCACAGCAGCGCAGGCTATCTAGCGGTTCACAATTACGAATTCCCCATGG
Organism: Acidobacteriota bacterium; assembly: GCA_013289585.1. GTDB lineage: Bacteria > Acidobacteriota > Terriglobia > Acidiferrales > UBA7541 > Acidiferrum. Next base: position 54,204 of record JABCZR010000002.1, on the reverse strand, counting down.
CGCTGTTGACAGCATGCCTCGCGCTCGCCACCGTGGGAGCAGGAACAATCTCGCTGGATTACCCGCTTTTTGAAAGCGCTAAGAGTGGCAGATCAAGTCCGCCGAAGCCGAAAAAATGACCGCTCCCGCCGTCGAGAAAAGGAACTTAGTACCTCGCTGGCGCTGACGTCGACGTCACTCCTGTCAGCCCCTCAGGCACGGCGATCCACAGGATAATGTAAGCAAGAATATTCGGTCCGGGAATCAGGGTTGCCACCAGCCACACCACCCGGACGATCGTTGGATCCAGATCGAAATAGTCTGCTACGCCGGCGCAGACACCTGCTATTTTTCTGTCATTTGTCGAGCGTACCAGTCTCTTCTCTGTTCCGTAGCGAGGAGGGACGCCGGGAGCCGCTGTTTCCGGCTGCTTCGCGCCGCAGTTGTAGCAGAACTTCGAACCCGCCGCGATATCCTTTTGGCAGTTTGGGCAATTCATTGGACCACCCCCACGGAGCAGATGAATCATGCTCCTCTACTTAGGAATACGAGCAAACCCCGAAAAAAGTTTCGCGATTCGGCAGTCTAAACCCAATGGACTCAATACTCCAGAAGCTGTTTCACAGCGGAGGTGATATGGCTGGTCTGCGGCAGGATTACGTCCTCGAGCTTCGGCTGGTACGCGCAAAACGTATCCATGGCCGCCACGCGCTTCACCGGAGCGTCCAGTTCCTCGAACAATTCGTCCGCGATGCGAGCCGCAAGTTCCGCGCCATAACCCCAACTCAACATGTCCTCGTAGGCCACGATCACGCGATGCGTCTTTCGAACCGTGGTGGCAATCGCTTCCCAGTCGTACGGCGAGAGCGAACGTAGATCGATAATCTCCACCGAAATTCCCTCGCGTTCAAGTTGGGCCGCGGCCACCTCGGCCCGATGAACCAAGGCGCCATACGTGACGATGCTCAGGTCCGTGCCCTCTTTCACCACGCGTGCCTTACCGAATGGAATCGTAAAGTCCGGCCCCGGATTTTCAGAGCGGTTGTACGGCTGCCGGTAAAGGTGCTTGTGCTCCAGAAACATCACCGGATCATCGCAGCGGATCGCCGTTCGCAAAAGTCCCGCAACGTCGAGGGCTGTCGACGGCATCACCACGCGAAGGCCCGGGCAATGCGTGAAGATCGATTCGCCGCTCTGGCTGTGATATACGCCGCCACCGGTCAGGTAGCCGCCGATGGGCACACGAAGCACCACCGGCGCTTTGAACGCTCCGTTCGAACGCCAGCGCATCACGCACAGCTCGTCGCGAATCTGCATCATCGCCGGCCAGATATAATCGAAAAACTGTATCTCAGCCACTGGCTTCAACCCGCGCGTGGCCATCCCGATCGCTCTCCCAACGATGCCGGCTTCCGCCAGCGGCGAATTGAATACCCGATCGCTTCCATACTTCCGTTGCAGCCCCGCCGTCGCTTTGAAGACCCCGCCCTTCCCTTTCACTTCCTTGAGGCTGCTTTCCCGGCTGGCATCGGCCACGTCTTCGCCGAATACCGTGATGCGTTCGTCGCGCGCCATCTCGTCGGCAAGCGTGGCCGCTACCATTTCCACCATCGTTTTCGGCGCGCCGTGAAAATGGGGTTGCGTTTCGAACGCGGAGGACGCCGGATCAATCTCCGCGGAATAAACATGCATCGGAATGGACTCGACGGAAGGCTCTTCGGCTTCAAGCGCCCGGTCGGCGGCCTCGCGGACCTCGATGTCGATCTCTGCTTCGAGGGTTTCAATCTGCTTCTGGTCCAGCACGCCTTCGCGAACCAGGACCAGCGCCAGCTTCGAAAGCGGATCGCGCCGTGCCTCTTCTTCTCGCTCCTCAGGCGATTTGTAAAGTTTTTCGTCGTCGGAAAGCGAGTGAGAATACGGCCGCGTCACGTGCGCATGGATCAGCGCCGGCCCGCGCCGCTCGCGGCAATACTCCACTGCATCCTTACACACGGAATAGCTTTCGAACGGATCCGTGCCGTCGCACTCCGCGACATGCAAATTCGGAAAGCTGCGCACCAGTTTCGAAATACTCCCCCCGGCGGTTTGCACTTCAACAGGCACGGAGATGGCGTAGCCGTTGTCTTCGATGAGATACAGCAGCGGCAGCTTCTTGCCGCACGCGACGTTGAGTGATTCCCAGAACTCGCCCTCACTCGTTGAGCCGTCGCCGCCGGAGACGTACACGATTTCATCGCGCTCGTGGTTGACGTATTTTCCCAGCGGCGCTTTCTTGGCTTGCGACAGGGCCTTGGGCCGCCCTTGGTAATAAAGCGTTGCCTCGGCCGCGCCCACGGCTTGCACAAATTGGGTTCCAGTGCAGGAAGACTTGCTGACGATATTCCACTTGGGATGGCCCCAATGTGAAGGCATCTGCCGGCCGCCGGAGCTGAGGTCATCCTTTGCTCCTACCGCCGCGAGCAACGTCTCCAGCGGAGTGACGCCCAGCATTAGGCAAAGCGCGCGATCCCGGTAATACGGATAGAACCAGTCCACGCCCGGGCGGAGGAAGAGCCCCATTACGGCAGTAATCGCTTCATGTCCGGCGCTGGAGATTTGAAAGTAGATTTTGTTCTGCCGCTTGAGCTGGATTTCGCGGTCATCCAGCCGACGCGAAAGGTACATCGTGCGGTAAAGGCGAATCAGCGTTTCGTAATCGAGGCCGTGAACCTTGGGGGCGTCAAGCTTTGCAAGTCTGACGCGCGTTTGTAACGCCATTCGTTCTGCCCTCGAGTTGAAGTTCGGAATTTGCCTCTGCGGAATTTAATTATAGCGGATTTTCGCGTTCGTCTGGTCTATTTGAAATTTCCCGTCCGCCAGGGGTTGGCCAAAAACCATCCAAATTGGCCTATCGCGACGGAGCAGTAACCCAATTCTCTCCACCGGCTGCCCTTAATCGAGGGCTTCGAACTGTTGATCCGCTTTTTCGAATTCCGGATCGCTTTGCAAAATCACTTTCGGAGACGCGCTCTTGAACGGTTCCTCCGAGGGAATTCGTGCGACCCAGCGCTGCTCGGAGAGCTTTTCGTGCGAGCTGAAGTACAGCCGCACCAGCAAACTCACCTTACCGTTAGGCGTTGCTGCAGACTCTTCTGTCCCCGCCACGTGCGATTTACGTTTTGTTTTGCCTTTAGTCTTAGCGGCAGGTGCCGGTTTGTCGGCCGCCTCAGCCTTCGGAGGCGCTTCCCCAGCAGCGCTCTCGGGCCGGTCGAGTTTGTATTGCAGTCTTTTGTCCAATCGAAACGCTTGCTTCCAGCCGTCGAGCTTATGGCGCGCGAGCTGCGCCTTCTCTTCATCCGTGCCAAAATCCAGCTTGATATAAATGTGGGACATGAATTCAGTCTGCGACGCGCCCCATTCTAAGTCAAGATGGCTTCTGCCGCAAAAGTTCGCCATGGCCACTCTGAAAACTCCGGCGCCTTTCGCGAGTATGGGAACGATTTGGTATGGAAGGCGCCAGTCCCCGAGGACTTATCTTTTCGGCTTGCAAACTATGGCGTTTCGCGCCATAGTATCCTACGTTAGGATCCGGCTCGCGTAACTCATGCAAACTGCACGCCAACGTCGCCGCCGCTCATTTTCCGCGAGCATCTGTTTGCTCGTCGTCGTCCTGCTGTATGCGCCGCTCGCCGGCGCGGCGTGGTCCTCCTATCAATCCGCGTGTTGCACCTCAGATCAATGCCCAATCCCGGAGCATAACCACCATAAATCTCCGGCCGCACCACCTTCGAATCACATGGATTGCGGACATGAAATGGCCGGCATGATGGCGTGCTCTATGTCCTGCTGTCATGATTCCGATCGCTCGGCAGTTGCTTCTATCGCCTTTGTGCTGCCCCCAGTCATAGTGGCCCGCGAATCGGCCGCCATCACCTCGCTCGTGCAATTTGCGACCACTTTGGATTTCTCGCGTTCGATCGAACCCCTCTCTCCTCCTCCTCGTCTTGCTTCTGCGGTCGCTTAAATACCGCCATCGCTTCTCGACTTAGCTGATTCACCCAAGCTGCAGCCTCAATGCTGCACGCGAACTATTCTTACCAGGAGAAAAGTTTTCCATGCGCAAAGTTTCGTCTTTGTTGTTGGTTTTGCTGTTACTCGGCGGCCACGCGCTTGCCACGGTCTTCGGAACTGTCCGCGGTATCGTTCACGACCCGCAGCACCGGCCGGTTGCAGACATTGAAGTGGTCCTTAAAGCGAAGTCCTCGGAATATACGCAAACCGCGAAAACGGATGCCAACGGCGAATTCCATTTCGATGCCGTGCCGCTCGCCGAGTACATCGTCACGGTCTCGCATCAGGGATTCGCGACTGTCGAGCAAAGCGTCACCGTACTTTCCGGGTCGGCCCCCGTCCTGCATTTCGAATTGCAGATCGCTACGCAGAATCAATCGATCCTGGTGTCCGCCCCTCCCGCCCAGACGGAATCCGCCACGCCCACAACCATCGTCACTCGCTTGGAAATCCAGGAAACGCCCGGCGCGTCGCGGACCAACAGTGTTGCCATGATCACGGACTATGTGCCGAGCTCCTATGTCACGCACGATCAACTCCACGTCCGCGGGGGCCACCAAGTCAGCTGGTTGATTGATGGCGTGCCAATTCCCAACACCAATATCGCCAGCAACCTCGGCCCGCAAATCGACCCCAAGGACATCGACGTGTTGGAGACCCAGCGCGGCAGCTACACAGCCGACTATGGCGATCGCACTTACGGCGTGTTCAACGTCGCGCCGCGCACCGGATTCGAACGCAACAACGAAGGCGAACTGCTTCTGAGCGCGGGAAATTTCTACCAGACCGACGATCAGATCAATTTCGGCGGCCACACCAACAAATTTGCTTACTACCTGAGCGCCAACGGCAATCGCACCAACCTCGGCTTGCAGACCCCGACCCCAAACGTCATCCACGATGCCGCAAACGGCTACGGCGGGTTCGGCTCTTTGATCTACAATCTGGGTTCGCAGGATCAATTGCGCTTCGTCGGACAAATCCGCCGCGATTATTATCAGGTGCCCTTCGACCCTAATGACCCCAACTTCCCGGTCACGACTCCTCCCCAATATCTAAAGGACGCCAATCAGGAGAGCGATACGATCGCCACATTTTCTTGGGTTCACACCTTTAGCCCTGGACTTTTGCTGACGGTCTCGCCTTTCTACCACTACAACAGCGCCAACTATGAAAGCAGCCCCAACGACATCCCCTCTTCGGCAACTCAAAAACGTTCCTCCTACTATGAAGGCGGCCAGGCCACCGTGACCTGGGTTAAGGACCGCAGCAATTTTCGCGCAGGGCTCTTCGGCTTTGCTCAGCAAAATGACGAGCTCTTTGCTCTCGTCTATAACGACGGCAGCAACCCGCCGCTGGAGCCGACTCCGGTTAACTCGACAGGTGGCTTGATTGCTGCCTACGCCGAGGAGCAATTCCGCGCCACCTCCTGGTTGACCTTGAGCGCGGGAGTGCGCCAAACGCATTTTTCGGGAGGAGTCGTCGAGAACGCGACGAGTCCCCGGTATAGCGTTGCGGTCCGCGTTCCCAAAATCAACTGGGTCTTCCGCGCTTTCTACGGCGATTTCTACCAGGCCCCGCCGCTCGTCACCATTTCCGGTCCGCTTCTGTCTTTCATCACTGACGTACAGCAGCTGGGCTTCATCCCGCTTCATGGCGAGCGCGATGAAGAGCATCAATTTGGCGTCACCATTCCTATCAAGGGCTGGGCCTTTGATGCCGACAATTTCTTAACTCGCGCAACGAATTTCTTTGATCACAACAATTTCAATAACTCGGACATTTTCTTCCCCATCACCATCCAGGGCGCGCGTATCAGTGGCTGGGAACTGACCCTGCGCTCCCCTCGAATCTGGAATCGCGCTCAGGTCTACGTGACCTATTCGAATCAGCTGGCTCTTGGTTTCGGGGATATCAACGGCGGCCTCACCGACTTTTCGTTTGGCAATGGCTTTGGACCGCTCGACCACGATCAGCGAAACACTCTGCATGTGGGTGGAATCGTGAACCTGCCATGGCGGAGTTACGCCTCCACCGATGTCTACTATGGATCGGGTTTCTCCAACGGCTCTCCGCCGCCCTCGCATTTGCCAGGCCATACGACGTTTGACCTGACCCTCAGCAAGAGTTTCGGGGAGCGCTTTTCCGTCTCTCTGACCGCAACCAATGTAACCAACAGCCGCGTTCTCCTGGATAACAGTTTCACCTTTGGCGGAACCCACTACATCGATCCCCGCCAGATTTACGCCCAGGTGCGCTATCGTTTCCATTACTAAGTTTCTCGGGTACTCGAGTGAAACTAAAGCAAGAAACCAAAAACCTGTTCCGCCTGACTCGCTTCGGCATGGTCAATTGCTTCTTGGTCCGTGAAGACGATGGCTTCACTCTCGTCGACACCGGCATCGCAGGCACAGCCCCAGGCATTCTGCAAGCTGCTCGACGTCTCGATGCGTCTATCAAACGCATCGTCCTGACGCACGCTCATATAGACCATATCGGGGCTCTGGAGGCCATCGTCCGGGATGTTCCAAATATCGACCTCAGCATTAGTCAGCGAGAATCTCGCCTCCTCGCTCGCGATTTCTCTTTGGATGTCGGAGAATCCGGGAAGAAGCTGATTGGTTTTCCCGGCGCGAGGTCTCGCCCCACTCGACTTCTCCTGGATGGCGATCGCGTTGGCTCCCTCCAAGCGATCTTCTCTCCCGGTCACACGCCAGGGCACATGGCCTATCTGGACGTCAGAGATGGTTCACTGATCGCCGGAGATGCGTTCACAACGCAGATGGGTGTCGTCGCTGCTGGTGTTTTCAAACTCTTCTTTCCATTCCCTGCTCTGTTCTCGTGGAATCGCGAGTCCGCTGCCGAAAGCGCAAGAAAACTTTGCAACCTCAACCCCACGCGCCTAGCCGTCGGCCACGGAATGACGGTCCAATCCCCCTTAGCAGCGATGGGCCAAGCCATTGAATTGGCCTTCCAGCAATGCGGGAAAACAACCAACTAGCAAACAGCCAAACTATCCCTTGACACGCTCTGTATGTTAGTTACAATTTCACTTGTAGATAACTCCATTTGGAGTGCGGCGGCTTGCCGCCGCTTTTCCTCCGGCCAGACCTAACGCATCCGAATCTCAAGCTCTTTCACGCGCAACCAGATAGGAGCCTCTAGTTATGTTAACTTATAAGTCATTTATAATGAACACCCACAAGATTGCCCGTAACGACACATTCTAAACCACTTACAAGGACGCTAACTCCTTTAGAATGCGCACTTACAAAAAAAGGGGGGATGCCTTGGACATAGCTTTCCATTTCTAGCTCCGCCTTGATTCTTGCCTCTCTGCTTACCACCTGCGGCCCTTTCCTGGATTTTGCATTTTCGCGCTCCGGAATTTGTTAAACTTAGTCGAAATCTCGAATGGCGATGGAGTTCGCCATAACCGCCCCTGTGAAGTCCACTTGGGCTGATGACTCCTGGCAGCCTGCCGGCTCCAGGAGTTTTTTGTTGAACCGGCCGCAGGTTATTCTCTGGTGTGCCCTGCTGGGCCATGGATTGGAGCGACATTGCGGCTTGCGTTGATCGCCATTTTCGGTGCCGCCGGCACTCTGGCGCGCTACGGTCTTCAAGGTGTTGTACAAACGCGTGCCGGGAGCACCTTCCCGTACGGCACGCTGCTCGTTAATTTGACCGGCTGCTTCCTCCTCGGCCTTATCGGACAATTCACTCTCAGCCGCATGGTCATTTCGCCCGACTGGCGGGTAGCCATCGGCGTCGGTTTTTTCGGCGGATACACCACCTTCTCCAGCTTCGGCTGGGAAACCGCTAAGATGCTCGAAGAAGGCGAATGGGCCTGGGCCACCGCCTACGTAGGCGCCAGCGTCCTCGCCGGTCTGCTCTTGACGATCGTCGGAATTCGCATTGCCAACAAGTTCTAAGCATGTGATTGTCGGGCTAGGTTTTTGTAAATCACCAGTCACGAGTCACCAACCCGGAGCCACACATGACCCACGAAAAATTCGAAGGCGAGCGCACCCTGATGCGCATCCACATGGGTGAATCCGATAAATGGCACGGCAGACCGCTTCACGAAGCCATCGTCGAGATGCTCCGCAAAGACGGTTTCTCCGGCGCAACCGTGCTCCGCGGCGTCGGCGGCTACGGCGGCTCCAGCGTCTATCACACGGACAAGCTTCTGCGCCTCTCTCAGGATCTCCCCATCATCCTCGAGGTCATCGAATCCCAGGAGCGCATCGAAAAAATCCTCTCCCGCCTGGACGAAATGGTCGAAGGCGGCCTCATCACCCTCGAAAAAGTCCGCGTCATCCTCTACCGCGCCGCAAAGAAATAACTGGGATGTTAGCCATCTCTAGTGGACTCCGTGTGATTTCAGCGCCCAGGACCCTCGTAACCAGGTCCCCTTGCCGTTTTGGTTCCATCTGCTATGAATCTCGTTGGTTGTGATAGAGTTTGGGAAATTCCAGGTCCGGCGCTCTGAACAAACTCTGCATAGGAGAGGATCATGACGCGGATTCTGCTTACCACCCGCTGCCGGGATTCGGGCTTATACGACTACTTTCGCGAGAATGCGCCTCGCGATTTTCGCTGGCGCTTCGGCATGCCGCGGCGCATCTCGTTCGGCCTGCGTTTTCTGCGCCAGAATATCCCTGGCATCTCCATCCTGGAATACCCCTCCCAAGCAGAGTATCGGGAGCACCTCAAGAAAGGATGGGACGCCGTCGGCTTCTCTTTTTATCTCGAAGAGACCAATGACATTCTGCAGATGGCAAAAGAGGCGCGCGAAGCGGGCGTGCCGAAACTCTGGGCTGGTAACTACGGCGCTCTGACTCCCTCCATTCACCAGCACTTCGATCACGTTTTTACCAGCTACAGCGAAGAAGCCGTCGCGGAACTTGTGGGTGTGCCCCTGGATGAGATTCAACACCCGCCCCTGGTAACGGAGTTCCGCTTGCCGGGCGGCTGGTCGATTCCCTTTGGCGTGCTCTTCACCTCGCGGGGATGCAGCTTTCGCTGCACCTTCTGCCAGACCACTGCTTTCGCCCCGCAGCCGAAACCCATCACGCTGGAGTCCCTGGATCGCGTCCTGCACTTCTACGTGCAGCACGGCATCCGGTTTGTGCTTATCCTCGACGAGAATTTCGGCAACCTGCCTTCGCACTCGGAAGCCGTGATCGAATTGCTCGCGCGCCATGGCGTGCGTTGGATGGTGCAATCCCGTGTGGATCTGTTCCTGCGAAATTTTGCAGAGTGGCAGAAATGCGGAATGGAGGGCGCGCTCTTCGGCATCGAGAGCTTTCATCAGGAATTGCTGAAGCAGATGCACAAGAACGAAAAAGTCCAGGCGACGTTCGAGCTGGCGGAACGGTTGAACCGCACGGGCCTTTACGCCCACGGGTATTACATTATCGGCCTGCCTTCGGAAACGCCGGAATCCATCGCCGAAGATCTGCGAACGCTCGCTTCGCTCAAGCTCGACGTCACGCAAATCACCATCGTTACTCCGCATCCGCGGACCGAGATGTGGAGCGAATTGGACTCGCGCTTTGGAGTTTTTGAGAGCGACTGGTCGAAGTTCGATACCAAGCACCTGGTGTGGAACCATCCACACTGCGCCCCAGGGGTCCTGGAATCGCTCCTCGAACAGGGCTTTCGCGGCTGCTACGGCAGCGACTGGCTGGTGCGCACCTCGAAAAAGTTTCTCGCCATGCGCCGCCTGCAGCGCGACTTCTCCAGCGTCCTGATGGGGCCGGTGCGCGCACGCTGGGCCGCTCCACAGCGCTTGCCCTACTTGCCCCGGCGCGAACCATGCATGGCTCCGCCACAAACACTCGGAGCAGCAGGCCGGCTTGTGCGCACCGGCCTCATCGAGAATTCCACCGCGAATTCTTTGCAGGATTCTTGAAAAAGTGGCCGATTGACACTTTTGGAGTGCGGTAACTCAGCTACCGCTTTTGCAATCGCTCCCGTACTTCAATTTGAGCGTCGCGCTAATCCGCTATCCAAGAAAAGCCATAAACTTTTAACTGGGAACATTCGACTGTAAACTGCTCTCCCATGGCCGAAGCCGCAGAAAAAAAATCCTGGCTCAACCGCACCGTTCTCGGCGTAGGCCTGACCAGCCTCTTCAGCGACTGGAGCCACGAAACCGCCACGGCGGTGCTCCCCGCATTCCTCGCCGCCATTGGCGCAGGTCCAGCCTGGCTCGGCGCCATCGAAGGCATCGCCGATGGTCTTTCCAGCTTCACAAAGCTTGCCGCCGGTCACTACACCGATCGCTTGAAACACCGCAAGCCGCTCGCCGTTTTCGGCTACGCGTTTACGGCCTTTGCGACCGCATCCTTCGCCTTCGCCACGCACGCCTACTACGTCCTGCTCGCCCGCGTCGCCGCCTGGCTGGGCCGTGGCGTCCGCTCACCCGCAAAAAAGGCGCTCCTCGCCGCCGACGTGCCCCCAGGCGCCTACGGCCGCGCCTTCGGTTTCGAGCGCTTGATGGACACGGTAGGCGCCATCGCTGGCCCCCTCACCGCCCTCTGGCTGCTGGAAGCCACCGGCCATTCTTACCAAAAAGTCTTTCTCTGGACTCTCGTGCCCGGCCTCATCGCTGTAGCAGCATTCTGGCTGCTGGTTCGCGAACGCCCCATCGCCGCCCGCCCACAAAGATCCTTCCTCCTTGGTTTGAAAGCCCTGCCAGTCCCCTTCCGCCGCTTGCTCATAGGCGTTGGCGTCTTCGGCGCCGGCGATTTCTCCCATTCTCTGCTGATTCTTTACGCCGCTCGCGTACTCACACCCAGCCACGGGCTAGCCCGCGCCGCAAGCCTCGCCGTCGGCCTCTACACGCTCCACAACGTCTTCTACGCCGGCTCGGCCTACCTGAGCGGCTGGCTCAGTGATCACGTCCCCAGCCGCAAAGCCGTCCTCGCCGCTGGCTACGCCCTCGCTGGAGTCACCGCACTCCTTCTTTGCACCGGAACGAGTTCCTTGTGGCTGCTCGCCGTGATCTTCGTCCTGGCCGGTCTGTATGTCGGCACCGAAGAAGCCCTCGAAGACTCCCTTTCCGCCGAACTGGTCCCCAAGGAACAGCACGGCATGGCCTTCGGCACCCTCGCCGCCGTGAACGCCGTCGGCGACTTCGTCTCCAGCCTCCTCGTCGGCTTTCTCTGGAGCGCCTTCAATGCGCAAATCGCCTTCACCTCCTCCGCCATCCTCTTCTTCTCCGGCGCCCTCCTCATCCTCCGCCTGCGCGCCTCGCAGTAGCGCTGGCGTCTGGCTGCCGCTGGTAAAGAGAGCACGCAGAGGCATTTCTAGCACTCAGATTGGCGGGGCATCCGTTGCACGGCTCAGGAAAAGGGATTCTCCACGGGAATGCCGAAATAATTCGGCCCCGCATTGAAATCTTCGGACCAGATTTTTTGGCAGCCACCGCGCTCGGCCGCGGCAACAATCATTCCATCGTAAAAATGTAATCCGTACTGAGCGCGTGCCTGCACCGCACGGAGGACAACATCCCCATCAAGCGGGACGAGCTTGATTGGTCCGAGCGCATCGAGCAGAGCAATCAAACTTTCTGGGCTGGCCGGTGGGGTGAGCTTGTGAAGAAGCGTCGCCGCGAATTCGGCAATCACCTGGCTCGAGGCCGCGATCTCACCCGCCACCGCCTTGCGAACCAGGCTCTGTGCAATCTGTTGTTTTCGTCGCTCGCTGGGATCGTAAGCGTAAACCAGGACATTCGTGTCCAGGAATTCAAGAGCGCTCATAAAGGTCTTCGCGCTTCCAGGTTTTCTCTCCGACTTTATATTGGAACTGTTCGAAGGTGCGCTCCAACGCTTCCCTCTCCCGACGTTTACGGCCCGCCGCGGCTTCCTGTCGCGCAACTTCGTTCAGGTATTCTCGAACGAGGCCCGTCAAGGTGGTGTCACGATCCACGGCAATTTTGCGCACTCGTTTCACCAGGTCGTCGGGCAGGGAAAGCGTAATATTCATGTACCCATAATACGTGAAACCCTTATTCCGTGCAACCCGGTTCAGAACCCAACTGTGCGCACAAGACTTCTGCGAGATCTGTGTTCTCGCCTGTCCTCCACTCACCGCCTCTCGTTTTCCTTCTTGCACCGCAAAACGCCCCATGCTACCGTGAGCGAATAAAAGGCGAATCACTGAAAGGGGCCTGTCATGCCCGACGCGCTAGCCGTCCGCCACGCCGCCATCCCCACATCGGTTACACGCGTCCACCGAGTCCTCGATGCATTCGCCTCCCGCGACGTCAATGGTGAGGTCCTCACCGCCGTGCATCATATTCCGGCCCGCGAAGCCCAATGGGCAGACTTCCCGGCCTGGATAAATCCTGAGCTCGTCTCAGCCTACATTGCAAAAGGCATTCGCCGCCTGTACACCCATCAAGCCGCGGCAGTGGAGGCGGTCCACACCGGCAAGAACGTCGTCATCGTCACGCCTACCGCTTCCGGAAAAACGCTCTGCTACAACTTGCCCGTCTTAAACGATGTCCTGGAAAATTCCGACACTCGCGCGCTCTACCTCTTCCCTACCAAGGCTCTCGCGCAGGACCAGCTCGCCGAACTCCACGACCTGAACCAGCGCCTCGACGATCGCTTCGGCGTCTTCACCTACGACGGCGACACTCCCGCCGACGCCCGCAAAGCCATCCGCGAAAAAGGCCACGTCGTCCTCACCAACCCGGACATGCTGCACACCGGAATCCTGCCGCACCACACGCGCTGGACACGCCTCTTCGAGAACCTTCGCTACATAGTGATCGACGAACTGCACACCTACCGCGGCGTCTTTGGCAGCCACTTGTGCAATGTATTGCGGCGGCTTCGCCGCATCGCGCACTTTTACGGCCGCGATCCCCAGTTCATCTGCTGCTCGGCAACCATTGCAAATCCCGGAGATCTCGCCACGCGCCTTCTGGAATCCGAAGTGGAAGTTCTCAATTCGAATGGGGCGCCCGCCGCCGAAAAAACTTTTGTTTTCTACAATCCGCCCGTCGTAAATCGAGCTCTCGGCATTCGCCGCAGTTACATCAACGAATCTTCCCGTGTCGCGCAGGAATTCCTGAAACACGATTTACAAACCATGGTTTTCGCCAACTCGCGTTTGCACACGGAAATTCTCCTCACCTACTTACAGCAAGCCAATCCAAATCTGCCAGGCAAACCCCAGACGATTCGTGGCTACCGCGGCGGCTATTTGCCCAACGAGCGCCGCGAAATCGAACGCGGCCTCCGCGATGGAAAAATTCGCGGCGTGGTTTCCACCAGCGCCCTCGAGCTTGGCATCGATGTCGGCTCGCTCGACACCGTGGTCATGGCCGGCTACCCCGGCACCATCGCCGCCACATGGCAGCGCGCCGGACGCGCCGGACGCCGCAGCGGAAGCTCCTGCGCCGTGTTGGTGGCTTCCTCCTCACCACTCGATCAATTTATCGTCCGCCATCCCGATTATTTTTTTGGCAATACGCCGGAGCACGCATTCATCCAGCCGGACAATCTCGAAATCCTCATCAACCATCTGAAATGCGCTGCATTCGAATTGCCCATCTCCCCCAGCGATAAATTCGGCGATGTTGACCTGCCCGATCTCTGCGCCAGGCTCGCCGAAGCCGGATTTCTGCATCTCGCCGGCGATAATTATCACTGGACCCACGAAGCTTACCCCGCCGACACCATCAGCTTGCGCTCCATCACCAGCGATAATTTCATCATCATTGACCTAAGCGGCGAACCCAACGTCATCGCCGAAATTGATTTTCCCAGCGCACTTGTCTTTGTCCACGAAAAGGCCATCTACCTCCACGGCGGCCGCCAGTATCACGTCGAGCATCTCGACTTCAAGGAACGCAAAGCCTACGTCAAGCAAGTCGACGCCGACTACTACACCGACGCCGTCCGCTACACCCAGGTCCGCGTCCTTGAGATCGCTGCCACTTCTCGCGGCGCGGAATCGGAGTTTTCCTCTGCGATATCTTTCTCTCACGGCGATGTCCTCGTGCGTTCCCAGGTCGTCGGCTTCAAAAAAATAAAATTTTTCACCAACGAAAATATCGGCGACGGCAAACTCGAACTCCCCGAAAACGAAATGCACACCACCTCTTACTGGATTACCCTCGAGCGCCCGCTCCTCGATTCGCTCCCGTTCAGCGTGAGCGAGCGACAAAGCGGCATGTTCGGCCTGCTCCACGCCCTCGAATCCGTCGCCACCCTGCTCCTGATGTGCGACCGCCGCGATCTAGGCACCGCCATCGGCGAGCGCCCCCCGGACGCATCCGTAGGACAGACATTCCTGTCTGTCCGCTCCTCACTCGATCCGTCCTCAAGCTCTGATTTCAGTCCAACGCGCATGCAAGACGCCGTCTCCGCCAACGCCAAAGAATTCTTCGAACCAAATCTCTACCTCTTCGACGCCTACCCCGGCGGCATCGGCTTCTCCGAACCTCTCTTTCGAACGCACGCTCTCCTGATGCAAAAAACGCGCGAACTCATTTCCGCCTGCACTTGCGAGCAGGGCTGCCCCTCCTGCGTCGGCCCCGCCGGCGATCTCGCTCCCCGCGCAAAAGAGGCCGCGCTCGCCATTCTCGACAGGTTGTGTGCGTAGATGTCCGCAACTGCCGACAAATTCGCGCGACTCGCAGCGCTAAAGCCAGCGCGCCCTGCGCCCGCGCGGCCTGCCTCGCTGCGCGCCCCAGGCGAAGAGGATGCTCTCGGCCGAGTCCTCGGCGCAGGGGTTGCGAGGAATCAGTTTGGTGAGCACCTCGCCGTTCGAAACTGGTTCTCCACTCCGGAATTTGTGGATCCTCATCCCGTCTCACTGGGATTACTTTCGCGCACACGCGATGAATTGCTTTCGCGACGGGCGCGCGCAGCCCTGGCCGATCCTACGAAATGGCTCTTCCTGGATACCGAAACAACGGGCCTGGCAGGAGGCACGGGCACTTACGCGTTCCTGATAGGTCTGGCGTGGTGGGATGCTGGCGGATTACAAATCGAACAACTCGTCATGCGCGATTTCACGGAGGAATATTCCCTGCTTTACGAACTCTCCGCGCGCATCGCCGCGCGTCCCGTGCTGGTAACCTTCAATGGCAAGTCCTTTGACTGGCCGCTGCTCGAGAGCCGCTTCACCATGACGCGCTCCATTGCCGCGCCGACACTCTCCTCTCATCTCGACCTGCTACATCCCGCCCGTGCGCTGTGGAAGTTCCGTCTCGGCTCGGTGCGGCTCGTGGAGTTGGAACGCCAAGTTCTCGACGCCCCCCGCCTCGGCTGGCACCGCAACGATGACGTAGCATCCGCGCTGATCCCGCAGTACTACTTCGATTATCTCCGCGGCGGGCCAGTGGAACCCATCGCCGGCATCGTTCGCCACAACCAGATGGATTTGCGCGGACTCGCCGCGCTCTTCTGCAAGATCAATGGCCTGCTTTCGGAAACGCCCAGCGCTACCAATGAAATGGAAAGCCTGGACCTCTTCGGCCTATCGAGGTTTCTCCAGCGTCGCGGAGAACCCGAGCGCGCGCATTCCGCGTGCGCGCAGGCGCTCAACTCCGGGCTGCCTGCCGAATTTCGCCCCAAGGCGCGTCGTGATCTGGCCCTTATGGCAAAACGCCGCGGCGAGCACGCCCGAGCCGCCGAGATCTGGCAGGAACTCGTCACCGACCCGCAGGATGGCGTTTATGCCTGCGAACAATTGGCGATCCATTACGAGCGCCACGCCGAAGACCTGAACCGCGCGGCGGAGTTCGCTCTGCTCGCTGTTTCGAAACTCAGGCGCCAAAATGGCACCTCCCGCGATCCGTATCTCGCAGCCCGTTCCGCCCGCCAGGAGCAAAAATTCCTGCATCGTCTCGCACGTTTGCGGCATCGAATGAAAATCGGTACTGACGTGCCAGAAGCGCTCGCTATTTCACGATTGGCCGGGGAATTGGAAGCAGAGAGCCTATACCGTCAGCGCTAGAGCACTTCCTGTGTTCCTCGTTCAAAGGAGGAAATCGGATGGAAAGTTCAGCCGCGAAACAGCAACCTATGGCAGGAGGTTCTATGATCACTGCCGAACAGACCTATCTTCGCTCCGAACTGGAACAGCGCCGCAAGCGCCTTCATGCAGCCTTGCATTCGCCCGCCGCAGACGCCTCGCTTTCGCAACTCCTGGCAGCTGTGGACACGGCGCTCAGTCAAATCGATCAGGGAACATTTGGAATCTGTGAGGAGTGCCACGAAAGCATCGAAGCGGAGCGCCTGCTCGTTGATCCCCTGGTGCGCTTCTGCCTTGACCATCTCTCGAACGCTGAGCAACGCGCGTTGGAGAGCGATCTATCCCTGGCCGCGCGCATCCAGCGTGCACTCTTGCCCAAAATCAGCCTCGCCCCGGCAGGCTGGAACGTTCGCTATCATTATCAACCCGCGGGAATGGTAAGTGGCGATTACTGCGACCTTCTCGAAACAGAAGCGGGACTGCTTTTTATGCTTGGGGACGTCTCCGGCAAAGGCGTCGCCGCATCCATGCTCATGAGCCATCTTCATGCGACGATCCGCAGCCTCGCCGAGGCCGCCCTCCCACTCGATCGCATGGTGGAAGACGCCAACCGCATTTTCTGCGAAAGTACCCTTGCCGGTCAATACGCAACGCTCGTCATCGGGCGCGCCGCGTGTGACGGTTCCGTGGAGTTTGTCAGCGCGGGCCATCTTCCCGTGCTTCACATCCACAGTGACGGAGCGACACCGAAGGATTCCACGGGTGTGCCCCTGGGAATGTTCTGCAGCACGCGCTTCCCTGTCCACCGGCTTACTCTGGCTCAGGGCGACACACTTTTTCTCTATACCGACGGCTTGACGGAATCGCGGAATTCCGCAGGCCAGGAATACGGCCTCCAGCGAATCCGCGCTTTCGCGGCGCGGCACACCGGTATCGAGCCTGATGGCCTAATCTCCAAGTGTCTCGAAGACATGCTCAGCTTTGGGGAGGGGTCGAAACAAACGGACGATTTGACGCTTCTCGCTGTGCGCCGGGCGAATTAAAATTCTATCGTGCCGCCGAGAATTGTGACCGCAAGCCAGCCAGGCTTGCGGTCACGCGGTCTTCGGAAAATCCAATATCCCTGGCAGTCTTCTCTGGAATGGAAGAGCCGAGTCGCTCTGTCGGCTGAGGCGCCATCGGCCAGTTCAGCTCTTTGATCAAACCATCGAATACCTTGCGCGTCGTGCCTTCCAGGGTCACACATTCTGTTCCGAAACAATTCAGGAATACGCTTCCCTCCGGGCTATCAAATGAAAAGAAGCTGGAGCGGCGCAGCAGGTTTGTGCGCTCCGAATATTTTTTCTCCAACGCTTCCGAGTATTGGCCAAAGAATCGCTCGGCATGTTCCTCGCTGTCGAGCTGCAAGCGCGTCACTAAGACCAGCCGTTTGCTCTGCTTCTCTTCGTAGACCGAATACCAGTCACCCGCCCAGGCCGCGGCCATGGTTTTAGCGCGGTCGGCGTCGAGAAATTGCTTCAGAACTTCCTTCCACCCAAATTCTCCCATCACGTTCTCATCGAGCTTTGACCAGTTGCCGCCAAGCAGCTTCTCGATGCGCGGGAGCGTGACGGTCTTTGGAATTCGTCCCGAACGATAAAGGGCCGGGTGCATGATCTGTTGCGTGGAAACCGGCGGCTTCGCAAACACGCCCGGAAGTCCGGACCAGCCGGTGTTCTTCAAAATCGCGGCCGAAAAGGCCATTCCGCTCAGATAGGGAAAGATCAGCGCATCCTTGATGAAAGGCGGCGCCTTTTGCAGAGTCGGCGTGCTGCCAAGGTCTCCGAGCAACATCGAGGGGTCGAATTCCGGGAGATCCTTGATCGATTTCCCGGTGTCGCGCATCAGGTAATCGACCATCGCGGCGGTAGCACTTCCTTCAATCACGGCATCGCGCGCCAATTCGGCGTCGTCATTCGGCCTGGCCGCTTTCTCCCAGGCGTCGATATCGAAATACTGGTCCTGCAGCGCGTGCGTCAACTCGTGGGCCATCACCATGCGCTGGTCTTCTAGCGGACTCCAGTCCGCGATATAGAACTCGCGTGCTTTGGGATCGTACAGCCCTTCGACCTGTTCGGTGAGCACATTCACCATGAAAGTATCGAAGTCGAATCCCTTAGGCAGCAGGCCGAAGGCTTCGGCGCCGCGAGCTCCCGCGTAGCGTTCGGCGGCATTCTTGTCTTCGTCCATCTGCTTGATGATGTAAGCGCGGATTTCCTCGCGCGACCGCAATGATTTCTTCAGCGGCGTGCGGAGTTTTAATCCAGTTATTTCGCTCATTTGTCCGAGGACTTCATCGGCTGCGGCAACGAAGTCAGCGTTGGATGTGCTTCTGGAATCCCCGGGTCGCGGCGCAACCGCGGCTTCCTGAGCTTGTGTATTGGCGCCGGCGAGGAGACACCCGACCAGCAGGAACAGGGATGCAAGTCCCGAAAAGTTGCGCTTTAGCAACGAGGTCATGTCATTTTCAGGATAGCAGAATCCTGATTTGGCCGCCGGACGGCTAGCGGTGCGGGGCCATTGCTCACTTCCCAGCTTGTCCGACAAGGCCAAGTCGAAATCACGGAGCGCAAAGAATGCCTCAGGCGCAAAGGAACTGCGGGAAGGCAACGCAGATTTTTTCTGGCTCGGAACCGTCGGCCGGTCTTGATGGTTTAGCCGGTTTTTCGGGTGAGGTGGAAAACCATGGGAGTTTCTTTGCCATCCTGGCGCCACGTCCAGGTCTCAGTGATGTGATCGGCATCGACGAAGAGGATGACCAGATGATGCTGGTGGCCGGCGGCGGGTGTTTTCAGATTGCCCGCGCCCTGAAAGTCGAAGCTGAGCTCCTTCATATCGTCGGAATCGGGAACCACGCGCATGCGCGGCTGATTGTTCGTGGGGCAGTAATGGACTAGTGCGATTCCATCTCCGTCCATGCTGTAAAGGGTAACCATCTCCTCCATCCCCGAAGGGGAGAGTGTCTCCATGACAGCCGTCCCGGAGGCGAGAACCTTAAAGCTGGTTTTCACGAGCATGCCGTGGTCGTCTTTCCCTTCCCAGTCTCCGGAGAGCGATTGCAGCTTCTTGAAGACAGCGGCGGAATGCGTGCCAGCCCACGCTGGCAAAGCAATGCACAGTGCAAGCACCAGAAGTTTAGCCAATCTGTTTCGGTTCATGCATGCCTCCAGGCAAGAAACCGCCAGGATCTGGACTCCTCAGTACTATGTCGCCCCACGATATACAGGCTTTGACGCCGAAGATGGAGGAATGGAAGCAGCCCTGAAAAACCGAATGTTTCACGGGGCCAGGTTTCAGTTTTAGAACATGTTCAAAATTGTACAGACTGCCCTTCCTTGCCCGTCTACGATGAGGAGGAATGGGGCCTCTCGGGTAACCTCCGCACGCTGTGGAGGGCTTGGTGGCCCATGTGTGGGCCCATGGCAAGCTTGAGAAAGAACGAATACCTGTTTGGCGAGCGGAATTCTCGCTTCGAGAACAAGGTTTTTCACCGGCGCCGTCCTCTCCGCGTGCTATTCATCCACCGCGATGCCGACGCGGTTGACAGCTGCCTGCAAGAGCTCAAAAAGGCCCAGTTTGCCGTGAGCGCCGACACCGTTTTGACCCTCGAACAGGGCACCGAACAGATCCGCTCCGGCTCCTACGACGTATTGGTCGCAGAATACCCCAGCTCCGGCTGGAAAGGACCGCAGGCTTTGCAGCTCCTGCGGCAGACCGCGCAGGAGACCCCTCTTTTGTTCGTAACTTCTGCTCCCGGAAAAGTGTCCATCACGGAATTAACCGCCCATGGCGCCTTCGATTACGTTGAAGAGGAGCGCGTAGCCCAATTGCCAATGGCCGTTCGCCGTGCCCTGAACGAAAAGGAGCTGCGCACGGAATTGCAAGAGGCACGGATGGCCTTGCGGCATTCGCAATCGTTGTATCGCGCGCTGGTGGATAATCCCGCCTATGGAATATGCCGGTGCAACGCGGAAGGAAAGTTTCTCGACGTCAATCAGGCTTTGCTAAACATGCTGGGCTACGAGAGCAAAGCGGAGCTACTGGCAGTCAAACCGCCGGCGGAGATTTTCACTACCTTCGCTAGTACCTCGCCCCCGGCGCGACAAGTCCGCACCACGGCACAAATCGATCCTATCGAGATCGAGTGGCAGCGGAAAAACGGCACAAAGCTCAAAGCCAGGGTCAGCGGCCGCGGTATCTATGACGACCGGGCGGATCTTACCGGGCATGAATTCATTGTTGTTGATATTACGGAACAACGGATGCTCGAGGAGCACCTGCGCCAGCAGGCACTCAGCGATTCGTTAACCGGGCTGGCCAATCATCGCCGGCTTTTCGAAGTGCTGCATTCCGAGATCAGCCGTTCGAATCGCACCGAGCGGGAATTCTCTCTGGTCTTGCTGGACCTTGATGGATTGAAAGAGATCAACGATCGATTCGGGCATCTGACCGGAGACCGCGCGCTTTGCAGGCTGGCGCAGATTCTCTCCGATTGCAGCCGGTCCATTGATACCGCTGCGCGGCATGGCGGGGACGAGTTCGCCCTGGTCTTGCCGGAGACAGGGCTCGGCGCGGCCACGATGGTGGCGAGGCGAATTTGCGAGCTTCTGGAGCAAGATGCCGAAAAGCCGGCGCTTTCCGTAAGCGTTGGAGTTGCCAGTTTTCCAAAGGATGCTGAAACCATCGGAACGCTGCTTTACGCAGCGGATAAGGTCCTCTATGAGATGAAAAGCAAGCGGCCGCGGGCTGCGCGAGCGGGGCGCGCTTCTTAGGCGCTCCTGGTTGGTTTGTTCCAGTGAATTTGCCCCCGCCTACTGGGAACGCGTCGGATGACGTCGGTGTGCGGTAACGAACATCTCTGGTGCCGCCTTGAATGCATACTCCTTGATAGCCTGGGTTTCCGAACTGGAAATCTCGAGGCAGGAGGAACACAAAATGCATCGTACCTATCGATACCTTTTCAGCTCACTTTTTCTCACTGCAGCCCTTGCGGCCCCAACGGCAATCATCGCGGCCACCAGGCCACAAAACAATGGACAGCAAGAAAACCATCACCAAAACGATAATGAGAACCACAAAGTCTACGACCGCAACCACAAGGACTACCACGACTGGGATGCGAACGAAGACCGCACCTATCGCCAGTATCTCGGAGAGAAGCATCGGGACTATCGTCCCTTCGGCGAAGAGAGCCAGAAACAGCAGAGCGCTTATTGGAATTGGCGCCACAGTCATCCAGACAACGGGCATAACGGAAGCTAGCCCGCAATTCGAATCCAGCCGAACCAGGATGTGCATACATCAGCCGAGGGAGCGCGGCGACCTGGCCGCTCCCGCTATAAGGCCGTCCTCACATGACCCGGAAATGGGAACACATCCCGAAATGGAGGGCTCTCATGAATGAAGATCGCTATAGTTCGTGTTGGAACTTGGAAGGACAGCTGCCGCATCGCAATTCCGATGACGAATTCCAATATTTGTTGAGCAGGGAGCAGCAGCTTCTTCAATCCATTTCTGCTCGGGCTCCCCTTCCGGAATTGCTGAATGGAATATGCGCCGCTCTCGATTGCCAGATTGGCAATGTAGTTTCTAACATTTCCCTCCCGCAAGACGATGCCAGCGAAATCGCCGCCATTTCCGATGACGCTGCACTTTTTGGCCTGTATGTATTCTGTTCTACCGGTATCGTTGCCGAGAGTGGCGAACTCCTTGGCTCTCTGGATATGTACTGTTGCCCTCTTCGCCGCCCATCCGCGAGCGAATCTCCACTGATTGAGCGGGCCATCTGTCTGGCGGCGATTGCCATTCAGCGTCACAATGAATCGAGCGGCCAGGGCTCCAGCCGCGTCCCCGAGAGTTCACCTGTCCAACCAATCAGCCCGGACTTGCCCACATTGTTCAACTAGCGGTCTGACGCAAAATCACCTCGTGCTTCGAAACGAGGCATAATTCCCATTTATTTCGAATGTGCTGGCATCTGCTCTAGTCAGCACCAGGGGAAGCGCAGTACCAATAAAAAAGAACCGGCTCGGGGGGCCGGCTCTTTTGTTTGGGTAGGACTACTGCGGAGATGTTGCTGCTGCTACCGGCTGCAGGCTGAGCGAAACGATCTTCGTCCCGATCACTTCGCCTGACACGATCAATTCCACGCGCCGGTTTTGCTGACGCCCTTCGGAGGTATCGTTTGACGCGATTGGCCGTGTCTTGCCAAAGCCAGTCGCGCTTGTCGAAGATTCCGGCACGCCTTGCTGCGTCAGATAAGTGCGCACACCTTCTGCGCGCTGCTCCGAGAGTTCCTGATTATAGGATTCGGTGCCGACACTGTCCGTGTTGCCTTCGACCGCCAGCTTGAGTGACGGGTAGGCAAGCACGATACCCGAGATCTTGGCCAACTTCTCACGGGCCAGCGGCCGCAGCGAGTATTTGCCGGAATCAAACAATACGTCCGACATATTCACGACCAGCCCGCGCGCTGTATCACGCGTTTCCAGGATCAGGTTAAATTGCTGCAGCAGGCGCGCGCGAAGCTCTTCGCGATCTCGCACGGCTTGTTGAAGCTGCGCGTCGGAAGAGATGGCCGCGGCTCGATTGCGGTCGGAATCCGCTTCGGCGGCCTGTTGCTTTCTCTGCGCGTCGTTGCGGTCTCGCTCGGCATCCGCCTGTGCGCCGGCGGCGTGTTGAGCGGCCGCCTGCGCGTCGAGATTCTGGCGGTCCGCCTCATTCCGCTCGCGAACGGCGTCCGCGGTTGCGGCTTCGGCGTTGTTTGCACGATCCTTCGCGGCCAATTCACGGTGCGATCCCGCCCGGCGTTCCGCTTCGACTCGTTCTTCCTCGATGTGCTTCATGGCGATTTCGCGCGCATCTTCCGCAGTTTGCACGACCTCGCGGGACAAGGAGATCAGCGACTTCTTGTTTTCATGCTTCTCGGTCGCGAGCCCATCCGCTTCGTTCATCTGGCGGACGGCCTTTTGGTAGCTGCTGGCGGCGTATCTTTCCGCACCGGCGGATTGTGCTATCCGCACCGCATTGCGCGCTTCAAAAAATTCCAGTGGCAATTTCGCGTTCAAGACCACGGGGTCGAGCTTATAGCCCGTCGGAATGTATCCGCCGCGATCGATCAATTCATACTTGGCATTCACCGCTTCCGTTGAGCCCGCGGTATCCGAGCGAACCGCGTTCTCAAGGACCACCACGTTGCTCGGACGTCGCACGGCATAGTAAGGCTCCGCCGTTACGATCATCGCGAAGGCCTGCAGGTCCGTGGTCACATCCAGCTTGCTGCGGTGGTTATCGCCCACCAATACTTCGCCGATGTTCACCGGCCGGCCTTCCGGCGAAATCGCCCACAACACATATGTCAAATACTCATTCCCAAAGCTGGTCGGCCTGTCCAGTCCGGAAAATTCCACCTCGATCTCCAGGGCCCCGCGCTTGCTCTCGACTTTGGCCTCGCCAGCCGCCCCAGGCATCAGATCGGTGCCTTCAAAGTTGATCTTGGTCGCGCCGCTACGGTGTCTATAGCTGACCGCCCGCGTCGTTCGGCTTACCACATTCATTCGAAACGTCGGCGTCGGGTTACCCGAATCCGCCGGCACTTGCGTCTGGGCCTGGGCTATCACCGATGCCCCAAGCGTCATTACGATTGCCAGGGTGAACTTTGAAGTCTTGAACATGAGTCTCCTTCGAAAAACTGCGAGCCCCAAGTATCAGAGTTCGGGATGCGTAATACTGTGCGTTTGTGGACATTCAGTGAGAAAAACTTGGTCAATCGAATGTCCCTTTCTGGTTCACTGTGGGATTCCCAGAGCCATTTCGCCCTCCAATTCGGTTTGCCCGTTCCGAATCCTTAACAAGATGGTAATTCTGCTATACTCTGCTGGCGGGGCGTCCACTTCAAATCTGAGGGTTACATGCATCCCGGTCTTCGTCTGCGGCAGGCCCGCGAACGACTTGGGCTAACCTATCGAGAGGTAGAACGGGCTAGCTATGAGCTGGCGGCGCGCCGGGGGCGCTCGGAATTCATTCTGCACATCAGCCGTCTGGCAGAGATTGAAAACAGGGGAGTTGTCCCAGGTCTCCACAAACTATATTCGCTCGCAGCCATCTATCATTTGAGTCCTCAGGACATCCTGCGCTGGAATGACGTTCCCCTCGAAGAGTGCTTCCATGACGGCGGCGCCGTGCAGTCCCCGCAAACCCATCTTCTGGCGCCTCCAACCTCTCTCCGGATTCCCATGAGATTCGACCCCGGGTTCTATCCACGGCGCACGGAGTTCTTATCGCGAATGGTCGAAAGGTGGGGGCACTTTGAGGGCGTGCTCACGCACGGTAGCGGCCACCATGTGTATGGGTATATTGGCATGTCGGACCGGCGCATGGTGCCCTTGCTGCGCCCAGGGAGTATCGTCCTGGTGGACGCCTCGATCCGGAAGATCGATGATGGCAACTGGACGACGGAGCACGACCGGCCCATGTACTTTGTGGAAATTCGCAATGGTTACCGCTGCGGATGGTTTTATCAGGACGGTTCGCGGCTGGTGATGCACCCTCACCCTCTTTCCCATTGTTTGCCGGAAGCGTGGCGCATGCCGGAGGAAGCAGAAGTCGTAGGACGCGTAACCGGAATGGTCACGCGCTTAAACGGGCCGGGGAGTATTCCTCCCGGAGAATCTCCAGCAGAGCACGCAGATTCGAACAGAAAAGATCTTTAAGATATTCCGGCGACCGTTCCGGCATTAGTACGCGGTAGGATTCGAGGCCCGACCAGTGCGTGACCGCCGCTTTCAAACCGCCCTCCATGGCCGTCAGGCAAACGCGCAAATCCTCTAACTGGCCGGCAAGCGGCATTTCCAGAACCCCCTCGAAGATTTGTTCGTGACACAACTGTAAGGCCTGTTGCAAGCCCTCGTCTGGGTACAGCGTCGCCAGCCCGGCGTGCTCGTATCTGCCGCTGGAAAGGTCCCGCAAGGAAGCCATATAGGCCAGGCGCGCAAAGTGCCCGGGGATCCCCGCCAATGTCGTCAGCGTGAAATCCTGAACAATTCTGCGATTTTGCTGGAGCTGCGTCAGCGTTCTCATGCAGTCCTGTGTTCCGTAGACAGAACGTTTTGAACCCAAAACCGCCGTCTTAGTCGCCACTCCTCATCCTGCTGCCGAGGAGGGCCACGCCCTTGAAAAAAAATGCAGCAGGTCTGGTACTTTTTGTTTTTGCAGCTTTGATCCTACTTCCCGTTGTCCACTCCGTCAACCATTTCGCCGATGAAAGTCCGGTCATCAACCACACGCTTCGCGCCGATGGCGACCCGTTGCCGCCACCGATCCCCCCGAAACCAATGCCGCCGGGCCTGGCTTCCTGAGATTTTTCTAATCTTTCGGGGCACCGGCATTCAACTGTTTGTTCCACCTCGGCCTTGCCGTCTTCGGGCACAGATGAACTATTTACCGGGCAGTAATGCACGTGTTAGGATGCGCCCGGAGATGGCTGAGATCGCTACCTTCGAGAGAGTGCTTTGGGGAATCATACTTTTCCTCAAGCTAGCCCTCTTCCTTCTTCTCATCTACCGCAAAAACTATCGAGTCTATCCTTGTCTTTTTGCTTACATTCTTCCGACGCTGCTGCAAAGCCCTGTTCTCTTCTTTTGCTACAGAATCTGGGGATTCAGTTCCCAAATGTCCGTCAATATCGCGTGGAGCACTCAGGGATTGGTGGTGGACGTCCGCGCTCTGGCCGTCGGGGAGATTTGCCGTCGCGTGCTGCAGAGGTATCGAGGCATTTGGGCGCTGGCTTGGCGGATGCTGCTCGCAGCGGCTGGCCTTGTTCTGCTCTATTCCTGGGCTGTCGGAAGGCCTCACTGGCAATTGGCCATCTTGAACGCCGACCGCGTGTTCGAATTGGCCATTGCCCTCACGATCGGCATTCTCTTTCTCTTTGTGCGCTACTACGAAATCGAAATGGCCCCGGCGGAGCGCTTGCTTGCCATCGGCTTTTTCCTCTTCTCCTGCTTTTCCTTCCTCAACGACACTATCCTAGAGCGCAGGTTATATGACTATGACGTTCTCTGGAATCTTGCCGGCACCGTCGTCTTCATTCCCTGCCTTTTGCTTTGGATTTGGGCCCTTCGTCAGCCACAACCGGAGACCGTTTTTCAGCCGCAAATGCTCCCGAGTAACCTTTATGCTGAGTTTGCTCCCGAGATCAACTTTCGCCTTAAAGCTCTCAATGAACATCTGAACCAGTTCTGGTCCGCGGAGGCGAGAAGACCGTGAGTCTATTTCTCTACGTATTCTTCGCAATCGCCGGCCTCCTCCTGTTCCTCTTTCTATGGTCCATGCGAAAGCCACACCGGCGAGGCGGCGCTCTGCCCGATGCGGGGATTCTGGAAGAGCGCGGGCCCGGAAGTGTCGCGCACTTGCCTCAAATCCAGCAAGCCTTCGCTGACTCGGATTTCGAGTTCCTATTTGAAAGAGCCCAGAGTTCCCTGGTGCGGCGAGTGCGGCGGGAGCGCCGGCAAGTCGCCTTGGCCTTTCTATCTGCGGTGCGAGAGGATTTCGATCGTTTGTTGCATACAGCAACCATCATTTCGGTGCTTTCACCGGAGGTCGCGGCGCTGCATGAATTTGAAAGGCTTCGTCTGATCGTCAAATTTAATTTGCGCTACCGGATCATTCGCATGCAACTGCACCTGGGACTCGCTCCGATTCCGCGCCTCAGCCGCCTGAGCGACCTTGTGAGTGGTCTGAGCGTTCGTATGGAAACAGCGATGAAGGAGCTGGGAGAACGCGCCGCGCTTGCCGCGGAATTGGCCTCATCGCTCGATAGGCGCGGCGGCGACGTTGCTTAGCAGCAGTTCATCCACCGCCGCAAGCAGTTCGCTGGCTTTGAATGGTTTCTGCAGAATTTGACGCCCCTTCTCGGCGCTTTTTTCTCCTGCGCTTCTCGATGGTGCGACCGCATACATCCAGATTACGCGGCCGGTAAGCGCGGGCTTATGCTTCGCGAGCCATTCACTCAGGCTGTCTCCATTCGCTCCATCCGATACCTGGAGATCCGCAACCACCATGTCGAACTCGTGTTTCTCCAGCATCGCACGGGCTTCCCGCGCATCTCTCGCCGTTTGGACCCGATGATCCCGCCCGCGCAAGATTGTTCCGACTGCCTCTAGGACGGAATCGTCCTGATCCACCAGAAGAATCCGCCCATCTTTTCCCGCAGCCGTCGTTCGCCCCGGCGCATGGGACGGCAATGCCACCACAGATTGGAACGGCAACTCAATCGTAAATGCCGCACCTCGCGTCGGGATATTCCGCACGCGAATCGTGCCGCCGTGCTCTGTGATGATTCCATAGCAGATGCTCAATCCCAACCCGGTTCCTTTGCCCACCGGTTTCGTCGTGTAGAAGGGGTCAAAGACTCGGGATGCGTCCTGCACACCCGGCCCGCTATCTGTGAACTCGATGAATAGTCGATCACCGTTGGTCCCTGTGCGTACCCAGAGGTCGCCGTCCTTCGAGTGCTCCAGAATTGCGTCCACCGCGTTGTTCACCAGGTTCAGAAAAACTTGCTGCAGTTGGTAAGGATCCGCCGCCGTTACCGGCAGGTCGGCAGCGAGGTCCAGATGAACCCGGATATTGCTCATGCGCAGGTCGTAATCGCGAAGCGCCAGCGTATCTTCAAGGACCTGGTTGATTTTCGCGGCGATTCGCTCGGGCTTGTGTTGACGCGCAAAGCTCAGGAGATTCTGCACGATGCGGTGCGTCCGCTGTGCTTGCTTGTAGAGTTTTTCGGCGTACTCGATGCCCTGCTGTCCCATCTGTCCGTTGGAGGTCAGCAATTGGCTGTAGCCCAGGATCGCTGTCAGCGGGTTATTCAATTCGTGCGCCACGCCCGAGATGAGCTGCCCGACTGCGGCCAGCTTTTCGCTATGGAGCAGTTGCTCCTGCGTGCGGCGCAGATTTTCGTAAGCCTGGCGAGTCTCTTCGTAGAGAATCGACCGCTCGATGGCGCTGGAGATCTGGCTGCCGACTGCAATCAACAGGTTCACGTCCGCTGGAGAAAATTCGCGCGGCGTCCGGCTGCCGACGACAAGACCGCCGATGACGCGGTCTTTCGACCACAGGATGACAATATAGGCCACAACGATCTCTTCCTTCTGTTGTGCCTCCCGGAAAATCGGTGGCAACGGCAAACCCTGCACAGATAGGAATGTCGCGTGGACGGCCTTGATGTGCTGCATCAGTTCCGGCTTGACGGAAACCGGCGGAAAATGCCGCGAGTATTCCGAACGGTGGCCCACGGCGGCGATTCGCCGCAGTTGCGTGCCGTCCTGATCGAACAGGTAAAGGGATGTTGTGTCCAGGCTGAATAGCTCGGACATCTGGCGCAGCGTGCGATGCAGCGAATCGCTCAGGTCAAGCGATTCCGTCAGCGTCTGCGCAATCGAGTTCAACACCATCAGCTCGCGATTGCGCCGCCGGATTTCGTACTCCGCTTGTTTTCGTTCGGTGATATCCAGCAAAAATCCTTGATAGGCGGTGACGTTGCCGGCTGCATCGCGGATGGCGATGGAGGACTCCAGCATCGTGCGCATTTCCCCGTCCTTACGTTTCATCTCGAATTCGAAATCGGCCACCGCCCCGTGTTGTTCGAGAAGTTTCTTCAGCCTTTCGCGGTCGGACTGGTTGCCATAAAACGCGCTGGGGATGTCGATGGCCATCAATTCATCGCGGCTGTCGTACCCCGTCATGCGCAGCAAGGCATCATTGAAATCGAGAAAACGCCCCTGCGGCGTGGAAATAAAGACCCCTTCCTGCACGCTGGAGACAAGCGTGCGATATTTTTCCTCCGCGCGCTTGCGGTCGGTAATGTCTTTCAGGACGTGTACTGTTCCAAGCTGATGGCCTGAGGGATCGGCAAATTTCGAATTAGAGGACAGGAAGTAGCCCTGCAGCCACGGATCGGGTTCATCACCTTCCCCTGCGACTCCCTCGCAGTAAGGGCAAATCTTGTAGGCTGAGTTTTTCGCGGAGAGAAGTTCCGTCACGCTCCGCCCCACAAGCAGCCCTCCGCCTTCGCGGCCGAGCAGATGGCTGAGCCTGTGATTGCTGCGCAGGATTCGTCCTTTATCGTCGTGGACAAGTATGGGATCCCCGATGGAGTCGAACGTATACTCCCATTGTTGCTGAACCGTATTCACTTGCTCGAATAAACGAACATTCTGCAATGTCATGCCCAGCAGATTAGCTATGTTCACAAGGTAGGAGATTTCGTCCGATTGGAACTGGACTCCACGAGCGGAACCAACCGCAATCACCCCGAGCGGCCCGTCTTTGCCCGGCAGCGACAGTGTCACCAGCGATCTCAAGTCGGCATCTGCCATTCTTTGCCGCGCGATCGGATCCTGCTCTTCTTCAGCCTGCAGAAACTGGCACTCCCCCTTCAAGACCTGCTGAGCCCAAGGTTCCGTTACCGACAGTTTCGCGTGCCGCAGCAAATAAGGCTTTTCAAACCCTACAGAGGCCCTCGCCACCAGCATCGCCGTTTTACCTGCCCCTTCCACCAGCCGGACGATGCCGTGCGTCGCTCCCAGGCTCTCCACAAGGTTTGCCAACACCTGATCGATCACTTCCTTCACGGAGAGTGTTTGCGTGCTGGCGGCCGTCAGCAGCGTCAGGCGGTGCATCTTGTCATTCAATTCTTCCGTGCGGCTGCGAGCGCCCTCCAGCACCACTACGACCATCGAAATTCCCAGTGCCACCGCCAGCAGGTGGTCAAAAGCTACCCGCAGGTGGAACAGTGGGTTCTCTGGCCAAGCCGGGCGGTCCAGACCGTGCAGCCCGCTGAGGATGAAGATCGCCGCAAGGAGCTGGGCGCCATGTCCGCGGCGCGCCATCGCCGGCCGCAACATCAACCAGCCCGCAAACAGGCAGATGGCGCTTTCTAGAATCGAGGTTTCCCAATGGAGCGACGCGAACTGCTGGGGACCGCCGCGCTCGACATAGTAAATTCCCGCCAGGATCAAGCCAATCAGAGGCAGAACCGACCAGATACGTCGCTCCACCCCCGTGGCGCACTGCATAACCGAAATGAGGAAGAGCAGTAGAGCAGCGGCCTGCGCCGCCAATAGCGTCTGGTGCAGTCCCGGGAACTGACGAATCAGGAACGCGACTTCGCACAACGCGGAAAACGTGAGGCAACACCATCCAACCAGCCAAAAGCGGAAATAACCCGCATGATGATCGCGCCGGAAAAGAAAAAACAGAACCAGTATGATAATGAAGGCGGTGGCTTCGAAGAACGCGATGCCGAGCAGGCCCTGATTCTCCAACACGTTGCGTGCCTCCCGGCCGGAACTGCCGTCATTTGCGGTGTTGCTGCTCCCGAAAAGTTCGATCTGGACGGCGTGAACTCTTGAGTGGTAACCCTTTCATGACGCTAACATGCTATTTTCTGACTGGGCAAGCCCACCCACATTCCCCTGTGCCGTCACATATAATGCCTACTGGGAGCTAATCCACGTGGAGATTGAAAACATACTTGTCGTCGATGACGAGGAAGCGATTCGAGAGGTCGTTTCGACCATGCTGGAGTCGAAAGGCTATCGCTGCACCGCCGTGCAGAATGGCCGCGTCGCCCAGGATCAGGTGAAGAAGCTGACCCCCGATCTGGTCTTGAGCGACATGATCATGCCGGAGATGGACGGCATCAAGTTCCTCGAATGGATGCGGCAGTATGACCCCGAAGTCCCGGTGATCATGGTCACCGCCATCCATGACATCTCCACCGCTTTGGAAGCCATCCGCCGCGGCGCGTATGACTACATCCTCAAGCCCTTCGAGAAAGATCAGCTCTTTCTCGGCGTCGGCCGTGCCCTTCAGCATCGCCGCCTGATCATTGAAAACCGCAGCTACCAGAGCAACCTCGAGCAGCTTGTAGAAGAACGTACCGCCCAGCTCACCAGCGCCATCGAGCAGCTCGAACGGTCCTACGACGACACCTTGGAAGCCCTTGGCAGCGCCTTGGACTTGAAGGACGCCGAGACCGAAGGCCATTGCCAGCGCGTCACAGCGTTCTGCATCTCCATTGCCAGGGAAATGCCCGTGCCGGCCCCCTATTTGGCGATTCTCGCGCGCGCCGCTTTTCTCCACGATATCGGCAAGATGGCTATCCCGGACAGCATTCTCCGCAAACCGGGTCCCCTGGACGACGCGGAAAAAAAGAAGATGCGCGAACACTGCCAAATCGGGTACGACATGCTGACGCGCATCCCATTTCTTCGCGACGCCGCAGAGATCGTTCTGGCTCACCAGGAGTTCTACGACGGCTCCGGCTATCCACGCGGCCTGAAGGGCGATCAGATCCCCCTCGGAGCCCGCATATTCACGATCGCCGATTCTCTCGACGCCATGATCAGTGACCGCCCCTATCGCCGCGCGTTGCCGATGTCCCACGCCCGCGAGGAAATCAAGCGCTGTTCGGGCAGCCAGTTCGATCCCAAGGTTGTTGAAGTTTTTATGTCCATCCCGGAGCAGCATTGGCTCGAGCTGCGCGAGAATCTCGGCTCGCCCTTCCGCTTGGCGCATCTGAAAAACCTGTAACTGTAAAGACGCCCATCCCTGAATCCCGCTGCAACCCGCGCTTGCATAGAGCAAGCCGAAAACGTAATATTTGCCTGTTATGGCGCTTATCCCTATCAAGACCGCTTCCGAAACTGGCTACTGCGATTGCATCTGTGGCTGCTACGAACTGGCCAGCCTCCGCGATGAAGACACCGGCAAAGGCTACTGCCCTGCTTGCGCCAAAGATCACGTTGACCTGAACGTCGGCGCAGGCATTCCCCAGCCCTCGCCCGTCCACCTCACCGCCAACTCCCCCGGCAGCGGCAAATCCGCCTCTATGCCCTCTCCCGCCGATCCCCCCGGCCGCCTGCGCTAGCCGTTCGAACACACTCCTCCGCCAGCGAATCATCGCCGCGATCTTCCTTTTTAATTTCCCTTTTAGTTTGAAGTCTTTTTGTCGTCCGGAGTCACTGCCGCCGTCTTCTGTTTGGGTACATCGCCGATCTTCTGCTTATCGTCAATCGAGAAGAGGATGTAATCCGTGAAACTATGCCGCTGGTGAAAACCTTTGCCTTTGCGGATTGCGTAATATTCCGCGCTAGTGGGCAGCCATAGCTGTTCATTTCTGCTCTTGAACATCACCGGTCCATATTCCATCGTCAAGTGCTCGGCATTCAGCTTCAGCTCTGGACGCGGCTCGCGCAGGTCCGTCTCCAGTCGCACGATCTGATACGTATTGGCGTCAATCCACGCGCGGCCCTTCAGCGCAATGGGATAGCTGGTCCCGGCGATACGATACCGTCGAATCCGGCTTTCCTTGTCATCTTTCTGACGAAAGTAAATCTGCCACGCAAAGTTCCCGTGCGCCCGGCTCAAGCCTTCGCACTTCATATCAAAATCGCCGATCAGCAGCGGGTGAAAAATCAGCACGATCGACGGCAGTCCCACGCTTGCATGATGGTTCGGAAACATTTCCGTTCCCGTGCTTCCGTTACGGTATTCCTGCACGTCCAGCGCTTCGCCGTACTTCTGGCTCTTGATGTCCCGCACGGATGCCAGGTAGTTGAAGGACAAATCCGCAACGGCCTCGGCATTTCCCGCATTGTTCACATCTTCGTGATGCAATTTTTCCGTGGCCGTGTACCGGTCCACCACTTCCGGCAATTCCTGCACGCGCGCCGAAGTCTTTTTCAAAACGTCTTCCAGTGAACAGCTGACCCCCGGCTCAACCGGCGGCACCGCCGTATCAACGTCCGCTGGCAGCCAGTGCAAAACCGCGGCGCTCAGCGGCGCATCCCCGCCGCCATCAGCCTGTCCATTCGCGGAATTCGTTACAGAAAGATCCACGACGGCAGTTCCTCCGTCGGCGGAGGAGGTGCTCGGATTCTTCAACCTCGTAATCATGTTCTGCGCCGCATCAATCATCGTCTGTGAAGGCCTGCCCGCTATATAGGCCTCAAGCGCCGTGATGGCCTGCTGATTCTGATGCTGGAACGCCAGCGCCTGGCCCAGCGTCAGCCGCGCCGAATTGGCTTCCGCTTTGCCCAGTTCTACGGCGCGCTCCGCGTTCCGCACCGCTTCCACATACGCGTTCTGTTGCAGCAAGACCGCAGCCAGCAGCGCGTGCGCTCGCCACGAGTTCGGCCCTGCCTCAACGGCCTTCTCCAGGTATTTCCGCGCCCCTGCCAGGTCCTTCTGACGTACCAGCGAGTCCCCGTAGGCGACTAGCGAAGCCAATTGCTTTGGATCAAGTTGAATGGCTTGGTCCCAGTATTTGCGCGCGGTAGTGATATCGCCCTTCTTTTCGTACGCCATCCCCAGCAGCGAAGGGATCTCCGCCTCTTTCGGCGCCATGTGTTGAGCGGTTTCCAGGTGTTTGATGGCTTCCTCAAATTTGCCCGCCCGCAGCAACTCGAGTCCCCTGGTCACTTCTTTCTGCGGCTTCGGCGGCAACACCACATTGCTGGTCACCACGGAAGTGACTTCACTCCCCGTATCCGGCCTGACCTTTACGATGAGCAGCTGATCGCCTTCTTCTGCCGTGATTTTCGCTTCGACTCTGGCCTTCCCGTATCCCGGAGCATCTACGTCAACGATGTAGGAGCCGTTATTCAGGGCGGGAAACGTCGCTCTCGATTCGGAAGTCGTCTTGGAAGTTATGGTTTGGCCTGAGGAGTCGTACAGAGTAATGACCGCAAGCGCCTCAACGGGCGTTCCATTGGACGTGCGCACCATCACTGACAGGTCCGGCTTGTTCGCCTGTTCGGTTTCCGGCTTCGCTGGCGCGGAAGCCTGGGCCGCACCGGCCGCGGACTGTGCGTACCCACTAGCGGTAATGAGAAGCAAGAGAGGAGATAAGCGAGCAATCCGGCGAATGACTGGGCACAACCCGTACATCTATCCTCCCCAAGCCTGAGTCCTTGATTAACGAGCGGATGGACAACCCGGACTACCCGTGAGACGCGGGAACCACCCCGTGCGGATACATTCAAGTCTGTCGCAACTCATCTTCGCCGTCAATCCCCATATCCCGTAGAAATCGCGGCCGCCGGAACAAAAAAGCGCCGGGCCTTCCGTCAATACATGAGCACTCGCATAACGTTGCCCAAGTGCAATCGATTGCCTTCCCTTTTCTCTTCCTCCCCACCAAAAGAAAAAGGGCGTCTCGTAAAAGACGCCCTCTCTCCCTAAGAGCTGGTTAAAGGTTAGAAGTAGAACTTCCCGGCCAACTGCACGATGCGCGGGCCAATGTTGCTGTCGCTGGTGATCCGGCCAAGCTGGCTGGAGTTGACGTTCGAACTCGGCAGGTTGAAGTTGACGTGGTTGAAGGTGTTGAACGTTTCCAGCCTCAACTCGATCTTCATCTGTTCCTTCACCTGAATGTCCTTCATCAGCGCGAGGTTGGTGAAGTTCAGCCCGGGCCCGTGGAAGGAGTCTCTTCCGGTGTTGCCGAACGTACCGAACGGCGCATGGCAGAACGAAGCCGGTGCGAAGTAGTAGTTCCCTGTGTGTGGCGTGCCTGCGCAATTGTCCAATGTCTGGACTTGCCGAGCATCGAACTTCACGATTGGAGCCACCTGGTTGGGATTGTCCGGGCACCCGTAGAAACTGAATCCCCAGCAAGTTAGGGAAGTCAGGTTGGAGTCAGACAAGTTGATGGGGAACCCCCCTTGGAAAGTGGTATTCCCCGCCACTCGCCAGCCTCCCAGGACTCGCTTCCAGATTCCATTGTTCCACTGATGCGGAACCGGGATTTCGTACTGGTAGCTGGCCACGAACCGCTGGCGAGCGTCAAACGCCGAATCGCCCCAGTTCAGCGAGTTAAGGAATGGATTCGTTCCCCGCGTTCCGAACGAGGTGTTTTCGAAGTTGGACCCGTCGTCGCGTGCATGCGCATACGTGTAGGCGAGCAGGAACGACAGCCCGTGCGATACGCGCTTGTTCAAGCTGACCTGCAGCGAGTTGTAGTTCGAGTCGCCGTCTGTCGCCTGTTGACCCACGGAACCGAAGACCGTCGGGTTATACTTGAAGTTCTGCGGCGCGACGAATCCCTGGATGTTTCGATTAGCGACGCAATTGGGGTCAGCCGCGCAAGCCGTAGGATTGAGCCCAGGATTCAGTTCAAACGCCCGCTCCAGGTGACGAGCTTGCGATCCAACGTATCCCACCGACAAGATCATCTGCGCGGGGAGTTCACGCTGGACTGTTAGGTTGTAGTTGATGGCGTAGGGCACCGCGAATCTCGGGTCAAGCACGTTCAAAGAAAACGGCTCGAAGAACCCAAAGCCCACATTGCTCCCTGCCGCTGGCGGGAAGAATGGGTACTTGTTGTTGATCGTGGCAGAAGGAACGGTTCCCGGCGAAGTCTGACACACCGGCTGATTGGGTCCGTTGCAGGGTGTCGTACCCCCATTTGGCGGAGCAAGAATGCCGTTATAGTTCGTAAAATTAACCGTTGCTGGGTTCACAGAAGTGAATGGGGCGGCCAAGCTCGGAATGCCACCCACGTCTCCAATTCCACCGTCGGTCAGCGAGAACGGCGGTGCCGTCAGGTTCTGCAGGGTTAGCTCTTCTTCCACCTGGTTAAAATAAACGCCGGCACCGGCCCGAATCGAGAACTTCCCCGGACCGCCGGTCAAATGACCCAGCATTCCACTGCCAGTTGGCGACCAGGCCAGTCCGAGACGCGGTCCAAAATTCTTGAAGCCCGTATAGTAACCCGAGGAACTGCAACCATTGTCTCCCGGGAATACCAGGCCTGCCGGTGCTGTTGGGAAGACGAACGATTGCTGACCGGGTCTGAAGCAGTTGATGGCTCTGCCGCCGTTGAAGTGGTCCGTGAGCGGCGTATTGATTTGCCAGCCAATCCCGTAGTTCATCGTGAAGTTCGACGTGACCTTCCACGAATCCTGAGCATAGGAGTAAATTCCCTTCGCCGAAGCGTCGATGAAGCCTCCGCTGCTTTGGGTGTAGCTGTCTGGGAAGCCTAGAAGGAAATCGGCTCCAGGATCCCCCGTGGAAAACGTGCCAGAACCGCCGAAGCTGTAATTGCCGGAATTGAGAAAGGAGAACGGGTTGCTTACCAGGTAGCGCCGACCGTCAAACCCGAACTTCAGAGTGTGCCTCCCGATGACATAGCTCAAGTTATCATCGAGTTGGTAGGTCTGGTCGATGCGCGGTTGCGGCCCGTTCTGGCTGAATCCAATCGTGAACAAGCCAGTGACGACTTCCACTGGAAGGCCCGCGCCTGCGGGATTTTGCGGCGTGATCTGGAATCCCGCAGAGGAAGGCAGTGTTGGCGTCACGGGTTCGACCGCCACGAAATTGAACCGTGTGTAGCCGAACCGCAATTCGTTCAGGACGTTTGGATTGAATACGTGGTTCCACGACGCGGTGAATTGCTTCGCGTGCCTTTGGGCCAACTCCGGGAAGCCCGGTAGCGTGGCACCCGTAAAAGGCAACGTGTCCTGCGTGGGATTCGTCTGAATGAACCCGTAAGAGCGAAGCGTATCCTTCGCGCTGAGCGTGTAGTCGACCTGCCAGAGGTACTGGTTTTGCGAGCCTGCCGTAACGGCTGTGAAGGCATACTGATTACCCGTGATATTCGGCAAAGGCACGAACTGATTCATTAGATTGACGTTGATGCTGTTCAAATCCTGCGAAGGAATTACGCCTGTGCTGAACAGCCCCTTGGTAACCACGCCTCCGGTGTTGTTGTACGTGGTCCCGAAAGGGGTGCCCGCTGCGCACATCGGTGAGGCAGTCGTAACAAAAGGACACGGTGAACTGGCGTCTCCCCACATCGCGGTTGGTGAAACGTGTGGATTGCTCGGTGCGCAGGTCGGATTACTCGTCGGACAGGTAAGCACCCCGCCAACCAATGTCGGCACCGGCCCCGGCGTTCCGTTAAAATCGTTATCGCTGAAATCGCCGCCTCGTTGGGCTTGCGAGAAAACGGTTTGGTTGGAGTTCGCCTGGGACTGCCGGAACTTCTGTCCCTGATAAGAGAAGAAGAAGAAGGCCTTGTTCTTCCAGATCGGACCGCCGATGGTCCCGCCGTATTGGTTCTGATGGAAGACTGCGGCAGCGTGTGTGAAGAAATCCTTGGTATTGAGCGAGGTATCACGGTAAAACTCAAACCCGCTACCGTGAAAGCTGTTCGTTCCAGACTTGATTACCGCGTTCATGATCGCGCCAGAGTTCCGTCCGTATTCCGGGTTGATGGTGTTCGTCACCATGTTGAATTCCGCAATAGCGTCTGGGCTGGGGATAATCAGCGGCGTGTTTAGCGGCAGGTCGTTCGAATCCTGTCCGTTAATCAGGAAGCTATTCTGCTGGGTCTGCGCGCCATTCGTCGAATAGGTTCCGAACCGGTCGGAAGAAGACATGACTCCGGGCTCCAACAGTTGCAGTTGGGTCCAGTTCCGGCCATTCAAGGGCATGTCCACAATCGCGTCCCCATTGATGACTGTGCCGAGCTGCGTGTTGCTCGTTTCCACCTGGACGTTCGAGGCTTCGACGAGAACCTGCTCTGAAACCTGGCCCAGTTCCATCTTGATGTTCAGCGCGAAGATTTGATCGAGTACCAGCGTAATTCCCGTCGCCGTGAACGTGCGGAAGCCGGAGTTTGTGGCCGTCACTCGGTAAGTCCCGATAGGCAGGTTCAGGAATACGTACCCGCCGTCGCCTTTACTCTCCGCCGAATACGCGATGTTGGTGCCGACGTTCGTGGCGGTCAGCTTCACGCCAGACAGCACCGCACCTGTTGGGTCCGTCACCGTTCCTTGAATCTTTGCATACAGGTTGTCCGCCTTCGCCGTTGTTACTCCCAGCGGGCTGAACAACAGCACTGCAATCGCGACCACCGACAGACACAGAGGCAGTAGAGCGCTACCCCGCAAGAAACGTTTCATATTCATTTCCCCCGTCAACATCGATCTCAAGAGTTTGAAATCCCGATGGACCACCACAGGTCCGGCGAGAAGAGATGCAAGGTGCTTTCCAATCTATGCTTTATGTTGATTTTACGTGAAAACCGTCTAACTTCTTTGTTTGACTCGCGGTACTAGGACTGCGTGCATCTCAATTTTATCTAAATCTTCCATAAACTGTAGGTCATCTCCCCATCATCTACTAGATTATGAAGTCCCAAACATTCCCTTATGCTTGTTCTCGCCCGGGCTGCCACCGCGGATCTCGCCTGATCATCCGATCAGCTTGAGCGTCCCAGCGACTCCTCGCGCGAAGATTTCCGCCGGCGTAATGAGACTCAAAATCAGGAATCCTTCGGACGAAAAATCATAGAAATGACCGGGATGAATACTGACGCCGCTTGACTTCAGGAGTTCAAGGGCCAGATCCTCGTCGGAACGAGTCGCCGGGACGCGCAGCACTGCGTACCAGCCGCCCTCAACCGCCAGTCGGCTGCAGGATATCTGCTGTGAGAGCTGTCGATCCAGCTCGGAAAGATTCTGCCGAACCCGCGCCAGCAGTTGCTCCTGAAATGTCCGCCGTTGATCGAGAAAGACTGGCATCGCCAGTTGTACAGGCGCATTCGCGGAGAGATAGGTGTCCGCGACGACTTCGAGCCGCGCGAGCGCTTCCCTCTTTTTTTCGCGAGACCCGCTGACAGTCAGCCAGGCAGCCTTCATTTGCGGCAGCCCGGAAATCTTGGAGAGTCCGCTCAACCTGAAAGCGAGTGACGCGGAATTCGCGGAAAAGCTCGCAACGCGATTCCCCTCCAGCCCGAAATCGAGAAACACTTCATCGGCTAT
Organism: Acidobacteriota bacterium; assembly: GCA_013289585.1. GTDB lineage: Bacteria > Acidobacteriota > Terriglobia > Acidiferrales > UBA7541 > Acidiferrum. Next base: position 15,304 of record JABCZR010000002.1, on the reverse strand, counting down.
GACCGCCATATCCCCCGCCGAACAGATCGCATTCAGCTTGGCCATCTCCGAAGCTTTCGTGAAATGTCCGGTCGGATTATTCGGGTGCACCACGATCACTCCGCGCGTCCGGGGCGTGATCGCTTGCTCCAGGGCGTGAAAATCCATCTGCCACCCATGGTCGTACAGCAATGGATAGCGCACCAGCTTGACGTCCTGGATCTCCGCCAGAAAATCGAACAACGGATAACTCGGCGAAGGAATCAGTACCTCGTCGCCGGGATCGCACAGCATTCGAAACACGTACGAATACGCTTCGCTCGTGCTCGTGGTAAGAAAAATGTCTTCAATCGCTACGCTTTCGCCGCGTTCCGCGTAATAGGCCGAAACGGCGCAGCGCGCTGACTCCATGCCTCTTGGATTTGGCTCATATGAAAGCGCCCCTGGATTGCTCAGCGCTCGCAGGATTTCCGCATCCTTATAGGCGAAGCCGCATTCCGTGGGATTCGAAACCGTCAAGTCCAGCAACGGCTTCCCCGCAGCTCGATGCGAAGCCAGTGCTTCGCCGAGCCGGTTCGGCGTCAAATCCCAATTAGTCCGTTTTGCAAACATGTGTGCAGTCGCATCATTATATGGGAACGCCTGCAGGGTCGCACTTCAACGCCACTCGCCTGTGATCTTGTAGGGGCGCAGCATCGGTGCGCCGTCTTCAACCCGCACTGCAACCCCCCACGCGAACCCAAAACCAATTGACGTATACTGAACCCGTCACAAGACCATGACGCCACAACCTCAAATTTCTTCCTCGCCTGACCCCGTCCCCCAACTCGATCTCGCCGCGCAATACACCGCCATCGGTGGCGAAATCCGCGCGGCCGTCGAGAAAGTCCTCGCCTCTCAGCAGTTCGTCCTCGGACGGGAAGGCGCCGCGTTCGAAAAGGAAATCGCCAGCCTTTGTGGCGTGGCTCACGGCATCGGCGTTGCTTCCGGCACCGACGCCTTGATCCTGGCCTTGCGCGCCTGCGGGGTGCAAGCCGGCGACGAAGTGCTCTTGCCTGCGTTTACCTTTGTGGCTACCGGCAGCGCCGTAAGCGCGCTCGGAGCAAAACCCGTTTTCGCCGATATCCGGCCGGAAACCTACAACGTCGATCCCGCCGAATTCGAACGCCGCGTCACGCCGGGTACCCGCGCGATCGTGGTTGTCCATCTCTATGGGCTCCCCGCGGACATGGACCCGATCCTGGCTTTCGCAAAAGCGCGCGGCCTGCCGGTCGTTGAGGACAACGCACAGGCCATCGGCGCATCTTATAAGGGCGTTCGAACGGGTGCGCTTGGCGACGCGGCCTGCTTCAGCTTTTACCCAACAAAAAATCTGGGCGCCTGCGGCGACGCTGGCCTCGTAACCACAAATTCCGCCGAACTCGCCGCCCGCATTCGAACGCTGCGAAACCACGGCCAGTCCGGAAAATATCTCAGCACCGAGCCCGGCTGGAACAGCCGCCTCGACGAAATCCAGGCCGCCATCCTGCGCGTCAAGCTTCGCCATCTTTCGAATTGGCAGCGCGCCCGCCAAACCAACGCCGCCGAGTACACCCGCCTGCTAAATCAAATTCCCGGCGTTATGCCGCCCGCCGTGCCAGAGGGATTCGAACACGTCTTCCACCAGTACACCATTCGAATCGAGCGTCGTGATGCGCTTCACCAATTCTTGAACGAGCGAAAAATCGGCAGCACCGTCTACTATCCTTATCCATTGCACCTGCAGCCGCTCTACGCTTCGCTCGGCTACAAGCCGGGCGATTTCCCGCATGCCGAGCGCGCCGCGCAAGAAGTGTTATCCCTGCCGATGTATCCGGAATTGTGCAAGGAACAGATCGCGCGCGTGGTCGAATGCATCGCCGAATTTATGAAGTGCTGAATTTACCGCCCGCCGGTTCGAATCATTTCCCCAGGTAGAGAAGCGCCAGAAGAAAAACCCACAGGCCGTCCATGAAATGCCAGTAGTAGGAAGTAATTTCCGCGGCGGTCGAAAGCGAAATTCTGGCCGCATCCAGCTTTCGAATCGAAACGTAAAGAAGCGCGCCGACGCCGCCAAGAAGATGGATCGCGTGCGCGCCCGTGAAAATGTAAAAGAAGCTGCTGGCCTGATTGCTGGCAATGAACACGCCTTGGGCCACAAGCTGGCGCCAGGCAACCAGTTGTCCCGCAACAAATAAAAGCCCCAACGCGGTGGTGAGCAGCCAGAGCTTTCGAAAGTCCGCCGCGTTCGAATCAGCCAGCTTCCGCCGCGCCGCTTCCAGCGTGAAACTGCTCGCCAGCAGAATCCCCGTGTTCAGCCACAGAATCGGCGGGAGATGAAAATCCACCCACAATTCGCTGCTGCGCCTGAGAACAATGAAAGCGCTGGTGAGCGCCATGAAAAACATGAGTATGGAAACGAGCCCGAGCGTAATGGCCGTCGAGTAGCGTCTCGGCGATGGAGATTTTTTTTGGCGGCGGCGATCGTCGTCTCCGCCTCCACCGTCACCGCCCGCGGGCGGTTCTCCGCCGCCGGTACCCCCGCCAATATCTTCGATGACGATTTCGATTTCTGCAGTTGTGCCCGGCATGTCGATCTTTCTATTTTCTATTTTCTATTTTCTGTTTTCTATTTTTTGTTTTTCTATTTTTCTATTTATTCGCTAACGCGCTTTCACTACCTGGTCCGGCGCGAGGTGCTGCGGAACAAAATCTTCGGCGACGCCGGGAACGCTGAACTCGTAAGCCCCACGATACACCACCGGGTCGGCGGGGCCAAAATCATCGGCGGGCGGCGGCGAGGAGACGCTCCATTCGAGCGTAGTGGCGCGCCAGGGATTATTCTCTTCCACTTTTTCTCCGCGCAAAAGACTCCACAGAAAATTGACGAGAAAAATTCCTTGCGCGAAAACCATGAGGATTGCAGCAACGGTGATGAACGCGCGAACCGGAGCGACGAGTCCGGCGATTGCGGCGAGGCGGCTGCCGGAATAAATGTTGGCGTGCGTGAGAAGGCCCAGCCAGTGCATGGGCATAAAAACGAGATAGGCGCCGGCAAACGTCAGCCAGAAATGAAGTTTGCCGAGCGATTCGTTGAGGCGGCGGCCGAAAAGTTTTGGAAACCAGAAAAACAGCGCGCCGAGAATTGCGAAGGTGGCGGCGACGCCCATGACCAGATGGAAATGTCCGGTGATGAAATCATCGCTGACGGCGGCGGAAGCAAGATCACGGCGCGCGAGAAAAATTCCGGAAAGTCCACCGGCCATGAAGAGCGAAACAAAGCCAATGGCGAAAAGCATCGAAGTGTTGAGCTGAACGCGGGCGTTCCAAAGCGTGCCGAGCCAACAGATCAGCAAAATCGCGGCGGGCAAACCGAGCGAGGACGCGAGCAGCGAAAAGACCAGCGGTGAAAAGGGATTCATGCCGCTGGCGAACATGTGCTGGCCCCAAACGCAAAATCCGGAAAGGCCGACGGCGCACAAAGCGAGAACGACGAGTCGTTCCATCCAAACGGGCTTGCGCGAAAACGTGGAGATGAGATGGGTGACGAGTCCGAAGCACGGGAGCATGGCGATATAGACTTCGGCTTGGGCGAAAAACCAGAAGAGGCGCTGCCAGAGCACGGGCAAAGTATTGGCGGCGAGATTCGCGGGCTGGCTGCTGAGGAAACTGAATACCGGAAAAAAGTTTGTGCCAGCGAGGCGATCGGAGAGCAGGCAGACGGAGGCGGCGAGGAGGATGCTGAAAATTAAAGTGCTGAGAATTCCGTTGATAAACCAAGCCCAGACGGTGAGCGGAAGCCGCGGCAGGGTCATGCCCCTGGCGCGGAGATCGATGGTGGTGACGCTGAAATTGATTCCGTTCAAGAGTGAGGCGGAGCAGAAAAGCGCGACGCTGACGATCCAGAGGGTGAGTCCGGTTTCGGGCGCGGCCAGGAAGGCAGCAGTCAGGCCGATGAGCGAGGCTGCGGTGGACCAGAAGGCGAGCCGGTTGAGCTTGGGAAAGGCCATTTCTCGAGCGCCGATTTGCAGCGGGAGAAAATAGTTGCCGAAGCCGGCCTGCGGCGCGGCGGTCAGCACCAGAAAAACCATGAGCGAGCCGTGGAAGGTGGTGAGAGCGGCGTAGCGTTCGAGCGAGAAGCCGACGCCGGTCAGGAACGGGAGCCGCATGCTCGGCCAGACGATGTGGATGCGCATGAGCAGCGACATGGCCAAGCCGAGAAAAACGCTGAAGAGCGCGAGCCAGAGATAGTTGAGGCCAATGGCTTTGTGGCCGGTGCTGGAGAGAGTCCCCGCCAGAAAGCCGGGTGGTGGCGGCTCGGGGGGATTGGCGCGGTTGTGGTCGGTGGCCATGGAAGCGGTGAACGGTGATCCGTGAACAGTGACCCGTAAAGAGAGATCGGGGTCCGGAGATCAGGGAATGGTGAATTGAGACCTGCGATTCGCGACTCTGTCCCAGCCCTGTTCGGGACAAATAGAATACATTGGATGGGAAAAGGCAAGGGGACGACGGCAGCGGGGGAGAAAGCCGTTGGAAGGTTGCGGCCCCCCCTCCCCCATGGTTATTGTAAGGATGTGATTCGATTGAGGTTGCAAGGTGGGGGCTGCTAAGGATGTGACAGAAAAGGAGTTACACGTTTGAACGTTGAAAGGCAGGAAGGTTGAAAGCTGAAGGGCGACCCCCACCCCCGGTTCTTTGTAAGTGTTGAATCTAAAGGATTTAACTTTGGCGTAAGTCTTTTGTTTGCAACACTTGCGGGGAGATCCGTAAGTATTGCGCGTAAAGGACTTACGGGGGCGGAGTGTTGGCGAGAAAGTAACTGAGCGGGGTGGGAGGATTTTAGAGAGGTTGGAAGGACTACCTGGCGGGCGCACATGGTTCCAGGGCACGGAGGGTCGTGCCAAATACATCTACTATTATGGCATATTGGTACAGTTGGTCAAAGGTTACTTTAAGTGGTTTGGATGCCTGGTGATACGGGCACAGGACTCGGATCGGAGGGGAGGTTTATAGTCGACAGCTAGAAGTTAAAGGTAAAATTCTTGGAAAGGACGGCGAGGCGGCGCTCACCGTACGCCGGACTTCCTCAGGCGCTCCTCAAGGCGGAGATGCTTTTCTTGCCAGTAAAAAGGTCCAACTTCGAGCGGGGTACCGGAGTTGAGGGCTTCGAGGGCGAAAGAATCCAGTTCTTCCGTTCCCTGCTGATCGGCACGAAGAAGGCGCTCCAAGTAGGTCTCGATGGTGAGTCCCTGGGCCTCCGCTTGTGCGCGGATTCTGGATTCAAGCTCAGGATAAATGGGAATACTCATGAGGTCTCCCTATTGGCAGGTTCCAAGAGTGATTGTACGCCGGGCACAGTGGCTTTTCTAGCGAAAAGGGGTTGTCCTTGGCGGGCGGTTCCCGGTAAAGGAACCGGGATGCAAAACGCACACATGGTTCGCGGGGCACGGAAAGAATCGTGCCAGGCTGATGAAACATTATAACATATCGGTACCTTCTGTCAATAGTTAAAGGGTTTGGATGCTGCGGGATAGGTGGAAGGGTCAAAACCCGCACGCTTCAAAACCGAAGCATGCGGCACCCGAACGTTGCTTCGTGACTATAGGCCTGCCACCCGCCGGAAGGGCGCGGGATGCGCTCCAGGATCAGGAAAGACCTTGCGTGGCGTGTTTTAGTTTCACTAACAGGGCGATGAACAAGGCGAGGAATCCTGCGGGGATTAAGCCGGTGACCAGCAAGGCGATCCACAGAATCGGAGGACCGGACCAGGAGCGGGCAATGGCATAGCCGAGAACCAGGCAGACCACAAGAGCAGTCCACCATAAGGGATTGTGTGTCGTTAATCCAGTGATGCCTCTTATGTCCACGGAGGAGTTGGGCGGGAGGTGGCGGAGAAAGGCGAAGTAGAACCGAGCGAGAGTTCCAAATCCGAACAGCCACAGTCCGAGCAACGTGCCCTTCAGAATCCACATGGCGCAATCGTCAGGCAGGCGTGGGGGTATGTAAAGGACATTGTGTAAAACAATTGGAGTACAAGACTATAAATTAGAAAGCAAAAACCAGAAATTGGAAAAGCGAGGAGGAGACAAAGGCTCGCGCGTTAAGCGCTCTCTACACGCTACAAAAGAAGAGAGGCGCCCGGTAGACTCACAAGCGCCTCTTCTAATACATCAACGTAATCCGTACCTCACAGGATCACCTCCTTCTCGGCGGGAGCGCCGATGTCGACAAGAATGTCGAGTGGCGCGATTATAGCGCAGGACCGGGAGCTGTAAGAACAAACTTTTCCCAAACCTTTAGGGTTGAGCGGGCGAAAGCAAGTTACCGATAACCGCGTTAATCAGGACTTAGACGATTAGTTCCGAGTTGCCGACAGTACTCCCGGAGCTTCCTCTTTGGCATAATTGGGCGCGATACCTGAACAGTCCTCTCCTGTGGACTCATTGCGTCTTGCGCGATGCCCGCTCAGGACAGAGGAGGTTCCGTGGATCGTTTGCTCGACGAACTCGTCGCCCTGGAGCGTTCTGCCCTTGACCGGTGGATTAGGTCGTACATGCAGCCGGAGCTAAAGCAGCCGGTTCTTAACGTTCAGTTGCGGGCGGAGCTATTGTCCATTGAAAGGCGCAGCGAAGGCTAGTCAGCATGACGGCAGACCTCATGACGCTGCAAGTTCGGAGTCGCCGACAATGGCGGGCGTGGCTGGCAAAGCACCATTCGTCGAGTCCAGGGTCTGGCTCGTCTTCCACAAGGCCCACACAGGAGTGAAGTCGATTCCGTACGAAGACACCGTTCGTGAGGCGCTTTGCTTCGGATGGATCGACAGTCTTATCAAACGCCTCGACGACGACCGATACGCCCTCAAGGTCACGCCGCGACAGCCCACGAGCAAGTGGTCGGACATCAATCGGAAACGATGGGTGGAACTCAAGGCGGCGGGCTTGCTCACGTCGGCCGGTCTCGCGGCGGCACCAACGAGCAACACCTACGCGCCACGACCGGTGATCCCCGACCTGCCGGTCTACATCGCCAAGGCGCTGAAGGCAAATTCCAAAGCGTGGGAGTTCTTTCGGGAGCTGGCGCGCACCTACCGACGTGATTTCGTCGTTTGGATTCATGCGGCTAAACGACCGGCAACGCGCGAGAGGCGCATTCGCGAATCGATCGCACTGCTGGCGGCGGGAAAAAGGCTTGGCTTGAAGTAGAGGGAAGCCGGGAGGGGTTCTCGGCGGGATCGTTTTTGGCAAGTTCGCGATCGCTCCCGTATCACGGGCCATCCGGAAGTTAGCGAATTACTTCCGGTTTGCCGACCATCCAGGAGTTGAGCAACTTTGTTCTACCCGAATTCGCTCGTCTTACCCTTCAGCTTCGCATTAGTTCGCTCGGGAGCCTAGCCGAGAAATCTGCACGACTAGCGCGACCGTCTCCTTCGATTAGGCGGCTTCCCCTTGACTCGTATGTTCGGCCGGCATCACCGGCTGCGGCGCAATTGACCGAGGATCGCCATCAACAGCGTCGCGACGAAGGCAGGGATGGCGGCTGCGACGAAAATATTCCGCGCACGAAATCCGAATGCCAGCAGCACGCCACCCAGAAGCGGCCCTGCGATGGTACCTACACGCCCCGCACCCAATGCCCAGCCCGTGCCAGTCGAGCGGATGGCTGGGGGATAAGCCAGGCCTGAGAGCGAGTTGATTCCGGCCTGGCAGCCGGCACCAATCCCAGCACCGAAAATGATGACCGACAGCAACCAGAACTGGGGATTGAACAGGCCGATCGAAAGCACACAGAGAGCTCCGAAAGCCAAGCCGCAGGTCAGGACACGCTCGATCCCGAAGCGGTCGACGATGGGCGCGGTGAGCAGTGGACCGGCGAGGGTGCCAAGAGCGTACATGGTCGTGCCCAAAATCGCCCGGGAGGGACTCACGCCGCTGGCGTGCAAGATAGCTGGCGTCCATTGAAGGATGAAGTAAACGACGAGCAGACTGAGGAGATTGATGGTCCAGAGCAGGACCGTAGTGGACGCGAGCCCGTCCTGAAACAAAGCCGCAACCAAATGACGCTGGCGCGTCGCTTCGCGTAGCGCAGGTGACTCCGGCAGCCACACCGCCAGCGCCGGCACAAGCCCGAGCGGGAGCACGCCACCTGTCACGAAGATTGCAGACCAACCGAAAACACGTACAAGCTGGCTTGCGAGCAATCCCCCTACGGCAAAGCCCATGCCGACACCTAGACACATCATGATTACCAGCCGCCCCCGGACCATCGGGGGCGCAAAGTCCGCGGCGAGAGCAACCGCCAGAGGGATGCCGCCGCCGAGTCCCAGGCCGGTCAGAAACCGCAGCTCCGCCAAGTGAAACGCCGAGCCCGCAAATGCCGAAAGCAGAGAGAAGATACCGAACACCACGGCACAGCCGATCAAGACGGGCTTGCGCCCCAACCTGTCTCCTGACAGTCCCGCGCACAGCGAACCGAGCAACAGGCCGACATTGCCAGCAGTCAGAACCGGCGTGAATGCCTGCGGGTGAACTTTCCACGCATCGACGAGCGATGGGAGTGCATAGCCGACGGCCGAGATGTCATAGCCTTCGAGAAACAGTACCGCGCCGCACAGCCAAGCTACGCGGAGATGTACGCGCTCGGTTGCTACCGCGACCGCTGTTACTGCCTCCGCGGCCATGTTGCCTCCAGCGCCCAGACGCTCATTCAATTCCCAATCTCAGAGTCGGAAACTCGCGACTGTCCAGAGCTAGCCATCCTTGGTGAGAACGATGGTCTGCACAAAAGAGTGCGTCGGTGTCGGTTGACTCGCGAGACGCCGCTTGAGGCGGCGCTCAAGTTGGTCTCCGAAGGTACCAAGTGCCTCGGCGTCGCCCGCGCGTACGCGGTCGAGGACCGACGCTAGCGTCGGCACAAAGATCGGGCGGAAGAATTGAGCCTGTTTCGTCGCCAGAGATTCCTTGTTTCCGTCCCGTTCGTAGTCTGCCCAGGCTTGGTCCGGGAGCTCGGCGACCTCAACTTCCTTCACGGTCAGATGCTGGAAAAGTCCGTCGCGCGCGAAAGGCGCAAGGAGTTCCCGTTTCCGCCGGGGATAAGCGCTGAGGACCATTCGGTCGCGTTCTTCGGATGTGATCGCGTGATCGGCCACCATCTCCTCCAGGACCTCATTCGCCTGGTCCATAATATTTTCGAGGCCCGCCAACCCGTCATCCGCGAGAGCCGGCAGCACGACGACCAAGCGCCCTCCAGCGCGTAATTCTCGCGCGCGCAACTTGAGGAAGGCTTCCCAATCCTTGGCTCCTTGGCGTTCGAATTCTGCGTGCGTCTGGCCTGTACTGCGGAACGAAATGAAGTGGCCAGGAATCAGTGCGGGGACTCGGCTGAGCCACACAGCCGCATACGAGGACCATCCGAGATGAACTGAGCCAGGCGGCAGCACGCTCTCATAGAATGATCTGCCAATGGCAGCAGGAAATACATTGGGCTCATCCAGCACATATCTGTCCGGGTCAGCATCGAGAACGCCGAAGAGTGTGGCGAAATCGTTCGTTGGTTGATCAATGTGGAATACAGAGATTGGGCGATTTGGACCGATGCGGCGTCGCAAGCCCCGGATGGCGACTTGCATGGGAATCATCGAGTTTTTCCCTTGGGACGATCCATAATCGGCGATGACGACGGGTTGGTTGCCCGAGTCGAGTTCTACGTCTCTAACCGCCTTTTCTAGGAACGGCAGCGCCAGAGAGGCGCCGCCTGCAGGCAATTTTGCGTACTTATTGTAGGCGCCCTTACCTTCCATGACGCCATGCGATGGCGCATGCTCATTCGACATCTGATTTCCCTTTTCCCTTCGGCGAATAGGCTTGGTTGATTCGGTCTTGAGGGACCCCAATGTAAGTCTGCTACCGGTCGCTCTACAAGTTCAAGGGTCGTCCAAGAGAACCGAGACGTGCCGTCCGAGAAATAGTGCGAGTCAGTTCGATATCGTTACAACTTACGAATTCGGATTGTCGCGCGGGGGTCGATGCGCACCGAATTAAAAATTATTGGCCGTTCCTATCTGCAGCGAGCTTATCCATTGCCCTGCGCGAGTCTCACAAAGTGAAAGCGGATGCTTCAGGTAGTTACTTCCGGCTTGCCGACAGTGCAGGAGTAGTTTCTGGCCTAAAATATCCGCGCAAATTGTTCATAGACGGAAATCTCCGCTAGGTGGAAAGTTTGAGTTGGTGTGCCAGTCGCCTGAATCTTGCTTGCTCGCGTATAGCGTCGTAAGCGGGGAATACCATTGCCGATCCCAAGAACGGGTCTTGTTCTGCCAGAGCGGTCTCCAACCAGTCGAGGGCTGGGGCTGTTTCACCCAAGCCGAGATAGGTCCACGCAATGGGCAAGGCGGGGCTGTAATCCTTTTCGCGACGGGCTTCCAAGTCCCCGACTAGGCTTCGAGCCTCGACTGAGTGTCCCAGCACCCCGGCAAGGTAGCCAAAATAGCCTTCGCCAAGAGGCAGCCTACCGTTGAGTTTTTTGCCCGTGTTCGCCATGGTCCAAGCTTCGTCCTTTACGCCCACCGCCGCCAAAGACATCGCCAAGTAAAAATACGTGTACGGAGAGTCTGGCGTCAGCTCGATGGCCATGCGGCCGCAGCGGACAGCCTCTTCATAGCGGCGCGAATAATAGTTCGCCTGCAGCACACGGAAGTTCGTCATCAAATCCAGCGGCTCGAGTTCGACGGCTTTGCCGGCATGCAACAAGGCTTCTTCATGCCGGCCAAGGAAACTGCAAAGAATGGGGTACGCCATGTGCGGAAAGGCATTCGTGGGCTCCAGGCTGATCGCTCTCTTATACGCCTGGTCTGCCTCGGCCCAGCGCCACTGAAAAACACGTAGCATTCCCAAGGTGCTATGGAGTCTTGGTGAATTCTCGTCCAGCGCCAACCCCTTCGTCAGCAAGTCTTCCGACTCGGGAAGGGCAATGCGGGGAGGCAACGCTCCATACGCTGCGCTCACGTTGTAAAACATTGCCGCACCGTAATAAGGCTCCGCGTAACCGGGCTCCAGTCGGATCGCCTCCTGAAAGTACTCGAAAGCACGCCGCACATCGTCGGGCCGTCGCTTCTTAAGGAGGTGGGCTCCCTTCAGGTACTGCACGTAGGCTTTTATATTGCTTGGGCGTTTCTCTCGAACCTGGACTGCGAGGCGAACGTGCAGCGCCTCCGCGATAGACGCGCAGACCTCATCCTGAATGCTAAATAGGTCTCCCAAGTTGCTATCGAAGTGCTGTGCCCACAGATTGAATCCATCTTTAACGCCGACCAGATTCACGGTGATGCGAACGCGGTCTCCAGACCTCTGTACCGATCCCTCCAAGACCGCTTCGACGCCTAACTCCCGGCCGACTTGTCTGGCATCGCACCGCTGCCCCTTGAAGCGAAAGACCACACTGCTCGCGGTGACTCTTAACCCTTCGATACGCGACAACACGCGGATCAGTTCGTCGGCCAACCCATCATTGAAGTACTCATCTTTTGCATCCGCCGTTTGGTTCACGAATGGCATTACAGCCACGGCAGGCCGCTTGGCTATGGGGACAACAAAGCGGTAGCCGCGCTTCGGAATGGTTTCGATGAAGCTAGGCGACTCGGCGGAATCGCCCAGGGCGTCACGCAATCGGCTGACTGCGGAATTCAGCGCTACTTCGAAATCCACAAACGTGTCAGACGACCATAGCCGCCGGCGCAACTCTCCCCGGCTGACGATCTCGCCGGGTTGTTCCATGAGAGCAGCAAGCACCTGGAACGACTGCTCCCGGAGGGCAACTGGCATTCCCCTCTTCAACAGCCGGCGGCCTTCCAGATCGACCTCGAATTCTCCGAAGCGCACGGTCATGGCGGTTCGAACATTCTTGCTTTCAGTGATTTGCGTGTCAACATTTTGGTCAGGCGCAGACCATTGTCATGATTGCTGTCGCGGTTAAGCTGCAAGACGATAGGGAGGTACACATGGCAAGAGTCCCTAGCAATGTTTCGACCGCGGTCGAGGCGGCGACGATCCGCAAGCTCAGGATTAAACTCCTGCCATTCCTGTTTGTACTTTTTGTGCTTGCCTTCATCGACAGAATCAACCTGGGATTCGCGGCGCTAACCATGAATCGGGAGCTGGCGATCACCAGCCAGCAGTTCGGATTTGCAGCAGGAATTTTCTTTTGGGGTTACTTCTTGTTCGAGATCCCCAGCAACCTCATCCTTCACAAGATTGGCGCGCGTGTCTGGATCGCCCGCATCCTGATCACCTGGGGCGCGGTTGCCACCCTAACGGGGTTTGTGCAATCCGTCCATCAGCTCTATGTCGCCCGCTTTGCGCTTGGTCTCGCGGAGTCTGGATACTTTCCGGGCATCGTTCTGTACTTGGGCTACTGGTTCCGGCAAAGAGAAAAGGCGCAGGCGATTGCTTTGATTTTGATAGGCATACCCTTGGGCAGCGCATTGGGTGGCCCAATTTCAGGATTCATTCTGGATCACGCGCACTGGTTCGGCCTCAGTAGTTGGAGATGGCTGCTCATCCTGGAAGGTTTGCCGGCCGCAACGTTCGCGTTTCTGGTGCCTGTCCTGTTGCCGAGCAAACCGACAGAGGCGAGTTTTTTGACCGAAAATGAAAAGGCGTGGATCGCCGACCAATTGGAGCGAGAAGACCTGCTAAAGCTCGGTGCAAGGAAGCAATCCGTTTCCGTGGCACGGACTCTGGTGAACCGCAGAGTCTGGCATCTGGCTTGTATCGGCTTTTGTCACGGCTTTGCCTCCTACACCTTTGGCTTCTGGCTGCCGCAGGTCATGAAGTCAATTTTTGGCGGACAGTCCAACACGGTGATTGGGTTCGCGGTCATGGTCCCCAATCTGGTTGCTCTGATGGCCATGATCCTTGTGTCCCGGCACTCGGACCGCACGCTGGAGCGCCGGTATCACATGGCAACCTTGGGCGCTCTAGCCGGAATTGCCTTCCTGCTGCTCGGAGGGCCTCGCTCGCCCTTCTTCTCTGTTGTTCTTTTTTCGATCGTCGCTGTCGGAGCCTACAGCTTTTTGCCTATCTTTTTCTCGTTGCCCGGCGAATTCCTGACCAGCTCCTCAGCAGCTGCGGGCATTGCGCTAGTGACATCGGTCGCCAACTTCGGCGGTTTTGTCGGACCTTACACGGTAGGTCTGATTCGCCAAAAGACCGGTAGCTTTTACAACGGCCTCATCTGCGCCGGCATTTCCTTCCTTATCTCCGCTTGCTTGTCATTGCTTTTGCCAAGGCGCGTCACGCCCACTTCTGAGCACGCCTCCGGAGCAGGCGGTGTGGCGTTCAAAACGAGTTCTGAAGCATTCCAGGGGGAATCATGACACTCATTCCTAACGCCATTCGTATCGAGCCCGCATTCGACGAACCCGAGCAGGTCCGCGACATGTTTGAGCGACATGCTCCCTATCGAGCGCTCGCTGCTTACGCTCCTGAAGGCGTTAAAGACGAAACGCGCGAAGAAGCCGAGCATCCGGTTCGTCCGTGGTTCCGCGGAGACTGGGCCTTGGACGGCAAAGCCCTCGTCGAAGGCGCCGAAGCGATTCTGCACAACAAGACATTTCTTGAGGCCGCCAGAGCCGCCTTCGGTACCGCACTCGTCTATCCTGAGTTCGTTGCCGTCAACATTAATGGACCTAGTCCGGCTGGCACAACTCACATCGACAACCCATCCTTCTACGGTGCAACACGCGTCGACTATCCTTTGCCGTTTCTGAGAGTGATGGGTAGTTCCGGGCTGTTCGAGGCATGGCGGGTCGTTCGCGCCAGCACCCTCACCTGGTTTTATGAAGGATCTGGCGGCAGTTTCGATTACTGGCCGGAGGGGCTCAATGGGCCAATGCGGAGCGAGCAGCCGCCCTTCGGGAATGTCGCTCTCTGCGCGGACACTGACCGGATGTACCACCGCATCGGTCCCATCGGAGATCCTGCTGCGGCGCTACCTCGCATGTCAGCCGCCGCGCAAATTCAGCCGGATGGCCGTGGCCACTGGTCAATCCTTGAAAATGAAGATGTTCGCGCCACGTACCCAAGCCATGCCATTCGCTTTTCCATTCTCTGGAAAGCCGCTATTGGGGACCGCGCATCAAACGCTGACAATCTGACTCTGGATCGCATTATGTCGGTTTTCTCGGCGGACCTCCGCCATCAGGGCGTGGATTTCCAGGTGCCTTCCGATCCGTTTGCCGACAGCGCGTGGATTCTTCTGCTTCAGCGGATTTATGCTGACCCAACCGATTCCGGGGGAAAGCAATAAGGCCCATTCAGGCCTGCTCCTTGCTCATCCTTCCCGAGTGTGACAATGTTCCGGGCGGATCAGGGGGTACCAGAAGTTAACTTTCCAATTGCCTACCGGGCTGGCTGTTTCAGCAGGCTCGCCGAGAGAAGAACTAATTCATCCTCTTCGCAGGACCCGGGTCATCTGGCCCAACGAAATTCACTACAAAAGGCGCAATTCCATTCACCTGTACTACGCCATCCCCCTTGCACTGGGCATAGTGCCGCATTTGCGCAGGCGCGGACGCGAAGCCTCCCACGGGGATTTCTTTCAGCGTGGCGTCATCCCACTTTGCGCCCATTCCCAGCAGAAACGCGCCTTTAATCACCGTCACATTTTCCGTCGTCGGATGCCAGTGCGGCGCAATCTTTGTCCCGTCCGTGCAGGAAAGACGAAGCGTGTACGAACGCCCAGCCGTCATCGGGTCGCCCTGTAGCACCGCAATCTTTACCGTTCCGCCCATCTGCACCGACGGCGTCCCTACCAGCGCTGCCGCGGGAATGTCCATCCATTGCTCCGAGCCCGGCATCACCAGCGCGCTGCCAGCCGCGCCCCCACTCTTTTTTTCAACGGCCATCTGCTTTGCCGGCGGCGTCTGCCCCATTCCCGCAGCTGCCAGCAGCAAGAACACAGCCAACACACCAATTCGCTGTTTCGTCATGGCTTCATTTCCTCCGTACTTCAAGTTCTGACGTTGTATTTTGTAGCCGGACCTCGGGCGGTCCTTCCGCTGGGCGGAGATTAGCACTAACAGCGTACTACCTTCAATCCAGGCACCGGTGCAAGAGAGCACGGCCAGCTCACGTGCTATCCGGAAGTAATTCCCAAGAGACCCGATTGCGCCATTACTTCCGGGTTGCCGACAATACGGCCGGAATGTGCCGGCGACTTCTACGTGCATCGAGGTTTTTGTGCCCCACTCACTGCCGAAAGACAGGGTCTCGTTATACAAGGGCTGATACACTGCACGAAGTTTGGCATTGGA
>JABCZR010000001.1 GCA_013289585.1 Acidobacteriota bacterium | reverse complement strand
GGTCGAAGTTGTGATCGAAGAGATGTTTGGGTCGAACTGAAGTCGATCGCTAGATTACAAACGAGCCGTGGCCGTCGATGCAGAGAAGAAAGAAAACGAAAGAAAACAAAAGAGAAAAACTCTTTTAAGTGAAAAGAAAGAAGTGCGCTCAAAAAAAGCTTGACGGAGTCAGCATTGTTAGAGATGTCTGATTATCCGCACGACTTACGAGGACATAACACCTCTACTTCACGGACTGCGTGTCACGACACAGCAAGTTCCCCGAAGTGATTACTCCGCACACGAATTCCGCGTGTACAATGGCGCTTGACCAACGACTGAAAGGACAAGTCCGATTGGTCACCAGCCCATAGTGGTGCCTTTGGCTACCCCAAGCGAATTTCGAGGCACCAGGAACAATTCACGGAACGCCGCAGCGGACGTGGGATCTCTGATCATATCTTCAGGAGGGCACAATTCTTATGTTTCGGAAAATCTCGCTGGTGTTTGGACTGTGTATCCTTGCTTCCCTTTCAACGCAAGCACAAGACAAAGTGGAAGTCTTCGGAGGCTATTCCTACTTGTACTTCCACACTTCACCCTCAGCTAGTCTGAACGGATGGGAGGCCTCGGGACAATATAAATTCACGGATTGGTTGGGCGGAGTGGCGGATATTGACGGGCATTACGGATCTATCAGAGGAACTGGGACGTCGACTTACACCTATCTTTTCGGCCCGCAAGTATCATGGCCTGCGCGTGTATCGCCGTTTGGGCACTTACTCCTTGGAGGAGCGCATAATAGCACCGCGGGTTTTGGAAATTCGTCCTTTTCGATGGCGCTCGGAGGCGGCATTGATACTAGGTTCACCGACAAGTTCTCCTGGCGCATAATTCAGGGAGACTACTTGCTGACGCAGTTTGGAGGCCGTTCGCAGAATAACTTTAGGTTATCCACCGGGATTGTCATCCGGTTTTAATCGTCAGTGGAAATAATTCTGCTGTTCCGTCGAGCAACTCAAGTACCGAGTAGCGCTCATGATCAATCGGACGTGCGTTTTCACGGATAAACTAAACTTGGGCGCGATGCTCTGGGGCGTGAGCTTGCTTTAGAATTGGTTTCCCACTGCGTGGTTCCGAATGGCCCGTTACGTCTTTTCGCCATTCCAGGTTTTCTTCCTTTTCCGTCGGTAACCTCGCCACTAATCGCGCATTGACCCTGCTGAATTCCATCCGTAACCGGATACATAAGCTCGCCGGCGAATACAATCTATTACAAGCTCGTCTTCGGTCCTTCGATTGTGCGCAGTGCGAGCAACTGATCTGGAGGGAGGAAGAGGCTGACTCCGAGAAGAAGATAGATGTCATTTATGACGCCATTTCTTAAATTGATCAGCGTCCTGCACGTTGTGTACGTTGTGCATGTGTTTTAGCCGGGTGGAATCATACGGGATTATCCGCCAATGGTTGGCCTCAGACCACGTAGAACAGGCCGCCAAATTGCGTGCTCTAGTTTCTTTACTATATATTATTTAATTATTTATATTTTAAGTATATATTCTGGCGGCGCAAAACGACTTCAGGCACGACTTACAGCACAATTAGTATCTCCACTCTATTGTTCGCGACAGAATTTCGCCCGTCTTCGTTAGAAGGCGCAAAAAACGCGGGGACAAGCCGTTGGGCACGTCTTCCTCCCGCTGTCATTTAGGACTAATCGGCCTATTCGATTGATCGCGAGGACGCCTTGATTGGCAATCGCGGTATCTAACAAACCTCAGTTGGCTGCGGATCGAGCCGAGTCACACTATCTCCACTTAGGTTCAGGATGGAGGCGCAGGCAGAAGGTGCATAGACACCTTTCCTTCCTTCAGGGTAGGAGCGAAGTATTCAGATCAGCTGCTAGTTTGCGATGGGTTCACTTTCCGATCGAGGCGGTGAGACTTTCATCGGTACGGCCGCGGCGGCGGACATCGATGCCCAGGCGCTTGATTTTCTGATTCAGCGTCGAAAGCGGAATCAGGAAGCGCTCGGCGGCTTCGGTCTGGTTCCATCCGGTGCGCTCAAGCATATCAATAATGATGCGGCGCTCGATCTCATCCATGATCTGAAACAAGGAGGGGTGCGTGCTGTCCGCGCCGGAACGCGAACCTGGTTCGCCGGGGAGCGGCGGCATGAACTCCGAAAGCTGCAGCCGGACGCCGCGAACGATTTCCTTGCTGCGAATGCTTTCCGGCAAGAGGTCGGCATCCACGCGTTCCTGGGTGGAGAGGACCACCGCGCGCTCGACCACGTTTTCCAGTTCGCGCACGTTGCCGGGCCATTCGTAGTCCATCAAGAGCTTCAGCGCCGCCTGAGTGAACGTGCGCATGGGCTTTGTATTTTCCAGACAGTAGCGCTCCAGGAAATGCGCCAGCAGCAGCGGCACGTCTTCGCGGCGGTCGCGCAACGGAGGAAGCTGCAAGTGAATGACGTTCAGGCGGTGGAACAAGTCTTCGCGGAAACGCCCCTCGCGAACCAAGGTGAGAAGATCGACGTTGGAGGCCGCGACGATGCGCACGTCAACTTTAATTTGCTCGGTTCCGCCGAGGCGCATGAATTCGCGCTCCTGAATGACGCGCAGCAGCTTGGCTTGTGTTTCCGGGCTGATGGTGGCGATTTCGTCGAAGAAAATGGTGCCCTGGTCGGCGACTTCGAACAAACCTTTTTTTGAAGCGACGGCGCTGGTGAACGCACCCTTCACGTGGCCGAAGAGCTGCGATTCGAGAAGGTCGACTGGAATCGAACCGGTATTCACGGGCACAAAAGCTTTGTCCGCGCGCGTCGAAGCGGAGTGAATCGCCTTGGCGATGAGCTCCTTGCCGGTGCCGCTCTCTCCGCTGATCAGGATGGTGGAACGCGAAGGAGCGACTTGCGTGACGAGGTCGAGCAGGACCTGCATCTTGTCGCTTTTGCCGATAATGCTGGGGAAACTGAAACGCTGTTTTAGCGCCCGCTTGAGCTGAACGTTTTCGTCGCGGAGGCGGCGCGACTCCACTGCCTGCGCGACTTGCGCGAGCAGTTCGTCGTTGGACCACGGCTTGGTGATGTAATCCATGGCACCGTTTTTGAACGCTGCCCGCGCCATATCAATCGAGCCGTAAGCGGTAATCAGCACGATGGAAAGCTGCGGATCGCGACGGTGGATCTCCTTCAGCATGTCCAGGCCGTTGCGGTCCGGCAAGCTGACATCCAGCAAGAGAAGATCGAAAGGATGCTGTTCGAGCTTGGCGAGGCCGGATTCGCCGGTCTCTGCGCTGGAGACGCCGTAGCCTTCGCTTTTCAGAAGAATTTCGAGGCCTTCGCGGATTTCCGATTCGTCATCAACGACCAGGATAGAACCCTTAGACATGGACCGCTTTCCTGACTGCCGGGAACTCAACGTGGAAGGATGTGCCTTTGCCGGGCGTCGAGCGAACGTCAATCTTCCCGGAATGCTCCTTGATAATGCCGTAAGTCACAGAGAGACCCAGGCCCGTGCCGCGGCCGCTGGCCTTGGTGGTAAAGAACGGATCAAAGATGCGATGAATGTGTTCACGCGCGATCCCGGCGCCGGTGTCGGCGATTTCGATCTCCACGCTGCCATTATGAGCGGCGGTGCGGACTTCCAGCATGCCGCCGCCGGGCATGGCGTCGCGGGCGTTTAAGAAAAGGTTCAAGAAAACCTGCTGGAGCTTGTTGGCGGAGCCACGAACGGCAGGCAGCGGCTCACCGAGCTGCATCACCACGCGGATTTGCGAAGTCTTCAGCGGGTGCGCGACGAGCGAAAGGGTTTCTTCCACGACGCGGTTTACATTCACGTCGGCCGCTTCTGCCGCGCCGGTGCGCGAGAAGTTCAGCAGGTTATTGACGATTTCGCTGGCGCGGAAAGTCTGCTTGACGATTTTTTCGATGATGGAGTGCCGCGGATCGCTTTCCGGCATCTGCTTGGCCAGCATCTGAATGTAGTTGGAGATGACCGCCAACGGAGTATTCACTTCGTGGGCCACGCCCGCGGCGAGGAGCCCGAGAGAAGTCAGCTTTTCAGTCTGGGACATCTGCTCTTCCATGCGCTCGCGCTGAGTGACATCGTCGAACAGCAGCAGGCGGCCAATGCGCTCGCTGGATTTGCTCACCAGCGGCGTGATGGAGACGTTCAGGGTCAGCAATTTCCCCTGGTGATGCAGTCTCTGCTTATAGATGCCGGTAATCTGTTCCGCGTCACCACGCGCCGCGATTTCTCGCGCAAGCTCCTCCGGCAAGAGGGAGCTGAGCTGGCGGCCAACGGCTTCCTGGCGCGCGACGCCAAAAAGCTGCTCCATGCGTGTATTCCAGGATTCCACGATGCCGTCCAGGTCCACGGCGAGCACGCCGACGTTCAAAGATTCGACGATGTTTTCGCTGAAGTCCTTAAGCCGGGCAATTTCGAGCGCTTTTTGTTCCAGTGAGGTATAGAGCTGGGAGTTATCGAGTGCCACGGCGACGTAGCCGGCGATGGTTTCCACCAGCTCGACGTCATCGCTCGAGAGGAAATCGCCGTCAACCGTTTTGCCGAGGCCAAGAACCGCGACGGTATGCTCGCGGATGCGGCAGGGCACGAAATAATTGAGATCCAACAGCTCCAGCGTGCGCCGCACGGGTTCGCTGACGTCTCTCGCCGCACGGGGCGACTCGAAAAAGAGCGCCCCGCGGGCGAACTCGGGCCGGGCCGGCTCGAGGAAGCCAAGATCCAGTGATTCAGACAGCCGCACACCCATGGAGCGCGCGATGCGCATATGGCCGGGCTGCATCGGGTCTTCGACGAAAATCGCCAGGCGGTCGACCAGCAGAGTTTGCGAAACGCGATCCATAACGGAGCCCAGCATGGGGTCGAGGCGGACTTCGTTCGTCAGCGTGCGTCCGAATTCGATGAGCGTGCGGCGATAGTCGAGGCGGTCGCGGTAGAAAAAGCGGTCCAAACGGGCCTGAATTCCTTCGCGGAACGGCTGGAAGAGGAACGCGGCGATGACGATGGCGATCATGCCGCCGACGGGGCCGGTTGTCGATGCGTGGAAAATGTCCGCAATCAGCGCAACCAGGGCAAAGTACACCGCGGCGACGCCGGCCGTCGCGGCGGTATAGGCGAGGCCGCGCTTGAAGATGATGTCGACATCCATCAAGCGATAGCGAATGATGGCATAGCCGAAACACAACGGGATCAGAATCAGGCTGAATACGGAAAACTTCATCCAGGGACGCGGTGCCGCATCGAGAACCAGCGGAACGATGTACAGCAGGGAAACAGGCAA
Organism: Acidobacteriota bacterium; assembly: GCA_013289585.1. GTDB lineage: Bacteria > Acidobacteriota > Terriglobia > Acidiferrales > UBA7541 > Acidiferrum. The sequence goes on along the minus strand of JABCZR010000001.1, from coordinate 524,702 downwards.
AATGCCGATGAGCGTTCCACCGGTGAGCCATTTCAACTGCTGGCGGAGAACCCCGGAAGGCGCTTCACGGAAGCTGCGGTAGAAAACCAGTCCCGCCGCCAATAAGTACAGTGCGAAGAAGCTGAATTCGATCTTGTTGAGAACCAGGTAAGCGCCCAACCAGGGTACAAAACCAAAAGCATTTAGCGCGGTAGCGAGATGGATCAGCAGCATCGTGACAGGCAACAGGTAAACGCCCAGAACCTTCGCGGATACACGGATCGGAGCCTCGCTCCTTCCTGGAAAGACCAGTGCGAAATGAAGCAGCAGGGCAGGCGCGAACAAACGCGCTGCAATCTCTGCCCAGTAGACTTCCCAGTCGAATACGTCCAGTTTTCCGCTGAAGTGAAACGAACAAAAGATGAAGGAAACCAGGCAGAAAACGTAGAAGTGCACCGCGCGTGGCGCGTTCCACCGGCGAATGAAAATGAACAGCCCAATGAAAAGATAGAACAAGCCCACGATGCGCAAAAAGTTCTCGGTGGTGAGAGGCTTTTCCGCGGAGGCCGTAACCAGCGGCGTTTCGAATTCGTCGCCGCCGCGCGAAAGCTTATAGCGCGGCTGGGTCCAGAGGCCGGCACGATCGAGCCGGTGAGCGACGTCCGCGGCGCGATTTACAGGAGAACCGTTGAAGCTTAGAAGAATGTCGCCAGGGCGGATTCCCGCGCGCGTCGCCGGGGAATTGGGCGCGATTTGCCGGGCCTGAACTCCATGATCGGTGTCGAGCCAGGCTACTCCGTCGTAAACGACTTCGTAGCGGCTGCGCTGATCGAAATTGATGAGCGCAAAGATCATCGCCGCCAGCGTGGCTAGCGCTAGCACGACCGCACCGAGGCTGACTCTCAGATTCTGCTTCATGGCCCAGTCAGGCAGGGATACACCCCGCCGCAAGGAATCAGGTGCAAACCAATGTCCATTCTTTGGTAGATGACAGGCCGACGAACTCTAGCGTTATCAACATATTACAGAGGCCGAAGGTCGGACTTTCCGTGGTCATCCAGTTTCTGGAAGGGCTGATACAGCTTTCGAGAACTTTTGGGGTGTCAAAATTGAACGCTTAGACCGCCCCGGAAGGTCCGAAACGCTGGAACCAGAACCACATGGCCGTCCCTGCTCATCGTGGAAACGTAACCCTGCGCCAGCAAGTTGTCACAGTCGGCGATGGCTTCCCATCGTCCGATGGCGAACTTGGGCAAGGGTTGCCGGAAACCCACGTGCAAGTAGGGATCGAGATCGTAAAGAGACTCACCGTAACCATCCACACGAGAAACAGTCACCCCGCTGATCCATTTGTAACCGATGTCCAGCTTTGTGTTGAGCCGCGGCACTTTCGTACTCACGCCAGCACCCAGGGAATGCCGCTGGGCCGTTCGAAGTGTATCGCGGAGCAGACCATCCACAGCTTCGGACGGCATCAAAGCGCCGCCATACGAGTAAACCGCGGTCAGCTCCAGGTCATCATCAATCTTTTCCCGAAGGGCCACACGCGCGCCCCAACTGCTCGAAGAGCCGCCGTCGTAGGCAAATCCGTTCGAAAGATAATCCTGGAGATAGTCGGCGTTGGGTAGATCATTCCCGCGGCCAAAGACTGCTATGTGGCGGTTGTCATCGTGAAACGCTGCGATCTGTAATTTTCCGCGCGTGCCGATTTTGCGGTCAGCGGCAAGTTCCTCGTGCCAGCCACCCTGCAATACGGGCCGTCCGGCGCGCCATAGCAATGCCGGAAAGGCATCGAGTTCGTTCAACGTAGCCGCCAGGGCGCCCCCGGGTTGCGCATCACCGCCCTCGAGCGGAGAAGGCCCAGCGGGCATCGAAGCGAAAATCAGCGCGGCGCTCCAATCATCCGTGACGCGGACGTTGAGCTCCGCACGCGGGCGCAAAGCAGAGGCCGCAGATCCAAGTCCAACCAGAACGAATTCTCCGCCGTAACGCAGGACCGTGCGGTCATTCAAGGCCAGCGCGCCGCCCTGATCGATGCGGACTCCGCGGAAGGTAGGCCCTTCGGGGCCCAGGCTGGCTTCACGCAAAACCAGTGCCGTATGGGGACCAGCACCAAGCGTTCCCGTCGGCAGCCACACGGTGGCAATCCCGCCGCCCGGGGCATCGCTGTCGTAGCTCATCTGGCCGGCCAGGATCATCTTGCTAGTGCCGCCGAGTTTCTGCTCGTAGGCCACGGCGGTAGAAGGTGCGCCGGTGATGCTCGAAGCGGAACCGGGGCGCCGGGCGCCGTCGGTGAATTCCATGCGCAACCGGGGCGCGCGGGGCTTGACGGATTCCACGGTGACCGTGGAAGCGCTCATAATGTCGCCGTCCATCCATTCCAGCACTGGGCGAACGGCCGAAGCGGAGCGCAGCACCCACTTCCAGTCGTCCCCTTGCGTGGAACTGTTGGAGGGAGCGCGCCGCAACTGATCGAGCGAAGCAAACATGGACTCCAACTCAACGCGCACGACGGTGGTCAGATTCGGACTGATGCGGATGTGCTTTTCGAGCGTGGGAAGAAACCCGGCGAGCGTGACGCGCAGAGCGTAAAAACCCGGCGCGAGCTTGTCGCCACCAAAAACGCCTTGCGTATCGGTAAGAAACCCTCGCGAAATCGTCATTCCCGGCGCTTCGGGAATCAACGCGACGCTCGCGCCTAACTGCGGGGTTCCCGAACTATCGCGGACAACTCCCGCAAGCTTGCCCGGGACAGGCTTCGCTTGCGCGGCCGCGTGCCCCGCCCCAAAGGACGAAACCAGCGCGGTCAGGATCAGGGCCCCCAGGGTTCGGAGCCGTTCCTGTTTCACTTGCATTACCTCCCCGGTGTGGCGTTGGCCACGGTCTTCATTTCCGCGGGTGCCTTCACCGTAAAATCTGCGGTACGCGAAATCGTCTGCTTCGAAAGAGTGTCGGTGGCGTTAATTTCCAGAGTGTATTTTCCTGGCGCCAGCGTGGCGAGAGGCAGCAGCCGTTCAATGGTGACCTGGTCGCCAGTCTGCTTCATTTCCGCCGAAGTCTCGTTAAACTGCATGATTTGTTCGCTGCCTTTTTTCACCGTGTACTGAAACGTCGCGGCGGACTTGTGCGTGGTGTCGTCGGGCTTCAGGTTGTAGACCTGCATGTACACGCCAAGCTTGTCGGCGGTAGTGAAATCGCCATCGAGCCGTGGCCGTACTTTCGAAGAGCCAAGTACAAATTGCCCAGCGCCAATCTGCTTGGCGGGAACATGTTCAATCTGGTCCGCGAGAATCAAGGAACTGGCGTCGAGCTTGGCGTCGTCGTAGCGCGGCACCGCCAGGCGGCTATTTACCACGCCCACATTCCCGCTCTGCACGTCCTTAATCACGATATCCAGCCGGTAGAGTCCCGGGCGCAGCGGAAGGGCCTTCTGATAGATCGACTGCAGCTTCAGGGATTGCTGGAAAAGCGAATCGGGAAAGTCGCGGCTTACGGAATCCTCGAAGGTCTGCACCACACGGCCCGTGAGCGTCGTGACGCGTCCAAAAACATTCAGCGTGGCCGAGTGAATTCCTTCTTTGGAAGTAAAGGAAAGCTGGCCGTTGGGAACCTGGATGGTAACCGGCACGAGCACAGTGTCATTGGTCACTTTCAGATAATCAGTCCGCCAGGTAAAGTGCACCTGGTCGCGAACGATGCGGGAAGTCACCACCGCCTCAAGATCCTTGAATTTTACTTCGGGCGGTTTGTTGACCTTGGCATAAAGTTCCAGGCGGCTGAACTCATTCATACTTTCCGGTGTGCCACCCATGGAAGTGGGCGTCGTCATGCCATCGGAACGCGTAAAGCGGTCGGTCTTCGATGCCATGCCCATGGCTTCCAGCTGGCTCAAACCCGCGCCGGGAACGTGCAACAGCGCGTCCTTTTCGCCCGGATCCATCGTCATGTGAAATTCGCCGGAGCCGCTGGGATCCACGAATTCGAGGATAACGTTCTCGCCGATGCCCTCGAGATAGCGCCAGCGCCATGTTTCCCACGGATACGTCGTCGTTGAACCGCCGCCTTCCGAGGCAGGGCGGTCATACGTGCCGCCGGTAGGGTGCGATTCAATTTCGTCCGGTGGTCCCCACATGATGTACATGCGGCCGCGATCGGTTTTCCACCCTGGGATACCGGAAGCGTAGTGCTCGTTGGCGTAAGCGATGCGCCGATAATGCTCTTCTTTAAAATCGTTTTCGGGAAGATCGGGATTGCTGCTGCGGCGAAGCCAGAAAGATTCTATGAACTGCTCGCGCTCTTCATTGGTTTCCAGTTGCAGGAAGGCGTTCCGCTCTTCAGGCGAAATAATGTAAGTGACATCCTCATTGAGCCATTGCCTGTAGGAGCTGTCCAACTCCTTCAGGGTCTTTTTCATTTTCTTCTTGGTGTCTTTGGTCAGTTTCTGGGAAACCGGAGGCGCCAATGGATCTTGCGGCGGCGGAGCCTGTTGTGCGAAGCCCTGCGGAATAGCGAGGACAAATGAAAATACCGAAACAGATAGGGCACGGACTACCCGTAACATGAAGACACCTCAAGGTCTAGGACGTTGTGATTCTAACCCCGGACAAGTCCCCCGTCAATCGCGGAATCCCCTGCATTTTCTGACACTTGTCCCCCAAGCTCGGTTAGATCAGGGGCCTTTCTGTTTGGTTGCCTGACAGTTTTTGACCTGAACGAACGTACAGTGAAAATTCCTGCCGGAATCGAAAGTACGGGGGAGAGCAACTTAAGTTTCAGGAACAGTGAAAGCTTGAGAATCGCGCCGCCTACTGAACTCGCTGCGGCTGGCCGTCCGAACCGACCAAGGTGTCAAAGATGGCGAGCACATGGCGGCGGTAATCCAACATGCGCGAGAAAATATCGCGAAGCTGGGGATCGCGCTCCGCTTCCCGGTGCCATTTGGCGAGAACCGCGGCAGGAACTTCGATGTCCCGGCGCAACTGGTCCGCAGAATGCCCGCGCAGAAAAAGGCCGTAGAAAAACGCGGCTTCTCGCTGCGGAAAGTCGAAATCGTTCACGACTTCGACAGGAACGAATTGGGGCATTGTCGCCATAGAGAAAAATGCAGTTTACTCAAAAGCTCGTCCGCGTCAAGTAGGACTGCAGGTTCCTTGCCGCGTTCCGTGCAACTCCCCCCTTCCTCCGGGGTCACCGAGCCGCTATCGAGTACGCAGCCGTTGCAACCCAACGGTTGCCAGCCGTCTCTAACCGCCGTAGGATGTTTAGAGAGATGGCTGGGTTACATAACGCGCGCAAGTCGTCGCTCGCCGGAGGCACCTTCGGCCGGTTCATGCGCTTCGGTCTGCTCCGGGGACTCCACTCCGTCGAAATCGATCCGGAAAAATTTCGCAGCGAGCTTTCCAGCAAATACCGGCTGTGGGTACCGGACTTCGCGCGCATGCAGGATGTTCCCATCGAGCGGCTGGACGCTATCGCCAAAACGTTGATTCGCGATGCCGAGCGGCTGGCTCTCGCGGAAGGTGCTGGCTTCGGCCTCGGTGGAATCATCACGTTTCTGCCGGATGCCAGCTTGCTCACGGTCATCACGCTGCGCTTGATCCAGCGGCTCTCGCTGCTATATGGATTCGAAACGCAAGGCCGCGACCAACGGCTCGAAATGTGGAAGGCTGCCGCGGCTGCCGCAGGAATCGACTACGGCAAGGATCTGGCCGAAAAGCAGCTCCTGGAAAAACTTGTTCCGCGCATCGTGGAGCGCTTCGCCGCCAAACTCGGCGCGGAGACTGCTGAGAAATGGGCTGGCCGGCTTATCCCCCTCGCCAGTTCGGCCATCGGCGGCGCGCTCAACTTTTCTTTTGTGCGAGGATGGGGCCGTCGCGTTCAGCGCCACCTGCGCGCAAAGCACCTTGAGGCCAAGAGTTCTGCTCCGCCTCCTCCTGCATATCGGACCGTTGAAGCGGCGCTCGTCTAAAGCAAATTTTGTGGCCAGTAGAATGGCTGGAGCCCCATACCGCTTGCGAGTCCGGCAAAATATCAGCCCTCGCGTCTAACCAGGAATCATGAGTCCGCTCCAATCTTTCTCGCGATGTTTCTATTCACTGATTCTCTTTGTGGGATTTTTGGCCGTTCCAATCGCCGCGCGTTCCCAGGACAAAGACAAAGAGCAAATCAAAGGGGTCCTTGCCGAGCCCGACGATGCCGTGGAGGTCCGCGCGGAGATCGCCAGCGTCGAAAAACTCATGCCGCAACTTGTCGATCGCGGCGGAGCGCTCTATTTTCTGTCCACTTCCAGGCAACACCTGGGAGAAACACTCGAAGCTCTGCGTCTGCTCAAGGAATGCCTAGCGTTGCGCGAGGGTTTCGACCCCTCGGGCAGCCCCTCCTTGAGAGTCCTGAAGGGCTCGAAGGAATTCGACGACCTGGTCGTAAGTGTCCATCGAGATTATCCGGTGGTAGCGCAAGCTCAATTGGCGTTTGTCACTGAGGAAAAGGATCTGGTTCCGGAAGGACTGGCGTACGACGCCAGACAAAACGTGTTCTACCTGAGCAGCCTCAATCGCCGGAAAATTGTGAAGATCACTCCCGAAGGAAGAGTCTCGGATTTCGTCCCGGCCGGACGCGACCACCTTCTGCCCGTGCTCGGCATTCGCCCCGATCCAGCCGATGGCACCGTGTGGGCCAATTCGTGGAGCGAAGACGCGGCGCGCAGCGAGCTCCTCCACTTCGATGCTTCCGGCAAATTGCGGGGACGCTATGCGCCGCAGGGCACAGCAAAGCATGGTTTCAACGATTTAGTGGTGCGCAAGAACGGCGAAGTCATATTGACCGACAGTGCCAGCAATCAAGTCTTCCAGTTCGATCCAGCCGCGCACACCTTTACGCCGCTTTCCATCCACCGCGTCCTTTCCGCACCCAATGGAATCGCGCTCGCCGATGACGATCACCAGTTGTTCGTAGCGGACGACCTCGGCGTCGTGCGCGTCGACCTCGACAACGGAAACAGTAGCGACGTGAATCCCGGCCCGCGCAGCACGCTGGCAGGGATCGACGGCCTTTACTGGCACAAAGGCAGCCTGATCGCGGTGCAGAACGCCATCGGTTCGGCGCGCATCGCGGTGTTTCACCTGTCCAAAGACAGCTCGCGCGTGACGCAGACCACCGTTCTCGAGAATCGCACTTCGTTCACGATCACCCCCACGACGGGCGCGATTCACGGCAACGATTTTTATTTCATCGCCAACAGCCAGATTGACAGTCTGAACGGCGACAAAGTGATGGACGTGACGAAACTTGGCGTGGTTCGAATTGCGGTTGTGCGGCTGCCTTGATCGTACCTTTCGAACGAACTGAAAGTAGAGTTCGGTGGAATTTCGAATGGCCCCAACGTAAAGTAGAGAGAGAAACGAATACTTTTTGAGAAGTGGATACGCGGAGGCGAGCATGAACGGAAACAAGAAACTCTGGACCGTTGCAGTTCTTTTCGCGGCAGCCGCGGGTCTCGTGCTCCTGCCTCAACATGCAGCTTCCCGCCCTTCAAGCGGAAGCATCACCACTCAAGCCGCAGCCGATGAACCCGTGCCGGCGTACCACGTCCAGGCGCCACAAGGTGAGCTTCCCGCCACGATGAATCCGGAACTGTTCCCCGACCCCGTGGTCCAGAACGCATATACCGTTGCCGCCAAGATCAAGAAGACGCTTTATCGCGAGCCATGCTATTGCCATTGCGACCGCAGCCAGGGCCACACCAGCCTGCTCGATTGCTTCGCCAGCAAGCACGGCGCCGGGTGCAATATCTGCATCGGCGAAGCCCTGTACACCTACGAGCAGTCTCGCAAAGGCAAGACCTCCGCACAGATTCGCGCCGGGATTATCCAGGGCGAATGGCAATCCGTGGACCTCGCCAAATATCAGCAGCCGCTCCCCGCAAAGTGATGCGCCGGCCCGGCGATTTTATCGCGGGTTCAACTTTCTCGTAACGCCGCCAACCTCCGATGCGTCCCACAGTCAGATCGTCAGGCAGTGGGAATCCGTAACGAGTGGCCACTGCCGCGGTTCTGCACGTACTCCAATCAGGGGCGAACAATGTCAAAACGGCTTCTTTCTGCTGGTTGCATCCTTGCGGTCGTGTGCGTTCTGGCGCTCGCTTTAGCAGGCGCGGGTTTGCGCGCCTCCTCGAGCGCGGCGGATAAACCAGGTTCGTGGGGATTCGAGATGACCAATCTCGATAAGACCTGCAAGCCCTGCGACGACTTCTACCAGTTCGCCATGGGCGGCTGGATGAAGGCCAACCCCATTCCGCCGGAATACTCCACCTATGGCAGCTTTACGCGCCTGGCGGATCAGAACCAGCAGAATCTTCGCCTGATTCTTGACGAGGCCGCCAAAGCCAAGGCCGCTTCTGGTTCCAACGAACAGAAGATTGGCGACTATTACGCCAGTTGTATGGACACCGCGGTGATTGACGCCGATGGAACCAAGCCCATCGATCCGGAGCTCGCGCACATCGCGGAGATCAAGGACCTCGCGGGCTTCCAGGCCGAAGTCGAACGCCTGCAAAGCCTCGGCGCTGGAGGGCTCTTCCGCTTCACGTCGCGCCAGGACCTCAAGGACAGCACGCTGATGATCGGCGGAGCCTCCCAAGGCGGGCTGGGATTGCCGGAGCGCGAATACTACACGCGCGCGGACGAGAAATCGCAGCAGCTTCGCGACGCCTACGTGAAGCACGTTGCCACCATGCTGGCATTGCTCGGTGATGCGGCGGACAAGTCCGCGGCGGAAGCGGCCGTCGTCATGAAAATTGAAACGGCGCTAGCCAAGGTTTCGACGAAAAACACCGATCTCCGCGACCCCGATCAGAACTATCACATCGTGACTCTCGCGGAGTTGAAGACGCTCACGCCCAATTTTTCCTGGGAATCCTATTTTCGCGCGGTGGGCCATCCCGAGCTGAAACAAATCAATGTTGGGCAGCCCGATTTCTTCAAGGGCCTCGATGCGCAATTCACCGCCACGCCCATCGACGACTGGAAAATCTATTTGCGCTGGCACCTGGTTAACACCGCGGCGCCGGCACTCCCTGAAAAATTTGTTGCGGAAGAATTCGATTTTCGCGGCAAGACCCTGACCGGCGCCACGGAAATTCAGCCGCGCTGGAAGCGCTGCGTGCAGGCCACCGACCGCACACTCGGCGAAGCGCTCGGGCAGCTCTACGTCCAAAGATATTTTCCGCCCGAAGCCAAAGCCCGCGCGCTGGCCATGGTGAACAATCTGATCGCCGCCCTGCGTAACGATTTGCAGAACCTTCCGTGGATGGGGCCTGAAACGCGGGCGCAAGCCATCGCCAAGCTGCAGGCGTTCGCCGTGAAGATTGGTTACACGGACAAATGGCGCGATTACTCCGCGCTGAAGATCGAGCGCTCTACTTATCTCGCAAACAATTTCCGCGGGGCCGAGTTTGAGTTCGCGCGCCGCTTGGACAAAATCGGCAAGCCCGTGGACCGCACGGAATGGGGTATGACGCCGCCCACCGTAAACGCCTACAACAACAGCGGCATGAACGAAATCGTCTTTCCTGCCGGCATCATGCAGCCGCCCTTCTACGATCCCAAAGCGGATGACGCCGTGAATTACGGCGGCATGGGCGCCGTCATCGGCCACGAAATCACGCATGGCTTCGACGACCAGGGCTCCAAGTTCGACGCCAAGGGCAACCGCAGCGATTGGTGGACCCCGGAAGATCGCAAGAATTTTGACGAGCGCGCCACTTGCGTGGAAAAACAGTTTGACGGCTACGAAGTCGAGCCCGGCTTGCACCCGAACGGCAAACTGGTCTTGGGCGAAAGCATCGCAGACCTCGGCGGGCTGGCTATCGCCTACGCGGCGTATGAAAAATCGCTCGAAGGCAAACCGCGGCCAAAAGACATCGATGGCTTCACCCCCGAGCAGCGCTTCTTCCTCGGCTGGGCGCAGGTGTGGGGAGCGAATCAGCGGCCGGAAGCCGCGCGGCTACAGACGAAAACGAATCCGCACCCGCTCTCGCGCTTCCGTGGCAACGGAGCGCCCTCCAACCTGGCGGAATTCGCCAAAGCCTTCGGCTGCAAAAAGGGCGATCCCATGGTTCGCGAACAGATTTGCAAGATTTGGTAATCGAGTTCGCCTGGCTTTTCTGCTTGCGGGGCGTGCTGGAGCCGGATGAAAAAGCCGGAATCCTACTCTGCGATATTCACTGGGACTTCGAGACGCCGTTCTAGAAATGGAACACGACTCCGGCGGCAAGCTCGAAATTGTTCTGGGACTGGCTGAAAAAGGTGGTTCGCACGTAGTTTGCTTCCAGGCGGCCGGAAAAACGCGGATTGAAATGGTAATCGACGCCGCCGCCCGCTTGAATGGAGAATGCGTTCTTGCTGTTTCCCTGGGTCTGCGGCATTTCGTGGGCTCCTCCGAAGATGCCATGCACCCACGGTTCCCACCTGTCTGCGCGCCATGCGATCTTCGGGCCTGCTCCGTAAACCACGGTCTTCACGTGCTCGCGGTCAAAAATCTGCGGCGCAAAATCCGCCGAGACGTTGGCTTCGATGGCGAACCATTCGTTCGTAAAATAGGATATCGATGTTTTTACGCCCACGGCACTCGCGTTGAAGATCGACGAGCGAAATCGCAGCCAATCAACGCCGAGCGCAAGTTCCCAGCGCGGCCGGTCGGTGGTGGTATAGAGAAACTTTGGGTTGGGCGGCGGGCTGGCCGGGTCGGCGGTCTCGAACGGCAAAGCCAATGCTGTTGCCATAACGGGCGTTCCAGTCGTCGTGAATGGCTTGACCGGGGGCAGGAAAAACAGGTCTGTCGAGGCGACCGAATTCGCGGACGTCACCTTCGGGATCGAAGCCGTCTTGATCTCCGCTGAGCCGTTTGCCGGGTCCGTGCCATCGGTCGACGCGGTTCCCTGCGCCTTCGCTACTCCCACGCTCCCAAGCAATAATACTGCCGCTGCCAAAAGCCTCTTCATGATGTTCCCCTCTGCGGGACGACCCCACGCCTGGAATCATCCACCTAGCTACGGTAAACAACACCGAGGCCCTTTGTCTACGTTCTTTCGCAGCAGGGGGCCACAAAAGTGAAAACGGCCGCGGCCGGCGCACCCTTAGCAAAGTGAGCCGATTCCGGGTGGCTTTCGATTGAGCGAAAGCCACCCCGTGCAATGCCTTTTTCTCCCTCCGATGCGAAATGCGACAGTGGTATTCTCTCATCGTGCTCTACCACCGAGAAAAATATCGAAGGAAATTTAGGTGCGCCTCCCGCCAGGATGTTAGGGCGTCTCGCACGAAGGACCTCATCGTCCAACCGACTGAAATTCTCGAGCAGGGCGAACGTTCTCTATTCGGGAAACCGGGGACGGGGCGTTTTCTGATATTTAGTTGGGCGCCGACGGAAGCTATCCCCCAGCAAACAAATCATTTAAAGTAATACTGACTAACTATACCGATGTGCCGCAATCATTTTGTCGGGGCCGCGGAATCTACGTGCCCAAGCCCTTTATGTTCGCCCGCCAGGCCGTCCTTCTATCTCCTCTAAAACGTCCTCATCCCACACAATTACTTTCTCGATAATAAAAAGTTTTATTAACCCCTTTGGCAGCAGCACTTATGCCCCCCCCCCGCAAGTGTTGCAAACAAAAGACTTACGGCACGGCTAACCCCTTTAAATGCAACACTTACAAAAACCCAAGCGGAGTCCCGCTGCCACTTGTCAAAAGAAATCTCAGCTCCTCTGGCCCCGCGGCTCAGGCATCTATCAAAAACTTATCCCCACTTCTGCTTCATCCTTTTTGTCGTTACCTCATTACCTCCCTACTTCTTTACCTCCTTGCTTGCTTACCTAGCCGTTTGTCCTCCCGGTTACCTGTCCCGAAGACGTGCATCCTCCGTACTATTGGAGCCAGCGCCGCTATCGAACAGACTTTCTACGGGTCACCATTCCTTACGTTTAGTGTGTTTAGGAGGGTGTGATGGGTAAGTTTTCTCGCAGTTGGGAGCTCGCGAAACAGAGCTTCGCCATAATCCGTTCCGACAAACAATTGATGCTCTTCCCGGTCATCTCGGCGGTCGCTTGTCTGATCGTCACCGCCGTGATCGCCACCGGCGGCACTCTGATGATGCTGCCGGCGATTACTTCCGCGGCGGCTTCCGGGGAACGCTTCAATCCCAACCAGTCCCCCGTTTTCCTGCTCGGCATGTTCACTTTGTACGTCGCCAACTATTTCGTGATGGTTTTCTTCAACGTCGCTCTCGTCGGCGTCGCCAATAGCCGTTTGATGGGCGGCAAGTGGACCTTCCGCGACGGCCTCGAACTAGCCTGGGCCCGCAAGGGCACCATCTTTCAGTGGGCTCTCGTCGCCGCCACCGTCGGCATGATTCTGCGCACGCTCGAAGAGCGCATGGGCCTCATCGGCCGCTTGATCATGCGCCTGATCGGTGTCGCCTGGGCGCTAGCCTGCTACTTCGTCGTTCCCGTGCTGGCCTTTGAAGATCTTTCTCCCTTCGAAGCCGTCAAGCGCTCGTCAAAACTCTTCCGCGACACTTGGGGAGAAAAAGTCATCGGCGGATTCAGCCTCAGCCTGGTTTCTCTGGTGCTGATGCTGCCAGGCATCGGTCTCTGGCTCGCCGCCATGTTCCTGGGCGGCATCAAGGGGCTGATCTTCGGCACCGTCGTGATGATTCTCTACTTCATCATGCTTTCGGTGTTTATGTCCGCCGTAGGCGGCGTCTTCAACGCCGCGCTCTATCGCTACGCCTGCTTTAAGCAAGTGCCCCCGGCCTTCGATCACGACCTGATCGCTTCCGCCTGGGCGCCTAAGAGCTAACCTCCCACGTGTGGCGGGCGGGCCGCAAGGTCCGCCCCGCCGCACAAAATTCATTTTAGAATATGAGTCTCGGGAAATTCTGGTCCACAATGCAGAATCCTTTTTAAAAACTAAGTTGGTTCCGGGAGATTTTTGTGCGGCACTTTATTAGGAACGCTGTAACCGTAAGCGCCTGCCGCGCGTCCTAGAAACCAAACGCGTGTTGGCCTTCCTCTTTAATGTACGACTCGGCAGGAGTTGCAAAAACAGGACCGTGCTGCCCCCCAAATGGCAGGCGGCCCTGTTTTTGCATTGCAGTAGAGATTTTCGCCTGTGCTGAGCGTAGAATGCATTTTGCCCCGCACTGACTGAATTGCGGGATTCCACCGATGATCCGGTTCTTGAAAAACCGAATGCTGCATCGCGGCGAGAGCGCCACTCCGGCGTCTCTCGGCAAACTCGAATTTGATCTCATGGAAATTCTGTGGGCCCGCGGCGAATGCAGTGTCCGCGATGTCATCCAGCGCTTGGATCGTCCCCTGGCGTACACCACGGTGATGACCACGCTCGACCGCCTCTACAAAAAAGGATTGCTCGAGCGCCACATGCCGGAGCGCGCGTTCCTTTATTGCGCGCGTTTTTCCCGCGAGGAATGGGAACGCAGCCGCGCGGAAAGTTGGATCGCCGGCTTTCTCGGAGGGCCGCATCCTTCGCGCGATTTGCTGGTTTCTTCTTTTCTGGACGCGGTGGGCGAGCACGATGCCGTGCTACTCGATGAACTGGAACAAAAAATCCAGACGAAACGCAAGGAACTTTCGCGGCGAGGCAAGCCATGAACGTTCCCTACTTTTTAAGACTTCTGTGCCTGTGCCTGGCTTCCTTCTTCGTTGTGAACGCCTTTGCGGGTTTGGGTGCGGCGCTCGCTTCTCGCGCGGCGGTTCGCATGGCGGCAACGATGCGCGCGCGGACGGCGGCACTATTTCTATTTGTCGTGCGCTTGCTCCCGTTTGCATTGGGAATCGGCGTCGTGCTGGTGCTCTGCGTGCCCAGCTATTTATGGCTCGAGCCGCAAGCCACTGCGGAACGCGTTGGCTGGGCATGCCTCACCCTGGGACTTTTGGGAGCACTAGGATTGCTGCTCTCCTTCGCGAGAACTGCTCGCGCCGTCGCCGCTTCGGCTCGCTGCAATCGTCTCTGGCAGAAAGCCGGCAGCGAGATCCGCCTAGCGGGAGAACCCTCGCAGACCGTGATTGTTGATGAGGAAGGTCCCTTGCTTGCCCTTGCCGGAGTTTTCCGGCCACAGTTAGTCGTTTCGAACGGCGTGCTCCGCGCCCTCTCCGCCGACGAGCTCAAGGTTGCTTTGCAACACGAAAACGCTCATCGCGTTTCCCGCGACAATTTAAAGCGCCTGTTTCTCCTGTTGGCGCCGGGCCCCATCCCGTTTCTCGCCAGCTTTTCTTCGCTCGACCGCTCCTGGGCTAAATTTTCGGAATGGGCCGCCGACGATGAAGCTGCCGCGAGAGATCCTCTCCGCGGGCTTTCGCTGGCCGCGGCGCTTTTGCGCGTCGCGCGAATGGGAGCGGGACCGCGGCTGAATTCTCTGCACGCATCGCTCGTTGCGGGCGATGACGATCTCTCCGCCAGAGTCGATCGCCTGCTGCGCGTCCAGCCGGCTGGGCCGGTGCCGCCTCCCCGGGCACGAGGTCGCGCCTTTGGCGTTGGCCTGGGAATCGCCGCGTGCCTGGCCATCCTGCTGGGCTGGCCGCCAATTCTTTCTTCCGTGCATCGGCTGCTGGAACTTTTCGTTCACTGATTCCAGTCAGAATCAATAGTCTTGTGACTTGATTCTTAATTGAACTGCTGCAGCTACGACCTGTGGTAGTAGGCCTCCCCATTTCATAGTCTTTCCTTTGTCATGACCGATGATCCCGTTCGAGTGAGTGTCCGAAGTCCTGGGACTGCAATTTTTTCTCTGCTGGCTCTCCTTTTTCTGCCGCAACTGCTGCTGGCGCAGAATCCGACGGGCTCGGTGCGCGGCGTTGTACAGGACGCGAGCGGTGCACGCGTGCCCGCCGCAAGAGTTGCCATCCAAGCCACAGACACTTCCGCGCAGCGCGAGGTATTCGCCAACGATCGAGGCGAATTCCGCGTAGACAATCTTCCGCCCGGCGTATACCGGCTGACGGTGCAGGCCAAGGGCTTCGCCGAAGCGCGTTCGAACGTCACCGTGCAGCTCAGTTTGGTCCGCGACGTGACCATCGCGCTGAAGCTCGAAGGAGCGGAGCAAAAGGTTACGGTGGAAGGTGAAGCGTCTTCCATCACCACGCAGGAAATCAATACCACGAGCGCCGTCCGCCAGGCGATTATCACCGCGCACGATTTAGACACGCTGCCGCTGGCCGCGCGCAGCTTTGCAAACATCGCTTATCTGGCGCCGGGGACTGAACCCGTGGAGCCTTCCGATCCCACCAAAGCGCGGATCACCGCGGTTTCGACGGGCGGAAGCTCTGCGTTGAACAACGAACTCTCAGTGGACGGCGCGGACAATACCGATGACTGGATCGGCGGATTCCTGCAAAATTTTTCGCCGGAAGCGATTCGCGAATTCGCTTTTCGAACCGCGCTGGCGGACGCGGACACTGGCCGCACCACCGCGGGATCGGTCGTTATTACAACTAAGAGCGGCACCAATGAATGGCACGGAGATGAAGCCATTTACATTCGCGCGGCCGATTTGAACGCAAGATTCCCGATCGAAAATCCGGCGCCTGATCCGAAGCAGCCGTTCTCCCGCCAAAATTATGTAGCAACGCTCGGTGGCCCGATCATTCGCGACAAACTGTGGTTTTTCACTTCATTCGAATACGTGCATGAGAACGCCAGCATCGCCTACAGCCCGGCGAACCAGCAGCAATTTGACGCGCTCTCGCAGCTTGCGTCGGCGGGATTGATCGACGTTTTTGGCACGACCGTGACTTCCATTCCCGTTCCCAGTAGCGTGCCGGTGCCGTTCCGCGATTACATCGGAATGGCGCGATTTGATTGGGAGCAATCCGGCCGTTCGAATTGGTTTTTCCGCGCGGCTACCGACAGTTATCTGACGCGAAATGCGCTGGTGCAGCAAGGCACGCTGCCCTCCACAGGAGCGACTGCGCACAACAATTACTTCAATTTCGTCGTCAGCAATCAATTCACCTTTAGTCCCACATGGGCGGGCACGCTGGTGCTGGCTGCGAGTACGCTGCACCTGACGCAGACGCGTAATTCGAATCTCGGTTTTGCGCTGGCGTTTCCTTTCTCATCGACCTCCCACACCATTTCCGGCCTGGAAACTTTTGGCGACAATCAATTCGTCACGGCCATCACCGCCTTCCCGGTCTTGCGCAACCAGGAAAAATATCAGTTGCGCTACGACGTAACGCACACGACCGGCAGACACTCGCCGCGTTTCGGAATCAATTTCATTCACGAGCCGGTGATGAGCGGCGCGTTGACGGCAAATTCCGAAGTTCTTATTTCCTTTCCCCAGAATCCGGTGTTTTACGCCGCAAATCCGGCCAATGAGATGCAGTTCAGCACGGACCTGCAAGCCGGCTTGCCGCCACAGCCGCCCCCCAACGGCGACGGGAGTTTTTCGCAGAACGTGCAGCGGCTCGGACTTTATGCCGAGGATTCCTGGCGCGTTACGCCGCGCCTTACCGCAAACTACGGTCTGCGCTACGACACGACATTTGACCTGTTCATCGCTTCCGGGCATGACCAGAGCCTGAATCCCGCACTCGCGGGGAATGGTATTGTCACGGGCATTCCGCACGATTACAGGAAAGCATTCTCTCCGCGACTCGGGGTGGCGTACGGCCTGGGCGATTCCGGAAATACCGTAATCCGCGGCGGTGTGGGGCTTTATTTTGACGACCTCGCGCAAAACGGCTGGGTTGAGGCCTTCACCGCCGTCAACAACTTCAACATTCAAAACGCATCGGGACCGCCTTCGCTGATCGATCCCAACTACCACACGCCGTACGCGCTGCACGCCACGGCCGGGATCGAACATGCCTTCAACCGAAACTGGACCGTCAGTGCGGACGGGCTGCTGGAAACCGGAATGCACGGCTACCGGCGCTACGACTATTCGAACGTTTCCGTCTTCCGTTCCGACAACCGTTCCAGCTACAAGGCGCTGGAACTGCATCTCCAGGGAAATGTCACCAAGCGTTTCAACCTCGTCGTCAACTACACGCTCTCCAGTGCCAAGACCTGGGGATGCGTGCTCGGTGAGCTGTTCGACTACGTCAACGGCGTTTGCAATACGCAGAATCCATTTGGGCCGGGGGATTACGGCCCATCCGGCGAGGACGTCACCAGCCGCGCCATGGTTGCGGGCACTTTTTATGTGCCCGGAGGCTTCGAGCTCAGCCTGCTATCACAGGCCGAGACCGCGCGACCTTTCACGATCACCACTGCGGACAACAGTGCGCGGATTTCCGTAAATGGGCTGCCAACAAGCCTGGATCAATTCCGCGGCACGCCGTATGTCCAGGTGGATCTGCGGGTGAGCCGGCCGTTTAAAATACATGAGCGCTGGACGGTGGTGCCCTTTTTCGAATTCTTCAACCTTTTCAATCGCAACAATCCGGGTGCTAATTTTGTGACCAATGTGGCGTCCTTGCCGGTCCCTCTGGCGCAAATGCAATCCGGGAGTGTCACGAGTATTTGTGCCGACCCGGCGTGCGCCACGACGCGCCCGGTGACTAGCCTTGGCCAACTGGCCTTCCCCGCTGGCGCCCTGGGCGATTTCTTTGGTCCGGGTACCACGGTCGGGATCCCGTTTGCTGGGCAGTTCGGCGTCAAGCTCAAGTTCTGAGCCGATTTTTTTCTCTTCAGGGCCCGCTGCACGCCATCTCTGCAGTACCCAACTCTCCCTCACTCATAGACTATCGTGCTGAAGTGCGAGCACCCTGCGTGCGAAGCCGCGTTGCTGCAACCTGATATGCTGGAGTCCGATTTCGATGACGGCGCACGCCCAAGATGACTGACAACCGCAACCTCGAAGCTGCCCGGAAGTATCACGAAGCCACGAAACATTCCTACCTGAGTATCCGCACCAATCCGCATTTCATGGACTGGAGCAACCAGCCGCTGCCGTTCAAGATTTATCCGACGCTCGAACCGTTGCGACTGCCGGACGAAGTGCATCAAACGGGAGTCGCGGCTCTGTCTGCCATCGCCGAGAGCGTCCCGGCGCAAACCAATGCTGCTCCGGATCTTGAGGCGGTCGCCCAACTGCTGTATCTGTCCGGGGGAATCACCCGCAAAAGAAAATATTCCGGGGGCGAACTCTACTTTCGCGCGGCGGCATGCACGGGAGCGCTTTACGAGATTGAGCTCTATCTGGTCTGCGGCGAGCTAGCCGGATTGCAGGCCGGTGTCTATCACTTTGCGCCCGCTGAGTTTGGACTGCGCAAGCTTCGCTCCGGTGATTACCATGGAGCCCTGGTTGCCGCCACCGCGGGTGAACCGGCGATCGCTCACGCGCCATTGAGCATCATTTGCACCGGCACGTATTGGCGCAACGCGTGGAAATATCAGGCGCGGACGTACCGTCATTTTGGCTGGGACAATGGGACGCTGCTCGCCAACCTGCTTGCTGTTGCCACGGCGCTGGGGCTGCCGGCGCGAGTGGTTGGCGGGTTTGTGGACGCGCAGGTGAATCGTCTGCTGGATGTCGATCCGCAACGCGAAGTGGCTTTTTCTCTCGTAGCCCTGGGCCACCAAGCCGCAATGCCACCGCCAAATTCTGCGGAAATTTCACCACTTCGTTTCGAAACCGTGCCACTCTCTCAGCGCGAAGTGGATTATCCCCTGATGCGAGAAATGCACGCAGCCTCGTCGCTGGATTCCTCCGAAGAGGTGGCGGAGTGGCGCGGGCACACTCCCGCGGCTGATTTTCCGGCGCCCGCCGGAGCCATCATTCCTCTAACGCCAGTGTCCGACGGGGAAATGCCGCGTGATTCGATCGAGCAGGTCATTCAGCGCCGCGGTTCCACGCGCAAGTTCGCGCGAATCCCCATCACCTTTACGCAGTTATCCACAATGCTGGATCGCGCGACGCGTGGTGTGCCCGCGGATTTTCTCGAACCGCCGGGAGCCCAACTCAATGATCTCTATTTAATAGTGCATGCCGTCGAAGGACTCGCGCCCGGAGCCTACGTTTTCCATCGCAGCCGTGGAGCGCTCGAATGCCTGAAGCAGGGAAATTTCCGCGCCGATGCCGGCTACCTTGGTTTGCAGCAGGAATTGCCCGCCGACGCGGCCGTGGACATTTTTTTTCTGGCCGACTTGCGGCCGATTTTGCGGCGGTTCGGCAATCGCGGGTATCGTGCGGTGCAGCTCGAAGCCGGCATTCTGGGCGGAAGACTTTATTTGGCGGCCTATGCGCAGCGGCTGGGTGCTACGGGCCTTACGTTTTTTGACGACGACGTCACGCGCTTCTTCTCCCCTCACGCCGAAGGGAAGAGCGCGATTTTTCTTGTGGCCGTGGGCCACAGCGCGAAACACAAACCTGGCTGACCAGCGCTGACAGCCGCACCGCCGCTATTTGCGTATAATTAGAATTCACTCCAGGAGCTATCCGTGAAAAAT
The DNA here is from genome assembly GCA_013289585.1 of Acidobacteriota bacterium. Lineage (GTDB taxonomy): Bacteria > Acidobacteriota > Terriglobia > Acidiferrales > UBA7541 > Acidiferrum. The sequence continues at coordinate 505,249 of JABCZR010000001.1, read as the reverse complement.
GTGACGAGCCTGTTTCGACTCTTTGCTGCGCTAACTCTGGTTCTCCTTCCGGTTTCATTTTTTGGCGTGCCTCACGCGGCTGCGGCCGGCCAGGGATTAGTTTCAAAGACCACGGAAATTGACGGCGTCAAGCTGCACTACACGACCGGCGGGCACGGCCCGACGGTGATTCTGTTGCACGGGTATGCGGAGACTTCGCGAATGTGGACGCCCATCCTGCCTGTGCTCGGTGAGAAATTTACGGTAATCGCGCCGGACCTGCCGGGGATTGGAGACTCGGGGATACCGGCAACTGGTCTGGATATGAAGGCCGCGGCGATCCGCATTCATGGGCTGGCGCGATCGCTGGGGGTGCAGAAAGCGCGAGTGGTGGGGCACGACATTGGCTTGATGGTCGCGTACGCGTATGCCGCACAATTCCCCGCGGAAGTGGAGAAGCTGGTGGTGATGGACGCGTTCCTGCCGGGAGTTGAGGGAGGGGACGCGGTGTACAACAACCCCGGGCTGTGGCATTTCCGGTTCCATGGGGAAACACCCGAGGCGTTAGTGCGTGGACGTGAGCGCGTGTACTTCGATTATTACTGGAATGAATTCGCGGCAGACAAGTCACGTTCGCTTTCGGAAGCCGACCGGAAAGCGTACACCGAAGCCTACTCGCGCCCGGGACGGATGAAAGCCGGATGGGCGTACTTTGCTTCGTTCCCGCAAACGGCGAAAGATTTTGCGCAGCTTTCGCAGACCAAGCTGACGATGCCGGTTCTCTCGATTGGCGGAGAGAAGTCATTGGGAGATGTTCTGGGGCAGCAGATGAAGCTGGTGGGTACCGATGTGACGGTGGTGGTGCTGAAGGACACGGGGCATTGGATACTGGAGGAAAATTCCAAGGGGACGACCGACGCGCTGGTCAAGTTTCTCTGAGAATCACTTTTGTCGCGACTTGGACGGTTGAGATACGCTCGTACGCCTCCGGCCTGCTATTCTTAGGAAGAGAGTTGCGGAGAATCTGCACGAACCATGTTTGAGAATCTTACAGAGAAGCTGCAACGCACGTTCAAGAACCTGCGCGGGCAGGGCAAGCTCACGGATGAACACCTGGACACCGCGCTCGCGGAGATCCGCGAAGCGCTCCTGGAAGGCGACGTTAATGTCGGCGTGGCGGATGAGCTGCTCGCGAACATCCGGGCAAAGGCGATTGGCAGCGAAGTGATGCTGCAGCTTTCGCCGGACCAGCAAGTGGTCAAAGTGGTTCGCGATGAGTTGGCCGCGATGCTGGGAAAGCACGCCAAGCCGATTTTCGCGTCGCGGCCGCCCTCGGTATGGATGATTGTCGGGCTGCAGGGTTCCGGTAAGACGACCACAACTGGAAAACTTGCGAAGTGGCTTACGCAACATGGACATCGTCCGCTGGTTGTGTCAACAGACGTATATCGTCCCGCGGCGCGGGAACAGCTGGCGCAAGTGGCGAAAGCGGTGGGCACGGCCGTATGGCCGGGTGCGGGGACGGACAAACCGCTGGAAATCGTAAAAGGTGCGATCAAGGAAGCGAAACTTTCCGCGAGCGACGTGGTGCTGGTGGACACCGCAGGCCGCTTGCACATCGATGATGATTTGATGAACGAGCTGGGAATGCTGAAGAAGGAGTTGCAGCCCAGCGAGATGCTGTTCATCGCGGATTCCATGATTGGGCAGGACGCAGTGCGCTCGGCGGGGGAATTTCACAAACGGCTTGGGTTGACGGGCGTGATTCTGACGAAGCTGGACGGCGATGCGCGCGGCGGGGCGGCGCTTTCGATCGGGAAAGTTACCGGCGCGCCGGTAAAATTCGTCGGACTTGGGGAAAAATACGACGCGCTGGAAGGATTTTATCCTGAGCGGATCGTTTCGCGCGTGTTGGGAATGGGCGACCTGATGTCGCTGATCGAGCGCGTGGAGCAGACGGTTGACAAAAAGGCCGCGGCCGAACTCGAACGCAAGCTGCGCAAGGAAGAGTTCACGCTGGAAGACTTCCGCGATCAGCTGAAACAGATTCGAAAGATGGGGCCGCTCGAAAAAATTGTGGATATGCTGCCGAAAATGGGGCCGCTGCAGAATCTACCGAAAGATGCGAAGGTCGATGAGGGCCAGCTGACGCGCGTCGAAGCGATTATCAATTCGATGACCAACCAGGAGCGTCGGGATCACAACGTCATTGATGGCAAGCGGCGGAAGCGCATCGCGAAGGGCAGCGGCACGACGGTTCAGGACGTGAACACCGTCCTGAAGCAGTATCTGCAGATGCGCACGATGATGAAGCAGTACGGCTCGATGGCGGCGCGCGCAAAAATGAAGGGACTCGGAAAGCTCGCCGGGCTGTCGTGATCCGCGAAGATTGACGCTCGTCCAGAGCGGAACCGAAGACTCTAACACGATCCCCCGCAGGGATTTGCTACCTGGCCAGAGCCCGGAAAATGGCGATAGGCCCCAAAACACCCACAGCGATCCCGTAACCCAGATCGGCCCAAACCACGCGCGCGTAATTCAGCACTACCAGAATGGCGGCAAGGGGCAAGCTTACAATCGCCAGGAGATTGCCCTTTTTCGCCAGCTCGGGTGCCTGCGCCCACAAGTGCGAAAGATCAGTGGTTGACGGGAAGGCGTGCATTCCGATGGATAACCCGAGCCAGTAGAAGAAATAGGCAAGTGGATCGAACACCTTCAGTTCCCAGACAGGCAAAAACGCCGCGGTACAAAAAAGCACGCAGAGCAAGGTATTCACGAAAAACGGCCCCATACTGATAAAGAACTGCGCCTTGAAATCCTCGGTCTGCTGATGGATTACATATCCGGCGGGATTGCCAAAACGAAAAAAACAGACGTCGAATATTTGAAGCTTGAACAGTCTGCAAAAGAATAAGTGCGCCGTTTCATGGATGATGACGCCCGGGAACGTCAAAGCGGCAATCACGGGTCCAGGAATGAAAAACATACGGCCTCCTACTTGCTTGGGTTCTTGCCGCTGCGGAACAGCCGATCATATTCCCGCTTGTCGATGATTTTTCTGCTATCGAGCCGGTAGCGATTTCGTTCGGCGAATTCGTCCAGTCCTTTCATCGCCTCCGGATTGTCTTTTGCCAACTGGCGTGCTGTCTGCAGCATCTCTTCCGAGCGCTGCCGGTACGAGCTGTCTCCTGTAATGGCAAATTTACAGGCAAGCGCACTTGCAAGACCGGCGGCGGTGTTCGCAAGGGGGCGTTCCTTCCATTGTTTCTCGGCGATGGTTACGAAAGCGTCGTAGTCTTTGCGTGCAAAGACAACCCCTTCGTCATAAGCCTCGGCGATGAAGGCCAGGTCGGGCATTTCCGGATAGGCCGTGGCTGCCTCATGCATCAGTCGGGCAGCCTCAATCTCCTTGCCCTGCTGGTCCGCCAATTTGCTTGCCTGTTCAGCTTTAATGAGGGCGCCCTCGGCACGTTGCCAGAGACTCTTGACTTCCTTGAACTCAGGTTCGTCGCCATTCTCAAAGTGCCCGCTATCATGCCCCTGAAGCGCCTTGTCCGCGCTGTCGAAGTCGCCACTAAGGAGAGCAGACTTAGCCGCAAGAAGAACTGCTTTGTCCGAGCGGGGAGCTATGCGCAGAGTTTCTTGCAGATGGGGCAAAGCCTTACTGTACTGTCCCTCGGCGGCGAGGTGCTCTCCGACGTACATTTCGCGGCCGGCATGAAAATATTTCCGCCCATGTGCGAGAGCCACCACGAGCAGAAGAAGCAAGGCTGCGAGACTCAACTTCAACCACTGAGGATAGTCCCAATCTTTGATTAATGGCCCGCAAGCGGCGCAAAACCGAAGATTTGCTACCTGCATCGCGTCGGAGGCACTTCCGATATACGTATTGCAGCGCGCACAGATGGACTTGCTGATGAGCGGCATATAGAGGGAAGGCAGCCGTCTTTCCCTCGCTTCCTTAGATGCTACCTTAACGCAGCTTTCACAAAACGTCGCGCCATTCAGATCGAAGAGCGAGCGAACCGGGAAGGTTTGGCCGCAGTGACTGCAATTTCCTTCGCTCATGGGCGCACATTATGGACCGGAATTACGAGTTGTGGAAGGACTTTGATGATTAGGAACTGAGATTTTACAGGTGCGAAGTTTCCTCAAATCATAAGTTCGCACCGGGCCAGGAACTTCTCACGCGTGAGCGGTTGCTTCAATTCGAACTACCTCAGCGGCGGGTAAAAACTTGCCACTTTGAGCGCCAACTTTTCCGGATCGAGATCAGTGCGGTTGGAAAGAATGATAACCGTGAGGCCGCCGGCTTCGGTGAAGCGCTCGATCACAGTGCGAAAGCCCACCGTGCTTCCTGTATGCCACATGCGTTGGTGTCCTTCGTAGGGATCAAGGAACCAGCCGAAGCCGTAAGACACCGGCTTGCCGGGATGAAGATTGTCGTCGTTCGGTTCGAGCGGCCAGTGGGGCTGGGAGCCGTCGTTGAGTTTCACCGGGGTTAGCGGAGACTGAAATTCCTTTTCGCTCAGCAAGGTGTGATTGCGCAGCGCGTCATCCCACTTGGCGAGATCCTCGAGATTCGAATAGACGCCGCCGTCGCCGAGGGTTGCGGAAGTGGAGCTTTGATCAGTTTCCCTCAAAACATTGCCTTCCTTAGAATGGCCGTAGGCGCGGTTCGTGACTTCGTTTTTTCCTTCTTGATAGACGATCGTGTGATTCATTTTCAGCGGCGCAAAAATCCGTTCATGAAGGAATTTGCCGTACGGCTGCCCTGAAACTTTCGCGACGATCAGGCCGAGCACGACGTATCCGGAATTGCTGTACGACCAACCGGTCCCGGGCGCGAACTTTCCGGCGTTTTCTTTTTCCAATAATTCCAGCACTTCCGCGTCCTGGATTTGCTTCTGTGGCGACCAGATCGGTCCTTTTGTTTTTTCAACCGCGTCCATCAAGTCTTCGTAATCGGGCAAGCCGGAAGTGTGATTGAGGAGGTTTCGAACAGTGATGGTCTTGCCGTAGGCCGGATAATCGGGAAAGATTTCCGTCAGTGTTTCCTCGTAGCGGAGTTTTCCGTCGTGGACGAGCAGCATGATGGCCATGGCGGTGAATTGCTTGGTGAAGGAGGCAAGGCGGAAATTGGTGTGCGCGTCAATCTTTGTCTTGGCGTGGAGATCAGTGACCCCTTCGGTTCGCGTGTAGGCTGTTCTTCCGCCGATGCGAATCAGCGCGGCGAAGCCAGGTTCATCGGGCTTGACCAGCCCGCCAAAGACGGAATCCTCCACGCTTTTGACGGGCTCCTGGATCTGGCTTCGAATTTCCAACGCACAAAACAAAGTGAGCCACAGTGCCACGGCTGCCCTGCATAAAATCTGTTTACGCCACAAACCACACCTCAAATCACCAGCAGGAGGATATCATTCCCCCCGTGCGTTCATCTCCCCGTAACACAGCTGGGCTATCTCTAAAGGTTCCTTCGAAACTTCTATGAAACGTATTGCGCTTGATGATCCGCGGTACTACCTCAACCGCCACGTGCAGTGGCTGGAGTTCAACCGGCGCGTGCTGGAAGAGGCGCGCGACCCGGGGAACCCGCCGCTGGAACGGGTGAAATTCCTGGCCATCACCGCGAACAATCTGGACGAGTTCGTGGAAGTGCGCGTCTCGAGTTTTCTCCAGCGCATCGAGCATGGTTCGCGCGACACGGGGCCGGACGGGCTCACGGCGGAGCAAGAACTCGAAAAAGTGTCGGCGGCGATGCATGTTTTCGTCGAGGACCAGTACAAGTGCTGGAACGAGGAATTGCTCCCAACGCTTTCGAAGCAGTCGATTCGGGTCTTGTCGATGAGCGAGCTCGATTCGAAAGACAGCCTGGCAGCGAAAAAGTTTTACGAACGGCGAATCTCGCCGATGCTTACGCCGGTTACCGTGGACCCTTCGCATCCTTTTCCGCGCGTGCTGAATAAGGCGCTATGCATCGCATTTCTTTTGCGGCGGCGCCGCGACGGCAAAGGCAAACCATACTTCGGCGTGGTCACGGTGCCCCGGGCGCTTCCGCGTCTTCTGCGTCTGCCCGCGGGTGAGGACGGTATTCGTTACGTTTTTCTTCAGGACATTATTTCGACGTATGCGGCGAAGCTTTATCGCGGGTACGAGATTCTGGCGTCGACTTCCTTTCGAATCACCCGCAACAGCAATCTGTATCTCGAGGAAGAAGAGACGCGCAGCCTGCTGGAGGCGGTGGATTCGCAAGTCACGCACCGGCGCAAGGGCGAAGCGGTGCGGCTGGAAATCGAAGCGGGCGCGCACCCGGAAATCGTCGATCGCCTGGTCGGCACATTCAAATTAGACGAGTCGCTCGTATTTCGAGTGCAAGGGCCGGTGAATCTCCAGAGACTCTTTCATCTGTACGAGGAATCGCCGCGGCCGGACCTAAAGTACCCGCCGTTCGTTGCCCGGCAGATTCGAATCGGTCATGACGCTGATTCGATGTTCGAAGCGATTCGCCGCCAGGATGTGATGCTCCATCATCCGTACGATTCCTACGATGGAGTCGTAAATTTCCTGCAAACGGCGGCGCATGATCCGCGTGTGCTTTCGATCAAACAGACGTTGTACCGTACGAATTCGGATTCGCCAGTAGCGCGCGCATTGCTGGAGGCCGCGGACAAAAAAGAAGTGACGGTAGTGGTGGAGCTGAAGGCCAGTTTCGACGAAGCCACCAACATCCGCTGGGCGCGAAGCTTTGAAGACGCGGGCGTGCAGGTGTTTCACGGGCTGGTGGGATTGAAGACGCACGCGAAGCTGGCGCTCATCGTGCGGCAGGATCCCGATGGAAAAATCCGGCGATACGCGCATCTGGGTACGGGCAATTACAATCCCTCGACGGCGCGCTATTACACGGACCTCAGCCTGCTCACGCGCGACGAAGCGATCACCTCCGCGGTCCACGACGTCTTCAATTTCCTGACGGCGTACGCCGAGCAGCCAAACTACAAACCGCTGATGGTGGCGCCTCGCGACATGGCAAAATCCTGCATCGCGCTGATTGACCGTGAAACGCGGCACGCGCGGCGCGGGCGGCCCGCGCGGATCATCGTGAAGGTGAACGCCATCGTCGATCCACCAGTGATCCAGGCTTTGTACCGCGCTTCGCAAGCCGGCGTCGAAATCGATCTGATTGTGCGCGGCCAATGTACGCTTGTGCCCGGGCTCCGAGGCATCAGCAGCCGCGTTCACGTTCGCAGCATCGTCGGGCGTTTCCTGGAACACAGCCGCATCTTTTATTTCGAGAACAGCGGCAAGCCGGAAATTTTTCTCGGCAGCGCCGATTGGATGCCCCGGAATCTCTATGAACGGGTGGAAGTGCTCTTTCCGCTGAAGGATCCGCAGCATTGCGAAAGAGTGTGCACGGAAATTCTGTCTTCGTATCTGGGGGATACGCGGAAAGCGCGTATCCTCGCCTCCGACGGCAGGTACTCCTACCCGCGCGCGGCACGCAACGGGCACGGCTTCTCCGCGCAAGATCATCTGATGCGTCTGGCGGCGGGCACAGGAGACCCGCAGCGCAACGCAATCCTGCCCAGGTCCGCGGTCGCTTATACTTCAAAGGACATCGCCGCCGGACCGGCAAACGGCGAGGGCGATACGACAGGGCAGGACACCTCGAATGCAGCCGTATGATTTGATCGTGATTGGATCCGGGCCAGGCGGGCAGCGCGCGGCCATCCAGGGCGCAAAAGCAGGGAAGCGCGCAGCCATCATCGAGAAACAAATCGCGATTGGCGGAGCCTGCATCAACAGCGGCACTATCCCCAGCAAGACCATGCGTGAAGCAGTCCTGCATCTCTCCGGTTTTTACGACAAAAGTTTCTACGGCAGCAGCTACACAGGCAAAGACAGCATCACTATGGCGGACCTGAACTTCCGGGTTCAGCACGTGGTGGAAAATGAAGTCGGGGTGATTCACGACCAACTGAAGCGCAATGGCGTGGAGCTCATCCACGGGATGGCAAAGTTCGTCGATGCGAATCACATCCGCGTGGAGAACAGCAACAGTTATGGGGAATTCGAAGCCAAGTTCGTGGTGATCGCCACGGGCACCAAGCCGGCGGTCAATTCGAAAGTGCCCATCAACGGGCGAAACATCATTAACAGCGATCAGATCCTGAGCATGCCGCAGCTGCCAAAGACGCTGATTGTCGTGGGCGGTGGCGTGATTGGCGTCGAGTACGCCTGCATGTTCGCGACGCTGGGCGTGCGTGTGATTATCGTAGAGAAGCGCCCGCGGCTTCTCGAATTTGCAGACACGGAAATGGTGGAGGCGCTGACGTATCACATGCGGGACCAGCGGGCCACGCTGCGGCTGAACGAGGAAGTTGAGAGCGTTGAGGAATTGCCTGACGGAAAAGTGGCCGCAAATCTCGTCAGCAAGAAACGCATCAATGCCGACGCGCTTCTGTATGCGGTTGGACGGTCGGGAAATGTGGACGGATTGAATCTGGCCGCCGCAGGAATCGAATCCGACGACCGCGGGCGCATCAAGGTGGATGAGAATTACCGCACGGCACAGCCGAACATTTTCGCGGTGGGCGACGTAATTGGTTTTCCGAGCCTGGCCTCGGTTTCCATGGAGCAAGGGCGGATCGCCGCCGCCCGGGCCTTCAATCTGGATGTGCACACCGACCCCGCCGGCTATCCTTACGGAATTTACACAATCCCGCAGATTTCATTCATCGGGAAAACCGAAGAGCAGTTGACGGACGCGGACGTTCCCTACGAAGTTGGCGTGGCCTACTACCGGGAGATCGCGCGCGGCCAAATCAGCGGGCACACGGATGGACGGCTAAAACTTCTGTTTCATCGCGAGACGCTGGAGCTCTTGGGCGTCCATATCTTCGGCGAAGACGCGGCCGAGCTGCTGCACATCGGACAAGCCGTTTTCCTGCTGAAAGGCAAAATCACCTACTTCGTGAACACCGTGTTCAACTATCCGACGCTCGCCGAGTGTTACAAGGCTGCAGCCTTCAATGGCCTGAACCGATTGCGCTAACAAGCGTCGCCCATGCGGATCGGCTTTCCGTTATTTCACACAGCCCCAGCCGCCCCGGCCTCGATGTGTGCTATAGAGGGCAGACTCCCGGCGCATGATCTGCCACCCTACCTTCAGAGTGGACAAACCTTCGACTCCTACCAGAGTCCGCGTCACCGTCCAGTATCCCTGACAGTTCAGAAACAGATCAGAATCGGAGAGACAATGAATCGAAATTTAAAGCAGTCAGTATGGGTGTTGGCACTCGGAATGGCCTTCACCGGGTTCGGCACGTCCAGTCTTTCTGCCGGGGTTCCCGCGCAGCAAGGCCAGGACCAGGATCGCCACCAGGACCAGGACCGCAACGAAAACGAACATGGACCCCGCTGGTTTTTCCAGCAGGGCTTGCAGGACGGCCAGCACGACCGCCAGTATGGCGGCAACCGCAGCGATCACCGGCAACCTCGGGATGCCAATGACCTCAGCGCCTATCGCGACGGCTACAAACATGGCTACCGAAACATTCCAACCAATCAACGGAACGAACAGAGCAGGACCATGGAATATTTCGAGCAAGGATTGCGCGACGGCCAGCACGATCGCCAGTACGGCGGGAGCCGCACCGACCACCAGCAACCAAACGATTCCGATGACCGCCTCGCCTACCGCGACGGTTACAAACACGGATACCGGAACATTCCAACGAACCAGCCGACCGAACGCCCCGTTAGCGTGAATTATTTCGAGCAGGGTTTGCGCGATGGCCAAAGCGATCGTCAGACCGGCGCAGGCCGCAGCGATCACCAGCAACCCAACGACCCGAACGACCTGCGCGCTTACCGGGACGGATACAAACAGGGATTTCGAGATACAAACGGACGAAACAACTAGTTCCTCACAAGCTGCAAGTGAGCGAAATTAAGGGAACCATAGGCAACAGGGCAGTTCCTCTGTGAATTGCGTATTGCGTGGAGAGAGCTCCCGGCCCACGGCCGGGAGCTTCCTTTTTGCGGTCTTCCCGGTTCATAACTGCCTGGCCGCAAAGCCCGGGCTGATAGTTTGTTTGGCGTGGAGTGGTGAGGCAGGCTAGAATAGATGGGTTCAGGAGGACTGACTTAGTGTTAACGATTCGTTTGGCGAGAATTGGCAAGAAGAAAAAGCCCTTTTACCGCGTGGTGGTGATTGAGCGGACTAGGCCGCGCGACGGCCGCGTGAAGGAAGCGGTGGGCACCTATGATCCGCTGAAGAAGCCGGCGGAGATCAAGCTGGACGCTGCACGCATCCAGTATTGGCTCGGGCAGGGCGCACAACCGAGCGATACCGTGCGGAGCTTTCTGAAGCTGCAAAAGATCGCGAAGCCATAAAGCCTTCCTGAAAGTTGCGCGTCCCGGCTGGGCTGGGACGCGATTCCCAGGTGCCCAATGAAAGAGCTAGTTGAAACCATTGCCCGGGCGCTCGTGGATCATCCCGAGGAAGTACAGGTGAAGTCCGGCGAAGGAGCACAGGTCACTGTGCTGGAGCTAAAGGTGCATCCGGAGGACTTGGGGAAAGTGATCGGCCGGCAGGGTCGTACGGCCAAGGCCATTCGAACGCTGCTGGGTGCGGCGGGCATGAAACACCGGAAGCGTTACACGTTGGAAATCCTCGAAGATTGACTTCCTTGCGGTCATACTCCCCAATCCAAGTATTCGGTTCTGCTAAACCTTGAGCCTTGAAACTCCACGGTGGGTGCTGGTGGCGCGCATTCTGCGGGCGCGCGGAAATAAAGGCGAAGTTGCCGCGGAACTGCTGACAGACTTTCCGGAACGACTCACAAAACTAAAGGAAGTTTTTGTCGGGCCTGCCGGAGGCAAGATGGACCCGCGCCAGGTCGCGGTGAAAAACTGCTGGCTGAGCCAGAACCATCGAGGACAGGCGGTTTTTCATTTCGAAGGCGTTAATTCGATTTCCGAAGCGGAAAAGTATCGCGGGATGGAAGTGCTCTTGCCATTCGAACAGCGCGTTACGCTTCCCGCTGGGCAGTATTTTGTGTCGGATTTGATTGGATGTTCGGTATTCGAGAATCCTGCTGCAACGCCGGTTGTTGCGTCCTCGCCGTGTTCTCTTGGCGAAGTTCCGTCACTGCTCGGGACGGTGCGCGATGTGCAGATTCCCGGCGAAGATTTCCCCGGGACACCACTGCTGGAAGTCGAGACATCTCAAGGTGATCTCCTGATTCCGTTGGCAGTGGATATCTGTACCAGGATCGATACCGCAGCGCGGCGGATTGACGTGGTTTTGCCGGAAGGTCTTCGCGACCTGAATCAGCCGGAATCCTGAACGGATCAAACGAGAAATATCTTCCGCCCTAAACTCACCTGACATCGATGGTCGTCACGCTATAGGCCGGAAGTGTGATCGTTAGCGCCGAGCCGCTTGCCGCCATCGTTCCAATCGAGACGGGCTGGACGATGGATTGTCCCGCGGTGGTGCTTGCCGTCATCTGATAGAGATGCGCGGTGCCCGAGAGCGCCTGGCCATTGATGGCGGTAACTTTAGCGGCGTTCGAACGATTGATGGCCACGAGGACGACGCGGCCCGGCGTGGCGCTGTCCAGGCTCGCGTAAACAACTACATTCGCAACATTGCTGGAATTCGCCTGGAGCGAGGTGTCGCCGAAGCTGGCGCTGGCGCCATCGAAACCGCGGAAGGCTCGGAATCCCGCCAACGCGTAGGAGTAGGTGCCGTTCGGCGGCCAGAAGCTGGCGGCGAAAACGCCCTGGGCTCCAAAAATTCCAAGGTTGTCGGCCTGCGCGATGGTTCCGGCGATGTGGTTCCAGCCACCGCTCTCGTACTCCGTAACGGAAATTTTCATGCCGGGGTTTTCGGTGTTGATCTTGGCCTGGAGGCGGCCGAGGATGTTGATGGGTGTGCCGCCCAGTTCCTGGTAAATCCACGGGTTGCTGTTTCCACTGTCGGTGAACGTGGGATCCCAGAGGTTGCGCGGACTTTGAACGATGAGCTGGATCTGCGCGTCGGTGAGAGTCGTGCTGGTGAGATTCAGGATGCGCGTGCCGTTCGAATCGTAATCCTCCGCGTACCAATGGAAGTCGTAGACGTCCACTAGAGGTTTTCCATAGGCAGTGGAAGCGGTCTTCAGGGCCTGGAGGTATTTATCCGGGAACCAGTTGGCGCCGGATGGTGTGGCGCTCAGCTCGCCTTGCCAATTGTAGATACCCTGGAATCCGTAGTGAACGGGGCCGAAGATCAGAACATTGGGGAACTGATCTTTCAAGGCTTTCGAAAGATTGATGGTCTTGGTGATGTAGTTGTCGGAGGTAACGGGATTGTGTCCCTGCACTTCCAGATGCGTGGAATTCCAGAGTTCCGGTTCATTGTCCAGGCTCAAAAAAGTCGGGTGCGTTGGGTTCGTGCCGAAGATCCGCAGGCCGGTGAATTTCTGGTCGAGGGCCCATACGAATTCGTCCATGTAGACGTTGGCATCCGTCGTGGGTGGATTGACCGTGAAAGGAGTGCTGGAGACGGTGCTCTTTTTGTCGACGACGGTCTTGAAGCGCGTCAGGTCGGGAGGATTGGCGACGCTGACGGGACCATTCTCATCAGCGGAAACCAGGCCCTGGAGCTGCACGGTAATGAGACTTGCGAGGCCCGCATTCTGATCCGCGGCGATAAAGCTGCGCACGGCCTCGGCGGGAACGGTGCTACTGCTCAGGTAGTTGTCATTGTCGTAGATATAGTCGCTGCCGGCGTTGGAGGCGTTGGTCTCCCAATTGTAGGCGGTCCAGCGGTTGCCGCCGTCGCGATCGAAGGTCAAATGCGGTGGCGCGCCGGTCACTCCATTATAGAAATTCATCCCGTAAATGTACGGGGAAATGGGCTTGGATTTTGTTGGGTCGATGGTGATGGTCACATCGGCTGCGACGTTGGCGGGTGTGGCTGTGGCTTGCGCGGAGTTGGCGCTTTCGCCGACGGCATTCAGCGCGGACACAACGTAGAAGTACGTAGTGCCGTTGGTCACAATCGTATCGGTGTAGTTCGCAGCGGTGGGAGCAGAGATTTGAGCGTAGCCGCTGCCGCTGGTGGTGGAGCGTTTCACATGGTAGCTCGTTGCGCCCGTGCTGGCGGTCCACGTCAGGCTGACTTGAGCATTCCCGCCGGTTGCTTGTAATCCTGTGGGAGCAGCGGGCGGCGTTGCGGGTGCAACGGGCGTCGCATTCGCTTGCGCGGAGTTGGCGCTTTCGCCGATGGCATTCAGCGCGGAGACGACGTAGAAGTACGTGGTGCCGTTAGTCACCGTTGTGTCGGTGAAATTTGCCGCAGTCGGAGCAGCGATTTGCGCGTAGCCGCTGCCGCTGGTGGTGGAGCGTTTCACATGGTAGCTCGTTGCGCCCGTGCTGGCGGTCCACGTCAGGCTGACTTGGGCGTTGCCGCCAGCAGCTTGTAGTCCTGTGGGAGCAGCGGGCGGCGTTGCGGGCGCGGCAGGTGTGGCGCCGACTTCCGCGGAATTGGAGCTCTGTCCGTAGGAGTTGTAGGCCGAAACGACGTAGAAATACTTTGTGCCATTGGACAGGTTATTGTCGGAATAATTTGTTGCGATGGGCGCGGCGATTTGTGTGTAGGGGCCGCCACTCGTCGTGGAGCGTTTGACGTAGTAAGCGGAGGCGCCGGAGCTCGCGCTCCAGCTAAGATTCACCTGCGCATTCGCGGCCGTTGCCGAAAGACCCGTGGGTGCCGCGGGGGCGGACCCGCCCCCGGGTTTGGTGTTGCTCCCGCCACCATAGCCGACGCAGCCTGCCAGATTGACCGCAAGCAAACTCACGAGCCACAAGCGATGGTGTCTGTTTGAGAGAGTTCGCAACGCCATCAGGTAACTCCCGCGCGGCGGAGGAGATGTGAGCCCTTATTCTCAACTGCAAGGGTACGAATGTGGCCGGGGGGGAACAAGCTGTTCGAAGGAACAGAATTGGGCCATGACACTTTGTGTCAGTTATGTGGACTTACTCCACTCCGTTCGAACGACGGGGATAGAGACTAGGAAAATGCGGCGGGGAGCAGGGAGCCCTGCGTGACATCGAACGGCAGGGGGCGCATACTTTGAATGACACCCTCTTGGTAAGGACTATTGGCTGTGCACGCTGCTCAGATTATTCAAGCATGGGGAAAGATTCTTAAGGGCGAACACCCGTCGCTTTCGATCGAAATTACCCGAGAATGCCCTTTGCAATGTCCGGGCTGCTACGCCTACGACGCTGCGCACCTCGGCGGCGGAAAGACCTTGCGTGACTTGAACGATCGCAAGGGCCAAGCCCTGGTGGATGGCGTCCTGGAAGTTGTGGACCGCCTGAAGCCGTTGCACCTGTCGATTGTCGGCGGTGACCCGCTGGTCCGCTACCGCGAGCTGGAGCAGATGATTCCACCGCTATTGAGCCGCGGAATCCACGTGCAAATTGTTACCAGCGCGTTCCGCCCGATGAGTCCGACATGGGCCAACCTGAAGAATCTGTATGTCGTGGTGTCCATAGACGGGTTGCAACCGGAACACGACGTGCGGCGCGCGCCAGCCACTTACGAACGCATCTTGAAAAATATTGTTGGTCAGTGCGTGACCATCCATTGCACGGTCACGGGCCAGATGATGAAGCGCCCGGGATACCTGGAAGAATTCCTGAAATTCTGGACGCCGCGCCCGGAAATCAAAAAAGTGTGGTTCAGCCTGTTTACGCCGCAGGTTGGAGATAACTTGCCGGAGATGCTCACACCTGGTGAGCGCGCGCAGGCGGTTGCCGACATGCTCGAATTGCGTAAGAAATATCCCAAGCTGGACATGCAGGAGGGGCTGATCCGGCAATTTTCTTCGCCGCCGCATTCACCCGAAGAATGTGTTTTTGCACTCACAACCAAGACGCTGTCGGCGGATCTGCAGACGCTGATTACTCCCTGTCAATTTGGCGGGCGCCCCGATTGCCAATCCTGCGGATGCATCGCATCGATGGGGCTGGCAGCAATTGCGGCGCACAAATGGGGTGGCGTCGTCCCCGTCGGGGCAATTTTCACCGCTTCCGTAAAGATTGGGCAGAGGCGAGCGAAACGGCGCGAGAAAAATCAACCTAAAGTTCCGTTTCCAATTTTGGGATCGGATCAGGAACAATGCAGCGCACCTGAAGCAAGAAGGAATTGATTCTGAAAAGTCCGTTAATTTGTTGGAAGGGCGTTTGCCGCAGCAAAGTATTCTCTACTTTCTCTCACTTAATCCGAACTATTTAAGGTCGTCGCGAAAAGTGTTCCAATTTGAACAGATATCTGGCGTTTCTTGTCGCACTCTGTCCCGATGCGGATGAAAGACTTGACGCCAGCACTATTCCTCTCCGTACCCTGTCCAACATGTGGGGTCGATTCGGGAAAGCGCTGTTTGCTTCACTCTGGTGGCTTGCGCTCCGAACCACACGTGGACCGGAAACTTTCGGCGGCAGAGGCCGTTGAAACGAAAAGAATCCATCGTAGCCCTCGAGCCTGAGCAGCCCCAATCTTGCCGATGGTTTACTCGGCTTCGAGTCTTCGCACTCGTGTGACCGGCAAAACGTAGCACCACTCCAAGGACAATAATTCACTTCCCACCAACTGCCTTCCTCCCGGCCAAGTTCGAAGCCCGGCTTCCGTTTGCTACACTTGCGGGAGATGCGCTTTGACCTCATTACGATTTTTCCGGAGTTCTTTGCCGGGCCGCTCGATCACGGGATACTTCGGCGCGCGAGAGAAACGGGGCTCGTCGAGGTGAGCGTGCAGGACCTGCGCGTGTTCACCAAAGATCGGCATCGCACGGTGGATGACCGGCCGTTCGGCGGCGGCGAAGGCATGGTGCTGAAACCGGAGCCGCTGTTCGAAGCGGTGGAGTCGCTTCTTGGGCGCAACGTAGGAGACGCGACAGGGCCGACGGCGCACGAACCAAAAACGGCAATCGTACTGATGTCCGCTGCGGGAAAATTATTTGATCAGGAGACCGCGCGGCGCTACGCTCTGCTCGAGCGCATGATTTTTATTTCTGGGCGCTATGAAGGTGTGGACGAGCGCGTGGCGGAGCACCTGGCCACCGAAGAGATTTCCATCGGAAATTTCGTGCTTAGTGGCGGCGAGCTGCCGGCGATGCTGGTGATCGATGCCGTGACGCGGCTCATCCCGGGCGCGCTGGGGAACGAAGCGTCTTCGCAGAATGAATCCTTCCGCGAAGCTCGGCCGTTCCCTCCAACGGCAGCGCCGAGTGACGAGTCCGGGTTTAGAAATTCCATGCTGCTTGATTTTCCGCATTACACCCGGCCGGCGGAGTACCGCGGCTGGAGTGTTCCGGACGTGCTGATTGGCGGAAACCACGCGGAAGTGGCGAAGTGGCGGCGTGCGGCGGCGATCGAGAAAACGCGCCGGAATCGCCCCGATTTGCTCGGAAGGGAATAAAATGGAAGATCTGGGAGTTCTTATCCAGCTGACGGGAGAGCCGCTGCATCTCCGCGAGTGAGCGCTCGCTTTGAAGGTGCTCTGCAACAGGAACATTGAAGATTGAGGATTCATGAACAATCCGATCCAGGAAAACCATAACGGGCTGGAAAAGCCGATTGCGATTTACTACGAACATCCGGACTGGTTCCGGCCGCTGTTCCAGCAAATGGATGAGCGCGGCGTGCCGTGGCTGAAGATGGATGCGCGGCACCACAACTACGATGTGTCTTCGCCGGAACTGGACTACTCGCTGCTGTTCAATCGCATGAGCCCATCGGCGTGGCAGCGCGGGCTGGGGCACGGGATTTTTTATACGCTGAACTATCTTGCGCATCTCGAAGGAAAAGGCGTGCGCGTGGTGAACGGGTACAAGTGTTTTAGCCACGAGATTTCGAAAGCGTTGCAGCTGACGAATCTGGAGACGCTCGGTTTGCCTTATCCAAAGGCGCGGGTGATCAATCATCCATCGCAGGCATTGGCCGCGGCGGAGTCTATTGGATTTCCGGTGGTGATCAAGCCGAATATCGGGGGGAGCGGGGCGGGGATTGAGCGGTTTAATTCGCCGGCGGAGTTACGCGCGGCGGTGGAGGCGAACCGGCTCTACTTTGGCATTGATTCCACGGCGCTGGTGCAGGAAGCATTCACGGCGCGGGATGGAATCATCACGCGCGTTGAAGTGCTTGGCGGGAAATTCCTCTATGCCATCCAGATTCACATTACCGGCGAGAGTTACAACTTGTGTCCGGCGGACATTTGCCAGAACACACGGGGGGAAGAATTGACGCGCATCGCTTGCCCGGTGGACGCGCCGAAGAGCGGCATGAAGGTCGAAGGCTACGACGCGCCGCGGCAAGTGATTGAAGACGTCGAGCGGATTGTGGAACTCGCGGGCGTCGAAGTCGGCGGCATCGAATATGTAGTGGATGAGTGCACGGGGCGGCAGCTTTATTACGACGTGAATGCGCTGTCGAATTTCGTGGCGGATCCGGTGCGCGTAGTGGGATTCAATCCTTACGCGCGTCTTGCGGATTTCCTGATTGCGGAAGCGCGGAAGCACGAAGCTAGCCGCGCGGAGCGCGTTGTGGCGAGCGGAGGCCCGCGATGAGATTCGGCTACTGGATGCCGGTTTTCGGCGGGTGGCTGCGCAACGTCGAAAACGAAAACATGGAGACGAGCTGGGCGTACGTAAAAAAGCTGGCGCAGCGCAGCGAACAGATTGGTTTTGATGTGACGCTGATCGCCGAACTCAATCTCAACGACATTAAAGGAGTGGTGGCGCCTTCGCTGGATGCGTGGTCCACGGCAGCGGCGTTGGCAGCGGTGACGGAGCGCATTGAATTGATGGTGGCGGTGCGGCCGACGTTTCATTTGCCGGCGCTGCTGGCGAAGCAGGCGGCGAACATCGATCACATCAGCAATGGGCGGCTGACGCTGAACGTGGTTTCTTCGTGGTGGTCGGATGAAGCGAAAAAATACGGCGTATCGTTCGAGCAACACGACGACCGCTATGCGCGGACCACCGAGTGGCTTGACGTCGTGGATGGCGTGTGGAAGCAGGATCATTTCTCGTATTCAGGAAAGTATTACCGCGTGGACGACAACGTCCTGGAGCCGAAACCCATTTCGAAGCCGCGGCCAACGATTTATGCGGGCGGCGAATCTCCCGCGGCAAAGGAGCTGATCGCCGAAAAGTGCGACGCGTACCTCATGCACGGCGACCCGCCGGAAACCGTGAGCAAGAAAATCGCGGATTTGAGCGAGCGCCGCGCAAAACACAAATTGCCTCCGATGAAATTCGGCGTGGCGGGTTACGCCGTGGTTCGAGAAACGGAACGCGAAGCGCAGGATGAAGTGCGGCGCATCACGGACGTGCACCAGTCCGCGGCGGGCTACGCCAACTACCAGCAGTGGCTGGCCGGAACGCAACTCGAGCAGCGCGTTTCGCTCGAAGACTATTCCGTTTCCAATCGCGGGCTACGCTCCGGCCTGGTTGGAACGCCTGAGCAAGTCGCCGAAAGGATCGCTCAATTCGAGGCAGTCGGCGTTGACCTTGTGCTGCTGCAATTCAGCCCGCAACTTGAGGAAATGGAGCGTTTCGCGAAAAGCGTCATTCGGCGGACTACCACCGTGCCGGCACGGACTTAGACAAACGCCAATTTGCTGATTATTTGTTTTGTGGTGAGTACTCTGTCTCCTCGGGGACATCCGTAGGGCTTTCAAAGTCGATGCGATAGCCATCGGGATCCGAAAAAGAAACGACCCACAGCCTGTTTCCGACAAACGGATTTTTTGTAACCTTAATTCCACGT
The DNA here is from genome assembly GCA_013289585.1 of Acidobacteriota bacterium. Lineage (GTDB taxonomy): Bacteria > Acidobacteriota > Terriglobia > Acidiferrales > UBA7541 > Acidiferrum. The sequence continues at coordinate 486,442 of JABCZR010000001.1, read as the reverse complement.
GCCGTCGCGTCGTGGTAGATCGCCAGCGCATCTTCGCACATGAAACAGATGGATACGCCTTCTCCCACTTTGCAACTAGGCCTCCAGGAATCATGGCCTTCTTTGCGGAACTCCTGGAGCATCAAGGCTGCTCCGCCATTTTCCAGCCAGCACCAGCGGAGTTTGCCTTCGTCGATCCATTTCCATCGGATCCCAAAGTCCAAACCATCCACGTAGTAGCGGAGCGATTCTTCCATGTTGGACACGTGGAAGAATGGAACGGCTTGCTTGACGTTTGCTGCAACCTGTTTGTCGACGCTCATTTTTCGAGCTCCTAAGCTGCAAAACGCATGGACGGTCGCATAGTTTCACCCAACGAAGCCGGCGCTGACAATTCATAACGCGCAGGAGCAGGCGAAGTCAAACCTAGGTTATCCGTCTTGATTGGGCTAGGTAAATTATTGAATTTTGGCTATAATTCTTGTTTGTCTTGAAGAGCTGGCCCCGCCTGAGTGGGTCTAGAAGGAAACAGGAACATGAATCCGGTTATACGTAAATTACATGAAGCGCAACTGCGCAAAGACCTTCCTGAATTTCGCGCAGGCGACACCGTGCGCGTCAACGTGCGGCTGCAAGAGGGCGAAGGCGAGAAGGTGAAAGAACGCCTGCAGGCTTTTGAGGGCGTGGTGATTTCGAAGAAAGGCCGGTCGTCGAGCGCGACGTTTACGGTGCGGCGCGTGAGTTTTGGCGTGGGGATCGAGCGCATTTTCCCGCTGCATTCGCCGACGATCAGCTCGATCGAAGTGGTCGGCAAGGGCAAAGTTCGCCGGGCTCGGCTGTACTACCTGCGCGATTTGAAGGGCAAGGCCGCGCGCATCAAGCGGGCGGACCGCGAGGAAGTGGCAGCGGTAGCCACGGCGGGTAGCGAGACACAGGCGTAGAGACGCGTTTTACTGTTCCAAACAAATCTTGAAGAGAGCTCCGAAGTTCGGGGCTCTTTTTGTTTTAGGGGCGATTTCCCTGGGCGAATGGAGAGCGGTTACCAGAGATCAGGATTCCCAAGCCGGTAGCACCCCCTTTTTTTTGTAAGTGTTGCATCTAAAAGACTTAGCTTTTGTGTAAGCGCTTTAGAATCAGCGGATACGGGATAGCTTGTAAGTGCTCATTCTAAAGGGGTTTCCCGTTCCAAGGTTTGCCGTCTATTAGAAGGCGGCAGTCTGGTGGGAAGTCAATTCCGTAGGGGTCCCATTTTTTGACGGGGGGCGGGGGGGGGGGGGTGACGGTGGGGGAAGAAGCAGCAGATCCCTCACCTCCACTCGCAAAAGGCGCGACTGGGTTCGGGATGACAACGGTGGGAGGGGTTTGCGTCGAGATGGGCGTGGGGTTTTGTTGTGGCGTGGGGATTGGCGGTGGGGCGGGTTGAGGTTGAGGGGCAGGCTGGGGTGGGAAGAGGTAGTCGTGGTTGCCGGAGACGGAGTTGCAGATGGCGTTGCGCCAGACGTTGGTGCCGAAGGCGTTGATGTATTCGTGCTGGGCGAGGCGGATGGACTGGAGGAGCGTTTGGGCCAGGTAGGCGACGGTGCGGGCGGTCTTGGGCTTTATATTGCCGGAGACCACGGCGGGGATGAGGCGGGCGAGAGCGGCGCTGAGATCGTTGGCGGAGAGGTAGTCGCCGGAGAAGAAGTAGGCCAGGTCCTTGCCGAGGGTTTCTGCAGTGCGGGCGCGGGCTTCTTTTTGGGCGTGGTCGAAGCAGAAGTGGGGATGGTTGCCGGTGCGCGGGGTGCGGCAACGGCGGCCATCGGAGAAAGTGATGAACATAGGGACACGCGGTCCTTCTTATTGAGAGAGGACATAAACATCTCCTTTAGAGTTTAGTTTTTTGGATTTGTTGACGAAAAAGCGCCGGCAGGACGCCGGCGCTACAAAGATGGCCTGAAAAACAGAAACGCCCCGGATGGGCCGGGGCGCAGTAGTCAACAGAGATATTGTACCATGAGGGTAATATGGCGGGTCAAATGAAAATTACGAGGAAAAGAGAAAGAAGAGTTAAAATCCGCAGCCTTAAAACCGAAGGCTGCGGCACCCGGCAAGTCTCCGCCTCCGCTTAGGGTCGAGCCAACCATGCTCGGAGCGTCAAGTAGATTTCCGGGATGCTGCCGTATTTCGAAGTTATTTTTAGCTGCTTCCCACCAATAACCTGCAAAATAACCGACGAGAATTTCGTCCCGCTTTGGGGATTCGCCACGTCTCCGATTTCCACGCCGCTCACACTCTTTTTGTAAACCTCCTGTGTCTTAAAGAGGTTAAGGAGAGACACCAAGCTGGCGACTACAAAACAAAGGAAAAATGTACTTGCCAGTCGTTGTCCTTGCTGGAAAGCAATCCACGCAACCCAGCCGAAGAGCGCGCTGCACATAGCGAAAATGAAGCTTTCATACATCACAGGATTCGATCTTTGAAATACTATCGGCAGGGGATTGAGCGTGAATGCTTTCGCGTATTCAGCTAGAATCCTGTAACGAATCGCGACAAAGTTCTGATACTGCTGATCGATCAATACCCGGCGTGCGCCGCTCTTGTCCCACAACGCAAGCTGGGCCATTTTCCGCCGCTCAGTGACTTTACCTAATTCCATCCACTGAAGGCTGCCAATCTGATTTCCCTTCATGTCCCGAACCGAAACCCCCTCGTCACTGACGTGGAGGGAGCGCCCCGAAAGTCTCCCGATGTGCGTTAGAAGCGCAACAAGCAGAAGTGAGATGGGCAAGCAGAGAACTGCCGATTTCGATCCTTGTTTGGCCGCCGCGATTCCCAAGCCTATAAATAGTAGTAGCCCAATACTCCCTGCGATAAGACCTAGCCATATGGCCCCCGAATCGAATTTGTGGACACCGTTGACGTTTCGACTCTCCGTCGCCAGAAGTTCAGTCGAGGGCATAGTTCGCTCACTCAATTCTTGATCCAACCAGTCTAAAACTCGTCAAGGATTGTGGTGAGATTGAAAGAGCCTTGAGTGCAGCAACGGTCAACTCTTGGTTAGTCGGATTATCGGAAACTGACGCACTACCAGAAATTGGGGCTGTGTTTCTTTTTGCCTTTCCGGGCTGTCAGGGTTGGACGTTGGTGATGCTCTCGGCGGCGGGCTTGGGGAAATGCGTTTCGTACCAGGCGATAGAGCGGTCTATGGAATCGACGACATGCTTGGGTTCGCTGAGGCCGTGGCCTTCGCGGGGGTAGCGGACGAAAACGGTTTCGGTTCCGACGTCCTTGAGAGCGATGAAGAATTGCTCGGCTTCGGCGATGGGCACGTCGTTGTCGTTTTCGCCGTGCAAAATCAGAGTCGGCGTGTGCGCGCCGGCCACGTGCTTCAGGGCGGAGCGCTCCCAGGCGACATCCATCAAATTGCCCTGGTGGAGGAACTGGCCGAATTCCATTTCTTCATACTGATTGTAGTAGGTCATGTAGTTGTAGCTGATGAGATTGACGATGCCGGCGGTGGGAATGGCGGCTTTGAATTCGTTGGTCTGGGTGATGAGCCACTCGGTCAATTGGCCGCCGTAGCTGACGCCCTCGATGCCCATGCGCTCGCGATCGATCCACAGGTTGCGCCGGACCGCCGCGCTGACGCCGTACAAAACGTCCTGGGCTTCGTTGCCATCCTGATCGCCAAAGACAGCGTCGGCGAACTTCTGGCCGTAACCGGTAGAGCCGCGATAGTTGACGTTCAAGACGGCGTAGCCATGCGCGGCGTAGACCTGATTTTTGATATTGAATGCGGGGCCGTTCTGGCCGTGCGGGCCGCCGTGAATGTTCACGATGAGCGGATGCTTCGAGGCGGCAGTCATGCCGAGCGGCTTGGTGAGGAAGGCTTCGACTTCAAATTTGTTGTCGTTACTGGTGAAGGTGAAGGATTCGACTTCGGCGAATTGTTTTCCGGCGAAAAGCTGAGCATTCAAATCGGTGAGCTTGCGGGCCGCGCCGTCACCGGTCTTTAGAAAAAGTTCGGCCGCGTCGCGCGGTGAAGTGAAGCTGTAGGCGAGCGTGCCATCCTTGCCGACGGACCAACCGGCAACGCTCCCGGTATCTTTCACCACATATTCCGGCTTGCCGCCCGCAATCGGGAGACGCACGAGACGGACGCTACCGCGCTCCTGGACGGTGAAGTAAACGGCGCGGCCATCCGGGGCCCACTGCGGCGTGCCCTGCCGATTGTCGAGGACGGCGCCGATTTCACGGCGGTCGCTGCCGTCAGCGTTCATGACCCAGACGTGAGTGTCTTCCATGGTGGTTTCACGATCGGTGACGCCGCGGCGCGTGCCGCGATAGACGATGTGTTTGCCGTCGGGGGACCAGAGCGGCTCGTATTCGGTGTATTCGGTGGCGGTGAGGCGGCGAATGCTATTGTCAGCGACTTGCAGGGCGAAAATGTCGTAATTGAAAAACTCATCCTGATTCGGCTCGCGATTCGAAGCGAAGAGGATCTCCTTGCCGTCAGGAGACCAATCGATGGAATGCTCATCGAAGTCGCCCTTGGTGAGTTGCTGCACTTTTTTCGTGGCCACGTCGACGGTGAAAATGTGCAGGCGCTGATTGTCGTTGAAGCGGGTCATGCCTTCGCCGGCGTCCGGCTTGTAAAGATAGCGCGTGATGACCATGGGATCGCTATTCGCGCCGGCAGCCGCTGAGCCGGGGGTCGCGGAAATATACGCGAGTTGCTTGCCGTCGGGCGACCAGGCCACGTCTTTGCCCGTGCCGGGAAGCGGGCTGTTGGTGCCGCTCCAGGAAGTGAGAAAGGTGACGTTGGAGCCATCCGCGTGCGCGATGAAGAGCCCGGAGTTCTCGCCTTGCCTTCCGGCAAAGGCGAACCATTTGCCGTCGGGGGAAAAAAGAGGAGCACCGCCACCGTCTTTGTCGCCGCCGATGCGCGCGGATTTCTGGGTGGCAAGATCCATGATCCAAAGTTGGCCGTAGGGGCGGCCGGGGCGGTCGCGCATAACGACGGTGTAGGCGATGCGGCGGCCGTCGGGCGATAGCTGCACGCCGCCGACGGAACGCAACTGATAAATGTCGGCGCTGGAAAATCCTTGTGCTGCGCCGGAAGGAGCCATGGCGAGCAGCGCCAAGGTGCAAGCGATGCACAAGCCGGTCCGGGGAAGGTTCAGATAAAGTCGCAGGCGCATGGAATATTCTCCCAAGAATTTCGGAAAGATGTGTTCAGCCGTAGCTTATTTTTCGCATGGCTTCGAAGTGCAGCCGGAAAGGTTCTACTTCAAGTATTTGTTCATCCAATCGATCCAGTAGCGGAACGCATCCATGGTGCGAACGGGATCGCCGGGAAAGTGTCCGGGAACGGGGAAGGCGATGAACTTCACGGGAACGCCATTGTCTTTGAGGGCGTGGTAGAGGGAGTAGCCCTGCGAGACGGTGACGCGGGCGTCGCCGGTATCGTGGAGGATGAGAGTGGGAGTTTTCATTTGCGCGGCGTAGGTGATGGGAGATTGCGCGCGATAGTCCTTGAGATTGTCTCCGACGTAGGGCGAGCCATTGAATTGGTAGCGATCGCCGACATTGCCGTCGGAGAGATTGTATTCGTCGTAGAGGTCGGTAACCGGGGCGCCGGCAACCGCGGCCTTCCAGATTTGATAGTGGCCGATGAGCCAGGAAGTCATGTATCCGCCGTAGGACCAGCCGGTCACGCCGATTTTGGATTCGTCGATGAAGCCGAGCTTTTTGAGAGCATCGATGCCCGCGATGACGTCGCGGCCGGGGCCGTCGCCGGCATCATTCCAAATGGCGCGCTGATAGGCGTTGCTGATGTTGTCGCTGCCGCGGTAGTTGGGCTCGAAAACCACGAAGCCCTGAGCGGCCATGAGCTGAGGAAGCAAACTGAATTGTGTCGTCGTAGAGGCCTGCGGGCCGCCGTGAATAATCAGCACCAAGGGATATTTTCTGTCTTTCTTGAAATCCGGCGGGTAGACGAGCACGCCATCTTCCTGAAAATTGTCGGGGCCTTTCCATTCGAATCGTTCGGTCTTGCCGAGCGCGAGAGTAGAGATTTCATGATTGAAGTTCGTGAGGCGCTTGGGGGAGTCGTTTGCGGACGTCATGTAGTACAACTCGGAGGGCTGCGTCGGCGTGCTTCCCGTGAAGGCGATATCGCCCTTGCGGCCGACGAAGGCGTCCACCCAGAATCCCCAGGAAGGGCTGATATCACCGAGCGCAAGCTTTTTTGCCGCGCCGCTCAACGGCTGCAGCCAGAGCGAGGTGGTCGTTCCGTCATGGCCGCCCACCAGAAGTGAATTGCCGTCCGGCATCCAGATTACGCGTTGAATGTCGTGGTCGATGGCGCGCGTGACGTCGGCACCGTCGCCGCCGCTGGTTTGCGTTACAAAAATCTCGATTTCATTGTTGGGATCGCTGTCGCGCGGATACCAGTACGCCACGCGTGCACCGTCGGGAGAGAAGAGGCCAAAGCTTTCGAACTTTTCGTGTTTGGTGAGCTTACGAATTTCGCCCGTGTCGACGTTCAGAATTTGAAGCGTGGTCAAGTCAGCGTCACCCTGATGGGGATGCTCCTGTCGGGTAAACAACAACCACTTGCCATCGGGGGACCAGGAGATGGGAGAAGCCGGCGAACTGGGCGGAGCGCTTTTTGGCAAGCTCCAGGCGCCGGAAGTGAGCCGCTTAGCTTTTCCGCCGTCTGCGGGAAGAATCCAGATGTGAGAGGGCAGGGCGGCTTCGGTGGCGAGAAAATCGTTGTCACCGACTTCGAAGGCGTCGTGATGCTTCTCGATTTCCTTTTTGTTCTCGGGCTCGTCGGAGGCAACGTAGGCGATCTCGTGACCGTTGGGCCGCCAGGCGAACTGTTCGATGCCGCTGGGAGCATCGGTAATTTTTCGAGCTTCACCGCCGGTCATGGACAAAACAAAAACCTGCGGCTTCGCTTCTTTGCCGGCTCCGTCAACGGCGACGAATGCCAAACGGTCGCCGTTGGGTGACCAGCGCGGCGAGCCCACACCACGGCGATCGTAGGTGAGCACGTGTTGCGTCGTCGTGGCGATATCCATCAGGACAAGCTGGCGATCGCTGCGATCCTCCTCGAGGTTCGGGCGCGAAACCACAAAGACGATGGATTTTCCGTCGGGAGAAATCTGCGGATCGGATACGGAAGCGATTTTGGCCAGGTCGCTTAACTCGATTTTGCGAGATTGCGCAGAGAGAGAAGCGGCTCCAAAAAATCCCAGCGCAACGCTAAATAGAGCAACGAACGTCGCGCGCAGCAGAGCGTTCATTGAAGATCGAAAGGATGCGGGGCCACGATCGTTCTTGCCGTACGTTAGCTCATTCATCAGGCACGTCCTCTTCAGGAGAAGTCGAAACTCGGATTTTGCCGGGAGTCGGAAGCAAACGACGCGGTATCGTGGCACGCAGGCCGCAGCACAGTCAAGGAAACCACCGGGAGAATACAGGACATCGGCATGCTAGAATCGCCCCGGGCACAATCGAGGCCAAGCAAAAAATTATGAGCCGACTCTGCTCTTCCCGTTTCGAGCGAGCGGCGCGCCAAATGGGCTGGACACGCATCGCCGGCATTGATGAAGCCGGCCGCGGTGCGCTGTTTGGTCCGGTGGTGGCCGCCGCGGTGATACTGAATCCGAAGAGGCGAATCGTCGGGCTGGACGATTCGAAAAAACTGCCGGCCGATCGCCGCACGGAGCTGGCCTTACGCATTCGGGAGCACGCCATCGCGTGGGCGATCGCCGAAATAGATTCCCAAAGGATCGACGCCTGGAATATTTATCAAGCCAGCCGCCAGGCCATGACCGCCGCACTGCAGCAACTCACCACGTCGCCCGACTACTTACTGATTGATGCCATGGAGCTGGACGTGCTGATCGAGCAGAAATCATTGATCAAGGGCGATGCGCGAAGCGTTTCCATCGCGGCTGCATCCATCCTGGCGAAAACGCATCGTGACGCGCGCATGGCGGAATGGGACGCCGTCTACCCACAGTACGGCCTCGGCCGCCACAAGGGTTATGGAACTCCTGATCATCTCGAAGCGCTGAGGGTGTACGGCCCGACGCCACTTCACCGCTATTCGTTCGCTCCGGTGCGCGAATCGGGATGCTGGGCCACGGGCGCGACGCAGGCGACTCTTCCACTCGAAATCTAGCGCTGTGTTTTTGCACTAGGCGGCCGCGAGGGGGTGGTCCGCGCGCCGAAAGCTGTCTGCCGGAGGCACTCTCGCCAAGCAGGCGTCCGCCTCTTTTAGGAGAGTGCGCCGGCCTTGGCCAACAGTTCCTTCCATCCCGCCATGCTCTGCCGCGAGGATTCTTCCGGCGAGCCTCCGCCGTTCCAGTGGGTTTCCAGACTCATGGCTCCGTGGTACCCGTCTTGAACCAAGGCCCGGAACTGGCCGACGTAATCGATAATTCCGCGGCCCATGGCGGCCCATTCGTAGGAACCATCGGGTTTGCGCACTACATCTTTACAGTGCACATGGCCGATGCGTTCCTTGGGAAGTTTCTCGAACCCGTTCGGAAAAGCAATTTCACCACGGTAGGCCGCATTGCCGGGATCCCAGTTCAGCAGGAGATTGGGCGACTGGACGGCGTGCAATGTACGGGCAGCTTCCGCACCGGTCGCGGTATTGCAGGCAAATTCATTCTCGAGAAGGAGAGTTATGCCGTCCTTCGCCGCATCCGCAGCGGTCTTACGAAGGACCTCGTTGATGGCAGCGCGAAAAGGCTCCTGGTTTTCCAGCCGCCAGAAATCGAAGCACCTCACGCGAGTAGTTCCAAAAGCCTTGGCGGCTGCGACAGAGCGCTCCAGGACTTCGCCTTGTTTCTCAAAAGGAAAATCAGCGCCGAACTGAGGCTTTTCCGGGCTGTACTTTGATTTCGGAGCTCCCGGGCAATCGGTTTTGAGGAGTGGGCTGGCGATGTCCGTGACCTGAAGGGAAGACTTCTTCAAGAGTCTTTGCGCTTCGGCAATTTCTTTTTCATCCAGATTGATGATGTTCTTGTTCCACATGCTGCGGAGCTCGACGAAGGCCAGCCCAAACTCTTTCGTGGCGATTTCCAAAGCGTGACCGAGGTCCTGGCTGATCTCATCAGTGATGATGGAAAGTTTGAAAGGGCCCTTGGAAACCGGGAGAGGGAAAGCTGGTTTGACTTGGGATGAAAAGAGCGAGGCAGCGGCCACTCCACCGAGAGCGGTAAGAAAATTGCGACGGGATGGAGACACGGTCATGAAATCTTCCCCCAGGCTGCACGAGTAATATCCCCGGATGTTATCACCACTGGGGAGCGGCTGGTTTGCGCAGGAGCTTGAAGGCGAGAAAAGAGAGGGAAAAGCAGTTCCTGCCGCGCTTCGCCTGGTATTCGCTGTCGAGTTTCCTGGTTTGTAAGGGGATAACTGCCTGCTCACAATAGGTTCTGGGTTCATTGACTTGGCTTTTTCCGGCCTGTTAGCGTTACCAGGTAGCGTTGCGGCTCGTTCAGACGCCGTAGCAAGATGAGGAGAACGCCCGGGGCGCGCTCCAGTGGGAGACTTGTCTCTGTTCGCGTATGGCCTATAACAAGAGTAAGAACGTCGAAGCCGCGCAGAAGTTGCTGAACCAGGGCAAAGTCGCCCAGGCTATCGCCGAATACCAGCAAATTTTGAAGTTCGAGCCGCGCGATCAGGTCACGCTGATGACCATCGGCGAGCTGTATATTCGCCAAGGCGAAACTTTCCAGGCGATCGACTATTTCGAACGGCTGGCGCAAATCTTCGTCGGTGACGGTTTTCTGACCAAAGCGATTGCCGTCTACAAGCGAATTGCCAAGCTTGCGCCGGAAGAGATCCGGCCCCTGGAAAAGCTGGCCGACCTGTACGTGCAACAAGGGGTGATGAGCGAAGCGCGGCCTCTCTTTCTCCAGCTGGCGGAAATCCACCTGAAGAACAACCGGCAGCCCGAAGCAGTGGGACTGCTGAAAAAGCTCCTGCAGGCGGAACCCGATAATCTTCGTATTCAGATACGGCTCGCCGATTTGTACCAGGCCATGGGCCAGACCAAAGAGGCCATGGACTCCTACATCTCCGCGGCCCAGCGCGCGCTGGCGCGTGGCGACCATGCCGAGTGCGAGAAACTCGCGGACAAGGCGCTGAAGCTGGAGCCCGGAAATCTTCCCGCCACGATTGTCAAAGCGCGTTCGTACTCTTCGCAGGGAAATTTGACGAAGGCCGCGGAACTTCTCGACGAAGTCCCCGATCTCGAAAAGGGCGGAGAGCAGACCGAACTCCTGCTGGATCTCTATGTGAAGAGCTCCAGTTGGGATAAAGCAACGGCGCTGGCGCTGCGCGTCTTCGAAGCGGACGAAAAGAATTTCGGGCCGATGCAAAAAGTAGTGGAATCGCTGCTGGGATCGGGGCAGGGCGAAAAAGCCATGGCGATCCTGGAGAAGTCGCGCATTCCCATGATCGACGCGGGCGAACACGAGGTCGTTGGGAAGCTCCTTAACGAGCTCGCCGCGGGGATGCCGGGGAAGATCGAACCGCTCGAATGGCTTGTCGAACTCTATGGCCGCACGAGCGACTCCTTCCGTTTGCCGGACGCGCTTGCAAACCTAGGCGATGCGCTTTCCGCCGCCAATCAGCTGGACCGGGCAAAGCAAGTCCTCGAGCAGCTCGTGGACCGCGAGCCGGAGAGCGATTCGGCCAAGCGCAAACTCAATAATGTTCTCCGCAAGATGGGTCTGCTCAGCAAAGAAGAAGCTCCTGAGATTCCTGAGGAACACTTGCAAGCCGAGCTTCCGGAGCCGCCGGCTGCCAAGCTGCGCCCTGAGCCGGAAGAAACTGCTCCCCAAGTCCCAGTCAAGGCCGCGGCGGTTTCCACGGAACCTGCGCTGGATGAAGAGACGCAAAAGTTCATCGCACAATCACTCACAGACGTCGATCTCTTCGCCAGCTACGGGCTGACCCAAAAAGCCATTGGATTGCTTGAAGCCATTCTCCGACGTGCGCCGCGCCATACGCCGACACTCGAGAAGCTTCTGGACTTCGTGCTTGGGGCAGGAGACGACCGGCGCACCGCCGAACTCGCCGCACAACTTGAACAAATCCACCAGCAAGCTGGAGACGCGCGCAGCTCCGAACGTTTCGGCGAATTGCGCCGTCGCTTCCAGCGTGCCGCAGGCCTGTCCGACGCGGAACTGGCGAGCACTACCGCCGGCGCAACACCTGCCACGAAAGAGCCTGCCGCCGAGAGCGCACACGACATTGCGATTCCGGAAGTCAGCGCGGAGCCGTCACCGGAGTTTGCGGTTCCCGTGGAAGAGGCCGAGCCAGAGCCGATCGAGGTGGCTGCCGCGCCAGCGCCGCCGGAAGTGAAAGAAGAAGTCAAAGAAAAAGAAGAGGTACAGGAAGTCGACCTGTCCGAGGAATGGGACACTCTCCTCGAGGAGCCGCCCGCAGTTGAAGCGAAGGTTGAGGCGCCTTCCGTGCAAGCGGCGAAACCTGCAGCAGTTCCGGAAGCGCAGCACGGAGTCGAGTCCATCGAAGAGTTTGAGATTGGCGAAGAACCAGCCAGCGTTCCGGCGGAGGATACGCCGGCTGTGCCGGCAGAAGAGCCTCCGTTCGCCGAAGTGTCCGCGAAGATTCCGCAGGCGACCGAAGCAGAAAAGCCTGCGGCCCCCGAAATTCCGCACAAAGCGGCTAAGGCGGGAGAGCCTGAATTTGAGCTTGAGCAGGAATACGAACTGGTGCTGGACCCCGAGCCACTCGTTCCGGCTTACGATCAGAAGCCGCCGGAGACGCCGGTCGCACCTCCCCATCCGGAACCGGTCGCGCAAAATGCCGCTCCCGCGCCACCGGCGGGCAGCGGTTTTGCGTCCGATCAGTTCCTGGCCGATCTCGCAAACGAGATTGATGGGCTCGGAATGGACAAGCTCTCCCCGGGCTTTTCAGGAACGACGCCCGGTGCCCCGCCCAAGCCTGCGGCGAAAAGCGATGCTACGCCGCCTTCTCCGGTGGAAACCGGCCCGCTTAAGGAAGTGTTCGAGGAATTCCGCGCGGAACTCGGCGAAATGGGAGCCGAGGAAGAAGACCTCGAAACGCACTACAACCTGGGAATCGCTTTCCGCGAAATGGGGCTCCTCGAAGAGGCCATCAGCGAGTTCCAGAAAGTCGCTAAAGCCACGGAGCGCGGCCGCGCGTTCCCGTACGTCATGCAATGCTGCACGCTTCTCGGGCTTGCCTTCATGGAAAAGGGCCAGCCGGGGATCGCCGCGATCTGGTATGAGCGCGCGCTGAAAACGCCTGGCAATGATCCGGAAAGCACGCTCGCCTTGCGGTATGATTTGGGCGTGGCTCAGGAGACGGCGGGCGAGCAGGATGCGGCACTAAAGAGTTTTTCCCAGGTCTACGCGATGAACATCGACTACCGTGACGTGGCCGAGCGCATCGCTGCTCTTCAGAAGCCTACTCGCTGACCCTGAACCTTTCCTGACAGGACGGGATTTCTCTCATCGATGAGCCGGATTTATCGTGCATTGCTGGTGGTCCTCGCGTTTGAGATGGGCGCGCTGCTGCTCTATCTGCCGTGGTCCATTTATTGGGAGCAGAACTATTTCCTCAGCCATTTTCCTTCGCTGATGCATATCGTGCTCCATCCGTCGTTCCGTGGCGCCGTCAGCGGTGTCGGGCTGCTGGATATTTTTCTGGCCGTGGGGTGGATTGGGTCGCGGCCGAGTGCTACTCGTGTCCCGCCTGCGTAAGGCTATCGTTGGACCGGTTCTTTGCTACGTCACGGACCGGCGCGCTCTCTCCCTGGAACATCCCGCGGACGCACGCGAAGCTCTCCTTTGCAAGATTGAAGCGGCCACAGTGGCGGGCGTCGACTGGGTTCAGATCCGTGAAAAGGATCTTTCCGGAAAAGAATGCGCCTCCCTGACGCGCGAGGGGCTGCAACGCGCCGAGAAGCCTTCAACGAACAGAGCGGGTCCAATGCGCATCATTGTCAACGATCGCGTTGACATCGCACTTTCAGAGAGCGCAGGGGGCGTCCATCTGGGCGAAAGCAGTCTCCGGGTTGGGGAAGCGAGGCGCCTTGTGGACCTCCGCAATGAGAGGCGCGAAGAGGGCGTGGATTTTTTGGTTGGCGTCTCGTGCCATTCGCTGGAGGCCGCGAAGTCAGCCGAAAGCGGCGGCGCAGGTTACATTTTCTTTGGTCCGGTGTTCACTACGCCGTCGAAGGCCGCTTATGGAGCGCCACAAGGACTCGCCCGTCTTGCCGAAGTTTGCCGCTCGGTTTCCTTGCCCGTACTGGCGATTGGAGGAATCACTCTCGAGAATGCCACGTCCTGCCTGGCAGCGGGCGCCGCGGGGATTGCCGCCATCAGGCTCTTCCAGGACGAGCAAGACCTCGCGTCCCTCCTAAAGGCATTACGCACACCGAAAATTTGATCAGCGCTCCATGAGCCGCCGGAGCAGGCGGATTTGGCCCGCATGGTAGATGTCGTGGCAGGCTATGCCGTAAAGCTGCGGCAGGAACTTTACCGCACGTGGAGTGCGGAGCATTTGGGCGACGGCAGACCGTAAAGCGCGATGCTCACGCTCGAGCAGCCGTTTGTCTGCAGTCCACGCCGCTTCGTTGAGCTTGCCTTGCTCCGGGCGTGGGAAAAAATTGCTGCCTTTCAACACAAAGGAACCGCGCTTGCCGCCTTCCATTCTTCGACGCACCGCATACTTCCAGTAGGCCGCGTGCAGCGCCACCTCCCAGATATTGTGACTGCCAAGACGCGGACGCCAGGCGGCCTGCCGCGCGGTCACACCCTTGATGGATTGCTTGAGATTGGGCCCATGCCAGGTCTTTTTTTCGTAGGCTTCGTCGAGCAGATTCAGTACAAGCTTTGCAGAGTCCACGGTTGCCCTCTCCTCCCCCTTTTGACGAATAGAAAAGTCGCGGCAAAGGATGACGCGCAGGGATGGGAGTGTCAACGCGGCAGTTCGATTGGTGGGAGCAGCATCTCCAGTTGCGAGAAGGTTGCATCAGTAGTTGACAATGAGTTGCAATTTATATCGGACTAAGTTAGTCTGATTTCATTGTTGCAATTCATTTGCAAGGAGGGTGCGTGTCCGTTTTTTCTCGTTTCCTTGTTCTTTGTATTTTTATCTTTCCGTTAGCGCCGACCCTGCTGACTTCTCCAGTTCATGCCCAGGAAAGCCCGTACATCGTCGCTTATGACCACTACCTGGAAGAGCCCGGCAACCTCGAAATCGAGTATTTCTCCACTTTTGGCACCCAGCGCCAGGCCAACAACTTTCATTCCTTCTGGATGGAATTCGAATACGGGGCAACAGCCTGGTGGACGACGGAGGTTTACCTGGACGGGCAGACAACTTTCAATGAGAGCACCCTTTTCACCGGCTTCCGCTGGGAAAACCGCTTCCGCGCGCTGAAGCATGAGCACTTCATCAATCCCATCCTGTACGTCGAATACGAAAACATCAGTGGGGCCGACAAGATTATGAAGGAAGTGGAAGGCCACGACGTGGAAGCGGATTACGCGGTTCCCAACTCCGAATTGAAGAAAGAGCAGAAGCACGAACTGGAGTTCAAACTTATCCTCTCCAGCACGGTAAAGGGCTGGAACTTCACGGAAAACACGATCGCCGCGAAGAATCTAACGGGTGGTGTTCCGTGGGAGTTTGGCTACGCGCTGGGAGCCAGCCGTCCGCTCGCCCTCAAGGCCTCCGCGAAACGCTGCAATTTGTGCCGTGAAAACTTCATCGCCGGGGTTGAGATGTACGGAGGCCTCGGTGATCGCTACAGCTTCGGCCTTCATGACACGTCTCAATATCTTGCGCCGGTCATCGCCTGGAATCTGCCGTCGGATTGGACTTTGCGTCTCTCCGCGGGTTTTGGATTGAACGACAACAGCCATCGATTCCTGCTTCGCTGGGGCCTCTCGCGAGAGATTACGGGCTTCGGTTCGATGATTAGCCGGATTTTCGGGGGCCACAAGTGAAGGCCTGCGTCGCGGCTCTCTCTGTCATGATCACGTTTCTCGGCGTCTCGCTGGCTTTCGGAAGGCAGGAGAAGGAACCCCGCTACAAATATCAAAAGGACGGGCTGGTCTACGCCGAGATAGCGAAGGCGCCGGAGAAGGCGCGCGCCAAGCGCAACCCCATGGATAAGGATCCCGACGCGCTGGCTGCGGGAGCGAACTTATTTGAACAGCACTGCTCGGAATGTCACGGCGACATTGGAGAAGGCGGGAAGAAAGGACCCAGCCTGCTGGCACCCGAAGTCCAGAACGCCGAACCGGGAGCGATCTTCTGGATTTTGACCAATGGAGTGGTTCGGAGGGGAATGCCGGTCTGGTCGAAGCTGCCGGAGCCGCAACGCTGGCAACTCGTCCGTTACATCAAGTCTCTGGGCGGGTTGCCTGCAAAACCGGAAAATCCTCCCGTCCCCACGCCATAGCTCTAGCTCTCAACTAAGGCGTCGTTTTGGCCACGTCGTTGAGGATCATCGCCAGGCGTATGCCCGCCTGCGCAAGGCGCTCTTCGATGACGGACTGCGCCGTGTCCTCATAGGCGGCGCTGACCACAATGTGCTTGTGTAGCATTCGATCCCCGATGTTGTTGTCGTCGGCGCAGCTTTTCACGGTAACGCCCGCCGGCTCCGCCGCAATGTTCACCGCCAGCGCGCCGTAGGCTGTCTCAATGGCGTGCCCGTGGCTTTCCCAGGCCCAGGCGTCGACCCGCACACCGTCCTGCTGCCAGCCGGCGAAGGAATCCGCAAATTGGGCTTCCAGCGTATCGGCAAACTCGGCGGGATCCGCTCCTTGCATTCCCGCTTCGACCATTTCCGTGTCCCAGATGTGGTGCAGGTTCGGCGTATAGGATCCTTTGCGGAGGTGCGGATTCCGGCGGAAGTATTTGAGCGGCACGCAGTTACCGCCATGGTCGTCATTGTCCGCGGCGTGCAGCGGCTGATGCAAGTCACCCACAAAATGAAGAATAAACCGCAGTGCCATGGCCCGGTCCGGCCCGGGGGCGTTCTTGTTTTTCAAGATCGCCAGTTGCTCCGTGATGGCTTTCGTGACGCATCCTCCGGGAGGGCAGAACTGTTCCACTTGATCTTTTGCCGCCCCGAACGGAATGTCGATGTAATGCCAATCGGCTGTCGGATGGTTTTTGTTGACGGTTCTGTCCAGGTCGCGGTAGTCATCCGCCCAGGTTGAGGAATCGGCCATTTCATCCAGCCCTCCGCTGCCACACCAGCGCTTCAGAGCCGGATCGATGGGATTGTCGGTTAGGAGTTGGTGGACCATTTGTTTTGCTTCAGGCGTCAGGTGCAGTTCCGCCAAGTACGTAATCGTTTGATGGCCCTTACATCCCCAGGCGCGGGCCGCGGGCGCGCTTGCGAAGCCTCCCAACGCCACGAAAACAAAAAGCCACTTCGCCGTCCGCTTCATGGAGACCCCCAAAAGTTAATGCACGAAGTACACGGGCCGTTTCGTGAATTTCTATTTGTCGTGCGAGATGGGGTAGCTAGTTGCCTGGAACAAACTGGCGTCAGGCGCTCAGCCAGCGACCAATCGGCTTCCAGGATTCCGTGTGATCGCAAACCACGCGCAACGCGGCAGTAATGGGAATCGCCAGCAGCAGGCCCATTCCTCCCCAGACCCAGCCCCAGAAAAGCAGTGAAATGGTGATGGCCACGGCATTCAATCGCACGCGGCGGCCAACCACCTGTGGTGCCACAAAATTCAGCGCGATAACGTGAATAGCCGTCAAAACACCGGCCATACCCACGAAGTTGCCGATAGTCCGCCATTTTGCCAATGCGATCATGAAGCCGGGCAGCCAGGCCAGCACCGCGCCAATGTAAGGAACCATGTTCAGCAATCCGGAAGCGATGCCCGTCAGAATGGGGTAGTCCAGGTCCAAGATCCAAAAAAACAAGCTGCTGGCGGCAATCACCAGAAGGGTCACAAGAGTCATGCCGACCAGATAATCGCGCAGGACGTCTCGCAAGTCCTCCAGCGTCTCTTTGATTTGTGTCCGCCGCGACGATGGAAAAAGCTGCAGAGTTCCGTGCCACAACTCGCGCTTTCCAGCCAGCATGAAAAAAACGAGGAAGGGCATGAACGTAACTTCCAGAAACAGGGCATACAGCGAACCGATACTTCGCATAATCAAAGTGTGGACGATCCCGGGTTCCACAGCAGGCGGAGGTGGTTGCGTTGGACCCTGCTCCGGTGATATCTGCGAGACCTGCCCTTCGATTCCTTTGATCTTGCCTTCGACCGCACCGGCGGCCTGCCGAAGCACTCCGCTGTATCTCGGCCAGTTTGCCTCGAAATCCGAGGTGCGCGTCCACAAGCCATATCCGACGGCGAACAGCACGGCAATCAAGATCAGCACCATGACCATGGCGCCGAGCGTTCTCGGAACTCTTATCCGCTCGAGAAGTTCGACCGCGGGATCGAGAAAGTAGGCCAGCAGGATGGAAAGCAGCAGCGTGATAACCACGCCGGCCGCGTAGTAGAAGAAAAGCAGAATGATGGCCGCGGCCAAAATGCGCAAGCTGAAGTTCGAGCTGGCGAAGCGGACGATGGATGGCGGCGTTTGCGTGACGGACACGAGCGACTCCGGTTCTCCACGTTAGCACATTCATGCAAAGTGTCGATGGTGTCGTGTACGGAAGTTTCAATGCCGCAAATTTTCGATTGGGCTGTGCACTTCTGCGGTTTCCTGCTCGTTGACACAAAAGACATTCACCCCGTTGCGCCGCGGGGCACCCTTTTGCCGTGTGTTAAACTTTTCCGAGGTCGGAGAAATCGGCCGCCCTGTATTCGCATTTTAGCTGGACCGGCTTCTCCCCATGGCGAAAGAACTTTTTGGAACCGATGGCATCCGCGGCGTCCCAGGCACGCCTCCGCTTGACGATGCCACCCTTTACGCGACGGGCCGCTCTCTTGGAGCTTTCCTCTGCCGGAGCCACGGGAAAGCCCATGTTCTAATCGGGATGGACACTCGGGAATCCGGCCCGCATATCGCGGGGCTTCTTGCCGCAGGGCTCGCGCAAGCCGGCGCGTCGGTGGCGTTTGCCGGCATTATCACCACTCCCGGCGTGGCCTGCCTGGTTCGCCAGAATGATTTTCAGGCGGGAGTGGTCATCTCCGCTTCGCACAATCCTTTTCAGGACAATGGCGTAAAGCTTTTTTCTCACGCGGGCATGAAATTTCCGGACGCCGCGGAGGAAGATCTGGAAGCGGACATCTTCAAACATCGAGGCGAAACCGCGCCAAAAGCTTTGAGTTCGCTGGTGGCCGATGAATCTCTCGACGCGGAATATCTCGCCTTTCTTCGAGGGCGCGTGATTCCCGGCGCGAAGCTTTCCGGCTTTCGAATCGTTCTGGATTGCGCCAACGGCGCCGCTTACAAACTCGGCCCGCAACTCTTCCGTTCGTTGGGCGCCGATGTCGTCGCCACGGGCGTTTCGCCCGATGGGCGCAACATCAACGCGGGCTGTGGTTCACTGCATATCGAAGGCTTGCAGAAGCGCGTCGTTGCGGAAAAAGCCAGGCTCGGAGTGGCGTTTGATGGAGACGCCGACCGCGCGCTCTTCGTCTGCGAGAGTGGAAAAATCGTGAATGGAGACGGCGTTCTGCTTGCCGCCGCGCGGTTCCTCAAGGCGCAGAACAAACTGGTGGGGAATCGCGTGGTCGCAACTTCCATGTCCAATCTGGGGCTGGAGCGCGTACTTGCCCGCGAAAGCATCGCGCTGGCGCGCGCCAACGTCGGCGACCGTTATGTACTCGAGGAAATGCTGCGCAGTGGAAATGTGCTCGGCGGAGAGCAGTCGGGGCATATTATTTTTCTGGACGACAGCCCCGCGGGGGACGGATTGCTCACGGCCGTCAAGATCGCCTCGCTCGTTTCGATGCACGGCAAGATTGAATCGCTCGTCGAAGGATTTAAGGATTACCCGCAGCTTATCGTCAACGTAAGAGTCCGTTCGAAACCGCCACTGGACTCGCTCCCGGAAGTTTCCCGCGCGCTTGCCGAAGCGCAGTCCGCCCTCGGCGACAATGGCCGTGTGGTCCTCCGCTACTCCGGTACCGAACAGCTCGCCCGCGTCATGGTCGAAGCCGAACACGACGCCGACGTCCAGCGCTTCAGCCAGTCCCTCGCCAACGCGCTTCGCTCGGCTATCGGGGTCTGACCCTCCTATCTAAGAAATCTTTGCGTCTCTGTTTTTCTTCCAGCCCCGATTTTCCTTTGTCGAAACCGCGCAAGGATTTCCGCTGCCCCCGTTCTAACCTTGATGTATCAGGAGGCATTGCCATGGAAGACCATCCGCGGTCCCTTGTTGTTCGTTTCCGTAAACTCTCTCCGGCCCGGCGCCGTTTGGTGCTTGCCGCTGCCGTCTTGGCAGGAGTTTTTCTCCTTTTCATGCTGACGCCCAGCCGTGATGTTCGGCCCCCGCACAAGGCTGTTCCCGTAACGCCAAATCCCGCAAGCCTAAACAGCGAAATCCTGGCTCCCGATGGGCTTCGTTCCATGTCCATTGACACAAAGGAAGCATCTTCGCCCGCGTCACTTTCAGTGCAATCCGAATTTTATAAAATGAGACCGACCGACACCTCGAATATCCTCCATGAGCCGCCGATCGTCTATTCCGCGGAGCTCTCGGTCGTCACCAAGGAGTTCGCCCGTTCGCGCGCCAGTCTGGAAGAGATTCTCGAACGGCATCGCGGCTATGTGGCTAAGTTGCGCATGGTGGGGCAGCCGTCGGGAAGCGCACTCTCCGCGACGCTGCGCGTGCCTTCGTCGGAATATCGCTCCGTTCTCGCGGACCTGAAAGGCGTTGGCCTCGTGGAGCATGAAGAAGAGGCCGCCGACGAGATTGCCCAGCAGCACAGTGAAATCGAGGCGCGCCTGGTGAACGCGCAGAACGAAGAACAGCGTCTTCAGCGAATACTGCAGGATCGATCCGACAAAGATTATGATCCCGCGGCGCTGCAGCGCCAGGTTGCCGTCCTCCGCGGTGAAATCGAGCGAATTCAGACGGAGCGCTACGCTGCCGGAAGCCGCGTTTCTTTCGCAAACGTCTTTTTCGCCCTGCGAGAGGAGCGCATCCCTCCCGCCGAGACGATCGGAGCAAAGCTTCGAGCTGCTGCGGCTGGTGGTTTGTCCGATGCGTTTGAGAGCATCTCAGCGATTGCGTTGTTCCTGGCTGGCCGTGGTCCGCTGCTCGCTCTATGGATGGTGCTGCTTTACTTTCCGGCGCGCCTCCTCTGGCGCCGGCGTTCGCTGTTGGCCTTCCGGGAAGCCGAGTCTCCCAAGCTGCCATGACAATTCCAGCGCAGGCTGAAATCCAGAATTTCAGCCTGTGCTGGGAACTTTTCGGGGCTTCGCGACATTACACTCAGTGAAGAAGCCTGGCGGCCTAACATGGATGAGCCATTGCCCGTTCTCGTTCTAAACTCGGAGGCGCTTCCGCGAACCGTTATGGACGAGACACCCAGCAACCCGTCGAAGGCAGCTGCTTCCGATAGCGAACCCGCCTCCGCAAGCACGGAGGTCAGCGACGAGCGGCTCATGCTGGCTTTTTCGAAAGGCTCGTCAGATGCTTTTACGGAACTCTTCTCGCGCTACAAGCAGCCCATCTATGGATTTTTCCGCCGGCGCGTCGCCGAATCCGGCCACGCGGAAGAGCTCACGCAGGAAACTTTCTTCGCTTTGCTGCGCGCCGCTTCTCGCTACGAACCGCGCGCACTTTTCCGAACCTATCTCTACGCCATCGGGCTAAGAATCCTTCGTGCTCATCGCCGCAAAGCCGCCTTTCGCGCCGCGTTTTTCGGCCAGCCAAAATCCGTGCCCGATCCTTCGAAGCGCGATGCCACCGAGGCCGCCCTGTGGGTGCGCCGTGCCGTCGAAAAACTCGAGGCCATTGACCGAGAAATTCTCTTGCTCCGCGAATTCGAACAGTTGAGTTACGCCGAAATCGCAGATCTCCTGCAGCTCCCATTGAACACCGTTCGCTCACGTCTTTTCCGTGCCCGCACCGCGCTCCGCAATTTTCTCGAGCCGCCTGTCGAACCCTCGACGAAAGAAACCTCGCTGGATACCGCGCAGAAAGGGGAACGTGCATGAGCACCAATACGCATCCCGTCGCTCCCGAAGAAGTCATGGCTCTCCTCGACGGCGAACTTTCCGCCGAGCGCGCGCAAGCTCTCTCCGCGCACATCGACCAATGCCCCGAGTGCCGGGAGGTTCAAGCTACGATTCGCGCCACTTCGCAGAAGTTGGCCGCGTGGAATGTCGATGCGCCCCGTCAGCTTCAAGAACGCGTTTTTCTCAAGGATGTTCAAACGGGGAGATCGCAGCAAGGAGGAGTGGTCAGTTTATCCTGGCTCCACGACACTCTGGTTCGCAAGCGGATTTGGGCTCCAGCTTTGGCCTTTGTGGTGATTGTTATCGCAGTGGCGGGAGCGTTTACAAATCTGTCCTTCCGACCCAAGACTGCTTCGCAGTCGGTGAGCACTGCAGCGCTTACAGGTCACAAACCATTCGATAATCATAAGGCGATCAGTGTGGATCGCGCGGAAGTAAACAGTGGCAGCGGACCTGCAGATTATTTCGCAGAGGCCCCTCCTCCACCCCCGCCGTCGGGTGGCCCGCAGGCCGGAGCCGGTAGTCGCCCAACCCCCATGATCGCACGCACGGTATCACTCTCCATCGTAGTCAAGGATTTTGACGCGTCGCGCGCGGTGCTTGATGCCATCCTCTCGCGCCACAACGGATACGCCGCCGGACTAAACGTCGTTACGCCGCAAGGCGCAGCGCGAGCGCTACAGGCCTCGTTGCGCATCCCAGCGCCACAACTAACTACCGTGGTAGCCGAATTAAAGGCGCTTGGCCGCGTTGAAGCCGAAGCGCAGAACGGCGAAGAGGTCACGCAGCAGCACGCCGATCTAGTTGCACGCTTGAAGAATTCCCGCGAAACCGAGCAGCGCCTGCAAGCCATTCTTTTGCAACGCACCGGGAAGATCAGTGATGTCCTTTCCGTCGAGCAAGAGATCGCCCGCGTCCGCGGCGAAATCGAACAGATGGAAGCCGAGCAGCAGACGCTTGAGCATCGCGTGGAGTTCGCTACCATCGATTTAAAACTCGCTGAAGAGTACAAAGCGCAGCTGAGTCCGCCCGCGCCCTCGGTTGCGTCGCAGGTCCGCAACGCGTCCGTAAACGGGTTTCGCAATGCCTTCGAAAGCCTGCTGGCGCTGATCCTCTTTTTTGCCGAGGCCGCTCCCACCCTGTTGCTGTGGCTGCTTCTACTCTCGGTTCCGGCCTGGTATTTTTGGCGGCGCTACCGGCGAGCGTTCGCGATGAGTTAGCAATCGTGCCTGGATGACGCGCGAAACACTTCTCTCAAACGAGGCCGCATAGAGGGAATCAAGGGAATGAAGACAGGATTTGCACCGGAAATTCACAATAACGATATTCTTTACTTGGCTAAAGTATTTGATCTTTACCTCGTGGTCAATCGAGCCGCGATTTGTGGGTACACGAATCTTCCAGATCGTCGGAAAGCTCCCAAAGAATGGAGAGTCCAGCAAGCATTCTGTGAGATTTTGTAGACTTCTGTCCTGTAACATCGCATTTCAACACTTGCTGCGCAGCCTAACCGCCGTACTTTCAATGAACTCCACGGTTTCTGGTGGAATATCCGTCGCTGGCACGCAGTTTGCTCTCTAATCAGCAACTTAAAAGATTGGCTTCCCGGGGTGGCCGGAACCGAACCTCGACTCGGTTACCGGTTTTGGGGCGTCAATTGAGAAAAAGGGGGCTTGCACCAGCCCCCTTTTCTATTTTCCGGGTGTTCTTAAGCCCGCCTTGAACGCTGATCAACTGAATCCTCCCGAGGGTCGCTCTGGTTCCTGGAACCAGAGCTTTTTTTATGGGCAAAAAAAGTGAGCGGCCGCTGGGGGCAGCGGCCGCTCGGGCGTGGGGGATGGAGGGTACAGTAATCTGAAGCTACTTGAAGTCTTCTGGCCGTTCGGCTGCGCTCGCGAGCAGCAGGACGACACACAGGAGCAGACAGGTCACTACCAGAGTAATACTCCAGAAGACTCAAACAACTCCCGACTACTCGCTCAGTTTGCCCGCCGGCGAATGCCGCGTCGATAGCTCGCAAGGTTCATTCTTGCCAGTACTTCCCGGTCCCGCTTCTCGGCTCTTTGTTGGTACGGAAGTACTTCTGCCAGAGGCAGCTTCACGCGGAACCCTCTTTCGGGTGAAGCCATTAAAGATTACGAATGACCTGCTGAAGAAGTTCCAGGAAATCGCCCAACTGCCCCTGCTCTTTTTCGGAAAGAGACGAGAGCGCCTTCGCGAGCGATTCGACCCGCCGCTTTCGCCCTTCCTGCAAGATCTTTGTGCCCTTGGCGCTGGCTTCGAGGCGCACGCGCCGCCCGTCTTCCGTGGCGTGACGCCGCACGAGACCCTCGCGTTCGAGTCCTGAAACGATGCGACTCATCGTGGGGGGACGGACCTGTTCGGCATCGGCGAGCTCACCTAGGGACCGGGGGCCGCCAAAGACGAGCACCGACAGCGCGGAAAGCTGCGCCGGGCCAACGCCGCTTTCGCGGTCGCGCACGCGCAGCCTACGGAGCAGGTGAATGGCCGCGGAGTGCAGGCGGTCGGCCGTCTCGAAGGCCTTCCCCGCTGAGAAGCTTTTTGACTTGACATCCGTCATACAATTTAGTTAGCTATGCTAACTAATCTGCTCCCGGAGGTAAACACCCATGAGCGCCACACCCGCAAGCCTGGGCATCCAGAACATCGGCCAAATCTCCATCATTGTCAAAGACCTGCAGCGCGCCACGGCATTCTATCGTGATGTGCTGGGCCTGCCGCTGCTTTTCGCGGTGCCTAATCTGGCTTTTTTCGATTGTGGCGGCGTGCGCCTGATGCTTGGTCCGGCGGAGACGCCGGAGTTCGATCATCTCAGCTCGATTCTCTATTTCCGCGTCCCGGATCTAAATACGTCATACCAGCGCCTCGTGGAATTGGGCGCGAAAATATTTGCGTCGCCGCGGCTGATCGCCCCGATGGCCACGTATGACCTCTGGATGGCGGCGTTCTACGATTCCGAGGGCAACATTCACCAATTGATGAGCGAAGTCGCGCGCACGAAATAGGCTTCGCTGACTTATCCACCGCTCGCGAGCCCGCGCTACAAGCGCCGCGCAGATTACGGTATCCTTCTACCTCCATGCATGACCTCAGCTATTTCCGGGATCACCTGGACGTCTTCGCCGACATGGCGAAGAAACGCAACATTTCGCTCGATCTGGACGCTTTCCGCGCGCTCGACAAGGAGCGGCGAGAGTTGATCACCACGAACGAACATCGCAAAGCGCAACGGAACAAGGCCAGTGAGGAGATTGCGCGGCTCAAAAAAGAAAAGCAATCCGCCGACGCGCTGATCGCGGACATGAAGCAGGTCTCCGAACAGATCAAGCAGTCGGATGAACGCATCGCCGGACTGGACACCACGCAACGAGAACTCTTGCTCAATATCCCCAACGTTCCGCACTCCTCCGTGCCGGCCGGAACGAGCGCCGCCGATAATGTGGAAGTCCGCCGTTGGGGCGCGCCGCCGAAGTTCGATTTCACTCCGAAACCTCATTGGGATGTCGGCGAGGGCACGGGAATCCTCGATCTCCCCGCCGCGACGAAAATTACCGGGGCGCGATTCGCCGTGTACAAAGGATGGGGCGCGCGACTCGAACGCGCTCTGGCGAATTTCTTTCTGGATGTGCACACGCGCGAACACGGCTACACGGAAATCCTTCCTCCATTCCTTGTGAACACGGCTTCCCTCATGGGCGCCGGCCAATTGCCGAAATTCGCCGCCGACCTTTTCAAGGTGGAAAACAGCGACTTCTGGCTGACGCCTACTTCCGAGGTGGAATTGCACAATCTTTATCGCGACGAAACGATTCCCGAGGAGAAACTGCCGATTCACGTCACCGCGTGGACCGCCTGTTTCCGTTCCGAAGCGGGCGCCGCAGGAAAAGACACGCGGGGGATTCTCCGTCAGCACCAATTCCAGAAAGTCGAGCTTTTCAAATTTACTCATCCGGAAAAAAGCTACGAAGAACACGAAGCCCTGGTGAGAAACGCGGAGACGATTCTGCAAAAACTCGGCTTGCACTATCGCACGATACTCCTCTGCACCGGCGACATGGGTTTTGCATCGGCGAAGACTTACGACCTGGAAGTCTGGCTGCCATCCAGCAACGAGTTTCGCGAAATCTCTTCGTGTTCGAATTGCGAAGCATTCCAGGCGCGCCGCGCCGGGATCCGGTTCAAGCCCAAAGGCGCGGGCAAGAGTGATTTCGTACACACGTTAAACGGTTCCGGACTCGCCGTCGGCCGTACCTGGATCGCGGTTGTGGAGAATTACCAGCAAGCAGACGGCTCCATCGTGATCCCGGAAGTCTTGCGCCCGTACATGGGAATTGACCGCATTCCGGCAGCAGAGTAATTGTTCGCGACCGCTTTGGGCATGATTTTGTGTCTGGGCATCCCTCTGTGGGACAATTTCTGCTTTTTGTCCATAACTATATATAAATGAACAATTTACGTCTAAATTGAGCCGAATTTGCACCCGGAGGAGAGGCACAATTCGCCTCGCAACCTCTTGAAAGTACGCCTTTTCGTTTGACTACGCCTTTTCGCCTTGCATACACTCGCCTCACTGCGGCTTGGCGGGGCTTTGTAAATATAGGCCGTAGAGCACACAATTACTTGCATGGACTTTATTGCTCGCATCATTCGCTTTCTGTTCTGGGTCCTCGTCATCTCCTGGGGCGTGAGGCTCCTGCGTTGGATCGTTGGCCGGCTGCTCGGTAATTCTACGGCTGCTACTGAGCGGACCGCCGACGCCTCTGCGGGCCTCGAGACGCCTGGATCATCACGGCGGCTGGTGCGCGACCCTGTGTGCGGAATGCACGTGGATGAAACGCTTTCCATTCCCTTGCGAGAGGATGGCGAACTCCTCCATTTCTGCTCCCTCGCGTGCCGCGATGCGCACTTGGGCAACGTGAAGAAATTCGCGGCTAATGGATAACGAACATTTCAGGCCATTCGAATCCTGAAATGGGGCCAAGTGGAATCAAGAATTCTTAGCTAAATCGAGCAGACGAAAGGACCGACGCCGATGGCCACGGTCGCAAAGCCCACAGCCCCAACGAGACAGATAGGCGCACCGCCGATGGTGCCGCGCATCGCTCCTCGCGAAGATCTGAATCCCTTCCGCATCGCACAGATTCAGTTCGACATGGCGGCGGAATTCCTGAAGCTCGATCCGGGCCTGCGGCAGATTTTGCGCACTCCCAAGCGCATCCTGGAAGTTTCCCTGCCGACGAAGATGGACAACGGGCAGGTCAAGGTGTTCACCGGCTACCGCGTGCAGCACAACGTCTCGCGTGGCCCCGGCAAGGGCGGCATCCGCTATCACCCCAACGTGACGCTTGATGAAGTGAAAGCACTGGCGGCTTGGATGACGTGGAAGACCGCCACCGTTAATGTTCCGTTCGGCGGCGCCAAGGGTGGCGTGATTTGCGACCCCAAGCGCATGTCCAAGAGCGAACTCGAGCGCATGACGCGCCGCTACGCCAGCGAGATTCTGCCAATCATCGGGCCGTCTATGGATATCCCCGCGCCGGATGTTTATACCGACGCGCAGACCATGGCGTGGATCATGGACACTTATGCCATGACCATCGGACATTCCGCGCACGGGGTGGTCACCGGCAAACCGATTTCCATTGGCGGCTCCGAGGGACGGAGCGAAGCTACGGCGCGTGGGCTTGTCTACGTCGTGGAAGAAGCCTGCAAGCTGAAAAAGATTTCGCTGCGCGGCGCGACCGTGGCCGTTCAGGGATTTGGCAATGCCGGTGCGACGGCGGCGCGGTTGTTCGCCGAGAAAAAGGCGAAGATTGTGGCGCTCAGCGACACGCGCGGCGGCGTTACCAATTCCCGCGGCATCGATCCCATCAAAGCCATTCGTTATAAGGAGCGCTCAGGAACTGTGGTCGGCATGCCGGGCGCCTCGCGCATTACCAACGACGAGCTGCTGACCATGAAGTGCGACATCCTGGTGCCCGCGGCCCTTGAAAACGTTATCACGTTGCACAACGCCGAAGCCGTCAAAGCGCGCATTGTCGCGGAAGCTTCCAACGGTCCGACAACGCCGCACGCTGATGAAGTCCTCGCGCGGCGTGGCATCACCGTGCTGCCGGATATTCTTGCCAATGCCGGCGGCGTCACCGTGAGCTATTTCGAATGGGTGCAGAACCAGGAGGGGCTCATGTGGGATGCCGAAGAAGTCAACGCGCGCCTGCAGAAAATCATCGTCCGCGCCTTCCACGAAATGGTGGACACGATGCGCAAACACCACGTTCCGCCCCGCGCCGGCGCCATGATTCTCGCCGTCGGCCGCGTCGCGGAGGCCACGTTGGTTCGTGGCCTTTTTCCGTAATCACCTAACCGTAGGAGGAAGCCGTGCCGATCGACTCTCGAAGCCGGCCGATTGGCGTGACGATTCTGAGTTTAATAGCGTTCGTAGCTTCCCCGGCGTGTATCGTCTTGCTGGGTCTCTCTTTCTATTCGATTTTCATAAATAGCACGCGCCCGTTGCTCCCGGAGGACCTGGCAGGGTGGGTTTGGCTCTGCTTCTGGCTGACGCTGATCACAGCCTGTTCTTTCACGCTGGCCTGGATTGCGTTTGCTGCAGGTGTCGAACTTTGGAGGATGAAGAGTCGTGGGAGGAGATTAGCTTCAGCCTCAATGATTCTATTTTTTCTGCTCGGAATCGTCTATCTTCTCTTCCGCGAGACTTGGTGGACCGTGCTCGGAGTAGGCATTTGCTGCCTAAGCGCTTTCTTTTTCGTATATCTGCAATTACCCTCAATCAATCAAAGTTTTAATTCCTCTCCCCCAGAATTGCCTGGCTGAAGTTTCCTGTTGCGCACGATAAGTGATGCGCGTACATTCGCAGTTGCCGGTCCGTCTGCCTGACGCGACCGGCTATTTTCGTCGTTGGAGCAAGAAAAGACGATGACCACGAATGGACACAGCCACCCGGCGCCTCCGATCCTGCTCACCATTGCGGGATTCGATCCTTCTTGCGGGGCGGGAACCGCGGCGGATCTGAAAACGTTTGCCGCGCATGGCTGCTATGGAGTCGCCGCAATCACTTCGCTTACTGTGCAGAATACACAAGGCGTGGAAACCGTTCACAACACGCCGAGCGCGGATCTTCGCGCCCAGCTCGAAGTGCTGGCCAAGGATTGCGAAATCGCAGCCGTGAAAATCGGCATGCTCGGAAACCGCGGCAATGCCGTGGTAGTGGCGGAATTCCTCGATGCCCACAAATTTGCCCACATCGTGCACGACCCGGTGATGAAGTCCTCCAGCGGAGCGGAACTTCTGGACGCCGGCGGAATCAAGTTTGTCGCCACCGAGCTCCTGAAGCGTGCCAGCGTCATCACTCCAAATGTGCCCGAGGCGGAAATCTTGACGGGCCTGACCATCAAAGACGTCGCCGACATGGAAGCCGCGGCGCGGAAGCTCGTGGAAATGGGCGCTCGCGCGGTCATCGTGAAGGGCGGCCACATGGAGCGCACCACCGATGTGCTTTTCGATGGCACCGAGATAGTGGCGCTGGCCGGTGAAAAGACCAACGAGGATCATCTGCATGGAACAGGGTGCACTTTTGCTTCCGCGCTCACCGCGCAGTTGGCGGCTGGCCGTGGATTGCTCGAAGCTGCGACACTTGCGAAAGTTTATGTGACCAAGGCGATCGAGAAAGCCTACGCCATCGGAAAAGGCCGTCTGCCGCTGGACCATTTCTTCCGCCAGAAGATCGAGCCGCCCGCCCGCGGCATTCACGAAGTCCCCCAGCACGGCATGCACCCCGCCGCCGAGCCGACCGCCCACTGAAAATAATGCCGCCAACGCTTTCGAGGCGTTCTGCCCTTTGGACATTTGTCCTCCTGGCGGCCGCCGTTGGAATCGCGGCGATGCTCTTACCGAAAACTCCCCAGCCACTCTCCTACCATCACTTCGCCGACACGCGAAGCTGGCTCGGCATCCCGAACTTCGGCGATGTTGCTTCCAACATTCTGTTTCTCGTTGCGGGAGCGTGGGGGTTGGTATTTCTGCGCGGCAGGTCCAGCCAGAAGCGCTTCATGGATGCACGTGAGCGCTGGCCGTTTGTTTTCATTTTTTTGGGCCTGCTGCTTACGGCGTTCGGCTCGGCTTACTATCACCTGGCACCGGACAATGCGCGCCTGGTGTGGGACCGGCTGCCGATGACTATTGTTTTCATGCCGCTCGTAGCATCGCTGATTCAGCAACGCGTTGACGTAAGACTTGGCCTCTGGCTCCTGCCAGTGCTGATAGCAGTCGGCATAGGAAGCGTGCTTCAGTGGCGTTGGTCGGAACAGCAAGGTTCTGGCGATCTTCGCTTCTACGCGGCGGTCCAACTTTACGCGTTGCTCGCGTTGCTTGCCGCGCTGCTTCCGCCGCCTCGCTACACGCGGGGCTCCGACCTGCTCGCCGTGGCCGGACTTTACGTGCTCGCTAAATTATGCGAAGCGGCGGACAAGCAGATTTTCTCTCTGGGACACATTGTGAGCGGGCACACGCTCAAGCACTTGGCGGCAGGCGCCGCTGGGCTCTTGATTCTACGAATGCTCCAGATGAGGCAACCGATCGAAGGTCATACAACTTGATGAACGATGCGGCCCGCGACAATGGTGGCCATCGCTCCACCTTTGAAGCTGCGGCCGTCGAACGGCGAGTTGCGCGATTTGCTGGCGGATTTCTTTACGTTGTAAGTCCAGGGCTGATCCGCAGTGAAAATCGTCAAGTCGGCGGGCTGACCCGCGGCAATCTTGCGTTTCATGCCAAGGACGCGCGCAGGTCCGGTCGTAAACAGCTCCACCATTCTCATCAGCGAAATACGTCCGCTATGAACCAATTGTTCCAGTGCCAGCGCAATGGCCGTTTCGAATCCCAGAATCCCGAACGGCGCTTTGTCGAACTCCACATCCTTCAATGCCGGCTCGTGAGGCGCGTGGTCCGTCGCAATGGCGTCGACCGTGCCATCGGCAAGCCCCGCGATCAGAGCCTCGCGGTCTTCGCGTGCCGCGAGCGGCGGATTCATCTTGAAACGCGAATCGTAGGTTACATCTTCATCGATCAGGGTGAAATGATGAGGTGTCACTTCGCAGCTGACGCGCAGTCCGCGCGATTTGGCCCAACGAACTTGTTCGAGCGAGGCCTTCGCCGATAGATGCGCAATATGCAGTCGCGCGCCCGCTAGTTCCGCGAGCTGTACATCCCGGGCGACGCACACCGATTCCGCCGCCGCCGGCATCCCGCGCAAACCCAGCCGCGTGGAAGTAACGCCTTCGCGCATCACCGCTCCCGCGGCGAGCGAAACATCTTCCGCATGCTCGATCACTGGAAGATCGAGAGAGCGGCAGTAATCCATCACTTGCCGCGCCAGTTTTGCCGTGGCGATCGGTTTTCCATCATCGGATACGGCAACAATTCCCGCTTCCTTCATGGCCGCGATTTCCGCGATAGCTTCGCCCTTGCTCCCCACGGATGCGGCTCCAATGGGCCACACGCGAACGCTGCCCGCAACTTTCGCGCGGTCCAGCATGAAGCGCGTCACCGACGCATTGTCATTCACAGGTTTCGTGTTGGGCATGCAGCAGACGGCTGTAAATCCACCGCGCGCCGCCGCACGCGTCCCCGTCTCAATCGTTTCGGAAGACTCTTGGCCTGGCTCGCGAAGATGCGCATGAAGATCGATAAAGCCTGGAGCGACGATCAGTCCCGCCGCATCAAAAACTTCTATATTTTGCTGTGCGGTGATTTTTCCAGCTGGCGCGACCTCTCTTATTTTTTCTCCTTCGAGGAGAATGTCCAGCGCCGCATCCGTCTTCGACGCGGGATCGAGGACGCGGCCATTCTTAACGAGCAGCATGCGAGGGGTCCTTTTGATCGGTGGAGCGGCGATTCTTGGCCGGCAGCGCCTCCGCCAGGGGATGCGCGCCCTCTTCGGGCGGGCCGGAGATGAGCAGAAAAAGCAGCGCCATTCGAACGGCAATGCCGTTGGTGACTTGCTCGAGCACGCAGGATTGCGGGCCGTCGGCGACCTCGGGTGTGATCTCATTTCCGCGGTTCATTGGGCCAGGATGCAGGACAAGAGCGTTGGGCTTGGCGCGGCGAAGGCGCTCGGAGTTGAGTTGGTAGCCAAGCACGTAGTCTTCGGCGGAGATGGACGGTTCGTATTGCCGTTCCGTTTGCACGCGAAGGACGAGAACGACGTCAGCGCCTTCGAGAGCTTCTTCGATTCGAAAAACGCGTCGAATCGACACGCCGGGCGCCCCGATTTTTTCCAGCTCCGGCGGAACCCACATCGCCGGTCCGCAAAGCGTGAACTTGCAGCCGAACTTGCCAAGGAGATGAATGTTCGAACGCGCCACGCGGCTGTGCTGCAAATCGCCGAGAATCGTAACGTTCAGATTTTCGATCGTTCCCAGCCGGTCGCGAATCGTCAGCGCATCCAGCAAGCCCTGCGAAGGATGCTCGTGCGTCCCGTCGCCCGCGTTGATCACCGGAATTTCGAGATGCTGCGCCACGAAGTCCGCCGCGCCGGATGAAGCGTGCCGCATCACCAGGCAGTCCGGCTTCATCGCGTCCAGAGTGTGGACGGTGTCGAGCAGCGACTCGCCTTTTTTCAGGCTGGAAGCTTCGGCCTGCAGGTTCATGGTGTCCGCGCCGAGGCGCGATGCAGCGGTGCCAAAGCTGATGCGCGTGCGCGTGGAATTTTCGAAGAAAGCGAGCGCTACGGTCTTGCCGCGCAGTGTGGCGAGTTTTTTCAGCGGATGGCGTTGAATTTCCTGAAACGGTTTGCTCTGATCGAGAAGAAATGTAAGTTCGTCCGCGGAGAGCGGTTCAAGAGCGAGGAGATCGCGGAAGCGCTGAGTCAATGTCCCTTCTCAAATCGGGGGCAAACTGATTCCATCAAAAAACTCAAAACTATTCCACGCGGTCCACAAGGACCACGCGTTCTTCCTTGTCAATTTCCCGCAGCCGAACTTCGATAATCTCCGAGTCGCTGGTCTGCACGCTGCGGCCGATGAACTGCGCTTCAATGGGCATTTCGCGATGCCCGCGTTCGATCAGCACGCACAGAGAAACACGCTTCGGCCGGCCCAGGTCAAAGATCCCGTTCATCGCGGCACGAATGGTGCGGCCGGTGTAAAGAACGTCGTCGACAAGCACGAGGTCCATATCGTCCACGCCAAAGGGAATATCCGATGAGCGCAGCACCGCTTGCGGCGCGACTTTCGAAAGGTCATCGCGGTACAAGGTGATATCCAGCGTGCCGACGGGAACCTCGACGCCGTCAATGCCGCGCATGGCCTGCGCGATGCGCTGCGCGAGCGGCACACCGCGCCGCACGATGCCAATCAGGGCAAGGTGCTTTGTTCCGCCGGTTTTTTCAACGATTTCATGCGCCAGACGCTGCAAGGTTCGGTCGATTTCCGGTGCGGACATCAATTGGGTCTTTTCGACAATGCGCATGTTCGGGTAATCCTACCATTCCTGACCGCGCTGCGGTCAATCCAGTCCGCAGTCATCAAAAGGCAATGCGGTCGTAGTAGACTCTTGGGCGGAATTGGGAGGCGGCGTTGGCTATGGCTCCAAGCAGACTGTTTTTGAAGCGCGCCCCGTTCCAACGCGGGATGGTTGCGGCGGCACTTTTTCTCACCGCCAGCCTCCTCTTTGTTCCGCGCGCCGCAGCCCAGGCCCCGGCACCTCGCGCGCAAGCTCCGAAGGCATCCAAAGCACCGGCGCGGCCCAAGCTGGTCGTGCTCTTGGTCGTGGACCAGATGCGCGCGGATTATGTGGACAAATTCCGCAGTCAATGGACCGGCGGATTAAAACGGCTGGTGGACGAAGGGGCATGGTTCCGCGACGCGGCCTATCCCTACGCGGCCACGGAGACTTGCGTAGGTCACGCCACGATTTCGACCGGCGCGTTTCCAGCGACGCACGGCATGATTGCGAATGAGTGGTGGGACCGTGAATTGCAAAAAGATGTGACTTGCACTTCCGATTCGAACGTAAAAAATGTTGCCTATGGTGGCGCCACGGTCAAAGGCGGAGACAGCGTCGCCAAAATGCTCCTGCCTGCATTTGCCGACGAATTGAAATTTCAATTGGGCGGAGACACGCGCGTCGTTACGTTTTCGCTCAAGGCGCGCGCGGCTATTACTCTAGGCGGACGGCAGGGAGACTCCGTGACGTGGTTTGATCCGTCAGCGGGCTCATGGACCACATCGACCGCCTACCCAGTCGCGGCATTCGTGGAGGAATACGCCAAGACCCATCCGGTATCGGCCGATTACGGTAAGACTTGGGCTCCCACGTTGCCGAACGCAGCGTATTGGTACGACGAGACGGCCCTCGGTGCGATCGCTCCCGCGGGTTTTGGTGCCGCGTTCCCCCATCCTTTGCGCGGAAAGCCCGACAGCACTGGCGCTGATCCCTCTTTCTACTCCCAATGGCAGACCAGTCCCTACGCGGACACTTACCTGGAGCAAATGGCGGAAGCGGCGGTGGACAAATTGGCGCTTGGAAAACAAGGGGGCACGGACTTTCTCGGTGTAAGTTTTTCTTCCGTGGACTATGTCGGCCATGCGTTCGGACCGCGCAGTTGGGAAGTTCAGGACATTCTAGTGCGGCTCGACAAGGACCTCGGCCAACTCTTCGCCCATCTGGACAAGTCTGTCGGACGCGGCAATTACGTTGTGGCGTTCAGCGCTGACCACGGCGTGGTCCCTATTCCCGATGATTTGCAGAAAGCCGGGATGGATGCCGGCTGGCTGGGCGTCGGACAAGTGCAAGACCGCATCGAGAATGCACTGGAGAAGTTGAATTACGCAAAGCCCACGGTCGCGGAAGTAGGCGGCAGCGATGTGTATTTCACGCCGGGAACGTACGACAGGCTGAAAGCGGATCCCGCTGCGCTGGATGCGGTGATCCAAGCGATCCAGAGCGTGCCGGGAGTAGTGCATGTCTACCGCGCGGACGAATTGGAAGATCGTCCGGCAACGCAGAGCCCCATTCGAATCGCCGAAGCCGCCAGCTTCCGGAAAGCCCGCAGCGGCGATCTCCTGATCGTGCCGAAACCCTACTGGACCTGGGATTATTCCACAGCCAAAAAGCCACGCCAGTACGGTACCACCCACGGTACACCTTACTTTTACGATCAACGTGTCCCCGTGCTATTCATGGGCTGGGGCATCCAACCCGGCGAATATCACGGCACCGTCACGCCAGCTGATATCGCGCCTACCCTCGCCTCGCTCTGCGGAATCACCCTAGCCCCCCGCGACGGCCGCGTCCTCGCCGAAGCGCTAACGAAACACGTTTCTACGGACGCTGACACAAATCATGCATCGCCGACAGCCCCGAAGCCAAAGCCTTGAAATAATTCTCCACCCGAAAGTACTTCGCGACCTCGTCCAGTTATGTATAGGAGAATTTCGACAGCACGAAAGGGCTTCGTGATATTCTTCTGCGCGAAGTGAGTTCCGCTGGCGCCGTTGATCTAAGCGTAAAAATTGGCGCGTTGCGCCTTCGGAATCCTATTCTCGCAGCCAGCGGTACTTTCGGTTACGGCCTCGAATTCGCCCACCTTGTGGACCTGAACAGCCTCGGGGGCTTCGTCACCAAGGGTCTTTCCCGCGAACCCATCGAAGGGGCTCCCGCCCCCCGCCTCTTCCCAACTCCATCAGGGATGCTCAACGCCGTCGGGCTCCAGAATGTGGGCGTGCGAGCCTTCGTAGCCGAAAAACTCCCGGTACTGCGAAAATTCGATACGGCGGTCATCGCCAACGTCTTTGGCTACACCCTCGAGGACTATGTCGAGGTGATCCGCGCCCTGGAGGACGCCGACGGGCTGGCAGGCTATGAGCTGAACATCTCCTGCCCCAATGTCAAGAAAGGCGGCATGCAGTTCGGCAGCGATCCTGCTTGCGTCGCGGAAGTTGTGAGCGCAGGCCGGCAAGCCGCTTCCAAACGTCCCCTCTGGGTCAAGCTTTCCCCTCTCGTTACAGACATTGGACTTATCGCCCGGGCTGCCGAGGAGGCCGGCGCGGATGCCCTGACCGTGGCAAACACTTATCCAGCCATGGCAATCAATTCCCGCAGCTGGAAGTCTCACTTGGGGAACCAAACTGGAGGACTCTCCGGTCCGGCGATTAAACCCATTACCCTGAAGCTGGTCTGGGAGACGAGGAAAGCTGTGAAAATCCCAGTCTTGGGGCTCGGAGGCGTCGAGACGGTAGAAGACGTGCTTGAATACCTGGCTGTAGGGGCCAGTGCAGTACAGGTCGGCACGGCCAGCTTTGCTGACCCGAGGGCCAGTCAGCGCTTGGTTGATGGGCTCTCGAAGAGTCTTTTTGAGCGTAAGATGTTTACTGTGAATGAGATACGAGATAGATTTCTTGCGGAAAATGGTTGACATAACGACGTTTTCTTGCTACACTTTTTTGGATTCGAGTAGCACAAAGAACACACTATGAGACATCGACTACTCATGAGCTGGGCTGCACTGCGGTGGGTTCTCCTTATGTTCCTCGTCGCTCCAGCGATGGAGGCACCCCTTGTAGCGCATCTGAACCAACCCGTGAAGCCGATCAAGACCTGGGTGGGCAATGCCAGCTGGTATGGCCCCGGGTTCAATGGGCGTAAAACCGCCAATGGCGAGCAGTTTAACTGCGAGTCCCTGACGGCGGCGCACCCCAATCTGCCCTTTGGTTCCGTGGTCCGCGTGGTGAACACACGTAATGGCAAGTTCGAACTTGTACGTATCAATGACCGGGGTCCTTATCAAGAAGGGCGCGAAATTGATGTATCCTATCGTGTCGCCCGGAAAATCGGTCTGATCAATTCCGGTGTGAGCCAGGTCCGGCTTGAACTGATTCAGTTACCCGAGAAACACTGACCCCGAAGAGTCGGGGTCCACTATGACCCTGACTTTCGACGCCCATCCCCGCAGCAGCCTGATCGTCGCGCTCGATTTCGATTCCCTATCCTCTGCGCTGAAATTCGCGAAGCAAGTGGCCGATCTTGTGGGCATGTTCAAGATCGGAAACCAGCTCTTTACCGCAGCCGGGCCAGCAGCCGTCAAGGAAGTCGCGGCTCTGGGCACCGGAATATTCCTCGACCTCAAATTCCACGACATACCGAACACCGTCGCAGGCGCGGTGCTCTCCGCGGCGGCGATGACCGGCGTGCAGCTCGTCAACGTCCACGCTCTTGGCGGCAAGGCCATGCTCGAAGCGGCAGTGCAGGCTATCAGCGCAGGAGTGCCTATGGGCGCTGACCGGCCTCGGTTGCTGGCAGTCACCATCCTGACCAGCATGGACCAGAAAACGATGAAGGAAGTCGGCATCAGCGGCGCGCCGAAATTGCGGGTAACCAAGCTGGCGCAGCTTGCGAAGAGTGCAGGTGTGGATGGAGTCGTCGCCAGCGTGCAGGAAGCCAAGGCTATTCGAAAGGCATGCGGTCGCGACTTCCTGATTGTGACTCCCGGCGTACGTCCGAAAGAAAAAACCGCGTCCGCCGAGCAGGACGATCAGGCCCGTACAGCAACGCCGACGGAAGCGATTCGCGCCGGCGCCGATTTTCTCGTCGTGGGCCGCCCCATTCTTGCCGCGCCCGATCCGCGCGCCGCCGCGCAGTCCATCGTGGAAGAGATTGGCGCCGCAAAGTAGCCTTGACGGTTTGACCACAGATTCTTTCCTCCAGTAGCATCCAAGGCGGCACAAGTCTTCGCGCATTTCCATCTATGCCCACTGAAACAAAAAGCGTAATTGTCGGCACCGCCGGGCACATCGATCACGGCAAATCCACGCTGGTGGAAGCCCTGACCGGCACGCACCCGGACCGGCTTGCCGAAGAAAAACGCCGCGGAATCACGATTGATCTGGGCTTCGCTTTCCTGGAAGAAGAAAGCGTACGGTTTGGATTCGTCGATGTGCCCGGGCACGAGCGCTTCATCAGTAACATGCTAGCGGGCGCCGCGGGGATCGACGTGGTGCTCCTGGTGATTGCCGCCGATGAATCCATCAAGCCGCAAACACTCGAACACTTCGATATTTGCCGCCTTCTGGGAGTGCAGCGCGGAGTCGTAGCGCTGACGAAGAGCGACATGGTCGACGCCGACACTCTCGAACTTGTGCGGCTGGAGGCAGAAGATTTCCTGCGCGGCTCGTTTCTGGAACGCGCGACGATCGTGCCGGTCAGCGCTAAAACGGGAGCAGGCCTTGCCGAATTGAAGCAAGCGCTTCGAAACGCCGCCACCGAGATACAGGGAAAGGATTCAGCGCGATATTTCCGTTTGCCGATCGATCGCGCCTTTGCCATGAAAGGCTTTGGTTCCGTGGTGACGGGCACGCTGATCTCGGGAAGCGTCGGCCCCGGCGACGAAGTAGAGCTTTTTCCGGGCGGCGAAAAACTGCGCGTGCGCGGGGTGCATTCCGGCGGAAAAACCGTCGAACGCGCAACCCCGGGCCAGCGAACCGCGGTGAATCTTGCAGGAATCGATCACACGGCTTTGAAGCGCGGCATGGTGCTGGCATCTCCCGGGAAGTTCCGGAAGACGCGCCGGATCGACGTTCGGCTTGAACTGCTGCCATCCGCCAGAAAAATAAAGCCGGGGACGCGCGTGCATTTTCACGCAGGAACAGTGGAAACGATTGCCGAGATTTTTCTTCACGGCGAAAAAGAATTGCCTCCGGGTGGAAGCGCCTTCGCAAACCTGAAGCTGCAGGACGAAGTGCTGGTGCTGCCCGGCGACCGCTTTATCGTCCGCCTGTTTTCCCCCGTGGTGACCATCGGCGGAGGCGCCGTTCTCGATCCCCTGGTGCGGCGCCCGATGTTAAAGGACATGGGACGCGCAGCCTTTCTCGCTACGCTGGAACGAGGCAGCCGCGAAGAGATTCTCTCTTCCATGACGGAGCGGGCGTTGCTGGGTTTGGGGCACGATGAAATCGTAGCGCGAACGGCGTGGACGGAAAAAGAAATCCATGAAGCTGCAACAAATATTAGCAGCAGTGGACGGGTGAAAATCGTTTCCACGGAACCATCGCTACTGGTTTCCGGAAAATTATTCGAAGAAGTTCGCAAGAAGATCCTGGAAAAGGTCGACAAATTCCAGAAAGAAAATCCTCTTTCGCCGGGAATGATGCGCGAAGACTTGCGCGCGAGCCTCGGCAGACGCGTTCGAAACGAGACTTTTCGCGCCGCGCTCGAAGAATTGGCGGCCCAGAAAAAACTCGACGCACACGGCGAACTCGTAAAAAAAGCGGGCTCCGAAATCGCCCTGCAACCGGAGGAGGCCAAAGCAAAAGAACAGATCGAACTGGCATTTGCCTCCGCCGGCCTCGCGGTGCCGTCCGTCAAAGAGGTTTTGGACAAGTTGACCGTGGAACCCAAGCGCGCGGAAAAGCTCCTGCAAATCCTGCTCAGGGAAAAAACCGTGGTGCGGGTAACACAGGAGTTGATTTTCCACCGTGGGGCGCTGGCGCAACTGAAAGAGCAGCTTTCGGGCTACAAGAAAGCCAAGGGCGACCGCATTTCCGTCCCTGTTTTCAAGGAGTTGGCAGGCATCACACGGAAATACGCCATCCCCTTGCTCGAATACCTGGACCGCGAGCGTGTAACGCGCCGAGCGGGGGAAGAGCGTGTTATCCTGTAGGTGCAAGTAGTGACAAAGACTTGCTGCGCTGGTTAACCTGCGCTAGGGTTTAATTGGCGTGCCGTCCGCCGCGGCGGGCGCTTGGAGGCGTTTTATGGGTGAATTTAGTGTCTTTCATTGGCTGATAGTTTTAGCCGTGGTGCTGATTTTCTTTGGCGGAAAGCGAATCCCGGAAGTCATGAAGGGGTTTGGCGAAGGCATTCGCAGCTTCAAGGACGGAATGGCGGGCAATACGCAAACACCCCCTCCGCCAGCACAGACGCCTGCTCCACCGCCTGCAGACAAGACTGCGGAAGAAAAGAAGTAGGTCAACTGTTCACGGATTTTTAATCCGCGATTTCGCTTTGGGCCCCGACCCGATCGGGGCCTCCTTATTTTTAAGCAGTGATTTGTGGAGTACGGGAGCCAGGCTCCCGCTTTTTTTGGCTGCCTCGTATCCATGCAATAAGCGAACACTGGGCCGCGAGCGGGCAAACTTGCCGCGCTCTATAGTCCCTGTTTGTGCCCAAAGAGTAGCGGAAAAGCCCTATCCATTGCGCCAAAACTGTACTTCCGTCCAGTAGCGCAGCCGCAACTTCCTCCTCAGACTCGGGTAATACAAGGTGCCTGGGAATCGTTTTCTTTTCGAAGAATAAAGTCTAGGAGAGAAATATGAAATTCACTTGGTTGAAGTGGAGCGCCTTGCCCGTTGCAGTGCTGCTGGCTGGCAGCGTGGCCATGGCGCAGGATCAAACGTCTTCGCAATCGCAGAGCGGAAGCTCTGCTCCGGCAGCGGCCCCGGCGGCGACACCAGCTCCGGCGGCGAAGCCGACTGTTGCACAACGCAAGGAAAATCAGCAGGACCGCATCGCCCAAGGCGTGAAGAGCGGCCAACTGACCGCCGGTGAAACTTCCAAGCTGGAAACCAAGGAAGCGGCCATCAACGGCGAAACCAAAGCGGACCGCGCGGCCAACGGCGGCAAACTGACCAGCGCAGAAAAGACGCAAATCAATGGGCAGCAGAATCAGTTGTCCAAACAAATCTACGCCGACAAGCATAACGCCAACACAGCCAACCCCGGCAACAGCAAAGTGGGCCAGCGGCAGGAAAACCAGCAGGACCGCATCGCTCAGGGCATCAAGAGCGGGCAACTGACTGCCGGTGAAACCGCCAAGCTGGAGAACCAGCAAAAGGGCATCAACCAACAGGTGAAAGCGGACCGCGCAGCCAACGGCGGCAAACTCACCACCGGCGAAAAGCAGCAAGTGAACAAAGAGCAGAACGCCGCGTCAAAGAACATCTACAACAAGAAGCACAACGCCAAGACGCAGCCGCAGTCTAAGCCAAAGCAGTAAGTTTCCCTCCACCCCTGAGGCAAAAGAGGCGTCCCGGTGCGAATTGGGGCGCCTCTTTTTTTGTCCGCTTGGCGCCGATTGCGGCAAGAATAATTCCGAAGCTAGCCCCGGAGAGATCGAGACTAGTTACCGCGATGTTGGGCCACAATGAGGGTGATGTCGTCGTGTTGCTCGTGCGGGCTGAAGCGCTGAACCTCCTCGACAATACAAGCAAGGGCTGACTCACAGGACCCTCCGCGATGTCGTTGCAGGGCTTCGATCAACCGCTGTTCTCCGAACTGCTCATCTTCCGAGTCGTAGGATTCGGTTATGCCGTCGGTATACAGGGCCAGCGTGTCACCTTCGCAGAGCTGGTGTTCTCCAATCTCGCAATCCCAATCCTTGAAGATTCCCAGCACCGTGGCCGTAGCCTCGAGCCGCTCCACACTATTGTCGCTATGAAGCAGCAGAGCGGGAAGATGGCCGCAATTCGCATAGCGTAGACGGCAAGCCGTGTCGTCGTACTCGGCGAAAAACAGGGTTGCAAAGGCGCCATCGGGCGTATTGTCGCAAAAGAGCTGGTTCACCGATCGCAAGAGCCGCTGCGGATGATCCAAAGCGACGGCGCACTGGCTGCGCAGATTGGCTTGGAGATTGGCCATCAGGAGAGCGGCTGCGATTCCTTTTCCGGAAATGTCGCCGATCACAAACCCGAGCCGCCCTTCGCCGAGATTCAGGAAATCGTAATAATCACCGCCGACCTTGCGCGCCTGGATGCAAAGCCCCGCGTACTCCAGGCTTTTCAGGGGCGGCTGAGATTGCGGGAATAGCCGGGCCTGGACTTGCTTTGCGATTTCGAGTTCCTGCGCCGCGCGGCGTTCGAATTCCAGTTTCTCGGCGAGGTCGCGGCGTTGCGCTTCCACCGCCTGAGTCACCTCGTCGAAGCTCACCAGAGAAAAAGAATTTCCGTCGAGATCCTTGAAGCGGGTAAAGACACCGCCCCAAATCGGAGAATGGTCTGCGCCGGCCACCGATGTATCCGCGGCAGTTGCCGCGCGCACGTGCACCTCATACCGGAGACGTTTCAGCCGTGGTGTGAATTGAAAGCGAACTCCGCGCTTGATCCATTCGCGGTACTTCGCCAGAACATTCTCCGTGACAAACGTAACCTGCGTTGGCTGTCCAATCAGTTTGCACTGCTCCGAGCCGGACTCCGGCGCGACAAGGGTGAGATTCGCAGTGCCGTCCGGCGGGGCCACGGTCACCCAGCGAAGGTTCGGTTGCACGCGGGCGTCAAAAATCAATTGGAAGCCGAGTTTTTCGAGGTAAAACGTCAGGCTTTGTTCGAGATCCCGAACATAAATCGTCACCGACTGGAGCCGCAGGTAGGGGTCCTGGCGATCGAGGCGAACCGCGGAGCCATCTATCCGCTCGTGAGACGCGTCGCTCATGCACGGGATTATAAGTCGGAATGGGATTCCATTGGGTGCGACTGCAAAGACGGCAGCCGGCGAACCGGCGATTGCAGGGTTAGTCTTCGGACCAGCCCAATTCGTTGAGAGAGTGCTGGAGGCGGGCCAGCGGCAATCCCACGACGTTGAAGTAGCAGCCTTCGATCCGCGGAATGAACCGCCCCGCGCGCCCCTGGATCGCGTAGGCGCCTGCTTTGTCGTAAGGTTCGTCGGTAGCGAGATAACGATTGAGCTCTTCTTCTGAAAGTTTGTCGAAGTGCACCAGCGTGGTTTCCACAAACGTGCGCTGCTCGGCATCCGGCAATCGGATGAGTGCGACACCGGTGACGACCGAGTGCGTACGGCCGGATAGCGTTTCGAGCATGTGACGCGCGTCGTCGGACGAACGCGGCTTGCCCAGAATGCGCCCTTCGAGCGTGACCACAGTATCCGCTGCGATCACGATGGCCGGGCCAACAGCCCGCGCAGCGGCGAGCTCTGCCTTGGCACTGGCCAGTCGCTGGACATGATCCTGGGGCGACTCACCCGGGAAGGGCGTTTCATCCACGGCCGAAGAAAGCACCGTGAACGGAATGGCCGCTTCGCGCAGAATCTCGGCGCGGCGAGGCGAAGCGGAAGCCAGGATCAATTTCATGAGGGTTCCCGGAGGGGAAGAATACTACAGCGCAAGCGCGGCCACAGCCTGTGCTTTAGTCCAGTCGAAGAGACGCGCAATCGCCATGCTGTTCAGTGGCGGACGGACACCAATTGTAAAGACGCACACTCGCCGGCATGAAGATGGAACCGTCGCGGGTTATACCAAAAGACATCACCGCTGTTTTCGTAGTATTCGCCGGAATGGAAGTCAACTTCATAAATGCCAGGTGGAGCCGCAAAACGAAACCAGCCACTTTTATCTGTTGTCACCCTATAAGTCTTCGAGCGACTTCGAATTGTGACAACGACGCCGGACAAGTCGATACCTTCAGTTTCTTCGTATAGGGAACCCTCAATGGTGCTGGGCAATTTTCCATCGCGCAGGTTCCTTAAGATTTGCAATGAATTTTGCGCATCCGAGAGTAAGGCGGAATTGTCGCAACTGTCGATCAACAAGCGCCCATGCCACTTGTAAGTGAAGAGAAGGTATTGGTGGTTAAGATCGAGCGAAAATCGATTACTGGCATCTTCGGTGAAGACGGAGGTTTCACGCGGCACGCTTCCTCGAAAGATTCCCTTCACGTGGATTCGGTAAAACCACCCGCCAACTTCCTCGCCTTTGTCCGGGACCGCTCGAATCGAGGTCACCGCACCGATGAAGACTGATTGAGCTTGGAAGAATTCCCCGTTGACCTTGATTTCAGGAACAGGGCAGTACGCCTGTATTCGGGATGGCGAAGCGGCGAAAAGGCAAATCAGAAGCAGAGAGAACATGGCCGCAAGACGAAAATCGCGGAACGGAATGTGGGCGCGCATAGTGCTCCTTCCGCCGCAGTTTAGATAATAACAGATTCCTGGTATTCGCCGAAGACGCGACGCAGGGCGTCGGAAATTTCGCCGACGGTGGCGAATGCTTCAACGGCGGTGAGGATGGCGGGGAGGAGATTCTCCGTGCTAGCGGCGCGACGCGCGAGTTCGCCGAGAGCAGCTTGGACGCGCGCGGAATCACGCCTGGCGCGCAGTGCATTTAGGCGTGCGATCTGGGAGCGTTCAATTTCGGCGTCGATGCGCAGGGTGGGGATGCCGCGTTCTTCCTCCGCAACGAAATCATTTACGCCGACGACAATCTGCTCTTTCGATTCGACGGCGCGCTGAAATTCAAATGCCGCCTTCTGGATTTCGCCTTGAACGAATCCGGCTTCGATGGCGCGCAGCATTCCGCCCATGGCGTCGACCTTCTCAATATATTCAAGCGCGCCTTTTTCAATTTCGCTGGTTAGGTGCTCGATGGCGTAAGAACCAGCGACGGGATCCACTGTATTCGTCACGCCGGTTTCGTGGGCAAGAATTTGCTGCGTGCGCAAAGCAATCAACGCAGCGTCTTCCGTGGGAAGAGCCAGCGCCTCGTCCATCGAATTCGTGTGCAACGACTGGCAGCCGCCCAGAACCGCGGCAAGCGCCTGAATGGCCACGCGCACGATGTTGTTTTCCGGCTGCTGCGCGGTGAGCGAAGAGCCCGCGGTTTGCGCGTGAAAGCGCAACAAAAGCGAGCGCGCATCCTTGGCTCGGAAACGCTCGCGCATGATTTTCGCCCACAGACGCCGCGCCGCGCGGTACTTGGCGATCTCTTCCAGAAGATCGCTGTGCGCATTGAAGAAGAAAGACAGTTGTGGCGCGGATTCATCCACGCTCAATCCGGCATCGAGCGCGGCCGAAACGTAAGCGATGCCGTCAGCCAGCGTGAAAGCAACTTCCTGGATCGCCGTGGAGCCTGCTTCGCGGATGTGGTACCCGGAGATCGAAATCGTATT
Organism: Acidobacteriota bacterium; assembly: GCA_013289585.1. Taxonomy (GTDB): domain Bacteria; phylum Acidobacteriota; class Terriglobia; order Acidiferrales; family UBA7541; genus Acidiferrum. Next base: position 442,358 of record JABCZR010000001.1, on the reverse strand, counting down.
CCACTTGGGAAGATGGTCGCGGCACCACGCAAAAATATCCGTGACGATGCGCATCGCCGGGCGTACTGGATAAATGTACGTTCCGCGGGCGATGTATTCCTTGAGAACGTCATTCTGAACCGTGCCGGAAAGTTTTTCCAGGTTGGCGCTTTGCCTTTTCGCGACAGCGACGTAGAGGCAAAGAAGAATCGCGGCGGTGGCGTTGATGGTCATTGAGGTGGAAACTTTTTCGAGCGGAATACCGTCGAAGAGCGCCTCCATGTCTTCGAGGGAATCGATCGCGACACCGACTTTGCCGACTTCGCCCAGAGCGAGCGGATGATCGGAGTCCATCCCGATCTGCGTGGGCAGATCGAAAGCAACGGAAAGGCCCGCCTGGCCTTTGCTCAGGAGGTAGCGATAGCGCTGGTTGGATTCGGCGGCACTCCCGAAGCCCGCATACTGCCGCATAGTCCACAAACGCCCGCGGTACATCGTGGGATAGATGCCGCGCGTGTAAGGAAATTCGCCGGGATAGCCTAGGGCTTCGTCAGGATTCCAGCCAGAAAGATTTTCTTCCGTGTAAAGCTGATCGACAGGAAGGCCGGAAAGAGTGGTGAACCTTTCCTGACGCTCGGTGGGAATAGCGGATTTAGTTTTGCTGTCGGGCATAGGAGTAGGAAAATCGAAACTGGAGAATCGAAACTAGCTGCGAATTATAGTCCCTTCATTTCATAGAAAAGCCGGGCTGAAGCCCGGCCTCTACGCCTTCCGCGATTTGCGGAACGAGGTTACCGCGAAAAATACGAACAACAGCGCAATGGCGACAGCAAGACCCACGAGCCAGCGCGCAGCGTCCCGAGTCCACGCGCGGAGTGCCGCGTTCAACCAACCCAATGCCAGTACGCCAAAAACCGCGCCGGTAATCTCGTGAAAAAGCTGCCTTAGCGCGCGCCAGAAGCGCCGGAAACCACCTTGCTGCTGCGGCGCGGCCGTGGCGCTTGCAACCGTGGACATACCAGCATATTAACGCAAATTGCCGCGGACCACAGAAACCGGGTAGCAGAGATCCTACCCTTTGGCCTATAAAACCTGCCCGAAGGTACTGTGGACGGATTGGAGACAACGAAGCGACACTCACTTGTATCCAATGGTACGTGGGCCTAGAATGGCCGAAGATGTATGGGAGATTCGCCCTTGCAACTCGACGATCACCTGAAGAACCTGCTCCGCGAACTGGGACACGCGATCAATGATACGGTGTCCGATTCTGATCGCATCACCGGTGCGATTGCCGGAGTGCGCGCCCATGGGTACGATATCGTGCTCAAACTGGACGCGACCATCGGGCTCGCGAAGCGCGATGCAGCCGCTGCCGAAGCAGCCAAGCTGACGACGCAGGACCGCCGCTTCCTGGAATCCTTGAGAATTCAGGTGGATCAGGAGCCATTTTCGGAAGATAATGAGAAAAAGCCGGCTCCCCGGCTCGCAATGACTCCCCAGGATGTGCGTTTTCTGAAGTCCCTGCGGATTGCTACGGACGAACTGGAATGAAGAGTTTTGTAAAAATCGCCGGCTTCGGAATGCCGTTATTGTTGGCAGTGGCTGGAGCTTTTTCTTCGCCTGCCGAGGCACAAGTTCCTCCGGCTGTGGTGCCGGTCGTCGTGGATACCGCTGTGCCGATCGTGGTGAACGCCATCAAGCCCAAGCCCAAACAGACCGGGCTGGCCAAATTCGAGGGCTTCGTTCAGAACGCCACCATCGCGCAGATCACCGTGCGGGCCAAGGGCAACGACATGTCGATCCAGACTTTCGCCCTTTCGGAAAATGCTTCAGCCCGGATGCAGCAGATTGTCGACAAGGGCGGCTATCAGTACGGCGACAAAGTGACCATCCTGTACGACCCCACAACCCAGAAGGCCATGAAGATCAAAGGGAAACCTTCCAAGCCCGTTTGATTCGCTATGCTGTAGCATGTTTCGCCTGCCTGCCGTCTCCGGACGCTTTTATCCTTCCGATCCAATCGAACTGACGACGCTAGTCCACAAATACACGGCATCTGTTCCAACTCCTGAAGCAGTTCGCGTCAGAGCGTGTCTTGTGCCGCATGCCGGATATGTCTATTCGGGGCACGTGACCGGCGCGGTGCTTACGAGAATTTACATCCCGAAGAGAATCTTGATTTTAGGTGTGCGCCACCATCCGCGTGGAGAACCAGTGGCCATCCTTTCGAACGGAGCCTGGCGCACGCCGCTCGGCGATGCGCCGATTGATGAACCACTCGCCGAAGCTTTGCGCACAGCGTGTCCGCTCCTGCGCGAGGATAGCGTGGCGCACAGCGCGGAGCATTCGCTGGAAGTCCAGTTGCCCTTTCTGCAAGTCCTCGCGCCAGGTTTTACATTTGTTCCTGTCGCTCTGGGAACGGTCCGGTTTGAAACCTTGGTCAGCGTAGGCGAATCCATCGGGCAGGTTCTCGAATCCTTTCGCGATGAGGTCCTGCTGCTGACCACTTCCGACTTGAATCACTATGAAGATGACGCCACCACACGAGTGAAGGACCACAAAGCGATCGGGCAATTGCTGGCGCAAAATCCGCGCGGGCTTTACGACACTTGCCGCGACGAAAACATTTCGATGTGCGGCCTGGGGCCCGCGGTAGCCATGCTCACGGCACTGAATGCATGGAAAGTGCGGAGATCAGAGTTAGTGAAATACGCGACCTCGGCTGACGTCTCCGGTGATCGCAGCGCGGTCGTCGGCTATGCGGGAATGACCTTCTCGTAAAAGCCTGGTCTGTAGAGCGGGTTAGAGGGGGCGGCCGCCGCCGGCACCGTGTGAACTGGCAGAGCTACCGGAACTGGCTGAACTTCCCCCACCCGCACTGCTACTCCCGCTGGAGGCATGAGAAGACGATCCCCCGGATGAACTTCCTCCTGAAGAGTACGATCCTGAACTTCTTCCACCTCCGGAGTTTGACGAGCCGGAGTACGATCCCGAACTTCTTGCTCCTCCGGCATAAGCCATCGCAACACCGCTTCGCGCAATCTCTCCGGTGTACTGACTCGAATGCCCGTCCGCAAAACTCGAAACCCCTCCGCGGGTTGTAATTCCTCCCACCGGCACTCCCTTGGATTTCGCGCCGCCCGTGGAATTCTCCGCCAGCAGGAATTGTTTTGATTTGTAGTCATACGTAATCCGCGGATTTCCGGGACTGGCCGCCGCCGCTGATTTCGCAATGATTTTTTCTGCCATCAAGTGCGCCTCGATCTTCGGCGCAGACGCTGGCGCCAGATGGGGCGCGGATCCGCCTTGAAATTCCTTTGGCGCCTTCTCCAGAACTTTTAGCTTTTGTGAAGGATCCCAGTCTACTCGCTGAAATGGCTCACCTGGCTTGGCCGGCGGAACAAAGATTCCGTGCTTGAGATTGAGTGGCGGTTTGCCCTTGACGTCGTTCGGATGCGCAGGCACAAAGCCAAGCTTTCCGCCGACCTTCACCCAATGCACGGGAGGATGCACCTTCTTGCATGCCTGCAGTTTGCATTGAGGGTGTGGTTTGGTGGATACCACCATCGCGTAGTGCCCATGGTGGTAAATCCATTCGCCCTGGCGACACGCCATATTGCTCCAGCCTTGATTGAGCAGCGTATAAGAATTGGCTTGCGACCTCAACTGGAGCAACTCATCGAGTTCTTGCTGTGTGTGAGCGACGCGGGAAATGAGCGTCGAAGTCGGCGGCGCGCACGCACCCCATCTCCAGTCCAACTGCCGCCATGTGATGGTCTGTGGCTGGAATCCCTGGTTGGGTGCAGGAGACGCTGCGATCGGCGTCTGTGCCGCGTCCTGCCATGCCGGTTCCCAGCAGGTACCGTAGGGCTCACAAGGGAAAAACGAGCCACGCCCGTACAAATCTGTCAGCCAGGGAACAGGGGAAGAAAGTCCCGACGATTTCAGCGCTGCGGTGGTTGCGGCACGCCCGTCTTGCACCCGGGTATAGACCCACGAATCCCAATCCTCCGCGAAAACGGGATGGCTTGTCCCGGCAAGCGGAACCACCTCGCCCCCAAGAAAGAAAAGAGTTTGCCCTTTCGCGATCTGCAAGTTTGGGAGGCCGTCGCGAACCATGCTCTCTCCCTTTTCTCCCTGCGGGGTCAGCGCTGTGCCGTCCAGATAACTGTCCACGCGCATGAAGAAATTATCCGAAGCCTTGAGTTCGATTCTATCCGTGGGCGTCTCCAGGAAGAATGACTCATTGCTTGCCGGTGCAAGTGCCAATGTCGCAGTTCCCGTTACCAGAGACATGCACACAATCAATTTATCTCCTTGTTCGGAGAGTTGCTTGAACAAGAGCAGAGAATTCTCCGCAAGATACGCCTGCCCGCCATCTGCAAACTCGATTTCGGCACGGCCTTCCCCCGTCGCGATGCTAAATCCTTGCTCTATGGGAATTTCGGATTCGGCCTGTTGCCACTGCTGCGTGAGATTCGGGTGTTTTCCGTCACCCGCCGACAGCCGCACATCCCCCTGGACCAAACGGAGCCGTGCCCAGGGCACATCATTCTGCTCGGCCGCCGTAAGGATAGGAGAAATGGGAAGTGAGATTGCAAAAAACGTGAAGAGGGAAAGTACCCGCGTGCCGTGAACTTTCATGCGATCCCTCCTGCTGAAAAATTGGGGACCCATGCGGTGGGACGGAGGCGGGGCTTTACCGGTTTCATCAATTTACTGATTTGCGTTTCGTACCTCGCTAAAAGAAAACGGCCCTGAAGCCCTCAGGGCCGTTCGAATCCGGGATGGATCATCCGTTAGTGGGGTCTGCCGCCGGATGGATGCGGTGATCCAGAGGACGAGGGTGATGGCGACGACCGTGCGCTGCTGCCTCCGCTCGAATACGTTGCACCACTCCTACTGCTGCCTCCAATCGAGCCTCCTCGTTCGCCGCCTGAGTAACGCGGGGCGGGCGGAGGGACGGTGTTGCGCGGTGCGGTTGGCGGAGTGGCAGCGCGCGCCGCGGAAGGCACCTCGGTTCGCGGCGAACCCTTACCTGCATTCACGCCTGTGCCGGCGCCATTCAGCCCGTTTTCAGAATGAACTTCTCTCGCGTTCAGGGAAGGAGAGGAATTTGGCGAAGCATTCGCATTCACAAACCGGTGTTCCCGCGGATCGTAAACAATGGAAGAATCTTTGCTGAACGAAACAACACGCGGGCCGGAATTGCCTTCCACAACCGTTCGCGAAACGCGAGTTGGCGCCGGAGCCGCGGCAAGATTGTTCGTCAGGGCTTCACGCGGGGCCGACTTTAATGTTTGCCATTTTTGTCCTTGTTCCGCGCCGGCAATCGGCTCGCTCACTCCCTTTGCGAGAACAGGTGAGAATACGCCATGCTCTAGATTCAACGGGGTCTTCCCTTTTTCATCGAGAGGATGCATCGGCACAATTCCCAGATTCCCGTTTTTGCGGACAAATACCCCTGTCACCGGCCGGTAAACCGGCTGCGGAGGGTGGACGCCGCGCGGAGTACCTCTGGGGTTGAACACGCGACCAGGCACGCCGTAATACAAGGGCGGAGAATAAAACCATCCGCCGCATGAAGAATCAAAGAGCCAGCCGCCATAATGATAGGGAGCCCAACCCCAGGGTTGAGAGCTCATCCAGGTCCAACCGAATCCAGGATCCCAGAGCCATTGCCCCCCCGTGAACGGCGACCACGCAGCACCGACGCCGAACGGCCTCCAACCAAATCCATAACCGCCGCAAGACGACCAGGCGCCGTAGGTGTAGAGATCGGCGAAACCGGAGGCGTAGTAAGGCGAACCTGTGTATTGAAGCGCGGCATTGGTGGCCGAGGATACAGTGTCAACTTGGCCGGAAACCCAGCGGTCGAAATCATCTTCCTCCGCGATACTGCCAATGTTTGCGCTGGAATCGTCGCCGGCCTTGATTGAAAACGATTGGCCCTTTTCGAGCCGCGTGGTCTTATCCTTGTGCACCACGGAAACATGGCCCTTGATGGTTTCGACCGTGCTGCCGTCATCGAAATTGTCCAGCCGGAAACTGCTCCGGCCGTTGGCTTCCACGGTGAAATCGCCGCCGGTGACGCTGAAATAGTCCCTGACGTCAGGATTCACATAAAAAGAAGCACTGCCCTGACGGAGAACGAGGCGCGTGGTGCGCGAGCCGTCATCCAGCGAAAGATCGTAAAACTCCAGGACTGTATTTTCCTTCAGGAAAGCCATTGCGCCGTTTTCGAATTCAATTTCGGCGCGGCCGTTGTCGGTGGAAATCACGTAACCCTGGCGGATCGGCAGGTTCAGCTGCGCCGTCTCCCACACCGCGCTAGAGTCAGTGAGCGGGTCGCCATGGGCTTCTCTTGTGAAGCGTACATCGCCTTGCACGAGGCTCAATCGAATGATACGAGCGTGGCTCGAATCCGCAGCAGCAGGCCGTGCGCCTACAAACAGAACCAACAGCAGGATAATTGCGATGGAAGGAATCAGTCTACGAGAGATCATGTTTACGCCCTCACCGGGACGTGGCCTGAATCATTAGACGCTCTGAAGAACGGGGAGGTTACCTGCCCCTTTACTTGAGAATAGGGTCTCGCCCGGAGAGGCCGGCGTCAAGCGAAGCTTTCGCCACGCATTCCAGCAACGCCATTATTTGCGGCGAAGTGATAAGATTCTTGCCCGGATAAACTCATGACTCGCATCGCATCACGCGTTTCCCAATTGAACGGCGAAGGCGCACTGGCCGTTTATTCGTGCGCCAAAGAGCTCGAGCGCCAGGGGCGTTCGATCATTCATCTGGAACTGGGCGAACCGGATTTTCACCCGGCAGCGCCTGTTGTGGATGCGATTCGCAACGCGGTTGCTGCGGGGCGAGACCGTTACTGCTCGACGCGCGGCGTGCCGGCGTTGCGCGAAGCGATTGCGGAGTATCTGAAGCGCACGCGGCGGCTGGATGTTGCCACAGAACAAGTCCTGATTGCACCAGGCTGCAAGATGGCGCTTTCCCTGGCGATGATGGCGCTGATCGAACCGGGCGACGAAGTGCTCTATCCCGATCCGGGTTTCCCGATTTATCCGTCCTTCACGCGTGGGCTCGGCGCCGCGGCGGTTCCATTTGGCCTCGAAGAAAAAAATAAATTCCAGCCGGATATTGAAGAAATCGCAAGAAAAATTACGGCTCGCACCAGCATGATCATTTTCAATTCACCGAATAATCCCACAGGAACGGTTTTCAGCAATTCGGCGCTGGAAAATCTCGCGAAACTCGCGGTGAAACACGACCTCTGGATTCTTTCCGACGAAATTTACGCGCGCATCCTGTTCACCGGCGAATATAAATCCATCTGGTCCCTTCCCGTCATGGCGGAACGCACGGTGATTATTGATGGTTTTTCGAAAAGCTTCGCGATGACCGGCTGGCGGCTGGGGTACGCCGTGGCGCCCACGCAGGTGATTGATGCGATGGACCTGCTGGTGTTGAACACGTTTACCTGCACGGCGGAATTCACCCAGGTGGCGGCGATCGAAGCGCTGCGCGATTCCACCAACGCCGTCGATACCATGGTTGCGGAGTACCGCAAGCGCCGCGATCAATTCATCGCCGGGCTCGCGCGCATACCGGGATTCCGCTGCCAGGCACCGGACGGCGCGTTTTATGCCTGGGTGAATATTGAAGAGACCGGGCTCTCCGCGGAAGAGTTGCAGAAAGTGCTCCTCGAGGAGGCCGGCGTCGCCGGAATAGCGGGCGCGGCATTCGGACCTGGTGGCAAGAACTATCTGAGGTTCTCGCTGGTCAGCGCGCGGAATTTGCTGGAAGAAGCGCTGGAACGTATGCAGCGCGTTTCCACGCAATGGCGCGCGACGGTTTCGCAGTAGTCTTGCGGTCGCCGATTTTCCAAAACGATGCATGACGCAGCACATTTTTACGGAGACGTTCAATGAGCACCCCCGCTAATGCAAAGCACATCGCGTGGAAAAATGTCGAACGCGAAAAACTGAACCCGCTGATCGACCGCGAAATGGTGGTCGGCGCGAAGATCATGCTGGCGCGCGTGCTGCTGAAAAAAGGCGCGCACGTGCCGTTGCATCATCACCACAACGAGCAGGTGACGTACATCCTCGAAGGCGCCTTGAAATTTGCCATTGATGGCAAGGAGATCGTGGTTCGCGGGGGCGAAGTGCTGTGCATTCCTTCGATGATGCCGCATGAAGCCTGGGCGCTGGAAGATACCGTGGACCTCGACGTGTTCGATCCTCCGCGCGAGGATTGGCTGAACAAGACCGACGACTACCTGCGCCACGGGCGGTAGCCTCTCCGCAGTCCTGCCAAACAAATTGGATGGTTGGTTCCCCGCCCGCCCGACCTTTTTAGATAGAGTGTGGGGGCTTCTGATTGAAAAGGAGTTGTGAAACGCTCTTGGTACAAAGAGCGAAAGTGGCAGGGGGGGTAAAGAGGGGTGCATCTGATACTGGCGAATTCTCCTGGCGTCAGCTTTGAGAGCGGCGCCCAGAGAATTCCGGGAGACGAGAAGCACGATCCTTAATAGAAACAATTCTTACACGAAATCATTATTTCGCGCAGTTCAATACAGCACAGAAACCCACCAGATTTACGCGTCTCGTCGTGGCCAATCCTGCGCACCGTGCAAGATACGGACGATGAAGAGATTCTCGTTTGCCAACTTGTAGACGACGACGTAGGGAAGAGGCGTAAGAACCAGTTCGCGTGTTCCGAGCTTCTTGCCCGAACGACCTCGGTTTGGGTAAATCCTCAGCGCGAAAACAGCATTGCAAACTCGCGTATCAAGCGCGGAGCGTCTTGTGCGTTTTTTCGAAGAGGCAATCTGCAATATTTTCCAGGCCACGGGCGGCTGCGGTGGTCCAGCGGACTTGCATCAGCTACGACGTTGTTTTTTGGTGATGAGCTTTTCCATACGTGCGGCGACTTCATCGTGTTCGAGCAATTCTCCGCGGTCGATCTGCGCCAAGCCTTCTACTACCTGATGGATGAACCACTCGTCGTAACCAACCAAGCGCTCGACGGCCTCACGCACCAGGGAAGCGCTGTCGCGACCCTGCTGGGCAGCAATAGTGTCCAACTTGGCTTGCAATTCGGGCGATAGTTTTACTTCCATGAGGTCAGTGTAAGAGCTGCTGTCGAGCCTTTCAAAGTCAATTGCAGGTGGCGTTAGAGCACGTCTGTACACCGGAAATCCTCTAATGGGATGGTTGGAGATGGGCGTCGAACCAGGCGACGGTGCGGCGGGTGCGGTCGCGCTGATGTTCGGGCTTGGAGAAGTGGTGGCCTTCGTGTTCGTAGACGACGAGCTGGGTTTCGACGCCGAGTGTTTTGAGGGCGTGCCAGAATTCGTAGGATTGCGGCGTGGGACATTCGCCGTCGCTGTCGCCGACGATGATGAGCGTGGGAGTTTTCACTTTTTTGATGAAGGTCATGGGCGAGCTCTTGGCGTAGACCTCGGGATCGTCGTAGACGGACTTGCCGAAAAACGGAATCATCCACTGATCGATTTTATTTTCACCGTAGTAGCTTTGAAAATTGGCAAGGCCGGCGCCGGCCATGGCGGCTTTGAAGCGATTGGTCTGCGTGACACCCCACATGGTCATGTAGCCGCCGTAGCTCCAGCCGGTAAGACCGAGGCGATTCGAATCGATGGGGGCGATGCGGAGGGCTTCGTCAACGCCGGCGAGGATATCGCGAAAATCGCCGTAGCCGAAATCCTTGACGTTGGCGCGGGTGAAGGCTTCGCCCTGGCCGAAGCTGCCGCGGGGATTTGGCTGCAAAACAAAATAGCCGACGGCAGCGAGTGCGGTGGCGAAATCGGAAGGTTCCGGCCACTCGGACTGAACCGCGGCGCCGGGGCCGCCGTGGACTTCGACGATCAAGGGATATTTTTTCGCGGGATTAAAATCGCTCGGGTAGGTCAGCCAGCCCTGAATGTCGTAGCCGTCGTTTTTCCAATGGATGCTTTTGGCTTCGCCCCAGGCGGGTTTCACGGCGGCGTTGACGTGGGTGAGTTGCCGCCAGTAGCCAATGGGGCCGGCCCAGATTTCAGGCGGGTCGCTGAACGAGCTGCGAATGACGGCGGAAGTTTTTCCGTCGCGGGCGAGGGAAAGATTGGGGCCCCAGAGGCCAGCGGAGACGAGTTCCTGGCCGCGCCAGAGCTGGTCGATGCGGCTGGTGGCTGGATCGACAGCGGCGACTGCGGCGTCGCCTTCGATGAATTGGCCGAAAACAATTTTATTTTCCGGAGTCCACGCGAGCCAGCTTGCGGAGGCTTTCATGTCGGGAGTGGCATTGGTGGCTGGGCCGCCGTTTGCGGAGATGGTGTAGATATCGCCGCCGACGGAGGGCTCGTCGCTCATAAGACCCGAGATGAAAGCGATTTTTTTGCCGTCGGGAGACCACGCGGGATTGGCGATTTGCAGAGGCGGTTTGTAGATGGACTTCATTAAGCCGAGGGCGACGTTGAGAGTGTAGAGCTCGGCGATGTACCAGTTGTTGTCGCCGTTGCCGAGGGCGGCAGTTACGGCGAAGCGCGAGCTGTCGGGGGACCAGTCGTATTCGTAGATGTAGGTGTCGGCGGGAGAGATTTGGCGGAATTCTCCGGTGGCGAGATCGATGAGGGCGAGGCGCTGTTCGAAGAAGGCGTCTTTGATTTCGCCGGTTTCGGGAGTTTCAGCGACAAGCGGGCCGGCGGCGCGAGTGGCGTTCTCGGTAAAGAGGACGGCGATGGTTTTTCCGTCGGGGGACCAGCGTGGAGTGGCGAGGAGACCTTTGACGGTGGTGAGTTTTTTCGCGGGACCAGGGGCTGTGGCGACGACGTACAGCTGAAGCTGGCCTGGTTTTGTGGCGTCGGAGAGGAACGCGAGGCTTTTGCTATCGGGCGACCAGGCGACGCTGCCTTCGGCGCGTGCTACGTTGGTTGGCGCTGCGGTGACGCGCTTTGGCGGTGCGTCGCTTTCACGGTCTGCTAGATAGATTGCCGTGTTGCCGGTGGGGGCGCCGTCTTTGCCGGCTAGAGTTTCAACCCAGGCGACTTTTTTGCCGTCGGGAGAGATGGAGGTTTGTTCGAAGGTGCGCGCGGCGAAGAGCGTGTCCAGGACGCTGTCGAGAGGTGAGCTGGATTTTGGCTTCTCGGCGGCTTTGAGGCGGGCTTCGACCGCTTGCTTCGAGGTGCTCTTGTTTTGTGCGGAGGAATTGGTAGCGGCACAAAGAAACAGCAAGAGAATGGCCACAACTGAACTCTTCAAAAATCGCATGCTCACCGACCTTTGGGGCGCAATGGTGTCGCGCAAAGATAGACCGAGCGGCCACTTGCCGCAAGTGAAGTTGGGCGCGATGAGCGGCCCGCCTCAAAAGGTGGGCCCTACATGGAGTTAGAAAAATCGAAGATCCGGGCGAGAAATGCAGATAGCGATTCGAAGGAAGAGGATTCGAATGAGGATTGTTGCGGCGGGGGTTCGCGCGTAGAATTCGCGCACACGGACCTGTGGAGGTGAGCATGCTGGATCGGCGGGGTTTCTTGTCGTCGGTTGCTGGGGTTGCGGGCGCTGCCGGTGCGCTGGGCGCATTTGCGAATTGGCCGGAGCTGTTCGAACAGGAGCCGCCGAAGCTGCCGGACAGTGCGCTGTTCGGTTCGAATGAAGAGGCATATTGGGCGGACCTGCGGAAGCAGTTTTTGATTCCGGCGGATGAGGTTTATCTGAACAACGGGACGGTGGGATCGTCGCCGATGCCGGTTTTGCGGGCCGTTTTCGATGGATATAACGAAACGGAAAAAATGGCGCAAAGCGATCCGGAGGATTATCCGATTTGGGGATACGGCGCGTGGAACGAGTTTCGCGATCCGCTGGCGGAGTTCGTGGGATGTTCGCGCGACGAGATTGCGTTGCTGCGGAATGCTACGGAAGCGAACAGTTACATGGCTAACGGGTTGGACCTGAAGCCGGGCGACGAAGTGTTGATGACCGACCAGGAGCATCCGGGAGGCGAGCAGCCATGGAATCTTCGCGCGAAGCGGTACGGGATTGTGGTGAAAAAAATCACGCTGCCAAAGCCGGTGCCGAATGCAGCGACGGTGATGAATCTTTTCAACGACGCGATTACGCCGCGAACGCGGGTGTTGTTTTTCAGCCACATCACCACGGTGACAGGTGTGGTGCTGCCGGCTAAGGAGCTTTGCGCGCTGGCGCGTTCGAAAGGGATTCTTTCGGCTGTGGACGGCGCGCACGTGATTGGAATGATGCGGCTGAATGTGCGGGAGATTGGGTGCGACATGTATTCGTCGAGCCCGCACAAATGGCTGCAAGCGCCGAAGGGCAACGGGTTTCTCTATGTGCGCGATGAGGTGATCGACCGCGTGTGGAACACGATTGTCACGGCGGGGTGGGACGAGCCGAAGCTGCGCGCGGAGCGCTTCCAGCGTATCGGGAGTTCGAACGTGCCGTCGTTGTGGGGCCTGCGCGCGGCGATTCAACTGGCGAATCAGATTGGGATGGAGCGAATCGAACGGCGGCAACGGCAAACGGCGGATTACATTCTGAAAGAGATGGTGACGCGCGGGGCGGAGTCGTGGGCTTCGCCCGATCCGGCGCTGCGTTGCGCGATCGTGTCGGTGAACGTGCCGCCGATTCAGATCATGGAGATCGAAAACTGGATGTGGAAGTCGAAGAAAATCCGGATTCGGGGCGGGGCGCCTTCGAAGATTCGGCTTTCGACGCCCTATTATTTGCTGCGGAAGGATGTCGACCGGTATTTGGCGGCTTACGACGAGTTTCGGCGAGCGAACGGTGTCGCTTGACGGGGCAGGCAGGAATGCCTGTCCCACTTTCTTGACCGTGTGCGCAGGGGTCGAATACACTAAGAGATTCGAAAGCAGCTGGTGAACGAGCTAGAGGGCTGTGCGGGCGGCGCGGGTGAAAGAGACGGCCCGGCGATCGCGTGGTACAGATCGGGTATAGCAGGTAGTGTTCGACAAGGGGGATTGCTTTGCCAAAGCGCACATTTCAACCGCGCAAACGCCGACGCGCCAAGACGCACGGCTTCCGCGTACGCATGAAGACGAAGGGCGGCCGCAAGGTGCTGGCGGCACGCCGCAAGAAGGGACGCCATCGGCTTACCCCCGAATAAAATGGGGAGCCCTGTGACTCCGGGCGGTGCGGGGTCCGATGGGGCAACGTTTCCGCGCGAGGCGCGGCCTGCCACGGCAGGCAGACCTGCTGGAGCAGGCAAGCTGGTGCGGAAATCGGAGTTTGACGCCGTGTACCGCGCCGGAAAGCGCCGCTCGAGTTCCCACTACACAGTTTTCTTCCGCGCCAATGAACTGCCGCAGAGCCGCTTTGGCTTCAGCATCAAGAAAGCGCTTGGCGGCGCGGTGGTGCGCAATCGTATCCGGCGGCGCCTGCGCGAAATGGTGCGCTGCCACCGGCTGGAGATACCCGCAGGATGGGACATCGTGATACATCCGAAGAGTTCGGTGGCGCGCGCGGAGTTTGCGGCGCTGACGGCGGATCTGCTGCGGGTGGTGACGGGCTTCACGTTGACAAGCAAGTGAGCGAGCGAGGCCCTGCGTTGGGGACAGGACAAGAGGACAGACTGAAGTCTGTCCTACCAGGTGTCGGAGTGCGTGTGGCACTGTTCGCACTGCGATTCTACAAAGCTTACTTATCAATTCTATTCGCGGGGAACTGCCGGTTCGAGCCGACTTGTTCGCGGTATGCGTATGAGGCGATTGAACGGTTTGGCGTGGCGCGTGGAGTGTGGCTGGGAACGAAACGGCTGCTGCGCTGCCAGCCGCTTTCGCGCAGGTTTGGGCTTGATCCGGTTCCGGAGAAATGGGAAATCATGTCATCAGAGACGAATGCGGTTGAGACTTCCGCCAGCCGCGCCGCGGCCACACAAAATAATGAGGTGCATTCGTGAGCTTGCCGGGACAGAAGGACAAGTTCAGCCCGGAGCTCCGGATCCTTGCGGCATCGCTGTTGTCGATGGGTGTGATTCTCCTGTGGGCAAAATATTTCGGGCCAAAGCCGCAGGCTCCGCCGCAACAAATGAACCGGCCGGCGCAGAGCGCTCCGGCGATACCGGGTACCGCGACATCGCCGGCTGCGAATACTTCACAAGCGCCAAATCCAGCGACGGCGATTTCGCCAGCGCCCGCGACGAGCGTTCCGCCAAAGAGCGATACCCAAGAGCGCACGATCGTCATCGAAAATGATCTTTATCGTGTGGAGATTTCGAACCGCGGCGCGGTGGCGAAGAGCTGGCAACTAAAGAAATACATGGATGATGCGAAGCCGCAGCGCGTGCTGGACGTCGTGCATCCGGCCGCATCCCAGCAAACCGGCTGGCCCTTTGCCGTTGTGCTGGATGATGAGCAACTGCAGAACGCCGCGAATGCCGGGCTTTATCAGAGTACGTCCGGCGCGGAAACGCTGCACGCTCCGGCCGATGTGCAATTCGTATGGAGCGACGGCCACCTGGAGATCACGAAACATTTCCGGTTTGACCACACTTACGTGGTCCGCGTGGAGACGTCCGCCAAGCTGGATGGAAGGCCCATCACCGCGGGAATCGGCTGGCTGGGCGGCTTTGGCGATTTGACCGTGAGGGATCCTGCTCCTGTGGAAACGGTTTCGACGTACTACGGCGAGAACGGAAAGATCACGAGCCTGCCCTACAAGAAGCTGGATGGGCCGGACAAGTGGGGCCCGGGCGTCTGGCAAGGTGGGAAAGATTTCGTGGGGATCGAAGATCGCTATTTTACGGCGGCGTTCCTGCCCGCGAACGGGGCGGCGCCGGGCACACTGGAAACACGCTATTGGAAAGCATCGCGAACGGTCCAAGCAAATGGTCAGGAGACGCAGGAGCCGGTGCCGGAAGTTGCGACGGCAACATCGGCGCAGCCGGTGGCATTACGGGTCTTTGTGGGTCCGAAGGATTACGACGACCTGAAGAAGATGAATCCCCCGTTGAACGGGCTGGTGAATTTCGGCTGGCTGGAATTTATCGCCGAACCCATGTTCCACGCGCTGAAGTGGCTGCACGACTACATTCCCAATTGGGGCTGGGCGATCGTGGTACTGACGCTCATCGTCAATACGCTATTTTTTCCGCTAAGGATTTCGAGCTACAAGACGACGCTGAAAATGCAGCGCGTGGCGCCGGAAATCAAGGCCATCCAGGAGCGCTATAAGAAGTACAAGTTCAACGACCCGAAGAAAGCAGACATGAACAAGGAGGTCATGGCTGTTTATCAGCGCGAAGGCATCAGCATCGGCGGCGGATGCATACCGATGCTGCTACAAATGCCGGTGTGGATCGGGCTGAACACCGCGTTGCGCGGAGCCATCGAGATGCGCCACGCGCACTGGTTGTGGATCACGGACCTTTCGTCGAAAGACCCGTTCTACATTCTTCCACTGACGATGGGGCTTTCGATGTATATGGTATCGAAGATGACGCCGGTGACGGCGACGGATCCGCAACAGCAGGCAATGATGAAATTCATGCCGATCAGCATGGCGGGAATGTTTGTGATTTTCCCGTTCTCCAGCGGGCTGGCAGTGTATATTCTCACAAGCAACCTGGTGGGAATCGTGCAGCAGATGTACCTGAACCGGGCGCATCCGATGCCCGCCGCGGCCAAGCCCGTGCGCGGAAAGAAATCGTAAGTAAAGAAGATTTCGGAATCGCCGGCGAGACACGATTCGTTCGAACGCCATATGACCCAAGAACTCATCCGCGATGGCAAGCTGGACCGGGAAGCAACGGCCGAGGCGCTGAGGAATTTTCTGGAGAGCACCGTGCGCTGTTCTGGACTCGACCTGAAGGTGAGCGTTCGTGCCGTTGCCCCCGGTACGGCGGGTGTAGAGGGGGATGCGGAAGTGCTTGCCGATCTCGACGGCCGGGATAAGGAGATTCTGCTGGGGCATAACGCGGAAGTTTTGAAGGCGTTTGAGCACCTGGCGTTCAAGGCGCTGCGGCTGGAACCGGCATACCATGAGAAAATCCATGTTGACAGCGCGGGTTACCGGGCGCTGCGTTTTGAAGAGCTGCGGATGACGGCGCGAATAGCTGCGGAGCGCGTGCAAAGTTCGCGGCAACCGTTTCAGTTGAACCCCATGTCATCGCGGGAGCGGCGAATTGTGCATCTGGCGTTGAAAGAGATGACTGGCGTTCGAACGGAAAGCATCGGCGTGGGTGAAGAGCGGCAGGTGGTTATTCATCCCGCGGATAAGAAAACTGCTCGGTAGTTCCCTCATTGAAATAAGAACTTGGAATAAGAAAAGAGGACAGGCAGGAATGCCTGTCCTACCTCGCGGCCCAACCCTTTGACAAAACATTTCCGTTGATGTCGAAACGCACGCGATAAGTGAAGCCTGCGGGGCGGTCGCGGTGCGTTTGTATGAAACGGATGTCGGCGATCTCCACTACGGCTACATCGCCTTCTTTGTGGAAGCGCGTGACGGGGAAACGCGAGAACCACATCACCTTCTGGACTTCGGGCAGGAGCCGGGCGGCGGCGATGTAGGAGTTCGGATAGGCATCCGGGTAGTAATGATGTTCGTGCGCGAGCAGATCCGTTTCGCTTGCGGATTTTTCACTCAGGTCCATGCGGAGCTCGTAGACGCCGCGAGGCGTGCGAACCAGGCCATCCCAATGCCAGAGAGACGGTGGAAGCGGCAGCGCGCCGATGGACTGAACTTGCAGATGATCGAGTTCGGCAAACTTCTGGATGCGCGCGAACGCAACATGATGTGCGAAAAGTGTGAGCGCCACGTAAACAAGGGAGGCAAACAATCCCGCGCGATTCCAGTTGTCATGCTTTATTTTGATGCCCCAGCCCTGGAGTGCCGGTAATAGAAAGAGCGCGGTGAAAATAAGTGTGGCGCCCAAGATGACGCGCCCAGAAATCGGCGCGCCGACAATTTCGCCAATTCTGGCGATGAGCAACGGAGCCGGCAAAAATACCAGCCACATTCCCAGGGCGCGCGGTTTTACTTTTTCGGGATGGGAATAAACCCACGCGAGCAACTGCGGCACGAGGAAAAGGGCTGTCAGCGAGAAATCCACGATGAAGATGAGATCCCAGGCGGGTCGGGACCATTGCAAAGGGGACCAGATCATGGTGCCGAACGATGTGACCAGGTCGAGCAAAATATGACTGAGAAGGCCCAGGGCGTAGATCGCGGTAAGCATCGCGAAGGAAGGCGCTTCCCATTTTCGCCAGCGGGCGAATGCTTGTGTGATGGCCGCGAGAATTACGGCCCAGAGCGGAAGAAGAACGAGCGAATGTGTGAGGCTGCGGTGCCAGGTAATGATCAGAAGTATGTCGCTGGAGAAAAAATCCCGGAAGACGTCGGAATCGGGAAAAATGGCGCCAAGCATCAACGACCAGGTGATGATCCGGCCGCGGTTGATGGGGCGGAAAGCGAACATGTCTTCGCCGTGAAATACGGCCTTCCCGATGAGCGCGCCGGCGATGCCGTGGGTGATGGTGTCCATTGTTGAAGCTTATCGAGTGTTCTTCAGCATTCTGAATTTTAGTGAACAAGAATGAGCGGATTTTTCTTGGCAAAGACACTACCGATGCGGAGGGCGGAGACACCTTGGCGGTCGAGTGCGGTGATGGCGGCGTGGGCGGATTCCGGTGCGATGGAGATGAGCAGGCCGCCGGAGGTCTGGGGATCGAAAAGCAAGTCTTGGTATTCAGAGGGGACGGTGGCGTCGAAAATAGCGCAATCGCCGATGAAAGCGCGGTTATTTCTCAGGCCGCCGGAGAGGTGGCCTTCGCGGGCGGCTTCGACGGCGCCTGGAAGATAGACGAAGGCGCGGTGATCGATTTCGAAAGAGACGGTATCGATGCCATGAGTTGGATCACCGAGCGCCATTTCGCGGGCGTGGCCCAACAAGCTGAAACCGGTGACGTCTGTGACGGCGTGGATGGGACTCGCGCCGGGGAATTTTTCGTCAATCTCCTGCAGGGCAGCGGCGGCATCGCGATTGAGAGTCGTCATGGCGGCGACGGCTGCTGCGAGAGATTCGGGAGTGGCACGCTCTTTCTTCAGCGCGGTGGTGATGACCCCCGTGCCCAGCGGCTTGGTGAAAAGCAAAACGTCTCCCGTGCGCGCGCCGACATTTCGCCAAATTCGATGCGGATTGATGATGCCGGTGACAGCGTAGCCGAAGAGCATGTCTTCGTTTCGAATGGAATGGCCGCCGATAACGCTGCATTTCGCTTCGTTCATTTTTGAAAGGCCGCCCCGAATGATCTGCTCGAGGATAGCGGGGTCGCCTTTTTCAGGAAAACCAACAATGGAGAGTGCGGAAACCGGCTTGCCACCCATGGCATAGACATCGCTTAGTGCATTGGCCGCGGCAATCTGTCCGAAAAGATGCGGATCGTCGACGATCGGAGTGAAGAAATCAACGGTTTGCACGAGAGCGTGACCTTCGCCCAGCAAATAAATTCCGGCGTCGTCGTTGGTGTCAAATCCAACAAGTACGTTTGGATCGGTTTGGCGTGGCAGTCCGCGCAGCACGGCGTCCAGCGTGGCCGGATTTAGTTTCGCGGCGCAGCCCGCGGCCTTTGCCATCGAGGTCAACTTCACTTGATCCGCCAAAGTGTCACCTCTCGAAATAGCATTATAGGGATGCCGGGTGGACATTGCTCGTAACATTCTGTTTCGCGAAATCCGACGACAGGTTGCGCACAAGGCTTGAACATGTTCTTATCGGCGGATGTCCTGGGACTTCGCGCTGATCTTTTTTGTGCTCGCCGTAATTATTCCGTGGCGCGGGAGATTGCGATTGAAAAAGTTAATCGCGAAGCCGCAGGTCAGCTCTGTGGAGAGGATTGCGCTCTACGCTTCGACGATTGCGTTCCAATGGTTAGCAGTCGCTGTGGTCACGTGGCGCGCCTGGGTCCATGGCTATAGGGCGGCGGAGATGGGACTGACTGCGCATAACACGACCAGTCTTATTTCAGCGGCCATCATCGGCGGCGCGACCATCGCAGTTCTTCAGTGGCTGAATTTGAGACGCATGGGACGAATTCCGGCCAAGAGTCGGGGAGTAATACAAGCCATCGCTGAGCGCGTTTTGCCGCAGTCGACCGTGGAACTGCTTCCGTTTCTTGCACTTGCAGTTACTGCCGGGCTTTGCGAAGAATTCCTATATCGAGGATTCGCCATGGCGGTTCTAGCGCGCCTGGGATCGCCAGTCTGGCTGGCGATTTTGGTTTCTTCCATCCTGTTCGGACTGGCTCATCTGTACCAGGGTCGTGGTGGATTCCTGAGCACAATGGTAATCGGCGCGGTACTCGGAAGTGGCCGTATGGCGTATGATAGTCTGGTTCCGGTGATTTTCTGGCATACGGCAGTGGACGTGGTTGCAGGAATGGCGGGTCCACGGTATCTAATTGAAAAACAAGTAGTTACCAACGAAACGCTCAGCTGAATCCGAGGAGAACATCGTTTACTGTTATGACAACTCCAGTCCCCGCCCCCCTATCCGCGGAGATCATTCGCAGAGCTCTTGCGGAATTTCAACTCTCCGCCAATGACGAGCAAGTGCTTCAAATTCAGCAATATATAAGGGTGCTGTTGACCTGGAACGAAAAGATGAATTTGACGGCGATCCGCGACCCTCTGGAGATACTGAATCGTCATTTTTGCGAATCCATGTATGCAGCAGTGGCCGTTCCTGTGGAAAACGGTCGGCTCGCCGACGTGGGGTCCGGAGGCGGATTTCCTGGATTGCCCCTGAAGATCATGCGGCCGGATTTGCAGGTCTTTCTAATTGAATCGAGCATCAAGAAGGCCACCTTCCTCGCGGAAGTGGTTCGAGACCTTGGACTTACGGAAGCAAGGGTGCTTGTTGGTCGTTATGAGGAGCTTGGCGAGGAAGTCGCGCCGCTCGATTTTGTATGTTCGCGGGCCTTGGGGGAGTTTGCCCCTTTTCTGGAGTGGGCTCGTTCGGAACAGATTGCAGCGAAACAGGTTATCCTTTGGATCGGAGCCCGGGACCTGCCGGAGATTCAGAAGATACCCACTTGGGAGTGGCGAGAGCCTATGGCGGTGCCAAACTCCTTGAGGCGACTACTGCTCGTGGGAACCAGCAAGGTCGGGAGTGTCGGCTCGACCACTTAGAAACAAGTGATTTTCACAGGCAACGTGGGTCAACAAATTCTATTACCGTTGCCTGTCTGCGAGTCAACTTCGCATGGGGTGTTGAAGGACGATGTTCCACGTGAAACATGAAACTCGGACCAACCCATCTTTTGTCCATCGCGTCGTCTGTGTTCCACCTGGAACAAATGCTTAACCTGTGTGGAGATAGCAGCGCGGCCTAAGCTGTTTGGGTAGGCCCCTCAGAGTGGAAACCCTGCAGCGGGGATGGAATAGGAGGTTGTTCCACGTGGAACAGAGCGAAGGTTGGTTCGAGAGTAAGGTTGGGAGAGTGTTCCACATGGAACATTTTGGGGGGAATTGGCGAGATTTTCACTGGCGGACAAATGTTTCACGTGAAACATCTTGCAACGTGGGGTTACATTTGCTAAATTTTCGCTGGCGAGGGACTGTTTGGCTCGAATTATTGCGGTTGCAAACCAAAAAGGTGGAGTTGGAAAGACTACAACCGCGGTAAATCTGGCCGCCTGCCTCGCTGCCGCTGAACAACCAACGCTCCTAATCGACTGCGATTCTCAGGCAAACTCGACCGCAGCGATCGGGTTCCCGAAAGATCCATCACGCCGGACGCTGTATCACATCCTCATTCTGAATGAGTCATTCGACAAAATCGTTCAAAAATCACAAGTAGATTGGTTAGATGTCGTCCCCGCCGACAAAAACCTCGCTGGAGCCGCCGTCGAGCTTGTCAATGCTGAAAATCGCGAATACAAGCTGCAGACTGCGCTTAAGGGGCTGCAGGATAAGTATCGGTTTATCATACTCGATTGCCCTCCAGCCTTGGACCTGTTGACCCTGAATGCCCTGGTAGCTGCCAGTGCCGTGTTGATTCCCATACAGTGCGAATACCTGGCTTTGGAGGGTGTGTCGGAACTGCTGGATACACTGATGCGCATCCGGCGGACACTGAATCCAAGCCTGGAAATCGAGGGGATTCTGCTGACTATGTTCGATGAGCGGACGACGCTTTCTCGTCAGGTCGCCACGGATTTGCGGAGTTTCTTTGGGACGCAGGTATTCCAAAGCGTGATTCCGCGGAATGTGCGGCTGGCGGAAGCGCCGAGTTTTGGAAAACCAATCATTTTCTACGATATTCATAGCAAAGGGGCTGAGGGCTACACCCAACTCGCCCAGGAGGTAATTGCCAATGCCGAGAAACGCGCTGGGACGGGGGCTAGGAGCGCTCATTCGGGAGCCTGAGCCACAAGCTCAGCCTGAAGTTCCTCCCATTCAACCTCAAGCAACGACCGCAAGCGGCGCAGCAGCTGCTCCTGCACGCGAGGCGGTACATCCCGGGCCTCAGCAGGTCGATATCGACCTGGTTGAGCCCAGCCCTTACCAGCCGCGAACGCGGTTTCGAGAAGAATCGCTGGACGAATTGGCACGCTCCATTCAGGCAAGCGGGATCATTCAGCCATTGGTTGTTCGACCGATCGGTTCGCGTTTTCAGCTCATTGCCGGGGAACGCCGCTGGCGGGCTGCGCAACGTGCAGGTCTAAACAAAGTTTCGGTGATTGTCCGCGAAGTGCCAGACGAACTCGCGTTGGAAATGACGCTGGTCGAGAACATCCAACGGGAAGATTTGAACGCGATTGAAGCGGCTCGCGCGTTCGAACGATTAATGGATGAGTTCCAGCTTACACAAGAAGCCGTGGCAGAGCGGACCGGCAAGGACCGCGCAACTGTGGCGAATTCAATCCGCTTGCTGAAGCTGGAGCCGACGATTCAGGATTGGATCGAGGAAGGTAAGCTCACTGCTGGGCATGGCCGGGCATTGCTTGCCGTGCAGGATTCGCAGCTCCGAATGCGGTATGCGCAACGCGGTGCACGCGGGGGGCTGACGGTCCGGCAGATTGAACGCCTGGCATCACGGCGCGCGCGAAACAATCAGGCCGCGGCTGAAATTCATGTGGACGCGAATATTCGATCGGCGCTGGAAGAGCTTCAGCGGCACCTTGGGACGAAGGTGCTCTTGCGTCAGAAGACAAAAATGCGCCCGGGGCAGTTGGTGCTCGAGTATTACGATGACGCGCAGTTGATGGGCATTTACGATCGCTTGATGAAGTGACGCTGTGATCTTCCAGACGCTGCAAGACTACTGTCCATCGGTGCAGTCGTTTCATTCGACAACTCATCTTTAATGCTGCGTTGACTTGCTCGCACACACGGCTAGAGTAGTAGTGTATTTGGGGGATTGCTATGGCATGGAAGTGGCCAAGTGCTTCGAAGAACGGCATCAGTGAAGAGTGGACAGGATTCATCGACCAAGGCGTAACGCTGGAAGGCACGCTGACGGTTACTGGAACGTTTCGCATTGATGGAAATGTGAAGGGCAACATCATTTCCGATCAGACGGTGGTGCTTGGAGAAGGCGCCAAAGTCGAAGGTCAGATCGAAGGGAATCGTGTAGTGATTTCGGGGCGATTTGACGGCGTGATTTTTGCAAAGGGACGTGTAGAGATTGAAGCCAAGGGAGTGGTCACGGGGGAAGTTCACGCGCCGTGCATGGTGATTGATCCGGGTGGGATATTCGACGGCCGGTGCCACATGCTGGCCTCTTCGGAGACGGCCTCGACGGTTACGATCCCAATCCGCGCAGTGGGGAACGGCTAAGCTTTATTCTTACTCGAATTTTTGTAGCGCAAACGCAGGACACTTCTCGATTCAACTGACTGGCCCAA
This sequence comes from Acidobacteriota bacterium, assembly GCA_013289585.1. Classification (GTDB taxonomy): domain Bacteria; phylum Acidobacteriota; class Terriglobia; order Acidiferrales; family UBA7541; genus Acidiferrum. Next base: position 419,482 of record JABCZR010000001.1, on the reverse strand, counting down.
ATACTTCGACACCTGCTGGAATCTCCAGCTCAGCTCTAAGCGTTAAGAGTTTTCGACTGGAATTGTGGAAGCTCCAAGAAGCTTTTCGGACTCCAGAATGCCGGCCTGAATATTCGAATCCCAATCGAGATGTGGAACTTTGGATGTCTTGGCAGCTTTGTAAAAGCGCAATGCGTCAGCGGGGCGGTTGAGCTTCTTCAGACAGAGGCGACCGGCGGAAAGAAGTGACAGCAAGGACTGTTTTTCGGTCGGATAAGTTTTGGCGAGATTTTCGTATTCAGTCGCGGCACGTTGAAAGTCCTGGTGGCCCTCCGCCATTCGGCACAGTTCCAGCCAAGTTGCGGCCGGCATGCGATCTCCACCCGCATTACCGTACTCCTGAAAATCTTCCCACGCAGCCTCGGCATCCTGTGCTTTGAGATGCAGTTGACACACTTTGATCGTGGCTTCGAGGTGCGCTGGAAGGTCCTGTTTGCGCCAATAGAGCTGCCGCAGAATGGAATAGGCATCGAGGGCATCTGGTTTTGCGGCGACGTGCTTTTGGAGTATGGCGATCGCCTCGTCCAGCTTTCCTTTCTCCAGGAGTTCTGTTCCCTGGACAACGGCGGGATCGGCGGTCCAACCGATCTTATCTTCGATGACCGCGTTGGCTTGATGCTCCAGCCCTGTGCGCTGGATTACCAGGGCAGCGAGCGCGCCAAAGATGAATCCTCCAACATGGGCCCAATGCGCGACGCCGGTTGACTGTCCAAACAGACTGCCGTAGAAAATCTCCATGAACAGCCACATTGGGAGGAGCCAGTAAGCATAGGCCTTGAAGCGAACTCGGAAAATCAGCATGAACCACATCATCTCAATTTTCAGTTTTGGGAAGCGGACCAGAAATCCACCCATCAATGCAGCGATTGCACCGGATGCTCCGAGGACGGGAGCAAGGCTTCCGTGATAGAACAACACGTGAAAGAGAGAGGCCGCAATTCCTGCCAGAAGATAGAAGATGGGATAAATCACCCGGCCCCAACGATCCTCGAGGATGAAGCCCGCAAGCCAGAGAAACCACATGTTGCCGATCAGGTGCAGCCAACCGGTATGAAGAAACATAGAGGTTAGATAGGAAATGGGCTTAGGATGTGCAGGGACAAACGCATAATTTTCCAGAATTGAGTCTCTTTCCTCGTCGGCAAAGCGCTGGGTGAGTGAATCCATTTCTGCCTGGAGTTCGGCTGGATCAGTGACTCGGCGTATTCGCGCATCCCATGCGTCCTGACTTTTTCGATTCGGATCGCCGATTTGCTTCCAAACTTCTTCGGGAATTTTTTCCTGAACGTCGCTGATAAAGCGCTCGACCTCCGCTGAGGTTTTCAATTCTGGGTGCATTCCGGCGAGGAGAATCAGGTGTGTACGCACTTCGGCGCGTTCGGGTTCTTGCGCTTCCATCTTCCAGTGGGTTCCAAGGAAGATAAGTATATTGAGAGCGATGAGCGTGAAGGTGATGACCGGCCAGCGGCGGCCTTCCATGTTTTCATGGCGCAGCGGAATGAGCATGGTAGGCCCCTTTCGTTGGCATAGGAGAGAGAATTGAGCTTTTTCGAGTGTAGGGAGCGGGCTGATTGGCGGTAACTGTCCTGGAGTACAGTGCGGGTCAACTGGTAAACGTGGCGCGGCCGCGTTCGACGTTCCGCTATTGAAGAATGCTGCAGCGAGGAGTCGAGTTGACACGTAGGAAGACGCCGACTATCGTTCGACAGGGTGTTCATGAGGTACTGCGGATGAAGATTTTGGTGATTGGCGGGGGCGGACGGGAACATGCGCTGGTTTGGAAACTGAAGCAAAGCCCGCTGGTGGAGAAAATCTGGTGCGCGCCGGGGAATGGCGGTATCGCCGAGGAAGCGGAATGCGAAGCCATTGATGCAGGTGATGTTGCTGCGGTCGTGAAGTTCGCGGATAAAATTCAACCTGATCTCACAGTGGTCGGACCGGAATTGCCGCTGGTGAATGGGTTGACGGATGCGTTTCGCCAGCGGAATTGGGCGATTGTGGGGCCTTCGAAACTGGCTTCGCAGCTGGAAGGCAGCAAGATTTTTTCCAAGGAGTTTTTGGAACGGCACCAGATTCCCACGGCCAAGATGTATGGCGCGTTCGACTTCGCGACGGCAGCCTATCCGGCGCTTTCGAATGTTAGCTGGCCGCTGGTGATTAAAGCGGACGGCTTGTGCGCCGGCAAGGGTGTTTTTCTGGCGGCGAATCGCTCTGAGGCTGAGCATTTTATCCAGCGCGTGATGGAGAGGAATGAACTGGGCCCGGGCGGAAAACGGTTACTGCTAGAGGAAACGCTCGAAGGAGAAGAGCTGTCGTTCATCATTCTGATCGATGGAGAGCGTTATGGGACCCTAGTGCCGACCCGGGATCACAAACGGGTTTTTGATGGCAACGAAGGGCCAAACACGGGGGGCATGGGAGCGTATTCGACCGAGGACTTGCTTCCGGACAACTTGCGCGCAACCGTTGTCGACAAGATTGTTGAGCCGACGCTTCGCGGCCTGGCGGCGGATGGGATTCGTTATCAGGGATTTCTTTACCTTGGGCTGATGCTCACGAAATCGGGGCCGAAGGTCTTGGAGTTTAATTGCCGCCTTGGAGATCCGGAGACGCAAGCAATTGTTGCGAGAATGGATTTTGACCTGGCAGAAGTGCTCAGGGACGTCGCGGCCGAAAAGCTAGATACCTCGAAACTAAAGTGGAAACCAGGAGCAAGTGTTTGTGTGGTGCTGGCATCAGGGGGATACCCTGGGAAATTTGAGATTGGAAAGCAAATTGAGGGACTAACCAGTGTGGCAAATATTGCTGGTGTGAAAGTGCTCCATGCGGGAACGAAGCTTGACGGGGACGCGGTGGTGACCAACGGAGGGCGCGTTCTCGGCGTGACAGCGTCAGGACCGTCCCTTGATGCCGCGCTCGCTGCGGCTTATGCCGCAGCAGCACAGATCCATTTTGAGGGCGTGCATTATCGGAAGGACATCGGCGCGCATGCGACGAAACTGAAGGCTGCGGGAGACTGAAAGCATGGCGAGTGTGCATAGTCTATTTCGGGCGCCCAAGAAGCGTTTGCCGATGGAAGAGCTGCAGGAAGCTCAAGTCATGAACGACTTCGGCTTCGAGGGATGTGTGCACGCGCGGCCGGGCAGAGCGCGCCAGGTTCTGCTGGTGGACAAAGAGACTTTGGACGCCATGGATTTACAACCGGGAATCATTCGGGAAAACATCACGACAACCGGCCTAAATGTAAATAGCTTGGCGATTGGTCAGCAACTTCGTGTGGGCCGAACGTTGCTCGAAGTCAGCGAAATCTGCGCCCCCTGCGACCAGATGGAAAAAATCCGCCCGGGATTGCGCAAAGAGCTATGGGGAAGGCGCGGGATGCTGTGCCGGGTTGTCGAAGGCGGGATGATCCGTCGCGGCGACATGATTGAAAAGATTTCCTGACAATCACGGTTTTGGGGGGCGCCGAAGCGTCGGCGCGTCGGGCGGGCGGTTCTTGTCTTCGGGGATTTTTTCAACGGGTTCCGCGGGTGGAACGATCCAATCGAAACCTTCCTGTTCACTCATCTTGCCAAGGATGTAAGGAGCTTTGCCAGCAATTAAGGGCAGCACCGCTCGCATGAAATTGACTGCGTCCAGTGAAACGGTCTTTTGAGCCTGGCCGCCATGGAAATTTTCGATCACCTTGGTAAAGTGCGGATCCTTAGCGGCAAGGCCCACGATGTTCGGTTCGTTGCCTTGAATCTGTTCGGCCAATGTCGGGCCCTTCAAATCGGGCGGATAGCGGCTCTCGACGAGGGTTCGCGGGGCATGCTTTTCCGGAGGATAAAGCTGGGAGAAACGCGGGCGAAGAATGCGTGTCTGCCAGTATTCCCCGCGGGCGGCGATTTGCTCCTGCTCGATGCGATATTCGACGACCCAGACTTCCGGGCCATAGTAATTCGCACCGAAACCGATAATCACCATCTGGAAGATCGGTTCGTCGGGGGCGAAATCGAGCTTGTGGTGGAGCTGGGAAACGAGCGGGCGAAGTTTTTCAAGAAACGCGACGCCGATGGTTTCCAAGTCGGGTTCCGCTTCGCCGGGAACCGCGGCGTAGCGAGGATCTCTCGGGCCGATGTGCTGGATATCGCGATCCATTCGAATGGGTTTGGGATCGGCGGGAATGCGCCACTCGGAAGCGCCGAAAAGAACGCCAATGTGCGAGGAATCGAGATTCGTTACACGCGGTGGAATGGAATTCCGTTCGATGGGCTGATCGATCGCGGCGAAGATGATGACGTCTTTGGCGACATCCACAATGACGCGGCCACCGGCGAGATTGGCGACGATCTCGTCTTCGCGGGATTGCTCCTGCGTCAAAGCAGTAAAGGGAGCTAAGGCAGCGAGAAACAGCAGAAGAAAAGGGAGAGTTCGGCGGTGGAGAACGCCGTGACAGTTACGCGAAAATAAGGAACGACGAAACATTATTTTTCTGCCGGCATAGCTGCGGCTGCTGACCGTGCCTTGGCAAGCAGCGCGTCCAGAGCAGCACGATTGAGATATTGGCCGTTGCGAATCACGGCAAGAATCTTACGAGTGTTTGAGATATTTTCCAGAGGATTTGCATCGAGAAGAATCAGGTCGGCAGTTTTTCCCTGTTCCACCGTGCCGAGTTCGTTTTCACGGCCAACAAATTTGGCGGCGCCTTGCGTGGCGGCCTGGATTACTTCCAGGGGCGTGTAACCGGCTTGGACAAATTCGGCTAGTTCGCGATGCAGGCTATCGCCGGGAAAAACAAAAGGGTCGAGAGAGTCGGAACCGACAAGCAGAGGGATTCCTGCGCGGTGCAATTGGCCGGTCAATTTCCAATCGTTGGCCGCCTGGCGACCGAGCCATGCGGCGCGTTGTTTCATCTGCTCGTCATTGAAGGAACTACGCCATTCTTTGGCAAGCGACGGGGGAACGAAGTCCAGGTAGGGGTCGTCCAGTTTCCAGGTATCAGGATGCGAAGTGATATCGAGCGAGGCGATGGTCGGTGTAACCCAGGTGGCATTTTTCTTGAGCGTTTGAAAGAGCGCGGCGGCTCTTTCCGCGCTGAATGTGGCGTCGGCTTCGTGCGCGATTCTTTCCCAGGCTTCGGAGTCGCCTTTTTTCTCCGCTTCGACCAATTGCTTGCGCAACGTTTCTTCCTGCGAAGAGAAGGAAAGTGCGAAGGCGCTGTAAAGAAAATGTTCGATGCTGCGCATGCCGGCATTCGAAGCTTCGGCGGCGCCGATTTCGAATGGGAGATGGCCCGCAAAGGAGATGTTCTGTTTTTTGGCTTCGTCAGCGACCGCGAAGAAGGTTTCGCGGGAAGGTAGCGAAATGATCTTAATGAAGTCCGCGCCGCGCTGTTTCAGGTCACGTACGGCGGCGCGAGCTTCTTCGGCGTTCGCGACAGGAAATTGCTCGGGGGTTTTTCGCCCACCCGCGGCGAGCCAGGGACCGGAAACGTAGAAATACGGGCCGAGGAGCGATCCGGCTTCGACTTCGCGCTTCCAGGAGAGAAGCACCTCGAGATCGCCGCCCATGTCGCGGACACCGGTGATGCCGCTGGCAATGAGCACCGGGAGCAAAACGTCTTTGCTCCAGGCGGGATCGGCGTTTATGCCGGCGAGGTGAACGTGCATGTCCCAAAGTCCGGGGAGCAGGAATTTGCCGCGAGCATCGATGACAGTGGCGGCTTTATCGATTTTGATTTTTCCGGCGGGACCGAGCGAGGTTATGCGGCCGCCGGAAATGATGACGGTTTGATCCGGCTTTGGCGCGCCGCCGGTTCCGTCGATGACCGTGACATGCTGAAGTACGAGCGGAGTATCCATGGCAGCAGGGGTTACGTAGGAACAAAGTAGGATCAGAAAGAAAAGTTTTGCGAACAGCTTCACGCCACACGACCCATCCGGGCAACCCGGGACCATTGGCTTCACACTATCATAAGCGGGAGAGATGGACGGAGGAGTGATTCATAAGCTCAGTTCTAATCCTGGTTTGGCTGTGCAATCGGGTAGCGATAGGGTTCCCCGCGCGGGCCAGTTCCAGTAAGCTATAGGCTGGGATCTATGAGTGGCGGACAAATATGGCATTGAGAAAACCGAAGAGTATTAAACACAACGGAAAGACACTCGCGCAGATTCTAGAGGCGCATGAACTGTTTTTCAGCGGGAAAGACGGCGGGGCGCGGGCGGACCTGACCGGAGCTGACCTCTCCGGCGCGGACCTGAGCGGGGCCAACTTGAGCGGGGCGATTCTTCGCAACGCCAACCTCGAGAGGACGGATCTGCGCAAAGCGAAACTTCCGGGAGCGGATCTTTCCGGCGCAAATCTGCGCAAGGCCGATCTGCGCAACACAGATATGACCGAAGCAATTCTGCCGGGCGCCAATCTGGCAGAAGCGCAGGCCAGCGGAGTGGAGTTTTTCCGCTGCGACCTTTCGAACGTGAATTTCGAGCGAGCGCAACTGCGCAACGTGAATCTGCGCCTCGCCAATGTGAACGGTGCAAAGTTTTCCGGCGCGGATATGGGCGTGGCGATTCTGCGCGAAACGGATTTGACGGGCGCGGATCTTTCCGGCGTGGACCTCTCCACAACGCTGCTCCCGAAAGGCCTTACTGCGGCGCAAGTACAGAAAAAGAGCGCCTAAGGCCCGCGGCGTTGATTCGAACGCGGCGAGATATGGAAATCGGCGGCGACGCATGGTAGCCTCGCGCTGAAGACAACCGCTCCCTTCGTGAGTCCGGTGGCTACACCCATCACACAACTCGATAGTTCGGCAGTGCGCGATCGCGTGCTTGAGGAGATTCGCGCGTTGTTGGCTGAACTGGGCAGCCAAGGAGCGTTACCGCTGCTGCGCGGGGGTTCGCAGCTCGATCGTGAACTCGGATTGGGCAGTCTGGAACGCGTGGAATTGCTGGCACGGCTGGAGACGGCGTTCAGCATCCGTTTACCGGACCGTGTTGCTGCGGAAGCGAATACGCCGGATGATCTGGCGCGGGCGATTCTCGATGCGCCGGGAACGGTATTGGAAGACACGGACGCCGGCTCCGCCCTTCGGGCTTCGGTGACCACACAGAAGCTGCACCGCGAGGCCGCAGACACAGGAGTATTTTCCGCGGAGACGCTGATTGATGTGCTGCGGCATCGCGCGGTCCACGACGCCCAGAGAGCGCATCTGCTCATCACCGAAGACACCGATGGCGAGGAACGCAGCTTCACGCTGACTTTTGGCGCGTTGTACGCAGCGGCGCAGCGTTGCGCGGCAGAGCTTGCGCGGCGCGACGTGCCGGCGGGCGGGCGCGTGGCGTTGATGTTGCCGACTTCGCGGGCGTTTTTCATTTCTTATGCGGGAATTCTACTTGCGGGAGCGATCCCCGTGCCGATCTATCCGCCGTTTCGCGCGGACCGCATCGAGGAGTACGCGGAGCGGCAATCGGCGATCTTGAACAATGCAGAAGTCTGTCTGCTGTTGACGTTTCGCCGCGCGGAAGCTGTTGCGAAACTGCTGCGGCCGCGTGTGCGTTCGCTCTCGACAGTTGCCGATGCGGAAAAGCTGATTGATGCCGCGGACAAGGCTCCTCCACCTTCGCCCGGCGCTTTGCCACTACACCTTGCCGGCAGCCGCGCGCGCAAAGGCAGCGACATCGCCCTGCTTCAATACACATCCGGGTCAACTGGCGATCCCAAAGGTGTGGTGCTGACGCATACGAATTTGCTTGCGAACATCAGGGCGGTCGGCGAGGTTGTGCAATTGGGGCCGGATGACGTGGGCGTGAGCTGGCTCCCGCTGTATCACGATATGGGGTTGATCGGCGCCTGGTTAACGCTGCTGCATTTCGGCATTCCGCTGGCAGTGATGTCGCCGCTGGCTTTCCTGACGCGGCCGGAGCGCTGGCTGCTGGCGTTTCACAAACATCGCGGAACAATCTCTGCCGCGCCGAATTTTGCTTATGAGCTTTGCGTTCGAAAGATTGCCGACAAAGATATTCAGGGTGTCGATCTTAGTTCGTGGCGCGCGGCGTTGAATGGCGCTGAGCCGGTGAACCCGGAAACGCTGGACCGTTTCGCGAATCGATTTGCGAGCTATGGCTTTCGACGCGAAGCACAGCTCCCCGTATATGGGCTCGCGGAAGCGACACTCGCGGTTACCGTGCCGCCGCTGGGCCGCGGTCCGTTGATCGATCGCGTGAAGCGCGAAGTATTTGCTTCGCAAGGACAGGCCGTGCCGTGCGAGCCGAATGATGCGACGGCGATTGCGTTTGTCTCGTCGGGTGGACCGATCCCGAGACATCAAGTACGAATCGTAGATGACGCCGGAAATGAAGTTGAGGATCGCACGGAGGGATTTTTGTGGTTTCGCGGGCCGTCGGCGACAAGCGGTTACTACCACAACGCAGCAGCGACCAAGGCTGTGCTGCCGCTTGGTCCCGCGAGCGGTGAGGGCGAATACGCCTGGGTGAATTCGGGCGACCGCGCGTACCGCGCTGACGGCGAAATCTACGTCACGGGGCGCGTGAAGGACATCATTATCAAGGGAGGGCGCAATTTGTATCCGCATGAGGTGGAAGAACTGGCGGCGCGCGCCGAGGGAATTCGCAAGGGATGTATCGTAGCCTTTGGATTGTCGGACGCCGTGGCGGGTACGGAAAAGCTTGTGGTCGTCGCGGAAACGCGAGAACGCAATGCGGCGAGGCGGGGCGCGATTGCCGCCGCGGTGACGGAGCTGGTGTCAACAGGATTGGGACTGCCGCCGGATCGCGTGGAGCTGATACCGCCGGGCAGTATCCCGAAAACATCGAGCGGAAAATTGCGCCGGGAAGAAACGAAACAGTTGTATCTAGCGGGGACGCTCTCGGCATCCAAGGCGCCGGCGTGGCTGCAGATTGTGCGGCTGGGTGCGGGAAGCACATTGCGCGATCTCGCGCAGGACGTGCTCGCCGGCGCGAGGCGCGGGCTGGAGGTTCTTTACGGCTTGTACTTCGGCGTGGTGTTCCTGTTGTGGATCGTACCGAGCTGGACGATCGTGCAATTCATCAAGGATCACCGCGCGGCGGGACGTTTCACTTCCGCTGCGCTGAAAAGTTTGTTTGTACTGATCGGATGCCGGGTAACCGTGGTTGGCAAGGAATATATGGAGACGCCAGGCGCGAAAATCTATGCGTCGAATCACACCAGTTACTTCGATGTGCTGCCGCTGATGCTCGGCCTTGGCGTGCCCTACCGCTTCGTTTCGAAAATGGAAGTGGGACGAATGCCCTTCATCGGCACATTTCTGGACCAGATGGGACATCTCAAGTTCGACCGGACGGATGCGGGTTCTCGGCTGCGCCAGGCACAGCAAATTGAGGAGTTTCTGCGCAACGGGGAATCCGTTTTTGTTTTTCCGGAAGGGACGTTTACGAAAGAAGACGGTGTGCGGCCGTTTCAACTGGGCGCGTTTAAGGCGGCCGTGGCCACGGGTGCGCCAATTATTCCCGTTGCGCTTGCCGGAACGCGGAAGATTTTACGCGACGGCACTTACTTGCCGCGGCCGGGCCATGTGACGATCACCGTTTTGCCACCAATCTATCCGCGAACGGCGGGAAGCGCGAGCGCAAGCGAAGAAGGTTCGGGCTGGCACGAATTGATTCGTCTGCGCGACGCCACCCGCGATACGATTGTCCCGCATTCCGGCGAGCCGCTGCTCTAACACAAAACCACAAACACTGTTGCCGACTTCATGCAGAGGAGCCGCGCCGTGCTGCAAGACGAGGCCCCTCGCACTTTTGCGACTTACCCGGCTTGCTTCGTCGGGCCTTAGTGTTGCATGGTGTAGACCACGGTGATGTAGGTGTCGATTTCGACGGGCTGGCCGTTGAGAATTGTTGGCTTGTAGTGCCATTGCTGAACGGCGTCCAGCGCGGAACGCACCAGCAGCGGATCACCACTGACAACTTGCATGGACTGAATACTACCGTCCGTTCCGATGATAGCCCGGAGTTCTACCCGGCCTTCGCGGTGAACTTGTCTCGCCAGTGGCGGATAAACCGGCTCGACGCGATGGATGAGCATTGCTGGATCGAGACTTGTCATGTGAACGATTTGCGGCCTTGGATGACTTTCCGTCACGGGCTGCGGAGGACGCGGGCCGTTGTTCTTCCCGCCGATGTCCACGCACCAACCGCAGCCAGGTCCGTCGCCTGGTTGATTCGGTCCTGGATCGAAATCCGCCGTATCAACTTGGTTCGCTTCTCCGGCAGTGCGAACATCTGGTCTATTGGTCAGCGGATGAAAGATAAAACGCGAATCGGGGACGGTTGGCCTGGAGGTGGTGGACCGTGCGTTCCCGCGCGGCTGAGTATTTCGGTGGCCGTACGGGACCATTGGAATGAACTCTTTTCCTAACGCGATGCGCTCTGTCTTGCCGAATAGCGGGACGAGAATGAGCGCGGCAAGCACTGCACTTTGCAGGACGATGGAGATCGCCAAGGAACGGCGGCGATTCCGGATTTCGCGACGGCGCTGTTCCGGATCGCCATCGACCAAACAACCACGTAAAGAACCAAGACCGTTCTCGGATATTTCTTCGGAAACTTTTTTGGGCTCGAGAGACATCGCACACCTCCACAAAGTTTTCTGCAGGAGCGGAAGACTCTGCGGTGCTTCGGGACAGAGTTGCAGAGTTTTGCGGCGCCGACTCCCTGGAGGTTGCTCTAAATCTCCAGAAAACCGGCGCCGCGCTCGCAGGGATGTGAGGGGTAGCGCGCGTCCTCACTTCGTTGGACACCAAGGGTGGGGACAAGTTCCCCGAAGGGTGAAATCGAACCACAGGTGCCAACATTTGGGCGCCATTCAGCCCGGGAACAAGTCTAAGCCTTTCATTATTAATAACTTATACAGGCTGTATCCGAGTGCCATTCTTCTGCATCTTATCTCACGTGGACGTGGATCTAAGGAGGGCAATCCCGATGGACCGGCGTAACGTAGTCACGGTAGGTGTGCGCCGCACGGGTTGGGCTGCTCTGGACCGCGATCCGCAGCAGGACACGGTGGAATTCATCTGTCCGCACTGCGGCGCGCGGGACAAGAAAAATGCCCGGCGCGAGCGTGCCTTGTATCATTTCACGGATGGCTTCCTGCAGGATTTGCAGGGCGAAGTGACGCAATGCCATTCGTGCAAACAATCGTTGCGTGTCGTTCCGATCGTGATGTTGCACGATCAGGATGAAACGCGGCGGTTCGAAGCAGTTTTTTCCGATGAGCAGTTGGTGACTTCGAACTAATTATTTTTTATCTTCTCGTTTTGCAAGAAGAAAGGGCGCTCCGATCCGAATCGGAGCGCCCTTTTTCTATTTTACCTCGACTAATTGTTGGCGCGGGTCAGTCACGATACCGGTCGCCGTGGTGCTCGCGGCGTTCGTTACGGCGAAGGCGCTCGAGCCGCTCATACGCTTCGTGCTGTTCATTACGCCAGTGGTTCGCCTGCGAGCTGTAGTAACCGTAGCGCTCGACCGATTCATGGAGACGCCAATCGGTGTATGCAGCGCGCCGATTGCAATCGTCCCAGTCATTGGCCTTCGCACTCGGTGTGCCGGCAAAGAGCATCAATCCACCCAGTGCCGCGGTCGCCAGCGCGGCCTTGCCGAAGACGGATTTCAACAGATGCTTATGCAGTTGCATAACATCCTCCTGAGGGCGTCTTCCAGGCTGGTACGGGGTTGCGTCCTCGTCCTGCTTCTTAAAACACGAACGCGCGGAAAAGGTTGTGCAGGCTTACTTGAAGAAACAGTGCACGTTCTCGGTCAAACGGTCAGCGATCAAGATACAACCAGCTCAACGTCAATCTGAAACAGCAGCAAAATAGCCCGTTCAGTAGGCTTGCAAAAAGGTGTCTACACCCATGTGGTATTTTTCGAGGCCGGCGCGAATATGGTCGAAGGCTTCGTCTACGGTATCGGCAAACTGCAGCATCTTGTATTCGTCCTCGCTGATGGTGCCCGTGCGCACCATGGCTTTCCAGTTCAGGACTTCATCCCAGTACTTGCGGCCGTAAATGAGAATGATGTTGTGCTTAGGGAGTTTATGGGTTTGCAGGAGCGTGAGCATTTCCCAGAGCTCGTCCATGGTGCCAAAACCGCCGGGAAAAACGATGAGCGCTTTGGCGATTTGCGCGAACCAGAGTTTGCGCATGAAGAAGTATTTGAAATTGAAGCTGAGCTCCGGGCTGATGTAAGGATTTGCGAACTGTTCGTGCGGGAGCTCGATCGAAAGGCCGATGGACTTGCCACCGGCTTCGTAGGCGCCGCGGTTCGCCGCTTCCATGATGCCCGGGCCGCCGCCGGAGCAAACAACGAAGCGGCGCGGCCGGGGGCCCAATGTGAGCGACCAGGACGTCAGCTTGTGCGAAAGCTGGCGCGCTTCTTCGTAATAGCGGGACATTTCTAGCAAGCTCTTCGCGTGACGCAGGGCGGCGTGATGCTTGGTAAGTTTCGTCGCGGACATTTTCGAGGTTTTCTCATTTTTCAGACGCGTTAGCCGCGCGTGCGCAACTTCATGCGGTTCGATGCGCGCGGAGCCGAACATGACTACGGTGTCGCCAATCCCCTCGCGCTTCAGCTGCACGAGCGGGTGAATGTACTCGCCGAGAATGCGGATAGGACGTGCAGGGGTGCTCTTCAGAAAAACTGGATCTTCGTGGGGTGCTTTGGGTGCGTGTTGCGGCTTCGGTCTCTTGCCGTTAGGCATGGGGCTTCTCTCCGTATGAGCAATCATTGATTGTAGGAATCGGGGAGGCTCGCGGCAACGCCTTCCGTGGAACATGCGTCGAATCTAGTACACTCCCGTTTCGCGGGCTTTGGCTGATCTAAACTGGTGCTAGGTAATCATGCGAATTGCTGGGTTATTGATGACTCTCCTGTTCGTGCTGGCGGTCATTCCTGCCTACGGGCAGGCGCCCCAAGGGCCGCTCGCCCCCAAGTCCGGCGTTGAGCTGCAACAGGCTCCTAAGGGCATACCCCTGGTCAAAGTGCGGGTCTCCCTGGTGAATACGCCGGTGACGGTGCACAACTCCCGCGGCGAGATGGTTCACAACCTGGAAGCGGGGGATTTTCAGGTTACCGATAACGGCGCGACGCAGAAGATTTCTCACTTCGATCTGGGCGGCGACCCCATTTCCCTGGTGATCCTGGTGGAGACGAGCTCACGAATTGCTGCCCTGCTCCCCGAGGTCTACAAAACTGGGATTTTATTTACGCAAACGGTGATGGGGCCGAACGGCGAGGCTGCAGTCGTGGCTTTTAACGATTCCGTCGACAAGCTGCAGGATTTCACCACGAACAGTGACGCGATCGAACACACTATTGCGCGCCTGGGTCAGGGCACATCGGGTGCGAAGCTCTACGATGCGATGGCTGTCGGCGTGGAAATGCTGACGGCGCGGCCGCTGCCGACTCCGGACAAGCCGGGGCGGCGCCGCGTGATGATGATCCTGGCCGAAGCGACCGACGATGGAAGCTCCGCGAAGCTGGGAGAAGTCCTGCGGCAAGCACAGCTGGCGAACGTAACGATCTACAGCGTAGGCCTTTCCACCACGCGCGCGGAGCTGCAAGCCAAGCCCAAGGACACGCGGCCGCAAATTACGCCACCTGGTGTATATCCCATGCCGCCGCAGCCGGGCGTCGCACAAACGCCCAACACCGAAGCGAATCGATACGGCAACATTGACTTGATGGCCGCGGCGGTCTGGGCGGTGCAGCACATCCATGATGCGGTGAAGGAGAACGCGCTGGAGGTAGCCACTACGGCGACAGGAGGAATTCACCTTGCCACATTCAGGGACCGTTCCATCGAAAAAGCCATTGATGAAATCGGCGGCGAGCTGCACTCACAATACAGCATCAGCTACACGCCGACCGACGCGGACGTCACCGGTTACCACGAAATTAAAGTGAATGTCGTTCGAAATGACGCCAAGAATCTGAAGGTTCGCGCGCGGCCGGGGTACTTCCTTGCCGAACCTGAATCCTAGGCAACTACCCTGAAGAGTTCACAAGACGTGCTTCCAGAAAGTGGCGTCGCGAGACGCGAGGAGCGAATCTTTGCGGGCGTTCCAGCGAAGGAAATGGGGCAAGTGGGTGTGTTCCGTGTGAGCCTCGCGGCTTGCCCACACTTCATGGACCAGGAGTGCGCCTGGCGCCTCAACGGAGCGGTGCAAATCGAACCGCAGGCAGCCGTCTTCTTTTCGCGAATGGCCGACCAGCGCGCGCACCTCTGCTTCGAGAATAGTTTCCTGGCCTTCGCGAGCGCGCAACAAAACGATCAGCGTGACGGCATCCTTGGGAAGCTTCGGATTTCCCTTTGAGCGTGAGCCGTGTGAAGCCTTTTTTTTACCCGAGCGCTTAAAGGTGGTCCTTTTCGGTTTGCGTTTGGCCATGATGGCCGGGATTGTACTCCAACCAGCCAAAACTGCCAGTGGGTTCCTGCATCCAGCCAGAATTGTTTCCCTGCAGACGAATTTCTTATTTCTCGGCGAGCTTGCGGCCGGCGTTCAGGCTGTCGAAGTTGAGGATGGTGTTGAGCACCATCGAGTAGGTCCCGCGCGTCTCGCCGCGGTACACCGGATTGATGGAAAAGAGCACGATGTGGCCGCTGCCGGAGGGCATGTCCACGACGGCGGGATGCTGCGCGATTTCATCGCCGCCTTCGATCAAGCCGGAAACAAGCAGTTCCTTAGTGTCAGCGTAGCGGAAGATCACACGGGCGCGATCGGCCGGAGGAATAACGCGGTAGCCGTTGCGTCGCTGTTCATCGGTGACCGGCGGCGCTTCCCAGATCTCCGACGATTGTTCTTCGGGTGGCTCAACGCCCGGGCGGCCCACGGTGAAATCCGGATCGTCGAGAGTGCCGCGGCCGGTGGGGCGCGATTTTGATTCTGTGCCGAGACGGCGGCGGCCGCGCGCGCCAGCGATGCTGCTGAGAGAGAAGATCGGTCCGTTGTCGCAGAAGGCCGCGACTTTCTCGCCGTAGCCGTAGGCGATGGGGCTGGCCCCGTCCACGAGCCGCGTGCCGACGACGGAACCGACAATCTTCATGCGCTCCGAGTTGCGCGCGCTAAGGCCGGTGACGAGGCCGATCTCTGCAGCGAAGCGGGAAGTATCTGTCGCGGTCAGCAAGACGCCGCCCTTTTGGACAAAGACTTGCAGCTTGGCGAGGCCATCCCAGCCAAGGCCCGGGCGCATATCCTCCGTCGAATCGTTCTTGCCGACGAGGTTCGGCGTTTCCGGCGTGTTCTTCCACGGCAGAGGATTGCCCCAAGCCATGGGCATGCCGTTGATGATGGCGGTTGGCGAGGAGAAATAGCCGACGGGCGGAAACAGGATCACGTCGTACTTGGCATTGAGGTCGTCCATCTTCGCGATGGTCTGCGTGCTGATGTAATCGAAGGGAATATTGAGATCGTCGAGTGCCAGCCGCCACCAGCCCTCGGTCTGCGTGCTGAGCCAGGTATGCACAAACGCAATGCGCGCGGCGCGCACGGCGTGCGTCTTCACGCTGGGAGCGGAGCCGAGTGCGACGACTTGCAAGCCCAGATCGGCTGCCGCGCGATCGAGATCAACGCGGCTCGCGTTGCGAATCACAAATGAGCCGCGGTTGAATTTTTTCCCGCCCGATTCGAATGGCTCCTCGGCCGCTTCTACTCCCGCGTCCTTCATTCTGTAACGCAGCGTGGCGAGGGCGGGCTCGGCGTTGTTGTTGATTGCGAATACCGTGCCCTCACCTTTCACGCCACCGGCGGGGTGAATTCCCTTCACCGGCTCCATCGCGGCGTCGAGAACTTTCGGATCGGTTACGCGCGTGACTTGCACGCCGAAAAGTTCGCCAAAGGTCCAGCCCGTGTCGTCATAAGGGGATTTCTGCGGATCTTCGGGGCTCCAGTATTGATGATCGAGCAGCGCATCGGCGATTCGCGAGTAGGGCTGGTCCATTCGAATGATGTAGCTGCCCGCGGGAAACTCGCGCGTCGTTGGCGCGGGCGGAGCGGCTTTTTCTTTCGAATCCGGCTGCTTCTTGGACTTGGATTCTTTCTTCACCGGCAGCGTTACCGTGAACGCCGACTTGGCGCGCGAGATTTCCACGACCTGCTTTTGCAAAACGCGCAGTAGCTCCGCTTGCAACGTGGGACGCGGGTCATCGGCGGGAAAGACATACGCGGCAGGCCCTTCCGCAGAGGGTTTGGTCACGGAGCGCTTGGCTTTCAGATAAAAATTCTTCAGCAAGAGCTGCTTGTTCTCGTTGAAATAGTGAAGCGAAGTCAGCAGGCCTGTCTGCTCGTAATTATTGTTGTCGCGCTGCGACCAGAGCGTCTTGGGAAGCGGCGGATTCTGCCGATACCAGGTGCGCGAATACTCGTCGGGATCGAGCGTGCGCTCCTGCGTGTCCGCGCCGCCGTTGCCGAAAGTTTCATAGAGCCGGCTGATGCCGTTGTGCATCGCGGCGATGAACATCAAATAGCCGGGCGACCAGGTGTCAAAATCGCCGTGGGCGAAAACTCCGGGCATGCCTAATTTCGTCATGTCCGCCACGTTACGCGAGCCGATCATCTGCCATTCGTCCGTAAGAATCGGATCGACCCAGGCGTTGTACGGACCGTCGCCGACGGTATTGTCATAGAGATAGGGCACGGATTCGTGGAGGTCGTGGAGCACCTGCGCCTTCCAGCCGACGTAAGTGTTCAGCACATTTTCAGTGAGTTTCAGCGTGACGCCCATCGCGTCGCGATTGTTGTCGTGCGCCACGTACTTGCCCCAATAGATCAGCGGCGGATAGAAGTCCTTTGGATGGGACAGGTGCCATCTGTAGATGTCCACCATGCGATCGCGGCCATCCACTTCCACGACGGGTGTGATCAGTGTGATCATGCCTTCGCGAATTTCGCGGATGTACGGGCTTTCGTCCACGGCGAGCCGGTATGCCAGCTCCATCAGCGCGGTGGGCGCGCCGGTTTCCGGCGAATGGATTGTGCCGGTGATGTAGTAAACCGGCACGGCTTCTGCGACGAGCTTATCGGCCTCCGCATCATCCAGTTTAATCGTGCGGGGATCGGCCAGCTTGGCGAGCCGCGCGCGATTTTCTTCGATATTTTTCAAATTCTCGGGCGAAGAGATGGCCACGGCGATCATCTCGCGGCCTTCTTCGGTCGTGCCGATGGAAAAAACCTTCACTCGGGGGCTGGCTTTCTCGAGCAGGCGCATGTACCTGTAAACATCTTTGGAGTAAGGAAGCACGCCGGGCGCGCCGGCCACGTCGCCGAGCACCGCCTCCGGGGTCGGCACGGTCTTGGAGGCAGGGAGATAATTGACGAGCGGCGAAGTGAAATAGGGCGCCGTCGTGTACTTCTGAATCTTCGCGGTGTAGGCCTCGTCGACTTCCTGTTTGGGGCCACGCGCGGGAGCCGTTTCACCATCCGCCAGCGCCACGGCAGCCGAACCAAATGCGTATAACAGAAGCAGGGCAATCCTCAGGCCGGAATGGTGGCGCATTACTTTCTCCTTGGTTTTGGCGAACGCGGGATTGTAACTCACTTTAGACGCGGCAAACTCACTCTACCGGTACGGGAATGTGCGCTCAATCTGCAGAAAGAAACGCCAGGCATACGGGCGACGGCACGTGAACGACTTCGCCCGTGGGAATCAGCTTGCCGGTGGCCGCGTCGATTCGAAATTCGATAATCGTGTTTGAATTTTGATTTTCCGCCAACAGGTAACGTCCTGTTGGATCGATCGCGAAATGCCGCGGTTCTTTGCCTTGCGTCGGCACATTCTCGATATGCGTTAGCGTGCCTCTTTGCGGGTCGATGGCAAACACAGTAATGGTGTCCTCGCCGCGATTCGATGTGTAGAGGAACTTGCCACTCGGATGCCGCGTGATTTCGGCGGCGTCGTTGCGGCCCGGGAATCCCTTGGGAAGGGTAGAGATTCTCTGGAATGAGGTGGGAACAAAGTCATCGATGCCAATCATGTGGAACGCCGTAACGGTAGATTGCAGCTCACCCAGAACATACAGAATACCGCCGCTGGAAAACGCGGCATGCCGAGGTCCTGTACCTGGCGAAGGCTTGGCGGATAGATCGCGTACGGAATGCGACCAAGTGCTTTGCACCGGTCCTATCGACAGAGTGCCTTTCGTTGCATCAAATCCGTAACGTAACACTCGATCGAGACCCAGGTCCGCGACATACACGGAGCGATCGTCAAATGAAGGCTCAGTCCAGTGAGCGTGCGGACTGTCCTGGCGCTCCTTGTTGGGGCCAAGCTTGCCCTCGTCACGGACATTGGCAGTGGCAGCGATTAGCTTGCCGTCCTCGGCGATCGGAAACACCACGACATTGCCGGATGTGTAGTTCGCAACAAAAACATACTTTCCCGTACGATCGAAAGAGAGATAGCACGGGTCTTCGCCAAGGGCGGGCATCTGATTCAGTTGTGTGAGCTTCCCGCTCTTCGTATCCACGACAAAAGCGCTTACGGTGCTCGCTTTGCCTGCTTCGTTCGCTGCATACAAGAATTTCCCGCTGGGGTGCACCAACACCCACGAGGGATCCGGCGTCTCCGCCGCAACGCCCTTCGGCGTCAGCTTCCCAGTGTCCGCGTCAAACTCAAACGCGTAAATCCCTTTGCTCTCCGTCTTGGCCGTGTAGGTCCCAACGAACGCGAGATACTTGTGAGTTGTAGGCGGTTTAGCGGCCGACCCACCGATAGCCGAAAAAACAAGCGGCACGATCAGAAGTGAAAAAGCAAAAACTCGGCGTGTCATTTTCATGGGCAAGTAGTGTAACGCAAGCCGAATCAGAAGAGGGGCACGACGATTTATGCCCCACTTATTTTCCGAGGTTGCGGATCTATTTCTTCTCTTCCTCGTTCTCTTCCTGCAGAACAGCGGCGGCAGCGACCGAGTCATCGTCCTCGAGCCGCAGCAGGCGCACGCCCTGCGTGGAGCGGCCAGCCTCGCGGATTTCGTTCGCGTGAACGCGGATGACCTTGCCGTTGTGCGTGATGATCATTACGTCCGATTCCTCGGTCACTTGCAGCGTGGCGACGACGTAACCGTTGCGGTCCGTGGTCTTCATGTTGACGACACCCTTACCGCCGCGCGAAGTGATGCGGTATTCGGCCAGCGGCGTGCGCTTGCCGAAGCCCTTCTCGGCTACAGTAAGCATCAGCGTGACCAGCGAGTCTTTGATCTGCTCGTTTTCAAGTTCCTCTAGGTTCTGTGTGGTTGTCTTGTGTTCCTTGGCGATGATTTCGAAGCCCGGTTGGACCGCATCCATACTGACGACGTAGTCGTCCTTGTCGAGGTCCATGCCGTTCACGCCGCCTGCATTGCGTCCCATGGGGCGCACTTCCGTTTCACGGAAGAGGATCGCCTGGCCTTCGTGGCTGGCCAGGAAAATCATTCTCTTGCCGTCGGTGAGTTTCGCGCCGATCAATTCGTCCTTGCCGTCGAGGGTGATGGCGATGATGCCCGTCGAGCGCGGGTTCGAAAATTCCGTCAGTGCGGATTTTTTCACCGTTCCGCTCTTGGTCGCCATGAAGACGAATTTGTCCGCTTCTTCCAGGTTGCGCGCCGCGACGAGCGCGGTCAGCTTTTCATCTTCCTGGAATTTCACCAGGCTGGAAATCGCTTTGCCGCGCGTGGCCGCCGCGGCTTCCGGGAGTTCGTACACTTTCAGCCAGTAAACGCGGCCCTTCGACGTGAACAGCAAAATGTAGCTGTGCGCTGAAGCGATGAACAGATGCTCGACGAAATCTTCTTCCTTTGTCTTCGCGCCGATGCGGCCCTTGCCGCCGCGCGATTGGTGGCGATACGTGTCCGCCGCCGTACGCTTTATGTAGCCGGCATGGCTGACGGTAATCAGCATCTCCGTGTCGGCGATCAGGTCTTCGAGCTTGATTTCGTCCACCTTATCGACGATTTGAGTGCGGCGGTCGTCGCCATACGCTTTGTGCACTTCGCGCAATTCCGCGGTGATGACTTGCTTGAGTTTCTTATCGCTCGCCAGAATTTCGCGCAACTCCGCGATCAATTCACGAATGGATTTTAACTCCTTCAGAATCTCGTCGATGGAGAGCTGTGTCAGCCGGTGCAATTGCAATTCGAGTATGGCGTCGATCTGCGCATAGCTCAGCCCGAGCCCGCTGCCACGGCCTGCCGCTTCGATTTCCGGCGCTCCTTGCGCGCGGTACTTTCGTCCATCCAGCTTCACGCCTTCGATTTTTTTCGATTTGCCGTTTTCCGTGATGTTCACGTCCTGTTCGCTGAAATACTTGAACAGGTTTTCCCGGGCGTCCACGCGGCTGGAGGAGCCGCGGATAATGCGGATGACGTTATCGAGATGGTCGAGGGCAATCTGATAGCCGAGCAAAATGTGTTCGCGCTGCTCGGCTTTCTTCAACTCGAAAATCGTGCGGCGCCGGATAACATCGATGCGGTGCTCGATAAAGAGCTTGATCATGGGGATCAGGCCCAGCTCGCGCGGCTGTCCGCCAACGATGGAGAGCAGGATCATGCCGAAGGATTCCTGCATCTGCGTGAACTTGAAAAGATTGTTAAGGATAAGTTGCGATTCTTCGCCGCGCTTCAACTCGATGACGATGCGCATGCCCTCGCGCGAAGATTCGTCGCGCACGTCGGAAATGCCTTCTAGTTTTTTGGTCTGCACCAGTTCGGCAATGCGCTCGATCAGCCGCGCTTTGTTCACCTGGTATGGAATCTCCGTGATGATGATGCTTTCGCGGTCCTTAGTGGTCTCTTCGATGGCCGCTTTCGCGCGCATGGTGAAGCTGCCGCGGCCCGTTTTGTAGGCGGCCTCAATGCCTTCGCGGCCCGCGATATAAGCGCCAGTCGGGAAATCCGGGCCCGGCACGATCTTCATGATTTCTTTCAGCGTCGCGTCAGGCTTTTCGATCAGCACAATGGCGGCGTCCACGATCTCCCGCAGGTTGTGCGGCGGGATGTTCGTGGCCATGCCGACGGCGATTCCGCTTGCGCCATTGACGAGCAGATTCGGAATGCGCGACGGAAGGACTACGGGCTCTTCGCGCGTCTGATCGAAGTTGGGAATGAAGTCGACGGTCTCTTTTTCGAGGTCGGCAAGAATGTCTTCTGAGATTTTCGCCAGCCGTGCTTCGGTGTACCGCATGGCCGCCGGGGGATCGCCGTCCACGGAACCGAAATTCCCTTGCCCGTCCACCAACATGTAGCGCAGGTTGAAATCCTGAGCGAGACGCACCATCGCGGGATAAATCACCGCTTCGCCGTGCGGGTGATAGTTGCCGGAAGTATCACCGCAGATCTTGGCGCATTTGCGATAGCCGCGATTCGAAGCGAGGCCGAGGTCGTTCATGGCCACGAGGATGCGGCGCTGCACCGGCTTCAAGCCGTCGCGCACGTCGGGCAGCGCGCGCGCGATGATTACGCTCATCGCATAGTCGAGGTACGACTTGCGCATTTCCGCTTCAATATCGATCGGAAGCAGTATGGATGTATTTGTCTCGTCCGCCATTTCCCCTCGCTGTTGCTAAAAATTCCGGGCATAGGGGCGCAGTCCGCCGCGCCCTACTGGCAATCTCTACTTCTTGGCCTTCTGTTCCAGCACGAACGCCTTCACCCTGTCGAAGGCATCCGCCGTATTCGTAAACCGCCGCGCCGCAAAATATTCTTCGAGCTGCTCCAAGAACATATCGCGTTCAGTCTCGCCCGCAAATTCAATCGCAACGCCACGCTCGTTATCCGGTGAACTTGTCGGCGTCGCGTGAAATTCGCTGCAGGCTAACCCCCGCAGCCCCGGCAACGTCGTCCATCCCAATTGATAAAACACTGGCTAAATATCCAGGTTCACAACTTCGAGCGCGTTGTCCTCGATAAATTTGCGGCGTGCCTCGACGTTTTCGCCCATCAGCGTCGTAAAGATATCCTCTGCCGCGACGGCGTCTTCGAGCTTCACCTGCAGCAAGGTACGCGTGTCCGCGTTCATGGTGGTGTCCCACAGCTGCTCGGCGTTCATTTCGCCCAGGCCCTTGAACCGTGTGATAGTGAAGTCTTTTTTAGCGTCTTCAACAACGTAGTTGAGAACATCAGTGGCCTTTTCTTTTGTCACCTTGTCGCCATTGCGCGCCACGGTGAATGGCGGATGATTGAATTCTTCGATCTGCTTCGCCAAACCCCGCAGCCGCTTGTACTCCGCAGTGGAGGCCACCGCCCAATTAATTTTCTGACTATGAGGCGGGCCAAACTGGATTTCGTACAGGCTGTGTTCTTCGTCGAAGACAATCTTGCCTTCGATCTTCAATTTGGTCTTTTCCAGTTGCTTCAAAAGCTTTTCCAGCGCCTTTTTGTCCTCAAAGTCCGTCTTCTTCTCGAGGCCGCTTTCCACCAGCACTTCGACAAGCGCCGGCTCGCGCAGCCTGCGGCCAAGCTTCGCCGCGGCAGCTTCATACTCTTGGACATTCAGCAGAAAGGAAGTCAGCCGCGCGCCTTCGAGATTCACGCCTTCTTTAGCCTTCACGACGTGGTCTTCCGTGGCGCGTTTCATCAGTTCGCGCGCAAATTCACGATCGTCACGAATATACTTTTCTGTCTTGCCGCGCTTCACGCGGTATAGCGGCGGTTGCGCGATATAGATGTGCCCGCGCTCGATCAATTCCTTCATGTGACGGAAGAAAAATGTCAGCAGCAGCGTGCGGATGTGGCTGCCGTCCACGTCCGCATCGGTCATCAGAATAATTTTGTGATAGCGCAGCTTTCCGGCGTCGAAGTCATCCTTGCCGATGCCGGTCCCGAGCGCCGTGATGATGGCGCGAATTTCCTCGTGCCCCAGCATCTTGTCGTAACGCGCCTTTTCGACATTAAGGATTTTGCCCTTGAGCGGCAGAATCGCCTGGTACTTACGGTCGCGGCCCATCTTCGCCGAGCCACCGGCCGACTCGCCCTCAACGACAAACAACTCACACCGCGCGGGATCGCGCTCCTGGCAATCGGCGAGTTTTCCAGGCAAGCCGCTCGAATCCATGGCCGACTTGCGGCGCGTCAGTTCGCGCGCTTTTCGCGCAGCCTCGCGGGCGCGAGCCGCTTCGATGCACTTGCCGATAATTCGCCGCGCCACCGTCGAGTGCTTGTCGAACCATTCGCCGAGTTTTTCATTGACCAGTTGCTCGACGTCGCCCTTGATATCGCTGTTCAGCTTGCCCTTGGTCTGTCCTTCAAACTGTGGCTGCGGCAAGCGTACGCTCACGACGGCGACCAGTCCTTCGCGCACATCGTCGCCGGTAATCGTCACTTCATCCTTCTGTTCCTTCAACATGCCCGCTGCGGAAGCGAAGTTGTTGATCGAGCGCGTCAGCGCAGACCGGAAGCCGGAGAGGTGTGTGCCGCCATCCACCGTGTTGATAGTGTTCGCAAAAGCAAAAACGTTTTCGCCATAGGTATCGTTGTACTGCAGCGCGATCTCGATTTCGACGGTGCCGCGCTTCCCTTCGATGTACACGGGCGAATCGTGAAGCGTCGCTTTTCCGCGATTCAAATGCTTCACGAACTCCGTGATGCCCCCGGTAAACTTGAATTCCGCGGCCTTTTCCGTACGCTCGTCCGTAAGCGTTATTTTCAAGCCCTTATTCAAAAAGGCCAGCTCGCGCAAGCGCTGTGACAGGGTGTCGAAACTGTAGACGGTCTTCTCGAAAATCGTCGGGTCGGGATGGAAAGTAACTTTGGTTCCGGTTTTGCGCGTCTTTCCGGTCTGCTTCAGCTTGTTGGTGGGTTTGCCTTTTTCGTAAGTCTGTTCCCAGACCGCGCCATCGCGGGAAATCTCCAGCTCTAGCCAATCGGAGAGCGCGTTTACTACGGAAACGCCTACGCCATGCAAACCGCCCGAAACTTTATAAGTGTCGCTGTCGAATTTTCCGCCGGCGTGCAATACAGTCAGTACAACTTCCGCCGCGGGACGCTTCTCCGTGGCATGCATATCCACGGGAATCCCGCGACCGTTATCCACTACGGTGACGGACTCGTCGGCGTGCACGGTGACATTGATTTCGTCCGCGTAGCCGGCCATGGCTTCGTCGACCGAATTGTCCACCACTTCCCACACCAGGTGGTGCAGGCCCATTTCGCCCGTCGAGCCGATGTACATCGCAGGACGCAGCCGCACGGCCTCCAGTCCGCCGAGAACTTTGATGGACTTCGCGTCATACTTGTGGCCGCCCTGCGGCGTTCCGCCTGCGTTTTCTTTGTCACCCATGTCGTCTCCCGGACTGCCGTCCCTGGAAAATCCCGTTGTAGCAAGACGTACCGCGAGGTACGTGGCGCGAAAGCGCTCCCTTGGCAAACTTTTTTGAAGCGAGGAAAGGCGTGTTCGAGGTATACCGCGTGTATCGCCTTACCCTTTGATTCCGCTCGCATGCGAACGGAACTCGTAGGGTTCCTGCTCCATCCCATCTCGCGCAGCGAGACGTGGCGAAGACTTAGTTTTCTCCAAGCGATTCCGGCGCGAGGCTCCTGGCGCAGAGCCTGCTTTGATGCGCCGTTCCCGATTAGTTGGCGTGCCCTAATTCTGACCAACACGGGCCTATCTGGAGGAAACCAAACTGTGAATCAACAACACAAAAAGTGTACTCGATTTGAGGACTTTTCTCAAGAAGGAGAGTTGTCTTTCTTGTGGAATAAACCGTTTATTTACTTAATATTAGAAGGATTCAAGAACCTGAATTCTAAGAAAACGAGGGCTTTCTTAGGTGCGCGCTTGGGACCGTACTTTTCTTCAGTTTCACGTCGTCAGATGCGCATAGGCATGATGATGTAGCGATAACGGTAGGACTCGTCGGCGAGCGGGCGCATTTGGCCAGCGGACTGTTCGTCCTTCAGCTCGATGCTGATCGGACCATCGGCAGCAGCGGCAAGAAAATCCAGCATGTAGCTGGAATTAAATCCGATGGCGATGGGATCGCCCTTGTATTCTTTCTCGATATTTTCTTTCGCTTCGCCGTATTCCGGGCTCGAAGCGGAAATTTCGATGCCTTCTTTCGAAACGGCCAGCTTCACGGCGTGCGAGCGTTGATCGGCAAGTTGAGAAACACGGCGAACCGCGTCACTTAATTCGCCACGGTCAATGACCACGCTCTTGTTGTTGTCGCGCGGCAAGACTGCTTCGTAGTTCGGAAATTGCCCGGTGAGAATGCGCGAAATCAGCAGCCGGTGGCCCACCTGGAAAAAGAGATGGCTTTCGTCTTTCGCAAATTCAATGTGCGCTTCGGAGCCTGCGGCGCTGGATAATTTTTCAACCTCATCCATGGCCTTCTTGGGAACCAGCACTCTTACTTCCCCATTCAGCCCCGCCAGCTTGTGATCGGTCTCCGCAAGTGCCAACCGGTGGCCGTCCGTAGCTACCATCGCCAGCGTATCCGGCTTAAGGATCAGCATGCCCCCGTTCAGCGTGTAGCGCGACTCTTCCATGGAAATTGCAAATTTCGTCTTGCCGATGAGGTTTTCCAGAATCGCAGCGGGAATTTTCACCAGTGTGTGCGGCATAGCCGGCAGCGCAGGAAAATTTTCTTTTGCCATCCCCACGAGTTTGTATTTCTTCTTGTCACTGACGACTTCCACCCAGTGATTCTCGAGAAGTTTAACCTTGATCTCGCCTTCGGGCAGCAGGCGGACGAGCTCCAGTAGTTTCTTCGCGGGAATGGTCCCGGCGCCCTCTTTCTTGATCTTGGCTTCGCAAGACGTGCGAATGCTCAACTCGAGATCTGTCGCGGTAATTGTCAGGTGGCTTCCCTTGGCCTCGACCAGAAGATTCGACAAAATAGGGATGGTGGTCTTGCGCTCGACAACACCCTGTGTCGTCGAGAGTTCATTCAATAGCGCTGATTTTGTAACGCTGAATTCCATCGATTGATGTTCCTCGCGTGCCGTTCCAGGTGCGGTCATTTTGACGTTTCCTCAACTAGGGCGGGGGCCAGCGCCCTATCTCGCCGCAATTCCACGGCTGTCGTACTGTACTCGCTTTTTGACAAAGTATAAAGTCTGCAACGCATTTCTCACTGTGGAAATAGGTGGGAATACCTCCAACCACTCGCGTGCGTCACCAGAGTCTAAATTCACATATTCACAAGTACAATCATCACAGCAAGTGCTTTCCTAAACTTTTAAGCTCCATAAAGCTTGTTGTTGTGATGAGTGCTGTGGAACTGTGGAAAGCATGGCAACCGTCGCTGTGCTGGCTACATACGGGAATGATTGCCAAGTGGCGTTTTGTGAGAATAGTGGAAAACGCGGCCCTTCTTCAGCGTTCCAGCTCTCGACTCAACAATCCGTCCTCGTTATTCAACACGTTCTCCGCACTTTTTCCAATTCATCTCCACAGCGTTTAATGGGTTGCGATCAAATCGGATTACTAGAATGGGATGGACTAAAGGAGATTACTGCAGAGCATCCATCAAGCGGGTAATGGTGCGATTTAAATCTTTATCCGACCGGCGCAACTCTTCAATCTTGTTGATCGAGTGCAGCACGGTTGTATGGTGCTTCCCGCCGAATTGGCGGCCGATCTCGGGAAGCGATGCGGTCGTCAACTGCTTGACGATGTACATTGCGACTTGCCGCGGAAAAGCGATCGCCCGCGTGTTGCTGCGGACTTTTAGGTCTTGCTCGCGCAAATTAAAATGCTCGCTCACACGCTTTTGGATGAGATCGATGGTGACGCGCTTCTCCTGGGAAGCGATGATGTTTCGTAGCACCTGTTGCGCTGTCGCGAGCGAAACCGAGACACCTGTTAGTGAAGCGTAGGCCATCAAACGTGTCAGCGCGCCCTCCAGCTCGCGCACGTTGGACTTGATCGCCCGCGCAATGTATTCCGCGACATCGTCCGGCAGGCTGAAGCGATCGTTCTCCGCCTTCTTCTGCAAAATCGCAATCTTGGTCTCGAGGTCCGGCGGCTGGATGTCCGCGATTAATCCCCATTCGAATCGCGAACGCAGCCGCTCCTCGATCGAATTGATCTCCTTCGGCAGGCAATCCGACGAAATCACAATCTGTTTCTGCTGCTCGTAAAGCGCATTGAACGTATGAAAAAATTCTTCCTGCGTCCGTTCTTTCCCGGCGATGAACTGAATATCATCCACCAGCAACACGTCTACCGTGTGAAAGCGGTCCCGGAAGCTGATCATGCGGTCAAACCGCAGCGAATTGATCACTTCGATGGTGAACTTTTCCGCGCTCACGTAACTGAGCCGCATCGCGGGATTCCGCTTCTTGATCGTGTGACCAATCGCGTGCATCAAATGCGTCTTGCCCATGCCCACGCCGCCATACAGAAACAGTGGGTTATAAGCCTTGGAAGGCTGCTCGGCTACCGCTCTTGCGGCGGCATGTGCGAATTCATTCGATTTGCCCACAACAAACGTGTCGAACGTATAGCGCGTGTTCAGTTGGTGGTCGCTGCTCTCAAAATCCAGTTTCGCCTGCTTCACGCTGGAAACCACCGGAGCGGCCTGGACCGGCTCTTCCTCGGTGCAGACGTACTGTACCTTCATGCTCGGTGTGCCGAGCTCGTGAAAGACGGCCTTGACGATATCGCCGTAGGTCCGCGTGAGCACTTGCCGGAACACCGCGCTGGGAATCTGCACGAAAAGGGTCTCCCCCTCGGCGCGGTTCAACCGCGTGGGCTGGAACCAGGTCGTGTACGTGTTGATGCTGACCCGGGACTTGACCCGTTCTAGAAATTTGTCCCAGGAGTTGGCTCCTTCACGCTCGCGCCCAGGTTGAGTTGCTGTTGTCATCGGAAGAGAAAAGAAAATCCTATGCTATTTCCACAGATGTGCAAAAGCTGTGGAAAGCGGGTTTACTTGCATCTTTCTGCAGGCTTCGGGATTCTTACCCGCGCCGGAACGTTGCGCTTTGCCCCTGTCGCTCCGCGCGCGGCCCGTCTGAACTTGCCGGCCCACGTACCGCCGCTATGAGTCAGCGCGGGATTGTCTCTGATTGGTGCGTAGGGGGCAAGCGAAAAGTGTGCGAAGGGGTTCACTGCCTTTCACACACCATACACAGTTTTTCCACAAGCACAAAGATTGTGCAAGTGGCCGCTGCATCACTCATTTTCGCGGGATATTCAACTAAATTTTCTGATGAAAAACAATTCTTAGACAAAATTCACGCTATCTTGCCTGAGGAAAAGTCCCATTATTGTGGACTTTTTTTTGCCGGCCGGTCGAATTCATAGATGCCCAGCGGATCGTTTCCCATAATCAGGTGGTCTTTCTCCACCAGAATTGTGTTTACTTCCAGCCGCGCTCCTTCCGGCGTGTAAAGCTGATAGCTCGCGCGCCGGTTTCCTTCCTTGTCAAAATGCAGGAGCGTGTTGTGCAGCGCCATCCAGATTTCCCCGTTTGTGCGATCTACACCCACGGCCGTAAGGATGGGTTTTAGCGTCGGCGGTTCGCCACGCCTTTCCTGCCGCTCGATCTCCTTGCGCGCCGCCTGCGCCGCCGGCCAGGCCTCCAGTGCCGTGTATTGAACGTCCTGCCCGGCGTATCCGACCCGGTCATATTGCCGCACGGTTGGTTCGGGCATATAAACGAACGCATAGTAAAGATGCCCCTGGGCATCGGTGGCCAGCTCCCCGATATTCAGGTACCGATTTAAGTCCTCGCGCTCCGTAAGCGGCTCCGGATCGCCGAACTCCCGCACATCTCGTCCATTCTTATCGAATACCATCACCAGGTGCTGTTCCCGCAGAGTTCCGACCGCCACTTCTCCTTCGGGAAGAGCCGCCACGGAAATCGGATTTTTCACCGGTATGGAACGCAGCAGCGCGCCTTCGGGCGAGAAGACCTGGACCAGGTTTGCACCGCGGTCCGCCACGAAGATCTTCCCTTCCGCATCGGCGTCGCAATCCTCCGCGAACGTGATGAGGGCACGACTACCCTTCGCCGGCAAGGGAGCTGCCGCGAGTTCTCCGATGGAAAGGATTTGCTTGCCCGCGGCGTCAAAAACGATCAGACCCGGCGACGGCGAAGCCAGCACGTACAGTCGCCCGTCTGGCCCACGCTTCACCGTCCGCAATCCGGGGCCAATGCTCGGAAGAATGCGGCGCGTGGCCGTAAGTTCGCCTTCCTCCTGAGCCACAATGCTCCCAGCCGCACACGCCAACAGACACAACACCGCAAGAATTCTCACTCGTAGTCCCACCCTTTTATCTGAATCCTAAGATTACTATGGACGTGCGCAGGTTGCCCTGCGTTGCAGGCAGTTCTCGTGCAATCTAGTCAATACGGAAGCGCAGGCGTTCGATAGCGCGCGCGCGCAGCCGGCCCGCGGGATTGCGCGGACCCTCGTCGTCGGTTTCGACCAGCACGCAGTTCATCTGCACATCGCCGGAAGCGACTTCGAATCGCGCAGGCAACCCATTCAGAAATTTTGTAATGATGCCGTTGCCGTCCATGCCAATCACCCCGCCGTGCGGTCCGGTCATCCCCACATCCGTGATGTAAGCAGTGCCCTGCGGCAAAACTTGCTCGTCGGCCGTCGCCACATGCGTATGCGTGCCGACTACCGCGGACACGCGTCCGTCGAGATAACGGCCCATGGCGATTTTCTCGCTGGTCGTTTCTGCGTGCATGTCCACGAATACAAAGGCCACGTCCGCTGGAATTTTCGCCAGCTCGCTATCGGCTTTGCGAAATGGATCGTCGATTGGCGTCAGAAACACGCGGCCCTGCAGATTGAGCACCGCATATTGCACGCCGTTCTTCGCCGTTCCAACGTAGAGCCCGCTCCCCGGATTGCCGTCCGGAAAATTTGCCGGCCGCAGCAGCCGCGGCTCGTGCGGCATGTACTCCAGAATCTCCCTGCGGTCCCAACTGTGATTTCCACCGGTGAGCACGTCGATTCCCATTTTCAGGAGTTCTTCCGCCAGGCGCGGCGTTATCCCGAATCCCGATGCCGAATTCTCGCCGTTGGCGATCACCAGGTCGACCTGCTGCTGCGCAACAATGTCCGCAAGCCGATCGCGCACGATCTGCCGTCCCGGTGACCCGACGATGTCTCCTACAAAAAGTACGCGCATGCCCTCTTTCTCGCCGCAAAACAAAAAACGGAGCGGACTGCTTGGCCGTGGGTAGCTAGGCCGTGAACCTCTGAAATAGTAGGGCGCCACGAGCCAACCGTTAGGCTTTCCTGCCCCGCTCGCGTGTCTTCCTCATTCCTCCCGAAGAGACCCGCCAGCGGGACAGGCCGTGCACACGGGCTGTCTATCCGCAGCACCTCAGAGATTCGTCATTGGTTCAAACAGCTTTCGCTACCGCACCTGCTTCGAAGTACCGCTCCGTCTCCATTGTATCCAACGTGCCAAAGCGGCGTCCAACCGCCTCCCTGCTTCTCGGCCTTTCATGAAATGGATTTTTTCCTGCAAACTCCACCACCCGAGTTAGAATTGCCACCAGTATTTTTGGAGACGGACTATGCGCCTGCGCCGAAACTTCGCCTTTATTCTGGTCCACTCTGTCATCATCCTTGTCCCCTTGGCCGCCCCGCACGCATCCGTTGGCGCCTCTCCCTCTGACCAACTCGGCAAAGTCGAATTCCCCACAAGTTGCGCCGCCGAAGCGAAACCGATGATCGAAAAAGGCCTCGCGCTCTTGCACTCCTTCCAATACACGGAATCCGGGAAGACCTTTGCTGATGCTGCAGCTCGCGACCCGAAATGCCCCATCGCGTATTGGGGCGAAGCCATGGCTCTCTATCATCAACTCTGGGATTTTCCAGACGATAAAACTCTCAAAGAAGGCCGCAAGGACATTGAGAAAGCGCAGAAGCTTCACACCGCGCACGCCCAGGAACAGGGCCTCATCAACGCCGCCGCCGCTTTCTATCAGAAAAAATCCAATCTGTCCCACGCCGACAGAACCCAGGCGTACTCCTCGGCGCTCGCGCAGTTGCACGCTCAATTTCCCGGCGACGTGAATATCAGCGCCTTCTATGCGCTCTCTCTCGTCTCCCTCGCCGATGAAGATGTTGACACCACCGCGAATCTGCAAAAAGCCATCGCCATTCTCGATCCGCTTCTCCAGTCGCACCCGGATCATCCCGGCGTCGCCCATTACCTGATTCACGCAACAGATAAGCCGGAGTTCGCGGCCCAAGGCCTGCAAGCTGCGCGCCGTTACGCCGCCATCGCACCAGACTCCGCGCACGCCTTGCACATGCCCTCGCATATTTTTGTGCGCCTCGGGCTTTGGCAGGATTCCATCACTTCGAATATCGCCGCGAACGCCTCTGGCGCTCACGCCGCCGAAATGCACCTGGCCGAAGCTCACTATCAAACTCATGCTATGGATTTTCTAAGCTACTCCTACCTCCAGAGCGGCCAGGAAGCCAAAGCGCGCGAAGTCATCGAGCACACGGACCACGTGGTTGGAGCCAGCGACCAAAGCAAGGCCGAACATCGCGCCTATTTCGCCGCGCGAACCGCTCTCGAGCTGCATCGCTGGAAAGAAGCCGCCAATTTGCCGGTTGCCGCCACGCACAAAAACTGGGAGGACACCACCTACTGGGCACGCGCCATCGGGGCCGCACGCAGCGGCGATGTGCCCGGTGCGGAAGCAGACGTGAAGGTACTCACCGAACTCGTCGCCGATCGTGAAAAGCGCGCGAAGAAAAACGGCTACAACGTCTCCACGGAGAAGGCCACCGATCTCCGCGAAGCCGAAGCCTGGCTGGCCTTCGCCAAGGGAAAAGTGGATGAAGCCCTTCAAGAGCTCCGCGCCGCCGCCGATCATCAAGACAAAGACGGTGGCGAATCCGTCGGCATCCCCGCGCGCGAAATGCTCGCCGACATGCTCTTGGAACTCAAGCGCTCCAAGGAAGCCCTCATTGAGTATAAGACGGACATCAAGAACGCGCCGAATCGCTTCGACGGACTTCTTGGTGCTGCCCGCGCAGCCCAGGCCTCTGGGGACGCCACCGTGGCGCAATCGTTCTACACGCAGCTCGCCTCGATTTGTTTGCCGGGCGCCGATCGACCCGAGCTCGTGGAAGCGAAAACTTACCTCGCGCAGAAATAGCGGGTCTGCGATCATTTTTCGCAGTCGTGCTTGGAGTTCGCACGTTCTTGCTGTGAAATCACTTGGAAGTTTGCAGACGTTCTCGAGATCAGTCGACGAAATCGATGACCGCCCCTTCGCGGCGGTCCAGGAATCCGGCGAACGACCCGAAGTTCGGCGCAGTCACATTGTTATACACGGCGTTATAATTACCGTGATTGGTCACATTCAGAGAGTAGACACCGAGGCGCACGTGATGTTCTTTGCCCTTTCCATGGCCGAAGCCAAGAAAAGGAATGCGGAATTGCCGGTATAGCTTCACGTCCAGAGTGAAAAACGTCGCAAAGTTCTGCCCGTTGGGTGTCCCCACGTAGTTCTGCAGCGTATCAATATTGGAGTACGGGTAGCCGGTATGCACGTCGGCGATAGGACTGAACTTGAAGCCTTTCGGCAAGGAAAAAATTCCCCAGGTCACCACGCGGTTGGGTATGTCATACGGGAGGATGCCGTACACGTTGGGGCGAATCACGGGCTGCTGGAAAGGAATGAACACAGCCGAGAGATTGTTCAAATCTCCGCGTGTGCGGCTCCAAATGTAGGATGCATTCACCTCACTGTGGTGAAAGGTGAAATGCACGGTGCTTTCCAGCTCGCGGTAGTGCGATGAGCCCGTGTTCGTGAGTCCCAGAAAAGATTGTGCACCCGGCACAGCCGTGAAAGGATTCACGACCAGAAGGTACGTCGTGTGGCTATCAATGTAACCGACACGAAACAGCACATTCTTCCGCAACGCGTGTTCTACTCCGACACTCCACGTCAAATTGCGAGGGGTCGTACTCGGCTGGCTTGGAAAGGCGCTTGTACTCAGTGGGTTCAACCCGCCGACGTAAGCGTTCGTGTAAGTCACTGGAGGCCCGCTTGGTAGGCCTGCCGTATCAAACGGCGTGATTACGCGAGTAGGATTGGCTGCAAAGTCTCCCGCCAGAAGCGGTAGCAAGCCATAGAACAAGCCGATGCCTGATCGAATAACGGTCTTACCTTCTTTGCCAGGGGAGTAGGCCACACCGGCACGCGGGGCCACCGCTGCCGACCAACCTTGCCCTTCACTCGACAACCGCGCTCCCAGATCGACAGCCCAGTGGGAGTTCATCACCCAATGATCCTGGATAAACTCGGCCACAGCCGTGTCCGATGTACTCTGCGGCGGCCCTAGAAGAAAAGTAATCTCTTCCGCCAGCGTCCCATCCTGGCGATGGATTTGTATCGGATGTGAACTGCTGACTCCGGTATAGGAGCGATAATCAAAATCCAAGCCGACGTGAAGTTCGTGGCTGCCGAGCCATTTTTTCTGGGCAAATTGGTACGCGGAGACCAGTTGGAATTCCTTGCCCTGGCGCGACCATTTGTTAAAAAAATTTCCACCCCACCCTTGAGGTGTGACGAGCATGTCTGCTGATCCCTGGCCATGTGCATTGCTGTCGAAATAGGTGTACTGCGCAATGGTGCTGAAGATGGCGTTGGACTCGAACTGATACCGGTCCGTCAGACCCACGGCTATCCCTTTTTGGTTCAGGTCGTTCGAGGCTGGCTGAGGAACGAGTGCGTTGATATCCGCGTGCTGTGTCCGAAGGGGAAACGCGTTCACCGTGAGCGTCAGCACATGTGTCTGGGAAAGGATCGCCTCGACGGTCGTAAATGTGTTGAACCCCTGTTTCTTGCTGATGTCATAGGGCCAGGGCAATCCGCGCACCGTGCGCTTTTTCATGTCGTACTGAAAAATCTCCGAAAAGAGCAGTTTGTGGGCAATCAGCGGCCCGCCAAAGTCCAGCCCTGGCGTCGCCTCCTGGATTCCAACCATGCTTCCATTCTTCCCAAGCACGGAAGGAATGAAACTCTTTAGTCTGTAGTTCCACTGATCGTCGGGGGGTTTGGTTTCCACCGTGGTCAGCCCGCCAGTGAAACTTCCAAGGCCCGCATTGTACGGTGTCTTGTAGACCGCGAAGGACTGCACGGCGTCCGTCGGCACGGGCACCGCAAAACTTCCGGTCACCGGATCAGTGGTCCTCGCGGAGTTCACCAGCAACAAGCTCTGATTCTCGTCCGCTCCCTTGAAGTTCAGTTTTCCATCCTGTGTTTTTACTACACCGGGAGTCACGGGAAGGACTTCCCGAATTTTTTCCTGGGCTGTCGGAAGAGAAATCAATTGGCGCTGCGTAAGATTCACGGTCGGAGTTGTCGCGCTCTCTGTCGCTATGGTCTGAGTTTCTTCGCTGACCTCAACTTTTTCCGCGACCGTCTCCAGCTCCGCCTGGATATCCTGGACCGTAGCCTGCCCCGGATTCACCGAGACGGATTTTGTGAACGGTTTGAATCCCGGCTGGTTGATCGAAATTGTGTAGGTTCCCGGCTGGAGGTCCTTGAATTCGTACTTCCCTGCCTCGTCCGTGTCCGCGGTAAGGGGGCTGCCATTGGGTTCCGGCGTCAACTTTACGGTAACTCCCGCAAGGCCACTCGAAGTGTTCTCTTGCAGGTTGGTCACGGTGCCATGAATGGATCCTGGGCGCGGTTTATCGTTGCTGGTCTGAGTCGTCTGCCCAGCCGCCGTAACTGTTGCGATCAAGATCGCACACGTAGCCGCAGTCTGCCGTAACCAATTGTGTGACCAGCGATGTGACGCGGTGCTCCCGACGTATAAAGGGGCGTTTTTACGAATTGCCAGTCGAAATAAACTCATAGTTTTGTCTAGCCGAACGCCAATTAGGGATTATCTCGCCAGTGGTCCCGTTGGAGTCACGACTATCGCAGGCACTCTTGTCCTGCCAGTGAACATGCCCCTCTCCCTTGATTTCCACCCGTGGGCTTTGAAAGGAGAGTGCCAACTTCAGCTTGCTCAGCCCAGCTTTCCAGATCATTCGCTTTGGATGCTTCACGCCGCCTGTGCGGGTGCCTGACTTGAAAACCGGCTCAACCCGGCGGTCGCCGCTTCGAATTCTTCCGGGGCCTCCGAGAGGTCCTATCCTCATGGAGACGTCCTGCATTTTCATACACTTGCGTCAGAAGGGCCCCAAGGTGATCGATATCAGAGGTCTGGATTCCCTCTAGGAATTGCCCCCGGATCTCTTCAAAGATGGCCCTGAATTTTGGCGCCAGCCGGTGGCCGAACTTCGTCGCCTGAATGATTTGCAGCCTGTGGTCGTGCCGATTTCGGATGCGGGTGAGAAGCCTGGCCGCCTCGAGACGGTTAACGAACCGCGTTATCTTCCCTTTATCTCTTCTCATCGCCTGGGCCAGTTTTCCAGCCGAAGTTTCGCCTGCCTCCACGCAGCGAAGCAGCACTGCCGCTTCCTGCGCGGTGATTCCGAATTGCAGGAAGCAGCGGTCAAAGGTTGTTTGCAGTCGTATGCTCGTTCGAAAGAGCAGGGATATCAGGTCTTGGCCACGCCATTCCCTGATACTGAAGTATT
Source organism: Acidobacteriota bacterium (assembly GCA_013289585.1). Classification (GTDB taxonomy): domain Bacteria; phylum Acidobacteriota; class Terriglobia; order Acidiferrales; family UBA7541; genus Acidiferrum. Next base: position 383,901 of record JABCZR010000001.1, on the reverse strand, counting down.
TCCTCTCTAGCTCGGCACTTTCTCCAAGAGGATTCGGCACCAACCTTTTAGGCTTCCTGGTCCTGCCAGCCGCTGACGCCATCGTGAAGACCGCCATTTCTCGAGACCTAGCGTCTAGAAATGAAAGCCGAGTTCGGCCGTCAAGGCACGCGGCGTTACGTAGTGTGTCCCGCTGAACGTGGACAGGAAGTTGTATACCGCAGTCTTGTTCGCAACGTTGATCGCCGTGAGCCGGGCACTCCACTTAAAACGGTCGCCGTGGAAAAGGTTGTCGTGCCCGATGGCCACGTCAAACAAGCTGCGTGGAGCCACGCGCGGCGGATTGTGGTCGTCATTCTCAGTCCCCGGAGCCGGTATCTGCAGGAATGTGGATCCGTACTGCGATGCAGGACAGAGGGAGTTGGGACTGATAGGCGTAGTAGGCGTTGCGTGAACTGACCCGCAGAAGAGGCCCGCCTGAAACTGCTGGTCTGCCGTCAAGATCGACGCGTCAACGACCGTATCGCTGCCTAGTGGACCGTTGTTGCAGTTGCCCCCCGCACAAGGCACTGGGCCGGCCACGAGACCGCTGTCGTATCGCCAATTGAAGCCAACCCACGGCCCGCGTTTCAAGAACTGGTATTGCATGTGGGCCGTGAGATTAAATTTCTCGTCGTGGTCGATACGGAACACCGAGAAACTCCCCGGTGTGACGGGGACCGCACCGACCCCGCCAATTTGTGGAGTGAAGAATCGAGCGGCCACGCTGGACATTACGACGAGCGCTGTTAAACCGTGGTAATTCGGCACATTCGCCCGGATGGCATAGCCAGGGATCTTCGAGTTATGCCACGCGATCGGGAAAGTGATAGGTGTCGCACCGAGAATGCTGAAGTCGTAGCCGTTGTGCGTGTACTTCCAGATGTACTCGCCGTCCACGACGAAATACTTTCCGAAAGCTTGCTGCAACCCGCCGTGGAATTCATTGCGATAGCCGGCAGGCAGGGTGCTAGCAGCAGTACTAACCAACCCGGTATTTGAGTCTGTACAACCCTCACCCGCAAGTGCAAAAAGGTTGGCCACAACCACGTCCTGGCAGCCCCTGCTAGAAAGTACCAAGTTCTCGTTAAAAGGGCTTTCCAGGGCTCGCGCGTAAGAAACGCGAAGGACCGTATTCGTGCGCTTGATATTGTAGGCGACTCCAAGGCGAGGCTCCGCCTGGGACTGTGAGGTAAAGCCGTTATAGATATCACCCCGAATTCCAAGGTTGAAGGACCAGCTTTTCACCGTGATCGTGTCCTGGATGTAGAGAGCAAGCTGTTTCACATCCGTATGGCCGTGGAACAAGTGAGACGCGCTTGAAGTGCTTCCGCAGCCGTCCGCGGGCGACGGCGTCGGCCTAGTAAGGTCGATGCAACCTAGGAGCGGTACGAAACTGGGATTCGCTACGAAGGGCGTTGGATACGTAGAAGGGTTCGTTGATGTTGCCGTAGCGCATTGGCTCGGATTGTTGAGTCCGGGATTACCTACAAATACCGGAACCCCCCCTGCATCCAGGCACGGCGCATTGAAAGTTGGATCGACGATTCCAAAGTGATCGTTCTCCGTAAGGATCGTTTGCTCGTACACGATTCCGGCCTTCACATTGTGAATGCCCTTCACGTAGGACAAGCCCGCTCGCGCGCCTGCGTTGGTGAGCGTCCGGTCCTGAGCAACGGTTTCCTGTTGAAGATTCGATGGGCCCAAGTCTGCGAATGGATTGCCGCTTGGGTAATAATTGTAGGCGTCGCGTCGCACGAAACCGCCCAGGGTAAAGACGGCGGTCGGGCTGATCAAGTGATTCCAGGTTGGCGCGATGTTGAACGTTCCGATTTTCGAGCGCTGGTCCGTGGGGCCCACAACATTGCCGTCGGGATCGAGACCGTTGTTCGCAACGACCACTCCGTTCCATGGCGTGGCATTCTGGGCATCAAACGAATTGGGCGTCTGGAACCAGGAACGCGTGTAACTCAAGTTGAGATGCAGAGAATCCGCAGTCGACATTTGATAGTCCACGCGGTCGAACATGTTTTCCATGTTGCCTTTGTCGTGCATCACGCTGAACTCGGACGGATCGAGGAACCGGCCGGTATTCAGTCCGCCCACGGCAATAAAGTTGCCCCACTTCTCGCCACCATACGCTACGTCGAAACCCCCATTGACTGAACCGAAGGAACCGTACGACGCCGTGACACTGCCATGAGGAGTGGTCTGACCCTGGCCTGAGCGCGTCGTCACGTTAATAACTAAGCTCGTCTTGTCGCCATACTCCGCCGGCGGTGCCCCGGAGATCACCTCCAGCGACTGAACCGAATCGAGCGGTATCTGGTTCGAGAAAACCTTGCTTTGCTGGTCGGTGATCGGCTGGCCATCTAATGAGAATGAGTTTTCCGCATGATCCCCTAATCCGTGGAAAAGGCCATTCGAATCCGCCGCGACTCCAGGCGTCGAAAGCGTAACGAGCGAGCTCAAAGACGACGACTGGCTTTCCAGCGGAAGCTTTTCGAACAAACCGCGGTCCACGTCGGTGTGAAACGTCGATTCATTTTCCACCAGGTCACCACCCGTAGCCTCCACCGTTATGCTGGTCGACGCGGCGGAGCCAACGTTCAGGCTGATCGCCACACTCAGAGGAACGCTCGAGCGCACATCAACATCCTGGGTGTAGCTCGCGAAGCCGGGGGCCGTAATAACCATGTGATACGTGTTCAAGGGCACGTTCGTAAAGCGAAACGCTCCATCGCTTCCAGTAGTCGTTTCCCGTCGGTAACCGCTCACCGCGTACGAAATCTCAACCGTTGCGCCCGCAATTACTCCGCCAGACGCATCCTTCACAACGCCTTCAATCGATCCCGAATTCCCCATCTGCGCCTTCACCGGTGCAGCCGTCAAAAAAAATACGAAACCAAAAACAATTGCAGTTAATCTGCTCAGTCGCTTCAACATTTTCTCTCCATCCCTTGAAGGGTCAGCTGTGTGAGTGTGGATAGAAACCGCCTGGAAATGTGGCGGTTGCGTGGCCGCTTGAATAAGCGTCAACGCACAGTAGGGAAAACCAATGAACTGAAGATGGAATTACGCGGAAGGAGGGGCGCGCCCCGCGCGATGCAGCGCAAACGAATCGCTCGGAGCTGCGTGTTGCGGGAGCGAAAAATACCAGGTGACAAACTCAGGCGTGCTGACGAGGTCGAGGGGCGCAGCCGCCAGCGTCGGCATGTGCAGCGCCTGACAAATATGGCAGGCGGTATCGGGGCCTTTCGTGTGTTCGTGAAGGAAACTGCCGCCCGCGGCAAAGTACAACAGCGCAGCGCAAGCCAACAGCGCCAGCGCGCGGCGCACAGCCGTCCTTTCAAACAAGAATCTAAGGCGATTCATAGGCCAGATTTACCATAGCACCTCGCTCGCATCAGGTCGAGGCCCGGTCCTTTAAAAGCAACACAGTTACACGCGCCTTCCTTGACCCCGCAACCATTTCATCCTAAGCTTCGTCTTAGTACCTACATGCTCGGCAAGACACAGCGGATTCGTATCTTGGCGTTGCTCCTCGGGATGGTCTTCCTCGGGGCGCAGTTCCACTTCTGCGCCGATTTGACGGCCACCCCTTCGGCTTCGCACATCTGCCCGATCTGCTCTACCGTGGGTTCTGCTGTCGCCACGCAGTCTCCAAGCATTGCCGTTGTGCCGTTCGTCAACCGGCTCGAACTGCCGCCGTTGCTCGTTTCCCCGGGTTCTGCCGTTCCGCGCGCTACCTCTCCGCGCGCTCCTCCCGCGCTTTAACTAACTCCTTCTCCCTGGTCTGTTCCCGACTGCTAGCTGTCCCCTTTGGGGGGACGCGTAAGGATTATCACCATGAGAAAACTATCTTTATGGGCCCTGGCCCTTCTGGCCGCGCCGGCTTTCTCGGCAGCGCAGCAGCCTCCTTCGGCCCCGGTGCCCAGACCGAGCGCCGCCTCGCCGCAGACCCCGGCAGCGAGAATCTCCATTGAGGAAGCCATTCGCCTGGCGCTGGAGCATGACCATGCTCTCCTGGCCGCGCGCACCACCATCCTGCAAAATCAGGCCCAGGAAATCACCGCTAATCTGCGCCCCAACCCCGTCCTCTCCTGGGACGCTCAGTTCCTTCCCATCTTCCAGCCCAATAAATTCACAGCCGACTACATTGACAACGTGGCGCAGTTTGACCTCGGCATCGGCTACACCTTCGAACGCGGCAAAAAGCGCCAGCATCGCCTGCAAGCCGCCAAGGATCAGACTGCTGCCACCACCTCTACCGTCGCCGACAACGAGCGCCAGCTCGTCTTCAACGTTTCGCAGCAATTCGTCGCCGTGCTTCTCGCGCAATCCACCATCGATTTCAATCAGCAGGATCTCGACAGCTTTCAGAAGACCGTGGACATCAGCGAGACGCGCTACAAAGCCGGCGACATGAGCGAGGGCGATCTTCTCAAGATCAAATTGCAGTTGCTGCAATTCCAGAGCGATGTCTTTACCGCAAAGCTCGCCAAAGTCCAGGCGCTCACCGGCCTCCGCCAGTTCCTCGGATTCGAATCTGTTCCCGACAATTATGATGTGGAAGGCGACCTCGACTATCTGGCTGTTCGCGCAGGTCTCGACGATTTGAAGGCCCTGGCGCTGCGCACGCGTCCCGACCTCCGCGCCGCGCAGCAAAACCTCATTGCTGCCCGCAGCCAGGAGGCGCTCGCGGAAGCCAACGGCAAACGCGACCTCGGTGCCAGCTTCAACTATTCCCACGTCGCCGCTACAAATACCGGCGCATTCTTCTTCAACATTCAGCTCCCCTTCTTCGACCGCAACCAGGGTGAGATCGCCCGTACTCGCTACGCCATCACGCAATCCCAGGAACTCGCCAGCGAATCCTCCCAGCAGGTTCTCAGCGACGTCGTTGACGCTTACGAGGCGCTTCGCAGCAACGAGCAAATCGTCCAGCTCTATCGCGGCGGCTATGTCGATATGGCCAGGCAGTCGCGCGATATCAGCGAGTACGCCTATAAACGCGGCGCCGCCAGCCTGCTCGATTATCTCGATTCCGAGCGCACCTATCGCGCCAATCAGCTCGCCTATCGCCAGGCTCTTGCCAGTTATATGACCGCGCTCGAACAGATGCGCCAGGCCGTGGGAACAAGGACTCTGCCATGAGAAAAACTTTCTTGCCTTCAGCTATTTCTTCGTTCGCCGCTCTCACAGCCGTGCTGGTCTTCGCGGGCTGCGGCTCTGGCTCGGGGGACTCTGAATCCAAAATGACCTCGTATTCAGGAACGGAGTCTAAAGCGGACACCGCTTCTCTCTTCACCGTTCCTCAGGATCAGATGTCTCATATCCAGGTTGTGGCCGTGGAGAAAACGAAGCTCCCCCGCGTCCTGCGCCTGACGGGTAACGCCACCTATAACGCTTTCAAGACCACTCCGGTTTTCAGCGCCATCGGGGGGCCCGTCAACCAGATCCTGGTCGCACCCGGCGAGACCGTGCATGCGGGTCAGCCGTTGCTAACGGTGAACAGTCCTGACTATTCCGCGGCGCGGTCTGCTTACATCAAAGCCCGCGACGCATTTTTTCTTGCTGAAAAAATCTATAACCGCGCGCAGGACCTCTACTCTCACGGCGCCATCGCCGAGGCCGATCTCCAGCAAGCCGAATCCGGCCGCATCCAGGCGCAGGCTGACATGCAATCCAGTGAGGACGTCCTGCGTGCACTTGGCCTGAAAGATCCGGAAGCCGTAATGAAGCTCCCTCCGAATACGACTTCTCAAATTCCCGTAATCGCCCCGGTCGGCGGTGATGTTGTCGAGCGTCTCGTCGGTCCCGGCCAGCTGCTCATGGCCGGCGCAACACAGATTTTTACCATTTCCGACATGAGCACCGTCTGGGTCCTCGTCAACGTCTACCAGAGCGATATGGCATACGTGCACCCGGGTGATTCCGTGGACATCACCACCGACTCCTATCCGGATGTTTTTCACGGGAAAATTTCTTACATCGGGTCGGCGCTCGATCCCAACACGCGCACCCTGCAGGCGCGTATCGTCACCAGTAATCCCGCCAAGAAACTCAAAAAAGACATGTATGTCACCGCGACCGTCCAGGCCGGCGCGGTTCGCGATGCGCTCATCGTCCCTGACGCCGCCGTTCTCCGCGACACGGAAAATCAGCCCTTCATCTACGTGCAATCCGGTTCGAATCAATTCGCCCGCCGCCTCGTCAAGGTCGGTGACAGCCAGGGCGGCCGCACTCAAGTTACCGACGGCGTGAAGGAAGGCGAGCGCGTCGTCGGCGACGGCAGCCTGTTCCTGCAATTCAAGAATTCTTTGCAGCACTAAAGGGAGACTCAACCGCGAGATCAAGATGATCCATCGCATTGTCCAATTCGCTCTGCAGCAGCGCTTCCTGGTGATGATGGTCACCGTGCTCATCATCATCGCCGGTGCTGTCTCCTTTCAGCGCATGCCCGTGGATGCCTATCCCGATCTCTCGCCCCCGATGGTCGAACTCATCACCCAGTGGCCCGGCCATGCCGCTGAAGAAGTCGAGCGCCTTACTACACTCCCGCTCGAGCTCGCCATGAACGGCTCCCCGCATCTGAAAGTGATGCGTTCGATCTCCCTCTACGGCCTCTCCGACGTGCGGTTAACGTTCGACGAAGGCGTCGATCCTTATTTCGCCCGCCAGGAGGTCTTCCAGCGCATTAGCGACGCCCAGCTCCCCCAGGGCGTCACTCCCAGCATGGCGCCACTCTTCAGCCCCAGCGGTCTCGTTTACCGCTACGTCATCGAGAGCCCGGACCGCACCCCCATGGAGTTGCATACGTATGAGGACTGGATCATCGAGCGCGCTTACAAGAGCGTTCCCGGCGTCGCCGACGATTCCGGCTTCGGCGGGCCGACCATGCAGTATCAAGTCCTGCTTGATCCCGTGAAGCTTTACAATTTCCATCTCCCGGTCGTGCAGGTTCTTAGCGCACTCACTGCCAACAACTCCAACACCGGCGGAGGCTTCTACACCCAGGGCGGCCAGTTCTACTACGTGCGCGGGCTCGGCCTCGTTAAATCCACCGACGAAATCGGCGAGGTCGTCGTCGGAGCCGGCAACGGCGTTCCCATTCGAATCAGGGACATCGGCCATGTGGAGATCGGCCACGCTCCGCGCCTCGGCATTTTCGGTTTCCAGGACAAACAGAAAAGCAACGACGACGCCGTCGAAGGCGTCATCCTCATGCGTCGCGGCGAGCAGACCCAAAACGTCCTCGCAGGCGTCGAGAAAAAAACGGAAGAGCTCAATCGCAATGTCCTTCCGCCCGATGTGAAAATCCGCCCCTACTACGACCGCAGCGACCTCGTCCGCGTCACTACCGACACTGTCGAGTGGAATCTGATCCGCGGTATGGTTTTCGTTCTCATCGTCCTAATCTTTTTTCTCGTCAGTGTCCGTGCCGCGGTCATCACCGCGCTCACCATTCCTCTCGCGTTGCTCTTCGCTTTTATTTTCTTGAACGCCACCGGCGAAGCCGCCAACCTGCTTTCCATCGGCGCCATTGACTTCGGCATCATCATTGACGGCACTATCGTCATGGTCGAGAACATCTACCGCGAACTCGGCCTGCGAAAGGGCCAGGACTACAAACTAAACGAAGTCATTCTCGCCGCTGCGCGCGACGTCGACCGCCCCATTTTCTATTCCGTCGCCGTCATCATCGCCGGCTACCTTCCCATCTACGCGCTCACCGGCCCTGCCGGAAAACTGTTCCATCCCATGGCCGACACCATGGCCTTCGCGCTCGTCGGCGCCCTGGTCTTTACTCTTACCTTCGTTCCCGTTCTCGCTTCCTACTGGTTCAAGAGCGGCGTTCAGGAAAAGCCCAACCGCATCTTCGATTGGGTACGCGACAGTTACGGCAAGCGCCTCGAATGGTGCCTCAATCATCCGAAGACCACGCTGTTCGCCGCGACACTCATCTTTGTGTCTACGCTGCTGCTGGTTCCTTTTATCGGCGGCGAATTCCTCCCGCACCTCGATGAAGGCGCGCTTTGGGTTCGCGCCACCATGCCCTATACCATCTCTTTCGAGGACGCCAGCAAGTTCGCGCCGCAGGTCCGCGATCTGCTCTCCAAATATCCGCAAGTCACCGTCGTCGGCTCCGAGCTCGGCCGCCCCGATGACGGCACCGATCCCACGGGCTTTTTCAATTGCGAGTTTTATGTTGGTTTGAAGCCCTACGGCGACGCGTCCTGGAAAAAAGGATCGGTCCATTCGAAAGAGCAGCTCATCGAAGACGTCCAGAAAAAGCTCGAGACTTATCCAGGCGTCATCTTTAACTACACCCAGCCCGCCGAAGACGCCGTCGACGAAGCCCTCACCGGCCTCAAGAGCGCCCTCGCGGTAAAAATCTTCGGCCCCGATCTCGACACTCTCGAGAAAAAAGCCGTGGAAATCAAAAATGTTCTCGCCAGCACCCAGGGCTTCACCGAGCTCACCGTCGTTCGCGAACTCGGCCAGCCCAGCCTTATAATCGATGCCGACCGTCAGAAAATTGCGCGTTACGGCATTAACGTTGCCGACGTCGAAGCCGTCGTCCAGGCGGCCGTCGGCGGCCAGGCTGCTACGCAAGTTATCCAGGGCGAAAAGCTTTTCGACCTCATCGTTCGAATGGAGCCGCGCTTCCGTTCCAGCGCCCGCGACATTGGCGATCTCCTCGTCCCCGCTCCCGCTGGTCAGCAGATTCCTCTCTCCGAGCTCGCCACCATCAAGGAAAGCACCGGCGCCTCCTTCATCTACCGCGAAAATAACTCGCGCTACATCGGCATTCAGTTTTCCATTGAAGGGCGCAACCTGGAAGGCATCGTCAACGCTGGACAAGCCGCCGTCGCTAAGTCCGTAAAACTCCCGGAAGGCTACTCACTCGATTGGGGTGGTGAATACAGCGAGCTGGTCGAAGCTAAATCGCAATTCATCATTATCGGCCCGCTCGCGATCCTTCTGATTTTCCTGATTCTCTTTGCCCTCTATGGCAATTTCAAATTTCCCATTGGCATCGCACTCGGCGTGGTTCTCACCGAACCGATTGGCGCGCTCATCGCCCTCAAGCTCACGCATACGCCCATAAGCGTTTCCAGCATTCTCGGCTTGCTCGCGCTCCTCGGCGTCTCCGTGGAAACCGCCGTCATCCTTGTGAGCTACATCAACAAGCTGCGCCTCGAAGGAAAATCCGTCCGCGAAGCCACCATGGGTGCCTCGCTCCTGCGCCTTCGCCCGATCATGATGACCGCTCTCGTCGCCTGCCTCGGCCTTCTCCCCGCGGCCATGTCCACCGGCGTCGGCAGCGATACGCAGAAGCCCTTCGCCATCGTCGTTGTCGCCGGCCTGCTCTCGCGCCTGCTCCTCGGCTTCTTCGTCAATCCAGTCCTCTATGAAATCGTCGCCCGCGATGGCGACGTCCTCCAGGTCTGATCTTTTCTCTGATCTCTGATCTTCTCCACGGATTTCTCTCCGTGTCTCCATGCCTCTGTGGCAATCCGCTATTTCTTCTCTGGTGGCTGCGCGGTCGGCGGCAAAATCCCGTTCAATCGCAAATAGATCGCTTCTGTCGCATAGTGATCCGTCCAACTGCCGCCCAGCGCCACCAGCGCGCCTCCCCTTGAAATCGGCCGGCCGCCGAACAGCACGAATTGCTCCCCTAGCTTCGAATCATCCACGCCTGCCAGCGCCGTCGCGCAAAATGCGAACGAATCCTTCAGCGCCGCCACCAGCTTGTCCTTCGAATCGTTTTCCGCGATCTTCACGTCCGGCGCCGTCTGTCCGGAAATCTTCGAGCAAAACGTATTATTCGATTGCGTGATGTGCATCACCAGGTGCCCGAACGAATTCATCTCCGGCGAAGGCTTGAAGCTGTATTTGTCCGCCGGCATCGCCTCGGCCGCTCCCACCATGTTTTTTTCGTATCGCGTCACTCCCGCCTTCACGAACCCGCTCACCGGATTTGCCACGGGCGACATGTCCGGCGGCGCGCCCGCTGCCGGTGCCGCTTGCTGCGCCCTCGCAACTGCCGCCGCCATCAACATCGCTATCCCCGCCACCATCAAACTCGCACGTATTTTCATTGTTGTTCCCCTCTCCCCACAAAATTCAGAAAAAAGCATACCCCTGTCCCGCTCCTCCAACAAGCACCACCCTCGCCCTAAACTTGCCGCAGAGTTGGTAGGGAAAACCAACGCTGTGTAGGGGCGCAGCATGCTGCGTCCCTTTTGCTCGCAGCGAACGTATTTTTTCCGGTGGAATGCTGCCTGAACTCTCAGGCAAGGTTCTTCAGCGTCTTCTCAATCAGCCCTGCCGTCCCCGCATACGGATCACCCGGGCTGTCCCACTCCATCGAAAAATATCCTTTGTAATCATGTTTTTTCGCGATCCCAAACGTCCGCGCCAGGTCCACGTGCGCGACCTTGTCCTTCCCGTCCCCCACCTCTGTTTCCTTCACATGCGAAATGTTGTACGCATGCCCGAACATCTCCGCGATTCCCTTGTACGCGTACTCCTCGTCGTACGCTGCCAGCGTATTCGCAAAATCCGGCAACGCATGCAGCCACGCGCTGTTCACTTTCTCAATCACCTTCACCAGGAAGAACGGATCCTCGCTCACCGCATTGTCGTTCTCCAGGTTCACCACCACGTTCTTCGCCGCCCCATATTCCGCCACCCGCGCCAGGCTCGCCGCCGTCCGCTCCACGTCCGGCTTCGCATCCTTCGCCGGGGGAATATTCGTCCGCACGCTCGGCGACCCGATCGCCACCGCCGCATCAATCCACTGCTTGCTGAACGCCACCGCCCGTTCCCGCTCCGCCGCGTCCGCCGCATACGGACTGTGCTCCCCATCCACCGCAATGTTCACGATCGCCCCGCCCGCCTTCGCCACCGCCGCCCGCAGCTCCTCCAGGTACCCATTCTCCAGCGACCGGAAATGCTCGCTCCAAGGCTCAATCTTCCTGATATTGAATTTCGCCCCTACATGCCCTGCAAACTCCGTCAACTCCATCTTCCCGCTGCCGCTGCTCCCGGCCTTTTCATCGCGCCCCATAATGAATTGCCGGAACGGATACGAAGCAATCGCAATCCGCTCCCGTGCCACCCCCGGGAACCGCATGCCCGGCCCCGCCTCCGCCGCGACCGCCGTTTCGCTCCTCCAATCCTTCGCAAAAACACTCTTCAGCCCCGGCGACACCAATGCACCGGTCGCTGAACATGCGGCGAGTCCCAAGAATTGTCGTCGTGTATTCATCACCAACCTGCCCCCGTCCAGAACACGTAGAACTTCGATCCTTATTTCCAGCAACTCAGCCGCTCTGCCCGTTTCTGGAATGAGGCCGCAAGAGAATGAATCCGAGCTCTCAACAGCGACCTTCGGCCCTCCGGTGCACGCGTGTAAACAAGGTCCACCGGCCCCACAAAACGGCGCCACTTCTTAGCAAACATTTCTGCAAACTCTTTTTTTCGCGCCAGCACCTCAGGAACCGCGAAATAGTCTTCCCGAAAAAACCGCCACAACCGCGTACGTGCCAGCAGATATCTTGGGTTCTCGATAGGCGCGAGAACTTCCCCCAAAGTTCGAAGAAAAATCGCTTGCTCGGCTCCTCCTCCCCCTGTGACGGAGCAAAATACGGTGCCATCCCGGTTCTGGCTGGCAAACACAGCAAGCTCTCGTGCCCGCCCCCGGATTGATCCCTCATACTTCAGCGCTTCCAGGATTGCCTGTCCAATCTGTCGCACGCTTCGCTCCGGCGTTCCGTGTCGGATGAAACGCCATACCGCACTTGCCAGCCAGGGAAGGCTTACGATGGCGGAGATTCCAGCCACGACCTTGATATACAGCCAAAAATCCCATCCTCCACGCATACGTAAGCGCATCATTTCCGCGAACACGGCCACAAACACAAGTCCCGCCTGTGTGAGCAGCGCCGCAATTGTATTGCTCATCACGAATCCACGCGGCAATATATCTGGCGGTGCTTTGAGACCGTCAATCATCTCTTTTCGCGAACCAGACTCCAGCGCTTCCCGCCAACACTTGCGCAAGCCCGCTCGGTCGAGTGCCCTCGCCATCGTCTGCGTGTTGGTTTTCGCGAGTTCTACGGAGCTAAACGGCGGCTGTCCAAATCCCAACCGCGCGGTCCCGTTCTCAATTGTCAGGTCCTTTGCGCTCACTCCAGCAAACGCGCCGCACCTGCGCACCAACAGGTCGTAGTCCGGACCGGGGCCGAAAATTCCAGGCTCAACGCAAACCAGGTGCCAGATATTCGCTGTTTTCTCCGGATGCTTCGCATCCACTCGGATCGATCGTCCGCGCATCTGGTTCGACAGCATGTACGAGCCTACGAAGCTCGCTAACACCAAAGTATTGATACACGGCGCGTCCCATCCCTCTCCTAGCAGGGACTTCGTGCCTACCAGTACCATGATCCCGCCCTTGTCAAAGACTGACGTCAAAAGTCGTACCGCCCCTTGGTAGTACGTCCCGCGCAATTCCACCATCAAGTAGTCTTGGTCCTGTGCCATCGGCGTGAGCACCAGATCGCCAGGACGCAGGCCCAATTCTGCCGCCGCATCACGCAGAATGCCTTCAGCTCTGCGAGGAACCACCACAATCGAACCGCTTAATACCCCCAGTCCCACCACTGGCGGGACCGCCCGCCGCAATGTCTCGAAAATGGGCACGATGCCTATGTCCTCAAACGCCGCTACATCCCCGCTCCCCGTTGGCATCTCTCCTTTACGGATAAAATCGGTCAGCACCACGCAGCGCAATGCCTCCCCCCACGCGTCCGCTTCAAGTTTCACGATCGTCTCGATTGATTTCAGCTTGGTGATCGATGAGGTCAAGAGCTTTAAGTGGTCCGCCGGATTGCGAAGCCTTACCCGCCTTCTCTCAACCGCACCCATAGTTAGCAATTCATGTCGCACACCTTTGAGTGTTTCCTGGCTCCCCCCATAACTCTCTGCGTCGCTGTAAAGACAATGCGAAAGCAGAATCTCGAGCCATTCCAGGTCCAATGCCGGGATCTTTCTGTCCGGCAGTCCTAACGTCTTCAGTACATCTTCAGGAACTTCGCGTCCGCTCGCGTGAAGGTAAATCAACATGCTCGATGCGTACTCCGGCTCGTCTAGAATTTCCTCTACAAACATTCGAGGCGTTCGCATCCACCGGTGCGCGGCAATTGCGATTTGAAACGGCTCATTCTTCTTCAATCGTTCCGCAAATTGATAAGCCAGCGCGCGAAAATCCGAAATCGCTTTCTGCTCTCTGTTTGCAGGCGTGCTGAAATAGACGTAATCCTGGTGAGGGCACAAATCGCCCTGCTGCACCAGCTCGGGCACAGACACCTCAGCATCTACGGGCCCGCAGAGTTCCTGGTACCGTTCCCATTCAAAGGGCGACACATCATAGGGAGGAGTCGCCGTCAGCGCCACGATCCTTGGCTTATTCAGCCGTTCCATCACAAACGTCAACGTCCGCCACCATTCCGTTCGCAGGTGGTGGGCCTCGTCTACAACGACTAAGCGAAATCCCGCTCTCTCCACTATTTCTGGCAGTCGGCTGGTCCTTGTCGCGGCATCAGCCTCTGCGTAGTGGTTGCTGAAATTGGCTGACGAATTCTCTTCCTCATTCTCATCGGTCTCGTCATGTTTCTCGGGTTCACTGCAGCAAATCGAATGCAGCGCCTGATATGTAGTTACCGTAAGGGCTGTTGGTTTCCTCAGATCCGTTGAGACCCACAAGGGGAGTGAACTGTTACTAGGAAGAAAGTTTGTTGTTAGCCGGTCGACCCATTGGTCTCGAATAGTTATAGTCGGTGCGAGCACCAATGTAGGTTCATCGATGCGCCGGATCACCTCAAGTCCAAGCACAGTCTTTCCCGACCCAGGCGCCGCAACGACGTGCAGCCGTCCGTCCGCCAGGTATTCGTCCAGCCGCTCAAGTAACCGCGCTTGGTATTTACGCCAGGGTCGGCAAAATGCCAACTCCGCCGGAAACGTCTTCACCCGTTTTTCTGTGTCCGGCAGCTGCATCACCACTCTCGGCTATCACCTCTGGAAAGTCGCCGTCGATTGTCGCGCGGCGGTCTGGCATTCGCAAGAATTCCAACGTCCATTTCTTCACAAACAAAATGCAGTAGCTGTCTAAATCGTCCAGTTCTGCACCCTTAGTCCCCTTACCCGCTGGAACTCTCTCTCATTGTTCGTCACCAGCGTCAGACCTGCGGCCTTGGCATGCGCCGCGATCCATAAATCGTTGTTCCCGATCATTTCTCCCTGGCGTTCCAGCTCTGCGCGAATCGCACCATACGACTCTGCCGCCGTCTCCGGCAAGCCTTGCACGAGAAGCACTTGGGCTAGCTCCCGCAAGAGTTCCAATGCGGCTCCGCGTTGCGCGCTTTTCTCCGCCCCGTACACCAGTTCGCCAAATGTAATTACCGAGAGAACCGCTTCTCCCGGCCTGAGCGCTCGGAACCGCCGCAACACTTCCTCCGTTTTTTTTCGCCGGATGTAAATGCAGGTATTCGTATCCAACAGGTAGCGCGCGTCCATCAGAGGCCCTTACGCTTCTGCGGCTTATCCTTCTCTCGTCCAGGGAGCTTCAAGTCCTTCGGCAGCCCTGCCAGCAGGTCGAATGCGCGAACCAGATTCCCTCGCTGTTCCCGCAGCACGATTTCGTCTCCCCTGCGCGTGATCTCCACTTCCTTGCTCTTCAGCCGGAACTGCTTGGGCAGCCGTACCGCCTGGCTATTCCCCGATTTGAATACTTTGGCCGTCGCCATTTTCGTCGCTCCCTAATGTATATACGCATAGTATACACAAAACTGCTCTCCCCCAGATAGCCCTGTTGAATCCCTCTGTTTCCGTCTGTGCGGCCCAGCCGGGGTAACCGCAACCAGCACCCGGGGCCCCGGCCACCTGCGGACGTTTCGACGATCCCACGCCACCCACGTATAATGTGCCCTCCACTCCAGGAGAGCACACCATGCGCTATCGCAAATTTGGCCGCACGGGATGGAATGTCAGCGAAATTGGCTACGGCATGTGGGGCATGGCCGGCTGGACCGGCTCCGACGACGCCGAATCGCTCGCGGCCCTCCAGCGCGCCGTCGATCTCGGCTGTAATTTCTTCGACACCGCGTGGGCTTACGGCAGCGGCCACAGCGAAGAGCTTCTCGGAAAAATCCTGCGCGCCAACAAAAATAATTCTGCCGCCGGCGGCCCCGACAAAAAACTTTACGCCGCCACAAAAATTCCGCCCAAGAATCGCCGTTGGCCCGCTCGTCCCGAATATTCTCTCGACGATTCCTACCCGCCCGACTACATCTTCGAGTACGTCGACAAGAGCCTCAAAAACATCGGTGCCGACACGCTCGACCTCATCCAATTTCACACGTGGGAAGATATCTGGCTCAACGACGAACGCCTCCCCCGCGCCATCGAAAAACTTCGCGCCAGCGGCAAAGTCCGCGCCGTCGGCATCAGCCTCAACCGCTGGGAACCCGCCAACGGAATTCGCGCCGTGCGCGCCGGTCTCGTCGACGCCGTCCAGGTCATCTACAATATTTTCGACCAGAATCCGGAAGACGAGCTTTTCCCCGCCTGCCGCGAAAAAAATGTCGCCGTCATCTCCCGCGTCCCCTTCGACGAAGGTACTCTCACCGGCACGCTCACGCTCGACAGCAAATGGCCTGCCAACGATTGGCGCAGCACCTATTTCGTTCCGGAAAATCTCAAAGCCAGCGTCGCTCGCGCCGACGCCCTCAAGCCCCTCGTCCCCGCAGGCTCCACGCTCCCGGAAATGGCCCTGCGCTTCATCCTCAATAATCCCGACGTCAGCACCATCATTCCCGGCATGCGAAAAATCCGCAACGTCGAAGCCAATCTCGCCGCCAGCGACAAAGGCCCCTTGCCTCCATCGCTCCACACCCAACTCCGCCCCCACCGCTGGGACCGCACCCCCACACAGTGGAGCCAATAAATGATCACCCCAAATCACACCCGTGATTTCGACCTCAGCCAAGCGGAGGGAGAAATTCCTCTTTGTTTGTACGGAATTCTGCTTGCGAATTCTACGCGCTTTTTTTCAGGGCGCGCTCGACGAGCGTCAGGCAGCGTTCGGCTTGCTCGCGCAACAATTCTTCGCTGTCGCTGCGGTCACGCTGCATGCTGTGGAGTTCGTCGGCAATCGCCAGCGCTGCCAGTACCGCGACTTTTTGCGTATCCACCGTCGCGGTGACGTCCGCGATCGCGTGCATTTTTTCATCCACAAATGTCGCGAGCTTCTGCACGTACTTCCCATCCAGTTCTCCCTGGATGGAGTACGACTGCCCGAAAATCTGCACTTTCACTGGCCCGCTCATGAAATCTCCGCGCGTCCTTACCGGCACAATATCACATCTGCTCCCCGAATAAATCCCGTCTGGCCGCATGACTTTTTTCTCGCAGTCCCATTTACTTTTTTCGCCCCGTTCGGTACCGTGTGAGTTCCAGCCTGTTTTGTCTCTCCAGTCCGCATGATTCTGAATCCGTCCGTTCGCACAAGGAGCGCCTCATGGCCACCAAAGCTCGTTCCAGGAAATACGCCGCCGTGCCGCAACATCCTATCCGCGTCGTGCCGCTCCATCGCCCGGAGATCGATCGCGTCGCCGCCGCAGTCGCGCCCAAACTCAGTTACCGTGGCGGGCCGCTGCTCACTTCCGTGGAAGTATTCACAATTTTCTGGGGCGCGGATTGGAACCAGGCGCCACAAAACGCGCTGCTCACGAACATGAATTTGTTTTTCGACTACATTCTCACGAGCCCACTGATCGATCAGCTCGGAGAATACAACGTCCCCGGAAAAACGATCAGCCACGGCAAACGCACGGGCACGATGACTCTGACTTCGCCTGCTCCAAAAACGTCCGTGCAGGACAGCGCCATTCAACAACTTTTGCAGCAGGAGATCTCCGCAAAAAATCTCCCCGCTCCCGGCCCTAATTCACTCTATTTCTTTTTCCTTCCGCCGGGCGTGACGGTTGTGCAGAGCGGTAGCGCTTCCTGTCAGGATTTTTGCGGGTATCACGATTCCACCAGCGGCAATATTTTCTATGCGGTCATGCCTTACCCCGGATGTTCCGGGTGCACCGGCGGACTCACCGTCGCCGACGCGCTCACTTCCACCAGTTCGCATGAACTTTGCGAAGCCATCACCGATCCGGTGCCCGGGCAGGGGTGGTACGACGACAACAACGGCGAGATCGGCGACATTTGCGCGTGGAAGACGCGGATACTCGGCGCTTACACCATTCAACTGGAATGGTCGAACAAAGCCGGAGCGTGCGTGTAGGATTCGAATCGATCTTACTGCGCGCGGAGTTGTGCGCCTAAATTATTTTCGAGAGAGGCAACGATTCTGGCGCTGTAATCACCGATTTGCGCGTCGGTCAGAGTGGCTTCGCGGCTCTGAAACGTGATTCGAACGAGCAGGGAATATTTTCCTGCGGGGACATTCTTGCCGCGAAAAAGATCCGCTGCTTCGATGCCGGAAATTTCAGAAATGTTGAGCGCTTGAATCGCATTCACGACGCTGGAGAAATGCGTGCCATCTGGCAAGAGCAGCGAAAAATCCCGCTCGACACCGGGGAAGCGCGGCAAGGGCTCGTAGCGCCGAGCCTCTTTTGCGGCGCGAACCGCAGAGCAGAACCGATCAAGGTCGAATTCCGCGAGAAAAACATCCTGACGGAATTTGAATTTCTCCGCGACTTGCCGGGCGAGCTGGCCAGCGGCGCCGATTTCGTTCGAACGGAGCTGCAGGCGGCCGCGGCGTGCGGGGTGCAGCCAGGCCGGGCCGCCTTCGTGCCATTCGAATGAGCCTGCCAGCGCACCGATGGAGTCGAGATCGCCTTTGAGGTCCGCGAAGGAAAACTCGCGAGATGGCTCGTAAAGATTTTTCTGACGCCCTTCGCCAGTTGCGCCGAGGGTAAGCACGGGTGTCTCGACGGAATCGCTTCCGTTCAAGCGATAGTGGCGGCCGATTTCGAAGAGCCGGGCATTGCGCTGGCCGTGATTCAGATTCCATTCGAGCGCGGCGGCCATGGTCACGAGGCCGTTCGAACGCAGGACGCTGGCCTCTTCGGAAAGAGGATTCGAAAGACGCGCGGGCGCGACGCCTTCGGGGCGAAACAGCGCGTCGCGTTCTTCCGCGACGTGCGGAATCGTAAGGATTTCGCGATAGCCGAGACCGATGAGCCGTTCACGCAAACGCGTTTCCGCTTCGTAATGCGGTAGCCGCGCCGCGCCCTGGCGCGCAGCGGGTAGACGCGGCGGAAATTTATCGAGGCCGTAAATGCGCGCGATTTCTTCGATGAGATCGATTTCGCGTTCGACTTCGGCGCGCCAGGAGGGCTGGGTGCATTCCCACGTGGCAAGAATGGAGCCTTCCGCGCCGCGGTTCTGGTCGATTCGAATGGGGGCGAATCCGAGAGCGCTCAGGCTGGATTCCACTTCCTTGTCGGGAACGTCCGCGCCCATGACGCGAAGGAGTTCCGCGCGCGTCACGCGGATTTTCTTCGGTGTACGCTTGCCGGGATAAACGTCCACAACGCCGGAAAGAAGTTCGCCGCCCGCGAGCTGGAGAATCAGTTCAGCGGCGCGGCGCGAAGCGAGCTCGGCCATTTCCGGATCGGCGCCGCGGCCGAAACGCGTGGAGGCTTCGGTGTGCAATTTGAGAAAACGGGCGGCGCGGCGGACGGCGACCGGTTCGAACCAAGCGCACTCGATCAAAACATTCTTGGTGGAAAAGGAGATTTCCGTTTCCGCGCCGCCCATAATTCCGCCGATACCGACGGCGCGGGAACTGTCGCCATCGCTGATCATGCAGAGGTTCGGATCCAGCTGGCGCTCAATACCGTCGAGTGTTCTTATTTTTTCACCGGGCCTGGCCTTGCGGACGACGATTTTGTGATCGCGCACTTTGTCGTAGTCGAACGTATGAAGCGGGTGGCCCAGCTCGAGCATCACGTAGTTTGAAACGTCGACGACGTTGCTGATGGAGGCGACGCCGGTGGCTTCGAGGCGGTCCTTGAGCCATTTTGGCGACGGCTGGATTTTTACGTTTCGAATGACGCGCGCCGTAAAGCGGCCGCAGAGATCGGGTGTCTGGATTTCAACTCTTACCGCGTCGCTGGCTTTGGCCGTGCTTTCCGCGGGTTTGGGCAAAACCGGTTTCACCGGGAGTTTGTAAATGGCGCCTACTTCGCGGGCGATTCCCAGATGGCCGAGACAATCGGGGCGATTCGAACTGACCTCGGCTTCGATGACCGCACCGTGCGCGCCGTTTTCCACGCCGCCAATGTTCGTGCCAGAGAGGGCGAGGCGCGAGGCCAGCTCCTGCGGCGTCGCGGTGACGTCGACGAAGTCTTTCAGCCAGGTGTAGACGACCTTCATTGATTTTTAATCGAGCCCTTCACGGTCCGCCTTAGAAGGCGGACCCTACAAAACCGGAGCTTCCAATTTCACGGCCGGCTAAAGCCCGGCGGTTACGCATGCTTCCTATGGAAACTGCTTCAGGAAGCGCACGTCGTTCTGGAAAAAAACCTGGATGTCGTCGATGCCGTATTTCAACATGGCCAGGCGGTCGATGCCGATGCCGAAGGCGAAGCCGCTGACTTTTTTCGCATCGTAATTCACGAAGCCGTAGACGGCGGGATCGACCATGCCGGCTCCGAAGAGTTCGATCCAGGCCGCGCCTTTGCATTTCGAACAGGTGCCGCCGCTCGCCGCAGTCCCGATTCCGCCGCAGAAGGGGCAAGAGACGTCGAATTCGACGCTGGGCTCGGTGAACGGAAAATAGCTGGGCCGAAAGCGCGTTTTGACACTGGGGCCAAAAAACTGTTTTACGAAATACTCGATGGTGCCGGTGAAATCGCAGAAGGTGATGTCGGCATCGACGGCGAGGCCTTCGATCTGGTGGAAAGCGAACGAGTGCGTGGCGTCGGGGTTGTCGCGGCGATAGACCTTGCCGGGAACGATAACGCGCACGGGGGGTTTTTGCTTTTCCATGGTTCGAATCTGCATCGGAGAAGTGTGCGTGCGAAGAAGGAGTGGCGTTGTAGCGCTTTTCGGCAATTCCAGATAGAACGTATCCATGTCGTCGCGGACGGGATGGAATTCCGGGATATTGAGGGCTTCGAAATTGTAGTAAGGCGTTTCGATTTCTGGGCCTTCGACGACGGAGAAGCCGATGGAGAAGAAGATGTCTTCGATTTCCTGGAAGACCTGGCGAATCAGGTGATGCGAGCCGGCGGGGCGTATGACACCTGGGAGGGAGAGGTCAACGCGATCGCGAGTCGATGCAGCTTCTTCGGAAGTCTTTTCAGCAGCGACCCAGAATAATTCAAGCGATTCTTCTATGTGGCGCTTGAGCTGATTCAGCGACTGGCCAACAATCGGTTTCAAAGTCGGCGGGGCAGACTTGAGCCAGTTTTCCGAGATAAGGGTGAGCACGCCAGCTTTCCTGCCCAGCCAAGCATTCTTCATCAAGGCGTAGTTAACTTCGTCAGGATTTTTTGCCGCGAGCTGCTTGTCGAAACGCGCTTTTTCGTTCGCGAACAATTCTTCGATCGCTAGAGGATCGTTGATTGTCAGCGCAGCGAGAGTTTTCTCTGTTGGGTTCTCGATGTTCGGCATGATCGCGATGTAGATTACACCGAAGGGCACGATTTATCGTGCCCCTACGGGAGAAAATCGTTGGTAAAAATGCCGGCGCTGACCACGGTTTGCCAAGCGGCCTACACCCTGCCGAGAAGAGGTGCGGCAATGATGCGCCCTTACAAAGAGCTGGCGCTACGCTTTTTTCGCCTTGGTTGGAGGCGGGGCAGCAGCTTTGGCGGTCGCCACGAGTGAAGTGAATGCCGCGGCATCCTTTACGGCGATATCGGCGAGGACCTTGCGGTCGAGCGCCACGCCCGCGGCTTTGAGGCCGTGGATCAACTGGCCATAGGTCAAGCCGTTGTTCCGCGCGGCGGCACCGACGCGCTGAATCCAGAGCTTGCGATACTCGCGCTTTTTGACGCGGCGATCGCGCTTGGCGTAACGATCGGCGCGATTGGCGGCTTCCTGCGCCGACTGGTAGAGCTTGCTCTTTGTTAAGAAAAAGCCTTTTGTGCGTTTGAGGTACTTTTTGCGCCGTGCACGGCGCTTTGTTCCGCGTTTTACGCGAGCCATGGGTTTCTCCTTAGTCTTTTCTAAGCCGATGGTTGAGAAGGCGGGAGTTTCTTTCGGACGGGTCTAAAGACCCGCCACTACAAGACCTCAGCCTTCACGAGGCCACGGCTAATTATTTTGGGAGACAAACAGGGTGCGCGAACGTGCAAAAAAGCCCGTACCGCAACGGGTTTGTCTCCTGATATGAACTACTCGCCGCATTTCGCTATCGCCTTACGGCAATGGTTTACTTCTGCGGCGAATCGGCCGGCAGGCACCCGTGAAGCGCTGCCTAGCACGATGTTGCGAAACTTTCGTTCCGCATTTTCTTCGCAGGACACTTGCTGCCGTGCCCATGTTTCAAAGAAAGTCTTTATCCGTACGGAAGCATTTGCTTGACGCTGGCCACGTCGGCCTTGTTTACGAGCGTCAGCTTCTTGAGCTTGCGCATACGGCCGGGCGCTTTGGTGCCCATCAAGTGGCGCTTGCCGGAATGTCCCCGCTTGATTTTGCCATTGGCCGTGAACTTGAAGCGCTTCCTGGCACCGCGGTGGGTCTTCAACTTCAATTTCGGTTTCGATCGGTTTCTCGGCATTGCTGCAGATCCTCTCCTGATCTGAATCTTGGTTGCCCAAATCGGGCGCAGCATGCTGCGCCCCTACAAAATACCAGTTGCGCGATTGATTGCGCCGGTTACTGCGACTGCTGAGCGCTGGATGACGGCTGCCCCGCGGGCTTGGCCACGCTTACGCCTTTTTTCGGTGCGAGCAGCGCCACGAGTACGTTGCCTTCCATACGTGGCATGGTCTCGATCTGCCCGTGTTCGACGATCTCGGTCAGCAAGCGATTCATCTTGGCGCGGCCCACTTCCTGGTGCGCCATTTCGCGTCCGCGATGGAAAATCATGGCGCGGACTTTATGGCCTTCGCCTAGGAATCGGATGATCTGATTCTTGCGAACCTGATAGTCGTGTTCCGCGGTGGCGGGCCGAAACTTGACTTCCTTTAATTGCGAGCCACGGCTGCTCTTGCGCTGCTCGTGAGCCTTCTTGTTGGCCTGATAGAGATACTTGCCGTAGTCGGTGATTTTGCAAACCGGCGGATCGGCCGTGGGCGAAATTTCCACCAGGTCGAGCCCTTTTTCCTTGGCCCGCTTGATGGCCTCAAACGGCTGCATGACGCCGAGCTGGCCGCCCTCTTCATCAATCACCCGGATCTCGCGAGCCCTTATTCGTTCGTTGACGCGAATACGGTCGCTCTGCCGGAAGCTGCGTTCTGCGATAAATCCCCCTCGGACGCTTTGGTAATCGCGGCTGACCCACACATCGCCGCCAAGCGTTTGACCCACCCCGGCCCCACACGGCGCAAAAGAGCCGGGGGACGGGCCTCAAAGTATAGCACGCGCTCGCGGGAGCACAGCAAGGGGCAAAACGCGTGAGGCAAGCAAGTTTCCGATTATTTGACTCAGTGGGACTCAGCCTGTGAGAGGCACACTAAATGGGGGTTTGCGAACAAATTTTCGTGATCTGCCGAGCGCCTAATCCAGAACACTGAACTGTAAGTATGGCCTGGACAGTTTGACGATTATGTCGCGGCTGTCTTCGTCCAGTGTCCCTCGTCCTTCGTTGTCGCGGTCGGGTCGACCGACAGCCTTGAACTCGACGTCAACTTTGAAATAAGGGCAGTCCCGACTGACGAATGTGCGATGTGAACCTGTGGACAGGCCGCCTTCGGTCGTGAAAACCCTCAGAAGGTCCTCCCGTGCCATGCCCGGTTTAATGCTCTCCATTTTCACCAAAGCATTGGTCACCCAATCTTCGTGGGCTTGCGCGCATGAATCCTGGCTCGCCGCGTTCGTAAGACGAACAGATATCGAACTACTGATAGTGATGATTGAAAGAAATGTGAGCAGAAGAAGTGGCCGAATCATGAATTGCTCTCCTTTCGCAGATACTCCAAGGCCTCAAGAACTCAGGCCGAGATCGCCTTTTGGGCCGGTGAAGAGCGCGCGGAGCCTGGTCTTATCGCTGCGGTCGACGGGCAGTTGGATGTCGAGCTTCTGGATGATGGGAGTCAGTTCGTCGGGGTTGGTGCTGTTCAGTTCGAAGTAATCGAGAGTGCAGCCTTTTGGGGCGTCAGCGGAAGGATGGACGGAGTCGGCGCTCCATTCGATGAAGAAGGGCAGGAGGCCGTGGCGGTCGTCGGCGAGGTTGATGGTTTTCCAGCGGAGGACGCGGCCATCGGGGCGGGCGCGCGAGCCCGGTGTTGGCCCTTCAAAGGCGACACCGGCTTCGCGGAGTTTTTTGGCGAAGGCATCGAGGTCGCCGGGGTGCGCGGCCCAGCCGACGAGGCGCGGCTGGGTGAGCTGATACAAATTGAGAGGATCCTTCGCGCCGGGCTGGCGCGGATCGGGCGCAATGATTTCGAGATAGCGACGCTCGCCAAGCGAGAGCAGTGCGTTGCGCGTGCCGCGGCCGGGATGGACTCCGCCGACGGCGGCGCGCACTCCGGCGTTGTCTTCGACGAAAGCAATGCCGCGATCGAGATCGCTGCAGCCTAGAAGAATGTGGTCGAGCAAGGCGGGCACGTCATCCTCTTCCTGTTCCTCGCCGAAGGTGAGGGAAGGCGCGACGAGCGCGGCGCCGGTGAGCGCGAGAAACAAGCGGCGAGAAACGTGGTCAGGCATGAGCTCCCTCAAAGACTGATAGTAGCGCTGTTCTGGCCGCGCTTGGACAGGTAGGCGTGCCAGAAGAGGCGGGCGGCGACGGCACGGTAGGGGCGCCAGGACTGGCTGAGTTTTTCCAGGCGTTCCGGCGAAGGGCGGTGGCGAAGATGCTTCACCTCTTGGACAGCGGCGGCCAGCGCGAGATCGCCGACGGGCCAGATGTCGGGCCGGCGCAGGGCGCTCAATAGATAGATGTCGGCGGTCCAGTTACCGATGCCTTTGAAGGCGGTGAGCATTTTGCGCGCGGCATCGTCGTGGAGTTCCTGGAGATAACGGAGATCGAAGTGGCGGCGGGAGAGCGATTCGGCGAGGAGGCGGGTGTAGAGAGTTTTCTGGCGGCTGAAGCCGATGCGCAGAAGATTGGGGTCGGTGAGTTTTAGAAACCGTCGTGGAGTGAGTGGGCGGACGGCGGCGTTCAGGCGGTCGAAGGCGGCTTTTGCGGAGGCGAGAGAGACTTGCTGCTCGAGGATGATGTAGACGAGCGTGGGGAAACCGGGTTCGCGGACCCAAAGAGGGGGATGGCCATATTTTTGCACTACCTCGGCCAAATGCGAGTCGTGATCCGCCAGCGCGCGCACACCTTCAGCGAAGACGTTTTCGTTCAAGATGGTTTGTGCGAGTCGCACGGCTGGTTTGCGTCCGGTCCGAGGAATCTTCAGGTTGTCGCGCGAGTCTCGACTTCTTGGCGGAGCGATTCGACGACTTCGGCTAGGGGCTTGGGGCCGAGGTCGCCTTTCGAACGGTGGCGGACAGAGACGGTGCCGGCTTCGGCTTCCTTGGGACCGACGACGAGCATGTAAGGAATTTTCTGCATTTGCGCATCGCGGATTTTCGCGGGCAATTTTTCGTTGCGGTCGTCGAGATGGACGCGGATGTTGTGGCGCTTCAATGTCTCGGTGACGTGATTGGAATAGTCTGCGACTTTTTCGCTAACGGGACAGATTTCCACTTGCACGGGCGCGAGCCAGAGCGGGAAGGCGCCGGCGTAGTGCTCGATCAGAATGCCGAAGAAGCGCTCGACGGAGCCGAGCAGCGCGCGGTGAACCATGAGCGGCTGATGCTTGGCGCCGTCCTCGCCAATATACTGCAGGCCGAAGCGGGCGGGGAGATTGAAATCAAACTGCACGGTGGTGAGCTGCCAGGAACGGCCGATGGCGTCGATGAGCTTGACGTCGATTTTCGGGCCGTAGAATGCGGCTTCCCCTGACATTGTTTTGTAGGGAATATTCATGCGCTGCATGGTTTCCGCGAGCGCGGCGGTGGCGCGGTGCCAGTCTTCCGGTTTGCCGGCGTAATTTTCCGGATGCGATTCGTCCCAATCGGAAAGCTCGACTTCGAATTTGTCGAAGCCGAAATTCTTCATGACCGCGAACGCGAAATCGACGCAGGCTTCGACTTCGGCTTCGATTTGCGAGGGCATACAGAAGATGTGCGCGTCGTCTTGCGTGAAGCCTCGGACGCGGAGCAAGCCGTGGAGCACGCCGCTGCGCTCGTAACGGTAGACGGTGCCAAGCTCAGCGAGGCGCACGGGAAGCTCGCGATAACTGTGGAGCTTCGATTTGTAAATCAAAATGTGGCCGGGGCAATTCATGGGCTTGAGCTGATAGTCGGCCTTTTCGACTTCGACGGGCCCGAACATGCTGTCCTTATAAAAGCCGGTGTGTCCGCTGGTTTTCCAGAGGTCGAGGCGCATGATGTGCGGGGTGTAAACGAGATCGTAGCCGCGCTTGAGCAGTTCTTCACGCAGCCAGTCCTCGACGATCTTTCGAATCAAGCCGCCTTTGGGGTGCCAGAAAACCAGGCCGGGGCCGGCTTCTTCCTGAATGCTGAAGAGGTCGAGCTCCGTGCCAAGCTTGCGATGATCGCGGCGCTTGGCTTCCTCGAGGCGGTGCAGATATTCATCCAACTCTTTTTGGGTGAAAAAAGCGGCGGCATAAATCCGCTGAAGCTGCGGATTGCCTTCCTGGCCCTTCCAGTATGCGCCGGCAACGCTCATCAGTTTGAAGGCTTGAATGCGCTTCGTTGAGGGGATGTGCGGGCCGCGGCAGAAGTCCATGAACTTGCCGGTGCTGTAAAACGAGACCATCAGCTCGTTGGCTTTTTCTTCCACCAATTCGCACTTGAAGATTTGATTGCTCTTCTTGTAGAGATCGAGCGCTTCCGGTTTCGGGATGAGTTTGCGTTCGTTCGGAAGATCCTGCGCGGCAAGTTCGTGCATCTTTTTTTCAATTTTCGCCAGGTCCTCTTGCGTGAACGGTTCCTCGCGCAAGAATTCGTAGAAAAAGCCGGTGTCGATCGGCGGGCCAATGCCGAGCTTTACATTGGGATAGAGTTCCATCACCGCGGCGGCGAGAAGATGCGCAGCGGAATGCCGGAAGACGAACAGCGCATCGGGGTCCCTGTCTGTGAGGATCTTGATCTTCACGTCGTGATCGAGCGGTCGACGCAGGTCGACGAGTTCGCCTTGATCAGGCGCATTCGGCAGCGGCGCTCCATTGGTCGCAGTGACATGTGCGACAAGCGCGGCATCGGCCAGCCGGGGCGAAATCTTGCGCGCGATATCGGCAGGCGTGGTGCCCTTGGGCATTTCCTGAACGCTGCCGTCGGGCAATGTGATGTGAATCTGCTCCATGTTCGTGTTCACCTGGAAGGAGAAACACTAAGCTTATCGGCGGGTCCCCGTAGGGTCAAGGAGATGGCTGTCGTGTCAACGGGCAAATTGCGCGCTTTTTGTTTTATTCCTCCTCTCGCCTCCTGTCGCCACCCTCTGGAGCGTTGTCCCACGCGTCTCGTTTTACACGAGATCCGACTGCTACTTGGGCATCACTTCGCGAGCCAACTTACTTGCCACGACTTCGCGGAGCGCATTGCGTTTCCTTCCTGCTTCGATCATGGCGTCTCGCGAGCCGTAATGCTTGGCGACACTGGTCGCGGCTTTGGCGTCGAGCTGATCGATCGCCGCATAGTTCGCGACCAGCAGTCCCAAGGCAACGTCCCAGTCGCCTGGGTGATCGGTGGTTACGTTCACCCAGACTTTGTAATCGCTGATCAAGCCTTCTTTCTTCAACGATTCGTATATGGGCTTCAAGTTCTCGCGAAAATCTTTCCAGAACGCTTCTCCCTGACCGGGAATGATGTGGTAATAGGTGACGCGCCACACTGGGCCGACGTCATAGTTCGGATTCTGCGCGCGGGCAGGGAGTGCTGCCAACAATGTGGCGACAAAAAGAGTGACCCATAAAACTTTCCTCATGTTGCCTCCTGATTTTTTATTCGATGGATGGAGTTGCGCCCCGTAGGGTTGGCGGGAGTCTACATCCCGCATCGGTACCCGTCAACGCGACCCCAGGTATGCAAGAGACAATCACTGTGGTCCAGGCTTTCCACTACTTCTTGACCATTACCTCTACCTCGCCTGACTCTTCCCGCACTCTCGCAGTGCCGCAGGTCGTGGGCTTTCCGCTGGCGTTGAAACGGCACCCGAAAAGGCCCGCCTTTTTTTCGCCGCATTGCCCGGCCTTCACCGCAACCACGAACCATCCCGACCCCGACGGATTTCCCGCGGTATTTCCCTGCGTGTAAATTCCCATCAGCACGTCCCCATCTTGCGAGGTCCCGTCCGCACACTGGTAGTTGTCCTGTTTATAGGTGTACAGGATTCCGCGCTGCTTATCGTACAGAAACTGCGTGTCCTCTTCGACTCCATCGCCGTCGATGTCCACCAGGTCCGTCCAGTATGCCGAGGGCCCCGAAGCCTTCACGGACGCCGGTCCCACTCCTATCGCCGTTTTTTGACCCTGATTTTTTGCCGCTGCACTCGGGGTGGGATTCGCTGCCTTCGCCGCCGCGACCGGACCCACGTTCACGGTTGGCGTCGGCATCGGTCCCGGCGGCAGTCCTTGCCCTGACGCCAGCGCCGTTATTCCTGCCGAGGCTACTATCCCCGCCCAAATCCATTCTTTTTTCATCGCCTTCCTCCAGTCCTCCTTACTGTACACCCGTGAATTCGACTAAGTCCCGATCGGTCGGATCGTCGGAAACTCGCCCGCTACACCTGCCCTGACGCGCTGGGCCGGAGCGCAATTTACAAAAAATCTACGATTCGAATGTCCAGCGGCCGCCGGCCATGGTGCGTTCGACGGGGATGGTGACAAGCGTCGAGGGATTTTCCTTGAGAGGATCGCGGCCGAGGACGACGAGATCGGCGAGCTTGCCGGCTTCGATGGAACCTTTGAGATTTTCTTCATAGGAGGCGTAGGCGCCGTTGATGGTGCCCACGCGAATTGCCTCTTCCACCGTAATTTTCTGTTTTGGTCCCCAGACGTTTCCCTTGGTGTCGGTGCGGGTCACTTCGGATTGCAAGGCCATCATGGGAATAAACTCTCCCGGCGGGTAATCGGAAGCCTGCGTGGCGCGAATACCGGCATCGAGGAAGCTGCGCAGAGCGAACATTTGATTGAGTCGTTCCGCGCCGTAATAGCGCATTTTTTCGCCGTGATAGTAGACGTAGGTGGAAAAGGGCGTGGGGATGGCGCCAAGCGTCTTGATGCGGGCGATCAAGCTGTCGTTGACGACAGTGCAATGTTCGAGACGAAAGCGCGGATCGTGGCGCGGACTTTCGCGCTGCAACCGTTCGTAGACGCGGAGTGTAGTGTCAATGCCCACGTCGCCGTTGGCGTGCGTGCCGATCTGCCAGCCCGCGAGATGCGCTTTGCGCCCATAGGTGTAGAGCTCTTCTTCGGTCATAACGAGAATGCCGAAGTCATTGGGACGGCCTTCGTACGGCGTGGATAGACGCGCGGTGCGTTCGGAGATCGAACCGTCGCAGACGAGCTTCATCGCGCCGACGCGGACCCACTCGTCGCCTAGTCCGGTGCGAACGCCGGCCGCGATCATCGCATCGATGTAGTGGTAGTTGATGAAGCAGTAGGCGCGATAGAGGAGTTCGCCGGAGTCGCGGGCATCCTGATAGGCGCGCAGATCGGTCGGGTTTCCCTGTGCTTCCGTTGCGGAAGTGATTCCGGACTTGGCGAGCATTTTGGAGATGAGTTTCACGCCTTCGCGATAGTCGTCACGGGAGAAATTGGATGGAATTGCTTTCTCAAAGAGTGCGTTGGCCGCTTCGGCGACGCGGCCACTTGGTTTTCCTGTTGCCGGGTCGCGATCGATTTTTCCGCCCGGAGGATCGGCAGTTTTGTCGTCGATCCCGGCTTTTCGAAACGCGAGGGAATTCGAATACGTGGTGTGGCCGCCGCGGTGCTGGATGTGAACGGGATGATCGGGAACAGCGGCGTCCAGATCCGCAACGCTGAGTGGCCGGACTTCTTCGGTTTTTGTGTCGTCATACTTGAAGCCGAGAACCCAATCTCCGGGGGAAGTCTTCGCGGCGCGTTCACGCAAGGCCACCTGAATTGCGGAGATCGAGCGGAGGTCGCAATCCACCATGCGTAGGTGCATCAGGCCAGCCTGTGCCGGATGCGAATGGGCGTCGATGAAACCCGGGAGCACTGTTTTTCCGCTGAGGTCGATCTTTCGAACGCCGGGTGTCGCGAGATTCAAAACGTCTGCGTTTTTTCCCACGGCAAAAAATTGGCCGCGGGCGATGGCCACCGCTTCCGCGGTTGGCTCGGCAGGATTTACAGTCACCACATGGCCGTTGTGGAGAATCAGGTCCGGCTTTTCCTGTTCGAGAGGGAAAAGCGAGAAGGCAGCAAGCGAGCCGAGAAACTCGCGGCGAGTCGTCCCATTGGTCATAGCGCCTCTGTGACTCTGGCTGAAGATTGAAGCGCATGCTACGCGGCGTGGGAGCGAACGTCAACTTTTTGCGCGAATCACTAACAAGAAAAAACAAGGAGTTTGGTGAGCTAGAGAACGGTAACGCCAGGCAAACCCGTGAAATGAGCGTCCGAAGTAATTAGCTCCGCATGATGCGACTGTGCGGTTGCGTAGATGATCGCATCGGCCATCGTCAGCTTATGGTCGATACTCAGCGACGCGGCGGACAGCGCAATCGTGTCCGTGAGATCCACGACACTCCGACGCAGCGCCTCGGAGAGAAAAACGTTTGCCTGAGATCCCCCCGCTCGAAGCAGCAGAATCTTCAAGACTTCATAAAGAACGATTGTAGGAACCAGAACTTGAACGTCCTTCTGGAAGATTGCCCCGAACGCATCGGCTTTCTCATCGCCGGTGATATATTCCAGCCAGCCGGATGAATCAATCAGGACAATTTCAGAACCGGTCATTGCGATCGCGGTAGTCATCCTTCCATTTCATGCCTTTGGCGATGCCACGGAGATCTTTGATGGATCGCAGCTTGGTAAAGCGAACGCTTCCATCCATTATGTAAACGATGAGTTCCTGGCCAGGCAGGAGCTGGAGCTCCTCGCGAATCTGCTTCGGGATGACCACTTGATACTTGGGAGAAACCTTGACTTTGAGTTTTTCCATAGCTTTGAGTGTCTCCCCTGGAGAGCACATCGATCAAAGCTGATTATATCTCATCATCTATCGATATGGAAACAGTATTACGCACTCCTGGTCGACCTCGTAATCCATTTTAATTCAGCGAGTTGGCTGCGTCTTTGACCCAAGGAGAGTCAGGATCTAAGGCGAGAGCGTGCTGGATGGCACCTTGAGATTTGGTCTTATCGCCTTGCTTTTCGTAGGCCCTCGCGAGCCAGACCCAAGTTTCATCCTGAGAAGGATCGATGGCCAAGGACTTCTGGAAGCTCTCGATGGCTTTGGTGGCGTCGCCGCCAAACATCTTCGGGGCCAGCAGGTACTGGCGGCCAAGGCTGGCCCAAACGTGCGGGCTCTTGTCGTCGAGGGCCATGGCTTTGGTATTCTCCTCTTTGACCTTCGGGCCGAACTTGGGGCCGGCTAACATCGCATTCCCCAGCGGAATTTTTCTGCCATAGAGATCGGCGAGCAAGCTATGCGCGCCCGCTGACTTGTCATTGAGCTGGATGGAGTGCTGCACTGCTTCAATGGCCTTGTCTACCGCGACCGCCGCCGCCTTCTTGTCCTTGCGCATTTCGTAGACATCCATGAGATAGCTCCGCACCAGGGCCAAGTCGAAATAGGTCACGGCATCGGCGGCATTCCGTGTGATGCTCTCTTCGAGTCGCGTCGTCAACGACTGTAACTGCGGCTCATCGCGGGTTTTTCGCGCGGCCTCGATCGCCGGCGCAAACGAATCATCGGTGGCCCCCAGGGGAAAGCTGGCGCCGGAAGAAAGAGCGAAGATGACTATCGCCAGTATTGCCACGAGGGGATAGTAGGGTTTTTTCGACAAACGCATTGAAGTGTCCCTCCTCTCCTATTACGCAGGAAAACTGGACGAATTATCAAGGTTGGGGAGATGCTTTGAGCAGAGGCAGCAAACTCCGGGTGCCATGCAGGTTCGCGAAGATGGTGGCCGCCTTGCGCCCTCGTTTTGCCCACACAGTTCTCCAAGGTAAACTGAACGGTATTATTCGTGGAAATTGAGAAACTCAGGGGCCGGTGAATGCAACGGATCGCGATGCAACTGATTTTCGCATTAATCCTTCTTTGCCCGGGGCTGGCGAGCGCGGCGCAGGAGCCGAAGGCGCTTCCGTTGCCGGACGGGCGCTACAAAGTGGATATTCTGCTGGTGGTGGCGCATCCCGACGACGAGGGTGCGGCCACGCCTTACCTCGCGCGCGCGCTGGATGAGGGGAAACGCGTTGCGGTGGTCTTTGGCACGCATGGCAGCAGCGGCGCGAATGAAGCGGGTGCCGAGCAAGCCGCGGCCCTCGGCGATGTCCGCGAGATCGAGGCGCGCAATGCGCTGGCCACGCTGGGAATTACGAATGTCTGGTTCCTCGGCGGCAAGGACACCGCGTCGCAAAATGTGTTGCAGTCGCTGGCGAACTGGGGGCACGGCAGTTCGCTCGAGCAGCTCGTGCGCATCGTGCGGCTGACGCGTCCGGAAGTGATACTCACTTTTCTGCCGGGCACATTTATCGGCGAAGACCACGGTGACCATCAAGCTTCTGGTTTGCTGGCCACGGAAGCCTTCGATCTCGCCGGCGATCCCACGGCTTTCCCGGAGCAAGTTGCCGGCCCGATGAAGCGGCTGGAACCCTATCTCGAAAACCTGCGGCCGTGGCAGATTAAGAAAATCTACTATTTTGCCGACGCGGACCGCGAAGATATTTTTCGCGGCAAAGGGCCGCGCTATTCCGTGAAAGACCTTTCCAAGTCAACGAAGCAGCCTTACTGGCGGATGGCGCTCGATTCCTTCCGCTCGCACCAGACGCAGGCGAAGTCTTTTCTCGATACCATCGCCGCCATGGACGAAGCGCAACTGGAAAAACTGGTCACCGCGGATGGCGGCTGGACGGACGAGTTGCAATTCGTGCTCGGCAAATCGCTGGTCGGCGGCAGCGTGACCGGAGATATTTTTGACGGCGTTACCCCGGCCGCCATTTCATTTGCGCGGCCGGAAGTTTCGGTGGAACCCGCGCGGCCTGAATTATCGGTTGAACTTGCCGGGCCATGGAGTTTTTACGGTGAATTTCGGCGCGCCCATGGGCTCACGAATCTTCCACATCCGGAGCCGCCGGAGATTGCCCTTCAGGCTCCCGGCACGCTCGTGATTCCCCTCTGGATTCGTAATCGAACCGCGAAGGCACAAGAAGTTACACTGACGGTGAGCCTGCCGGCCGGATGGACCGCGCAATACGGGACAGGAAAGTTTTCTGTAGCGGCGAAACAGGTGGCTGCGTCGCGCATTGAAATAAACTTACCGGCGCTCGCAGAAAATGCGCCGCGAAAGAGCGAGGCGCAGGAAGTCACGGTTCACGCGGAATCGAACGGGCAGAACGTCGGCGACCTCAAGCTGCGCGTCGAACTTCGCAAGCGCGCGCTACCTCAATAGCGGACCTCAGGATTTTTTTGCACGCGCGGACTCCATGGCTTCCCAGGCGTCTTCCGGGAGCAGGAGCAGATCGTTGAATTCGCCGGCGCCACGAAGCCACTGCCCGCCGTCAATGACCACGCATTCGCCGTTGATATATTCCGCCATGTCGCTGAGAAGAAATGCGGCGAGGTTGGCGAGTTCCGCGTGCTTTCCGAAGCGCTTCATCGGATGTTTGTCCCTGGCGTGGTCCTCGAACGGCTTCGAAGGCATCAGGCGGGACCACGCGCCTTCGGTCGGAAAGGGCCCGGGCGCAATGGCGTTCAGGCGAATGTGATATTTCGCCCACTCCACGGCAAGCGAAGTGGTCATCGCCAGCACGCCGGCTTTCGCGCAGGCCGAGGGAACCACAAATCCTGAGCCGCAATTCGCGGCCGCGTAAGTGGTCACGATGTTGAGAACGTTGCCGCCCAGTTTCTGTGAAATCCAGCGCTTGCCAAAAACCTGCGTGCAGTGAAAGGAACCGTGGAGCACGATGCCTACGACGGCGTTGAATGCGTTGGGCGTAAGCTTTTCGGTGCGCGCCATGAAATTTCCCGCGGCATTGTTGACCAGCGCGTTGATTTCGCCGAACTGTTCCTCGGCCTTCGCCGCAGCCGCTTCCACCGCGGCGTAATCACGAACATCACACGTCGTGAATGCCGCCGAGCCCCCGGCGCGGTGAATCTCTTCGCAGGTTTCGCGCAGCGGCTCCTCACGCCGTCCGACGAGAAACATGCGGGCGCCCAGCTCTGCAAATCGCAAGGCCATCGACCGGCCGAGTCCCGTTCCGCCGCCGGTCAAGAAAATGGCACGGCCCTTGAGCAAGTTTTCCTGGAACACGATTCACCGCCCGGCACAGTGGATTGCGATTTCCCGTCTATGCAAGCGCGATTCTATTCCATCAGGGAGAATTTCGATTCTTTTTTCGAGAGATACTTGGTGGCGGGACAGGAAACGACGTCAAGGATGCATCTGGGCGGGAATGATGCGGCCCATCGATTTCGCGTACTCTGAGGCAAACAGCGAGCTTTCCGGATACTCCTCGCTTAATTCGAGAAGAAGCTTTTGTGCCAGCGCGTCCTGTTTTTCTCTTCGCGCGGCGAGGGCCAGTAAAATCTTGGCGTACGACTGCAGGTACAGCCCGCCATCAATCGTTTTTCCAAGCTGGTCCATGCCCAGCTTTTTGTCGCCGTGGATTCCGCCGAACCACAACATAAACCGCGCGCCTCCGGAGAGGCTCCCGATGATGTAATTGGCCGAGCCCAGGGCGACGTAGGCATCGTTGGCGTTCGGCCGCTCCACCAACAGAACCTTGGCATATTCGTTGGCTTCCTTGAGCCTCTTCAGACTCTCCATATGCTGCTTCCTGAGCATCAGGTCGGCGTCGGATTCCATCCCCGCGGCCATCGTCAAGGCAAAAAGAGCTTCCGCATCCTTGGCGTTTGCCGTCATTCGTTTCCTGGCAAGTTTTCGGGCAACTGCGATGGAATCATCAAAACTTTTCATGCGCGCGGGATCCGGCTTGCCGTCAATGCCATTCAAAAATCTTTTTTCGTTGAGGAAGTAATCGCTGCTCAGTACGCCCTGGCGGTAAAGCTCCTCAAACAGATAGCTGGCTGCGATGGCGATATCCCCAAAGGGTTCTTCGGGATGCTGTGATTTCCAGGCATCGAATTTTTCGCGTGCTTCGGTAAAGTTCTGCGCGTAGAGGGAATGAAATCCCGCCGCGAGTTCCGGCACGGATGTAAATGCCGGGCCGGCTCCATCCTGGGCCGCGCCCGCAGGGCACGCGGCTGCCGCGAGCAGCAGGAGGCCTAGCGCGCTGTGGATTCGCCACCGCATTGGACACCTTTTCTTTAAAATAGCCCGGGCAAGAACCTCGGCTTGCCGGACATCGCCGCGCGATATTCAGGATTTGCGAACAGCACGCGCTCCTCGGTCGAGAGGCGTTGCGTCAGGACTCCGATGTGCGCGAGAGCTCCCGCCGTTGCCGTGATCCAGGCCGTATGAATGAGAGGCAGAGCCAGCAATTCCGCGAAGACGGCCGCGTAGTTTGGATGCCGGACGAAGCGAAAAGGTCCCGAAGTCACGACGCCAAGGCGCGTTGAGTCCATGACCTGAACATTCCAGTGATCTCCGAGCGTTCGAATGACCCACCATCGGACGGCGTTTGCCGCCAGGAACACCACGAACATGGGCGCAGCAAGCCAGGGGAGGAAGGGGCGCTTCAAAAGGACGACTTCGACCGCCGCTCCGATCAGCACGGCAGTGTGCAGGGCGACCATCCAGCGAAATCTTGGTTCGTCAATTTTTGCAGCGCCCCGAGCGATCATCTCCGTCTGGTGACGCTTGGAAATGCCCAACTCCACGAAACGCAGCAAGGCCACGAGGACGAGCAAGGCGAGAAATGCGATCGTGCTTAGGTCCATTGCAGCAACAGAAATTCAGCGCTAAAGCCAGGTCCGAATGCCGCCGCCATGGCGTATTCCCCGGACTTGAGCGGCCTCTTTTCCAGCCACTCCTGCAAAATGAAAAGGATGGTGGCGCTGGAGAGATTGCCCACACTGCCGAGGATGTCCCAGGACGGCTGGGTATCGCTTTTTTTCAAACCCAGCTGCGTTTCCACATTCCCCAGCAGCCGCGCGCCGCCGGGATGCAGGATCCATCCTTTAATGTCTTCGCGCGTCCGGCCATGGCGTTTCAGAAAGCCGGAAACCAGGCAGCCGATCTTCGCGCCAATCATTTCCGGGACGTCCTTGGCCAGCAGAATGTGGAAACCTGAATCTTTCAGGTCAAAGCCCATTGCGCCGAGTGAATCGGGAAACGTGTAAGTCTCCGAAACCAGGATCTTCGGGCCAGGCGCCGTTTTTCCGCTGACGATCACGGCGGCCGCGCCGTCGCCGAACAGAATCGACGAAATCAGATTCGCCTGCGAGATATCTTTTCGCTGAAAGGTGAGCGATGGCAATTCGACAGCGATGATCAGGACATTTCCGCCGGGACGAGCGGTAAGAAATTCCGCCGCGCGGCCCAGGGCCATGGCTCCCGCGGCGCAGCCCAATTCCGTAAAGGGCATTCTCCGTACATTCGAACGAAAGCCCATCAAATTGATGAGGTGCGCATCCAAAGACGGGATCATGAAGCCGGTGCAGGACACCGTGATAATCAGGTCAATCTCATCCGCGCGCATCCCCGCGCGCTCCAGGCATTTCTCCGCGACTTCGCGGCCGAGCTTCACGGCGTGTTCGATGTATTCGTCGTTGGTCTTGGAAAGCGGCCGCGCCTCGATGGTGTAGTCAATGGGGAAAATCGAGTGGCGCTGGTTCACCTGCGCATTGTCGACGATGCTCATCATCGCTTCGAGCCGGCGTTCGGGAATGTCAAACACGCGCCCCAAATAGACCTTCATGTCATCCCGAGTCATTAAATGGGGAGGCAACGCCGTCGCCGTGGCGACGATCGTGGGGTGCAACGTTGCGGCCGTTTCTGGCTGTTGAATAAGCGCGGATTCCATCAGTCTCCTTGACGAACAATGCCGAATACGGCGGTCTTACCGCCCAGAAACTGGTTGGGAGGTAGATTTATGAGTGCCCCTGTGCTTGGGCCGATAACTTTATATCATCCTATAGGGAGTACACTAATGTACAGCCAAGCAGCACATTGTTTCCTTCTAACGTGCTTACACAATTCTCGAGGCATTGCTGACTTTGTAAGGTAGAAGTGAAGAGTTGCGGTATCCTTTTTGCCGCCATGAACCAACGCCCCGCGCTGCATCGTATGTTTCAATGTCATTTTTCTTTTATAGTTCTTCTAACAATCGCGAGCTTGCTGGCCCCTGTCTCCCGGGCGCAGGAGAAAGCTCCTGCTCCACTCCTTCTGGTCATTTCTGTCGATGGGCTTCGGCCGGATTACGTGACGGCTGCCGACGCACATGGCTCCAAAATTCCAAATTTGCGGCGTTTCCTGAAGGACGGAACATACGCCGAAGGAGTCCAGGGCATAATCCCCACGGTGACTTATCCGAGTCACACCACGTTGGTCACCGGCGTCTGGCCCGCGAAGCACGGCATTCTTGCCAACACCACGTTTGACCCTTTGCAAAAAAACGAACAGGGCTGGTATTGGTACACGCAAGACATTCGTGTGCCCACACTTTGGGATGCGGCCGCGCAAGCAGGCCGCACTACGGCCAGTATTCAATGGCCGGTTACCGTCGGCGCGCCTATTACCTGGAACATTCCGGAATACTGGCGCGCCAGCACTCCCGATGATTCGAAACTTTTGCGTTCCGTCGCCACTCCCGGCCTGCTTGCGGAGATGGAGGCCGAACTGGGCGAGTACCATGGCGGAATCGAGACCTCCGCCAGAGACGACGAAATACGCGGCCGCTACGCGCAGTGGATTTTGGAGAAAAAGAAGCCGGCTCTGATGACGCTTCATCTTACCGCGCTCGATCACGTCGAACATCAGATGGGGCCCTTCAGCCCCGAAGCGTTGGCGCTTCTGGAGCGGTTGGACGCCGTCATCGGAAATTTGCGAGAAACTGCGGAACGCCTCTCGCCAGGCCGTGCGATCATCGCCATCGTTTCCGACCACGGGTTCGTAAAGGTGGACGCTCAGTTGAATTTATTTGCCGCGTTTTGCGAAGCGAAGCTCTTCACCTTGGACGACAAAGGAAAAGTGACGGACTGGAAGGCGATGCCCTGGGAGACGGGGGGCTCCTCCGCCATTGTCTTGAAGGACCCGAAAGACTCCGCGACGCTCGCTCAAGTGCGCGAGCTGCTTGCAAAGCTGGCCGGCGACCCCGCCAACGGCATCGACCGCATCCTCGAAGCGCAGGAACTTCACGATCGCGGCGGTTATCCGACGGCATCCTTTTTTGTCAGCCTGAAGCCCGGCTGGAGAACCGGTTCGCCGCTCACCGGCCCGGTCCTCTCAAAAACAAAGCCGGGTGGCACGCACGGCGAGCTTCCCGATCTCCCTGATCTTCGCGCAGCCTTCTTTGTGATAGGTCCCGGAGTTTCCGCGGGCAGGTCATTGGGCTTGATTGACATGCGCGAAGTCGCACCCACGCTTGCGCACCTTGCCGGTTTGTCTCTTCCCACCGCGGATGGGAAGAATCTGCTGCCCTGAACCGATTTTTTCCGCGGGATCTTCATTTTACTGCTGCTCGGCAACGGAGTTTTGCTGAAGTGTGCTAGATTTTCGTTCGGCGAGGTGCAGGATGAAGGCATGGTTGCTTCGATTTTCCGTTTTGCTGGCGGCTGTTTTCCCATTTGCAAGTCTTTCTTTGTTTGGACAGCAGAATCCGGCGCTGGCGACGACGGAAGGCGATTTCACGGTCAAGAATTTCAAATTCCATTCAGGCGAGACGCTGCCGGAACTCCGACTCCACTATACGACGCTCGGCAAGCCTGCACGCGACTCG
The DNA here is from genome assembly GCA_013289585.1 of Acidobacteriota bacterium. Classification (GTDB taxonomy): domain Bacteria; phylum Acidobacteriota; class Terriglobia; order Acidiferrales; family UBA7541; genus Acidiferrum. The sequence continues at coordinate 345,583 of JABCZR010000001.1, read as the reverse complement.
CAGGGCCGCGTCACGAATGCGGTACTGGTCCTTCACGGCACCGGCGGCACGGGCCAGCAATTCCTCTCGCCGCAATTTGCCGGCGAGCTTTTTGGGCTGGGGCAGCTTCTCGATATCACGCGCTATTACATCATCCTCCCCGACGGCGTCGGCCACGGAAAATCGTCAAAGCCCAGCGATGGATTGCACGCGCATTTTCCGCAGTACGACTATGACGACATGGTCGCGGCACACTACAAACTTCTCACCGAAGGCCTCGGCGTAAACCACTTGCGCCTCATCCTCGGCACGTCGATGGGCTGCATGCATTCGTTTGTGTGGGGAGAAACCTATCCAGATTTCATGGATGCGCTGATGCCGCTGGCGTGCCAGCCGGTGCAGATCGCCGGGCGCAACCGCATCTGGCGCAAAATGGTGATGGACGCGATTCGCAACGATCCCGAATGGAAAGGTGGGGAGTATTCGACGGAGCCGCAGCAGGCTATGCGCACGGCGCTCGATTTTCTGCTGATTGCCGGAAGTGCGCCCCTGTACATGCAGAAAACTCTGCCCACGCGCGACGCCGCGGACAAATATCTCGACGATTATTTCAAGGCGCGTCTCGCGGGCCTGGATGCCAACGACTTCCTGTACCAGGTAAATGCGTCGCGCAATTACGACCCGTCGCCCCAGCTCGAGAAAATCACCGCGCAGGTCATGTACATCAATTCCGCGGATGACTTCATCAATCCGCCCGAACTCGGAATTGCCGACCGTGAAATCAAACGAGTGAAGAACGGAAAATTTATTCTGATTCCCGTTAGCGACGAAACCCGCGGCCACGGCACCCACACGCGCGCTATCGTCTGGAAGCAGTACCTGGCGGAACTGCTCGCGAAATCAGCCACTGAAAAGCTCTCGATTGTATTTTTCGATTAAGTAGTTGCCTGGCTGGCGCGGATTTCTTGCCACCGGCGCGGGCGCTTGTTGGCCTGCAGAACTTTCTTGCGTAGGCGGATCGACTTTGGCGTGATTTCCACAAACTCGTCGTCGGCGATGAATTCGATGGCCTGCTCCAGGCTCAGTTCGCGATGCGGAATCAAGCGGATGGCTTCGTCGGCGCTGGACGAGCGCATGTTGGTCTGCTTCTTTTCCTTGGTGACGTTCACGTCCATGTCCTGCTCGCGCGAATTCTCGCCCACGATCATGCCTTCGTAGACATCGATCGCTGGCCCGATGAACAGTTCCCCGCGCTCCTGGATGTTCCAAAGCGCAAATGCGGTGGAAGGGCCGCTGCGGTCCGCCACCAGCGCACCGGTGGGACGAAGCGCCATCTCTCCGCCGTATTCCATCCAACCTTCGAAAATCGAATGAATCAGCGCCGTGCCGCGCGTGTCCGTCAGCAACTGGCTGCGGAGCCCGATGAGCCCGCGTGAAGGAATCTTGAAGTCCATTCGAACGCGGCCGGAGCCGTGATTGCTCATCTTGATCATCTCGCCGCGCCGGCTGCCCGTCGTTTCCATGATGATGCCGATAAAATTTTCCGGGACGTCGATGACCAGGCGTTCCAGCGGTTCCAGTTTTTTGCCGTTTTCCGTGCGCGTGACGATCTCCGGCTTGCCGACCATCAATTCGAATCCTTCGCGCCGCATAGTCTCAATTAGAATAGCCAGCTGCAGTTCGCCGCGACCCAGCACACGGAAAGACTCCGGCGTGTCCGTGTCTTCCACGCGGATGGACACGTTGGTCAGCAACTCTTTTTGCAGGCGGTCGCGCAGATCGCGCGAAGTGAGATACGTGCCGTCCCTGCCGGAAAGCGGGCTGCTGTTGACCGTAAAAATCATGGCCAGCGTCGGCTCGTCGATCAGCAGCGGTTCCAGAGGCATGGGGTCGGCCAAATCCGTGATGCTCTCGCCGATGTTGATGCCCTCGACTCCAGCAATCGCGACCAGGTCGCCCGCGCCGACAGCTTCCGCTTCATCCCGTTCTAGCCCGCGGAAGGTATACAGCTTGGTGATGCGCGTGGGTACCAGCTTGCCGTCCAGCTTGACGATGCCCACGTCGGCGCCGCGCTTCAGCGTGCCGCTAAAAACGCGTCCGATGGCGATGCGTCCCAGGAATTCGCTGTAATCCAGGTTCATTACCTGGATTTGCAGCACGCCTTCCGGATCGCCCGGCGGCTTGGGAATGGACTTCACGATGGTTTCGAACAGCGGGAGCAAATCTTTCGAATCGTCACCCGGCGTGCGGTGCGCCACGCCGTCGCGCGCGTTGGTGTACACCACCGGAAAGTCGAGCTGGTCCTCCGTGGCATCCAGATCAATAAAGAGGTCGTAGATTTCGTCCAGGACTTCTTTGGCGCGCGCGTCCACGCGGTCGATCTTGTTCAGCACGATCACCGGAGGCAGCTTTGCCGCCAGCGCCTTCTGCAGCACGTAGCGCGTTTGCGGCAGCGGCCCTTCGCTGGCGTCCACCAGCACCACGACGCCGTCCACCATGCGCAGCGCGCGTTCCACTTCGCCGCCAAAATCGCTGTGGCCCGGCGTGTCAACGATGTTGATCTTCGTGTCGTGGAAAAAGAGCGCCGTATTCTTGGCCAGAATAGTGATGCCGCGCTCACGTTCCAGGTCGTTCGAATCCATCACACGCTCTACAAGCGCTTCGTTAGCGCGGAAAATCCCGCTTTGCCGCAGCATGGCGTCGACCAGCGTCGTTTTGCCGTGGTCCACGTGCGCGATGATGGCGATGTTGCGAATATCTTGACTCATGGTTTCTGCTTCGTATGATCCCGGCCAAGCCGGGCTCAAGTCCTCTAAAGACAAAAATAGCTGCTGAAACAACCAGCAGCCTTGACGAATGTACCTATCTGTAGGTTGACCGCCCGGCGGTCACACATCCTTAGGTGCGGTGCAGCAACGCTTAGTTTAGCAGACTCGCTCCCATTGCAGCTAGCAAAGTAGGACTGGCATTCCTGCCTGTCCTCTCGTAGTGGTCTCGGTGTACGAAACTGGACAGACAAGAATGTCTGTCCTACGGCGTTACTCGACGCGAAGAGCGATGATCGGATCGACGCGTGCCGCACGCCGCGCCGGCACGTAGCAGGCCAACAGCGTGGCCGCGCTCAGCACAATGGCTACTCCCACAAACGTCAGTAGATCCGTCGGCCCCACTTCGAATAGGAGTGTTTGCAAAAGCCGTGTGAGCGCAAACGCCCCGATCAGACCCAGTACAATGCCCACCCCGGCGAGAGCCATGCCTTGCCCCAAAATCATACGCAGGATTTCTCCCGGGCGCGCGCCGACGGCCATGCGCACACCAATCTCATGCCTGCGTTGCCCAACCGCCAGCGCCATCACTCCGCCGATCCCTGTTGCGGCAATCGTCAGCGCCAGCAACGCAAAAATACTCAACAGATTCGACGTCAGCCGCGGAGCCGCGACTGATTCCGCGCGCACCTGTTCCATGGAACGCACGCGCGCCGCCGGCTGGTTGGGATCCACCGCATACAGCAATTCGATAATTCCCCGCGCGACACTCATCGGTTCGACCGTCGTTTTAACCACCACAATCGCATCCAGTAGCGGACTCTGTGCCAGCGGCATGTAAATCTCATCGACCGCGTCTTTGTCTAGGCCGTACTGCTTCACGTCGCCGACAACTCCGACAATCTGTGTCCAGGTCTTGCCGCTATCCAACGAGAAGCGCTTTCCGACCGCCTCCTGTTCGCCCCAGAAATGCCGCGCCGCCGCGTGATTCACCACCGCCACCAGCGGACTCTCCGGACGGTCGATGCGCGTGAAGGCGCGCCCATCGAGAACGGGAACGTGCAGCGTATCGAAATAGCTTTCGCTTACGACTCTAAAGTCCGCGACGGGAAGTGCCTGTCCGGGAACGGGTGCCTGCCCTTCGATCTGGAAATCTCCCGGCATCTGCATGTTGTTGGTCAGCGGAATCATCATGGAGGCCGCCGCCGATTTCACTCCGCTTTGCGCCTGCACTTTTTCTAGAAAATTCTCGAAGAACGCGCGCTGCTTGTCGTTGGTGTTGTACTTGGTGAAGTCCAGGCCAATCTGCATGGTCAGAACGTTTTCCGGCTGGAATCCCGGGTCCACGCGCTGCAGCTTTTGGAAACTGCGCAGCATCAATCCCGCGCCAATCAGAAGGAGAAACGAAACCGCCACCTGCGCCACAATCAGCAGGCTGCGCATCCTCCGCCGGCCGATTCCAATCGTCGATTGCGCGCTGCCTTCTTTCAACCCGTCCACGACAGTGTCACGCGCCGCCAGCGCCGGCGCCGTTCCGGAAAGCACGCTGGTCAGTACCGCAACCGCCAGCGTAAACAGCAGCACCGTGCTATCCAGATGAATTTCCCTCGCCCGCGGCGTGAACCGCGTTGCAAAATTAACCAGAAGGTCCAGCGCACCCCACGAAAAAAGCAAACCCAGCCCACCGCCGATTAATGCCAGCAACGAACTTTCTGTCAGCAATTGGCGGAACATGCGTACGCGCCCCGCACCCAGCGCTGCTCGGACGGCCAACTCCCGTTCTCGCCGCACCATGCGCGCGAGATTCAGATTCGCCACGTTGGCGCACGCGATGAGCAGCACGAATCCCGCCGCACCGAGGAGCACCAGCATCGTTGGACGCGCATTGTGCGTGAGCTCTTCCTCAAGCGAAGCCGTTCGAATGGAGTAGTCGATGGCCGGCGGATAATCGTTCGGGTACGCCCGCTGCAAATTTGCCGCGACTGCGTTCAAATCAGCCCCCGAATGGCTTACGCTCATTCCCGGTTTCATTCGGCCGAACACTTGCATCATGCGCGCTTGCCGGTTTGCGATAAACGCGGGACGTGAACGGAACGGGCACGCCGTCGTCGGCATGTACACGTCGTTCTCGTCTGGATATTGCGGCACCGGCGGCAACACGCCCACGACAGTATGAACTCTGTCATTCATCGTGAACTTTTTGTTCACCACTGTGGGATCGCCGCCAAAACTTCTAATCCAGTATTCGTAGCTGAGCATCAACACAGCCGGAGCGCCCGGCTGTTCGTCATCCGCGCGAAAACTCCGCCCAAACAGAGGCTTTACGCCGAAGACATCGAAATAATTCCAGCTGACCACGCCCGTCTCCACGCGTTCCGGTTCGCTACGCCCGAGCAGAATAAAGTTCATGTTGTGATATTCGACCAAACCATCGAGAGAATGGCTTTGGCTGCGGTAGTCGTTGATTTCCGCCACCGAAAAGGGTTGACGCAGCATTCCCGCGCGCGGCGCCTGCTGCTGCAGCGTCACCAGGCGGTCGCCGTGTTCGTAAGGCAGTGGTTTCAGCAGCACCGCGTTGACCACGCTGAAGATCGCCGAGTTCGCGCCGATGCCCAGACCCAGGGTGAGAACCGCCGCCAGCGTGAATCCGGGATTTTTGCGCATCATGCGCAGCGCAAATCCGGCGTCCTGCGCGAACATCGCAACGTGCTCGCTCGGCGCGGTCTTGAAAATTCCCACGATCGTTTCCCACCATAGCCGCAGTACACCCGCCGCTCCGCCACGGCGCGCCGCTTCTTTTCGCTGTTCGTGGAAGACCGTTTCCATTTCCGGGCCGAAATCGCCGCGAAAATCGAATGGCAAAAGCCGCAGAAGGGCTCGATAGAAGCGTGTTGCGCGGGAATCTGTTGCATCCATGATGTCCTCCAGCGGCGCCACCACAGCACCGCGGTTCGGACCACTCGGTAAGTCTGGAACTGCATCGTGCAGCTCCGAAGATCCCCTTACGCCGGCCGCGGCCTCTTGAGTAAATTCCTCGCCCGCGCGACGGAGAGCAATTCATCCATCCGCTCCGCTTCGGCGGCGGCAACTTCACGGCCTTGCGTCGTCAATCGGTAGTAGCGCCGGCGTTCGTCGTCATCGGCTTCGGCCGGGCGCGAACGGCGCTCGATGATCAGCCCATCGGCGAGTAAGCGCTTGATGATTCCATAAAGCGTTCCCGTGCTTAGCTTGACTTTGCCGCTGGTGCGCAACTCCACTTCCTTCAAAATCGCGTAGCCATGGAGGTCCTCTCCGGCCAGCGCCAGCAGCACATGAAACATGGCTGGCGTCAGTGGTTCATGGGAATCGGGGTTGTTCAGGCCAGCGCTCAAAAGAATCGGCTCCTGCGAGAACGAAATTCTATCGTCATACGCTATATCGTCTCACGCCATAGTGTCAATAGAAATCGACGCGGCCATCCTCCGCGGAGGAAGCCCTATTTTTTCCGGTTGTAGGTGAAGTCGTATTCGACAAACCAGGTCTTGCCGTTGTCATTCGAACCGCGGCTGAATTGGCGGACCGAAAATCAAAATTGCGACCAAATCCGTCGTTACACGCCTCATGCTCTCCACCTCGCTTGGCGGTGCATCGCTTGGAATCGCCGTCTTAGACGTGGGTGAAGGTGTTCCTGCTACCACTGTTTGTAGGAAGCTTCCACTAAACCATATAACTTGTATCTAAATTTAGATGTTCTCGGGTCAGGAAAACCCAATTTCTGTATTGGTCCTCCGGCGTCTCAATTTGTCCTCTGCATGAACAGGTTTTATTGAAACAAACGTCCATATTTTTCGTAACTTAGGAAAACACCTGACGGGTTTATGCGTCTATATGTAATTAAGGGTGGGCGTCTATGTCACCGGAAGTGATTTCCATGCGGGAACCGGAGCGACCGACGGCTTCGGAGCGGCTGATGCTCTCCTCTGCCCGCTATGTCCATTTTGGTCCGTTCCAGATTGATCAGCAGCGGCAGGAAGTGACGCGCAATGGTTCCCGGCTGAAACTTCAGGGAAAGGTTTATCAGGTGTTGCTCACGCTGCTCGAGAAACCGGGCGAGGTAGTGACGCGCGAGGAATTGCGCATCCGTCTCTGGCCTTCCGATACGTATGTCAATTACGACGCCAACGTAAACACCACCGTCAACAAGTTGCGCCAGGCTCTCGGCGACTCTTCCGACAAGCCGCTTTACATCGAGACCATCCCGCGGCGTGGCTATTGCCTGCTGGTTCAGCCGGAAATCTCGCACAAGTCCGGAACTGTACCGATGGCGCACAATGAATCATCCTCAGCTTCCGCGAAACCAGTCTCACCATCCGTGAGTAGCCTGGATTTTTCCAAGTCGGATGTCTGGGTCATCCTCGGCGTGATCGGTCTGATTCTTGCCGGCATGCTGCTTGGCGCGGGAATCACGCGGCTCTGGATTTCCCACTCCGTTCAGTCGAGTCCTTTCCCTCTGTCCATTCTCTTGTCGTTCGCGTCCGTGCCGCCGGCGCTTTAAGCCTCGCCCAATTTTTCCGCGCAGGCGGCACGGAAACTCTGTCCAGCCAAACTACCGGGAAACGCGCCCAAAAACCAATCCGCGTGTTCGCCCGGCATCCAGCGTGAATCCATTCACTTCACCCTTCGCGTCTCGGCTAAAGTGAAAGGTGAATTTTTGATTGGGTGTTCTGAATATGTCATGCATCCCTGGGACTAGTTCCTTGCCTGAAATGCTCGTCGCGCGCCGTGTCCCATCGGCGCCGATGACGTTCAGCATCAGCCTGCCTTTTACGTTCTCAAGGCGATATGTCACCCTCAATTCATCACTCCAAAAATCTCCCGCGAAAGCGGACATATCGTCGGATCTCATTTCAACTTTATCGATGAACCCGTTCCTCTCCTCCGTTTGCGGAGCAGCCGATCGCGGCTTCATCAACTCACCTAGAAAAACGTCCGCAACCTGGTGCGCGCGCTTCGACGGATTCGCGCTTTCCACATTGCACAGGCAAGCCACCGAAAAATGCTGCTCCGGAAAACGCAGCAATTCCGCCCGGTATCCGCCCCAGGACCCGCCATGGCTCACGGTGTGCAATCCGCGGTAATCCTCAATGCGTAATCCCTTCGCGTATAGCAGCAACTTTCCGTTGTTGAGCTTGCCCACTTCCTGAATCTCGGTCAGAAAATCCTTGCCTCCGATCCGCCCGTTGTAGAAATTCTCATCCCACTTCTGCAGATCCTCCACCGAAGTGTGTACCGCGCCATCCCCGGTCTGTTCGAAGTAGGAAACATCCAAGCTGTACCCTCCGCCTTTTTCCTTTACGTCGTAGGCCATCGCGCGATTTGCGATCAGCGACGTATGATCGTCGCGATACTGCGTGTGCGTCATCTCCAGCGGCGTGAAAATATTCTCCCCTGCGAATTCACGCAGCGACTTTCCGCTCACGCGCTTCACAATAACGGACAGAAGGAAAAATCCCGTGTTGCTGTAGAGCCAGTCGCTTCCCGGCGCGAAATTAAGAGCCTTCTGCCGCACAATCATCTGTAACGCGTCTTCGTCTGTGGTTACGCCGTCTATGTTGATCCCCGCCAGTTCCATCAGCGTCAAATAATCGCGCAGCCCGCTGGTGTGGTTGAGCAGCTGCAGGACGGTGATCTTCTGCCCGTAATCAGGAAGTTCCGGAAGATATTTCCGGATGTCGTCACTGATGGAAAGTTTTCCCTGTTTCTCCAGGAGCAGAATACTCGCCGCCGTGAATTGTTTCGACGTCGATCCGATGTCGAACACGCTCTGCGGCGTGATCGCCACGTTCTCCTCGAGATTCGCCAGTCCATATCCCTTCGAATAAACGATTTTTCCGTCGCGGTAGACGCCCAGCGCGCATCCCGGCGAACCTGTCTTTGTCAGGTCGGAAAAAACCTCATCCACCGCGGCCGTTTTTTTGTCCTGGGCGTGGCTCTCTGTTGCAACAGCTAGCATGCTGAAAATCATCGCGCCGGCCCAAAATCCGCTGCTCATCCTGCTCCGAATCGCCATTTGCATTCGCTCCCTCGGGCAATTTCGCTGGCGAGTCTATACACTCCTTCGCTGCCTCTCAACAGAATCTCGTGTAGACTGCCTTGCCTGCCATGCTCAACGCCATCACGCGCGCCGTTAGTCCGGCCATCATTAACTGCGAAATTTCCTTCATCGATCGCCGCCCCATCGATCTGGCGAGAGCCCAGGAGCAGCACCGCGCTTACGAAAAGCTGCTGGAAAAACTGGGCGCTCGCGTCATCTCGCTACCGGCCGAGCCCGCGCTTCCCGACTCCATGTTCGTCGAAGATCCCGCCGTCGTTCTCGATGAGCTCGCAGTCATCCTGCCGCTCGGCACCGATTCGCGCCGGCCTGAGGCTGCGTCTCTTGCGAAAGCTCTCTCCCGTTTTCGCGACCTCGCTTACGTCACTCTACCCGGCACCCTCGAAGGCGGCGACGTTCTTCGCATCGGCCGAAAACTTTTTGTGGGTCTCACCAGGCGCAGCAACGCCGAAGGCATTCGCCAGCTTGCTGCCATTCTCGCCCCGCACAATTACGAAGTGATCCCCGTTCCTGTCAGCGGATGCCTGCATCTCAAGTCCGCCGTTACCCACATCGGCGGCAACACGCTCCTCGCCAATCGCGCCATGTTTGACGCCGCACCGCTGGCGAGCTACGACTGGATCGACGTGGATCCCGCCGAGCCCCACGCCGCGAACGCACTCGTCTTCGGCGGTACCGTCATTTTCCCGGCTTCTTTCCCGCGAACGCGCGCGCGCATCGAAGCCGGCGGCTTTCACGTCGCGCCGCTCGATATTTCCGAACTCCAAAAAGCCGAGTCCGGCCTCACCTGCTCGAGCCTGTTGTTCGAAACTTTTCAGGACTAATCACGAGCACCGGCTCGCGCGCGCCCGCCCGCGGTCCCGAATAAATACATTCTCGGACTCGCACAAACAAAACGGCCACGCAGCGCTCGCCGTGTGGCCGTTTCGTTCCATTCTTATTAAGAGAAGTGCCGTCTTCCTTACTTACCAAATGTTTGGTTTTAAGTGGAATCGGCGCTTGCGGCCGCGCCTCTGTCTCAGCGGTCGAACTTGAACTCCAGTTGCACCTTGGTCTCAACGCTCGCCGGCGCATATTTCCACTTCTTGAGTGTATCTTCCACTTGCTGAACCAGAATCGGATGCCCTCCAAGGACCTGTACATCCCTGACCAGGCCATCCGTGCCAATCACCACGCTGACCTTGACTACACCGCTCAAGCGCATCTGTTTTGCCAGTGCGGGATATTCTGGCGCCGGTTTCGAAATGGCCCTTCTGTCTTGTTGCCCTTGCTGTGCAAACAAAGTGGCGCTTCCAAGGCTCAACACCAGCCCGAACGCCACAACCGCTTGCTTTCCCGCTTTTGCCGTTTTCCCCATGATCCCTTTCACCTTTTGGTTCGGAATGAAATTTCTGTTTATTCTGGCTTTTCCATGCTGCAAAAGTTTCGGTTACTAGCATCAGCGAGCGGAGAATTCTGCACCACCCCTTTTCTTTTCTTGCGTGTTGTGACGGAAAACTGTTCGTGCGGTCTAGGGAAAAAACTGTAGATGGGTCGGGAAGGATCGTTGTTAGCGAGATCTAGCCTTGGCGCGACGTGTCGAGAATGGGTATTTGAGAACCCGGAAATAGCGTGCCGTCATTCCGTGTGTTCGTCATCAAGCTCTGACCTCTCCCCTTTACAACGATTTAAGCCGTTTTCTGCGCTGAGTTACCCTTTCCGCACACTCGCCCGGTTGCGCAGAATTTCGACTTTTATCGCCAGGTAGCCTGTGTTACGCTTTCCCCGTAATGTTGTCCACCGCCACAAAGCGAATTACGTCCACGTCGTCCATGTCGATTACCTCGACTACGACTAAGACCACTATTACCGCTTCTGGTGCGTGGAGAAACAGCTAGCAAGCTAGCAAAAGTTTCCAAACCACCGCCAGAAGCGAAACTGGCGGTGGGTTTCTTCTTTTAAGCCCCCTCCAGAGACGCTCCAGCGGGATCAGGAGCAACGGTCATGAGCCTTGAAAATGTACAGGATGAAGTCGCCGCAGAACGTTGCCCCGCCTCCTCCAGCTTGACCGGAGTCGTAGTCGCAGAAGCCGTGCAGCGGAGGAGCGGGGCAAGCAGCATGCCGCTGAACGTTGTGGCCTTCAAGTTTGGTGGCAGCTCGCTCCTCGGCGCGGACCGCATGCTTCATGCCTCGTCCCTTGTCCGAGCAGCCGCGCAAAAGGTCAGTGTCACGGTGGTGGTTTCCGCCATGAAAGGCGTTACCGATCATCTTCTTTCCATCGCCCGCGCCTTTGCCAATGGGAACTGCGTTCGGGCTCAACGCGAAGCAGGGTTTCTTCTCCAGCTCCATCTTGATGTCTTGCGCGATCTAGGTTTGGAAGAGGAGGAAGTTCTTCGGGTTTGCCACGACCTGGAGCTTCTCGGCCGCGACCTCCTTTACGAAGTATCTTCCCAGAGCCGCCCTTCCGCCAGCGCCGAGCTTTTCGATCGCCTCGCGTCTTTTGGAGAACGCTTTAGCGCTCGGCTCTTTGCAGCTGCGCTGGGAAAATCCGGAGTCGCCGCGGTCCCCGTGTCTTCTTCTGATTTTGTCCTTACCTGCGACACGTTTCGCGACGCCCAGCCCCACCTTGAGCAAACGAAAGAACGTGGCCGGGAAGTTCTTCTCCCCTTACTCGAAGATGGCCTCGTGCCCGTCGTGACCGGTTTCATCGGGGCCACACCCGACGGCCGCATCACCACCCTCGGTCGCAACAGCTCCGATTTTTCCGGAGCCATCATCGCTCACGTTGTCGACGCCGCCGAACTGGTCATCTGGACCGACGTCGATGGCATTTACAGCGCCAACCCCAACGAATCCGTCGAAGCGCAACTTCTGCATGAACTCAGCTACGACGACGCGCACGCCCTCGCCGCAAGTGGAGCCAAAGTCCTTCATGCAAAAGTTCTGCCCCTCGCCGCAGAAACAGAAATGGTCGTTTGGGTTCGCAACACATTTAATCCGCAGGCGCGAGGCACTCGTATCGGCTCGCCCCGATCCTTGCGGAGTATGGTCCAACAGGAGGAATTAGCATGAGCGCTCAGCAACCACTACCAAGTCACGCCGGCGCCCCGCTGAGGGGCCAGAGAAAGAAAATCAGGGCCGGCGTCCTCGGCGCCACCGGCATCGTCGGCCAGCGCCTGGTGAGCCTGCTCGCCGATCATCCCTGGTTTGAGCTGACCGAAGTTGCCGCTTCCGAGCGCTCCTCCGGCAAGACTTACGCCGAAGCCGCTCGCTGGCATCTCGACGCGCCGATTCCCGGCGCGGCCCGCGATCTCGTCGTCAAAGGTCTCGATCCTTCTCTCGATTGCGACTTCGTTTTCTCCGCGCTCGATTCTTCCGTCGCGGGAGCAGCCGAAGAAGAGTTCGCTCGCGCGGGATACCCTGTCGTCAGCAATTCGCGCAACCACCGCACCGACCCCGATGTTCCCTTGCTCATCCCCGAAGTGAATGCCGCGCATCTCGATGCCATCCCGCGGCAGCAGAAGAATCGCGGCTATGACACCGGTTTCATCGTCACCAATCCCAATTGTTCGACCGCCGGACTGGTTCTTGTCCTAAAGCCTCTCGCTGATGCGTTTGGTTTGGAGAAAGCTTTTGTCGTTACACTCCAGGCGATCTCCGGCGCTGGCTATCCCGGTGTCGCCTCCTTGGATATTCAAGGCAACGTCGTCCCCTTCATCAGCGGCGAAGAAGAAAAAATGGAGTCCGAGCCTCAGAAGCTGCTCGGCAAATGGGACGGCTCGCGCTTCGTGGACGCCGGCCTGGGCCTCAGCGCACACTGCAACCGCGTGCCCGTCGTGGACGGCCACCTCGAATGCGTCTCCGTTGGCCTCAAGAAAATCGCCTCGCTCGACGAAGTCCGCGAAGCCCTGCGAAATTTCGAAGTCGATGCCGAATTGGCCTCGCTCCCCACCGCCTTGCGAAATCCGATCATCGTCCTCGACGAGGAAAACCGTCCGCAGCCGCGCCGCGACGTTAACGCCGGCAACGGCATGGCCGCTGTCGTCGGCCGCGTCCGCGAATGCCCCTTGCTCGACGTCAAACTTACGCTGCTCTCGCACAATCTAGTCCGCGGCGCCGCCGGCGCCTCCTTGCTCAACGCCGAGCTACTCGCTGCGCGCGGCTTCCTCAAGCAGCGTGTCGCCCCGAGCGGATCTCAACTCGCCGAGCCCGTCTCGCGCTGAGAGTCGATCAACCGTCCACACGCGCGACTTAGTTCAAGGCATCGTTTCGTTGACTCCGGCTTGGCCGCGTTCACCGGCCCGCAAACCTCTGTTGACGGCCAACAAGAATGTGCTATGCTCTCGTTCTCTCCTGTTGAACGTCTAAAGGAATGTATGCCAACTTCCAAATCCGAAGTCTTGCAGGGAACGCTCGATTTGCTGGTGCTGAAGACCCTCGATTCCATGGGCCCCATGCACGGCTTCGGGATCGCCTTGCGCATCCAGCAGGTCTCCCAGGACCTGCTGCAATTGAATCAGGGCACCCTCTATCCCGCCTTGCTGCGCCTCGAGCAGCGTGGCTGGATTGCCTCCAAGTGGGGTGTTTCCGAGAATAACCGCAAGGCCAAGTTTTATTCGCTGACCCGCGCCGGACGCAAACAACTCGCGCAGGAAGCCGAAAGCTGGGATCGCATGTCCACAATGATCAACCGGGTGCTGAGGACGAGCTAGCCATGCGCGAATCGATCCGCGTTTTCATCCATCGTCTCGCCGCGCTTCTCCAGCGCCGGCGTCTCGAAAGCGACCTGGACGAAGAACTGCGCTCGCACCTGGAGATGGCAGTGGAGCTGAACCTCCGCAAAGGAATGTCCCCCGAGGAGGCCCGCGGCGAGGCATTTCGCGGCTTTGGCGGCATCGAGCAGACCAAGGAACTCTTCCGCGATCAGAGAGGACTTCCCATGATCGAAACCGCTCTGCAAGACCTCCGTTTTGGCCTTCGTACGGTCCGCCGCAATCCCGGTTTTTCTCTTCTCGCCATTCTTTGTCTGACCTTAGGCATCGGCGCGAATGCCGCCGTTTTCAGTTGGATCGAAGGCATCTTATTCCGTCCGTACCCGGCGGTAACCCATCAGGAGCAACTTCTCGCTCTCACGGGAACGGCGCGCGGCGAATCCGGCCCAACCGGTGTTTCCTGGCCGGATTTTCTCGATTTGCAAAGGAATTGCACGCTCATTGACTCGTTTTTCGTGAGCAAAATCATGGGCACCACTCTCAGCATCGGCGACCGCGCCGAGGTCACCACAGGTAGCATCGTATCGGCAAACTATTTTGACGCCATCGGAGTCCATCCCATTCTCGGACGCGGATTCGTGCCCGGCGAAGACGTGGGACGCAACGCCCATCCCGTGACGGTGATTAGCTACCAGCTCTGGAAAGGGCGCTTCAAGGGCGATCCGCAAATCATCGGGAAAACGCAGCGGCTCAATAACGTAGTACATACCATTGTCGGCGTCATGCCGGAAGGTTTCTACGGGACGTTTGTTGGCTGGGCCATGCAGTTCTGGGTCCCCGCGTCGATGGAGGAGATTTTTGAAGCCGGTGGCTACAAACTCGAGGATCGCGGCGCGCGCTGGATTGAATCTTACGTGCGGCTGAAGCCCGGCGTTAGCCGCGAACAGGCGCAGCAGGAGATTGCCGCCGTCGCCAAACATCTGGAAACGGACTATCCGGATACCAATCGAGGTCGCGGCATAAGACTTTGGCCGCTATGGGAAACGCCGTTCAACAATGCCGGCGCTCTGCTCCCCACGCTCGAAATTATGCTTGCTGTGGTTGTTTTTGTTCTGCTCATCGCCTGTGCCAACGTCGGCAATCTGCTGCTAGTCAGGTCGTTCGCGCGGCGGCATGAAATGACCGTGCGCCTCGCCATCGGCGCCGGTCGCGGCCGGCTGTTGAAGCAACTTTTCACCGAAGGCTTGATTCTGTCGGCTTTCGGCGCAGCTGGAGGACTCCTCGTGGCGCACTGGTGCCGTCATGCGCTCGTGCTGCTCTTCCCAGCACGGGGTGGCGTGGCCATGCACCTGCCGGGAGAAATCGATTGGCGCGTACTGGCCGTGAGCGGCGGCGTTTGCTTTCTCGCCACGCTTCTGCTCGGCCTGGTTCCCGCCATGCAGACCGGCAAGATCAATCTTGCCGCCGCGTTGAAATCCGATTCCGCAGGGGTTGTTGGCGGCGGTGGAAGAGCCTGGGTCCGCTCGGGCCTGGTGATGGTTCAGGTTTCGCTAAGTTTCCTTCTGCTGGTTGGGGCGGGGCTGCTGCTGCAAAGCCTGCAGAAAATCCGAAATACCAGCCCGGGTTTTTCGACGCGCGGCGTGCTGGACACCGCCGTCAATTTGACAGCCGCGGGATACGACGCTCCGCGCGCCCAGAGTTTCCAGGACGAGCTGCTCACTCGCGTGAAGGCGCTTCCCGGCGTGGAGTCCGCGGCCTTCGCGCGAATGACGCCTCTGAGCTACGGTAGTTATTCCTCGGCCCCGATTACCGTTGACGGGTATCAACCTCCGCCGGAGGAGCAACCCATCGTGGAGTACAACGAAGTGGGGCCGGATTATTTCGCGACCATGGGCGTACTCCTGGTATCCGGCCGCGAATTCACCCGAGCGGACGACGAAAAGGCCGCTCTGGTAGCCGTCGTGAATGAAACTATGGCCGCGCAATATTGGCGTGGCAGGAATCCGATTGGCGAGCGCGTTCAGGTCAAGGACCGATGGATGCAGGTGGTCGGCGTGGCAAAAGATTCCAAATACGAAAGCGTTCGCGAAGCGCCCAAGTCCTTTTTCTATGTTCCGCTGCGCCAGAATTTCTCCCGCGGCGCGGGCTTGTACATCCGAACCCCGCTGAGCCCGGAGACCATGGCGGCAGCACTGACCCGCGAAGTGCACGCGCTGGACCCTGGCCTGGCCCTCTTCGAGGTGATCACGCTGCAAGAGCAGCTGGATCGCTCCACCTCCCCGCAGCAGGTGGCCGTAACTTTAGTCGGGGTCTTGGGCGGATTGGCGCTGCTTCTGTCTGCCATCGGACTCTATGGCGTCATGTCTTACACGGTGTCGCAAAGCACGCGAGAGATGGGGTTGCGCATGGCGCTCGGCGCCGGCGCTTCCAATCTGCTTAAGCTGGTTCTGTCGCGTGGTCTGGCGTTGACCGCTGGCGGTGTGGCCCTCGGCGCGGTAGCGGCCTTTGCATTGACGCGCCTGCTCGGGAACCTCTTATATAAGGTCAGCCCACGCGATCCCCTGGCCTTCGGTTCCGCATTTATGATCTTGACCGTCGTAAGCGTGGCCGCATGTCTCTTGCCTGCCTGGCGCGCATCACACATCGATCCCGCCAGAGCTTTGCGGGAGTAGCCGTTCAAACCAGGCTCTTGATATCCCCGGCGCGGTTCTCACGCGAGACTCTTTCGTCCTCCTTTGTGACCTCAAGCATGCGCCGATCGTTTCTAACGCTTTCCGTCCAGCGTCGGCGCGCGGCAGCCAGAAATTGCTTCTTGTCCATTTTTATTTGACGGACAAGCCCTGGATTTTCGGTCTCTTCGTGTGCCGCGGCCCATAGCACCATTTCCGTGAGTACGGGCGCAAGATCGATGCCCTTGGCTGTAAGCGAATAAATCAGTTTTCGTCCGTCCAAAGGGTCTGGTTGGCTGGAGATGATTCCATGAGCCATCAGTTTTTGCAGGCGGTCCGCCAGAATGTTTGTTGCGATTCCTTCATAGGACTCCAGGAATTCCTTGTAGCTTCGGAATCCGCGCAACACCATGTCGCGAATAATCAGCAGCGACCAGCGGTCCCCCAATATCTCCACCGAAGCGTTCAAGGGACACCCCGACCGCCACTTTGTACTGGGCTTCTTCTTTGCCACGTAGATAGCCTAACATTTTTAACTTGCATTTTGCAAGTAAAATGAGCAGACTTGCTTTCGTTGTGGAAATTTTGGCTCGCCCGGTTCACCCTACTGGCAAGAACTGCTGCGCAGTCCACCAAGCCAGGGCGCATAGCGACGAGAGGAGCATGAGATGAGCGGCGTACGACTACTGGTAGGTACACGAAAGGGCGCATTCGTCCTGACTTCGGACGGCAAGCGCGAAAAGTGGGGCGTCAGCGGCCCGCACTTTGCCGGTTGGGAGATCTATCACCTCAAGGGATCGCCTGCCGACCCGAATCGCATCTTTGCCTCCCAGACCAGCGGCTGGTTCGGGCAGGTCATTCAGCGCTCGGATGACGGTGGCAAAACTTGGACGCAACCGGGCACGCCTCCCGGCGAATCGACCACCGGACCAGGAGGAATGCCCAAAGGCGAAAGCAACAAGTTCGTCTACGATACCTCCGCGGAAACAGGGAAACCCCTCACCACTCATCAGTTCTACGACGGCAACCAGCATCCCTGGGAATTCAAGCGCGTCTGGCACATCGAACCCTCGCCCACCGATCCGGATACCGTCTACGCCGGAGTGGAAGACGCAGCTCTTTTCCGTTCAACGGATGGCGGGCAGAACTGGAAAGAACTCTCCGGCTTGCGCGGTCATGGCACTGGTCCCAAGTGGCAGCCGGGTGCCGGGGGAATGTGCCTGCACACCGTAATTCTGGATCCGGCCAATCCGAACCGCATTTACATCGCCATTTCCGCCGCGGGTGCTTTCCGCACCGACGACGGCGGCAACACCTGGAAGCCTATCAACAAGGGTCTGGTCTCACCATACATTCCCGAACCCACGGCCGAAGTCGGCCACTGCGTGCACCACGTCGCCATGCACCGCTCGCGTCCCAATGTACTCTTCATGCAAAAGCATTGGGACGTCATGCGCAGCGATAACGCCGGCGATTCCTGGAAGGAAATCAGTGGCAATTTGCCCACCGACTTCGGGTTTGTGATCGACGTTCATGCGCACGACCCGGAGACCATCTACGTCGTCCCAATCAAAAGCGACGGTGAGCATTACCCACCCGAGGGCAAGCTGCGTGTCTACCGCAGCAAGTCCGGTGGAAACGAGTGGGAAGCCCTGACCAAGGGCCTGCCCCAAAGCAACTGCTATGTGAACGTTTTGCGTGATGCCATGACCGTTGATTCACTCGATAAATGCGGCGTCTATTTCGGCACCACCGGCGGTCAGGTGTACTGCTCCCCCGATGCCGGCGACAGTTGGACCCCCATTGTGGAACATCTTCCGGCTGTTCTTTCCGTTGAGGTCCAGACGCTCGCATGATCCGCGTCGTGCTTCCCGGGCACTTGCGCGCACTCGCGCGCGTCGGTGCCGAAGTGCAGCTTCACATTGAGGGCACGGTCACACAGCGTTCCGTGCTCGACGCGCTCGAAGCACAATATCCCATGTTGCGAGGTACCATCCGCGATCATGTCACGCACGAGCGCCGCCCGTTCTTGCGTTTCTTCGCATGCGAGGAGGATTATTCCCTCGAGCCGCCCGATACTCCGCTTCCAGACAAAATCGCGTCGGGCGCCGAACCTCTCCTCATCATCGGCGCCATTGCCGGCGGCTAGGGGCCAGGGGTGCTGCAAGTTTCGCAGCACCGGAAACGATTTCGGTTTTTTGGTATTTTATGTTGCGCATCAGGAGGAAAATCGCATGGATTCTGCTACGCAAGCAGCTCCCATCCCGAAGGGCGCGCTCTGGGCCGGACGCATCCTCAGCATCATACCCGTGTTGCTGCTACTCACCAGCGCCACTGCGAAGATACTGAAGCCGCCCCCGGTTTTGCGGGGCTTCGCTCAGTTGGGCTATTCCGAGAGCATCATTCTGAAGCTCACCATCATCGAGCTCACTTTTACCGCCATCTACCTGATCCCGCGCACGGCCATTTTCGGCGCGATTCTGCTGACGGCCTATCTTGGCGGTGCCACCGCCACTCACGCGCGCGTGGGTGATCCAGCCTTCATAGGGCCCGTGCTATGCGGTGTTTTGCTTTGGTTGGGACTCTATTTGCGCGACGCACGGCTGCGCTCCCTTGTTCCCCTGCGCAGCTAGATTGCGGGGTCGCTCGAAAGAATTCTGAAACGTTTCTCTCGGTCCCGCGTCATCAACTTAAGGGGTGTCGCACCATGAATCTCAAACCCGACTTGTTCCTCCAGGATTTGAAAGTTGCCGTCCGTTCCCTCGCGCGCGCCAAGGGCTTGGCCATCACCGTGGTTCTCACTTTGGCTCTCGGCATAGGCGCCAACGCCGCCATCTTCAGTCTGGTGCGCGGCGTCCTTCTGCGTCCGCTCGTCAATGCGGACGAGGACCGCCTGATCTACATTCGCCAAAGCGCGCCCAGCCTCGGCGTCGAAAACGCCAATTTCTCCGTACCAGAGATTCAGGACATCAAGTCGGGCATCCACACAGTCAGCGAATTCGGTGATTTCTCTGTCGTCGGCTTCACCATGATCGGTCTCGGCGAACCCCGCGAAGTCCGCGCAGGCGTTGTCGGCGGAACGTATTTCGAGGTTATGGGCCTTCATCCCGTTCTCGGTCGTCTCATCGGCCCGCAAGACGACGGTCCCAAGGCTGATGGCGTGGTCGTGCTGACCTATCGCTTTTGGTCCACCGCTCTCAAGAGCGATCCTTCCGTCCTCGGCAAGACGCTTCGCCTCGGCAGCGGCGGCATGGGAGATCGCTCCGCCACCATCATCGGCGTCCTCGAACCCTCTGTTCCTTATCCAGCGGACACGGAAATCATCGCCAACATTGTGACCAGCCCTCACCACCTCTCGGCCACCATGGTCACCGGCCGCGTTCACCGCATGACCGAACTTTTCGGCCGTCTCGCTCCGGGCGCAACTGTTGACCAGGCCCGCGCCGAGCTTCGCACCGTCTACGCCTCGATGGTCAGCCAGTATCCCGCGGACTACTCGAAAGATGGTAGCTCGCAGATCAGCGCCGTCCTCCTGCGCGACCAAATCACTTCCGGTGCCCGCACCGTCCTTCTGGTTTTGCTCGCTGCTTCCGGCTTGGTGTTCATCATCGCCTGCTCGAACGTCGCCAATCTGATTCTCGCGCGCACCGTTCGCCGTGAAAGCGAACTCGCGATTCGCGCCGCACTCGGAGCCAGCCCCAGCGCTTTGCGCCGGACCTTGCTCGCGGAGAGTCTGATCCTCTGCGTTGTCGGCGCCACTCTGGGAGTCATCACCGCGCGCCCGCTCCTGGCTGTTCTCGCGCGCTACGCCTCCCGCTTTTCCGTCCGCGCCCTCGACCTTACTGTGGATTCCAGCATGCTCTGGGTCGGCGCCATCCTGGCGGTCATCGCCGCAGTCCTGCTGGCCTATGTGCCACACCTTCCGAATGCCAACTCCGCGCAAACGCCCGGCCTCACCAGCGGCGGTGTCCGCATCACCGGCAGCACTAGCCGCCGACTTCGCATCTTCGCTATTACTCAGATCGCGGCGTCTTTCATGCTCCTCGCCGGCGCCAGCATGCTTCTCAAAACGCTCCTTGCCATGCAGGCCGCGCAGACCGGCCTCGATACGCGCCACGTTCTCGCCATCAACGTTCCCGCTATCTCTTACGGAAAAACGCCTCAGCAAATCGTCGATTTCTACAAGGAGTCCATGCGCCGCATTGACGCCCTGCCCGGTGTGAACAAGACCGCCTTTGGCATTGTCGTTCCCTGGCGTGATGCCGGCAGCTTTGGCCCGGGTTTTGCCTTTTCCGCGGACCTCCACGTTAAAGGTCCTGGCGAAGAGGATCCTCGCGCCCAGTTGCGCACCATTTCTCCTGGATTTTTTGCCGCGCTTGGCGTTCCCATCATCGCGGGGCGCGATTTCAATGAACTTGACGGCAAGAACAACGATCCCGTCGTCATCGTCAGTGAGACTCTCGCCAAGCGCATGTTCCCCAATCAGGATGCCGTCAATCGCCATGTCTACTGGACGGATCCCGTGATCAAATTCATTCCCGGAATTAGCACTGCGCCCCACCGCATCATCGGCGTCACCGCCGATATTGACGACGAACACGTCGTTCCCGGGCCCATCCTCACCGTCTATAGCCCGATTGATGAAGGTCCCATTTTTGGCGGTCGCCTTTTCATCCACACCAGCGCAAATCCTTATTCGCTCGTCACGCCGGTCACTCGCATTGTTCGTGATATGTCCGTCGACCAGCCTGTGGAACGCGCCGCTACTCTTGAGGACGTTCGTGCCGAAGTCCTCACTCCGGATCGTCTCAACACGGTCGTTTTCGGCGTCTTTGCCGGAGTCGCGCTGGCCATCGCGCTTGTCGGCGTCGCAGGTGTTCTGGCTTTCTCCGTTAGCGCGCGCACTCGCGAATTTGGCATCCGCCTCGCTCTCGGCTCGCCGCCCCGCCGTCTCCTCGCCGGAGTCATCGGCGAAGGCGCCATCATGGCCATTGCCGGAGTCCTCGTGGGCGCAGCCGGCGGATATCTCCTGGCCCGCTTTGCCGGCAGCTATTTCCTGGACGTGCGCATGCCCAGCCCCGTGCCCGTCGTCGCCTCAGCACTGATCCTGCTCGCGGCTGCGGTTGTCGCGTCCGCGCTCCCGGCCGCACGCGCCGCCCGCATCAACGTAATGGAAGCCTTGCGCTCCGACTAAACTGCCGGCTCAAATTCGAGCGCAACACGCTATCCAGAATTGTTATTGAGCTTCAGCGCGGACGACAGTGATGGACTTGAGCATGCGGACCCAGCGGGCGGGACGCTTCTCATGCGGCGCGACAAGCCGGAATGGGCCTTCTTTCGCCCCGAGAGGAGCTCCGTCCATGGTATCCGCCACCATCACTTCGGATTCGAGAATCCCCGAATCCAGTTCTGCCAGGGAAAACACCACGCGATAACCGTCTTCCGCTCCCGCGATTACGTACGTGGCCATCGACGCCCCACGAAGTTGTTCGCCTTGCGCAACGCCGGCTCTGCGAAGGAGTTCTTCCAGAAGCACGCCCTCGTACATTTCCGTCTTCTTGTTGTGCGGATTCATTACCGAAATTGTTTTGCGCGGCATCTTTTTCAGATCGGAAACGGTTAAGACCAGTGGAGTGGAAACCGCGCCATTAATTCGCAGTTCTGCAGCAGTTGGAGCAGTTTGCGCCTGCGCCGGTGGCGCAGAAGGAAGAACTTGGGCGCCGACCGCTGCAAGCAGCACAGCCACACACGCCCGGATATTGCGATGCACGATGGAGCCTGCTTTCGAGCGCTGGGGTCCCGGAGTGAGTCTCAGCCTTTTTCCAGCATCACTTCCGTGGACTTGATGACCGCGGAAACCTTGTCTCCCACCTTCAATTTCATTTCATCCGCGCTGCGCTTGGTGATCACGCTTTCGATCAGATGCTTGCCGACGCGCATCACCACGTGAGCCATGACGCCGCCAAACTGAATTTCGACAACTTTTCCTTCAAGACGATTTCGCGCTGAGAGTGTCATGCGGCAAAGAATACGCCTCGTTCCCACAGGAGTCCAGAGGGAGCGAGAATGTCAGGCTTTCCTGAAAATTGACTGCCACCCAGGGAGTTGCTAAGTCCTTTCGTATGAGGATTGTGCGATCCCATTCTGGGCCAATCGCTTGGTTTTCTATTTCTCCGCCGTTTCTTACGGCCCCAATCCATATAAATTCATCCAGAGCATAGTCGGATTAAGTCGGTTTGACATAACGATATGAACTGTATTGAATTGTCTCCCACCGAGTGGCGTTGGATCTTGATGGGGTGATCGGGCGGCCCGCGGGCCTCCCTTCCGCAGTTCAGGGGATTCCAAAATGAGCGTCTATTTGTCGTTGGCTATTTGTCCAAAACTGCTTCCGGAGTACCGGCGTTCCACGGCCAGGTCCAACTGGCCACGGTTTTGTCTCGCGCTACTGACGTTTTTCATTCCCCTCTTGTGTTTGCCTTCGGCCCATGCGCAAACCTCCGCGAGTATCAAAGGCATCGTCACCGACCCGTCGGGTGCGCCCGTTCCGTCAGCAACCGTAAAGTCGATGAATCGCGAGACCGGAGCTGTTCGCACCACCATCACCGACTCTGCCGGCCGCTATCTCGTAGTGTCGCTGTCTGTCGGCGAGTACGAAGTGCGAGTCACTAAATCCGGCTTTCAAGATGCCATCCGCAGCGGAATCCATCTGGTTGTGGGCGAAGAAGCCAGCGTCGATCTTCGATTGCAAGTGGGCGATGTAAAATCAGAAATCACCGTCACCGGCGACGCTCCGATCGTAAGCACAACCACCACGGACATCAGCGGCCTGGTCGGAGAAGTGGCCATCAAGGAACTTCCTTTGAACGGACGCAGCTACGACCTGCTCCTCCCTCTCAATCCGGGCATCGTCAATTTCACTTCGCAGAAGACCGGCGGCACGGGAATTTCCAATTCCACGACAGCGAATAACTTCGCCGTCTCCGGCAATCGCCCGCAGCAGAATATTTTCCTGCTGAACGGCGTCGAGTATACCGGAGCGGCCGAGAACAACATGCAACCGGGCGGCACCAGCGGAATGTTGCTGGGTGTCGACGCCGTGCGCGAATTTAATGTCCAGCGTGATTCCTACAGTGCCGAACTTGGCAAACGCCCCGGCGGCCAGGTGATCATCGTCACACAGTCCGGCAGCAACCAGTTTCACGGAGCCGTCTACGAGTTCCTGCGCAACAACGCGCTCGACGCACCGAATTACTTTGACCAGGGTTCCGCTCCGCCGTTCCAACGCAACCAGTTTGGAGCTTCTCTCGGCGGTCCTATCCAGAAAGACAAGACATTCGTCTTCGGAAATTACGAAGGATTCCGCCAGAACCTCCATCAGACTTCCGTGGCTTTCGTTCCAGGCCTGGCCGCCCGAGCATCCGCCGCGCCAAGCGTTCAGCCACTGCTGAATTTGTGGCCCACTCCTCCTCCCGGCACTGCTGAACTACCCCTAGCTCCCGGCAGCCCCATCGGCATATCCCAGTTTTTCAGCAGTCCGCTGCAAACGATTCGCGAGGATTTCGGCACCGTCCGCGTCGACCATACGTTTTCCCAGAAAGACTCCCTCGCGGCCATTTACACCATCGACGATGGCGGTGACGTCACCGCGACGCCGGCCAATCCATTCAGCACGGACATCGTTACCCTCCGTGAGCAAGTTTTGAGTCTCGAGGAAACGCACGTCTTCTCTCCTACCTTGTTGAACACCGCCCGCTTCGGGTATTCGCGCGCCGGCTATTTTTTTACCGGAGAGCCCACTCCGGGGACTCCCGCGGCAACCGTTCCCGGGTTTCTGACGGGACATATCGTCGGAGCGGTAGTAGTTGGAGGCAGTGCGGCATCGAATCCTCAGGCGCAGATCGGCCTCGCGGGAAGTAATAACGGAAGTAATCTACGCATCGCGCGGAATCTCTACACCTACGAGGATCACCTGACGCTGACGCGCGGCAAGCACCAGCTCGAATTCGGCGCATGGTTCCAGCAATTTCAATCCAACGAAACTATCGCGCTCAGCCAGTTCGGGCAAGCGACATTCACCAGCCTCACAACCTTCTTGGCGGGAACAATTTCCAGTTTCTTGTTCGATCCCGCGCCCACGGAGATGAACTGGCGCTCCTTTCTGGGCGCGTTGCACGCGCAGGACACTATTCGCGTCAATTCGAAACTCACGCTGACCCTCGGGTTTCGCGCCGAGTTTACCAGCGGCTGGAATGAGGCTCACGGCCGCGCCGCGAACTATACGTATCCGAATGGCATCATCTCGAACCAGCCGCGCGTCGCGGATTCTCTGTTCACCTTGAATAACGCGAACTTCTTGCCGCAACCGCGCATCGCCGTGGCCTGGAGTCCACTCAGCTCGAAGACCGTAATTCGCGCCGGCTTCGGGATGTACAACGATCTTCAGGATGCCTTGGGATATCGCGCGGACCAGAACGCGCCATTCAATGCGACTTACACCACGCCGTTCACGGTGGCGCAGCTCCCGATCAAGCCCGGGCAGATCCCAGCGACGGCCAAGCTCATCCCCGGCGGTGTTCAGCCAGATATGTATACGCCCACGCTGATTTCCTATTCGCTGCGAATCCAGCGGGAACTTTCGCCGAACACCTCGCTGACGGTGGGCTACGTCGGCTCCCACGGTTATCACGAACTGATCGGCATTGACGCCAACCAGCCTTTTCCCGTGATTTGTCCGGCGTCGCCGTGTCCCGCAATTTATCCCGGGACTTTTCCGACGGGACTTGCAAACACGCCCGTGCCGGCGGGAGCTTACTTTGTTCCCACAACGACGAAGGCCAATCCCACCATCGCGAATACTTGGACGTGGTTTTCGGAGGGAACCAGCTCGTACAACGCCCTCCAGGTGGACGTGAATCGCCGCCTTAGCGAAGGCTTGACGCTGCGTGGCGTCTACACCTTTTCGAAAGTTCTCGACGACGGCGACTCTCTCAATGCCACGACGTCGGGAGGCGGACCGGCGCTTGCTTCGAATCCCTTCAACCTGAAATCGGACTGGGGCTTGGGGAGCTTCGACGTCCGGAACGTTGCCGTAGTCAGTGGGACTTATGCGCTGCCCATCGGGCACGGGAAACGTTTTCTCGGTGACGCGCAGGGATTTGCAAACGTCATGGCCAGCGGTTGGACGGTGAACTCCATCGTGACTCTGCAGAACGGCTTCCCGTTCTCGCCGCAGCTCAGCTACAACCCCTCCAACAACGGCGACACCCGCAATCCCGTGCGCCCGTTCGCCAATCCGGCTTTCACGGGGCCGGTCATCCTCGGCAAACCTACCGAATGGTTCAACCCCGCCGCCTTTCTCGCCCCCGCGTTCTCAACGGCGGCGCTCATGAAATCAAACGGCGGGTTCTACGGAAACGTAGGGCGAGACACCTTGATCGGGCCCGGCCTGGCAACCTGGGATTTCTCCGTGCTCAAAGACACGCGAATTCGTGAGCGCTTGAATCTTCAGTTTCGCGCCGAAATTTTCAACCTTCTCAATCGCGCGAATTTCAACCAGCCCAACGCCGTCGTCTTCACCCCTACCGGCGTCTCCCCCACCGCCGGCATCATCACCAGCACCTCCAGCACCTCCCGCCAGGTCCAGTTCGGCCTCAAACTTCTTTGGTAACCGACCTGCCAGTCGGCTGATTAGGTGACGGCGTGGGGAGGGGGCCGCCGCCCGTATTTTCCCAACGCTCTTCTGTCCCTTTTCGCCTCCAGAGTGTTTCACAACTCTTTTCCAATCAAGATCTTCCACACTCTTCCTCAAAAACTGCCTGGGTGTCGCACCCAGCAATTCCCATTCTGGAACGCGCCCCTCGCTCTGCGTTTCTTCTGGCCCTCTGCGCTTCTGCGTCTCTGCGTTCGATTCTTACTCCAATTCCCCCAACCTTCCAACGTCCCAACGTTCCAACGACTCCTCAAACCACTATCTTCGTCACTATCTCCGTCCCCGCAGCATACAGCTGCAAGAGCGCCCCAAGTCTCTGCGTCCACCGTTCCAGATTTTCCGCCCCGCCAAACGAAACAATCACCGCAAGAATCTCGCGCGTCTCGGCCGTCACCATCGTCCGTTCCGAATCGCTCGTCGCGCTCCCATGCGGCCCAACCGTATCCACAAATACCGGCAATCCCTCCAGATTCAAATCGTACTTCCCGATTCCCTTGTACGTTTCCCCCGCGCGCCCCGCGCGAAAAACAATCTCTCCCACCACATGCCCCAGGTCATACAGCCCCACCGGCATTCGGCTCTCCACCGACACCAGGTTGATCACATCCACAACCGCGTTGATCACCGGCAATCCTTTTCCACCCACCACGCGCCGCAGCAGCGCTTCCGCCGAGTTGCGATATCGCGCCGGATCTTTTCCCAGCGCCTTGTACGCCGCGCGCGTCGCTTCCACTTGCGGCGACGCCAGCACCCCGCGCGGAAACGGCAATTTCTGGATCTCCGCGTCCCGCGTCTTCATCTCTTCCGTCAGCGCCGCCGGCGACACCCCCGCCTCCACGCGCGCCGTCACGCATCCCAGCGCCACGCGCGGACATTTCTTCTTCAACCCCTCATCGATTTTCACGTTCACGCTGGATGCGCTCCCGCCCGCACGATCTTGCGAATGCCTGCCGCATTCTACAGCAGCATCCCAAATCTCGTGAGCCTGGCCGCAGCTTTGCTGCACCAGTCATGCTAAACTTTACGGATTCTAGGCCCGTAGCTCAGTTGGTTAGAGCGCTACCTTGACACGGTAGAGGTCTGGGGTTCGAGTCCCCACGGGCCTACCATTCTCCCGTTTTCCGTTATCGGCTTTGGCGTCCCACGTTGACTTTCCGCGGTCCGCATCCTGGCATTCAGTTCATACCCTAGTCTTCGTAGTGCCGAGTAGGAGTGTGCTTAGCAAACTCCACCTTGCGAGCCTTTCCGATTGTCTCCCACAATAAACACTATGCCCGTCATCGCGCCGGAAGCTCCCGAGATTCCCGACTCGCCTCCACAGAAAACTTCCGATCGCAACTTGCACATTTTGCTTTTATTTTGCGGATTCGTTCTGCGCTTTGGTTTCGTCCTCTGGAAAAAAACCTACGTCCGTTCCCCCGGCTCGATTCTTCCTTTCGGAGCGGAAATTTGCAGCATCGCCGAGCATATCGTCCGGGGGCAAGGTTTCAGTTCGCCCTTTTACCAGGACACCGGCCCTACCGCCTGGATCGCTCCCATCTATCCTTATTTATGCGCCCTGGTCTTTCGAATCTTCGGCATCTATTCCACGGCCTCCGCGCTCGTGCTCCTCGGCATCCAATGCATCATTGCCGCCGCAACGGGCATCACCATCTACGCCTTGGGCCGCCGCACTTTCGGTGCACAAGTGGGATTCTGCGCCGCATGGATCTGGACTCTCAGCCCTATTTTCTTCCGCTGGCCCGTTTCCTGGATTTGGGATTTCACCGCCAGCGCGTTTCTTCTTTCCGCCGTCTTCATCATCACTCTCGATGTCGCGGAAAAAGACACGCGAAAACTCTGGCTCGCTCTCGGCGCGCTGTGGGCCGTGATCGCGCTCACCAATCCCGCCCTGCTCAGCGTGATGGCATTCACCTTTCTCTACGTGGCTTACGTCAACCATCGCGCCTTCCGCCCCTGGTTCGCTTCTATGGCTCTTGCCGGCCTTCTCTTCGCCGTGCTGGTTTCGCCCTGGCTGATTCGCAACGAACTTGTCTTCGGCCGGCCGGTTTTCTTCCGCAGCAATTTCTGGTTCGAATTCCATCTCGGCAACTATCACTTCAGCAACGGAATGGGTTACAGCGGCAAGCATCCAGACTCCAATGCCGCCGTGTTCAAACAATATGCCTCCATGGGAGAACTTCAGTTTCTCGAATACTACAAGCAAGACGGCCTTCGTTTTGTGCGTCAATATCCCGCCGAATTCCGCGAACTCACGTTCCACCGTGCGTGGTGGTTCTGGGATGGCACGCCGCTGCTCTATCAGTCTCGCGAATGGTGGCAGCCCTGGGAGTTCTGGCCGCTATCCCTCGGCGGCTGGCTGGGCCTACTTTTTCTGCTGACCCGTCGTCCCCGCGGCTGGCTTCTCTTCGCCTCCGCGCTCATCGTCTACCCCATCCCCTATTACTTCGTCTATCCGGTCGCCAAGTATCGCCACGCCATCGAGCCCGAACTTCTCTTGCTCTCGATCTATTTCCTATTCGTCCTCTGGAGTGAAATGAGAGCCCTCGGTCAACGCAAGCCATAGTACGAATTTGTTCCAGCGAATTCTCACTGCACCACATCTGAAACTACGCCCTGGCACCTCGCCCCAGGTTGAGCCATCCCCGACGCGGGTGTTATCCTGACGCGTATGGCGGAACCCGTCGTTTCTCCGCCGGAAGTGGCGTTCCCCTCCCCGCTGGAACACTCCCGGCGTCAGCTCGAAGCCTTGCTCGACGTCAGCGAGGCCATCGCTCTGCAGCGCGATCTCCCCGCGCTTTTCCACGACCTCGCCGAGCGCCTGCATTCCGTCGTCGACTTCGATTTCCTCACCCTCGTTCTCCACGATCCCGCGCGCAACGTCATGCGTCTCCATGTCCTTGAAACGCGCATCCCCAGTGAAAAACCAACAGGCACGGAAGCTCCCGTTGAGAACAATCCTTCGGGCTGGGTTTGGCAGACGCAAGAGTCCTTCGTCGTCAGCGACGTCGACGAAGAAACGCGCTTCCCCGAGTTCCTGAAGCGTTTTCGCGAACACAATGTTCGTTCCCTCGCCATCATCCCGCTCACGACGGCGCAGCGCCGCCTCGGCGCCATGGGCTTCGGCCGCCTCGTTCCGCAGCGCATCACCGATACCGAACTCCAATTCATGCAGCGCGTCGCCAGCCTCGTCGCCGTTGCCGTGGACAACGCGCTCAATTTCGAAAGCTCGCAGGCCTACCAGAAGCAACTGGCGCTCGAGCGCGACCGTCTCCGCGTCCTCCTGGAAATCAACAACGTCCTCGTCACCACCCGCGAACTGCCCGAAGTTTTTCGCGGCATCGTCGCCACTCTGGAACGCGTCATCCATCACGATTACACCAGCCTCGCTCTCCTCGATCCGGACACCGGCCTGCTCAAAATTCACGCCCTCGATTTTCCCGGCCACCAGGGCATCTTCAAACCGGAAACCACCGTCTCCCGCGACAACTCGCCCGCTGGCCGCGCCATTGCCACCAACCTTCCCCTGATCGCACGCGGTTCCGAGCTCGACCAATACGGTTCTGAAATCATGCGTACCCTCCGCGCTGAAGGCATACAATCCGTCTGTTGTGCTCCGCTGATCCATCACGCCCGCACCTTTGGAACTCTCAATCTTGCCAGCCGCCGCATGGATGCTTTCACTCCCCGGGACCTGGAGCTGCTTCAGCCCGTGGGCGCGCAAATCGCCATCGCCGTCGAAAACGCCCTGGCCTTCAAGGAAATCGATTCCTTGAAGAACAAGCTCGCCGTGGAAAAGCTCTATCTCGAAGAAGAAATCCGCAGCGAATTTAATTTCGAAGAGATCGTCGGCGAGAGTCTCGTGCTCAAACGCGCTCTCGCACAGGTCGAACTCGCCGCTCCCGCGGGCACCAGCGTTTTGCTCCTCGGCGAAACCGGCACGGGCAAGGAGCTCTTTGCCCGCGCCATTCACAATCTCAGTCCGCGCCGCGATCGCACTTTCATCAAAATCAATTGCGCCGCCATTCCCAGCGGCCTGCTTGAATCCGAGCTTTTCGGCCACGAACGCGGCGCCTTCACCGGCGCCATCAGCCAGAAAATCGGCCGCTTCGAATTGGCCGATCGCGGCACGCTTTTCCTCGATGAAGTCGGCGACCTGCCTCTCGAGCTCCAGCCCAAGCTTCTTCGCGTCCTGCAAGAGCAGGAATTCGAACGCCTCGGCGGCAATCGCACGCAGCGCGTGGACGTCCGCGTTGTGGCCGCCACCAACGCCGATCTTTCGAAGCAAGTCGCCGAGCGCGCCTTTCGCAGCGACCTTTATTACCGTCTCAACGTTTTTCCCATCCAGATCCCCGCACTCCGCGATCGCGCCGAAGACATCCCGCTCCTCGTTCGCTACTTCGTCCAGAAACTCAGCCGCCGGCTCAACAAAGCCGTCGAATACATCCCCGCCGACGCCATGGATGCCCTCGCCAGCTATTCCTGGCCCGGCAACATCCGCGAACTCGAAAACCTCATCGAGCGCGCCGTTCTCCTTTCTCCCGGCAAAGAGCTCCGTGTCCCGCTCTCCGAAATCAAATCCAGCTCCTCCGTTGCCACCGAACCTTCTTCTTCCTTTGCTTCATTAACTTCCTCTACTTCCTTGGCCTCGTCTATCTCCACTCTCGAAGACGCCGAGCGCCAGCACATCCTCCGGGCCTTGAAGCATACCCAGTGGCGTGTCGCCGGCCCCAAGGGCGCTGCCGTCCTCCTCGGCATGAAGCGCACAACTCTGCAGGCCCGCATCCGCAAACTCGGAATCCGCCGCCCGGTTTAATCGCACCAAAAATCAAATTACCTCGATCTTTCCCTAACTTCTTTTCTCTTGGTTTTTACTCAGCATTTCAGTAGATTTCTGCTAACCAGCCCTGCGAGGTCTCCATGAAGATCCTCATCGGTATTCCTGCGTTCTTGCTGGCCCTCTTCTTCTTCGCGCCGCCGCTTTCCGACGCGCCCACGGGCTTCGACAATAAGAGCAATGGCTTGGTGGACGACGCCACGCACACCGCCGATCAAGTGAAGTTTGATGAAATCGAGCAACTCGCCGACGGTCTGGGCCCGTTGTATAACGCGCAATCCTGCCGCGAGTGCCATCAGAGTCCCGTCTCCGGCGCTTCCAGCCAGGTGACCGAATTGCGCGTCGGTCACAACGGCCCGCACGGACAATTCGAAACTCCGAGCATTCCGATTGCTCACGGAACCGAAGTGATCACCGGCCGCTCCCTGGTGAACGACCGTGCAATTTGTCCTAACGCGGCCTTTCCGGACAAGGAAATCCAGGAACGCGTTCCAGACACGGAGAACATCCGCACGTTTCGTCTCTCTCTGAACCTATTGGGAGACGGCTTCGTGGAGGCCGTCGCCGACCAATCCCTTACCGATCTCGCGAAGCAGCAATGCAAAAACTCGCATGGGAAAATCTGCGGTCAGGTTCTCTTTGTGCCCGTCGTGGAAGCGCCCGGACAAATGGGCGTAGGCCGTTTCGGCTGGAAAGATCAGCACGCCAGCCTGCTATCGTTCGCCGGCGATGCCTACCTCAACGAAATGGGCATTACCAACCGCCTCCAGCCTGACGAAGTCACCAAAATCTGCAATACCGTCTCGGAGCCCAACGACACCCCCGGTCCTGACGGCCTCGCCGATATCGACCACTTTGCCCGATTCATTCGCGCTACCAAGGCGCCCGCGCCCGATGCGCAGCTCGCCGGCGGCGCCGTCGCACAGCAAGGTCGCGCTCTTTTCGAGAAGATCGGCTGCGCAACATGCCATGTGGCGGCACTGACCACTGCTCCCGCGGGAACAAAGATTAATGGTGGAACCTTCACGATTCCGTCAGCCCTCGGCTCGATCACCTTCCATCCTTGGGGCGACTTCCTCATGCACAACGTCGGCACCGGGGACGGAATCTTGCAGACCATTCCCGAGCACTACGGGCGCAAAGTCTTTCAGCAGATGTCCGGCTATCTCTCGAAACAGGATTTCGAGAGCAGCCGCAATAAGATCCGCACTGCTCCCTTGTGGGGGGTCCGCTTGCGGCCGCGTCTGATGCACGACGGCGCCTCACTCACGTTTCTGGACGCCATCGCGCGCCACCGCGGCGAAGCCGAGCAGGTGACCGATAAGTTTGAAAAGCTCAAGCCCGCGGAAAAGGAAGCGGTGTTCGCGTTTCTTCGCTCGCTCTGAGTGACTCGCGCGCGTTTCAATCTTCACTGAGTACTATTACTAGAGGTTCCTGCATCCCCCGGACCGCCTGCCTGATCTGGTGGTAATTATTTGCGCAAAGCCCCTTTCCTTGCCGTCGCCACCCTGCATCCTCTTTTGCTAGCCTATAGATAAGTAAGGACATCCGCGCCCTGGCCGAATCCTGATCGTTCACGGAATAGGGACGCAAGCTCAGCTTTTGAATTACGGCCGCACGGCGGCCTGGGGAACGGCATCGCCCTAGTAGCGATTTCGGGAGGTTCAAATGAAGCTCGCTTCCGCGTGTCTCACGCTTACCGGTTTTCTCGGCGTTTTGGGGGCTCCCACGCACGCTCAGTCGCTTCCTGCCGCCAGTGCCACCGGAAGTGTTTCCCGCACCACCAAAGCGGTCAACTACCGCCGTGCCGGGGGCAATACCAAGATCGATTTTCAGGGCACGGAACTGATGCAGCAGTCCAGCGGCGAAGCCAAAGTCCAGAACAAGGGCAATCGCATCGAAATCGAAGCAAGATTTATCGGCCTCGACGATGCCACCAAGTTCGGCCTCGAATATCTTACTTATGTTTTGTGGGCTGTCTCTCCGCAGGGCCGCGCCGTAAACCTCGGTGAACTGGTTCTAAAGAGCGGCAACGGCGAAGTTAAGGCCATCACCGACATGCAGACCTTCGGCATGATCGTCACCGCCGAACCCTATTTCGCCGTCACTCAGCCGGGCAACACCGTTGTCCTCGAAAACGTTTTCGGTCCCGCCACGCTCGGCAAAGTTGAAAACATTGACGCCAGTTTCGAACTCCTCGGCCGCGGCATCTACTCTTCTTCCAACACAAAAATCGAAAACGCCATTTTCGGCATCGACCGCAAGACGCCGCTCGAACTTTTCGAAGCGCGCAATTCCGTTCGAATCGCGCGCATCGCCCAGGCCGACAAGTACGCTGCTTCCACCTTCGGCAAAGCCGAGCAGCAGCTCCGCAACGCGGAAGAAGTCTACGCCCGCAAGAGCGACAAGAAATCCATCGAAGCCGCCGCTCGCGAAGTCGTTGGCACCGCGGAAGAAGCTCGTGTCATGGCCGTAAAACAAAAAGCCGAAGAAGACGCCAACGCGAAAATCGCCGCGGATAAGCGCGCCGCGGAAGCCCGCGAAGCCCAGGCCCGCGCTGACGCTGCCGCCGAAATTAAGCGCCGCCAGGAAGCCGATCAGGCTCGCGCGCAAGCTGAAGCCGCCAAGGCCGAAGCGGAACGCATGAAGCTCGAAGCGCAAAAGGCCGCCGCCGATGCCGCCCGCCAGAAGCAGGAAGCCGATCAAGCCACTGCCGCTGCCATCGCGCAACAGCAGGCCGCGCAAGCCGCCGCCGCACAAGCCACAAAAGACCGCGCTGCCGCCGAAGCCGAAGCGCAAAAAGCGCGTCAGGCTGCCGAACAGGCCGAAGCCGAAAAAGCCCAGCTTCGCGCGCAACTCCTCAACCAGCTGAATTCCATTTTGCAGACGCGCGATTCCGCCCGCGGCCTTATCGTCAACATGTCCGACGTCCTCTTCGACACCGGCAGTTATACGCTCAAGCCGGGCGCCCGCGAGAAGCTAGCGAAAATTTCCGGCATCGTTCTCGCCCATCCCGGCCTGTCTCTGCAGATTGAAGGTCACACGGACAGTGTCGGCGGTGACGATTTCAATCAGCAGCTCTCCGAGCGCCGCGCCGATTCCGTGCGCGATTTTCTCGCGGAAGAGGGTGTCCCGCCTTCCTCGATTGCCGCGCGCGGCTTTGGCCGGACGCAGCCGGTCGCTTCGAATGACACTCCCGAAGGCCGCCAGCGCAACCGCCGCGTCGAGCTCGTCGTCAACGGCGACGCCATCGGCAACGCTTCTGCAACCTCAGCATCGACGTCACAGCCCTAACCTATCGGGCTCCATCTCGTCGTCGATGAGTGGTGCTCCTCTTTCCACGCGCCCACATTTCATTTCAGTCCACGAATCCCAATCTGGAACGTTTCCTGCCTCGCCGCACGTTCTCCCGAAGCATTCGCTCCCACTAAATAAGGCCACGGGCTCGTCAATCCTTCCTCCCTCACACGATTAGGTACCAGAATGTCCCGCCGCGCCCTCTCCTCTGGCTGGTCACTTGCCACTGCAGGTTGTGCGTATCACTGGCCGCATCCCTAAAGAAGTTCCCATCCTCCTGATCGGCAGCGATCTCGACGGCAAAGTCTTCTCTGAGCCTACCAACACCGTCCTCCTCAGCCTCCACGGCGCCGGCATCGTTTCTCATCACGAGCTTTCTCCCGAACAGGAGCTCATCCTTCGTTGCCCCGATCGCAACAGCGAAACTGCCGTCCGCATCGTCGGCGAAATGGGCTCCTCCAATGGCATCCATACTTACGGCCTCGCCTTCGTTGATCCCAACCTGAATTTTTGGAGCGTGGAATTTCCCCCGCTTTCGCGCGCCGCGGTTCTCACCATGCCTCTGCCCCCTGTCCAAGAGCCCGACGCTCCTCGCAAGGAGCGCCGCCAGCATCCTCGCGCCAAGGTCAACTACACCGCCCTCGTCCGCCATCCAGAGCGCGGAGACGACATCGTCCTCTGCGAGGACATGTCCCGCGGCGGGCTGCGCTTCAAAAGCAAAAAGTCCTACTACAAACGCTCGCTCATCGAAATCGCCGTTCCTTACGTCGTCGGCCAAATCTCCATTTTCATTCCCGCGCAGATCATCTCCGTCGTCGAACTTCCCGAAGAAAAACTCTTCCGCTGCGGCGTCGCCTTCCTCCAACCCGCCAAACGCCTCAATCAGTTCTAGCCCGCACCCTATCGGCGCAGTTTGGTTCGGAAGAAAAGGCAGGCGAGCGCCCTCGGCCAAATTTCGGCACGAATCGCGCCCGCCTTTTTCACATTATAGATAGGAGGCTAGACGAACTGTCAGCCTTTCACGTTGATCGTCACTGGTTCCGCCAGCTTAAACGTCATCGGAGTCTCGGGGGCGAGTTTGATGTCCTTCTTTCCCGTTAAAAGGGCGACCGTCGTTCCGGCTCCCGCACCTATCGGTCCGCCGATCAGCGCGCCCGTTCCTCCTCCGGCCAGCGCGCCAATTACAGCTCCTCCAGCCGCTCCACCGCCAATCCAGCCGAGGTTATGTTTTGCATGGCCGTGGCCAACGCGCGGATGTGGGATGGTCCGAACATCGTAGTTCTGCCCGTCCACCGCCACGGACTGCAGCGCAAGCTGCAACCGCGCTCGGCCCATCAGCCTGCCGGATTGATGGGCGTCAACGACTAACCCCTCGGCGTGAGCACCCTGTGGAATTACCGTCTTGCCGTCTACAACGACCGGCTCGGAGACCGTGGCCTCAAAATGGTCTCCCGGGTTGCTCCGGTTACTGGACAGGGCTTGGTCCAGCGTCACGTGTATCGCTGTGTCCTCGGTCAGCGTCACTGGGTCGGCGCGGTCCGGCAATGTCTTGGCAGCCAGGGTCAGTGCGGCCGCCAGCAACACCGAACTTCCGATCGCCAGGTAGTGCCGTTTGGTAAGAATCATAAGCACCTCCACTCAGATAAGTCGCAGATGTTTTTCCTTCGCGGGCCTTTTTAAATTATTTGAAATGAGGGAGATGCCAATCCTGTGCTTCAAATACCGCGGCAAGAATTACAAGGCTTGGGGATTTCTGGAGTACTGTAACTACTAGCGGCTAAATCAGCGCGAATCGCACCGCTCCTGCATTTCCGTCGCGCCGTTTTCCTTCCAACGCAGAGCTTCGATTCTCGTCCACCACAAAAAGGCGGTCGCTCAAACGTACTGCGTGTTGTCGGAGAACGCCTCCCAACTGTTTTCAGAATCGCGCCCCTCGATCCGCGAAACCAGGTCACACAATTCGCAGTCGCGCGAGTGGTGCTGCAATACCGCGTAAGCTCGTGCGAAATTTGCTTGCAAGCGCAGGAGTTCGTCGCCTTCCTCCGTTTTAATCGAGCCAGACTGAGAAAACTCGTCACGCCGTTTGTTCCAGATCTCCAGCGCGCCCTGACACTCTTCGAGGAACCTCTGGTATTCGCTACAGACCGTTGTTTTGATGGAGAGTTGGTTGCTCATACGCTTCTCCCTTCACCGTCGTATGTGCATTTTGTTCCCCAACGAACGTAACTCCCGCGTTTTGTGGTCTTTGAAACAAAAATCCGCTTTTCGGAGGCTGGGTCCCGGTACGAAGAAAGGCCTGATTCTCCACTTTTCGATTGTAATTTTTACTAGCCAACGCCGATGCTCTGCGTCTCCCCGCCAACACCGTGGCCGCGGCCCCACGCTTTCGGCCAACGCTCTCCTTGCTATCTCAAATGAAATTAGTGTCATAGCAAATGGCCGTCCCCCTGCTCCTTCTACCGACAGCGTTTGGACAAGGAGGCTTTCCCATGCACACCCGGCGGCGAATCATTCTTCTCCTGTTGCTCGTGTTGCTCGCAATTCCGGTGTGCCTCTCCGGCTGCAACACCACCCGCGCCCGCTCCACACCCACTCGCTCGTCCATTGTCAAAGCGCAAACACCCGCGCCTTCATCCTCAAAACACGCGCCCCGTGATTCCGCATTCTCCGTTTACAACAATCCCGCTTACGGCGTCTCCTTCCGCTATCCCCGAACCTACTCTCTCGCCGAAGAAGACCTCGCCGACGGTTCGTCCCTCAAGACCCAGCAGCAACTCCAATCCGATCAGCCCGGCGCCCTGCTGATCGCCACCGTCGAGATTCCCTCCGACGCCTATCCCAACACCACTTTCTCCGAAGGTCATCTTCAATTTGCCGTGAATCCCCAAGCCACCGCCGAGTCCTGCCGCTCCTTCGTCGCTCCTCCGGATTCCGATGGGTCCGGCGCCGCCGACAAAACCATCGTTCAAGGCATCCCTTTTTACTGGCGCGACCGCGGCCTCATCACCTCCGAATCCACCTTCAACCGCGACTACGCCGGCTATTCGAATGGAACGTGCTACGAATTTTTTCTTCAGGTCGTTTCCACTCCCGCCTCCAGCTCCGCCGTTCCCATCACTCAGGCCGATCTCGGCAAAATCCTCCGCCCTTTCGAGAAAACCATCTCCTCGCTGCAACTTCACCCCGAGTCCACACTCCAGAGCCATAAGTAAAACGATCTCCCCGAATTTCCCGCTCCTGCCTGCTCCTCCAGCTTCCAGTTCCTGTCTTGCTGAAAACTTGAAACGAACGACCAGCTGCTGAAACGGATAGCCTTGCAAATTCTTTTGCTTCTCTGCCGGAAAACTGATAACTGAATGCTGAAAACGAACAGCGATCCCGGAGGCCTTCATGACGTTCTTTCTCGTCTTTCTCATCGGCGTGCTCACCGGCTTGCGCTCGCTCACTCCCGTCGCCGCCACCGCCTGGGCCACGCACCTCGGCTGGCTCAAGCTCCCGCGCCTCCTCGCCTGGATCGGCAACACTCCCGCCGCCGTCATCTTCACCGTGCTCGCTCTCCTCGAGCTCATCAGCGACAAGCTCCCGAAAACTCCCAGCCGCACCGCCCCTCCCGGCCTCATCGCCCGCATCCTCCTGGGCGGTTTTGCCGGCGCGTGCCTCGCCACCGGCCGCGGTGAAGGAGTCATCCTCGGCATTCTTATAGCCGTCGTCGGCGCTCTCGTCGGCGCCTTCGCCGGCTACCAGCTCCGCACCCGCTCCGTCAAAGCCCTCCGCGTCCCCGACTTCGTCATCGCCCTGGTCGAAGATCTAGTCGCCATCGGCTGCTCCTTCTGGATCGTCTCCCTGCGCTTTTAGCGGCGCGCGCCTTTCTCTTTTCTTCCTTCTTTACTTCTCTATTTCCTTACCTCATTCCTTCTTCCCCCCGCTTGACTCCTATACCCATCTGATCAACGATCCCGATCGATCATCATCATGCCCAAATCTCTCCCCACCCCCGTTTTCAACGACGAAAAGCACCACCTCCGCCTCTACCAAGGCGACTGCCTGGAAATCCTCTCCTCTATTCCGGAGAATTCCGTCGACCTCGTCTTCGCCGACCCGCCCTATTTCCTCTCCAACGGCGGCATCACCTGCCACGCCGGCAAAATGGTCTCCGTCCATAAAGGCGATTGGGACAAATCCCAGGGCCCAGCCGCCAATCACGAATTCAACACCGCCTGGCTCGCCGCCTGCCAGCGCGTCCTCAAACCCAACGGCTCCATCTGGGTTTCCGGCACTTCTCACGTCATCCATTCCGTCGGCTTCGCCATGCAGCAGCTCGGTCTACAAATTGCCATCAATACGGGCGTGGCACACGGAATCCTCATTGTCCGCTCGCCCGAAGACTGCGCAAAAAGCTTCGAAAAGTTTTATTGAGGGAGCTGACCTTTAGAATCCGTCACGAAAAAGGGAATTTTCTGCTGGAAGAAACTGAAACCAATAGCGTTCTAAGGGTTGTGTCTGACGACCCTTATCTGACTCATGCGTTCTGGACGTTCTTCCATCAAGAGACGAATTAAGACCGGACGCCGCAGACATCGGTTCAAACGATGAGGGTTTTGACTCCCTGCCACTTCGCCCCCCGCCCCGCCTTGGTCCCTTCCCCGGCGCCCTTTGGCCCGAGGGCTGTGGGTTTAGCTTCTCTTCTCGTATCTCGGTCGTCGTTCCCGTCAGAGCCTGTTTCTTCTGCGCCGCAAACCTCCGTTAAGACACGCATTACGGAGCCTGGAACCAAAATTCTCTTTGGCAAGGTCAGGGTCGCAATCATGATTGCGCGGAATTTCAGCACTCTCATCAAATCGCCAAACTGATCGGCTCGCCCAGGATATCTTGGGGGGATTGAGACTATTTACAGGACTACAGATCCTGTATGTCGTTGAATTCGCGCTGCTTCTCGGCCCTCGGAAGTACGAGGAAGATTTGCATTTCCATGCCATATACAGGAGGACGTGCGTACTAGTGAATTTTGATGGCTGATCGAAGCATCTGAGTTGCAGAGAGATAGCTACCGTGAAGCACGATAGAACTCAAATCCGAGGCAAAGCGACCGCAAAAGAACTGCTTGCGGAACTGCGGAAAAAGTCCCTGGAGATGGACGAAACGATGAAGCAACTCAACGAATGCGTTGCCGGCCTTTCTAACTGGCAAAATGAAGCTCCCACAGAGGAAGCGAGATGGGTCGTCGAGAAACTCGAAGAGGATGGAATTCAGAGCGAGAAAAAGGGTAAAACCCGCGATTACACTTTATTTCTTGTCGGTCTGATTCTCAGCGCAGCGCTCGGTGTCTTCCTCCACTACTTCAGCCTGACATGACGGCCGCTGGAGGGTGCCTAGGCTGCAGAAGATCAGCGGTATCGCGCGCCGTCAAAGACGGCATCCGACTCTCGCCTTTCAAGCCGTTTCACCAACTGGCAAAATGTGCAGTGGGGCGTGTGGTTCTGCAACACCGTGTAAGCTCGAGCGTACTTCACTTGCAACCGCAGAAGTTCGTCCCCTTCTTCCTTCCCGACCAGCCGTGACTGAGTAATCTTCGCCCGGCGCTCATTCCAGTTCGCCAAGGCTCTCTCGCATTCCTCCAATAGCGTTTGATATTTTTCGCAAATTCCCGTTTTCACATACTGTTGACTTCTCATGGCCATCACCTTCATTGGGCAGTAGTGCATTTCCCTGGCCAACGGGGATAAGTCGTGCGTTTTGCGTTTCTTGTGTCAGGAGAATGTCTTGTTTTGAACAGGGTCCCGGTACGCAGAAAGGGCTATTTCGCACTTCTTGACGGTAGTATTTATAGAGCCGTGTGCCCCAGCCTTCGGTTTAAAGCGCGCTATTTGCGCTCCGGATGGTTTTGCGGAGGCTGTGGGTTTTGACTTTTCCCCCTCCCACGTGCGCGACAAAATCCGCCAGCAACTCCAAATCCTCCGCGGCCTCGGCCTCCTCGATTTCCTCGGCGGCGGCTCCTATCGCCTGCGCTAAAACTCTTCCGGCCATTCCCGGCGGCGTGAAGAACTGCGAGAATGCGCACTTCGTTCTTTTCTATCCGGTACGCGACCAGGAAAGGCGTGCCTGCAATAACCAGCTCGCGTGTACCCGCCACGCGTCCGCTACGTCCCGCAAACGGATGGCTCGCGAGGATGTCCACGGAATCCCAGATGTAGTTTGCGGTTTCGGTTGCCGCGGCCTTGTCATTGGCTGCGATGTATTCGTGCACGGCGGACAGTTGTTGCGTGGCCGGCGTGCTCCACCAGATGACCATTGGCTCGCCGTTACTTGGAGCGGCCCATTTTGCTGATCATTTTCTTTACATCCGCGTGCGAAACCAGTTTTCCTTCTTTCGCCGCGCGCAGCCCCTTTTGCATCAGCTTGACGTGATACTCATTGAGCCGCAGATAATTTTCCACTGCCTCGTTCAGCACGTAGCTGCGGTCGCGATCCATGCTCTCGGCCAGCTCGTCCAGCGACTCCACGGTATCGGCCGGAATCCGGAAACTGATTGTTTTCAGCGTACCCATAATACGCAATGATACGCTGTATTACGCTGCATTGCAACAGCCAGTGCCGCAGCCTGCGGGTTTGGCCTTTCTCCATCTCAGCGGGACGCTACTGACTGGTCGGCAGCACTCCGACCTTCTTCTTCTGCTCGACGTTCTTCAGCCAGGCCGTGTGTTCCGCATCGCTCCAATGATGGATGTCGATGATGTAGCCGTCGGGGTCGCGCAACGAGAGACTTCCGCTCGGCATGTATCCCGGATAGGTGATCGCGGGCACCGCGGCGCCGTTCGCCAACAGGTGCTCGCGGAACGCAGGCAGGTCCGGGGTATACATGGCCGTGAGCAGGGCATGCTTGGTGGGATCGAAGGGCTCCTCCGCCAACAGGAACATCACGGCGCCGCCCTCGCAGTGCATGCGCGCCCAGCCGGGACATGCAGGATCGCCCTCCAGATCGATGAGCTCGAATCCCAGCAATTCGTAGAAGCGAATCGAGCGCCGCACATCCATGACGTGCAGCAGTGGCGTGAAATATCCCGCTTTCGGAACCATGGCCGTGGATTGTACTCCGGCGCTGCCCGCCTGTGAAACACACTATCTAAAGGCTGCGGGTTTTGACTCTCCCCTCCCATTTCGTCCGCGCCCCGGTTTACCATGAGCCTGGAAAGCCTTCGCCCCTTTCCTTCTTACCAATTTAATTTCCACCCTGCGGTCCAGCGCATGCGCCACCCGGATCAACGTCCCAATCGTCAAATTCCGCGGCTCATTCTCCATCGCCGAAATCTTTGGCGCGCTCATCTCCGCCTTCGCCGCCAGCTTTGTCTGGCTCAGATTCTCCGCCGCCCGCAACTTCGCAATCTGCACTCCCAGCTGCAGATTCTCCAGCTCGCTTTCCACCAGGTCCCGCAGCTTCGCATCTTCCATCTGTTTCTGATAGAACCGCTTCCATCGCGTCGTCATTTCTTTTTTCCTTCCTGCCGCCGTCCATGCTGCTCCATCCGCGCTTCCGCAACGCGAATATCTTCCTCCGGCAATTGTGCGCTTCGTTTCACGATCCCGTGCAAGAGAACAAACACCCTTCTCGCGTCCCCAAAATAGAAGATTCGCAGCTTGTCCTTGCCTTGCTGAGTACGCAGCTCTCTCAGCTTTCCTCGCACCTGCGAAGAGTAAGGAAACGGCAGATTCGGCCCTTCCTGTTCCAGCATCTTGATCAGCGCCAGGACTTTCGCCCGGTGAGGGACCGGCAGCCTCGTCAGATACCCTCCACCGGTGCATGGCCGCGCTCGTTCGCGAAGAAATCAACCTGCCATGCCATCTCTTATAGGGTATCCTTTATAAGGTACAATTGCAAATGGTTTACGTGCCGCGGCGGCGTGTCACGGCCTGCGGTCCGAAGCGCATTATTTGCGCTCCGGATGTATTTGCGGGGCCCCAGCGTTTCTCCCCTCTCATTCACGCAATCCTACCATCTTGTCCTTACCAAGGCGGGTGGGACACCCTTAGCGGGCTAGCAATTTCTTGGGTGCCGCATCCCTTTGGGGTTTGGTTTATCAAAAGGTGCGGGTTCTGACTTTTCCCCCATTTCGCCGCCCCGCCTTCGCCCTCTCCTCCCGCCCTCTTGTTTCCATCCCTGCTCGGGAGTAGGCTTCCTGCACTATGTCAAACATTGCAAAACACTCCCCTGGCGCATTTTGCTGGGTCGAACTCGCCACCACCGACCAAAACGCCGCCATCGCCTTCTACTCCAAACTCTTTGGCTGGTCCGCCAACAACATGCCCATGGGCCCCAACGACTTCTATACGATTTTTCAGCTCGAGGGACGCGACGCCGCAGCAGGTTGCACGCTTCGTCCTGACCAACTCTCTCGCGGCGTTCCCCCGCACTGGAGTCTGTACATCGGCGTGGAAAGCACTGACGCTTCCGCCGCCCGCGCCACCGAACTCGGCGGCACAGTTATCGCGCCGCCCTTTGATGTTTTCGACGCCGGCCGCATGGCTGTCGTGCAGGATCCCACCGGCGCCACCTTCTGTCTCTGGCAGGCCAAAAAAAACACCGGCATCGGAATCAGCACCTCACACGGAA
Source organism: Acidobacteriota bacterium (assembly GCA_013289585.1). Classification (GTDB taxonomy): domain Bacteria; phylum Acidobacteriota; class Terriglobia; order Acidiferrales; family UBA7541; genus Acidiferrum. The sequence goes on along the minus strand of JABCZR010000001.1, from coordinate 302,937 downwards.
CGCTCTGCTGGGCGGACTTAAGTACTCCGGATCAGGCGCGCGCTGGACAATTCTATTCCGATCTCTTTGGCTGGCAGATCATGAAGGAAGACGAAGATCTCGCTCACAATTACTGGCACATCAAGAACGGCGAGGAATTTATAGGCGGAATCCCGCCCGCGTCTCATCGGCAGCCCGGCGTGCCGGCTCATTGGCTGGCGTACTTCACCGTTTCCGATTGCGACGCCACTGCCACTGCCGCAAAAAATCTCGGCGCAAAGCTCTATGTGCCCCCCACGGATTTTGAAAATGTCGGCCGCATATCCGTCATGGCCGACCCGCAGGGCGCCACCTTCGCCATCTTCAAAGCCGCCGCCCGCGGAGCCGCGTCCTAGCCCGGCGCCGCAGCTCAGGCCCTACTCAAGTTCTTCCGGCTACTCCCGGGCGGCGTGAAGAGCTGCGAGGATTCGCACCTCGTTCTTTTCTATCCGGTACGCGACCAGGAAAGGCGTGCCTGCCTGGTGCTCCACATTTTGATTTCGTCTCAACTTTTCTTCGTGAGATGTTCCTTCAACGCCCGATGGAGTTCTTCCGCCGACTGCATTTTTTCCATGTGAGTGGGCATCTCGAACTCATGCAGCTTGTGTCCCGGCGCCACGGCCCGCAGGCCGAACTTTGGGGCCGAACCTTTTGGCTTTTCTTCGGGGTGACGAACCGTGGCCAGAACTTTTCCGTCCTGGTCGGTCAACACTGTGATTTTCATTTTCGATCTCCTTACGGCATCAAGTCTCGGAATACGATCATTTCGAACCCGAACTTGGCATCGATCTGGCTAAAGTTCCGGAAGCCGAATTGATAGAACACTTCGGTCTTGCCGGCTGCGTCAGGCGCACGCCGGCATTTGGCCAGGTCGAATACCGCCATATCCGTCTCGGCACTCTGATGCGACACCGGATCCGCGCCGATCAGCAGCGGACCCATATTCGGGCCCACCCCCGGAATGTTTTCCCAGCTCACCCAATAACCCCACAAACTGGTATTGGCTGCCAGCGTCCAATTTTCTGCTAACTTCATATATTGCGGCATGGTGCTCCTCCCTCGTAACCGGAATTCCGGACCCCCGCGCGATCAACGGTGTCACTCGGGCTCACTTCCGAGGTCACCTCAACGGCCCGTAGCTTTCAGATAGGTAGTGAAGGAATTCCCTGAATCGTGTCGGAAAAAATGAAGCAGTCTTACGAGCTGACGGGTGGCCAGCTGCCGCGGGTGCTCCATACGTGGGTTTTGCGTGTGGGGCTTTTGAATTTTTTCCCGCAGTTTTCTCTGCCACGCGCGGGCTAGACGTGAAGGGTCATCTGCCATCACAAGATTTCTTCCGCGAATCGTTGTCTACATTTTCGCCGGGGCGGCTACGCCTTTGCGAATCAGTTTCGCGAGCACGGCTTCGTCCAGATCGCTCAGCCGTTTGAAGCGCACGCAGCATTTGCCGATTTCGGCTTTGGGGAGTGTCTTTTTGAAGCGTTCGGCGAGGTAGCCTTTGCCGTCCCCCGCGGAAACGTACAACGAAATGTAGCTGGCATTGCTGGCCACGCCAATGCGGAACCAGTCCATCTCGCGCCCGTTCGGGTATTTGTACTTCATGTGGCCGTACGCCAGCATCCCGACCTGAATGAACGGTTCCAACTCCGGCGCCGCCTTGCGAATCAGTTTGTCGAGCGCCGCAATGTCGCTCTTCCGCGGCTCTTTCAGCTTCGCGATGTACTCCGCTGATGAAGACACTTTCAGCTGGCCTTTCATGCTCCAGAGCCTACCACTACTTCCTTCTCCAATCCTAGATAGCGCCGCGCCTGCCCCAACCTGATCCGACAATGCAACTCAGGAGAACTCGCCACTTGGCGTCGCTCCCGCATTGTGCTTTCCTATAAAGGACGCCATGAAGCTCCACTCTCACTGCTCCGCGCTTGTTCGTTACATCGTGAGTGCCTTACTTTTTTGTGTCGCTCCTTCCTTCGTTGCTGCTCAGGAAGACCAGCAGCCCACTATCCGCTTTGTCCGCAATCCTGATCCCGCGCCGGACTTCAAGCTCGCCGGAATCGACGGCAAGCCCGTCACCCTCGCGGATTCCAAGGGCAAAGTCATCCTCCTGAATTTCTGGGCCACCTGGTGTGGACCCTGCCGCGCCGAAATCCCCGACCTCATCGAGCTGCAGAATAAATACAAAGACCACCTCCAGATCCTCGGCCTTGTCGTGGACGACGACGATCCCGAGGCCATCAAGAAATTCGTCGGAAAATTCCACATTAATTATCCCGTGGCCCTGGCGACCGACGACCTCCGCCTCGAATACGGCGGCATCCCCGCGCTGCCGACTTCTTTTGTGCTCGACGCCGAAGGCCGTGTCGTGCAAAAACACGAAGGCCTGCGCGACCCCGTCCTTTATGAAACGGAAATCCGTTCGCTCCTCGGCCTGCCCATCGGCGACATCAAAGTGGAAACGTTTGAGGACACCGGAGAAATTTTCCTGAAGCACGCCGACCGCGCCAGCCAGCTTCCCGGCGTCGATCTTTCCAAGCTCACGCCCGAACAAAAAACCGTCGCGTTCCACAAATTCAACGCCAATTCCTGTACCTGTGGCTGCAACTTCACGCTGGCCCAGTGCCGCATCTACGATCGCAACTGCAAGGTCAGCCAGGCAGCTATCGGAAAAATTATCGCCGCCATCCTCGCGCCTCCCCATGCGCCCGCAGCCGCACCGGCAGCCGCGTCGCCATCCATAGCGCCCGCTTCACCTGCGGCCTCGACATCGCCGGAAAAACCTCGGCGATAATCCCCTGATCCGCGTGCCTCGTGCTGGCACTCATCGCCGTTCCCCTGATACTCTTCTTGCGCTCCATGCAACTTCTCTCCCCAATTATTTTCCTTGTCGCGCTCGCACTTTCGTTCACCGGAATTCTTTCGCCGCCCGTCGCACTCCTCGCCGGAATTCTGTTCGGTCTCAGCTTCACGCACCCCTACCCATCCGCTAGCCGCACCGCCGCCCGCGTCCTCCTGCAAGTTTCCGTTGTCGCTCTCGGATTCGGCATGAATCTCCACGAAGTCCTGAAAGCCGGCCGGAGCGGATTCGTCTACACCGCGTTGGGAATTTCGTTCGCGCTCGTGTTGGGCTTGACGCTCGGCAAGGTGTTGCGGGTGCGCGGCAACTCCTCTTTCCTGATTACCGCCGGCACGGCCATCTGCGGCGGCAGCGCCATCGCGGCCATGGGCCCCATCCTGCAAGCCGACGAGGAAGAAATGGCGGTTTCGCTCGGCACGATATTTATTCTGAATTCCGTGGCGCTGCTGATTTTTCCGCCGATTGGAAACGCGCTGCAACTTTCGCAATCGCAATTCGGACTGTGGGCCGCGCTGGCGATTCACGACACCAGTTCCGTGGTTGGCGCGGCCACGAAATATGGCGCGCAGGCTCTGGTGATCGCGACGACGGTGAAACTTGCACGCGCGCTGTGGATTGTTCCACTGGCGCTGATCACCGCGGCGATCAAGCGGGGGCGCGCGCAAAAGGCGGTTGCTGCGGCGTTCGAACGCGACACCACCGAGGCTGGCGCGAGTGCGGGCGACGCAGGCGTTCGAATCCAGTTTCCGTGGTTTATCTTGTTCTTTCTGCTCGCAGCCGTGGCGAACACCTACCTGCCGGCGCAGCATGCGACTTCGAAAACATTTTTCACGCTGGGGAGATTCGGACTGACGGCGACGCTATTCCTGATTGGGACGGGAATTTCGCGCGCGACGCTGAAGGAAGTGGGCTGGCGGCCACTGTTGCAGGGCGTGTTGCTGTGGCTGGGAGTCGGACTGACTTCGCTGTATTTCATTCGAACAGGATTTATTGCTTTTTAGTTTGCGAAAAGATGCGGAAGAAACCGGAACGTTCGAACGCAGGCCGGATTCAGCTGTCCGGCCGGCAGGTAACGCCGGCGGCTTGCCGAAGAGTGATTTGGGGATTACACTCGCGCGGGATAGCGGGCAGGGCATTCGAATGGAGGACGCACATGAATCGTCGCATTAGTTTTCTGGCAGTGATTCTCGTGGTGGCGGGAATCTTTACGGTACGCGGAGCGTTTTCGCAGGTTACGATTCAACCGACAAGGAAGGCCATCAATCTGCCGGATAAATCGTCGCAACTTCCCTTCAGCGATGCGATCTTGTCAGGGAACACTCTTTATCTTGCGGGGCGGCTGGGGCTGGATTCGAAAACGGGAAAAGCACCGGAGAAAATTGAGGACGAGATCAAGAACCTCCTGGACACCGAAAAGGCGGTACTCGCGCAGGCCGGCATGACCATGGACGACCTGGTGTATGTACAGATTTCGTGCACGGACCTTTCGCTGTTCAACACGTTCAATCCAATCTACCGAAGCTACTTCACGACGAAAGATTTTCCAGCGCGGGAATTTGTCGGCGCAGGGTCTTTGTTGCTGGGCGCACACTTTGAATTGCAAGCGATTGCCGTGAAGAAATAGAGAAGCACACTTCAAGGACGGTGCCGCGCGCAGTGGCCGTAGGCGCTGCAGGTGTCCAGGTGGGGCGAGTTGCGGTGGAAATTGATAGAGGCCGACGGCTAACAGCCCATATTTGGTCTTTAATTTACAGACCTCATTTAATCAGTAGCCCATATATCGTCATTTTCCATTTCTTTCCATTTCCAAATATTCCAGCAACTCCTTGTAATTCACCTATTTAGCCGCTAACAAGAATTAACATCCAACGGCCCTCCCGATGCATCTACTAGGGACCACTGGGGCGTAATTATGCTTAGAATTACAACTGAAAAAAAACGTGGAAAAACCGTCTTGGGAGTAGAGGGTCGCGTTGCTGGACCCTGGGTGGCAGCGCTGGAGCAGTGCTGGCGCGAGCTACATGCGGCGTCGCCCCAAGAGAAATTCCACATTGATCTTTGCGGCGTGAGCTTCATCGATGCGGCCGGAAAAGTGCTGTTGAAAGAGATCTACCGGCAAGGGGGGCAACTGGTCGCGGAGGGCTGCCTGAACCAAGCCATCGTGCACGAAATCATAAAGAGCGAAAAGCAGGACGCAAGCGGAGGCCACAAGGAAAAACGGAAGGGCTCGCACATTATTTTCTATGTGGCGTTTTTCAGCCTGGTGTTGATCCCGGGCGCAACGCGGGCGCAAGGAAAGAACCTTCAAGCCGCACTGCCGGCTAACGCGCCTACGCAAGTGTTGCGATTGACGCTGGATCAGACGGTGGCGCTGGCGCTGAAGCAGAATCCCACGGCGCAAATTGCGGTATTGACCGCAGCGCAGAGCGAGCAGGACAAAAATATTTCGCGTGCGGAATTGCTGCCGCATGCAAATGCAACACTTACCGATCAGGCGGAGAAGATCAACGTGCTCGCGGAGTTCGGCGGCAAGTCTCCCTTTCCGGGATTTCCAAAGACCATCGGACCCTTTCAGGTTTTTTCCGCCGGGCCGACGTTTGGAATGCCGGTTTTCGATTTGACGTTGTGGCGGAGGTATCAGGCGGCGCGGGCGACGATGGGAGCAAGCCAGGAGACCAGCCTGTCGACACGCGAGCAGGTGATTTTGCTGGTGGTCTCGCAGTACATCGGGACGCTGCGTGCGATGGCGAACGTGCAGGCATCGCAATCACGCGTGGAACTGGCGCAAGCGTTGTACGACCAGGCGGCGGATTTGCAGAAAGAAGGAGTAGGCACGGGAATCGATACGCTACGCGCCAACGTGGAGCTGCAAAACGAAAAGCAGAGATTCATCCAAGCGGAAACAGACCGCGAGACTTCACTTTACGCTTTGAGCCGGCTGCTTAATCTCGATCCGCGGCAGCCGCTCGAACTGGCGGATTCGCTGAGTTTTTTTGATACACCGCAGCCGGAAGTAGACACCAGCCTGGAGCTGGCCTATGCGGGACGGCAGGAATGGAAATCGCTGGAATCGCAGATCAAGGCCGCGGGATACGACAAGAAGGCGGCGCAGGATTCGCGGCTGCCGTCGCTGCGGTTCGACGGGAATTTCACCTACATCGGCACTTCGTCGAACACCACGCTTCCAACGTACAACTACGAAGCGACAGTGAATCTGCCGCTGTTTACCGGGGGGCGAATTCACGCCGAAGTGGTGCGCGCAGACTTGGAGATTCGAAAGCTGGAACAGCAGCGGGACGATTTACGCAACCAGATCGGGCTGGAAGTGAAGACGGCGCTGGTCAACCTGGAATCGGCGCGGAATGAAGTGCAGGTGGCAAACCTGGGTGTACAGCTTTCGAAAGAGGAAGTGGACCAGGCGCGCGACCGTTTCAATGCCGGAGTGGCCAACAACATCGAAGTGATCCAGGCGCAGGATTCGCTGGCACGCGCGAACGACAACCAAATCGCGGCGTTGTACCGCTTCAATCAGGCGCGTGCGGACCTGGCCAGAGCCATCGGGCAGATGGAAAAGGTTTATTCGAGGTGAGGAAACGATGAGCATCGAGATCGAAGTCGGGCTGGAAAACGCATCGAAAGCGCCGCGGGTGACGGAGGAGCAGCTGTCATTGGAGGAAACTCCCGCGCCCAAAGGGTTAGCGAATCCCAAGGTGAGGCGTTTGCTGTTTGCGGGAGGCGTCGTCGTGCTTGTCGCGCTCGTTGCGTTGCTCGTGTACTACCACAATCGGGAGAGCACGGACGACGCGCAGGTGGATGGGCACATCACCCCGATGGCTTCGAAGATTTATGGGCGCGTAGCTCAGGTTCTGGTGGACGACAACCAGCCGGTGAAAACGGGACAAGTGCTGGTGAAGATTGACCAGCGCGATTACCAGGCGGCTTTGGATCAAGCGAAAGCGCAATTGGCGCTCGCGGAAAGCGAAGCGCGCTCCGCGGGAGTGGATGTGCCGCGGACGCGGGAGAACGTGGCGAGCGGCAATTCGAACGCGGATGCGCAACTGCTAGGGGCACAGGCCGATCTGGCGCGGGCACAGGCGACATACGAGCAGGCACAGACGGCGGATCTGGCGTACGCGCAAGCGAACGTGGAGAAGAGCCGGGCGAACGCCGAGCTGGCGCAGGCGGACCTGGCGCGATACACGCCGCTGATGGAGAAGGGCGAAATTTCGAAACAACAATATGACGCCGCGAAGGCGAATGCCGATGCGAGTGCGAGCGCGCTGAAAGCAGATCAGGAAAAACTGGAGCAGGCGCGGCGCAACGTGGAAGTGTCCAAAGCCCAACGGGATTCGTCCAGGGCGAAAGTGGGACAAGCACAAGCAGGAGTTGCGGTAGCGCTGGCGGACGAGAAGCAGGTGGGCATGAAGACCGCGGATGCGCAGGCGAAACTAGCGAAGGTGGAGCAAGCGCGAGCGGCGCTGGATGCGGCGCAGTTGAACTTGAGCTACACGGAGATCGTCGCGCCGGTGGACGGTGTGGCCACGCATAAACAAGTCGAGACGGGACAGATCGTGCAAGCGGGGCAGGGACTGCTGGTGGTCGTACCGCTGCAGGACGTGTGGGTGACGGCAAATTTCAAAGAGACGCAACTCAAGAAAATGAGGCCGGGACAGAAGGCGGAAGTGAAAGTGGATACGTACGGGAAGACGTTCAGCGGACACGTGGACTCGATCGCGGGAGCGACAGGTTCGGTACTGAGCCTCCTGCCGCCGGAAAACGCCACGGGGAATTTCGTGAAGGTGGTGCAGAGGATTCCGGTGAAGATCGTGCTGGACGCGATTCCTTCGGAGAAGACGGTGTTGCGGCCCGGGATGAACGTGGACGCGACGGTGATTACAAATTAACGGGGAATAAAGATAGGGAGCGGCACGGTAGTACGTAACACAAACAGGGCCAGAGATTCGAACACGATGCGAGACAGAATTCTAGCGAAGTTGAGGATGCCGGACGGGTCGATCAACCCCTGGGTGATCGCCGTGGTGGTGACGCTCGCGACGTTCATGGAGGTGCTGGACACGTCCATCGCCAACGTGGCGTTGCCGCACATTGCAGGAAATCTGTCGGCGGGGCGGGACGAATCGACCTGGGTGCTGACTTCGTACCTGGTTTCGAACGCGATTGTGCTGCCGCTGTCGGGATGGCTTTCCGGAGTGTTCGGCCGGAAACGGTTTTACATGTCGTGTGTGGCGCTGTTCACGGTGAGTTCGTTTTTGTGCGGGCTGGCGCCAAGCCTGGGCGTGCTGGTGGTTTGCCGGATTTTACAGGGCGCGGGCGGCGGAGGGCTGCAACCGAGCGAACAGGCGATTCTGAACGACACGTTTTCGCTGGAGAAGCGTGGCATGGCGTTTGCAGTGTACGGACTTGCAGTGGTTGTGGCGCCGACGATCGGGCCGTGGTTGGGCGGCTGGATTACGGACAATTTTTCGTGGAGATGGATTTTTTACATCAACGTACCGGTGGGAATCATTTCGCTGATCCTGACGAGCTTTTTGATCAGCGACCCGCCGTACATGAAGAAGGCGAATATCAAGGCCGGATTCCGGATCGATTACATCGGTATCGGATTGATCAGCCTGGGCCTCGGGAGCATGCAGATCGTGCTGGACAAGGGGCAGCGCGACGATTGGCTGTCGTCGAATTTTATTCGCGTGTTTTTTGCGCTGATGGTGTTCGGAATTATCTCGGGAATCATTTGGGAATTGCGGCAGAAGGAGCCGGTCGTCGATTTGCGGATGCTGAAGGACCGCAATTTTGCGATTTCGACGATGGCGATGTTTTTTCTGGGATTCGTTTTGTACGCCAGCACAGTCCTGATCCCGCAGTTCTTGCAGGAACTGCTGGGATATACAGCGCAGCTGGCGGGAATGGCACTGTCGCCGGGCGGAGCGGTGATCATGTGCATGATGCCGGTCGTGGGGATCCTGGTGTCGAAGGTAGACACGCGATTTCTCATCACGTTCGGGTGCATCGTGTCGGCGTCGGCGCTGTTTCTGATGGCGGGCTGGGATTTGCAGCTGGATTACGGGCACGCGGTGCGCGCGCGCATGCTGCAGAGCTTTGGACTGGCGTTCTTGTTCATTCCCATCAACGTGGCCGCGTTTGCCTACGTGCCGCGGGAAAAAAGCAACATGGGAACGGGAATCATCAATTTGGCAAGGAATATCGGGGCCAGCGTGGGAATTGCGACGGTGACGACGATGCTGGACCGACGCACGCAGTTTCATCAAGCACGGCTGATGGAGGGTGTAAACGATTACAGCGCGTCGTATCACAACATGCTGAACGGCTTGCAGACGAAGCTGGTGGCAGCGGGCTCGACGGTGGCGCAAGCGAGCGCGCAGGCACACGGGATGATTTACAACACGGTGCAGCGGCAGGCGGTGATGATGGCGTTTATCGACAATTTCAAAATGCTGGGAGTCGTGTTTTTCTCGATCATTCCGGTTTTGCTGCTGATGAGGAAGCCGCGAGCGCCGGCCGGCACGATTTCGGCGCACTGAGAAATGCTTCGGCGCGTGGCGTTCCGCAACGAGTTTTACAGACGTAATGGGGGGCAACGATGGCAACACAACTAGCAGTGGGCATGCAACTGAACGAAGAGAAGCTCATCCGTGCGGGGCAGCGGGGAGATCAGCGCGCGGTGGAGACGCTCTTCCGCCGGTACCAGCGGCCGTTGTTTCAGACGGCATTGCGGGTGCTGGGAAACACGGAAGATGCGGAAGACGCGCTGCAGGACGGAATGCTGTCCGCGTACCGCAATTTGAAGCGATTCGAAGGCCGCTCGCAATTTTCGACGTGGCTGACGCGCATCGTGATCAACGCGGCGCTGATGCGGCGGCGAAGCGCGAAGGCGCGTCCGGCAGTTTCGCTGGATGAGTCGCCGCGCGAGGACGAGCTGCCGGCGGCGGAGCGCTTTGCGGATGACGGGCCAACCCCGGAGCAAGTGTTTGCGAGCACGGAGATTCGCGAAATAATCAGCGAAAATCTGGACGAGCTCTCGCCGCTCCTGCGGACGGCGTTTGTGCTGCGCGAAGTGCAGGGCTATTCGACGGGGGAAGCCGCGAAGAAGCTCGGCGTCACGGAAAACACACTGAAGGCGCGGTTGTGGCGCGCGCGGCATCAGCTTGCCGAGCGGCTGGGGCGGCGTCTGCGGCGGATGAAGGACGGCATGGCTGGAGGGATGGGCGATCCGGAGTGCAGCTATTGCTGAGGACTGGAAAATCGAAGTAATGAGGTAACGAAGTAACGACGTAAAGAAACAAGGAGACAGAGGCCGGCGGAGACGCCGGCCTTTTTATTTTTGAGGGGGATCCTGTTTCGCGACGGGATAAAGGCCGAGAATACGGAGAAAGTTCGTAGCGCGGCGAACTTCCTCCAGAGCGGCATGGAGCTGGTCGGGTGATTCGGCTAGGAGATCGAGGAAGAACTGATAGACCCAGGGCGTGCCGTGAATCGGGCGGCTTTCGATTTTCATCAGATTGATGCCGTGGCGAGCGAAGGGCTCGAGCGCGGCGAGGAGCGCGCCGGGCTGGTGCGCAAGGCGCAGAGCGACGGACATCTTTAGTAGCGAGCCAGATTCGAATTGTTCCCGCTGTCTAACGCGCAGTTCGGTCATCAAATCGGTTACACCGGCAGAGGCGAAACGAGGAGAGTTCTCTGATTCGCTGGAGCCTTCTCGCACAACCGGGATAAGAAGGACGAAGCGGGTGAAATTCTCGATGTTGTCCTGGATGTTCTCGGCGAGAATCACGCCGCGATAATGCTCGGCGGCGCGGCGGGCAGCGATGCCGGCGGCGGATTTGTCGCCGCGAGTGATGACCTCGCGGACGCTGCCGGCGGTGTCTTCCGTGGGAACGCGTTTGAGATTCGGGTGGGCGAGAAAAAACTTCTCGCCCTGTGCAAGAGCCATGGGATGCGAAGCGACCGAGCGAATGCCTTCGAGCGTTGCGCCAGGGCAGCCGATGAGCTGGTGCTCGATGGGGAGAATCGTTTCCGCAACGATCCCGAGATCGCTTTCGAGAAGAAGATCGTAGACGCGGACGACAGAGCCGGCGAGAGAATTTTCCACGGGCACCAGGAGGGCGTCGGCGGCGCCTTTCGGGACGGCCCTGAAGGCGGCATCAAAAGTAGGACAGGGAACGGTGGTGATCCAGTCGCCAAGAAGCTGGACCGCGGCGGCTTCGCTGAAAGCGCCGGGCTCGCCCTGAAAGGCTACGCGTGTGGTCTTGCGATCGGGAACGCTCATAAGCAGGCGTTATCTTGCAATAAGGAACTCCAAACAAGAAGCGAAGAATCTTCCGCGGAAAAAGATATTCGGCGTCACGCCTTGGGCACAACCGCGGCGCTTTCCCCCGCGAGCTCTTCCCATTCATGCTCGAATAATAAGGAAGGCGGGCGAAGCGGGCGCTGAAGCAGCAAATACCGGCCCGGTTTTTGCGCGAAGAGTCCGCATCCAAAAGCATGAAACTGCCAACAGCCGCTAAAATCCTGCTGACCATCGCGATAATCGGCGGGGCGATATTCCTCGTCACGAATGCGTATTTCGCCGGGAACGCGATGCCGTTTCTTTTTTTCACCCTGACGCTCGCCAGCGTAATTCTGGTGCTGCTTCGCGTGGGGCGATCCTGGCTGGACCTGGGGTTTCTAACCCTTGCCGGCACCGGTCTGGGCGTGATCAGCGCGTGGCATTTTCATTATCGGCCAAACTGGGAGAGTTGCGTTTCGTTTCTGGGACTGGGAAGCCTGGTGGTGCTAGGGCTTCGCGCCGTTTGGTCGCAAGGGGAGAAGCAGAAACTGCTGATGCTGGCGTTCGCGCCATCATTTCTTTTTTCGGCGTTCATGGTGAGCGCGGGATTCGCGCTGGAGAAGATTCAGGCGTGGCATCCGAAGACGCTCGATCTCTACCTGTTCTCCTTTGACGCCAGCTTGCATGTGCAACTTGCTTTTCTTGTGGGGCAGGCGTTCGCGGTTTTACCGTGGTTCCGAGCCATTGGAGTAGCACTGTACATCGCGTTGCCGATACCCATGGCCATGGTGTATGCGGGCCAATTGCTGCGCGGCCGCGAGAAAGCATTTCCAGCAATGGCCGCATTTTTGCTGACGGGGCCGATTGGTCTGCTGTTCTACAACCTGTTTCCCGCACTGGGGCCCGCGCACATTTTCTTGCAGGATTTTCCCTGGCATCCCATGACGACGGCGCAGGCGGCGCATTTGCTGCGCGAACCGATTGCGGTAAAGGGTGTGCAGAACGCGATTCCTTCGCTGCACATGGCGTGGGTGCTGCTGGCGTGGTGGTATTCGCGCGGGCTGTCGGTTTGGGAGCGCGGGATCGCGATGATGTTTGTGGTATTCACCGCGTTTGCCACGCTGGGCACGGGTGAGCATTACTTTATCGATCTGGTCGTGGCGTATCCATTTAGCGTGATGATGCAGTCTTTGTGCGCGTTTCCCTTGCGTTGGGGCCAGCGGGAACGCGTAACCGGCGTGCTGTATGGCTTGCTGGTGGTTCTGGCATGGTTTGTAGCGCTGGGCTACGCGCCGAATCTCTTCTGGATCTCACCGGTGATCCCGTGGACCTGCTGCGTGGCAACAGTGGCGTCCGCCATCTTTGTGCATCGAAAGCTGGAAGCGGCAACCGAGGCCGCCGGTCGACAGCAGGTTGCTTCCGCAGGCGAAATGGCCGTGGCACTGTCCTGAAGTCCGAATTGTCCGCTGCGGTTCCTCTTCCTTACGCGTTCGAATCGCTTGTGCGTGCGCGCGAGTTCCTTCCAGCGGTATAATCCCAGCCCAAGAATTGAGGAGCTCCATGAAGAGACCCGAGCCGACGGAGTACGCCGAGTTTTACGCGAACTACATATCGAAAGTTCCGGGAAGCGATGTATTGGGCTTTCTGGAAGCCCAGCGCGTGCAGATGCTGCAGTTGTTTGCGGGGCGGAGCGAAAGGGACGGAAGTTTTCGGTACGCGCCCGGGAAATGGACGGTTAAGGAAACGCTCGGGCATGTTACCGACACGGAGCGCATTTTCACGTACCGGGCGCTTCGGATTGCGCGCGGCGACCAGACGCCGCTGCCGGGGTTCGAACAGGATGATTTTGTCCGCAACGGCGCGTTTGGAGAACGGATGCTGGCTGGACTTGCAGAGGAATTTGCGGCTGTGCGCACCGCGAGCCTGGCGCTCTTTCGCTCCTTTCCGGAGGAAGCCTGGGGGCGGCGCGGCGTCGCCAGTCAAAAGGAAGTCACCGTGCGAGCGCTGGCTTTTATGATTGCCGGCCATGCGATGCACCACCGGGCGATCCTGGAAGAGCGTTATTTTCCCGCCATCCCGCGGGCGTGAGACGCGGGATAAAATCAGGGCTTGACGCGCGAGTGATCCACATAGACGCGTTGATACAACGAATCCTCGCGGGTTTCTTCGCGGCCATCCGATAAAGAAAGTTCCTGCACGTATTGCGGCTTCATCCGCAAGGCCTCGTGTCCTTGCTGTTTGTGGCGGATTTTTTTCGGCGCGCTCCCCGGCTTGAGGAGGTAGAAAAGCAGGATCGTTCCCAATGCGATCACAAAAGCTCCGGAGATCAGAGCGGCCGCCTGCGCGGCGATGGGATTCGCGAAAAGGTCATCGAGGATGTAGATTCCGGAGCAGAGGAAGGTTACAACCAGGAAAGTGGCCAGGCCACCGAAGGTGCGCACGAGTCCACCGCGAAAAGCCAGAGTGGTTGTAGGCCGTGGGCCGGTTGTGTCATTCGAAAGTTCGGAGCGCATGAGTCAGTCCTCGCTAGAAGTCCGGTGCGCGAGCGCCGGCTCCTGGGGATAGAGGAAATCGAGATAGCGGAAGACGGGCGGAGAGTAGTCCTTTTTCATGAGGCCGCCACAGGCGCAGCGCGGGTTTGCGCCGTTCACCACACCATTGATTTCCACCAGTACCGTGCAGCCACACGCTGGGTTGGTGCAATGCCAGTGTTCCCCGGATTTCATGATCATGGCCCATTTCCTCCCTTCGCAAGGGCGTCTGGGATGTCCGCACGGGCGATCTCAGTCAGGGTCCGTGATGTGAGGAGCAGAACTGTACCCTTAGGTAAATACAAAAGCAAGCCGTATTTGTACGGACAGTGGAAAACACCGGGAGGACGTTATGCAGGTTCTGGCACGGGAATCGGCGCCGTGCCGTTTCCGGCCGGCGGCCGAGGGCATTGTCTTTGGACTGCCCAAGGTTGCGAGGGGAGCGTGCGACTGTTAAAATTTCATGTTTGCTGGGACGCAGCCGTCTGCGCCGTAAGCGTGGGCGGCTTTTTCAACGTTTGAATGGCGTTAGGACACAAACGGCTGGCGCCCCGCCTTATCGGCCTGACCCTCCTCGAGATTTTTCGAGCGTGACTCCGGTGCAGCATCAACAGCTCACTGGTTCTGGCCCCTGCGGAAGGGAGACTACGAGTGGCAAAGTACGATGTAGCGATTATCGGGAGCGGTCCGGGCGGGTATGTGGCAGCCATCCGGGCGGGCGAGCTGGGCCTGAAAACGGTCGTCGTGGAAAAGGATCCGTTTCTCGGCGGAACCTGTTTGCACGTCGGTTGCATTCCCACCAAGGTGCTCCTGCACCATGCCGATGTCTACGACCACTTCAAGAATGGCGCCGAGCTGGGGTTTGAAGTCAGCGGCCTGAAAATCAATTGGGCGAACATCCTGGCGAGGAAAGACAAGATCGTCAAGAAGCATGCCAAGGGCATCGAGTTCTTGTTCAAGAAAAACAAAGTCGAATGGGTGCAGGGCTGGGGCAGATACGAAGGGCCGGGCAAGATCAGCGTCGAGAAAGACGGCAAGAAGACCACCATTGAAGCGTCGAACATCCTCATGGTGAGCGGCTCGGAAGCAAAATCCCTCCCCGGCATAGAGACGGACCACACGCCCATTCTCACCAACCGTTCGATCATCGAGCTCCCAGAGATTCCGAAAACCCTGATTGTAGTCGGCGCCGGTGCCGTGGGAGTGGAGTTCGCTTCGATTTACAATTCATTTGGCACCCAGGTGACTATTCTGGAAGCGTTGCCTCGCGTTGTGCCAGTCGAAGACGAAGAAATTTCCGCGGAGTTAACCAAAGCTTTTCAAAAAAAGGGCATCCAGGTATTTACCAGCTGCGCGGTGGAGTCGGTGAAGAAGGACGCAAAGGGCGTCACCGTTTCGTTCAAAGATAAGGACGGGAAGGCGCAGACGCTGCAAGCGGAAAAGCTGCTGCTGGCGGTGGGGCGCAAGGCGATGACGGAAGGCTGCGGACTGGAGAAATCGAAAGCCAAGCTGGATCGCGGGTTTGTGCAGGTCGGCGATTACATGGAGACGGCGGAGAAAGGGCTCTACGCCATCGGCGACATAGTGGCTGGGCTTCCGCAACTGGCGCACGCGGCAATGATGGAAGGAATCATTGCGGTGACGCACATCGCCGGTAAGCCGGCGCACCAGATTGTGAAAACGCGCATTCCCAACGCGACCTATTGCGAGCCGCAAATTGGGTCGATCGGATTAACGGAGAAGCAGGCGCGCGACGCGGGCTATGCCGTGAAAGTGGGCAAGTTCCCGTTCGTGGGGAACAGCAAGGCGACGATCCTGGGGAACCATGGCGGTTTCATAAAGGTGGTCTCCGACGAGAAGTACGGCGAAGTGCTGGGGATTCACATCATCGGGCCGCTGGCGACGGAGATTCTGTCGGAAGCGGCGGCGGTGTTGAACCTCGAAGGCACCATCGACGACATGATGAACATGGTGCACGCGCATCCGACTGTGTGGGAAGGATTAGGGGATGCGTTCGCGAGCGTGCGGGGATTGCAGATTAACGTGTAGTGACTGTGACTCGTGATTGGTGACTGGTGAAGATCTGCCACATAGTCGACCTGGGATGGATGGGTTACGCGGAGGCGTGGGCGCTGCAGAAGCGCGTCGTGACGGCGCGGAAGGTCGGGTTGATCGAGGATGTGCTGCTGCTCTGCGAGCATCCGCACGTCATAACGCAAGGGAGAAGCGGGAAGCGCGAGAATTTGCTGGCTTCTGAACACGTCCTGAAGCAGAAGGGCGTAGAGTTTCATGCTACGGACCGCGGTGGCGACATTACCTATCATGGGCCTGGGCAGCTTGTGGGCTATCCGATCTTGAATCTGGGCGCAATCCGGCGCGACGTGGTGTGGTATGTGCGCATGCTGGAAGAGGCGATGATTCGGGCCACGGCTGAGCTTGGAATTGCGGCCGGACGCGTCGGCGGGAAAACAGGGCTTTGGGTAGGAGAGAGCGGTGCAGAGGAAAAACTCGCCGCTATCGGCGTGCACATCAGCCGCTGGGTGACTTCGCACGGCTTTGCGTACAACGTTTCGACGGATTTGCGCTTTTTCGATTTGATCGTGCCGTGCGGGATCGCGGATCGCAAGGCGACATCTTTGGAGAAATTGATGGAGCGGCGAGTGGAGCAGAATGAAGTAGCCCCGCGAATCGCGAAGCATCTTGGAGACGTTTTTGGCCTCGAAATGAAGGAAACTTCGCGAGCCGAATTACTGGATAAACTTCAGGAAGCCGGGCAGCCTGCGGCGGCAGAAGTAGGACAGACATTCCTGTCTGTCCTTTGAAGAATGTGACGGAAGGCGGGACAGGCAAGAATGCCTGCCCTACCGGAGCAGGGATGAAGAAGGAACTCACGCGGCAGCAGTACCTGGACCTGTACTACTACATGCGGCTGAACCGCGCCGTGGAAGACACCATGGTGAAGCTGTTCCGGCAGAACAAAATTGTCGGAGGGCTTTATTCCAGCCTGGGGCAGGAAGCGATTTCCGTGGGGTCGGCGTACGCGCTGGAAAAAAAGGACTGGCTGGCGCCAATGATCCGCAACATCGGGGCGCTGCTGGTGAAGGGCGTGCCGCCGCGCGACATTTTCATGCAGCACATGGCCAAGTACGACTCGCCGACCAAGGGCAAGGACGGCACCAGCCACTTTGGCGACCTCGACAACCTGCATATCGTTTCGCCAATTTCCATGCTGGGCGATCTGATTCCGGTGATGACCGGAGTGGCCATGGCGGGGCGCTACCTGGGACAGAAAATTGTGGCCATGACGTGGATCGGCGACGGCGGGAGTTCCACGGGCGTGTTTCACGAAGGGCTAAATTTTGCGGCGACACAGAAAGCGCCGTTCGTGCTGATCCTGGAAAATAATTTGTGGGCGTATTCGACGCCGGTGCGCAAGCAGGTGCCGCTCGAGAATCTGGCGGACCGCGCGAAAGCCTATGGCATCGACAGCTACATTGTGGACGGCAACGACGTGGTGGCGATGTATTCGACGGCCAAGGAAGCGGTCAACCGGGCGCGCGCGGGCGAAGGGCCGATTCTCATCGAAGCCAAGACGTTCCGCCGGCTGGGACACGCGCAGCACGATCCGGCGGAATATGTGCCGAAAGAGATGCGTGCCTACTGGGAAGCGCGCGATCCCATCGCGCTTTATGAAAAATATTTGACCGGCGAAAAACTTCTCGACGCGAAGAGCAAGAAAGAGATTGACGAGAAACTGGATACGCTGCTCGCGGCGGAACGCGAGTTTGCGGAAAATTCGCCGATGCCGCCCGCGGAGCTGGCAGCGGAGGGCGTTTACTGCACCGGCGACGATTGCCACAAGATTCGCGCGCAGTGGGAGCGGCCCGTCGCGGAGGTAACGCCGCCGAAATCGAGCGTGGAAGCTGTATGGACCGTGCCGGGATTCGGGTCGGGCAAAGGCTCCGGCGGCGCGAATGCTCCGATACATTTTGGGGATACGCCGCGCGCGGTGGAGAAGTCCGCAAACGGGGGGAAACCGGCGGCAAAAATCGCCGTGAAGGCAGCAGCGAAGAAAACGGTGAAGGCCGCGCCGGCACGCGCATCGAGAAAGGCGCGGAGATAGCCATGGCGAGCGGTAAACCAAACGGAAATGAAGGCGGCGGCGCACCGGTGACGTTTCTCGAGGCCATCAAGCAGGCCATGTTTGAGGAGATGGAACGCGACCCGGCCGTGGTGCTGCTCGGCGAAGACGTGGGCGTTTACGGCGGGGCGTTCAAGACCAGCGAGGGGCTGCTGGCGCGGTTTGGATGGGAGCGCGTGATCGACACGCCCATCAGCGAGAGCGCCATCATCGGCGCGGCCTGCGGGATGAGCTACGTGGGATTGCGCCCGATTGTGGAGATGCAATTCATCGACTTCATCGTTTGCGCGTTTAACCAGATTACGAATTTCGTGGCCAAGGGGCACTACCTGTGGAACGCGCCGGCGCCGATGGTGATCCGCGGACCCTCGGGCGGCGGTGTGCATGGCGGGCCGTTTCATTCGGCGAACCCGGAGATGTACTTCGTGCACACGCCGGGATTGAAAGTGATTTATCCTTCGACGCCGTATGATGCCAAGGGATTGCTGAAGGCCGCGGTGCGCGACAATAATCCGGTGCTGTTTTTCGAGCACAAGTTTCTCTACCGGCGCATCAAGGAAGAACTGCCCGCAGAGGACTACACCGTGCCGATCGGCAAGGCCGCGGTGCGCCGCGAGGGGAAACACCTGACCATCCTTTCCTACGCTGCGATGATGCACACGTCGCTCGAAGCAGCGGACGCGCTGGCGAAGGAAGGGATCGAAGCGGAAGTGATCGATCTGCGAACATTGCTGCCGCTGGATGAAGAAACGATTTTGAACTCTGTGAGAAAGACCAATAAGTGTCTGGTGGTGCACGAAGACACCAAGACGGGCGGAATCGCTGGCGAGATTGCGGCGATTCTTTGCGAGAAGGCATTCGGCGACCTGGATGGGCCGCTGATGCGCGTGACGTCGCTGGATACGCCGGTGCCCTACGCACCGACATTGGAAGAATATTTTCTGCCCAACGCGAAGAAAGTTTTTGACGCCGCGAAGGAATTGGCGCGCTATTAGGATTCGAACGAGTAGAGGAGAGCGATCATGGCCGTAGACATCGTAATGCCCCAGATGGGGGAAAGCATTTTTGAGGGAACCATCACCAAGTGGCTGAAGAAGCCGGGCGACAAGGTCGAGCGCGACGAGCCGCTGTTCGAAATCTCCACGGACAAGGTGGACGCGGAAATTCCGTCGCCCTCGGCGGGCGTGCTGAAGGAGATCAAAGTCGGTGAGGGGCAGACTGTGCCCATTCAGACGATTGTTGGCGTAATCGATGCCGCCGGATCGGCGGCTGCGCCAGCCCCAGCAAAGGCAGAAGCGCCGGCTCCTGTCAAAACTCCAGCCCCAGCCGCGCCAACGCCCGCTCCTGTTGCAAAGCCTGCTCCGGCTGCTCCTCCTGTCAGTGCGCAAACCGCGGCTGTGCCCGCATCTTCAAGCGCAACAGGCGAGCGCATCCACAGTTCGCCACTGGTCCGCCGCATGGCTTCGGAGCATGGTATCGACCTTTCCACGGTGGCCGGTACTGGAGCGGGAGGAAGAATCAGCAAGCAAGACATTGAAGCGGTGATTGCGGCTGCAGCGGGAGGCGCACCATCTGCGACCCCGCCTGCGTCCGCCGTTTCGGCTGCACCTTCACGGCCAACACCGCCTCCTCCTCCCGCAGCGCCTGCACCTCCACCCTCCGCGCCGGGAGTTTCCGGCGGGCAAGCGCACGTGACGCTCGAAACCGCTGTGCCCCGCGAAAAAATGTACTTCGGCCACTACGAAGTCCAGCCCATGAGCACCATGCGGCAGCGCATCGCCGAGCACATGGTGGCTTCGAAGCGCGTTTCCGCGCACGTGTATTCTGTCGACGAAATCGACATGACCAAGGTGGCCGCGCTGCGGGCCAAGTCCAAGGACGAATTTGAAAAGCGCTACGAGACCAAGCTCACGTTCATGCCGTTTTTCGTGAAGGCCGCGGTGGCCGGCTTGCGCGCCTTCCCCACGCTGAACGCTTCGCTGGACGGCACGAACGTCGTCCTGCACAAGGAGATCAACATCGGCATCGCCGTGGCGCTCGATTGGGGCTTGCTTGTGCCGGTGGTGAAAAACGCGGATGAGAAAAACATCCTCGGCATCCAGCGGACGATGAACGACCTCGCGGAGCGGGCGCGTTCCAAAAAATTAAAACCCGAAGAGGTGCAGGAAAGTACGTTTTCGATAACCAACCCAGGCGTTTTCGGCGGTTTGTTCGGCCTGCCGGTGATTAGCCAGCCGAACGTGGGTATCCTGGGCCTCGGCGCTATCGAGAAGCGGCCGGTGGTGATCAACGATTCGATCGCCATCCGCTCGATGTGTTACGTGACGCTCAGCTACGACCACCGCGTGGTGGACGGCGCCATCGCGCACCAGTTCCTCCACAAGGTGAAGGAGACGCTGGAAACCTGGAGCGAGCCCGTCCTGTAAGCCGCGGACTCTTTCCTGGGAAGAACAAGCGCTTTCCTCCTGCTCTCCAGAGGGCGTCCGAAATTGGGACGGCCGTTCCCGCTTTTGGCCAGACAGCGGCGCTCCCTTTTTCTTGGATATTCGACATATCATTCACAGCAAAGCTGTTACTCGTGTGCCGCACTGGCTATCTGACTGCCCCACTAGCTTGAGGCGGGTTGGATTCCCGAACCTGGAGAAGTGAGAAGTGGTCAGCCATGTTTACCGCGACACTTGAAATCGCCTCGGACCATGAAACCATGCAGCCGCGAATTCTGATCGCCGATGACCAGCAAGACGTTTTGGACGCACTGCGGCTGCTGCTCAAAGGGCACGGCTACAGCATCGAAACCGTGAATTCGCCGGCGGACTTGCTGGCGCTGGCGACCCGCCAGGAGTTCGACATTCTCCTCATCGATCTGAACTATGCGCGCGATACCACTTCGGGGCGAGAAGGCCTGGATGTGCTCAGCCGGCTCAAGGAGATGGAAGACCCTCCGCCGGTGGTGGCCATGACCGGATGGGCCACGGTGGGCCTGGCGGTCGAGACCATGCAATATGGGGTCAGCGATTTTGTGGAAAAGCCCTGGACTAACACGCGGTTGCTGGAGATCCTGCAAAAGCAAATCAGCCTGGGGCGCGATCGCCGCGAAACGCGCCGGCGGGAAGCCGTGGAGGCCCGCGCGCGGAAAGAGGCGCTGCTTCACCAGCAGGAACAAGAACGCGAGATCGCCGAAGCCAAAGCCATCCAGGAAAAACTCTTGCCGCGCGACATTCCGCAAATGCCGGGATATGAAATCGCCAGCGTGTGGCAGTCCGCCCAGCTGGTGGGAGGCGATTATTTCGACATCCTTCCCCTCGATGAAAAAACGTTTGGCCTGTGCATCGCCGACGTGGCGGGAAAAGGCATGCCCGCCGCGCTGCTGATGTCCAATTTGCAAGCGGCGGTGCGCGGACTGGCCTCGGCTGCGCTGGCGCCGGATCTTCTCTGCAGCCGGCTGAATTCCCTGATCTTCCGGAATACTGCCAGCGACCGCTTCATCACTTTTTTCTATGCGCAGCTGGATGGGCCTATAGGGCGCTTGGATTACGTCAACGCCGGGCACAACGCGCCCTTTGTAGTGCATGCCGACGGCTCGCACGAGCGATTGCGGGAAGGCGGCACAGTCCTGGGCGTTTTCGACAGCCGGATCTACGAGCGAGGCTCGGCGCAGTTGTCCGCGGGTGATCGCGTGGTTTTGTTCACCGACGGCATCACGGAGGCGTGCAGTCCCGCGGACGAGGAGTTCGGCGAAGCGCGCTTGCTGGGGGTGCTGAAAGAGCATCGCGGCTTGTCCGCCGAGAAATTGCAATCGAAAATCCTGGCGGTGGTGGCGGAGTTCAGCGGAAATCACTGGCAGGACGACGCCACGCTGCTGGTTCTCGCCGTGGGTTCCTGAAAGCCCCCGACCGGAGATCGCTCCCGCTTTTCTCGCCCAGGCATCGTCCGGCTGATCCTCCTTCCTGCTCATTGCAGCAGGGACTTCAGCTTGGCCACCCATACGGCGAAGCCCTCCAGCGGCACGGGTTCAATGCCTGCCTCGCGAAGCGCGTCACGCACAAAATGGTGGCGGCTGTCGCCGGCGTCCAGGGGCACGTCGGTGACCGCGGCAAATTCGGTTTTCAAGGAAGATTTGGCAGTGATGTGTTTCGCGGTATAAGCGAGGACCTTGCTGTCGTTCGGGGAGCGCGTAACGGAGAGTGTGTGGACAAATCCGCGAGTCCCGTTGCGGCGATAGCTGTAGTCGATGCGCATGGGATCTCCCGGGAACGTGAATTCCTCCACCCGAACGGATTTTTCCAGACGATCCCACAGCCGCGCCTGCCGGAAGACTTGCGAGCAATACGCGCGCATCGCTGCGCGAGTGCGCGGCGCGCCCACGCGGCCGCCAGTGCGCTGTGGAGCCACGTGATCGGCATACAGGCGCTCGAGTTCGGCGTCCAGGTCCGCGGCAAAGACGCCTTTCTGCGGAGCGAGCTGCAGCGTGTTCGAAAGCGTCTCGTCCCACTTGGCCAGGACCTGCAGCCAGTTGCTGCTGCTCCCGCCGCCATTGCCGAGTGCCGCCGCCGATTGAAACCGATCTTCCAGGTCGTCGCGAAGGGCGCGGAGAAGCAATTCATCGGCCCCGGGGTGAAGCCGTCGCACGCGCCGGTACTCCTCTGCTTCCTCGATCAAGCGCAGCCGTCGTTCGCCGGACACGGGATCGAAAAGCAGTACGCCGATGTTCACCCACTCGTCGCGGACCAGGTTCGGCGTATAGCGCAGGATGCGGTAGGCGCAGGTTCGTTCTACGTTTTCCGTCTCGGCACTTTGCCGTGCGGCAGAAATTTCATCCATGGTTCACATCCAGTTCGGAAACGGCTGGCGATTGGTTCTCTTGGCTTCGAGGATCAGATCCGGCACGCGCGGACGGCGGCGGTGCAGCTGTTCGAGTAGCCGCAACAGCGCGTCATAATCATCTTCGTACCACGCGGGCGGGATCTCCAGGCTGACTTCGTCAAGAACTCGCTCGGTCACTCCCTTTTCCAATCGCTCGATCCAAGGCGCAAACGATTCCATCCCGGTGACGCCCTGATAGACGCGATTGCGGGCGTACAAGCCGCGCAAGGGCGCATCGGGAAAATTCCACTCACCGGCGTTGAAGCAGAAGCCCTGGTCGATCATCCGCGTTTCGTAGTGAACTGCGTCCTCCTGCTTTTCCTTGAAGAACACCGTCTGCCGGCCGTTGGTATTGCAGGTCCACTTGTCGAAGACCAGCATCCCCGCGAAAGTATGCAGATCTTCAACCTCACCCAGCTGCTCATCCGGGAGAAAATCGTGCAGAGTCAGTTGCCGCGGATCTCCGGGGTAGCGCGAGCCGAACTGTGGCCCAGATTGGCACGGAATCCGCGAGCGCGGCAGCTCCATGGCCAGCTCCGGCGTCAGCCGGATCAACTCCTCGGAAACTTCGACGATGGCTACCGGGACGGTCGGCAAGCCCAGCCGCGCCGCCAGTCTGGTTCCGAGCAGTTCATTGACCAGGACGCGCCGATGCTGAGGGTTATTTTTAAATTTCACCACATAGTAATTGTCGTCCGCGCAGCGCATCAAGTGCGATTGCGCCCCTCCCCGCATCCGCCGTATCTGTTCCAGCGCCCGTAACATACGGGTTTATGCTAGTGGTACTTGCGGCTTCTGGCAAGCAGCAGATGCGCGGACCCCGTCACATTCCTGAATCGAGAGACCGGAAGTTCAAGATGGGAAGAGGGTCTGCACCGCCCCCGTTCCGCTCCGGGAGACGCCATTCCGAAAAAAGAAAAGGCCAGGACTCACGTCCCGGCCTTTCCGGCAAGAGAATTTTCAATCGCTATGTATTTAGCGCCGTTTTTTCTTCTTTGCGGACTTCTTCTTTGCCGCTTTCTTTTTCGGCTTGGATTTCTTCGCTGCTTTTTTCTTCTTTGCAGGTTTTTTCTTTGCGGCTTTCTTGGCAGGCTTCTTCGCCGCCGGTTTGGCTGCGGGCTTCGGAGCGGGAGCTTCTTCCTCGGAATCGTCTCCCACGATTACGAGTTCTTCCTCTTCTGTTTCAACGATCTCCTCGGTTTCGCCGGCCAACTCCTCGTCGTCTTCCAGCCGTGACAGCTCGTTGTCGTCTTCCAGATTATCTTTCTCGAAATCCATTCCGTCCTCCCCTGGGGGAATTTGAGGACCGCCTCGCGGAAAGCGGGCCCGTGCGTCGCTGTTCCGGCCGGAGCGCTCTAAAATCCTACCCCGCCCTTGCGCCGTTGTTATCGTACTCGCCGGGAGTTGTCAAGCTTTCTGCGGATTTCCTTGACGGGTCGCCGGTCAGCCGGCGGGAAGCGCCGTCCAGGCAGAGTGCGAAGGGCGTTCGCAAGCTGCGTCATGTTTCCCGTAACGCACTTAAAATACAAGGCTTAATTATGGTTTGCGGCTACAGCCCCACCTGGCGTACTGCCCGTCGAAGCGCTGGGGGCCTTCTTCTTCGCCTTGGCATGCGCGTGCACCGGGGATGTCTCCGGCGCGCCACCGAGGGTGTAAATGCGCAAGACCATCCCGCGGCTCACCTTATTGGATTTCAACCGGTTCCATTTGCGAACGTCATCGGAGTCCACGCTGAAGCGGTCCGCGATTCCCAGCAGCGTATCGCCTTTTCGCACGCGGTAACTGACCAATCGCCGCTTCGTTTCCATCTGCGGTTGCGTCGCGGGGATGATCAGCTTCTCACCCGGATCCAGCGCCGCGGTCCTCGGCAGGTTGTTGGCGTCGGCGATGGCCGCGGACGTCACGCGGTATTTTTTCGCGAGGGATGTGAGCGTCTCGCCCGCTTCCACGCGATGGCGGCGCCAACTGACCCACTTGTCCGGAGGAATGTCCGCAATCTCGGCGGAGAATCTCGGGGCGGTCCCCTGCGGCAAATGCAATTCGAATGAAGGATCGTCGGGAGTGGCCAGACGCAACAGCGAAGGATTGAGCGCTCGCAGCGTCTCCACATCCACGTCAATCGTTTCTGCCACCAGCCGAAGATCGATGGGCCGCCCGATTTTTACGATGTCCGTCGGCACCGGCGCTTCCGCCTCCACCAGTACATTGTAGTGCGCCGCATCCTTGGCGATGAGCGTCAGCGCCAGGATGATAGGCACATAATTTTTCGTTTCGCGCGGAAGTACCTTGCGGCTGTAGAGCTCCCAGAAATCGGCATAGCCGGTGCGCTCGATGGCTTTCTGCACGTTGCCCGGGCCGCAGTTATAGGCGGCCATCGCCAGGTACCAGTCGCCGAACTGATTGTAAAGATCGCGCAGGTGCTGCGCGGCGGCGCGCGTGGCTTTCTCCGGATCCTGGCGTTCGTCAATCCACCACGTTTGACGAAGACCGTACTCCTTCCCGCGGTAAGCCACGAATTGCCAGATGCCGCGCGCGCCCGCGCGCGAAAGTGCCAGCGGCTGAAACGCACTCTCCGCCTGCGCCAGATAAATCAGGTCTTGCGGCACGCCTTCCTCGCGCAAAACGCGCGAGATCATCTCCCGGTACCGTCCGGCTCGGCGCAATCCGGTTTCCACGATCGCGCGCCCGCGCGGCGTCTGAAAGAAATTGACAAAAGAAAGGACTTCGTCGTTCACCGTCAGGGGCAGGTCGTGAGGGCTGTTCTTGGCAGCTTCCTCGGCGCGTGCCTTCAGGCCGGGGTCTACCGGAAAAGTCATCTCCGCGACTTCGTCAATCGCCGCGGGCACGGCGGGCGCTTCGCTGAATCCGTCTCCCGCGCGGAAGGCCTGCAATTCGTAGGCATACACCGTGTCCACCACGCGATGAAACAGTTCGCTCAACTGCGGATCGCTGTTGGGGTCGTACCCGCTTTCGAGCATCCAGTCCACAGCATCGTCAAAATCCTTGCGCGCGGCTTCCAGATGGCCGGCTTTATAGTTCTGCTCGCCGGAAGCAAACTTTTCCCGGACCTTGGCGATCAAATACGCTTTCCCGCTGGGAACCGGCGGCAAGAGCGAAACGGGTGGCTTGCGACCCGGCGTCGTCAGTGGCAAAGCCGGAAGTTCCGGCGGCGCATGCACGGCTGCCGCGGCCACTGGCGCCGGCGCAACCGCCGGAACGTGTGCCTGGACGGGCTTCTTCCCTGCGTCCTCGCAACCCAGAAGGCCCGCCGAAAGCAGGATGACGCTTGCCGCCAGATGCAGCCGTTGGTTCATCTCTCCATGGTAAGTACCGGCTCACACCCGGGTCAATGCATTCCGGTGGAGAGGGGTTGACGCTCTCACCACACTTCGCCACCCCTTCGCCGCCATTTCCGGCGCCGGCTCTTTGGGTTAGACTCCCCGGCGAGGTGCCTCCGTGAAAAGCCGCCTACCACTGCACGGTTCAAACTTGCTGCGAACTCCAATCACCTCGCTGCTCGTCCTGCTTCTGGCTGGCGCCGCAAGTCTCTGCGCACAAGAGAGGGGCATCCCTGCCGAGAAGCGCGCGGCCATCGAAAAAGCGGTCTCCAGTTTCATGTCCGCGAACAGCGTGCCGGGAATCGCAGCCGCAGTCGTGCTCGACGGGGAACCACTGTGGTCCGCGGGATTTGGCATGGCCGATCTGGAGGACTACACTCCGGCGGCCTCGTCGACCCTCTTCCGGCTGGGCTCGATCTCCAAACCGATTACCGCCGTGGCCATCCTGCAGCTTAACGAGCGCGGCAAATTGGACCTCGACGCGCCCGTCCAGAAATACTGCCCGGCCTTCCCCAAGAAAGACTGGCCGATTACCACCCGCGAGCTCCTGGGCCACCTCGGCGGCATCCGGCACTACAATCCTGACGGCAAGGGCGACGTCCCGGACGACAGCGCGCGCCATTTCTCGAGCACGGAGGAATCGCTGCAGATTTTCGCCAACGACCCGCTGGCCGCCAGGCCCGGCACAAAGTTCAACTATTCAACCTACGGCTACACGCTGCTCGGCTGCGTCCTGGAAGGCGCCGCGTCGGAAAAATACGTCGACTACGTGAAGGAAAATATCTTTCGCCCCGCGGGAATGGAGCAGACGCAGGCTGATAATTTCTTTGCCGTGATACCCCACCGCACGCGCTTCTATCACAAGGACAAAGCCGGAGTGGTCCAAAACGCCGGCGTCCTGGACTCCAGTTACAAGATTCCCGGTGGCGGACTGATCTCTTCCGCGGATGACATGGCGCATTTCGAAGCCGCGATTCTCGCCGATAAACTCCTGCAACACGCCACGCGGGACCTAATGTGGACCTCCCAGAAGACTGCCGATGGCAAACTGACGAGCTACGGCCTGGGCTGGGGCGTGGTCGAAAAATTTGGCGTGCACATCCTGGCCCACACTGGTGGCCAGCAGGGCACCAGCACGGCCTTCGCCGTCGTGCCGGACCGGCGCGCCGGGGTCGTCGTCCTGGCGAACATGGACGGCGTGCACTCCGGCCAGCTCGCGGATGAAATTTTGAAAATCGTCCTGGACCTCAAAGACAAGACGCCTTAGTTAAAACACCAGTCGCCCCTAAACTTCGGCGCGTTTGAGAAGATATTGCGCAGCCAGTGGAAACGCCGCCGCCAGAAAAATACAGCGCATTAACGAACCCCAGGGGAACGGGCCCATCCAGGGAAACAGGGGGTGCGCGAGGTTCACCGGAACGAATGGTGTGCTGTTCATCAGCCAGACGAGAGGCCCAGCAAATAGAGGCGGCAGATTGAGGTGCAACGGAACGGTGATAATTTGACGAACGGCCACATACACGCTTATCACCGCCGCGGTATAAATCAATCCGCCGCTCGCGCTGCGCCGCAACGCGGTCATCAGCGTCGTAAGGCCCAGTATGGGCAGTCCAACGATCACCGTCATCCAGGGAGCCATCAGGAGCAATGGAAAGTACCAAAACCCCGTGAGTTTGCCGAGGATCGCCGCCGCAAGGTACGTGGGAGCAACTGCCACCACGACCATTTCCGCCAGGCAGATACACCAGTGGGTCCACGTTACCGATGCCCTTGTCCGCGGCCGCGTCCACAGGTACTCAATCGTTCCAGGTTCGATCTCGCTCCCGGAAGCGGTAGCTCCGAGAAAGAGCGGCGAAAGAAAACCGCTGCACCACAATCCGATGAGAACCATCATGCTGACCAATTGAACCATCGTTGCCGGATCGCGCGTGTAGGCCTGACGGTCGAAATACCACCAGCCGTCCCGTTCTCTGACCCCTTGCATGAGAGTGAACAGGAGCGCAGTCGCTGAAGACATCGTCAAGAGAAAGAAGAAACGGGCGCGGCTTTCGCGCCAGCATTTCCAGGCGTACATGGTGCCTCCTTGCGAACGAGGTGTAGAAACAGTTCCCGCAAGCCAATCGGGGAAATCTCCAGAATCGCGGCGCCCTGGCCGCGTAGTCCTGCCGCGAAACTTTCCGCCTCGCGCGCCAGCACGTATCGGCGGAAGCGGCCGTCGGTCATCGCGGAAACTACGTCGGCCGATGGCGCATCCGGCAGGTTTTCGCCCGATACAATCACCAGCCGGAATTCCTGGCGAATCTCTTCCAGTCGCGCCTCCAGCAGCAGCCTGCCCTCTTCCAGAATCCCCACCCAGTCGCAAATCTGTTCCACCTCGCCGAGATGGTGGCTTGACACAAAAATTGTCCGTCCCTGGCTGACGTGGTCCTCAATGAGCGTGCGCAGGATTTCGTCCACCATCACCGGATCCAGCCCGGCAGTTGGCTCGTCCAGAATCAAAACTTCCGCTCCCTGCGCCAGCGCCAGCAGCAGTGCGACCTTGCTCTGGTTCCCGATGGACAGCTTTTTGAACGCCGTCTTCATTGGAATTTCCAGCCGTTGCGCCAGCCCCGCCGCCGCTTCATCCGACCAGCGCGGAAAATACGCCTTGTTCATGCTCACCAGTTCCGCCGGCGTCGCCCATCCATAAAGCTGCTTGCGCTGCGGCACAAACGCCACGCGTTCCAGGATGCGCATCAGCTCCGTCTCAAGCGACGGGTCGAGCCCCAGCACCCGCATCTTGCCCTTGGTCGGCCGCACCAGCCCCAGCAGCATCCGCATTGTCGTCGTTTTCCCGGCGCCATTGCGTCCCAGGAATCCGTATACCGCTCCTGGCTGAATCTGCAGATTCAAGTTCGAAACCGCGGCCTGCGTTCCGAACGACTTGCTCAGGCCCTCCGTCAATATGGCCGCTTCGCTCATGGCTGGCCTCCCAGTTTGTCGAGTTCTTCTTCCAGCAATTTCATGGTCTCTTCGCGCGTCAGACGCAGTTGCCGCCCTTCCACTGCCAGCTGCCGTGCGTGAGGCCGCAGCCGTTTCACTTTTTCGCTCTTCAGGAGTCCGGGAAGGCCGTCCGCCACGAACGTTCCGCCGCCCGGCACGCTACGGGTCACGCCGTCGCGCTCCAGGTCCTGGTAAGCCCGTGCCACGGTGTTGGGATTGATGCGCAGCTCGGCGGCCAGCTTTCGCGTGGAAGGCAGCGCCTCGCCGGTGCGCAGCGCGCCCGCGGCCACCGCCTGCTTCACCTGCGCTTCCAGCTGCAGGTAAACCGGGACGCCCGAGGACGCGTTGAGATGCAGGAGCATACTGTACTAATACACTAGTACAGTGAGCGTGTCAAGGATTTATTTTGGATGTGCTATTTTGGCCAATCCGGAAAAACCGCTTCGATCGCCCCGCCGAACCAGTACTTGTAAAACCCCTCGTCGCAGGGATTCATGTGGTCGCCATATCTGGCGGCAAAATGCCGCCCCCAGTGCGGACGCGCACCGTCCGCGTCGCAAAATCCATATTCATCCGACAGCCCCCACGAACTAAACACCCTGCCGGATTTTTTCATGATGTTCGGATCAGCAGCCAGCGCCGCGATGGCGCGTCCTGCATACAGCGGAGTTTCCGACGCGGCGTAGTTCGGGTCCTTCTTTATGCCCTCCCGCCAGTTCGCTTCCTTCACCCCAAACCGTTCCAGCATGATCTCCGAGCGCAGGAATCCCGGGGTCAGCGCAATGGCCGCGACATTCTTCCGCCGCAATTCGTACGCCATCGCAAAAGCCTGTCGTATCACCGTGGTCTTGATCAGGTCGTAGAACATATTTCCGCGATAGGAGTACGAATCCCCATCACCAATCTCCACAATCAGCCCGCTCTTCTTCGATTTCTTCGCGCCTTCGATCAGCAACGACGCCGCAAAGTGGCTGGTGATCATGTGCGTGTGCACCGCGTTGCGAAACAGCGCGAATCCTTTCGCCAGATCCACTTGCCAAAAGGTCTTGCCGAACTCCTGCTCCGCGCTCTCCGAAATATCGTTCACCAGCACGTGAAGCTGCCCTTGCTCCTTGCGAATTTTCGCGATGAGCTTTTCAACTTTCCCCGGCTCCAGATGGTCCACTACGACGGCAATGCCTTTTCCGCCGCGCACGCTCACCAGCTCTGCCGTCTCTTCGATCGTCTCCGGACGATTTGCGTAGTATTTGTCGGGCAGGGCCTTCCTTGCCGCCGCGGAATTACGCCGCGCCGCCGCCGAACGCCGGTTCTTCTGTGCACGCGTGCTGCGCCCTGTGCAATACACCGTCGCTCCCGCTTCGCCCAGCGCCAGCGCCATGCCGCGGCCCACGCCCCGCGTTGCACCAGCTACCAATGCGACCCTGCCGCGTAGATCGGGCGGATGATAAGTGGAATTGTCGGTCACAGGTCACCTCCGGCAGGAACAACACGCTAATAGTAAACAGTCATTCACTAATGTCAAGTGGAAAATGAACGGCCATTCAGTTATGCTGGTTTACCACCGCTGAGGAGTTTCCGAAAAATGTCACCCCGTCCCCGCGAAACCTCCGACGAAGCCATCCTTGCCGCCACCGCCCGCGTCATGCAGCGCCGCAGCCCCGTCGACCTCACCCTCGCCGACGTCGCCAAGGAAGCCGGCGTCGTCCCCGCCACACTCATCCAGCGCTTTGGCACCAAGCGCGCTCTTCTCCTCGCCACCGTCAAAACCGCTCCCGCCGCCGTCCCCGCGCAGTTCGCCGCCGCTCGCGCAAAATACGCCTCGTCCCTGCAAGCTCTCGTCGAGCTCTTCGTCGATTGCTCCGGTTTCGCTTCCACCCCCGAAGCCCTGGCCAATGGCCTCGCCTATCTCCAAATCGATCTCACCGACCCCGACTTCCGCGCCATCACGCTCGCGCAATTCAAAACCATCCGCGAGGAAACGCGCAAGCTCCTGGACGCCGCCTTTGCCGCTGGCGAGGTGATCCCCTGCGACACCACCGAACTCGCGCGCCTCATCCAGCAAGTAAACGGCGGCTCCATGTTGGACTGGGCCGTCTTCCGCCAGGGCACTCTCTCCAACTGGGTCCGCCGCGACCTCGAGGCGCTTCTTGGCCCTTACCGCACCCGGCCCGAGAGCAAAGCCGCCAGCAATCGCCGCAAGCCGCTGAAAACAAGGAGCTAGCGAATTTTCAAGAAAGCACTTGAAAAAGGTACTCTCCCGTGGTACTCTGTTTTTGCGTTTGTTGCTCTTGTATCGCCTTTGGGTTGTAAAGCGGTCGCAAGGTCAAACTTGCGGCCTTTTTTTTGTGCCATGAGCCTGCTTTGCGGGCGCTGGGCACAAGGCTTGAAGACGGCCGAAGCTCTGTTGAGGGGCTCGGAACTTGAGGCATCAGATAGCTTAAAGAACTAATGTTCAGCTGTAACCCAGCTGACAGAAACGAGTACAGCAGTGAGTAAAGAACAAGGAACAGTGAAGTGGTTCAATGCCAGCAAGGGCTTCGGTTTCATCCAGCGCCAGAGCGGCGAGGACGTTTTCGTCCATTTCTCCGCGATCGTGGCTGATGGCTATAAGTCGTTGAATGATGGCCAGGCGGTTGAATTCGAAGTCACCAAGGGCCCCAAGGGCCTGCAGGCCTCGAACGTACAGCCCCTCTAATTTCACTTCACAAAAATTCAAAACGGGCGGCCCACTTCGGTGTGCCGGCCGTTTTGCTTTTTGGCCGGCCTTTTGAACGATCCGCTCTGCTCTTGAAGAGTGTGCTTGCTGCGAACTTGCTTCTGTAGGGCTGGCCTTCCGAGGCCAGCCGTTCTTGATGTCACAGACGCCCCGCCCCTTCGCAGCCATGCCTCCCTCGACACCCCCCTGTCCTTAAGTTCCTCCTATTCCCAAAACGGGACAGTACCGCATGCGCCACACAGTACCGCGCGCCCATTGTGCCGCGTGCTTCCTGCTCCGATGATGGAAGTGCATTTAGAGGCGAACCCGCCTCAGACAGCTTGCCGTTGGCCGGGAGGGGCCTACACAAAACATCATGGGGACACTGAATCGAAAAGAGTTAGATGACCTCGAGCGCCGTGAGCTGCAGCTCACCATCCTCGCCGCGGTCTTTGTCTTGGTGCTGGCCAGCGGCCTGGCGGCATTCATGTACCCTCTGGTGTTCCTCCATCCCATCGGCAACATGTGGACGCTCCGCGTCGCCTTTTTCGGTTTCTGCGGGCTGACTCTTCTTTTCGTCGGCTACCTGCTCGAGCGCCAGCGCACTGTGCGCCAGCTCAAGCAACAAATCCTGGCAGAGCTGGAGCGCAACGTCACCTTGCAGCAACAGGCCAGCGTGGACCTGCTGCACTCCATGCCGGACCAAAACCATTTCTGGGATCGCCTTACGATGGAATACCGCCGCGCCATGACCCTGCAGAAAACGCTTTCGCTCCTGCTGCTGAAAGCCAAGCCCACGGTCGCATCGGCGAAGAATAACGAAGAGAGCTCCGCAGCCTGGAGCGACGCCGCCAAAGCCATGTCCCGCAAACTGCGGCCATCGGATTCCATCTACCGCCTTGCTCCAGATCTATTCGCTCTCGTGCTGCCGGAAACCGATTCGCTCAATGCCAAGCGCATTGCCGTCCGCCTGCAGGAAGAACTTCAGGAAGTCCGCGCCAAGCACGGCAAGATTTTCGACATCACGGCGCACAACTACCCGGACCACGTGAAAAGTTCGCACGAACTGGAAGACATCGTGAAATCCCTGCTTCCAGAGCGGGATGAATGGGCCGCCTCTACGCAGGCCACCGCACCCGCTCCCGGTTCCAAAGCCAATCCGGCGGCCGTTCCCGTACCGGCGGGCGCGAAAAAATAATTTGCTTCACGCGAAAATTGGTCGAAAGAAATTTTTGTGGATGGATGATTAGGCGAGCTAAGCGAGCGCCTGCTTCAAATCTTCGATCAAATCTTCTTTATCTTCCAAGCCCAGCGAAACGCGTACCGTTCCCGGACTGACGCCCGCGCGCCGCAACTCTTCCGGACTCATGTTGTAGTGCGAGCTGTAGATCGGCAAAATCACCAGCGACTCGACCCCGCCCAAACTCGCTGCTAGCAGAAAGAGCCGCACGCGATCGCAGAATCGCCGCGCCGCGGGAAGCCCGCCCTTCACATCAAAAGCCAGCATCCCGCCAAAGCCGCGCATCTGTTTCTTCGCCAGCTTGTGATCCGGGTGCGACTTCAAACCCGGATAATGCACGCGCTCGACCTTCGGATGCTTTTCCAGAAATTTGGCGACCGCCATGGCGTTTTCGCACTGGCGCTCCACGCGCACCCCGAGCGTCATGATTCCGCGAATCAGAAAATACGCCGCGCCCGGATCCATTGACCCGCCGAGATAAATAATCATCTGGCGCACCCGCTCCATCCAGTGCGCGTTGCCCACGGAGACACCGGCGATCAGATCGGAGTGGCCGGCAAGCGCCTTGGTGGCGCTGTGCACCACCATGTCGTAACCGAGAGCGATGGGGTTCTGTAAAATCGGCGTCGCAAAGGTATTGTCAATGATGGAGACCAGCTTGTGTTTTTTCGCAAAGGCCACGGCTTTGTGAATATCCACCAGGCGCAGCGTGGGATTCGTCGGCGTCTCGACGTAGAGAACTTTCGTGCGCGAATTCACGAGGTCTTCCATGCCGGCCAGATCCGTGCCCACGTGATGGACTTTGATTCCCATGTTCGGAAAGATGTCACGCATCAGCCGGTAGGAGCCGCCGTACAGTTGCGCCGTGGAGATGAGTTCATCGCCGGCCTTTAGCGCCGCCAGCAAAGAAGAAGAAATCGCAGCCATGCCGGAAGAAGTGACAATGGCGGCTTCGGCGCCTTCGAGCGCCGCGATTTTTTTCTGCGCGACCGTGAGCGTGGGGTTGCCGTAACGCGTGTAGATGTAGGCCTTGTTTTTCCCTTCGGCCCACAGTTTCATTTCTTCCGTGGAAGAAAACGTGAACGTCGCGGAGTGCACAACCTCCGTCACGATCGGCCCGTTCACGCCATGGCGATTGGCTTCGCCGCCGTGAATGGCCTGTGTTTGCGGACCAAGTTTGCGGATAGATTTTTTCTTCATCATGTCCACCATTTTTGGCGGCAGTTTCGTTACCGGCAAGCTCCAATTTGGCGGAACCCATCGTACCTTAGACAATCCGGGCTTGCTGGTGTCACACTCTCCGCGATGGTTCAGTCCGAATTTCATATGAATACCTCAAAATTATTCCCGTTCGCCATCGGCTGTTGGATGGTGTTTTTTCTTTACTGGGCGATTTCCGCGCTGTCGTCCAAAGTGGCGAAAAAATCAGAGTCCGTCCTGGCGCGTTTTCAGCGCATGATCCCCTTAGTGGTCGCCTACTCGCTGCTCTTTTATAAGTGGACAAGTGTCGGCTGGCTCGGCAAGCGATTCGTGGCGGACACTTCGTCCGCTGCGGTAATCGGCGTGGCGTTGACGGCTGCGGGAGTAGCGTTTGCCATCTGGGCGCGCTGGCACCTGGGCGCGAACTGGAGCGCGGTTGTCAGCATCCGCGAAGAACACGAATTGATTCGTACCGGTCCCTACCGGCGCATTCGGCATCCGATCTATACCGGCATGTTACTCGCGA
Source organism: Acidobacteriota bacterium (assembly GCA_013289585.1). Lineage (GTDB taxonomy): Bacteria > Acidobacteriota > Terriglobia > Acidiferrales > UBA7541 > Acidiferrum. The sequence continues at coordinate 268,244 of JABCZR010000001.1, read as the reverse complement.
TGGCGGGGACGGCGCTGGTACTCGGCGAACTGCGTGGCCTGCTCGCATTCGCTATCACGTTGCTGGCGTTTTACTGGAAGGCGCGCAAAGAAGAAGTCTGGCTGACGCGAGAGTTTGGCGAAAAATTCGAAGCGCACACAAGACAAACGGGAATGTTCTTGCCGAAGCTAGGATGATAGATAGTTCAGTTTCCAATGATTCGATCAAAGCAGTCCGGGAGGCAAAGATGCTCGCTTCAGGAAAAATGACGGGTTTTGTTCTAACCAAGGATTACGACAAGGCCAGAGGTTTTTACGAAGGTAAGCTGGGGTTTAAGTTTGTGAGCCTGGATCAATTTGCTCTGGTCATGAATACCGGCCAAAACAACATTCGGATTTCCAAGGTTCCGAATTTCACTCCTCTTCAGAGCACGGTCCTGGGCTGGGCGGTGAACGACATCGAAGCGGTCGTCGCCTGGCTCGTGAAACAAGGCGTGGCCACGGAAAAATATCCCTTCGTCCAGGATCGCGAACGCGGGATCTGGACCACTCCTAATGGAGATAAAGTAGCCTGGTTCAAGGACACGGACGGTAACGTCCTGAGCGTAAGCCAACATAATTAACACGTTTCGCGCGAAGGTTCCGTCGAATTACCCGCGTGCTCCTGCGCTCTGGAGCCAGATGCTCTCGGCGAAGGACTGGCGATAGATCTCTTTCCGATCGCCGATGCGCAGGACAAGCACCAGCAGCAATTTGTCCTCTATCTTGCAAATCAACCGGAAATCTCCCAGGCGATACTTCCAAAATTCGCCTAGACGCGAACCCTGCAGCGCTTTTCCGACGCTGCGTGGATTGTCCAGTTTGGCGATTCGTTCCTTAAGGAATTTCAAGATACGCTTGGAGTGTTGTGTGTCGAGTTTGCTGAGCTCCCGTTCCGCCGTGGCGGACAGTTCAACCTTCCAGGCCATGACGTTTCAATACGTCTTTGAGCGGTACGGTGTGCTCCTCGCCGCTGCGAACGCGTTCCAGCGCCTGTTCCGCAAAATAGATGTCCTCGAGATCATCCAGGTGCTGGAGGATGGCCTCGCGGACATAGTAGGTCTTGGTACGCCCGGTGCGTCGGGCCAGCTTTTCAAGGCGTTTTTCAATGTCCTGCGGAAGTCGGATAGCCAGCATAAAACCTCGCTATACAAGTATAGCACCAATGCTGGGAAGAGTATAGAACGGGGGGATAAATGCGATTATTGTGAGTCTCTACGCTTCTTCTTCGACAAGTTGCTCCCCGTGCGCGGCCTTGTGCGCGGCGATCACTTTATCCGCGAGTTCGCTCGGGACGTAATCGTAATGGGAAAACTCCATCGAGTAGCTCGCGCGGCCCTGCGTTTTGGAAGTCAGGTCGTTCGCGTAGGAAAGCATTTCCGCCAGCGGCACCTGCGCCTTGATGATCACGTTGTGGCCCCGTGCTTCGCTGCCCGCGATTCGTCCGCGCCGTGAACTGAGATCGCCCATCAGGTCGCCGGAATACTGATCAGGCGCGTACACTTCCACGTGCATGACGGGCTCGAGAAGCGCGGGCCGCGCCTGCTTCATCGCTTCCTTGAAGGCCAGTGAGCCTGCGATTTTGAAAGCCATGTCCGACGAATCGACGTCGTGATATTTCCCGTCGTACAGCACCGCGCGGAAATCCACGACGGGAAAACCGGCAAGATAGCCTCGCGCCGCTGCATCGCGAATGCCCTTTTCAACCGATGGGATCCAGTTCCGCGGAATCGCGCCGCCAAAAACGTCGTCCACGAACTCGACGCCCTTGCCGCGCTCGATCGGTTCCATTTTGATGCGGCAAACGCCGAACTGGCCGTGCCCGCCCGACTGCTTCTTGTGCTTGCCTTCCGCGTCGGCCTTGCCGCGTATCGTCTCGCGGTACGGAACCTTCGGCGGCTTCAGCGTGAGGTCCACGTGATACCGCTTGTGCAGCTTAGCCACCACAACTTCGATGTGCTGCTGGCCGGAACCAGCCAGCAGAAATTCCTTGGTCTGCGGGTCGCGCATGAAACGCAAAGCCGGATCTTCCTCGAGAATTTTGTGAATCGAGACGCCGATCTTGTCTTCGTCGGCCCGCGTCTTCGGTTCGATCGCGAAGGTAATCGAAGGCTCCGGCAGTCGCGCAGGCGAATAATAGATGGGGGAAGCTTTGTCGCCCAGCGTTTCGCCCGTAGTTGTTTCTTTCAGTTTGGCAATGGCCCCGATATCCCCGGCGTGGAGTTCGCCGACTTCCGTGAGCTGCTTGCCCTGCACGACCTGGATATGCTGGAAGCGTTCCGGGAGATTGCGATTGAAATTGGTCAGCGTGGCGTCATTCTTCAGCACGCCGCTTTTTACCTTGAAATAATTGATGCGCCCGGCGAATGGATCAGCCAGCGTCTTGAAAACAAAAAGGGAGAGCGGCTGGCTGTCGTCATATTTGCGCTCAACGCGGTCGCCCTTTCCGTCCGGATCCTTGTATCCGACCTGTGCGTGCTCATCGGGATGCGGAAACACATCCGTAAGAAAAGTCAGCAGGCTGGCCGTGCCGATATTGTGGAGCGACGAAACCATTAAAACGGGAAAAATCTTTTCCGCAACGATAGCTTTGCGCACTGCCGGAATCAAATCGTGGATCGGGATGGTGCCTTCGCGGAAAAACTCCTCCATCATTTCGTCGTCGCCTTCGGCAATCATCTCCACAAGCTTTTCATGCGCTTCTTTGGCGTCGTCGGCAAGCGCGGCGGGAATTTCTTCAATCGAAGGCTTGCCGTCGCCATCGGGTTTGTAAATGTGCGCCTTCATTGCCACCAGGTCGATGACGCCGCGAAAGCCCCTCTCCGCTCCGATTGGCAGCTGCAGCGCTACCACGTTGCGGCCGAACACTTGTTCCAGTGATTCCATCGACCGTTCGAAACTCGCCAGATCGCGGTCCATCCACGTGAGCACGAAAGCCCGTGGGATATCGTACTCCGTGCAATAGTCCCAAACTTTTTCCGTCGTTACCTGCGCGCCAACATGCCCATCCACGGTAATCAGCGCTGCATCCGGCGCGATCAGCGAAGCTTTCGCTTCCGTGATGAACGTCGAATACCCAGGAAGATCGATGAAATTGATTTTCACTTTTTCTGAAGACCCGGACGGAGTCGTGGGTGTTGCGGGCCACTCGGCATAGGAGAGCCCGGTCTGAATGGAAATCTTCCGCGCTATCTCTTCTTCGTCCCAGTCCGTGGTGGTGCTGCCTTCCGCAACTTTTCCCCAGCGCGGCGTCATCCCCGCGGTGTAGAGCAACGACGACACCAGTTGCGTCTTCCCGGTGCCGCCGTGGCCGACAATGCCAACGTTTCGAATGTCCTTGGTGAGATAGCTCTTCATAAAGCCTCCTGGCTCTGGCGGCCGCAAAGCGGCCGACGCGGCGAGGTCCGTCCAGCAGAATTCGGGCGCGGGCCTGCGCCGGGCAAGTTGGAACTGAGGGAGGAGAACGTGGCCTCTGCACCTGGGTCCCCGTGGGGCGGGGGCGAAGGTCTAACAATATTTCCCTGGTCCGATCTCCTAGCGGGCGGATGCTAGCACAGAGGAACGGTTGGAGCAACGCGTCGGGCGGAAAAATTGGAGCCCGGCAAGGATTTGAGAAAGCCCTGCCTTCGCCGTGGAATTAATTCTGGGACTAGTACTGTCACCAAAACTTGAGACTTTTTCAACGCGCTGTTTGTCGCTGGTAATGCAGAACTTAAATGAAGCTCGCTTTTCCACACGTCGGCATGGCTATTGCACTGAGGAGACCGGGAAAGTACGCCACGGGTACAGATTTCTTGTGCCGGGACCTTTCTCCGAGCCAATCGAAGCTGGCGCAAACGCCACGCGGCTTTTCCAACGGAACGCGGCACGATCTTAGGAGGACGAAGATGGACGAATACCCCGAAATGAATCAGAACGGACATAAGGGAGAAACCTCCCCCGCAAGCGCAAATCGCTGGCTGCTGGGCGCTCTGGTAGCGCTAGTAGTCGTTGCCGGGCTGGCCGTTGGCTACGGCTATCGCCAACAAATCATGGTTGGCCATCTGACCGCGCAAGAGTCGGTGTCGAATGCCACGATCAGCCAGATGCAGGGAGAACTGAATACGCTGACCGCCAAATTGAATGAGATGTCCGCGGCTCAGGAGGCCAAGAACGCTGCCGTCGAAGTGCCGCCAAGCGCCAGCCAGCCGGGCAGCAAAGCTGCCGCGCCGGCACGCGCCAACGCCAAGCGAACCGCCCCCATGGACAAGCGCTATAAACAACTGCAAGCCCAGTTGGAACAGCAGCAGAAGCAGTTGAAGGATACGCAAGACCAGGTAGCCAAGAATCGGTCCGATCTCGAAGGCAGTCTGAGTTCCACGCGCGACGAACTCAACGGCTCCATCGCGAAAACACATGAAGAATTAGTCGTGCTCGCCAAGCGCGGCGAACGCAGCTATTTTGAGTTCGACCTCACCAAATCCAAGCAGTTCCAGCGCGTGGGGCCGCTCCCGCTCTCCCTGCGCAAAGTGGATACCAAGCACAAGAGTTACGATGTGGAACTGATCGTGGACGACAATCAGTTGAGCAAGAAAAAAGTAAATCTCTACGAGCCCATCTGGATCCACACGGAAAACGAATCGCAGCCCGTACAAATCGTTGTGAACCGCATCGACAAGAACGAAGTGCACGGCTACGTCAGCGCGCCAAAATACAAAGCATCGGAGTTGGCGGCGAGCAGCACCGGCACCGCGGCCGTCACGCCCGTCGCTGCCCATCCGCAGACCGCACCACCGGATTAGAATCCGTAAATTCCTGAACAAGCAGAACATTAGAAAAAGTAGCGAGAAACAGCGGGACGCTCGAAAGGGCGTCCTGCTGTTTCTCTTTTGAAGAAGTAGTTCCCAGCCGATCGGCGTCCAAGAAGCAAACCTCAAGGATTTGGTTCCAGAGTAGCCCTGAGAGAAACTTTGCTGGACTTGAGAACTTCGAGCGTGCGGCGCCAGTCGCCGTGTCCGTGAAATTTCAGAACAATCGCGTGGCTCCCCGCCGAAAGTTTTAGCGACGCTGGCGCGTTCCCCAGGAATTTTTCATCCACAAAGCTTTCCGCGCCATCCGGTTCCGAAGAGATCGTGACTGTGCCGGTCCCATCGGGAACCGCCGTTGAGGGTAAAGACGAAGAAGTGTTCGAAGCCTGCCCCGCATCGCTGATTTCAGCTGCGGCCGGCGCGCTGGCCGCCTTGATCAATTTCAGCGTGTTGATCCCGATCACTTCGCCGCGCGAATTCAGCAGCGGGCCGCCGCTGTTTCCCGGATTGATCGGCGCGTCGGTTTGAATCCACGTGCCCGGCCCGGCGTTGGGAAATTTTCCAACCCCGCTCACGATCCCTTTTGTCACGCTGAAAAGCATCGCATCACCCGGGTTCCCGATGGCCAGCACGCTTTCACCCTGCCGCACGTTGGTGGCGTCTGCAAGAGCCAGATGCGGCCACTCGTTGCTCCCCGACGGGCCGTCTACTTTGACCAGAGCAATGTCCAGGTCCGCGTCGATATACACGACCTTAGCTTCCAGCTGCTGGCCACCGGAAAGTTGCGTGAGCAGGCTCTCCTCGCCGCGCGCCACGTGGGCATTGGTTACGATGATGCCCGTCCCGGTCACTAGAAATCCCGTGCCCGATTTGTCCAGTCCCGTCAAGTACACGACGGCGGGCTTGGTTTGCCGCACCAGTTCCTCGAGCGAAAGTTCCGGCTGAAGCCCCGCGCTAGTGTCCGAGACTCTAGCGACAATTTCGTCGGTGAAAGTCTCCGAAATGGGACGAAGCTCCACGTGGACACGGTCTGTCTTGAACAGCCAGTACTCGCCGCGGCTGCGGCCATTCAGCGAAATCCAGTTCTGTGGTCCCTCGGTAAGAGTGAGTTCCTTGGTGGCGTAGCCCGCAAGGCTGATGCGCGCGACGAGTGGATGCTCGAGCCGCGCCCCATACGAAGTCTTTGTCTTGTGAAAGTAGCCGCCCGGAAAATCTTTCTCGCACGGCGTGGTGCCGATCGTCACACCATCAATTTCGACGGTCGCCCCGCCGGGATTGCTGGTGAATTGCAATTTGTCAGCACGAACACGCGTGGGACAGGCCAGCAGCAAGAACGCCGCGCCGGCCACAAGTTGCGAGCGGGATGCCATGAGAGGACCTCACCGAAAGGAGACCTGCTGAATAGCTTACCATAAAGGGACGTAACCATATCAGGAAATATAAATAGGCCATTCGAACCGCCTCCACTACTCTTTTTTCTTGAAACCGCCGCAGGAAATCACCGGCAGGCGCGGATACTTTGGAAATCGTGCATCGGAGAACGAAAGTTCGCAAAGATAGAAAACGGATCCATGTGGAGATTCAATCCTGCGCGAGTGTAGACACGTGGCGCAGAGTCCGGCATCGGGTTCAATTTTCACGGGAGTAACTGCGTCCGGCATGCTCACAGAGTAGCTCACGGAGCATGCGAAGCTGCAAGGCCACCGGCAGACGCGAATCCGCTAAAAGAAAAAAGCTCGTCACGCCACGAACTCCGCCTAGTGGGTCTTCTTCACCCCCGCCAGTCGAGCCCGAGCACTTTTTACGAACCCCACGAACCTGCGCGCCAATTCATGAATTCGGTCCGCCTGGCGCAGTTCGATGGCCTCTCTGGGGATCAACTCTCCTCCGACGCCGATCGCAGACGCTCCCGCCAGGATGAAATTGGCCGCCGTCTTCTGATTTACGCCTCCCGCGGCGATCAATCGCACCTGCGGAAACGGCCGCTTCAAGGCTTTGATGTATGTGTCGCCGCCCATTTGTGAGCACGGAAAAACTTTCACGAAGTCTGAGCCAGCCTTCCACGCCATGGTCACTTCCGTCGGCGTCAAGGCACCGGCCAGAACGACAACGTTCTGTTTGTGCGCAAATTCAACAAGCCCCAGGTCAAGCCCCGGGCTCGTCAGGAATCTAGCTCCCGCATCCAGGCAGCGCTTGGCCGTTTCGGTGTCGAATAGCGTGCCCGCTCCCACGATTAGATCCGGACTGTACTTTGCAAGCTCGGAAATCACTTGAATCGCCCCCGGGACCGTCATGGTGATTTCCACGATCGGGATTCCGCCATTCGAAACCGCCTCGGTCGCAAACCGGGCGTCTTCCGCCGAAGACAAGCGAACGGCAGGAACGATGCCGATCTCCTCGATCCGAGCTTGAACTTCTTCCTTCTTCATCGACTCCGAGTCCTTTCCCTACCCCGGAAAATTACACGACATCCTCGCGGCCTCAACTCTGCTCCTACATACCTGTTCATTGCCCCTCGTCAAAGCCAGGTTCGGGCTCGGGGAGCTTATCGCGATTCCCCGCGAACCACACATACAAGGTCGGCAGCAGGAAGATACTCAGTAGCAAGGCTCCAAGCAGCCCTCCCACGATGACGATCGCGAACGGCCGCTGGGAGTCCGAACCAATCCCCCGGGAAAGTGCCGCGGGCAGCAATCCAAGGGTGGCCACGAGCATAGTCATCATGATGGGCCGAAGCCGGAGCACCGCTCCATCAACGGCTGCGTCCTCAATCGTGTGGCCGCGCACGCGCAACTGGTTGATATATTCCAGCATGATGACCCCGGTTTGCACCGAAACGCCAAAAAGCGCCAGGAACCCTACACCCGACGAAACGCTGAAGTGTGTGCCGGTGATGAGCAGCGCCAGCAATCCCCCAACCGGTGCCATGGCCACGTTCGCAAGAATCAGAAGGGCCCATTTCGCCGAGCTGAACATCGTGTATAGAATGACGAAAATTCCCAGGATCGTAAGCGGCAGCACGATCATCAGCCGCTTCTGCGAACGCTTCTGGCTCTCGTATTCGCCGGCCCAGTCGATACGATAGCCTACGGGGAGCTTCACGTGCTCGTTCACCTTTTGAATGGCTTCTTCCACCGCGCCACCCAGGTCGCGGCCGCGCACGCTGTACTTGATTGCCACATAGCGCGAATTCTCTTCACGGTAGATCTCCGAAGCGCCGTCTCGCGTCTCCACTCTCGACAGCTGCGCCAGCGAAACTCGCGCTCCGGAGGGTGACAGCAACCGGATATTCTCAATGGCCTCTTTTGTGTCCCGGTAGGGCGCCTGGTAACGCAGGACAAGGTCATAACGCTGCTCGCCTTGCAATACCTGGCTCACTGCGTTGCCGCCCACGGCGGTCTGGATGGCGTCCTGGACGTCCGCAACATTGATCTGATAGCGGGCGGCCGCATTTCGATCCACGACGAAGTTGAGATTTGGCTGGCCGATCACTCGAAAAACGCCCAGGTCTTCAATCCCGGGGATGTTGCGCATGATCCCCACGATTTCGTCGGCCTTTTCCTCCAGAAGCCGCAGGTCGTCCCCATAGATCTTTACCGCCAGCTCGCCTTTTACGCCGCTGACCGCTTCTTCCATATTGTCCGAAATAGGCTGGGAAAAGTTCCACAGAACCCCGGGAATCTTGCTCAGCTCGCGGTCCATCGCTCCGATTAACTCGTCCTTGTCTTTGCGGAAAACAGGACGCCATTTGTCCTTGGGCAAGAGGTCGACAAAATATTCGGTATTGAAGAAACCTGTCGTATCCGTGCCGTCATCAGGACGGCCGACTTGCGAAACTACCTGGCTAACCTCGGGGAAAGACGCAAAAACGACGCGCGCCTCATCCATCACTCGCGCTCCTTCGGTCGGGCCCGTGCTCGGCGCCAGCGTCCCGCGCGCCCAGATTGCTCCTTCATCGAGGTGCGGCAAGAACTCCGAACCAATCACACCACTGAACATCAGAAAGAGCCCCAAGCAAAACGCAAAGCCGGCCGCACCTACCGTCACAAGACGGTGCTCGATCGCCCATCGCAACCACTTTCGGTAGGAGCGTTTCAGGTAGTCCATCACCGGGTTATGCCATTCATGGACTCCATGTTTGAAAAACACGCTCGCCAGGACCGGCGCGATGAGCATGGAGAACAGCAGCGCGCCAAGAAGCGCAAACGCCACCGTCCAGGCCATGGGCTTGAACAGGCGTCCCTCAACCCGCTGCAGCGTGAAGATTGGCAAATAGGCCGTAATAATGATGGCGATGGCGTAAAACACCGGCCGCTGCACTTCATAGGCGGCATCGCGGATGCGCTCAATGGTTGTTTTTGTTGTGCTTTCGCCGTGCGTCAGATGGCGAACGATGTTTTCGACCATCACCACCGCGCCGTCCACGACCATCCCGAAGTCCAGCGCGCCGAGTGACAGAAGGTTTGCCGGGATTTCCTTGAGACTCAGGCAAATCGACGCAAACAAGAGCGAGAACGGAATCGTCAGTGCCACGATCAGCGAGCCGCGCAAATTTCCCAGAAAGAGAAACAGAATGATGGAAACAAGCAGTATGCCCTCGGTGAGATTGTGCAGCACCGTGTGCGTGGTGTAATGCACCAGGTCGCTGCGATCCAGGAACGGCACGATCTTTACTCCGGGTGGCAGGATATGCTCATTCAGCTCTTTCACTTTGGCGTGTATTCCCGCCAGGGTTTCGTCCGAATTTGCCCCCTTGCGCAGGAGCACAATTCCTTCCACTACGTCGTCGGTATCAACGACGGTGCCATTCGCACGATGAATTGCTTTTCCAATCTGCCCGAGCCGGATTTTGGGGCCTTGCGCCACCGTTGCAACGTCCATGATCCGCAGCGGCGTGCCATTCTTCGTGGTGATCACCGTCTGCTCGATGTCCCGGACGTTGTTGAACAATCCCACGGAGCGGACATTGATCTGCTGCAGACCCGCTTCCACGAAACTCCCGCCGGCATTGGTGTTGTTGTTGGCGAGCTGCTGCTCCACCTGGCCAATGCTCACACCATAGGACACCAGTTTGTTCGGATCGAGCCGCACCTGGTATTCGCGCGTGGTTCCCCCGAAGCTCGAAACGTCGACCACGTTGGGCACGGACTTGAATTGCTTTTCGAGCGTCCAGTCCTCGATGGATTTCAGTTCCATGAGGTCATATTTCGGATTCGTGCTCCTCAGCGTGTACCAGAAAATCTGGCCCACCGGACTCCAGTCCGTGCCCATCTGCGGCGTCACACCAGCGGGCAGTGTCACCGCCGAAAGCCTTTCCAGCACTTTCTGCCGGTTCCAGTCGTTAACCGACTGATCGTCAAAAATAAGCATCACGCTCGAGAGCCCAAAGAGAGAAACCGAACGTAGATGCTCCAGGTGCGGCATACCATTCATCTGAATTTCGATTGGCACGGTGACTTGCTGCTCCACTTCTTCCGCGGCACGCCCCGGCCACTGGGTGATGATCTGCACATAATTGTTCGCAACGTCCGGATAGGCTTCCACCGGCAGGTTGTGAAAAGAGATCGCGCCCCAAAGGAGCAAGAGCATCGCGAGCGCCAGAATGATGAAACGGTGATCGAGCGCGTAGGTAACGAAGGCCCGAATCATCGAATCGTCCTCGGGTTTTCGAGAAGGGTTCTCAACTATTGCTCCACAGTGTTCTGCAAGACCAGCGCGTTACTCACTACTTGCTGGCCTGGCTTTATCCCGGATACGATTTCCTGCATGTTGTTCGGCAACGTCGTTCCGGAAACAACTTCCACGCGGCGGAATTTCTTATCCCCCGCTGGAACGTAAACCCAGTCGCGGTCGTGCAGATGGAGGATCGCGGAGGCCGGAACACTCGCCCGTGTTTCTTTCTTTTGACTGTGAAATGTCGCCGTGACGAACATGCCCACGCGCATGAGTCCCGGATTGGGCACTTCAATGCGCACTTTTGCTGTGCGCAGGCTGGGATCGAGCACCGGACCGATGTTGCTGATTCTCCCGGTAAACACTTTGTCGGGGTACGCATTCAGGCGAATCTCCGCCGTTTCACCGACATGCACATTCGCGAGATCGTTTTCGTAGACGTCGCAAAGTACCCACACGCTCGAAAGATCTGAGATGGTGAACGGATTCGGCGAGCTCAGGCCGGCCACCCCGGCGGCATTGGTAACCTGCTGGTCGGTAATGACCCCGGAAACTGGGGCGCGGATATCGACGATCGCGGCTGGATGATCGATATCGCCTCCCAGCAAGCGAAGGCGCTCCGTCGTATTCTCCACGTCAACCTTGGCTTTGTTCTCGACGTCCTCTGCTGTCTGAAAATCGTTCAAAGAGATGGCCCCTTTGTCGTAGAGAAGCTGGGCGCGCTCGAATTGGATTCGCGCCAGCTTTTCGTCGGCGACCGCCTTTCGATAATCGGAGAAAGCGCCTGACATGTCCGCGCTTTGAACGCGCAGCAGGAGCTGCCCCTTTTTCACCGTATCGCCAAGCCGCGCGAGAATCTCCACAACCCGGCCCGTCGCTATCGAAATGACCGGCACCGTCCTGGAAATATCCGGGTTTACTGTGCCGGTCGCGGACAACTTCGATGTCGATTCATACGCAGCCGCCGTTGCCAGCGGAAACTGCTCGGGATGATCCACCTGCACGACATTGACGTCTTCTTGGTGCTCAACTTTTGCGGCTGGCGGAGCTTCCGCCTTGGGATCGCCTTTGCCATCGCCGCAGCCCGAACAAAAGAAGCCTAGCGCGAAAACCAGGGCTATCGTTTCGAACCCCGCGCGTCTCATTGGATGACCTCGCGTCCCACGGCCTGATTCAATTGGCCTGCTGCGTTCAGATAGGAAGCAATCAGGTTCAAGTAATTGACTTGTACGCTCCGGTAATCCGCTTGCGCGTTCAGAAAATCAAGCAGTGACGCCGCTCCGTGTTCGTAGGAAAACGCAATTGTGTCCCGCACTCTCAACGCTTGTTGCAAGTACCTGCTTTTATAGGGTTGAAGAAGGATCACTGCGCTCGTGACTGTAGCGTATGCCGAATCCACGTCGCTGAACACTTGCGCCCGCGTCGCTTCCATCAGTTTCTCGTTGCGGTCAATGTCCAGTTCCGTTCGCTTCTTTTCGCCTTGGTTGCGATCAAAGATCCGCAGCGGGATGCTGATACTGGCTCCGATCGTTTGGTGGTCGTTGGGGTTGTTGAACGAGGGGTTGTACGTATACCACACGGCGAACGTCGGATCCGTCGACCCGTTTGCCATTGCGAGCCGGTGATCCGTCTTGGCCTTGTCGACCGATTGCAACGCGGCCTTTAAGTCGGGCCGAGCTTCCAGCGCCGTCTGCCGGATGTCATCGAGTGGCGCGATTTGCGTCGAAAAGTCAAACGGGCCGGTGACGTCAAATTGCGCCACTGGTGTCCGGTCGTTCAACAGCATGAGAAGGACGATTTTCGCAGTTTCCAAACTCTCTTCCGCGATTTGCAGGTCGGATTCATACTGCACTCGTTGAAGCTCCAGACGGTCCAAATCCACCTGGGCAATCGCGCCGGCTTTGAAGCGCTCGCGATTTACGTCCAGCACGTGGTCGTAATACGCCAGATTTTCCTTCGCCAATTCCAATACCGCTTTTTCCTGAAGCGTTTGCACAAAAGCCATCCGTAAGCTAAAGACAAGGTTTCGCTCCAAATCGGCTTGCCCCGAGGTTGTGATCCCGGTGGCCTTTTGGGCGCTCTCTAGTCGCAGTTCCCGCTTATGTTGCCGTTCGTGCAGATAGCTGAAATTAGTTGAAAACTGGGTGCCCGTGAATGGCTGCCAGACTCCGTGGTAACGAACGAGTTGGGTCCCATCCGTCGCCAGAGTGAAATTCGGATTCGGACGAAGAAAAGCCGTGATCTCTTGCGCCTTCGATTCGTCGATCCCGATCTCCCCCGCTCGCAACGTCGGATTCGCCGCTTCGAATTTGTCGCGAATCTCCTGCCAAGTCAGCGCTTTTTGCGCGAAACTCCCTTTCGCGAAACTCAGGATCACAATCAATCCAAAACTCGTATACCTCAATACCGCTTTCATGAATCCTCCCCGCTACCTCGTGCCTCTTGCTGGATTAGCGCAGAGGCGTCTTTGCCCATGACGCGCTGCCCGTGCGGTCGCCGGTTCCCCGGCAAGATGGAAGAATCTACAGACAAGGGCACCTGGCATCATCGGCGTTCTCCGTGAACTGCATGTTAAACGCGATAAGAACGAATTCAGGAGAACAAGGCGGGGGGTGCTCGCCGGCAGAGCGATCGGCGTGAGAGCGCCGGCAGGAACGAGATTTCCAGCGGTTCCAGAAGTTTTCTCGCGGCCGACAAATTAAAAGAAAAACGCACAGGAGCAAAGAACAGAAGAAATGCGTGAACCACCGCTGCGTGAACCGTTACCCGGGAGGGCGAAGCCCATTCGAATGTGACTCGCGACGACCTGCTCTCTTCCATAGCCATTTGTAGGTCGTGCAAGTCGTCGGTCATGGAGATGACAAAAAAAAGGATCACCACGGTACACGTCATCGCGATGATCTTCTGCCGGTTACTTGGCTCTCGAGCCGAGAGCCTTTGAGCACGAGAAAGATTCGCGCCCAGCAGCACAAACCCCAGCAGCGCCACGCCTGCCCATACGAGATTGAGAGCCAGTTCCATGATTAGACTTTATGGTATGCATTCCACAGTGCGGGTGCAACATTCTTTCGAACGCTGCGGAGCGTTGAAACAACTATGGGCAAAGGACGGCGAGCCAGGCTGCAGCGAACGCGGTCGGCGCGGGAATTGCGAACTGTGGCGGCCTCGTATCGCGGGTTGGCCTGCATATTTCACTTCGGCGGTTGCGCGGACACCGGCGCCTGCGATGGTGTGGTTTCGGCTGGAGGCGCTGGCGGCGGGGCGGGCTTGTTGAACACCGCGTCGTCAATTTTCGGGTTGATTTCTATTTTATCGGTGACGAGATTCTGCTTGATCTCCGTTCCCGGACTGCCCTGGTCGATTCGAAAGGGATATTTCAGTCCCTGGACGTCGCGGTAGTCCGAAAAAAAAGATTCCCAGGGGAATTCCTTGTCTTCGATCCTTCGAATCCCTTCCCATTTCAGAAGCACAAAAGTAGACGCGTCAAAAAAATAAAAACGTGCGTCTCCGTTCTTGTTCGTAAGCTTCAAAAGATAGACGGGCTTGTCTTCGAGCTTGTCTTTTGTGATCAACTCAATCTGGCTGCCCTTTTCTTTGTAGTCCACCAGCGGGCCGTCAAAGTCGGATTCTTCCGCGATGTTTTTCATATCTTCGGCGGACATCGGCTGGACATCCTTATTCTCTGCAAACGGATTCACCATCCAGCCTTCCGATTTGCCATCGTAAACGCGAATCACTTTTTGATCGCCGAGGGTGATCTCGATGTGCATTTTTCGCGGACGCTTGAGCTGGAGCACAAACGTGCCTTCCAGTCCTTGCGGAAAAGTAATTCGTCCACTGACGCGCTCGGACTGCACCGCCTTGATTTTGTCAACTCCGCCGCGTGCCGCCAGCGCTTTATTGACGATTTCGTCGGCGGTCTGCGAGGTCGCGGTGACCGGCAGCAAAAGAAAAATGGCCATCCAGAAATAATTAGCTTTCATAAGTTATTCGTTCGCCGCCGCGCTGGAGAGTGGCTGTGCTCCCCTTTTATCGTAAGAGTAGACGGGGATGGCGTCAATTTCGTGCCCCGCTATTGCACCAACGGTTGCCATGTTGAAGAGCGGCGCGGTCTCGGCGGCCGGAAGAGCAACGCCGAGGAATTGCGCGAGCGTTGGGGCGATCGCGCGCATATCAATGGCGCCGAGAGAATGCGCGGCGGGGATGCCGGGGCCAACCACAAAAAAAGAAGCGTTCATCGCGGACAGATCGGGCCAGTAGCCGTGCGTGCCTTTGGATTTTGCGGCGGTGACGAGATCGCCGGAGACGCCATCGCCGGTGAAAAAACCGGTACGCAAGGCCACGAGAAAAACGGCGTCGGGGAAGCCGCCGCGCGCGTGGAGCTCGGTTTCGGGAATAATACGGTCGATGCCGTTGGCGGGATCGGCGGCGAGTTGTGCGAGGAGTTCCGCGACTTCCTGTTTTGTCTCCAGGTCGTCCGGATTTTTCAGAACGATCGCGGCGGAGCCTCCATTGCCCCAGATGGTGGCCTTCCAGGATTTGATTTTGCTTTTATCATCGAATTCGATGAGGCCGGCTTTGCGAAACGCGACGCCGAGGTTGATCGCTTTGTCCACGGGGACAAAGCCGTGATCGGAGACGACGCAGATGACGACGCGATCGCCGTAAACGCGCCTGACGGTCGCGAGAATGCCTCCGAGCGCGGCGTCGATGCGTTCGAGCGTGGCGTTACTCTGCTGCGAAAACGGGCCGGAGGCGTGCTCTTCGGTGTCCAGCGCAGTGAGATAAATCGTAGCGAAGTCTGGGTGTTTGAGCTCCAGGAGGCGCGAAGCAAATTTCGCGCGATTTTCGTCGCCATCGATGTCTTCATTGATGCCGTCTGCGTATGGGCCAAGATCTTTTTCCAGCGAGTCGAGCAAACCCGGCGTGGCGAGGACGCGGAGGAGTTTGCGGTCGTCGGGCGTGCCCGTGCGCCAATATTGCGGAAGATTCCAGGTGATGCGCGCGGAGACGCTGACGGGCCAGTGCACGTTGACAGTAGTGAGATGGGCGTCGGCTGCGGCGTCCCACAGCGTGGGAACCTTGATGTCCTCGGCGTACCAATACCAGCCGCCGTAATTTCTCTGAAGCGGATCGAAAGTAGTATTGGCGTAGATGCCGTGCTTCGCCGGAGAGACGCCAGCAAGCATGGTGGTGTGGCTGGGATAGGTGACCGTGGGGACGACGCCGTGGACACCGGTGGAGTATGTGCCGCCCTTGAGGAAGCGCCGGAGATGGGGAATTTTCAGGCCGTGGGCATCGGCGTCGAGGACGTATTCGGGCTTGAGGCCGTCGATGGAGATGAGAATGACGGGAATGCGTTGAGGCTGCTCCTGCGCGGAGGCGGATCGCGGGGAGAAGAGACCGCAAGCCGCGGCGATTCCTAGCGAAAGCAGAGCTGGCAGTCGGTGCGAAAACTTCATCGGCGAGGTCCTTGGTCGCCGAATCAGGATATAGGAAAGGCGGTGGTGTTGTCCTTTGGCTTTGGAGACAGGTTGTTCTGAGGGCGAGCCCTTCCCGGCTCAGGGCAGGGCGGAGGTAGGTTTCAGAATGGGAATTGTTCGTATACACCCGGCGGTTTTCGTGTCCTTCGATTGCGCTCAGGACAGGGGAGTGGCCCGCCACGACGGACAGGCGAACAGAGGGGTTACAGGATACGGAGCTATGAAAAATGCGAAAGCGGCTGAAAACAAAAGATGAAACAGGTGTCGAGGTGCGGACGATAGCAAAGAGTTATAGATATGGTTAAAGTAATACTTCAGGAATATGAGTGAGCGAGGGCACTCGCGTACAGGGCATGTGGCCTTTCTTTCTAGAGCTCCTGGTGTAGCAAGCCAGAAACCTGACTTAGCTCGCCAGAGTCAGATCTGGCTCATTCGAGCGCTAGGTGGGTGGCTGGTAGAGGCCGATGACGTTTCCTGCGGGATCGCGGAAGCGGGCGGTGATTTCGGGGGCGTCGGCGCCGATGGATTGGACGATTTCGCCGCCGTGAGCTACGACCGCGTCCACCGTTGCGGCTATGCTGCCTACCATGATGTAAACGAGGAGGCCGGGTTTTGCCGCGGACGGGCGACCGAGGACCCAAGTGCCGTTGACTTCGCCGACGGCGTCGTCAAAGGCAGTGCTGCCATTGCCGCGTTTGCGGATGGTCCAGCCGAAGACTTGTTTTTAGAAGTCGGCGGAGCGGGCGATGTCGGTGGCGGGCATTTCGATATAGCAGATTTTTCCGTTTGCAAAGGTGGGAGGCATCAGGAGTCCTTTCGAGTCGCCGCTATTCTAGCGCCAGTTGCCGCTGCGCCGGGCTAGCCGAAATCGGGCCTGAACAGAGACGGATGGCGGCGTGGAGCCGGGCGGTAAAACGGCGCGGCTACTTTTGGGGCTTGGCCCAGGTGATGTCGTAGGTGCGGTCGAAGGTGACGAACATGAGGCAGGGGGATTTGGATTGGCAGGTGAACCAGTGCATGGCTTTGCCGGGCATCATGGCGAAGCCGCCGGGGCCGAGAGTCTGGTCGGACATGCCATCCATGCCGGTGAGGACGTCGCCGCGGACGATGATCAATTGTTCTTCGGCGGTGTGGGAATGGGCGGGGACGACGCAGCCGGGAGCAGCTTCGAGCAGGAAGGTGGATGGGCCGGCGTCGGGATTGCCGTTCTCGAGGGCGGATTTGAGGCAGGCGGGTTGGCCGTCGGAAGCGAGCTTGGCGCTGGCGAGAGGTGTTACGACGCCGTGATGCGTGGTTTGGCCCGGCGATGAGGCGACAGCGGCGAGAAGGATTGTCACTGGCGCGAGATTGAGAAGCATCTTTTTCGTTTTATCAGAGATTGCGGTGATTTTATTCATGGTTGGCCTCAGTGGAACAGGAGTGGAGCGAATTCGGCGAGATTGCGGCGCCAGACCATCCAGGTGTGGGAGCCGGGAGTCTCAATGTCCACGTGCTGGATATTTTCGGAGGCGAGCCAGGCACGAAGTTTGCGGTTGATATCGATCAGGTGATCGTCGGTGCCGCAGGCAATCCAGAGCAAGCGGAGAGGCGGGGCGGATTTGGAATCGAGCGCGGGGAATTCCTTGTCGAAGTCTTCGGAGAGGCCGCCGGAGCTGAAAGCGCCGATCCAGGCAAAAGTTTTCAGAGTGTTGAGACCCGTGAGCAAGGATTCGGAGCCGCCCATGGAAAGGCCGGCGACGGCGCGGGAGTTGCGGTCCTTGACGACGAGGTATCCGGTTTCGACGCGGGGGATGACTTCGCTGAGCAAAGCTTCGCGGAATTTATCGAAGTTGCGGTCGGTGAGCGCGCGATCGTGGAAGACGCCGGAGTTGGGAAGAAGAACTTCGGGAGCGCCGTAGCCGAGCGGCATGACGACGAGCATGGGTTTGGCTTTGCCCTGAGCGATGAGGTTGTCGAGGATGATGTTGGCGCGGCCGACGGCGGTCCAGGCGGTGGCGTCATCGCTGTAACCGTGGAGGAGATAGAGGACGGGATAGGGTTTTTTGGCGCGACTATCGTAGCCGGGCGGCGTGTAAACGAAGTAGGAGCGATGGTCACCGACAACTGCGGACTTGTAAAAATGATGATGAATTTCGCCATGGGGCACGTCGGCGATTTCCCAAGGAAGAGACGGGCCGGGAACGTGGAGTTCGCTGGCGCGATAGAGAAAATTGGGCTTGATGGCGAAGTTGGAAGGATCGAAGAGGCTGACGCCGTCGGCGATGATGGTGTAGCCGTAAAAATCGGCAGGGAGAGGATCGGTAGTGATGCTCCAGACGCCCTGATCATCCTTTTGCATGGGGATTGGGGTCGAGATGCCTTCCAGAGAGACGGCGACTTCTTTATCGTTGGGGCCGCGGAAGCGAAAAGTGACGCGATTGTCGGAGTGGACTTCGGGCGAGATGAGCGGAGGCGGGTCTTGCGCTTGGACAGTAACGGCCAGGAGCAGGATGGCGAGCAGAGAAAATGTACGTTTCATGATTCCTCGTTGCGGCGCGCGTTCATCGGAGGCTCGAATTCCAGATGGCTGCGCGAGGGATGATACAACAGGAGGCACTCCCCTGCGCGATTTGGGTGGGCGGGTCTAAAGACCCTACGAAAGCCGGGGACAAGATAGCGACATTAAGTCCCCGCTACACGGAGGTGATGAAAGAGCCGTCCGGGGCAACGTAGCCGTAGGCCATGCGCGGCGTGTTGAAGGCGAAGGCGGGATTGCCGAGGCGGTCGAGGAGGATGAGGCCGCCAGTGGCGTGAGTGCGTTTGCCGAGAAGATGGATGGCTTCGCGGGCTGCGAGATCAGCGGTGGATAGATTGCAGTTGTCGGCCGCCTGAGAGGGATCGACGCAAGTGGCGGGGCGGCGGAGGAGATCCACGGCGGTTTTGGCCATGACGATTTTCATGATGGCTTCGCCGTAACCAGTGCAGGAAACGCCGCCGGCTTCGTAGTCGGCATAGCAGCCGCAACCGATGAGAGGAGAATCGCCGACGCGACCGGGAAGTTTGCAGCAGGTTCCGCCGGTGGAAGTGGCGGCGAAGAGATGGCCGTTACGATCGATAGCGACGGCGCCGACGGTTCCCTGTTCGTGGCCGCGATGATGTTCGGCGGCGTGCTTGTCCACTTTGCATTTCATCCAGGCTTCCTGCTCGGCTTCGCTGACCAATTCCTCCGGCTTGCAGAGTTTGATTCCATTTTCTTTTGCGAAACGCTCCGCGCCTTCGGCGACGAGCATCATGTGAGGGCAGGATTCGAGGATTTTGCGCGCGAGCTGAATGGGGTTTTTGACGCGCTGGAGAGTGGCTGCCGCGCCGGAGCGCAACGTGGCGCCGTTCATAATGATGGCGTCGCATTCGACGCGGCCGTCGAGAGTGAGATGCGAGCCGTAACCGGCGTCGAAGACGGGATCGTCTTCGAGAACCATGATGGCGACTTCGACGGCGTCGAGCGCGGAACCACCGCGTGCGAGATGGGACCAGCCGGCAGTGAGAGCGCGGTGGCAGCCCGCGTTGCAGGCTTCAACGGCTTCGTCAGGGATGTCCCAGGCGCCGCCGTGGACTATGAGAGCAGGTTTCATGACCAAAGAATCGCAGAGAAAAAGGAAAATGGAAAATGGAAATTCGAAGAACGAAATTGGAAATCGGGGGTGGGAAAATCACCGCGGAAAGAATTAAAAAACGGGGTCACCGAGAAAAGAAAGTACGGAGAATATGGAATTCATTGAAGAAAACTCAAACGAAGAAATCGAGGAGGAACAGAAAGAAGGCGAGTGCAAAAAGGACGGCAGCGCTATTGACGCGGCTGCGCGGAAGGCGGCTCAGAGAGCCGACGAAGGAAGTGGGGATAGCCTTGATGCGAGATTCCTCGCGGAGCATGTAAAACGGCCCGACCGGGGTGTAGCGCGAAAAGGTGCGGCGGAAGATGGAAATTTCGTCGTGAACCCAAACGGAAAAGTCGCCGCGGTTTCGCCACACCAGCGCGGCGCCCATGGCTAAAAGGAGATAACCGAGACAGGTTAGAAGGCCGATTTGCGGGCCTGATCCCCAATACATTGTTCCTCACAGACAGCTTACGATCCTCTGGGTAGGACGCGTGAAATAGCAAAAGGGTTACTCGTCGTCGTGAATGGTGACGAGGCGCACGACTTCAAACTCTTTCTTGCCGGCGGGCGTGGTGACTTCGATTTCGTCGCCGACCTTGCGATTGAGAAGCGCTTTGCCGATAGGGGAGGTGGTGGAGATAAGACCCTTTTCGACGTCGGCTTCCTCGCTGCTGACCAGCTTGTATTCGATTTTCACGTCGCGCTGTGTATCCAGAACGATGAGGCGCGAGCCGTAGCCGGAGCGATCCTTAGGAATATTGCTGAGATTGAGCATGCCGAGGTCGCCCATGCGCTTTTTGAGATGGGTGATTTTGAGGTTGACGTAGCCTTGGCGCTCCTTGGCGTATTTGTACTCGGCGTTTTCAGAGAGGTCGCCGTGGGCGCGGGCGACGGCAATCTCCTTGGGGAGCTCGACGTTGAGCTCGTGGGAAAGCTGCTCGATTTCGTCCTGCAGCTTTTTCTTAATTTTGGCGAGAGGGTCGGACATGGTTGTTGGTCGTCAGCTCATTGAGACAAATCCGCGGAGTCCGGGAAGCCATAGAGGGTTTCCCAGACCCCGCGTAAGCAAACATTATAGATGGGGGAGAATTGAAGTCACAAGGGGGGAGGGGCGGATTTCCTGTAAAAGCATGATCCGGCTCAGCTTGAGACAAGGATGCGGTGCGCCCTTCGTGGAGAAGAGGATAAGGCGTGGTTAACGGACCTTCACTTCGAGGGATTGATTCCTGGTGTTTCCGGTGGCGTCGGCGATGGTGAGGGTATAAGTGGTGGTTTTTGTGGGCTTTACATCTACGCAGCGGGAGTAGGAGGGCCAGACGGGGTTGGATTGCGGCTCGAGAGTGACGGTTTTGGCGTTGGCCACGCCGTAGCAGATCTGGACAGTGGCGCCGCGACGGATTTCGCCGGGGCTGGCATAGAAGTTCTGGATGGCGAGTTCTTTGCCGCCGAGTTGTTCCACGGTGAGGCGGTCCTGCTCCTGTTGCTTCAAAGTTCGCTCTTCTTTCGCGCGTTTCTCAATGCCGCGGTTTTCCAGCCAGCGGGAAACCATGATCCAAGCGACGACCAGTACTACGATTCCCAACCCGAGAGAAGAATACACCTTGGGATTCTTGAAGACGGACTTGGACGGCGGCGCACCCAATTGATCCAACATGATTTTCTCCCGCGAGTGCAAAAGCTTCCTTGCAAAAATAGCGCGAAACGGTAGCGGAGGGAAAGCGGCTTCGTGTGCGGGTGCTAAAGGCCGATCGGGCTCAGTGCCTGGCGGCGCTGGCAATTTCGCGCCAGGTGATGAGCTTAATGTTTTGCTTCGAAATCAAATCGCGGAATTCCTGGCTGGTGAAAAAATCGAAGTCGCGCTGGCGCCAGGCGGCACCCCAGGTGTCACGTTCGCGCGTGGCGGCTTTCAGTTCTTCGTCGGCGAAACCGGGGTGTATGACGAATTCGGTTACGCCGGGTTGGAGATTTTTTAGCGCAGTTCTGTAAAAATCGGCCCATTTTTCCGGCGGGACGCTGGGTGCGATGGTGACGGTGTGGTCGATGACGATGTCTGAAGCGCTGAGGCTAGATTCGAGATAAGGACGATCCGCGAACCAGTCGCGGACGACGAAAAGTGGCAGCTTGTAGTCGTGAGCGATTCGAACGGCGACTTCGAACAGTTCTTTGCCGTTGTCGAAGAGACGGTACTGGTGGGAATCGAGATGCGTGGGGCGGAGGCCCATGGCGTAAGCGCGGTCGATTTGGGCGCGGAGTTCGATGTCGACTTCTTTTGGATTGATGTGGGTCGCGGGAGTCCAGTCGTGATGGAAATAGCCGTTTTCATCGACGAGGCTGGGGACTTTGTCTTTCGAAGCGACGGGGCCCCAGCGGTAGTAAATGCGTTCGCTGGTGAGCGTTAGGTGGATGCCGAAATCGGCATTGGGATGCGACTTTGCGTAGTCGGCGATTTCCGGAAACCACGGGCAGGGGACCATGAGGCTGGCGGAATTGACGAGGCGGGATTCAAAGGCCTTGATGGTGGCGGCGTTTACGGAATGGGTTTCGCCGAGGTCGTCGGCGTGCACGATGAGGATTTTCGAATCGCGGGAGAGGCCGAGCTTTTCGGCTAGAGATTTTGAATTTTCTTGCGCGGACGCGGCGAAGATGGCAACCGCGAGAGAGAACAGAAACAGAAAAACGATTCGTTTATGTTTCATCGAGAGAAGAAACACTATCACGATTGGGGGAGCGGGTGGCGCGTCACGCTCTCGCGTTCGACATGCATATCATTGCCGCGCAATTCGCGCAAAGCGTAGGTCACGAATTCAGCGGTGACGCGCTTGCGCCAGGTCATGTCGAAATCGGTGTTGTCCAGCGGTTTTGCGATGCGCGCGGCGAGAGCGGCAGCTTCGGCGATGGATTCCGGGTTTAAGGACCGTCCCAACAAAGATTTTGACGCTTCGCCCGCAACGAGCGGTCGTGATGCGGCAGAGCCCACAACAATTCTGGCATCTTCGACCACACCCTGAGTGGAAAAGCGCGCTGCGGCGGCTACGGATAAGACGGGGAAGTCGAAGGAACCGCGGCGGCGCAGTTTCCAGTAGGTGCTCTTCCAGCCGTGGAGAGGATCGAGAAGGACTTCGGCGAGGATTTCATCGGGACGTCGTTTGATGTAGTTGATTCCGTCATTGTTGTAGAGATCGGCGAGGGCGACTTCGCGTTCGCCGGAGCGCGAGAACAAGCGGACGCGGGCGCCGAGGGCGATGAGCGCGGGCGCGGTGTCCGTGGAAGAAACCGCGACGCATTTCGAGCTTCCCGTGGCGACCCAGCAGGTGTTGCCGTCTTTCTTCAGACAGAAGTTGATGGCTTTTCGCCACTCGTAGTTCTGGTCGTAGTAATTGCAGCGTGTATCGAGGCAGAGGTTGCCGCCGAGGGTGGCCATGTTTCGAATGTGGGGCGTGGCTACCAGGGCGGAGGCTTGCGCAAGGGCGGTCATGCCGTTTCGAAAGCGGGGGTCTTCCGCGATGTCGGTGAGGGTGAGGCACGCGCCGAGGCGTGATCCGGAATCGCTGAGTTGAACATGGCGCAAGCTCTCGACATGGCGAAGACTCATGAGCGTTCGTGGGACTTGCTGGCGGCGCTTCATGTTGGGGAGCAGATCAGTGCCGCCGGCGAGCGGCATGGTGCTGGGACCCTGGCCGTCTAAGATGCGGACGGCTTCCTCGAGCGTGCGTGGGGAACGGAATTCGAAAAGGGGCAGGCGCATCATGAGCTGAGCACCTTTTCTTTCTCAGGGCGCGGTTTCGAAGGGCGGGGCACGTCGTTGACGGCATTGCCGTCGCCGCCTTCCCAGGGCGGAGGGACGCGGAGGGCTTCAGGCCAGTCGACATGGGGAAAATGGCTGGGTCCGCAACGAGGATCGCGGCCGGCTCTTTTTTCCGCCAGCGCCTTCATGATTTTTTCGGGTGTGATGGGAACTTCGTCGATGCGAACGCCGACGGCGTCGTAAACGGCGTTGGCCACGGCAGGCATGATGGGCAGCAGCGGGCCTTGACCGACTTCTTTTGCGCCAAAGGGGCCACGCGGGTCGGGTTCTTCCACCAGTTCGGTGACCACTTCGGGCATGTCGAGCGATGTGGGGCTCTTATACTCGAGCATGGACGGGAATTTGTGCACCAGGGCGTGCGAGAGTTTTTTAGGTAGGCGGCGAAATTCCTGTTCTTCCATGAGCGCTTCGCCGAGGCCCATGTAGACACTGCCTTCGACCTGGCCGCGGACGAGCGGAGGGTTCAGAGCGCGGCCGATGTCGTGGGCGATCCAGATTTTTGGGACGGTGATCCATCCCGTCACGGGATTGACGGCGACTTCGACGACTGCGGCAGTATAGGAATAGGTCGGCGATGGGCCGACACCGCCGCCTTTGTAGAGCGCGGGAGATTTCGGCGGCGTGTAGGAGCCGACGGTGCCGATGGTGCCGAAGCGAGCTTCGGCAAGGCAGACGGCTTCGTGGAAGGGGACTCTTCTTTCCGGCACGACGGAATCGAAAACATGTTTGTCGGCGAAGCGCAATTGTTCTTTGGGCACTTCCAGCCGAATGGCAACGGCTTCGGCGAGCAATTCTCTAGCGCGCTCAGCAGCTTGCAATGCAGCGCTGCCGGCCATGATGGTCACGCGGCTGGAATAGGAGCCGAGGTCGACGGGGCCTAGATCCGTGTCGCCGGTGAAGAGGCGGATGTCAAATGTGTCGATGCCGAGAACTTCGGCGACGATGGACGCGAGAACATCATCGGAGCCTTGGCCGATTTCGGTGGCGCCGCAGAAAATGGCGACACCGCCGCCGCGGTCGAGTTTCAGCTGCACGCCGGAATGGGGCATCTTGTTCCAGTAGATGGCGAGGCCGGCTCCAGTGAGATAGGCGGAGCAGGCGATGCCTACGCCGCGGCCTTCGGGGAGTTTGCGGAATTTTTCTTTCCAATCGGAGATTTTCACCACTCGGCGAATGCATTCGGAAAGATTGACGGTGCTCAAGCGGAGATAATTCGCGGTCACGGTATTGGGAGCTTCGACGATGCGGAGGCGTAGTTCGGCGGGGTCAAGCTTGAGTTTTTCTGCGATTTTATCGAGCTGCACTTCCTGGCCGAAGCGCGGCTGAACGGTGCCGTGGCCGCGTTTGGGGCCACAGGGCGGCTTGTTGGTGAAGGTACGGCAGCCTGCGAAGCGGTAGCGCGGGATGTGGTAGGTGGTGGTCTGCAGCGCGCCGGTGTAAAAAGTGCTGGCGACGCCGTAGGAGCCGTAGCCTCCGCCGTCGATCAGAGTTTGAAGATGCATGCCGGTGATGGAGCCGTCTTTTTTGACGCCAGTTTTGAATTTCATCAGGACGGGATGGCGGCCGCGGTGACAATAAAAAACTTCCTCGCGCGTGAGACAGATTTTTACCGGGCGATCGAGCAGGAGGGCGGCTTTGGCGACGACGATTTCGTGATTAAAAGGATCGCTTTTGCCGCCGAAGCCTCCGCCATTGGGAGTGGCGCTGACGCGAATGTGCGCGGGCGGCATGTTCAAGACCTTGGCGAGAGCGCGGTGGAGATAGTGCGGGGTTTGCGTGCTGGACCAGATGGTCAGTTTTCCGTCGGGGTCTTTTGTGGCGACGGCGGCGTGCTGCTCGATGGGGAGATGGGTGCTGCCCTGGTAGAAGAAAATGTCCTCGAAGATTTCGTCGGCCTCGGCGAAGGATTTCTCGACGTCGCCAAATTCGAGGGCGACGCGTTTGTGAATGTTGCCCTCTTCGCCGTAATCGTGGATGCGCGGTTCGGGAGTGGCGAGGGCCTCTTCGGGATCGGAGATGGTGGTGAGGATTTCATAGTCGACGTCGATGAGGTCGAGCGCTTCGAACGCGGTGAGCTCTTCGCGGGCGATGACGGCGGCGACGGGATCGCCGACGTGGCGGACGTGATCGACGCAGAGAGCTTGCTCGTCCTGACTGACGGGGAGAATTCCGTATTCGATGGGGAGATCTTTTCCGGTGAGGACCAGATAGACGCCGGGGTGCGCGAGGGCGCGGGAGGCGTCGATGCTTCGGATGCGCGCGTGCGGATGCGGAGAGCGCAGGAGTTTGCAGTGAGCCATGCGGGGGAGAAAAATGTCGTCGGCAAAGCGGGTTTGGCCGGTGACTTTGGCGCGGGCGTCTACGCGGCGGCGCGGGACGCCGATGACGCGGAGTTCTTCTCCGTTGGCCTGGGAATCCTTCGCTGGACGATCCGGGGTATATTTTTGATTCGGCAACTTCCCTCCTAAGTGCGAAGCGGTGTGGCCGCGCACCTGGAAACTATTTTGCTGCTGCGTTTTGCTCAGCAATCTTGACCATGGCAGCTTCCACAGCTTCAAAAATCTGCAGATATCCGGTGCAACGGCACAGAACGCCGGAGAGCGCGGCGCGAATCTGATCGCGAGTCGCTTGCGGATGCTCGTCCAGTAAGGATTTCGCCGTGACGAGAATTGCGGGCGTGCAGTAGCCACACTGCGCTGCGCCGAGATCGGCAAAAGCGTCCTGTAAAGGATGGAGATGGCCTTCGAGGCCGAGGCCTTCGACGGTCAGAATATTTCTCGAGTCGCACTCGACCCCGAGGACCAGGCAAGAGAGCACAGGTTTGCCTTCGAGAAGAACGGCGCAAGCACCGCACTCGCCGAGTTCGCAGCCGTGTTTGGTGCCGGTGTGGCTGAGATCTTCGCGAAGAATTTCAAGCAAAGTTTTGTAGGGGGCGAAAGAGACGTCGACGTGTTCCCCGTTCAGGGCAATTCGAATGTGAGCAGATTTCTGGGATTCGGCTGGAAGTGTGATCAGCATAAATCACCTCTCGGAAAGTCGCGTGGTATGCAAATTCCGGGCGCCTGGCGGAAGCTTGTGGAGCGGGCGTCTTATTTTTCCCGCATAAGAGCGGCGCGGGAGAGAATCCGGTTTGGCAAGGAGTCCGCGAATCAGATAGTCGGCGAAGCCTTCGGCGATTTCGGTGGCGGTCAGGGTGCCATCCGGATGGAACCAACGGACGCTCCAGTTCAGGGCTCCGAGAATAGCGCGCGTGGCGAGAGCGGGATCGCAGGGGACGAACTCACCGGTGCGTGTGCCAGCTGCGATTAAATGGCGCACGCCTTCTTCGTAACGATCGCGTTTTAGGACGAGACGCTGTTGCAGACGGGGCGGAAGAGCGGTGGTCAAGAGGTGCGCGGCTGAGCCTTCCACTTCATCGAGCACGCAGCACAAGTGGGAAACGACGACCAGGCGGAGTTTTTCAGCAGCGCTTGCTTTGGAACGGCGAGATTTTTCGAGAGCAGCGAGCAGGCGATCGAGAGTGACGTCCTGACAGAAAAAAAGAATTTCGTGCTTGCCCTGGAAGTAGTTGTAGAGGTTGGCGGGAGAGAGATCGGCGGCGGCGGCGATGTCGCGCATGCCGGTTTCGGCAAAGCCGGCGGTGCGAAAGTGCTTTCCGGCGGCACGGAGGATCTCCAGGCGGCGTGCGAGATAGCGGCGTTGAACACGGCCATTCATTCGGCTGCTGATCTTGCGTTGCGACAATGCAGACTCCTCGGGGCGCGCAGCACCAACCTCTCTAAAGTTACGCAGCCGGAGGACATCTGTCAACAAAATACGAACAGATGTTCAGAAAACGAACAGCAGTTCAGTATCGGAAGAAATCCCGCGAATGCGCTGGCCATCGCGGACGGGCAGATGCAGCAGCTGGGATTAATTGAAGCGAACGTACTCAAAATTCAAGGGCTGATTATTTATCCCGCGCGAAGGCGGCGCAATCCAGTTGGCAAATTTACCCAGCTCGACGACGCGGCCGCACATGAGCGACTGGACGAAAGCATAATCCGCAGGAGCCGGCAGCCACTGGGATTGGCGATTTTTCCAGGCTTCCTCCGTCAAAACTTCCCCTTCGGGGGTGATGAAGTGCCCGGCGAAATTGCCGATTTCGCGATGGAAACCCTTATGCGGCAAGGTCAACTTGAAAGGTACACCGGCATTATCAATGACCCGCTGCCAGCGGGCCACGCCATCGGCAATCTCCTCGATATAGTCATCGCGCAGCCGCTCGTTGAGGGCCGTCAGCGCCGGGACGTTCTTGGTCTTGATCTTTCCGCCCACGACTTCAGAAACCGGATACTCGGCCTCGCTCAGAACGTGATCGTCATCCAGTTTGGTTTCGCGGAAGCGGCCTTTCAGCCCGCTGGTGAAATAATTCGCGGCGTTCGAAGAAACGTCGGAACCGTAAAGATCAAGAGTGACGCTGTAGTGAAAATTCAGATATTTCTGAATCGTCTGGAGATCGATCACACCGAGGGCGCGCACATCCTCGGGATCCTCGACTTTATGTTCCTTCATTACTTCACAGGTACGCTGAATGATGCGGCCGACGCCGGTCTCACCGACGAACATGTGATGAGCCTCCTCGGTGAGCATGAAGCGGCAGGTGCGGGCGAGAGGATCGAAGCCGGATTCCGCGAGGGCGCAGAGCTGGAATTTTCCGTCGCGGTCTGTAAAGAAGGTGAACATGTAGAAGGCGAGCCAGTCCGGCGTGGCTTCGTTGAAGGCGCCAAGGATGCGCGGGTTGTCAGCGTCGCCGGAGCGGCGGGCGAGGAGAGATTCGGCTTCTTCGCGGCCGTCGCGGCCGAAATAGCGGTGCAAGAGGTAGACCATAGCCCACAAGTGACGGCCCTCTTCGACGTTCACCTGGAAAATGTTCCGCAAGTCGTACATGGAGGGACAGGAAGATCCGAGCATGCGCTGCTGTTCGACGGAAGCTGGCTCGGTGTCGCCCTGGGTGACGATGACGCGGCGCAAGGTGGAGCGGTATTCGCCGGGGACTTCTTGCCAGGCGGGCTGGCCTTTGTGAATGCCGAAATTCACTTCGCGCTTTTCGTCGCGCGGCTGGAGGAAAATTCCCCAGCGGTAGTCGGGCATCTTCACGTAGCCGAACTGCGCCCAGCCATCGGGCTCCACGCTGATGGCGGTTCGCAGATAGACTTCATAGTTGTGGCTTTCATTGGGGCCCATGTCATACCACCAGCCCATGTAGGCGGGCTGCCAATGTTCGAGGGCGCGCTGGAGGACGCGGTCGCGTCCCAAGTCGACGTTGTTGGGAATTTTTTCAGTGTAATTGATCATGACGAATTCTCCCGTGAACCTTTGCCAATGCCAGAGCTGTTCCTAGACTCTTTCCCAATTGAATTTGACGGGCGCGCCGGTGCCGTAAACTTTGAGGGCGCCGTTTGTGCCGACGGCATTCGGGCGAATGAAAATCCAGTTTTGCCATGCGGAAAGACGGCCGAAGATACGCGTTTCGACGGTTTCCGCAGGGCCGAAACGAAGATTGGCTTCGAGTCCGGTGAGGGCGTCGGGCGACTGTGAAGCGCGCGATTCGATGGCCTGGCGGATTTCGTCTTCCCAGTCCAGATCATCGGGCGCGGCGGTGACGAGGCCTGCGTCGACGGCTTCGCGGGGGGCAAGTTTCTTTCCAATCTGGTCGTGCAAAAGTTTGAGCTGCGCTTCGTCCTGGTAGAAGCGGGCTGCGAGGCGGGCTAGATGATTCACCGTCGGCAGAGGGCCGAAGTTCATTTTTGAAAGAGCGAGGAAGGAAGTGGTTGCGCCTTCCTGGGCGTCGTGCATGTAGACGCGGTCAGCAGCGAGTGCCAATTCCAGGAGAGTGCCAGCGAAGCAGGATCCAGGTTCGATAATGGCGTAGATGGAGCGGGAAGTGACATCGAGGCGGGCGAAGGTGCGGCGCATCATTCCCAGAACTTCACGGACGAACCAGTTGTCCTGGTGATTCAAGATGAATTCGTCGATGGCGAGAACGGTGTCTGCATTTCCCGACGTTTTGACGATCCATAGACCCAGATCCAACTCACTGGCGCGCAGGGCCAGAATGGCGTCATCCAGTTCGCGGGCCATTTGCAGAGGCCACCAGGAGGCGCCGGCAGCAAGAGCTTTTTCTACTGTGTCTTCGGTGAGGGATTCCGGTGCGCGGACAACGAGAGTTGCGGTTCGCGCTTCGCGATTGCACTGCACGTCGACATATTGGTAGTGGAGTCCAGCGGAATCCACGATGCGCTTCAGAGGGGTAAGAGCAACTCCATTTGCGTTGAGGGGACGATCGCTTTGCTCTGCCAACTTCAGGGCGCGCTGTTTCACCTGCTCGGCGAACCGCTGGGGCTTTACGACTTCATCGACGAGGCGCCAGTCCTTGGCTCTTTGCCCGCGGACACCGTCGGGGTTGGTGCAGAACATGTCGGCGTGGTCGCGGCGGACTTTTCTCTTATCGGTTATGCGCGTGAGTCCACCCGTACCGGGCAAAACACCGAGTAAGGGGAGCTCAGGGAGGCTGACCGCGGAGGAGCGGTCGTCGATGAGAATGATTTCATCGCAAGCGAGCGCCAGTTCGTAGCCGCCGCCGGCGGTTGTTCCGTTGCATGCGGCGATGAACTTAAGTCCGGAGTGCGAGCTGGAATCCTCGATGCCGTTGCGAGTTTCATTGGTGAACTTGCAGAAATTCACTTTCCAGGCGTGCGAGGAAAGACCGAGCATGTAAATGTTGGCGCCGGAGCAAAAAATGCGATTCTTTGCGCTGGCGATAACCACAGTGCGGATCGCCGGATGCTCGAAGCGAATTCGCTGGAGCGCGTCGTGGAGTTCAATGTCCACGCCGAGATCGTAGGAATTCAACTTGAGTTTGTAGCCAGGGCGGAGCCCGCCATCCTCGGCGACATCCATGGTGAGGGTGGCCACGGGGCCATCGAAGGCCAAGCGCCAGTGTTTATACCGGGAAGGATCCGTTTGAAACTCGACGGCTTCGAGCTTTGGCTGGGATTCCTGAGTGACAGCGACGTCCACAAAAGCCTCCTACTGAAAATGAGCCTGCAATGCCGATTTCAAGCTAGAAAAACTATCCTCGACGGAGCAACCGGAAGTATCCAGAACCATGTCCGCTTTTCGATAGAGCGGCTCGCGCGCTTCGAGAATCCTGCGCAGGTCTTCCATGGCCCGATTGCTACCGGCCATAGCGCGAAAATCGCCCTGGGCAATGACGCGGGACATGTGCTCGTCGGGTTGCGCCTTGATCCAAATGGTGTAACAGTTCGCCAGGAGATAGTCGAAAGTATCTTTTTCCGAAACGACGCCGCCACCAACAGAAATCACGGCGCGGCCAGATTCCTGAAGAACGCGTTCGAGCGTGCGTTTTTCAATGGCGCGATAGCCGGATTGTCCGTAGAGCGAGAAGATTTCGGCCAAAGGCATTCCGGTATCTTTTTCGATTTCGCGGTCCAGTTCGATAAAGGGGATATTGCTCTCTTGAGCGAGCCGGGATCCCAGCGTAGACTTTCCAGCCCCGCGCAGCCCAATGAGGGCAACGCGCGTTCTGCGTGCGAGTTCTTCGTTACTGAAATCGCGCTTGAGACGGAACAAGACATCTTCGAGGCGGTTCGCGGGGAGGCGCTCGAGGAAGCGCCGGATCGTCCCCTTTTCGGCAGGTTCTTCCACGCTAGGGGCGAACAACTCCGTCAGCGAAATATTCAGGGCCGTGGCGATCCTACGCAGCAACACGATAGAGATATTGCCTTCGCCGGATTCCAGTTGTGCGAGATGGCGCTCCGAGACTTCGGCTTCCTGCGCCACCACCTTGCGGGTCATACCGCGGCGGTTACGAAGTTCGCGAACGCGAGTGCCGACGAAGAGCAAAAACGCATCCTCGCGCGAGGGTACGCCGCGACGCAAAAGAGCGGGCTTGGAATCAACGCCAGTGGGTGTAGCCATACCGCTGGACCTCACATGCAGTATAGTACATTTCCCCATCACTCGGTCAAGTGAACTTGGAAGAGCTCCCCAACCTAGCTAGATTATCTATGTCCATTGGGGCTGTAAGTATTTTATTTGCATTGCGATATGTGAAATTACAGACCAGGGAAAGCTGAGAGTAAGAGTTGAAGCTTAACTCCATGAGTATGCAGTATTATGCCATGATACTCCAAGATCGTTTGAATTTCGAGAATGCCACTGATTAGGGGTAAGCTTTATTTCTCTCCGGAGGATGGCGCATGAAGCTGGCTAACTATGTATCTGGACAATGGAAGGAGGGGACCGGCGCCGGCGAGCCGCTGTTCGACCCAGTTACAGGGGAAGAATTGGCGCGTATCTCTTCCCAAGGGATTGATGTGGGAGCGGCGCTGGACTACGCGCGATCGCAAGGAGGAACCGCGCTTCGTGATCAGACATATGGTGCGCGCGCGGAGCTGCTGGGAAAGATCGCCGAGGTGATGACGACTAACCGCGAGGAATATTTTCGCATCTCGCTTCTCAATCTCGGCACCACGCAGGCAGACGGGGCGTTCGATATCGACGGCGCAATCTACACCATGAAGTATTACGCCAAGATCGGGAAAGCGCTTGGGGCATCGAAAATACTCAAGGAAGGCGGCACCGTTTCGATATCGAAGACGGGCGAATTCGCGGGGCAGCATTTCCTGGCGCCGACGAAAGGCGCGGCTATTTTTATCAACGCATTTAATTTTCCGGCGTGGGGTTTCTGCGAAAAGAGCGCACCCTCGTTACTCTCCGGAGTTCCGGTGGTGGTCAAACCCGCATCGCCGACGGCATGGCTTGCGCAGCGGATTGTGGAAGACATCGTGAAAGCGGGAATTTTGCCGGCGGGAGCGATTTCGATTGTTTGCGGTTCCGCGCGGGATCTACTCGACCACGTCTGTGAAAGCGACATCGTTTCCTTCACCGGCTCGGCCGATACCGCCATGCGCATTCGAGGGCACGAGAATGTGCTGCGGCGGTCGGTACGAGTGAATGTAGAAGCAGACAGCATCAACTCTGCGATTCTGGGGCCGGATATTTCACCGGGGACGGAGGTGTTTGACCTGCTGGTGAAAGAAGTGGTGCGGGAGATGACGCTGAAGGCGGGGCAAAAGTGCACGGCGATCCGTCGCGTGCTGGTGCCGCGGCAACATTTCAAAGCCGTGGGGGAGGCGATCTGCGCGCGGTTGAGTTCGCTAAAAGTGGGGAACCCGAGAAACGCGGAAGTGAAAGTCGGGCCGGTGGTGAATAAGGCGCAGCAATCCTCCTGCCTCGAAGGACTGAGGAAGCTAAAGGAAGAATGCGAAGTGCTGTTCGGAGGAGATGAAAAATTTCAACCACTGGAGGCCGATGCGCAGAAATCCGCGTTTGTTCAGCCCACATTGCTCGCCTGCAAGAACGGGCTTGAAGCGAAGTATGTTCACGACGTGGAGGTGTTCGGCCCCGCGGCGACGCTGGTGGCCTACGATAGCCTGGAAAATCTGATCGCGATTGCGAGACGCGGCCTAGGTTCGCTGGTCGCGTCCGTTTTTTCGAACGATCCGGGCTTCCTAAAGAGCGTAATACTCGGAATCGGGGATCTGCACGGTCGAATCCTGGTGGTGGATTCGTCGGTTGCCAGCCAATACACAGGCCATGGCAATGTGGTACCCAGTTGCCTGCATGGGGGACCGGGGAGGGCCGGCGGTGGTGAAGAACTCGCGGGATTGCGGGCGCTGTTGCTGTATCATCGCCGCTTCGTTGTACAGGGGCCGTCCAATACGCTTGCAGAGATTGCGGGCTTGTCGGCGGACACCAGCGTTCTGTATTCCTAGGAGTTCCGGGGCGTCGAGAGCGTGAGGTGATTGCCTGGACCGTCTCAGCTCCGGGCAATACAAACGTTAGCGTAAGCGGGTTAGAGGTAAACCTGTTTTTTCTTGACATTTCACCCCTAGAAAATAGAGAATCCCGACCACCATCGAAGGATCGTAAGAGGCTCCAGTCCCCTGCTCCTCTCGAACGTAAGTCCCACATGAAATCCGTCACCTGTCTATCGGATACCCAGCCCTCAGGAGGGCCTTATGAAAGTCTTTGGATTGAAATTGCGCCCAATGGTGCCAGTAGTTGTTTTCTGCTGTTTCGTTTGCATGGGCAGCCAGTCGCTACATGCCCAGCAAACAATTTCGTTCCCTAATTTCAACTCGACGGCGGGATTGCGAATCAACGGCAACGCGGCGGTGGTGAGCGTCGGCGACACGCAGGTCCTGCGGCTTACTCCCGCTACAACTGGCCAGGACAGCACCGTTTGGTACGCGACGTCCTTGTCATTGGCGCGTGGATTTTCGACCACTTTCACGTTTCAGTTTACCAATCCTGGCGGCCTTGGCGCCGCCGACGGGATTGCCTTCGTGGTTCAAAACGGATCCTTCCCAAACGGTACAAGCGGCAGTCTCGCTCTCGGTGACCCGCTTACTTCTGGTGGGGGCGCCATCGGCTATCAGGGCCTCACTCATAGCGTAGCAGTGGAATTCGACACGTTTGACAACCCTGGGCCCGGCCCAAACAACGATATCAGCGCAAACGAGGTTGGGATCCAGAGTTGCGGTGCCGCTGCGAACAACGCCGATCACGCTTTCTGCAACTTTGGTGTTATGGACCCGAGCGTCAATTTCACTCCTCCTATTCAGCTCGCGGACGGCAGTGTACATACCGCCGTTATCACCTACACGCCGCCGGGCAGCTGTGAAGTTGAGGTATGCCCCGGGCAGCTGACGATTGTGCTGGACGCTCAGCAGGTTCTATCGTCTAGCTTCGACCTCGCTAGCCTCGGCCTTGACCCAAGCCAGGATGCCTTCATAGGTTTCACTGCGGCTACCGGCCTCGGTTTCGAAAACCAGGACATCCTGAGTTGGAGCTTTACTTCCACGCAAAGCCAGCAGATGGGCACCCCGATTAACGGCACTCCGACTCAGACTTTCACCTTCAACCCGGATTTCGCCAATAACAACGGCGACCAATATGTTCTCGATTATTCCAATGCGTCCAACACCATCGATGCCAACCCAAATGCGACTCCCTTCGTTTCGAATCGACAGATTACTCCCGCAGATTGGCCGGCGTTCGTGAACGGAACTCCCTTTGCCACAACGGTGTGCATCCCCCTCAACGGCGCAAACGGCAACTGCGCCGCAAAAAGGCAAGTCTGCACTCTCTCCCCGGGCGACACACCGACTGGCGACAAGTGTCCGCAGTCCAGCATTAGGAATATCCTGCTCTCAGCAGTCTTTGACGCGCCGACCTTTGCCCCTGGAACGATCTTCGGCGGCACTGAAGCTACCGACGATTGGACGGGCGGAGCTTGCACGTTTCCTGCGAGTGAGCCCGAATTCGGCAAGTCCTGCCCACAGAACACTCTCGTGTCTTTTACCGGGCCTGGACAATACACGGGTCGTAGAGGTGGCGCGAGTACGAACTCGACTGGGGTCATCTACAGCAACCTGATTCCACCGACGACTACCGTTACAGGGTTCGTGAACCAATTCGGCTGGACTAACACCGCTAACCCCATGGGAACATTTACTGGTAATCCGCCACTGCTGCCGGTCCCCAATCCAAATAATATGACCGACCCGCCCGTGACTAGCATCACCTATGGTGTCGACAACTTGCCGGCGGACCAGCCGAATTTGCATCCGACAGATCTCCCCATCGCCAGCGACACGGTCATTCCCAATCCTATGGCCTGTCCTCCCACGCTTACCAACACGCAACAATCGTCTTTCGGACCCAACCCAGCCACTCTGGGACCGTTCGCCGATGGGTCTACCCACCAAGTCCACTACTTCACTACAGATTGCGCCACCACCGAAGAGCTGAAGTTCACGCAAGACTCGGCCGGCAATTGGTCCACAAGCTTCAACTCCCTGACCATCAACGTGGATCTTACCAAGCCCATTATTTCTTCGGGGCCCACGTTGTCACCCGCGCCCACAACCAACAACGGCGTTCCGAACTCTTATCTCATCAACCAGCATGTGACTGCCAGTTATACGTGCACTGATCCGCTGCCATTGGGAGGGGGGCTTGCCTCTGGACTCGCCACCTGCGGCTCTTCAAGCGCAGCGGGTCTAACCGCGGCCTTCTCAAACCAACCGGTCGCGACCTCCGCAGCCGGCAGCTTTAGCTATACAGTGGTTGGGCCCACGGACGTTGCCGGCAACATGGGCTTGCCTGCATCCGTTCCCTATACGGTCGTGGATCAGCCTGTGGACATTGACCTCTTCTATGTCGCACCGGCAAAGGTCAAACCCGGGTCCGCGCTCACCTACCTCATCGCCGCCGTCAATCTTTCCCAGAAAAACGTTGCCTCAGGCGTGATTCTCACCGACATGGCGCCGGCAGGAACGACAGTCCTGAGTGCATTCTTTGACAAAGTTTCCTGCTTTGGCGGTTTGTGCTCCTTCCCGAAGAAGGGAACGGCTTGCACGATTGGGGTAGCAACGGCCAGCGGCACTCCGATCAGTTGCAATATCGGCTCATTGGCACCTCTAAACACCTTTACCGGCGCGGGATTGGTGATTACCGTCCAAGTACCGTCCAACACGCCGCCAAACAAAGTGCTGACTGACACCGCTACGGCAGGTGGTCTGAATCGAAACACTGATCAAGACAACTCGATCAGCATTACCACAACCGTGAAAAACAATTAGCGTCTTCAAATCTCAGTTTGGCCGGAGATCCAGGGCGATTGCTACCTGGATGTCTGTCTACGCGCCATGGGACCTGCGCGAAGCTTCTTCATAGATTGCGCGCATGTCGGAACGATCCACCAAGTGTTCTGCGCCGGATTCTTTTTTCATTTCGTCAAGCAGGCTCAACGTCTTTTGGTAGTGGCCTGCGGCTTCGTCTGTATTTCCGGTGAGCCGCAGGACGTTTCCCAGCAGATAATGAATCCGCGCCGTTTGTAGCCTAAGCCCAAGTTTTTCGCTGACTCGCAACTCCTTTTCCAGCTCTTGCCGGGCGCGTGAATAATCCTTGTTGCTCACCGTGGCGGCGGCCATGTCCACTGAAGCTTCCAGACCGAGATACTTCAGCCCCTGTTTATCAGCTTCCTGGGATAGCGACTGCAAGTCACGGATGGCGGCTTGCGAGCGCCCCTCCGCGAGGGCCACCTTGGCAAGATTTAATCTGGAGACCAAGACCTTGTCGCGCTCCGTGCCCTTAGCCGCCTTTCCTGACGCCCGAGCGTAGAGGGCCTTGGCAGCCTGCAAGTCGCCGCGATAGAACTGTACATTCCCTTGGGCATTCAGAATGGCGGCCTGCAGACTTTCATTTTTCAAATCGCGTGCTAATCCTTGAGCCTCCTGCAGGGGATTGTCCGCTTCCGCTCCGCGCCCTGCCCGAGCCAGGGTATCTCCCAGATCTGTCAGTACCAACGCCGTGTCGATCCCGTAGTCTTTCAACTCCCGAAGGGATTTAACTGCGTCCTGCATCGAGCTCAAAGCGGCACCATAGCGACCCTGGTATTGGAACACCAGGCCTATCTGGTGCGAACCGAGCGCTGCTCCCCGCGAGTCCCCCACTTTCCGCCAGAGATCCAACGCTTTCAGGTAACTCGCCAACGCCTGATCGTACTGCCCGGTGGCCGCGTAGGCCTGCCCAATACCGTGCAAACTGTCCGCAATGTCTCCTGGAACGTTCAATTTCTGCCGAAGCTGCAATGACTGTTGCAAATAAGTGAAGGCATTGTCAGTGTCGCCCTTTGAGAGATACACAAATCCGATATTGCTCAGGCACAGTGCCTGATAGCTCTCGTCGCCGGTGTCGCGCTGAATTTGCAGCGATTCTTTGTATACTTCCAAGGCTTTATCGAATTGCCCGCGGTCCTGATACACAACGCCCATGTCAATCAGAGTGTCTCCAACCTCTTTCTTGATTCCGATTTCAGTCTGTAGTTTCAGCGCCTCCCCGTAACTGGCCAGTGCCACATCCGGTTTGCCCAGCGACTCCTGCACGAGGGCCATCTCCACCAGGCTGACCGCGAGAAGACGCTTCAGGCCCAACCGACGGCTGATTTCCATGGAGTCCTGATAGTTGCGCATGGCTTCTTCCGGCTTATTCAGGAGCCGGTAGGAAACGCCCAGGGCCTGCAGCAGCAAGGCCTTCTGTTCCTGGTTGTCCACCTGCAACGCCAAACTCAAACCCTTGTTGAGTGGATCAAGCGCCGCCTGGGGGTTGTTATTTCTGATTTCAACGACGCCCATCTGCCATAGAGCTTTTATGTTTTTTGGGTCCGCCTGCAGGATCTTCGAAAACTGGGCTCTTGCCTTGTCGATATCGCCCGTTTCCACGTACAAGCTGCCCAGCGCGTATTGGACATCCGCGCTATCGGGCAAAATCTTTGCGAGATTCTCGTAGGCTTCGATCCCTTTCTTATTGTCCTTCATTACCCGGGCGTGATTCGCCTCGATGAGATATTTCTCCGCGACCGGCAACTGCTGGCTCAGGTCCAGGGCTTTGCGCGAATGATTCTCCGCCTCCGTGTCGTACCCCAGTGCCGATTCCGTCTCCGCCAGCCGCGAATACGCCAGGGCAAACTGGGGGTCCTCCTGGATGGCCGCCTGCAGCGTCTTAATCGCCTCCAGGTTTTTGCCCTCGCGCAACATCTGCACACTTTGGTTGTAATCACGCAGCGCGAGCACGGATTTTGATGTTGGCTGGAACGAGCTGGCTTTCAATTCCTTCATCACATCCGCCGACAGCGAAAGATTCTTGCGGATCAGTTCCGCCAGCCCATCCACGGTCCGTGGAATCTCCTTCTCACTCGCCGCTTCAATCTTCAAAGGGGCGCGCCGGTTGTTCTTCAAATCCAGGAGCGTGGCATCGATTCGAATCTGCTCTCCGAACTTGACGTATTGCCCCCAAACCACCGTGTCGGCATTGCTGAACTGCGCGATGCGCTCCACCATCGTGGAATCGATGGTGGTTCCGGGAGTGATCCGCAAATCCGAGAGCACCTGGTGCATGCGATCGGGTGAAATCGTCCGGAGGTGCGCCGACTGCCCCACATCGGTGCTCAGCATGTCCGCCAAACTGGGGCCTAGCCAATCGATTGATAAATCGGTCGAAGCGTTGCGAAAGGGCAAAATCGCCAGCGACACTTCCGGCCCCGCCGCCGCCTTGCTTGCGGTTTTGGAAGTGAGCTTCCCGCTCAGCTCCCACCCTGCAACGGCGAGTACCACCGCCAAGGTTCCAGCAGAAATCCACTTCCAGGGAATCTCGCGTTTGACTGCCGACGGCGGCATCACCAGGGACGCCGAAATCGGACGCTTCCCTTGCCACGCGTCGAGGTCCGTCAGAATTTCCTGCGCGCTCTGATAGCGCAAGTTGAGGTCGCGTTCCAGGCACTTGCTCACAATGTCGCTCAATCCCTTCGGGATGCTGGCATCGATCTCCGAGGCGGGCAGGGCGCGCTCCTGGTTTCGCTTCAACAAGCTGGCCATGGCGGTGTCGGCCTTGAAGGGCATCTTGCAGGTGAGCAGCTCGTAAAATATCAGTCCCACCGTGAACAAATCCGACCGCGCATCGAGTTCTTTTCCCATCGCCTGTTCTGGCGACATGTATTCAATCGTTCCCAGTAGCGCCCCAGTCTGCGTCATGCCGTCCGATTCCAGCGAACGCGCTAGGCCAAAATCCATCACCAGAATTCGTCCCTGCTTGTCCTGCATGACGTTCTGCGGTTTCAAGTCCCGGTGGATCACGCCCGCGCTGTGCGCGGCATCCAGCGCCAAACACACTTGCCGGATGATCTCCACCGCTTGCTCTGGCGGAAGCTTGCCCTTATCCAGCAGCAGTCTCCGCAAGTCGCATCCCTCAAGGAACTCCATGGTGATAAATTTCACGCCGTCCACTTCGGACAAGTCGTGAATGCGAATCACGTTTTTGTGCGTTACTTGGCGCGCCGTCAGCAATTCCTGTTTGAAGCGTGCCAGAATCGCAGGAAGAACCGCCATCTCCGGCCGAATCAGCTTCAGCGCGACGAGGTGGTCCACTTCGCGGTCCAGGGCTTTGTAAACCGTGCCCATCCCACCTTCGCCGAGCACTTCCAGAATCTCAAAGCGTCCCCCCAGAACATCACCGGGTTGCAGTTGGGTTTGTTTGGGATAGAGATTCGAAAGCCGTGGCTTTCCCGCAGCCGGAGTAGGGAAAGGATCCAGAAATGTCACATCACCTGCCCCAGGGTTCGAATCGATTGGAGGTGTTGGTGGTCCTCCCGGAAATGTTGCGCCTTCTCCCTCGCGAGGAAAATCGCTGGCAGAACTATCACCCTTGGCCGGGGCGCGCAGTCCCGCAGGTCCGGAGACGCCGGGGGTCTCGGGAGGGGTCTTTTGTGGTTTGTGCTTTTCCATACAGTTACTAAACGCTGGCTTAGCGCACCACTGCGCACCCCTCGCGGAGAGGATGTCGCAGCCAAGTTCAGGGAAGTATATACCCAGGAGGACTCTAGGCTACATTTCCGTTTCGAAAGGCTCTCGGTCCAACCCCTTCTCAGGGCAGCCGAAGGCCAGGACCTCTCTGGCAGGCGTGGACCGACCCTTTCGGCTTGCCTCGGATGTGTGACCATGTCAATTCTGTAGTCCGTGTGGAGGGAAAGCAAAACGCGCGGATTGTTTGTGCGTCCGGCAATGGAAGGGTTTGGACGGAATTGACGATCGGCGACGGCACCGTCTTGAGCCATGGCTTTTACTGAATCACTGTGGTGTCAGAACCAGCGTCGGTGGTTTTTGCGGAGAGCGGCCACTCCTCGATCGGCGCGGGAGGTGTATCCTGCAGCAGGAGCCGTCGACGGATATCGCTGATTGCGGGTCAGGACAATTAGCTCATGCGAGTTCTCATCATTGAAGACGAGGAAAAAGTTGCGGAGTTCATTCGCAAGGGTCTGCAGCAGGAGGGATACGCCGTCGATGTGGTGCGAGACGGTGAAGAGGGCGCCTATCAAGGTGAGAATTTTGACTATGATGCCGTGATTCTCGATCTGATGCTTCCCAAATTGCCCGGATTGGAAGTCTTGAAGAAGATTCGTGCGCGACATTTGAACCTCCCCATTCTGATCCTGACAGCGAAGGGCAGCGTCGAGGATAAAGTGACAGGGCTAGACCGTGGAGCCAGCGATTACCTGGTCAAACCTTTTGCTTTTGCCGAGCTGTCCGCGCGAATCCGTGCGCTGCTGCGGCGAGGAGCGCAGGAGAGCACGATACTGCGGTTAGCGGACCTGGAAATGAATACCGCCACGCGTACGGCGACGCGCGCGGGCCGCAAGATTGATTTAAAGTTGAAGGAATTCTCGTTGCTGGAATTTCTTTTGCGAAATGCGCGGCGCACGGTGACGCGAACGATGATTATCGAGCATGTCTGGGACATCCACTTCGATTCGGTGAGCAATGTTGTGGACGTGCACATCAATAGTTTGCGGAACAAGATTGACCGAGGATTTACGCCGGTGTTGATCCACACGGTTCGCGGGGTCGGATACGTGCTTACGGATGAGCCGTCATGAAAACGCTGAGCCTCCGAGCGCGGCTGACGCTTTTTTACTCCACGATACTGACGGTGATCCTCGCGGTTTTCGGATTTCTTTTCTACGACGCCCTGGGCCTGGTCCTGGAGAACAAGCTGACGGCCGAGCTCAGAGATCGCGTTGTTTATCTCGCGGCTTTTCAGCGCTTGCAGGCCGGCGAAGCGCGGCTGGTGTTCAACCCGAACGACCGAAGAGAGGCTTACCTGGTCCAGTCGGCGGCGCGTTACTACCAGGTGTTCCAACTCCCGAGCGGTGTGTTGCTTGTGCAATCGCAGGAGCTTGAAATGATGGGAGCGCGGCTTTCTCCAGAAGAGGTCCGTGCGTTAGCGGGCGCGCAGGAGTTCACGGATTTGCAGTTGGAGACGGAGCGGCTGCGCTTTCACAATGCCGTGATCACCGGAAATAATGCCACTTCCTTCCTGGTGCGGGTGGGAATTCCGCTGACTCCCGCAGATGAGGCGCAAAGGGGATTCCTGCGTTCGCTATTATTCCTGATGCCGCTCGGCGTTTTAGTGTCGGCCCTGGCAGGCTGGCAGATGGCGAGAAGAGCTTTGAACCCCCTCGCGCAGCTGGCCGCTGCCGCGCGCAAGATTGATATCGAGAAGCTCCAGCAACGACTGCCGACCAGAGGCACGGGGGATGAAGTGGACGAAGTTGCCGCCGCCTTCAACGAGACGCTGGCACGGCTCGAGAATTCGGTCGGCCAAATGAAACAGTTTACGGCCAGCATTTCACATGAGCTCCGGACTCCGTTGACTACGCTGCGGGGCGAGGCGGAAATCGCGCTGCTTCAAGCAAGTTCCGTGGAGGATTACCGGCACGCGCTAACCAGCCAACTGGAAGAATTTAATAAGCTGTCGCACATGATCAATCAGCTCCTGATATTAGCGAGCGCGGAAGCGGGCGAGATCCAGTGGATGGAGCGGAGCGTAGACCTTTCCGGCCTTGTTGGTTCACTGGTAGATCAGTTGGAGCCGGTGGCGGCAGCAAAGAAAATCACACTGGAAACAAATACTCCGCCGAACATCAACGTGCGAGGAGATGCCAGCTGGATTGAACGCGTGATCCTGAACCTGTTGGATAATGCCATCAAATTCAGCTCAGAAGGCGGACACGTGCGCGTGAGCGTTAAGGCAGAAGACGGAGACGCAGTGTTACGCGTGGCGGACACGGGGATGGGCATCCAAGCGGAAGCACTTCCCCATATTTTTGAGCGTTTCTATCGAGCAGAACCCTCGCGTTCGAAACAGATCGAAGGAGTGGGGCTTGGTCTGTCGCTGGTGAAATGGATCGTGGACCGGCACCGGGGAAGGATACAGGTCGAAAGCCAGGTGGGTAAGGGAAGCTGCTTTACCGTCTGGCTGCCGTTAGCTTCCGCCTCCGCAGGCCGCTAAATTCTTCAACTGGCTCATTCTACGGGCCTTAGATGCAGCTTCCCGTCATTAAGCAGAAATTAGTTTCGTTTCATGTTGGCCTAAGCTGGCGTGTCTAATCTTTTTCCGTTGGTCTCGCGCTGTCACCACAGGTAATCCTGCGGTCGCGCGAACCAGGTGTTTTGAAAAAGAAGGAGAAAGCTTTCATGAGTATAAACAAGAACTTTCGAATGTGGAGTTCCGCACTGGTCCTTGCCGCGATCCTGGCCGGTGGCGTCGTAGTTGCGGAAACTTCCCATTCGACCGCGAAAGCGGAGGCGCCGATCCTGGCATCACCCGTAAAAAATGCAGCAGCAGGTGCACCGCTGGCGTCCAGTTATTCGCCAATCATCAAAGAAGT
Source organism: Acidobacteriota bacterium (assembly GCA_013289585.1). Classification (GTDB taxonomy): domain Bacteria; phylum Acidobacteriota; class Terriglobia; order Acidiferrales; family UBA7541; genus Acidiferrum. The sequence continues at coordinate 225,487 of JABCZR010000001.1, read as the reverse complement.
GCTGCCAGAAGTCGTCAATATTTCTTCCTCGCGCGTGGTACGTCACAACGAGCAGGAAGCCAATCCGATGTTTGACGACCCGTTCTTCCGGCAATTTTTTGGAGACAAACAGCCGCACTCGCAGAAACCTCAGGCTGAAAAAGAGCAGAGCCTCGGTTCGGGAGTCATCGTGGGGACAAACGGTTACATCATCACCAACAACCACGTCGTTGACGGTGCTACGGACGTGAAGGTCTATCTTCGCGACAAGCGCGAGCTCACGGCCAAGGTCATTGGCAAAGATCCGAAAACAGACATTGCTGTCCTGAGAGTGGACGCGGACCATCTGCAAGCGATTCCACTCGGAGATTCTTCCAAGGTGGAGGTCGGTGACCTCGCATTCGCCATTGGCGATCCGTTCGGCGTAGGCCAGACGGTAACGATGGGAATCGTCAGTGCGATGGGCAGGGCCAATCTGGGCATTGAAGACTATGAAGATTTCATCCAAACCGATGCCGCGATCAATCCGGGAAATTCGGGTGGAGCGCTCATCGACAGTAAGGGTGAGCTGATTGGAATCAATACGGCAATTCTTTCGCATAGTGGCGGAAACCAGGGAGTCGGATTCGCCATTCCCGTCAACCTCGTGAAACAGGTGATGGATCAAATTGTGGATCATGGACACGTCGTGCGCGGGTTTCTGGGCGCTACGATTCAAAACGTCACGCCAACGATGGCGAAGGCACTGGGCCTGGAAAGTTCCAACGGTGTGCTCATCGGAGATGTGACGCCGGAGGGTCCCGCGGCAAAAGCTGGCCTGAAGCCAGGTGATGTGATCGTAAAGATGAATGGCGAGGCGGTGGTGGATTCAGCCGCGTTGCGCTTGCACATTTCGCAGACAGCTCCCGGCACCAGCGTTTCGCTTAGCGTCCGCCGTGGGAATAGCTCCGCGGATCTGAACATCAAGCTCGGAGAATTGCCTGCCGATCACGAACAGGCGAAAGAGGAAGGCTCCGGGAAGGAAACGCTGAGAGGCATGGAAGTGGAAGCCCTGACCCCGGCGCTGCGGCAGCAATTCCATCTCTCGGAGGAAATGCATGGCGTTGTTATCGCTCAGGTAGACCCCAACGGCGCCGCCGCCAACGCAGGAGTTCGCGAGGGCGATGTGGTGCAAGAAGTGAACCGGAAACCTGTAAGCAACGTCGGCGAATTCGAGCAGGCGATGCGCGGAGCAGAGGGACAGCCGGTTGTTCTTCGCATCGTCCGGAATGGCAGCGGGTTTTACGCGGCCATTGATCCAAGCTAGTAACAATCAGCGGGAATAGGTTCTGCTGGATGCAGAGGCCTACGGGCGGTCACTCAAGTGGCCGCCCGTTTTTTTACGAGAACCGCTACCAAGTCGCGATGAGAATGCCACGCCCATGTCGCAAGCGAATCTACGGGCACCAAAAAATTCATGTCAGCGTAAGGGAGAGAGGCTTGGGGATCATTCTAAAGTGATCGGAACGTAAAGCAACTTACCATCTCGCTGAATTTGCAACACGAAGGGAACACCTGGGGCAATATTTTTCAGTGCTGTTCGCAAGCGGTCCAATGTAGTCATAGGTTGTGTGTTCAAGCTGCGGATCACATCGCCCGGCGCAAGAGGGACATCGCCGGTCGAGCCCGTGGCCCTTGCGGTTACGACGATTCCAAAAGGATCTCTCAATCCGTGCAACATTGGGGCGGTCTTCTTGTCAATTTCCACGCCTAATATTCCAAGTCCGGGGATCAGATTCTTTTGAGGATCCGCCATCGAGGTGAGCTGATCCATATCTTGGCCTTCCTCGACTGCCGCGACGTTGAACACTTCCTGGGTTGTTCCTCGCAGGACTGTAACTCGGACCTTCTCTGGGGAATCGCGCAGGAGAAATAGATAATTCACGCTGGGCACGTTGTCCGTGGGCTGGCCATCGATAGAAACGAGAATGTCGCCGATCATCAGGCCCGCCGCTTCCGCGGGGCCTCCAGGGAGTACATCCGAAACGATGACGCCGTACTTTTGGCTCAATCCGAGCCCGGCGGCCATGGAGGGTGTGATGGTTTGTATCCCGATGCCGATCTCCTGGCGACGCAAGTGGCCGAACTCCTTCAACTGACGGTAGACGGTCCTGACCGTTGCGGAAGGGATCGCAAAGCCTAATCCCTCATTCCCACCGGATTGAGACAGGATGAAGGTGTTGACCCCCACGACCTCGCCATTCAGGTTTACAAGCGGCCCACCGGAGTTTCCCGGGTTGATGGGTGCATCGGTCTGGATGTAAATCAACGAGGAGTCTGGATCGAGTTGTCTTGCGACGGCGGAGATCAATCCGTGAGTGATCGAGTTCCTGAGTCCCTCGGGGCTGCCAAAAGCAAAAACAGTGTGGCCTTGCCGCAAGTCGCGATAGGACGCGAGTGGCAGTGGCGGAAGTCTTACATTCTCGACTTTAAGGAGGGCGAGGTCCTTCTCGCGCGCCACACCGACAATACGAGCCGGGACGATGTCCATTCTCGAAGAAAGTGCGGCAGCCAGAGATCCATCGGGATTTGGCGGTGGCAGGACGACCTCGACGCGCTGTGCTCCGCTCACCACATGAGCATTCGTGAGAATGTATCCCTCCGCATCGATGACGAAGCCTGAACCGCTGGCGCGCTGACGTCCCAGTACGACGCCGGCATTGCCGCGGCCGCTGTCTTCGATTGGTCCGTACGCCGTGACAATGATCTGCACGACGCTTGGCGAAACTTTTTTGATCAAAGCATCGACAACCGTTTCTGACTGGTTGATTGATTTTGAAGGAGGAGGTGTCTGAGCGAGAGTACTGGCTGCGAACCAGAAGAAGACACCATTTAGAAACATGGAGAGTCGAACTAAACCATGCCTTAGTTTGAAAGGCTGAACGGCAGTTCTAGGCATGGAACCCGCTCCATTCCCCGGTTCGTCCGTGCCTAGAGAGTGTCTCACACCGGGAATGCAGGTTTGTACACAAGTGCCGCAGCGGGCTAGAGGTGATTGCATCATTGGTAAACGTTTTCGGCAACTCCAATTCCCGATTACTTGTTGTCCGCTTCCTCAATAATGGGCAGGCTAGAAGCGATTTGCAGATCCAAGAGCTTGGCGCGCCAGCCGTTCGAGGAACAAGCGCAAACTGATCAACGGGCCAACTCTCCGTCGGGCACACCAAACATGGAGCCATCCCGGGACGCCTTTTATCACCCAAAGGTGGGCGGCCGGGACTGTCAAAACTTACAGGGCATGCTTTCACATAGCTCATAAGAGGCGCTGCCACGTTTGAATTGTTGGGAGGCCTTATTCCCGGCTCTGGCTTGGTTTTCCCGATAGCCTTACATGAAAGATTCGCTTAATTGATATTCCTCGTTAATGCGCGTGTGACGCTTGCCGGTTAAACATCCTCAAGGTTGAATTCAACCTGGAGGAGAATATGAATTTTAGTGACCCAAGAAAATGGCAGGCGAAGGCTACGGCCTGCTTGCTCATGATCGCTATCTCGCAGTTTGGTTTTGGGGCACCAGCCCGAGCCGGAGACGACCGGGACAACGAGTGTGACGCTATTAAGACTGCCACCCCAATCAAGCACGTCATCATCATCGTCGGCGAGAATCGCAGCTTCGACCACCTTTTCGCCACCTATGTGCCAAAACACAAGAGAGAGAAGGTGTTGAACCTTTTGTCCGAAGGCATCATCAACGCCGATGACACGCCGGGCCCGAATTTCGCTAAGGCTCACCAATTCAAGATCGTGTCCGCCCCCAATGGCGGCAAATTCTTCAGTAGCGCGGATATGGCGAATAAGGAGCTCTATGCCACCCTGCCGACGCCTGATGTGAACGGCGTGCAAATTCCCCCCGCTGCGATCCTCCTGACCCTGGGCGGCGACCCGGGCCTACCCCCTCAGGCTCAATTCCTCATGGGGACCGGAGCCACGGGTCTACCCTACACCGAGGGTCCGGATACCCGCATTCCCAATGTCGCCAACCTCCTACCAGGTCCCTTTCAGTTGACCGGACCGAACTTGCCGTTTGACGCCTACGCCGGCGACACCGTCCATCAGTACTTCCAAATGGTCCAGCAGGTGGATTGCGCCATCGACGCGGAGCACGTTTCCAAGGACAACCCGACAGGTTGTCTCCATGATCTCCAGTCAGCGATCGACACCACCTACAGTACGGCCCCCGGAGGCACGCCGCGTGACACCGCGCAGACCATGGAGTTCTTCAACATGCAGAACAACGACGCGCCACTCTTCAAATGGCTCGCTGACAAATACACGATGAGCGACAATTATCACCAGCCCGTGATGGGCGGCACCGGTCCAGACAGCCAACCCCTCGGCTTTGCCGATCAAGTGTTCTTCAGCGACGGAAAGGGCAATCCAACCACGCCTTTGCCGGCCAACATCTATAATCCCGATCCCCAGGCGGGAACACTCAACCTCTATACTCACCGGGCGCAATGGTTCAACTGCAACGACACCACCCAGCCCGGCATCGCTGCGATCACAAATTACCTGAATGCGCTGCCTTATACCGTGGAGACGAAATGCGGGCCGGGCCAGTATTGGCAGGCCGTCAACGTCAACCCGGCTTTCACACCTAAAGGAACGCCGCAGTCCGGCCTCGTTGTTCCGCAGACGATGCAGAAAAGCATCGGCGATGTGTTGAGCGCCAACAATATTCCCTGGAAATATTATGGGGGCGCCTTCAATGCCAGTGGAACAGGCGGCCCATTGGACGGGCTGTACTGCAATATCTGCAACCCGTTCGAGTATGAGTCGGTCTATCCGAGCATGGTTGCGGATCACATGCGGGACGTCACCGATCTCTTCACCGATCTCAAAAACGGCACGCTCCCTGCAGTCTCCTACGTGAAACCGGACGGCGTCATGGACGGCCACCCCGCTTCCTCGAAGTGGGGCCTCTTCGAGGCCTTCGCACAAAACATCATCGAACTTGCGCAAAGCAACCCAAAGCTATGGGCCGAGACGGCGATCTTCGTAACGGTGGACGAGGGCGGGGGTTTCTACGACTCAGGCTTCATCCAGCCGGTTGATTTCTTCGGAACGGGTCCGCGCATACCGATGATCGCGGTTTCGCCCTTCTCGACGGGTGGCCATATCAGCCACATTTATAGCGAGCATTCCTCTTTTGTAAAGTTCGTCGAACGGAACTGGATGCTCCATACCACGCTAAGCGACCGCAGTCGCGATAACTTGTCCAATCCTCGTCAGGATGACGACTCCTACGTGCCGCGAAATATGCCGGCCATCGGCGACTTGTTCGATCTGTTCGACTTTGATCGCCATCACGATGGAGATCATGACGGTGGTGATCACGACAACCGCTAATGCAGTCTAACCATAACGCGTGTAACCAGCCGCCGGCGGGGCGTTCCCGTCGGCGCTTTGTTGTGTCATTGGAAAGCCGCTCGGACTTGTTACACAGAATTCTGACAGCACCACAGCCTCATCCTGCGAGCGTAATTCACCCGCCAGATTCGAATCGCTTCCGCAACCGGGCGAACGAAATCCGGCGAACGGCTCTATCTACAATGTGTTGGGAAAATTCTGGCAGAGAGGGGGGGGGATTCTGTCCGACCACCCTAAGAAATTCTCAGTGGTGATGGTAAAACGCAAGCCCAATAGAATCAATGGCCGATTTGATGAAAAACCATTTTGCCAGTGTAATTGGGAAATCTGAGGTGTGAGATCTTGCTCAAAGTCTTAGGAAAAGCTTAGGAAGCTGGAGGACGGCTTTGGCTGTCGATAAGCGAAGGGTTCGTCGTCCAAAGACTGGCGGCGTTTTGCTAATTCACTTTGACCCGTTTGCACTGTATCACCGTGCCGCATGTGCGACTCGTAAACGAGTATTTCAAGCTGGGTTGAGACGCTGAAGTGGAAGCGCGCTGGGCCGCATTCCCAAAGATTTGGGACGGAGCGCTCGTCGATCCGCAAATCCCTCCGCCCGAACCGCAGTAAGCACGTCCAGATAGTCTCTTGGTGGGTACGAGCGCTCCTCTCGAAACCGATTCTCAAGCGCGAAGCCAGCCAATGCAGCGAGGATATTTCGCTCCCGTGCTGCATCAGTTTCCTTCGGCGCATCGTGGTAGCACGCAAGCCCCCGGCCTGACGATCGACCATGAGGCCCTCCGGCTTCAACCGCAACCCCTCCTCAGCAGCAATGACGATGTGCGCCGACTCATGCCGAGCGCCGCACTCTAGATTTACTTTGCTGGTTTTGGTCGTAGTCATGTTATCTGGGTCATTTTTAGCGGTCGGTTCCCTCGGGCTCCAGGCGTCGAGCTTCCGCTGCATCGCGCCCACGCAACCAGAACTCCTGTGCGGCATTAAGACTGCCGGATCAATGGACCTAGATTCTCACAGGTCTACGCTTTTACATGCTTATAGTGTGTAATTCTCTAATTCTGTGAGAATTTTTTGCTTTGAATTCTCATGGGACTCTATAGATACATACTAAAAGTGTGTTATCATTAGCTTATGTGAGAATTTATGGAGATCCACGTTCCATTCACCCAGTACGCGCAGTCTACCCCCCTATTCACGGTCAAGGAAGCGCGTGACCTATATAGGAAGGACGCACACAGCCGTTCGATCCTGAACCTGCTCCACCGTCTGAAACTCCAGGGCCGCGTCCGGCTCGTTGCTAACGGGGTCTACTCTGGCGCGCTCGCGGCAACACCGCTCAACCTCTATCGCGTGCCGGGTGCCCTCCGGGACGACGCTGTCCTCGCGCTCCACTCGGCCCTTGAACTACACGGTGTCACTAACCAAGTTCTTCAAACGGTCTACTACTTTTCAGCGCGAGCGCGCAAAGATGTCGTCTTCCGCCAAGTCACGTATCATCGGGTCACTCCTCCTAAAGCCCTCGTAGCACCCTCCCGACGTCTTTTCCAAACCGAACTTGGTGCCGACAACGTCCTCGTGACACAGCGCGAGCGCTCCTTCGTGGACTGCCTTTTATTTCTCGACTACAGCGGCGGCGTCGAGGAACTGGATAAGTGCTTGGGTATGTTTCCCTCGTTTGACTTCGACGCCGCGCTCGCCTATCTCAAACTCCTTCGTCGACCGTGGCTTTACTCACGTCTCGGATTTCTCTTGGACCGTCACTCTGACAAACTCTTCTTTCGCGGTAAAGTGCGCGATCGCTTCCTACGCAATCTCCCACCGGGCGTTGCTTACCTGGCTGACAAACGACCCGGGAACCACTGGGTCCCGACTTGGAAGCTTATGGTGCCCGAAGCTCTTTCCCCTTCGCGCAAAGACTCGGTGCGAACATGAAATTCGACGCCGCACAAATCACAAGGCTCGCCCGTGACACCGGATTTCTCGCCGACAATCTCGAAAAAGTTCCGCGCCTGCGCGAGCTGCTCATCGAACTCCACAAACATCCTTTCCTGAAAGGCAAGCTGGTCCTGAAGGGTGGCACGGCACTCAACCTCTTCTACCTCGGTCTCGCTAAGGCTCTCTGTCGATATTGACTTGAATTACATCGCGCACGTCGGCCGTGATGCTACGCTCCGTGAACGCCCGGACATCATCAAGGCGGTCGAGCAAGTTGCCTCAGGCCTCGGCTACAAATTGCAAAACGGTACGGACGACTATGCCTTGCGTGAATGGTACCTCAACTATGAAAATCACACCGGCAAACCCGATCGAATCCAAATTGAAATCAATTTCCTCATGCGGGCTTGTGCGCTCCCGCCAAGGGTACTCCCCGCCGCGCCTCTCGCCGGCGTGCCGCCCTGCCAGTTTCTCGTCCTCGAAACGGAAGAGCTTTTCGGGGAAAGATCAAGGCCTTGATCGACCGTCGACATCCTCGCGACCTCTACGACCTATTCCGTTTCACAAATGTCCATCTTGACCACAATCCTGAAATTCTCCGCAAACTCGCGGTGCTTTTTTCGAGCACCATGGATCGGGACTTCCGCACCTATCACGCGGATCGTGTCGAGGCGATCAACCCGAAGGACCTTGAACGACTTCTCTATCCTCTGCTCAAGGCCGACGACCGCCCGACCGTCCCCGCAATGGTTAAGGCAGTCACACCTCTTCTCCAGACAATTCTCGACCATAACCGCGAAGAGGCTTATCTCGAGGCAATAGCTAATGGAAGGTATCGACCTGAGTTGTTATTCCCGAAAGACCCGGAGATCATCGAGCGCATCCGCCAACATCCTGCGCTCCTCTGGAAGGCCGACAACGTCGCACGACATGTCTCGCGTTCTCGAAAACATTCCTGAGCCAGCGCGACGTTCTCAACCCCCGCCGCTGCAATCACAAACTAGAGAGTCGGAGTCGCAGACAGGATCTGGCTAATACTCTCCACGAACTGAAATGCCTGATCTTTAATCCAGGGACAGAATTGATCCACGCACCTGCTCACGAGGCAGGCGCGCCCGTCCATCTACACCAAATGGTGGCGGACCCCTCATTGAGACAATCTACTTGGCGACACTTCGTGCACCAAAATGCAGCAACCGAAGGAGGGACTGTCACCAAATGCGGTAATAAGTTACAATGTCGCAAGACGTTAGCCGCGGAGAGGTCGCAGAGCGGCTGAATGCGGCGGTTTGCTAATTCTACCTGCCCTGTTCGTGCTCACCGATTTTGATTCATTTGGTTAGCGTTAGCGCATTCTCATTTGCGCTGAAACACCTCATTTGCAGTCCAGAGTCCAGCAAGAGTCCAGCAGCGTAAATGTGCAAACCATCTATTTGAGAGCCCCATGCCGCCCCGCGTTACGTTTTAGCGCGTACAACGGTTTAGCAAGGAGGAACCGTCCCAGGTCCTGTTGTTTGGATTCAATAGACTACGTCGGACGCTGAGCCCGTTTTCGGGCCACGATCTCCGTATCCGGAAACAACTGTGCTCTAAGTGTGCTCCACAATATGAAGTAGGGTTGGGATACCTCACCTCCACAGCCGAGGGAGCAAGGAAGCGAAACAGGGGACAGAAGCGGAGAGATTGCCGCGTCCAGATCGGAACGGGCCGCACGCTTGGATGACACCGGAGTTTGGTGGCGCGCAGGACGGGTTAGGCTCTCGAGGAGAACTTCCTCGTGGCACCGAGCTTTCTGCAATGGTCCCGGAAAGCCATTGGCTATCGGGAATTGGTTACGTTTCTGGACTTTTGCAGCTCGACGCAGGAGTAGTGATTCGGTGGCAAGGACAAGTCCCTGAGTCAACAAATTTTTGGGGTTCGCACTAGGTTGAGTAGCCATTTCTCCAGCAGTTGAGTCTCGGGGACTCAATCCCACCCGCAATACCCTACTACCCTCCGGATCGCACTAGCCGCTTCATTTCTAGATCCCTACATCCACGCGTGAAGAAGGTACCGACAGGGGCGGCTTCAATCTGAACCAATGGTTCAGGCCGGCGGCTCAGCGATTCCACTAGATGTACCTTCTTGCCTGCCGCATAGATTTGGTGCCGACCGTGGTTTCTGTACCAATCGGCCACGGTCGCCGTATGATGGACGCTCTCGAGTACCTTGCGCCAGCCACCACCATTGTAGGCACAAAAACTGATCTCGCCCTGCCAAGTTGCTACCGGCGCGCTCGAATTGTAGATCGTCGCAAAGTCGTAGTTGTAGGCGTCTTGGAACCACATCCCATTGAAAAACATGAGTCTCCAGTGCGCGGTTTTCGCAGATGCTTGCCGCGACCAATCGTCGTCGCTTCTCGTGAAACGATACAATGAGCCCTCAAACAGACTACGGAGCTCATAGGGTCCCAATCCCGAGGGAGCCTTCGCCTGGTTGAAATTCCGAAGAAGTGAAAGCAAAACCATGGCCCTGGTCACCCGAGGCGGCCTACCGGAATCTGTTATTTGTACAACGTCTTGCATGAACCTTCCGAGATCGAAGAACGTTGGAATCGGAATCGCCTTCCCTTTATCAGCGTCCACAAGCAAGGGGCTCATTATCGCGTGGTCCGGATGCATGTCAGGAAAGAGACTTCCGCGCTCTAAACCCCGGTCAAGGACATCATCTAAATGGCTGAAGATCGCGTACGCCGAAGCTGGGTACCAATCCCGCATGGGCCTCCAGTCGATCGAGGTTTGGGCTTGCAGGTCGTAAGCGAGTTGAGAGAGAGGATACCGTTCTGCATAGCGGTCCTCAGTGGATATGCGCTCGTCGCGGCCGGTGAACATAACGGGCTGAAAAATTACGCCGTGGATTTGATCGGCGTTGCGGAGAGCGAAGCGCACGATCTCTCCCACGCAATCATTGTTGAGACCGTTGACCACGGTAACTTGCAAGGTGGTTTGCATTCCAGCCGCAGCGATGTTCTCCAGGGCGCGGAGCTTCACTTCAATGTAATTTCCGAGCCCGCGATGTTTGTTCTTCTCCTCGGAGACGCCATCGAACTGCAGGTACACGCCGTGCAACCCGGCGGCGCTCGCCTCGACCGCAAAATCTCGGCTTTCCGCAAAACGAATACCATTGGTCGAAACGTGAAGACGATGGAAGCCCATGCTCTTCGCGTGTCGAATTGCGTCAAGGAAGATCGGAGAGAGTGTGGCCTCGCCACCGGAGAACAAGACGTTGATTTCGCGGTTAGGCTTGAAAGAGCTCGCCCGATCAAAAATTGTCTTCAGGTCTTCCATATCTGTTTCGTCGACGTAACCAACTCCGTTAGCGTCCATGAAGCAAGGTCGACACATCATGTTGCATCGGTTGGTCAGATCCACGATCAAATACGACCCTCGGCCTGCCCGGATACTGTTAGGGCCGTGGTCGTGGACCTCACGGTCGCCAACGCAATCGAAGTCGCCCCCCAAGGACTGCGCTTCCATTCTCTGAAAGAAATCGGGATGGTTCGATAGCACGTCCTCAAATGGACCATGCGTCTCGCACGCCTTTCGCATGAGGATTCGCCCGCCTTCCTCAAGGATCTCGGCGTCAATGATCCCCGGACGCTCCCTAAAACCGGCTACATCGTTCTGGCCCCTGATGACCGCCTCGACTGCTTCGCGGTTGCAATCCGGGCAGAGCGACAGGGTGCGCCTCGGAACCCCCGTCCTCATTGGCGTTCGTTGGTGCTTCTTCAGAAGCCGACCCGGCGCCCAGCTTGGTGCGGGCAGCGCCCCTTCAGGCAGGACGCGGTTAACGGAGCTGGCGATGGTCCATGCGGCGCTGGATGCCAAAGGAGAGTGAGAGGCCATAGACTCAAACATGAAATTTACCTCCTGTCGCGGTTTGCTCAAGGATAGAAAAACGAAGCGGTGAACCCTTCCATCTGGGTAAACTCATTTTACTTGCGCTGTCAAGTCAGAGGGCCCTTGACCCGACGCCGATGCGCATCGCCGTTCTGCGTGCGACACGTGCGTTGACTTCTGGTTGTGAGAAGAACGCAGCGACATCTGTTTTCAAGCGCCGGGTACATCCACTACGTAAGCGAAATAGCAGACCGGTTTGGCCGTGCGTGGGAAAAATGTTGCGCCCACCGAAATGGCAAAATCCGAGCTAGCAGTCCGCTTCAGAGATATCAGCACTTGCTGCTGAAATTCAAATGGATTGGGTGCTGCTGTACAGGGCGCTCAATTTGGAGATGTAAAGTGGTATCGAATATGTCGTTGGAAGTGAATGCTGCGCTCGCCGAGGGTGCAAAGCAGGCAACGTTTGAAAAGGAGGCGCAAACCCCGAGCGGGACCGGCACACCGGCCTCTCCGCCGAGACCGCCTGGGCAGCCCGCAGAAACACCGGCGGAACAAAACGGTAGCGGTAAGACGCCGCCGCGTTCTTCGCCGACGAGCTCGGCCCAACCTAACGGGAACCAGCTGGATCTCGAGGGACAGAACGCCGTCAACAAAGTCATGTTGGCGGGGCGACTCGGCCGTGATGCCGAAGTGAGGCATACCAAAGTCGGTCAGATCGTGGCGAATTTTTCTTTGGGAACCGAGGAGTCGTACAAAGACCGTTTGGGCGAGTGGCAAAAAAAGACTGCGTGGCACCGGGTTCAGGTGTGGGGAGACCTTGCGGAAACGGTAAGCGCAAGCCTGCGGCAAGGTGCGCGGGTCTATGTCGAAGGAAAGCTCATCATCCGCAACTGGATCGACAAGCAAAACCAGAAGCACCGCTCCACAGAAGTGGTGGCAAGCGATGTACGTTTCCTTACGCGGGCTCCAAGCAATGGAGCGCAAAGCGGGAGCGAGCTCGCCGACGAGCATACCGGCGATTAGCAATGACCGAGAACTTGGGGCTATCGCGGGCTTGCAGTCTGGACTAGCCCCAAGCTTCCTTCGATTGATTTCCTAGATGGTTTCTTGCCCGCCTGCACCAAGGCCAGGCTCTACCACGGCCTTCGTTGAACCTACGATTTGATCCAAAGCAGCGAAATTACACTGTTGTAAGCGGGCAGCGCCTTGGACTCCTCCCATATGGGGGCATCTTCTGGAAAACCGGTTGCGGAGATCCACAAACGCGCGGGGAGCTCCTGCGGTTTGCTTGGACCAGGTGTTCCCGCAAAGCATTGCAACGCAAACATGCCTTGCTGAAGGGGCGCCCCCTTTTGGAGTGGAAAGCCGAAGTGTCTCGAGCGTTTCGACCAATCGATTCGGTCATTCGTGGCCCATACGATCGCGCAGCTTTGCTTCGACAGATCGCAGTACCGCCAGGCCGCTGCCGAAAGAGAAGTATGAAATCGCTGGGCGATTTTTTCGATCACTTGCAGAGAAGGCGGTGCGGACTCGACGATCGGCTGGACCGCGGAAACGGGCAGGAGAAGCTCGGCGGCAAATTCATCGGCCTCGCGCTCGAGTTCTCGCGACCAGTCGCCCCAGTTCCCGATGTCGGACTTGGTGCAAACGAGCTCCGTCAGGTCGTGATCGGGCAGCAAAAAGTGAGCGATTTCATGGGCGAGCGTGAAATTCTTGCGGCCAGCCTCGCGGATCGATTGCCGGATCGCAATCGTTCCCAAAGGAATCTCGCGCGCTCGAATCAAGGCGCCGTCAAACCCATCAGCGTCCACCTCGCGAATTTGGAGTCCGAGTCGCGAAGCGATTGCCCGCAGATCGCCATGTTCGAGCGGCAGTTCGCGCGCGAGGGCGCGTGCATAGGCGCCGCCTTTTTGCGACCCGCTCATCGACCGTCTTTCGGGCGGCTGCGATTATTGTGTTTCAAAAGATCCTCGGCGAGGTCGTCCAGGAGTTTCTTGTCCCGTTCCGAGAGTTCCTTCTTGTTGCGATAGGCGGTAGCCAAAGTCACACGCGGCAGCCTCGCGAGTCGTTCCTGCATACGCTGAGCATGGTCGATGACACTCCGGATGGCCGCTCGGGCTTCGCGAACTAATGCTCTTTCCTTTGGGGAACCGGGTGCGCCTGGACGCAAGTCACTAAGCGCCTGTTTGAAGAGCGCCGGAACGGGCCGGCCTGCTGCCGCGTACTGTTTTGCTAGGGCATCGAACTTTCGATAAAGGCGTGCTTTGACGTCTTCCGGATCAATTCCTGCGCGCCGCAAGAGTTCCCGGGCTTCCCGGGCAACCAGCTCGCTCGGGCTGCCGTACAAGCTGTCGGACAGTTGAGCCAACCGCGCCTTTTGCGGAAAAAGACCCTTTTCCTTCTGTTCGCTCATGCGGTTTTCCTCTCTACCAAGTTGTGATCGATGAGCTGCCGCTGCAGCCTCTTCTTCCTGTTTCTGCACCTCTGCTGCAGTAATGCCCAACTCAGCTGCTATTTCGCGGGGCTTGTAAAGGTTGAGTTCCAGCACCGCCCTCACAACTTCCGCTAGTTCCGGTTCCCCGGCAAAGGCAGTCCGTGCGCGTTCGCCGTACCGCTCTTCATCGATGGACCCCGCAAAATCTATGGTCGATCCCGGCAATTCGTCGAGCGACAGGGGAGCAGGATCGGCATCCCGTTCGGCAGGAAGCGAGGATCGGCTCTCCTCGTGGGCATGTGCCGCCTTACGAAGGGAATCGATAATGTCATTGCGCAAGGCGGTCGCCAGCAGGGAGAACAAATCGCCACGGGAGGCTTGATGTTGAAGCTTGCCTTCCATATATTCCACCAAGACTGCCGAGACAAAGTCGTCGACGGACAGACCGACGCCGGCGACTGTAGAGTTACGCCCACCGAGTCCAAACTCGTTAAAGGTTCGCAGCCCAAAAGCGGTCAGCCGATGGGCTAGTTCCTCAAAATCCAGGCTCTGCTGCGCTTCCAAGAAGAAACCTCGGGCGCCGAGATGACAGCCGTCTAACCGGCGGGAGTCTACGGTTCTAACATGCATGGGCCAGCAGAATCACCAGGATAATACTCAGTATGCGAAGTAAAAGATCGTTTCTGGCCACGCACGCGCGGGAATATTGTTTCTTTCGGAACACCCAAATTCGCGAGATTGGTTCGCTCTGTCGGTATCAGCCCTGGAGCTGAATTCGAGCATTGCGTGCCCCAAGAAAGGGCGCGGATTTTGGAGATGGACTGTGATATCGGACAAGGCGTTGGAACTAAACATTTCTTTGGTTTTAGAGGTTCGTGGTGATTCCGTGGAATGCATCGGGATTCAAGTCATCAAGCCCGGTGGCGGCTTGGCAGGCAATGGAATCGACCCCCACAGAGCAATGACTCGCACAGGAAAGGAAACCAGTGGGACGAACGGGGTTCCTCCTTGGTGCGTTTCTCATGCGCATGTTTCCGGGAAAGGGCCGACTCAAGACGGGGCACAACACGAAGAGAAGAAGGAAGAGCCGATAGGTACCACGGCAGACTGCCGGAACACCTGGATCTTTCAAGCCAGCTCGGAATTCTCCGACGTTCGGAGTGCAGCTCGCACCCTTAGGGAACATACCTGGCTCGTCCAGCAGCACAAGGAACAGATTAAGTCGGGAGACAGGGTGTATGTGTGGGAGTCGGGTCCGCGGGGAGGGATCATCGGACTGGCGGAGGTATCCGAGCCGCCTCGGATTCAACCGGAGCCGAAAGAACAACTGCTGTTCATCCGGAACAGTGAAAAGTTCCGAGGAGACCGCCTTCGCGTAAAGATCCGATTGCTCAAGCTGATCGAACCAGCGATTCAACGGACGTATCTTTCATCGCGGGCGGAATTCGCTACCTTGAGCATCTTGCGGCGCCCGCGGGCCACGAATTTTCGCGTGACGCGAGAAGAAGCAAAAGCCCTGGAAGGCATTGTGGACGGCATGGCTGTGGCAGCTGCTCTTCATGATTCCCTGCGAGGGGAGAAACGGATCGTATTTGCCCAGGCGTAAGGACTAGCCCGCCCTTAAACATGGGACCAGCCGCAAGGAGCACTCGCCGGAGACCGCACATCGGTCAGCGTGTCCGTAGACAAGGCGAAACGGGCAGAACCCCCACTTGGAAGCGCAGAGAGAGACTCTCTCCCGTGAGGAACACGTCGGGATTTTCTTCCGCACCCGTGCCAAGACGATCCAAGGAAAATGCCGGAGGCGGTCGTTGCGAAAGCAAGAGGTCGGACGGGAATTGGATCGGATTCGGACTCGATCCAAACAGCTCTCGCTAACTTAGCCCTGCCTGACTACTTTCCGGACTGGCTGCTCTCTCAGAATTCCATGGCTGATGCGCAACGCGGCGGATTTCCACTTCCTTCGGCAACTCGGTCCGTCAGGACGGATTCTGTTTTACAGGGTATAACATCTCATTCTCGATGACTTCATCAGCGAAGCGATTCACGCCAATTCGGCGAAGCAGGGCCTCGCCCGCTTCACGAGTCGCGTGTTGCAAAGCGGCGTCGAGCTACTCTACCGAGCTATCAAGAGCAACATCGCTGACTCGCTCCATGTCGTGATTCAGATCAAGCGCAGACCAGGACGCCGCTACATCTCGGAAGTGCTCGCAGTCAACAGCTACGACGCCGACGGCGACCCCTTCGATTACTGTGCAATCTACCAGAGATAGGAGCCATCCCAATGACGACGGACGAAAGTCGAAACACATGAAGGACATCTCAGCCAGCGAATACATCAGCACAAACTTTCATCCGTCTGATCGGATTGCCGTCCTGGTCCGCAACGGCGGTACGGGCGAAACGATCCAGCGTATCGCGACTGCTGAACGGATCGCGGGAACTTCCACTCAGGAATGGCTCCAGCACAAGAATGAAAAAGAGGCATGCGACATCTACATCGGAATGAACACCCTGAAACCCGAGGCCCGCACGCGAACTAAGGAGGACATTCAGACCATCCGTCATCTTTACCTGGACATCGATCACGATGGCCCGTCGGCCTTGGCGAAGATTCGACAATCCAACCTGGTGCCGCCGCCGAATTACACCGTAAATACATCGCCTGAGAAATTCCAGATTGTGTGGCGGGTCGAGGGTATTGACCGGGAACACGGCGAGGCCCTGCTGCGTGCCATGGCGCACAAACTCGGAGGCGATCCTGCTGCCACCGATTCCACTCGCGTTCTGCGTCTCCCGGGATTCGTCAACCGAAAGTATCAAACCGAGTTTCGGGTGCAAGCCGAGAAGCACACCGACCGCATTCATCACCTACAAGATTTTTGTCTACGCACTGAGCCGATCGACAACGACTTCCGCGCGCACTATAGGCTGTTAACGCAACGGTCTTCTGAAAGGCGACCCTTGAGCCAGTCCGAGCACGACTGGATCTATGCGAAGCGCGCCCTCGCCCGCGGCGACGACCCCGAAGAAATCATCGGCAGGATCGCGGATTTTCGCAGCAGCGAGAAAAGCGACCCGCTGTACTACGCGCGGCTAACCGTCAGCAAAGCGCAGCAGCACCTTGCGACGGAAAAGGCAACTCCGACCCAACCGATTGATGGCTCTCACAAATCAATCTAGCGCGTTCAATTCGATTCGTTTAGCCGAACATCCATGAATCAAGTCGAAGTAGAAGTGATAGACCCAACCGAGCTGGCGAAACGGCTGAACGTCCCCGAAACCTGGGTATGTTCCTTTGCCTTCTGCTGGAGTCTGGTCGAGCCGTCCTCCTGCCGCACGCGTACACGGTATCGGACGAACCACGCTCCACCGTGAATGTACAACCGCCCATCTTGAGCTGACGATCTAGCCACTCACTGAGTTCGTTGCTACCCCAAGGAAACCGTACGTAGCTCACTCATGCGAAGAATGAAGGCGCATTCGACGGCGTGAATCCTGTTCAGGATGCCCGAATTCCGAGAAGCACACGCGACCCTGGTGAGACTTCAGTGCGCTCGTCGTCGAGGCGTGGGCCTCTGCATCCCCATCTGGGAGGAGACCCACATTCTCGGCCGCTCCTTCAAGAATGCTGCAACAACCGGTAAGGGGAGAAACAAAATCGCGAGACCGAAGACTGTGTACGAGAGACGCCAGCCGAGGGTTGCGATCAATCGCTGCGCGACCGAAGGAATAACAATCGCGCCCAATTCCATCCCAAGCAGCATGACGCTGGGAGCCAATCCTCTGTGTCGGTCAAACCAGTGCGAGACTACATCGGTGTAGGACATTGCTCCAGCACCACCAGAGATGATGCCTAAGGAGAAGTAGAAGCACCGTTCGCTTCCCCCCGCCCCCAACAGTCCCGCTCGCATCCACAAACGTGCTCCAATTGCAGGTCCGAAATCCAACTGCAGTTTCGTCGCGCGGGTCAACCCTTCGATTAACACCCGAGCGCTCTACCTTTGAGCTACCGGAGAACCGCGCAACACATTTCTTGTCATTCTCTAATACAGCGTTTCAGTCGACGCGATGAGTTTTCGGCGGCGCACCGAACAGTCGTTACCTCAAATCAGCCAGCGTGGATGAGGTCACAGAGGCTGCCGCGGTTTCCACTTCTGGTCCGAAATAACTTCCGCTTAGCCCGTGATCCAATCGTCTTCGCGCGTGGCCGCGGTCGTCTCGCGGCTATCTTCCACTGCGCGTAGTTGACCACTTGGGTGCGTTCGAAGTTCACGTGGAGGTTGGCGGAGACGAACCACGGCACGTACCGTAAGCGGACTGCTCAAGAGATAGTTTCAGCCCGTCGTTTGGCTCGAATTTAGCTCGAAAAATTGGGAGAAAAGAGGGAAATGGAGAGAACAGGGAGACATTAGCCGAACAAACGAAATCTCCCAAGTAGTTGAAGGATTTAGATTCCCCAATAGAATTGGAAAAATTTAGTTGACATGGCGGAGAGGGGGGGATTGAAGCCTCCGTTGGTGAGAGGGCGGTGAGGGGTTGGTGAGCGTTGGTATGTCTCTTGTTTCCAACAACAGATTCAGATTTCCCGGAACTAATTGATTTTAGAAGAGCTTATTTGGCCTCAAATCGCGGCAAAGTAGTAGCAAGTAGAGGCAAGGAAATGCCGGTAGGAAGGCAATAGCCCAAGGTCACGGCGGCGGTCCGCGACTATAATCATGAGAGGCAGCATCTTTCTGAAGGGGAGCGGAGTGAATTCGTGACAGCGAAAAGGGCAGTTTCGTTCGACGCCGCATATTCCGAATTTGTGGTGCAAGTCGTGGCCTTGCTCGAGCAGGCTCGGCGGAATTCGGCTCGTTCCGTCAATGCGATCATGACAGCAACCTACTGGGAAATCGGCCGCCGGATTGTAGAACACGAGCAGAAGGGCATGAAGCGAGCGGAGTACGGAAAAGCCTTGCTGCATCGTCTGGCCGAGGACTTGACCTCACGGTTTGGAAAAGGCTTCTCGGAACGCAATTTGTTGGCAATGCGCGAATTTTATTGGGCTTGGTCAATTCCGCAGACACTGTCTGCGAAATTGACTGGACCGGGAACAAGCGGAGACTCTCTTCGAATTCCGCAGACGCCGTCAGCGGAATCGGGAGGTCCGTCGCAGCCTTCCTCTTTTCCGCTGCCGTGGTCTCACTACGTTCGGCTTCTCTCTGTCAGCAATAGGCAAGCCCGCTCGTTCTACGAAACCGAGGCTTTGCGCGGGGGCTGGTCGGTCCGCCAACTGGACAGGCAAATCGCAACCCAATTCTTCGAGCGCACCCAGTTGTCACGCAACAAGGCGGCCATTCTCCGCCAAGGTCACGCGCCTGATCCGACCGACCCGTTGACCCCGGAACAGGAAATCAAGGACCCACTGGTTCTCGAGTTCCTGGGACTGAAGGACGAATACTCCGAGAACGCTTTGGAAGAGGCTTTGATCCACAGGCTGGAACATTTTCTCCTGGAACTCGGCAGCGACTTCGCCTTCATTGCACGCCAACGGCGCTTACGCGTCGCGACGAGTGGTACCGCATCGACCTGCTGTTCTTTCATCGCCGACTCCGCTGCCTGGTGGTCATTGATTTGAAGATCGGAAAGTTTACCCACGCCGACGCTGGACAGATGAATCTGTATTTGAACTATGCCCGAGAGCACTGGACTCTGCCCGGCGAAAATCCACCGCTGGGCTTAATCCTCTGCTCGGAGAAAAACGAGGCCGTGGCCCACTACGCGCTCGGAAACCTTCACAACAAAGTCCTTTCCAGCCAGTACAAGCTCGCTTTACCTGACGAAAAGGAGCTCGCCCAGGAAATCGCCAAGACGCGAAAAGCCTTGTTGCAGCAAATACACCGGACCAAGTAATCCGCAGCCCGCACGAGACAAGTCCCACTCCTCCACACCTTCTTCGCTGACTCTGGTCAGAATGCTTTTGCATGCCCTTCCTGGCTAAATCTCGCGCCTAATCCGTCTGATTCTCCTTTGCAAGGGTCTTCACTGCGCTCCGATGGGAACGCCACACCCCGGCGCCCTTGCTTTAGCTAGATTGCAAATGGCGGCATTTCGCTGCAAGCAGGGAGTGCCTAAAACATTACAATGGAAGCCGCACCCGCGCCCGCCACAGTTGCTATGTCTTTAAGGTCCTCACTTCGACTCTCGTGAGATGGTCGTCTTCGGTGGTCACGAAATCTACCGGCAAGAAGCATTGGATGATTTCCATATTTGTTCGGGAATGGAGGTTCAGCTTCTCGGCGGTGAAGGCGCCTCCACCCGCCAATGCGAATGGAAGTAGAAGCTGATCAGTAAGGTGCTCTCCCGCGGCTGCTCCCGACGCCAGATAGGAACGCACTGCGTCGGCGGCTTCAGAAGCTACGCTCTCTGCACTTGCACTAATCCGTCCGAAACCACAGAACATTTCAGTGACGTTGGTGCCGGCCAGTTCTACCAGAACGATATTTCCTGGGCCTATCGAGTTCTTCGTTTCGACAATCTGAGCAGACTGCTCATCCCAATTCAGCAATTTCAAGACGGTGTCCGTCTCGCGCTGCGCAATGCTGCGCGGCAGATTGGCGACAATTGCCACTGCACTGCGACGTTCAATCTCTCCTCTCTCCAGCAGTTGAATCGAGAAAAGGCGTTCGCACGGCTCAATCGTTGCGACAAAACCGCCACCACCAGCGGGATAGAATCCGTACTTTTCAAGGCGAATCTCGACCTTTGGACCGAGCCTATTGATCACCGGCAAAAATGCTTTCTGCAGAAAGTCCAGTGGCGGCGCCTGCATGTTGTGCGTGCCGCCTTCGATTGTGATCTCGCTCCGTCCGGACGCCGTTATCAGGGCCGGGAGGATGGTCTGGAGAACCAACGTGCCGCTACCGGCCGTTCCAATCGCAAAGTGATAGTTTCCGGACCGCACTGGACCCGGAGTGAAGGTAAGGGTCTTTGAACCCAGAGTCGCGCCCTCGGCCTGTGCACTCGCGATTTCACACGCGGCAAGAACCGCACTGAGATGCTGGCGAAGAAGTCCAGGCCTTTCTCGCTTGGCGCGGATGTTCTCCATGCGGAACGCTTTTCCAGTCACGAGTGAAAGGCTAAGCGCGGACCTTAACATTTGTCCGCCGCCCTCGCCTGTCGATCCGTCTATGCGAATCATGCATCCGCTCCGTTGGTGCGGGTTACCCCAGAGTTCCCGCCTATCCTTTCACGCACACAACCTGGCGTAACGTGTGAACGATTTCCACCAAGTCTGCCTGAGCAGCCATGACGGATTCGATCGACTTGTATGCGGCAGGAGTCTCGTCGATTACGTCTGCATCTTTCCGGCACTCGACTCCTGCCGTCATGCGCATATGGTCCTCAACCGTAAAACGGCGCTTGGCTTCTCCGCGAGACATGGCGCGGCCCGCACCGTGGCTGCAGCTCATGAAGCTTTCCATATTGCCCTTACCGCGGACGATATAGGAACGTGCTCCCATGCTTCCGGGAATGATCCCCATATCGCCTTCGCGGGCGCGCACTGCGCCTTTGCGGGTAACCAGAATGTTTTGGCCATAGTGCTTTTCGCGAGCCACATAGTTGTGGTGGCAGTTGATGGCTTTCAGCTCAGCAACAAAGGGACGAACTTCCCCTGACTCACGAACTGCGCCGACGATCTGCTCCATCATCAAGTGGCGATTCAAACGGGCGAAATCCTGCGCCCACTCGACCGCTTCAACGTAGTCATCGAAATGCTCAGTCCCCTCGGAGAAATAAGCCAGGTCCTTGTCAGGCAAGTTGATGAAAAACTTCTGCATGTCCTTGCGCGCGACCTCAATGAAGTAGCTGCCCATGCGATTGCCCACGCCGCGCGAACCACTGTGCAGCATGAACCACACGTTTTCCGCTTCATCCAGGCATACTTCGATGAAGTGATTTCCCGTTCCCAAGGTGCCCAGGTGATTAGAGTGGTTACCACGGTCCAGTTTCGGGTGCTTTTCGAGAATCGCGTCATAACGAGGCTTCAGCGTCTGCCAAACTTCCTCGTTGTGACTCGGAATCTGATTCCAAGCGCCTACGTCACCAGCACCACCATGATTGGTTCGTCCGTGCGGTACTGCTTTTTCAATGGCGGTACGAATCGCGTGAAGGTTATCCGGTAAGTCGCGTGCGTTGAGGTCGGTCTGCACGGCCATCATGCCGCAACCGATGTCTACGCCGACAGCGGCCGGAATGATGGCACCCTTCGTGGGGATGACGCTGCCTACCGTAGCGCCGACGCCCCAGTGCACATCCGGCATGGCGGCAACCCATTTGAAAATGAAGGGGAGCTGCGCCACGTTCAGTAGCTGCTGACGCGCCTGATCTTCGAGCTGCACTCCCTTCGTCCACGCCTTGATGGGTGCGCCCTTTTCCGGGACGATTACGTTGTAGGTCGGCTCCGCCATGTCATCCTCCTTCTACTGGCTCAGCATTTGTGCCATCTCGGAGAGGCGTCAGTCAGTATGACCTGCGCTGACGCCTCAACTGGTCCGCGACTCCCATTTCGCTCGCGGAACCTCTCTCTCCCATTCGTTCTGCAATGACATAGAGCACCACCGTTACCTTTCGGCTAGCTCTGCCAAGCGATTATAAACAAACTACTTAAAATGATACGGTCCAACCGCAGTGGGTGAATGGCAATCTTATAAGATAAGGATATATACTCATAGATATGGCTGAAAAGGCCAATGTTGTCATCGGAATTTTGGGGACCACTCTGGATGCCGGGCGAAATCAGGACCGCTGGCAGAATTGGAGACCAACGGTCGCCATCTGCCGCCAACCTGATTTTGTGGTCAAGCGCCTGGAACTTCTTCACGGGCTCCGCGATAAATCGCTTGCCCAGCTTCTTGTCAAAGATATTGCTGCCGTCTCGCCGGAAACAACGGTGCGCCTCAACGAAATCGAATTTGGCGATCCTTGGGACTTTGAGCGGGTCTACGAGACACTTTTCAAATTTGCTCGTTCCTATCCATTCGATACGGATGCGGAAGAATATCTGATCCATATCACCACAGGGACGCACGTCGCCCAGATCTGCCTCTTCCTTCTTACCGAATCAAGATACCTGCCAGGCAGATTGCTCCAAGCCTCTCCCGAGCGCGACCGAGGCGCACCCGGTCAAATTAAGGTTATTGATCTCGATCTTTCCAAGTATGACCGCATCGCGTCGCGCTTTCGTCAGGAACAGAGTTATGCCGTCTCGTATTTGAAGGGCGGTATCGACACACGCAATCCGGAATTCAACCAACTGATCGATCGGATTGAACAAGTGGCCATCGCCACGCGCGATCCACTTCTCTTAATGGGGCCCACGGGAGCCGGCAAATCAAAACTTGCACGCCGCATTTTCGAGTTGAAAAAGCTTCGCCACACAGCAAACGGGGACTTTGTTGATGTCAACTGCGCGACCGTGCGGGGCGACGCTGCGATGTCGACATTATTTGGCCACGTGAAGGGCGCCTTTACCGGAGCCTTAAGAGATCGGGCGGGTGTCTTGCGAGTTGCCGATAAGGGCGTCCTCTTTCTGGACGAGATCGGTGAACTTGGTATCGACGAACAGGCTATGCTCCTGCGAGCGCTCGAGGAAAAGACTTTTTTGCCGCTTGGTTCGGATCGCGAGGCTCATAGTGATTTCCAACTCATCGCAGGAACCAACCAGGACCTCTTCGCTGCCGTGCGGGAAGGCCAATTCCGGGAAGATTTGCTGGCCCGGATCAATCTCTGGACATTCTCCTTGCCGGGGCTACGCTCTCGTCCAGAAGACATCGAGCCCAACCTGCAGTTCGAGTTGGAGCAATTCGAGACTCGAACCAGTCACCATGTGACCTTCAGCAAAGAGGCTCGTGAGAAATTCTTGCAGTTCGCACTTTACCCGGCTTCTTCCTGGGCCAGGAACTTTCGGGACCTGAACGCAGCAGTCGTTCGTATGGCGACACTCGCGCAAGGCGGCAGAATTTCCACGGGCATCGTGGAAGAGGAGATCGAACGCATGAATGCTTCCTGGACCTCGCTTGAAGCGGAGGCATCCCAGGAAATTCTTTCTCGGCTTCTGAGTCGCGACCAACTCGCGGAGATTGATTTATTTGATCGATCACAGTTAGCTTACGTCATCCAGATTTGTCAGGAATCACGCACCCTGTCAGATGCGGGGCGTAGATTATTCGGCGTTTCACGCGCGAAGAAGACCAGCACCAATGATGCCGACCGTCTGAGGAAATATCTGGGCCGCTTTGGCATAGAATGGGCCCAACTCGAAAAAGCATAGTCCATTAAAAAGGAAAGAGAATTCCTTTGTCCTTCAGCTTTTCAAACCGAGCGGACGCGAACCGGAACAACTGCGCTGGCTTGCGGCCAGTATGTCGCCATTCGCGTAGCGGCTTCAGGATTCCCAAAAGCGCGATTTTGCGTCGGAAGTTGCGCTTATCGAGTTGCCGGCCTAGGATTGCTTCGTACACCGCTTGAAGCTCGCCGAGTGTGAACTTTTCAGGAACGAGCTGAAAGCCCACCGTGGTGTACTCCAGTTTGTTGCGCAGGCGTTCGAGAGCGAATTCGAGAATGGATTTGTGATCGAAGGCCAGAGGGGGCGGCTCATTCGCAAGAGACCACTGCGCCTCGGCCGCTTCGGCACCCGCAACTAAAGACAATTTATCGGAAGCAATCAGCGCGTAATAAGCGACCGTAACTACGCGCCCCCGTGGGTCCCGTTTGGGATCCCCGAATGTGTACAGTTGTTCGAGGAAAACATTGCGCACACCGGTCTCCTCGTACAACTCGCGAAGAGCTGCGTCCTCAAGCGATTCGTCTTGTCGAATGAAGCCACCGGGAATCGCAAATTGTCCTTCAAAGGGCGGAACTCCCCGTTTCACAAGCAGCACCTGAAGGATGCCATCTCGCAGAGTGAAGATCACGATGTCCACGGTGACACGCAAGCTTTCCACGATTCACCCCACCACGAGTTGGGCGGTTTCGGCTGCCGCTCTCACGAAGACGCTGGAGCCCGAGTTGAATTGCAGGAAGTCCGCCTCAACGCCGTCACTGAAAATGACGCCACCCGATGGCATCAGCGATTCTAACTCCAGGGCTTGTTGCTGTTCGAGGATGCCGGCGACAATGCTCGCCTTGGAATGACGGCTGACGAAGGGCTCGCGAACCACAAACAACAAACGGCGGTCCTCCCAATCCAGCCGCATCGGTCTCACAGCATGGCCACCAGTCAGAGCCGCAACGCCAGAAGCCATATTGAACACGGACGACACCCAACCGGTGCTGCCTGCCCCGGTCGAGACGAGAACCCCACTCGATGACTGGGGTTCCTCGTTTTTCGCCCATCGGATCCGATAACGCGCCGAAACGTGTGTCTGTGCGCCGAGAAACAGATCGTTGAACGCCAAAAGACGTTGGCCGTCGTTCATGCGCGCTTCGGCCAGGGTAACTGGCCGAATGCGACACTTCCCATTAAGGACCTGTTCGAGCGCGTGCGCACTTTGGTCTGGAAGGAATGGAAGCAGGATGCCGTCGAAGCGTTCGGGATCTGGATTGATAGCGATGAGTTGTTGTTTGCCAATATATTTTGCCGTGTTGGCGACGAGCCCGTCCTGGCCGAGAGTGACGACGAGATCTTCCGGGAGGAAGGTGAACGTCGGCACTAAGCCGCGATCGATTTCCTGGAACTTCAGCCCCACTTCCATCGATCTGCGAACGATTTCGGCTGACCGGCGATATGCGTCATCTTCCAGTTGATATTCCTGGAAGTTGCCCCCGGCATGTTCGATGTAAAACTTGGTCTGTGCCAGCGTGTTGAATCGTTCCACCAATTCAGCGAGCCGGGTCTTGCGGGTAACCAAGACGATTTTCTCGAACCCGGCTCGCTTGTCCGTTGTATCCACGTTTACACGCATCGTTACTTCCCCTTTTGCGTTGACGGAAGTGCAGCGGTTGTTACGGTGGAAGAAATCAGGCTGCGCAGCAGATCGGGTGAGATGTTGAGTTCACCAATTTTCTGAGCATTCGACGCCATCTCCTGAAATGCCAGAGCGATCATCATCTTTGGGTCCCCACCATGATCAGAGAGCGTCATCATGGCTCTCCAGTCCATCTCGCGCACGGGCTTAAGTGTGGCTTCGAGAGCATACGCACGGCTGTCAGCTTCTTTCCGGTCGGTCTCGATGCGCTTCTCCATCAGGGTAGCGCGCTGCTGCTCAATCGCTATGTCTGCGGCCATCTGCGTTTCACGAATCTGACGACGTTTTTCCTCAGCGGCGATTTCGGTGTTGAACTCGCTTTCCTTTATGCGCCGTTCCTGCTCGACGGCGTTGTTTCGCCGTTCGTAGATTGCCTCGTCCGACCGGCGCTGCAGGGCTTCGCGTGCCTCGGCCTCCAGCGCTTTTGCCATTTCCGGCGTCGGACGAATCGAGAGCAAGGAAAGATTCAAGATTTCAACTCCCAGCTGAGCGACGGCATCAGAAGACTTCAATGTGGCGAAAACCGAGGCGCTCAGTGTCCCACTTTTCGTGAGCGCCTCTTGAAGCGAGAGCTTTTGAGTCTCTGCTCGCATGAGCGTCTGCATGGTGTGGACGAGCCGCTCGGGTAACTTGCGGTAATCCTCAGAACGATACAGGCCCGAGGGACTAATGCTGAAATCCAGAATAGAAGAAAGCTTCTTGGGGTCGGACACACGGTAAGTCAATTGACCTTGAAGGGCCACAGCCTGGAAATCTCCTGTTGTTTCTTGGAAAGCGAAAGGGACATCGGCACTTTCCAAAGGTACGGTTATGAGCGTGGTTGTCGGGGCATAATACAAGAACGAAAGCCCAGGGCCCTCGCGGCGGACGCGACCGTTTTTGAACTGGAGAACGTAAGTTGTCGGAGCGGCTTTCATGTATCGGATCGGAAGCATTGAGAACCTCCATTAGTGTCTGTCAGACACTAATATAAGTGTTGCAGAGACACTATGTCAAGCTATATTCATCCGCCTCTTGTTGGTTCCATGGGATATTTGGCAAATGCTTTAATTTCAGCTATATGCGAAGCAGACCGTACAACTATCGAGTTCCAATAATGTCGTTTCTACCGGCTTTGCGATAGAGTAGAGAACAACAATGCTCCTGACCATTACCTACACCGGAAATCCGGCGACGGACTTGGGCTACCTACTGCACAAGAGTCCATCTCGAGTTCATTCTTTTGAACAGGTCTTTGGAAAAGCTCACGTCTTCTATCCGGAAACATCCCCGGAACGCTGCACGGCAGCACTGCTGTTGGAGATCGACGCCATTGGCCTTGTGCGTAACCGTCGAGGTCCCAGTGGCGAAGCGCATAGGCTCGAACAGTACGTGAACGACCGGCCTTACGCGGCCTCGTCGTTCCTAAGCGTGGCCATTGCCCGGACCTTCGGAACAGCAATCACCGGAAGAAGCAAAGAACGCCAGAAACTCGCGGAGACGCCGCTACCCCTGGAAACGCGCATTGCGGTTCTGCCCTGTCGCGGCGGAGAGAATTTGCTCCGCCGGCTCTTCGAGCCATTGGCGTACGAGGTAACAGCACTCAGGCACCCGCTCGATACTAAGTTTCCGGAATGGGGCGAAAGCGCTTATTTCACGGTCACCCTGAAAGCAATCGTTCGATTGAGCGATCTACTGACGCATCTCTACGTCCTGATTCCCGTGCTGGATGACGACAAGCACTATTGGGTTGGCGACGCGGAAGTGGAGAAGTTACTTCGTCACGGCGAGGGATGGCTTCGTGACCACCCCGAACGCGAACTGATTACCAATCGCTATTTGAAGCATCAGAAGCGGCTGGCTCGCGAAGCGTTGACACGGCTCATCGGAGAAGAAGAGCCCGAAGCAGAAGAGCTGGCGGAGATTCACACGCGTGAGGAAGAAGCCATTGAAAAGCCCATCAGCCTGGCCGAACAACGGATTGGAGCTGTCATGGCGGTGCTTCGCATTAGCGGAGCGAAGCGTGTTCTCGACCTTGGCTGTGGCGAGGGCAGACTTCTGCGTGAGCTTCTGAAGGACAAGACATTCGCAGAAATTGTGGGGTTGGATGTTTCGCACCGAGTTTTGGAGATCGCGGCTCAGAGACTGCATCTTGACAATTTGCCAACGATGCAAAAAGAGCGAATTCGTCTGCTTCATGGTTCCTTGACTTATCGGGATGCGCGTCTCGCCGGGTACGACGCTGCCACGGTTGTAGAAGTTATTGAGCACCAAGACGCGCCGCGCCTTGCGGCCTTCGAGAGAGTTCTGTTTGAATTCGCGCACCCGCAAACAGTTGTGGTGACAACACCCAACGTTGAGTACAACGTCAAATTTGAAACTCTGCCCGCGGGCAAAATGCGCCACAAAGACCATCGCTTTGAGTGGACACGTGCGGAATTTCAATCCTGGGCAACGAAGATAGCTGCGCAATTCGGCTATTCAGTTCGCTTCTTGCCGATCGGGCCTGAAGACCAAACGGTAGGCAGTCCTACACAGATGGGTATCTTTAGTCGCCAATGAAGCTAACCATTCCCGAACTCGCGGTTGTTGCCCTTGTTGGCCCTTCTGGGTCAGGCAAGTCGACCTTTGCGCGAAAGCACTTTCGGGGGACGGAGGTTCTGTCTTCCGACTTCTGCCGCGGCCTCGTCTCGGACGATGAAAACAGCCAGGCCGCGACGAACGACGCATTTGAGGTGCTTCATTTCATCGCTTCGAAACGCCTGGCAGCCGGCAAGCTCGTTGTGATTGACGCCACGAATGTTCAGCCGGAAGCACGGAAACCGATCATAGCGCTTGGCCGTGAGTACCACTGTCTCCCGGTCGCGATTGTGTTCGACCTGCCCGAAAAACTATGCCAAGAGCGGAATCGCACTCGCCCCGATCGGGATTTCGGACCACACGTGATCCGCCAACAGTCGCAGCAGTTACGACGCTCATTGCGAGGCTTGGAACGTGAAGGTTTTCGGCGAGTTCACGTTTTGCGCTCGCCCGAAGAGGCGGACGCTGCGGAAATCGTGCGCGAGCCGTTGTGGAACAACCTAAAGCACGAGCACGGTCCGTTCGACATCATCGGCGACGTCCACGGATGCTTCGACGAATTACTCGATTTGCTAACGAAGCTCGGATATTCCGTCGAAGCTCGATCGAACGGTGCCACCTCGCAAAGCTATTCCGTGAGGCCGCCTGAAGGGCGCAAAGCCATATTTCTCGGTGACCTTGTGGACCGCGGCCCCAAGATCCCCGACGTACTCCGTTTAGTCATGGGGATGGTCGAAGCAGGAACAGCTTTCTGCGTTCCCGGCAATCACGATGTCAAGCTGATGCGCAAACTCCGCGGAAAGGATGTGCAGATCACCCATGGGCTCGCGGAGTCGCTTGAACAACTTAATCCGGAGTCCCCGGAGTTTCGCGCCACCGTATTGGAGTTCATTGACGAGCTTGTCAGTCACTACGTTCTGGACGACGGAAAACTCGTTGTTGCCCATGCAGGGATGAAAGAGGAAATGCAGGGTCGAGGCTCGGGAAAGGTCCGCGACTTTGCGTTGTATGGCGAAACGACGGGTGAGACGGACGAGTTTGGGTTACCCGTTCGCTACAACTGGGCAGCCGAGTATCGGGGCAGGGCCATGGTGGTCTACGGCCACACTCCCGTCCCTCAGCCGGATTGGCTGAATCGAACCATCAACATCGATACCGGCTGTGTCTTTGGCGGGAGTCTGACGGCGCTTCGGCATCCGGAACGAGAACTACTTTCTGTTCCGGCGCGCGCGACGTATGCCCAACCCATCAAGCCACTGGTTGCTGCGACAGCAGAAGCCACTCCGTCCCTTACTTCTCAGCAGATTCATGACGACTTGCTCGATATCGATGACGTGATTGGAAAACGAATCGTCACGACCAGGCTTCATCACAATGTAACGGTTCGCGAAGAAAACGCACTAGCAGCTCTGGAAGTCATCAGCCGCTTCGCCGCGAATCCCAAATGGTTGATCTACTTACCGCCAACCATGTCGCCCACCGAGACAACCTCACTGCCAGGGTTCCTCGAATATCCGACGGAGGTCTTTGCCTACTACCGTCGAGAGGGTGTACCTCGAGTAGTCTGCGAAGAAAAGCACATGGGTTCACGTGCAGTTGTGATTGTCTGCCGTGATGAAGATGCAGCACGCCGGCGTTTCGGCGTCATCGGCGAGGGGATTGGCATCTGCTACACGCGCACCGGCAGGCGATTCTTCGACGACGCGAAGATTGAAACGGAATTTCTCAAAAAGATTCACACAGCCTGCGATGCTGCAGGGTTTTGGGAGCAGTTTCAGACAGATTGGATTTGCCTCGATGCGGAATTGATGCCCTGGTCGGCGAAGGCTCAAGAACTGTTGCGCCAACAGTACGCCGCGGTGGGCGCAGCGGCACAAGCGTCTCTTTCGGAGACAGTCGCATCGCTCGAGCACCTTGCACCAAAGATTGGTGATGCCCTGGTTCTTCTGGAACGTTGCAAGGCACGCCTCAACGCCGCCAACCTTTATGTGGATGCCTATCGTCACTACTGCTGGTCGGTTCAGTCGGTCAGCGATTTGAAACTCGCGCCGTTCCACCTCCTTGTTACAGAAGGACAGGTTCATGTGCAGAAGGATCATGTCTGGCACATGGAGAAGTTAGGTGAACTCTGCAAAGCCAGCGACGGTCTGTTGCTCGCAACACCGTACAAGCAGGTGGATGTTACCGACGCGGCCACCGTCGAAGAGGCCACCCGGTGGTGGGAGGAGCTGACTGCTCACGGTGGTGAGGGGATGGTAGTGAAGCCAATGGACTTCATCGCGCGCGGACGGCGCGGGCTAACACAGCCAGCCGTCAAGTGCCGCGGACCCGAGTACTTGAGGATCATCTACGGACCGGAGTATTTGCTGCCTGAGAATCTCGAGCGCCTTCGTAGCCGTTCCACGTCGGCGAAACGTTCTTTTGCTCTTCGGGAATTTGCCCTGGGAATCGAAGCTCTGGAGCGTTTCGTACGAAACGAACCTCTGCGTCGGGTCCACGAGTGCGTTTTCGGGGTCCTCGCCCTTGAGAGCGAGCCCGTGGACCCACGCCTCTAAGTGACCTCAAGGTACCATTAGTCTATATTTAATTACAGTAATCATAGAAAAAGTAGTAGCAAAGCACAAATAGCCGCATATTTACTGATGATTTGTGCAGTGGCGGAGAGGGGGGGATTCGAACCCCCGTTAAGGGTATTAGCCCCTAAAACGGTTTAGCAAACCGCCGCATTCAGCCGCTCTGCCACCTCTCCGCGGACGGATCGACCGAAAAGCATCAGCCGAATTTCATGAGTATAGCACTAAACAGGGCAGGAGGGGATTTCGTTTCCAGGAAAATTGCCGTTTTTGGCTGACCATTTGGCCTTATTTTGCGTCAAACGGACTAGGTCGGTTGTCAGCGAGCATCTCGCCTAGGCGGGATGAGAATCTTTCCTTTCCGGGGTTTTGAACATAGAATGGAGCACTGGGCGGGGCGTATGCAGACGGAGAGGCCGCGCCCGTAAGTCCTGTGCTTCGAAGCCCGGACCGCGAAAGTGGAGTATTCCTCCCGCGAAACATTTCGACCCGCTAGGGCGTATGTAGGGTAGAGGCAGTCAGACATACCTTTGTGTCCCCGCGCGGGTGGTCCGCACGGGAACTGAGCGAAACAACTGCAAGGCAGTAATTCGAAGGGGAATGAAATGAAGACCTGGCAAAAAGTGGCAATCGGGGTCGGGGCCGTGGTGGCGCTGGGGAGCATCGTGGCGGTAAGCGTGAACCAGGCGAACAAGGGCGTAATGACCGTCCAGACCGCCAAAGTAACCACGCAGGAAAGCCTCGTATCGCAGGTTACGGCCTCCGGCGAAGTCAAGCCGACGACTTATACAAATGTGACCGCACAGGGATTCGGAAGAATCACCGAGATCCTGGTTAAGGAAGGCGACCACGTCAAGAAGGGCGACAAATTGCTTTTGCAGGAGAACATACAGGCCGCAGCAGATGTGCAGGCGCAGGGCGCGGCCGTAAATTCGGCAGAGTCAGGTGTGCAGGCGGCGGAAGCCAGTTACAAGGCCGCACAAGCGGATCTAATCTCGCAACAAGCTAATCTGGAGAAGGCCAAGATGGACTTCGACCGTGGCCAAGGTCTGTACAAAGATGGCCTTATCCCCAAGCAGGATTTCGATCAACGGAAAACTACTTTTGATGCCCAGGTCGCGACCGTGGATTCTTCGAAAGCGCGCGTGCAATCGCTGAAGGCCACGCTCGATCAGATGCGCGCACAAGTAAATCAAGGGCGCGCCGTGCTCGTGCACACGCAAGATATTCTGCACAAGACAACGTACACCTCACCGATCAATGGAATTGTGAGCTACCTGCCCGAGCGCGTAGGTGATTACGTCGTGCCGGGCATTCAGAATTCGAATGGCAGCTTCCTGATGACGCTTTCGGATATGTCTGTGGTGACGGCGGAAGTAAAGGTAGATGAGACGGATATCGTCAACGTCAAGTTGGGCCAGGATGCGGACGTAACGATCGATGCCGTGCCAGGAAAAGTATTCAAGGGCAAGGTCACAGAAATTGGCTCGCAGGCCGTGCTGCGCAGCTCAGGATTGACGACGACGCAAACCACGACCAGCACCCAGGAAGCGAAGGATTTCAAAGTTGTGGTAACGCTGGCAAATCCGCCGGAGAATCTGCGTCCCGGATTATCGGCGACCGCGAAGATCAAGACGGCGGAAAGAAAGAACGTCGTGGCTATTCCGATTCAAGCGCTTGCGGTGCGGACGCGCAAGGACCTGGAAGAGGCAGCGAAGAAAGCGAAGAGCGAGGGCAGTTCCAGCGTGACGCTGGCGGCACCGCCGCCTCCAGCGCCAGGTGATCCGAAAAAAGACGAAGTGCAGGGCGTGTTCGTGGTCAACGCGAAGAAAGCTGTGTTCCGGCCCGTGGAAACGGGAATCGCCGGAGTTACGGACATCGAGATTACAAAGGGTTTGCAACCCGGCGACGAAATCGTCGTCGGGAGCTACAAGGCCCTGCGCACTCTAAAGCCGGAGTCGCAGGTAAAAGTGGACAACAGCGCGCCGAAGAAACAGGACGATCAACAAAGCTAAGGCCACTACGAACGAGGAAATTCGAATGCCAGTCGAGACGCCTGCCACAGATACCTATCGGGAAGACCTGGTCAGTGCCGGTGTTGTCATTAAGACCGAGGACCTCACAAAGGTCTATGAAATGGGCGCGGAACAGGTGCACGCGTTGAGCGGTGTGGACCTGCAGATTCGCAAGGGCGAGTATGTGGCAATCATGGGTCCTTCGGGATCGGGAAAGTCCACGCTGATGAATCTGATCGGCTGCCTGGATTCGCCGAGCGCCGGAAAATACTGGCTGGCAGGACGTTTGGTTAGCGATCTGGATGACGACGAATTGGCCTACATCCGGAACAAAGAAATCGGCTTTGTGTTTCAGACGTTTAATCTGCTTCCGCGCGCGACGGCGCTGCATAACGTGGAGCTACCGCTGATTTATAACGGCACGCCCGCCGAAGAGCGAATCGAAAAGGCAAAGAAGGCGCTGGAGCGCGTCGACCTGGTAGACCGCATGACCCATAAGCCGAATGAGCTTTCCGGCGGCCAGAGGCAGCGCGTGGCGATCGCACGGGCGTTGGTGAATTCTCCGTCGATCGTGCTGGCGGACGAGCCGACGGGCAACCTGGACTCGAAAACCGGCGAAGAGATCATGGCGCTTTTTAAGAATCTCCACGAACAGGGAAATACGATCATCCTCGTGACCCATGAGAACGACATCGCGCAACACGCGCACCGCATTATCTATATCCGCGACGGCAAAGTCGCTTCGGATGAAGCGGTGATAAAGAGCTAAGCGGACAATTCGGCTCTTTCCTTCCTTCAAAAACTGAATAACGTATCCGGGTTGGCCCGCAAAGGGTCGCTTGTCCACAGGTGTGCTTCTGTTCAAGAAACCGGCGGTCGGAGCGGAGAGGAAGAGCAATATGAGGCCTAACCCTAACATGTATGCGCAATCGCGGAGGAGTGGCCTTTTGGCCCTCGCGGCAGAGCGTGCACAGCGATACATCCGAGATGTGACCGAACGAAACGTAGCGCCTTCGAACGCCGCGGTGGCTGCGCTCGCTGAATTTCGCGAGCCTTTTCCTGCTTCGCCGAGCGCGCCTGAAGAAGTGATTGCGAAGCTGGACAAATTAGGTTCTGCCGCTACGGTGACGACGACAGGCGGACGCTACTTTGGCTTCGTGAACGGCGGGATGTTGCCTGCAGCACTGGCTGCGAATTGGCTGGCAGGGGCATGGAATCAGAATGCGGCGTTGCGCGTGATGTCTCCGGTGGCTGCGGAATTGGAAGAGGTGGTTCTCGGGTGGGTTTGCGAGGCGCTGGGATTGCCGGCGGATTGCGCGGGCGGTTTTGTCACATGCGCCACGATGGCAAACTTTACGGCACTCTCAACTGCGCGTCATGCCATTCTCGCCCGGGCAGGGTGGAACGTCACGGAAGACGGAATGTTTGGAGCTCCGCCAATCGAAGTGGTCGTTGGAGCGGAAGTGCATGCATCCATTCTGAAGGCGCTGAGCCTGGCGGGATTTGGCAGGAAACGCGTGACAATTGTTGAGACAGACGGACAGGGAAGGATGCGACCTGACAAGCTTCCGCGACTCTCTGAACGTTCGATTGTATGTATTCAAGCCGGCAACGTGAATACCGGAGCGTTCGATCCCGCTGGTGAAATTTGCCGGGTTGCAAAAGAACAGGGCGCCTGGGTGCACGTGGACGGCGCATTTGGTTTGTGGGCGCGGGTGTCGCCGAAATATGAACACCTGACGGGTGGATTCGGGAATGCCGATTCCTGGGCTACAGACGCACATAAGTGGCCCAACGTTGGCTACGACAGCGGCGTGGTTGTCGTCAGAGATGGAGCCGCGTTGCGCGAGTCGATGGGAATAACGGCGGCGTATCTCGAAGCCGGTGCGCGGCGCGAACCGATGCATCATACACCGGAGGCTTCGAGACGTGCGCGAGGCGTTGAATTGTGGGCTGCGCTTAAGTCCCTGGGCCGGTCGGGGCTCTGCGCGCTCGTCGAACGTACCTGCTCACACGCGCAGCGATTTGCGGCGAGGCTTCGTGAGGAAGGGTTTGAAATATTGAACGAGGTGGTGATCAATCAGGTGCTGGTGTCCTTTGGCTCACCAGACGTGACGCGGGAAGTGATCCGGCGCATTCAGGAGGACGGGACATGCTGGTGCGGTGGGACCATTTGGCATGGAAAGACAGCTATGCGAATCAGCGTCTCCTCCTGGGCGACCACGGAGCCGGATGTGGAACGCAGCCTTACGGCCATGATTCGAATTGCGCGCGAATGCCGCGCGGCATAGTGAACTGAACGGAATTAGGATGCAAGAGTAGTCCTATCAAATCGCTTGTGACTCATGGCCTCCAACTGCGTTCCCGGCGGAATCAGCGGCTGTGCGCTACGCTGGAAGACTCCATATCCACGAACGTTTGCGCCGTACTCAAATAGGTTTTCGATAGACGGTCGTGCCAGGTCAGTTGATCTTCGTCCCACATGGCCCAAAGAAAACCGAGGAAGAAAGTTCCGGCGGACAGCATATAGCCTGCGCTGCGCAGGAGCATCTGCCGTGGAGAAGGTGGCTCACCCGAGAAGCTGGTGACCTGCAAGTTTCGCATCATCATCCCTGGAGTTGTTCCGCCAAATATGGTGAATAGGGCGAAGTATTGCAGATAAACGATCGCGAAAGTCGTGGTGTAGACGACAGCCGTGAGCTTGCTCATCGTGAATTGGCCGCCGAGCGATCCGAACAGCATCAAGAATCCGCCGTATGCAAAGAGCAAACAGCCGAGGTCAACTACGGCTGCCAGCCGGCGGTCGTCGATTGACGCGACAGGATATAGGCCCTGCTGCGATGCAGTGTCCTCCAACGGAGGCTGAACCTGCTCGGGCACGGCGTCGGAAGGCACGGAGACATCGATCACCATGCGGGATTCTTCAAGAACGCGCTTTTTGGAAGGGCGGCCGATCGCAATTGTGAAGGAAAAATCATCCTCAACGGGAGCGGGCGTTTCCACGACAGCGGCGAAGGTGCTTGTGTTTGTCTTTCGAGAAGGATCTTCGAACGTGAATTGGGATTGAGTCAGGTTTGGGGCAATTTTCTTTCGCCGAGTGCGATAGGCCTCGAGTCGTTGCGCTAGTTCGCCGCGCCATGCGGTGTCTTGCACAATCTCGCGCTTACTCGAGGAGCCGGCCTGCGGATGTTCAGCCCCATGCGGTCCTTGATAAGCACTCCGGGCGAAGTCTTCCCGCGAGCTGGAGTCCGAAGACTGTTCCAGAGACGCGAGATCGGCGGAAAAGGATGATTCACAAAAATGGCAGGCGCGTACGCTGGAAGGCAATACGGCGCCACACTGCAAGCATGTTTTTGTCACCGGTTAGTTTTGCGCTGCGGACGCGTCCACTCCGGTGAGGAGAGAACCTGCAAAGAATACTACGCACTGGGAAAAATCCATCAAGGATCAAGAAGCGCTTGTAGCTAAAGCGATATGAGGGATCCTGGGAGAGCCGGACGAACCTGAGACTAGTTTTCCATCTGTTGCGCGAGCATGCCGCGGCTGAAAGCGA
Organism: Acidobacteriota bacterium; assembly: GCA_013289585.1. Lineage (GTDB taxonomy): Bacteria > Acidobacteriota > Terriglobia > Acidiferrales > UBA7541 > Acidiferrum. The sequence continues at coordinate 189,145 of JABCZR010000001.1, read as the reverse complement.
TGCGGCGTTCCAGCGCCACCGCCGCAAAATAGGCACACTGGCCGCGCTCGGATTCCGTCCACGCGCGCATAGAGGGAACCATTCGCGCCAGGGTAACGCGAAGAAAATTCAGCAGGCCGAAATAAGCGCCGATCGCCTGGATACTGTTACGGTCCTGGGGGCTATCCGGGCAAAGCTGCAAAAGCTGCATAACTCGCCTGAAGTCCTCTCCCGAAGCAACACGGGGGATGCCCGCTACATCACGCACTTCCGGAGAAAGAGCCTGTTTCGCAGAAGCGGCAATCAGCGAGCGGCAGTAAGACACAAAGAACTGCAGCAGCAACACAGTCGAACAGACGAGAATGAATGCGGCCATCATCGCGGCACCACCGCAAGACGGGAAGGCGCAAGCCGCGCATCCTCCGGGATCCGCCAGAAGGCATAAGCCCAGGCAAGAGGCAGGAGGCAGCCTGAAACAGGGATGAGGTACGGCCAGACGCCGTCAAGGCTGGCGTAAAGATTCCGGAGGGCGTAACTGGCTGCAAAGACGCTGAAATATAGCCCAAGTGCGAGCACAAGCTGGATCAGGCGCGTGCGCGTCTCGCGCAATTTAAGCATGGCGCCCCAAAGGACATATGTAAGTACAAGGCCTACGAAATAGAGGTTCTGCGAGGCCTCGAGTACAAAATGGCTCAGTATGCGGCTGGAGTATTGCTGCACAATGGCGAACGAAAAACCCGCCGTACCAAGTAGGAGCAGCACCGCACCCAGGCGCACATATTTTTCAGCGCCCATTTCCTCGAAGACGTAGGTGTACAGCCCGATCAGAGCGCAATACAGCCCGATGGTGAGGAGCAAGTCGGAGTAATAATAAAAGTATCCGTATTCAGAGGATCGGAAGCCATACGTGAGGAGAATTTTGAAGCGTACGATGTTGACGAAAGACGCGGCTAGCATGTAGACGTTAAGGGCCAGATAACGGCGGAACGAACCCTTAGCGATCGAGCACACCACCACGCTTACCTCTAGGAGGGTGCAAAGGAACCAGACACTGTATTCAAATGGACCAGGCACGCTTTTTTGCCTATCTGCGCCCCGGTCTATTCCGCTCGGTTGGTCGATCGAACCTTGCGAAAACTACCGCGTTATTTCCAAGGATTCGGTGGTAGGGGAGCGCCACCATTCTTCCAAGGATTCGGCGGTAGAGGAGCGCCACCATTCTTCCATGGGTTCGGCGGTAGAGGAGCCCCACCGTTCGCCATGATTACGGAGCCATCACCATGCGTGACGACTACCGTTTTTAGGCTCATTGCCCCGGCCAGAACTAGCATGACCAGTAAGAGTACTGTGAGTCTGCGTGACATTGTGCCTCCGAGGGAAGACGATACCCCGGGGGCATTCTATAGATTGGCACACCAATGTCAAGCAGCTCAGGCTATAAGCCTGTTCCTAATCGATACACTCGACCTGTCCCATCCTTTCGATAAGCTTTCGCCTACCCTGATGAGTGGGACAGCCCTCGATCCCGTGTAGAATAGGGATTGCCTGATTCGTGGTCAACGGTACAGTAGTACTAATAAATCTGGTACCCGCTTGAGCCCAGCTATTGGCACGATTCCTTAAGCTTTGCTCAGATTTCGGGGTGAAAGCCACAGAAGGCTAGTTGGCCGGCAAAATCCCCTATTGTTGACCGCTTCTCAGAGGTTCGGGGAGCTAGCTGGGACTCCGCTCATCGTTCAACGCCTTGACACATTCGCAGTCGAGTCCGTAGCATAAAGAATTGCGTTATGCCGGCGTAGCTCAGTGGTAGAGCGAGGGTCTCATAATCCCTAGGCCGTGGGTTCGATTCCCCCCGCCGGCACCAAGAGTTCAATTTACTTCGCTAGCGATCCGGATCCGAGCTGGCAATCCACCGTTTCAGCCACACATTTCCTTCGACAATAATGCTACCCACGACCGTCCCTAAGACGAATAGAGCCAAGGCCAGGCGGTTATCCAGGCCGATGACCGAAAGTGAACCACTGGGGGTAAGAACCAGGCGAGTATGACTGCCGCGAGGGCGGCAGCCGCTATGCCTTGCTTCGAGCCGCCAAGTTTTGCGATTAACAGAACGGAGAGCAAAAGTGCGAGCAGGGCGCTCTTCTCCAGATCAAACGTATAGCAAACCGCGCAAATTGCCAGCAGAACAATAGCCGCCAGGTAAACTTTTGGATTCGAAAGCTTATTTTTCTGGCTGGGTTCGGAGCCCTTAAAGCCAGCGACGATCAGTAGAATCAGGAGTGTAACAACCACTCCAATGAGGCTGCCTGTGAATAACCCTGCAAGAAAAACTACTCATGATTACCCCCGCCAGTGTTGACAAAATAGACTTATGAAGCTCCCACGTCAACCCAGAAGAAACTCTGTGTCGTTCGATTTGCATGGCCTATCGATCCCTGGCCAGAACGGTAGGGTATGAGATTCCGTCCAACTGGCGTGACAGTTTAAGAGTCGAAAACCAAGGTGGGGAGCGGATGTTGAAAAATCTTCCGTGTGAGTTGGTCGAACCAAGTTGTAGCGTCGAGGCATGAGCAATCACACGGAACCATCCGTCATTGTGCGCGCTTCGAATATTGTCGTGTTCAGTAATCCTACTGCTGGGGCAGGCCGTGCTCGCAAATATCTGCCGCGCATTCAGAAAGTGTTCGAATCATCCAGTATCCTCGCAGAGTTTGTGGTGACACGCAGTGTGGAAGAACTCGAATCGTGCGTGCAAAAGGCCATTTTGCGAGGAAAGAACTTGCTCGTCACAGCGGGCGGGGACGGTACATTTCAAGCATTGGCCAATGCGGCGTTCGGAGCCGATGTCCTGCTAGGGATTATTCCCGTCGGAGGGGGAAACGATTTCGCCACTGCACTCGGGATGCCGGGTGATCCCGTCAAAGCAACAGAAGCGCTTCTAGCTGGTCAAGAGAGGCTCGTGGATCTGGTTAGAGTCTGCACCGGCGATGGTCGGACTCGATTGTACGCCGGCGGAGGCGGGGTCGGACTGGACGCCGAGGCAGTGCGTTACGCGAGCGGAGCGTATCGCCAGCTGCCTGGCCGGATCCGGTATATCGCCTCGGCGATCACTGCGCTGGCTAGATTCGATTCCGTTGATGTCCGAGTCGATTTTCCCGGAAGCAATCTCCCTTCGTTCGAAACGCAGGCTTTACTCGCGGCCGCGTTGAATTCGCCGACCTACGGCGCCGGATTGCGGCTTGCTCCTGATGCAAAGGTTGACGACGGATCACTCGAAGTTGTGATGATGGAAAAGCTCACCAAATTCGAAGTTCTGACCTTGCTTCCACGCTTGATGGGTAGCGGCGATCTTCGAACTTCACGGGTGAAGAGGTGGCGCGCACGATGCGTGCGCTTCACAACGCAACAGCCATGCATGTTTCATGGCGATGGTGAAATTCTGGGACCCACTCCCGTGGAGATCGAAGTTGTTCCCAAGGCCGTGCGAGTACTCGCGCCAACAATCGGTTAGCGGGTCTATCCATCGCGGAGCGGCCACGCTGTGGCGTGTTCTTCTGCCGCGGTCAGCCCTTCTTCCGGTCGATCTTGAGGTTAAGGTCTATTTGCTTGCGACTGTCAAAACTCGAAACTGTGCGCGTCGTTGACTTTGCGCCATCTTTTTCCGCGTGCAGTTCGTAATCCGCGTTGGGGTCGAGCCCGCTGAACCGATAGCTGCCGGTGTCATCCGTATAACTGCTACGGACGGAATTGGTGCGCGTGTTTTTCAGAAAGACCACGCTGCCGGAGAGCGGATTGTCGGACTTGTCCACCACGATACCGCGGACCGTGCGGAGCTGTGCTTCGCGTTTCTTGTCCTGCGCGACACCCCATGCCGAGAACAGTGAGAGCGTCAACATCAGGCAGAACATGCGGTGTGGCGCCTTCATTTCTTCTCTCCCGCAGCGAGCTCCAGCCTAAAGACCATGCGTTCCTCGTTCGCGCCGCTTTTCGCATCGATGTTGCGGGTCTGTTCCACGAACCCCTTGGCACGCACAACCATCTCATAGTCTGAGCCCTGCGGCACACGCACTGCAAATTCGCCGCGAGAGTTGGTATAGGTTTCCCAGCGGAATTTCTTCTCTTGAACCCTGCGAATCCGAAGCTGAGCCCCTGGGGCCGAAAGAGCCTTGTCGTTAAAAACAGTTCCGCGGATCACGAAATCATTTTTGTGGCTGTATGTTGTCTTACCAGGTTTGCTCGAAGACGTTCCCTGGGCCGGCGGGGCGGGTGCAACTGGGGGCGGTGGTTCCTGGGTCAAGCTCGATTTTGCGGCCACAGCAACGACGAACATCGCCGTGCAAAGAACAGCAACCCGCCGTGGGCGATGCATCTTACTGCTCCTAATCAATTGAGATGCGGTGCCCGGCGTTGCAGGATGCCAGGCGAGGTACGGTGCGCCGGTTACTCCTCGTCGTCTTCTTCGTCTTCTTCCTCTTCATCATCATCGTCGATGAGGTCGCCATTTTCTCCAGGCTTGCCTTCTTCTTCCTCATCGTCCTCCTCGTCCGCATCATCCGCGATGAGGTTGAGATGGACCGGATGCGTTTGCGAGACCTCGAGTTCAGACTCGCATTCGGGACAACTCAGGATTTCGCCTTCTTCGACTTCGTCTTCGTCCACATCGATTTCGGCGGAACATTCAGGGCAACGGATCACGGCACCATCCTCCGTAGAGTTGTTCGCAAAGTGGCGGCGCCAGGAACGTCTCCACCACCTTGCAGCGTATTATATACCGCGATATACGAAGTCAACTCCCGCGCGCGGTGCGGCTGCTTTGAACGCCACCGCGCCCTATCCTCGAGGACCTTACCCATGACTTCTCCAAGAGAGTACCCCGAAAGGCCAGTGGTTGGTATCGGTGGTGTGATCATCGAGCAAGGCCGCACGCTGCTGATCCGCCGCGGCAGCGAGCCTCTGCGCGGAGAGTGGTCCATCCCCGGGGGCACGCTGGAACTCGGTGAGTCGCTGCAGGAGGGAGTCGCTCGCGAATTGCTCGAAGAAACGGGCATCACCGTTCGCGTCCTCGATCTCATCGAAGTGTTTGACCGAATTTATGCAGAGGATGGAACCATCGCCATTCAGCTGCAGAAAAAACCGCGTTTTCACTATGTCATCGTGGACTATCTCTGCGAGCGCATCAGAGGCGAACCGCGTGCGGGAAGCGACGTCACGGCTGTGGCTTTCGCGCGGGAAGAAGAACTGGCCAATTATCATTTAACCGAAACTGCGACACGCATCCTGCAAAAAGCGTTCGCGATGGATCGCGCGCGGCGTGCGTCGCACTGACGCTTTCCCTGTTCAGGGAGCCTTGGCGATTTCGATGCTTCCGTTCGAATTGGTGAGTTGAAGCTGGCAGCCGCCTGCACCAATCGTGCCGTTCAGTGAATCGCCTCCGATGCTGCCCGTTGAAGTAACCGGAAGCTCCGAGGAAATCCTTCCGAAGGAAGTGCGCGCCGTAAGGTTGTAGCCCACGCCGTCCGGGACGCGCACCCGGATGGACGAAAAAGACGTTTTCAGCGAAATATCCCGGCAACCACTGGAAGGACGCAGAACCGTCACAGATATTGCCCCGTTCTGATTGTCCACTGTGATGCGTCCGCCGACCGATTCCAGCGTGACGCCGGCGAAGGAAGTGTTCACCGACGCATCGCCCTTCACGGTCCGCGCGGTGATGGAGCCATTGCTATTCTCCACTGTTAGATTGCCGCCGATGCGTTCTGCCAGGACGCTGCCGAAACTCGTTTTGGCGAAGGTGTCCCCACCGATGTCCGCGAGGATGATCCCGCCGTTTCCCGTAACTGCTCGGATGCCCTTAGGGATGTTCGAGGCTTCGATGGCGCCAAAAGATGTTTTGAGCGTGACGCTGCTCCGAGCGTCGTGGACCACGATTTTTCCATTCGAAGTTTCGGCGTCCAGGGCCCCACTGACTGTGTCCAGTTCGATGTTGCCGAAGGAATCCCGGACGGTCACGTTGCTCCCCGCCAGGGAGCCGCCCTTGACTCGGCCATTGTTCGTGCTGCAATTGACGCGTCCCTTTATATCGGAAAACGTCACGTTGCCGAAGCTGTTGTTGATGTCCGCTGCGCCGCCGATCGCGGCAATTTCCACATTTCCGTTGTTGTCGTGGATCGCAAGATCGCCACGGATATTGCGTGCGTCAACGCTCCCGAAAGAGGTCGTAACGTTCGCGGAGGCGGCGTTGCTTAGAGTCACTCCACCATTGCCTCCCGTAATCGTCGCCGCTCCCTGAATGTCGCGGCCGGTGATACTGCCAAAGCGGTTGCGCACTTCCAGCGTGCCCTTGACATCGGAAACCTGCACCGAACCGTTGTTATCGTTCACGAAAGTATTTCCCGCGGCTCCGGTAAGCTCAATGCTCCCAAAGGCATTGTTCCACCGGCCCGCGCCGGCGTCACGCGCAGTGAGCGTGCCGTAGCTGTTCTCGACATCTGCAGTCCCGCGAATTCCTGTCACCTCGACACTCCCAAAGCTGTTTCGCACGACAATGGGAGCGTCGGACGGCATCCCAATTTCATAATTGACGGACCACGAAGAGTTCTTGCTGGAGTGGAACCATTTCTTCTCTTCCTCGGGATAGATGGTCTTGATGCGCACACCATCTCCCGTCTGCTGTACCTCGATCTTGATCTTTTGCGCGAAGGATTCCGCTTCCTCGCGTGAACTGGCCTGCGCGCGAATCGTCGCGGAAATCCTCACATTGCGGCCAGCTTCGCCATGGAGCTTGATGCTGCCGAACTTGTGCTCCACGCGCACGGACTGGCCGGTGCCCAGCGCCACTGTCTGTTGAAAATCCCTCGACACCTGTTCCTGCGATGAATTTGCGGCGGGCATAGGCGTTGCCGTAAAAAGAAACATCACGGACAGCAGTCCCGCAGCCGCGGCGTGACGCGGCCGTTCTCTCCAGAAGCTGGGTAGAGTGCAATTCATCGCTGTTTAACCTCCAAGACCTCTTCAAGGGCGCGCTGCTTCTCCTGGTACATCGCCAGCAATTGGTAGCGCAGTTGGGCGTTTGAGGGGTTCAATCCGGCCTGCGCGCGCAGCTCGGCGATTGCGCTGTCCAGCAGCATCAGCTTTTCGTGATAGTTGGCGAGCAACGGCGTCGCGGGATTGTCGAGTTGCGAACTGGCTTCGGAGGCGAGCTTGTCAATCGCCTGTATATACGCGGCTTCGGCACTCTCCACGTTCTTGAGGGCCGCGCTCCTCAGGAGCGATTTATCACCATCAGAACCGCGATCAAGCGGATGGATATAAATCCAGCCTGCGGAAATCGTCAGGACCAAAACAAGGGCACCTGCAGCAATGGTTTGCCATCCAAGCGGAATATTCTGCAGGAACGAAAACCATCGACGACGTTGGGCACGTCCCGCATTGCGTGCATCTTCTTCGGCGAGCGCGCTCTCGATCCGCCCCCACAATGCGGGGCTTTCGGTGTGCTCGCGAAGCTCCTGCGCTACGACGCTCAACGATTTCCATGCGCGCAACTCTTCTGCGCACGCCGGACACCCGGACGCGTGAGCTTCCAGCGCGGCCCATTCAGCGGGCGTCCCATCTTCGAAAATGCGCTCGCGATCGCTACAGGTCAGATTCATCATCGTTCACCGTGCTTCCGCGCTGCTGCTCCGCGGTGGCTCAAGCAGCTGGCGAAGATTTTTCTTCGCTTGAAAAAGAGTGTTTTTCGAAGCGGTCTCAGTAATCTCCAGCATTCCGGCGATCTCCGCATGCCGGAATCCTTGCACCTCGTACAAGAGAAAAACGTCCCGCTGGTGCCTCGTTAAGGAAGCCAGTGCGCGTTCAAGAGCCATGCGCAGCGAGGGATGTGCCACGGATGCTCGCGGCTCTGGCCGTGGTGATTCACTGCTGTCATCGTTGGCGATTTCTTTCTTGCGCAGGCGGCTGCGGCGTGCGTCATAGCAAGTGTTGATCAGAATCCGGTAGGTCCAGGTCACAAAACTGGATTGGCCACGGAAGCCGGCGATACTTCGCTGCACTTTCAGGAAAGTCTCCTGCACAGCGTCCTCTGCATCCATTGGATTGCCGAGCAGATTGCGGGCGAGATTTTTCATCCGCGCGCCATGCATTCCGTACAGCCGCTCGTAGGCGCGGAGATCTCCGGACAAACAGCCCGCTGCCAGCGCGGCGTCTTCCGTCGTCGGATCCATGGCGGCCGGGTTGGGGCCGCCGGCCAGGTGCTCGGAAGGTTCCACTCGCGTCCCCCGTTCGCGCGCCGCAGAAGGGATTCTAGCCTCCCAGGGCAGCGCAAGTCCCATAGTTCCCATTCCTGGCTCCTGGGGTATAGACGGCGGAGCAAGGCGAAACGTCAGGGCGGGGCGGTGTGAAAGGGCGCCCGCAATTTGCTCATTCAGAATTGTTTAGTGGGCAGGTTTGCTCAGGGGTGGGGCCGAATCGACCGCAAAGTAGATTTTCTTGTGCAGCAGGCTGTTTTCGTGCCCAATCACCAGCCGCGATTCGGGGTCGTCTTCGGCTATGAGTAGTCGAAGTCCGCGAGCGTCCTTGGGAACATCGAAGAGGAAATCACTGGTATAACTCTCTCCGGGCCGCAATGCCTGAGTGAGTGGAGTCGAGATGCTTCCATAGCACACCAACACTGCCTGGCTCTCGACAGACAATGAAAAACTGCGCCCTATATCGTCGACAAGGACGACCTTTCGGGGATTCGGAGTTAGCGGCCCATTGCCGCGTCGCGCGGAAATAGTGCTCCCGTCAAACCAGGTCTTCACGCGAACGATGATGAATTTTCCGTGTGGGGAGATCTGCTGCATCTCCGGGCCTAGCGCTGAGGCTGTCTCTGCCCCGATGAGCGAATAGGCAATGTGGCAATCAATCTCGCAAAAGTACTTCCAACTTCCCGTTGGCAGGATTTTTTCGCTACTGGCAAAGGAAACGCCTGCCAGAAGCAGCAGATACCCGATGGCGATCGTAAGTGCCGAGCCCCCAGCGAGCATGGCAATAAAAGAAGATCGCCGCGCGGCGCCGTAAAACAACAGGAGAAAGCAGGCGCTGAGCACCAAGCCGGTGCCCAGGAAAAGCAGCACTACGACAGGAGCAAAGTGTGGTGTGAATTCCGCCATCGTTTCTTGTCCTGTCCTCTGTGATTTCGGCTAGCCTGCGATGGCATCCGGCAATGCTCCACGCGTGCGTTCGCGCTGCCCGAATTCGCGTACGGCCGCTTCCAGATCGGCGGCGGTAAAATCCGGCCAGCGTTTTTGCAGAAACACGAATTCCGCAAACGCGCACTCCCACAGCAGAAAGTCGGAAAGGCGCTGTTCGCCGCCCGTGCGGATCAGTAAGTCAACTTCCGTCGAGCCACCGCGGTGCACTTCCGCGAGGACATTGCTGAAAGACTCCGGCGAAAGCTCAGTAACTTTGTAAAAACGGCAGGCAGCGTGGTAGATGGCCTCCCGCGCGGAATAGTCGACCGCGAGCCGGAGGTGCAGACGTGTTCCCTTTGCCGTCGCCGCTTCTGAATCGGCGATGGCCTGTCGCAGCGTTGCGGGCAACCGGTCGCGTCGCCCAATGAGGCTTAGGCGGACTCCTTCGTCGATGCAATGGGTCGTTTCGGTGAAGAGGTATTCGTGGAGGAGCCGTAGGATTGCGTTGACCTCGGCAGCCGGACGTTTCCAGTTCGCCGAGGAAAGCGCAAAGAGTGTCAGCGTATGAATTCCGAGACGCGGCGCAGCCTGAATAACTCGGCGCGCCGATTCGGCGCCCGCGCGATGGCCCGCCGAGCGCGGCAAGCCTCTCGAAGTGGCCCACCTTCCGTTCCCGTCCGAGATAATGGCCACGTGGAGGCCCGGGGCCTGCGCAATCGCAGGCTGCGCCGTGGAAATCTGCTGAATGGTCAGATGATGCATGAGCATGTTCTTTCTCCGCCGCCGGGAAAGCACTGTAAACTACTCTGCAGTACAAAGTACAAACACAAAAAAATTTGCCGCTCAACCTTCTCGTGTTGCGCGGATCAAAGCCTCCATATGATTCAGATAGCGTTCGAGCGCTTTGCGCCCTGCAGTTGCCAGACGGTACTCCGTCTTCGGCAGGCGCCCGTCAAAAGACTTCGAGCAAACGATGTAATCGGCTTCTTCCAGCTTGCGCGCATGAACGCTCAGGTTGCCGTCGGTCGTCTTCAGCAGGGCCTTGAGTTCATTAAACGTGAGCGAACGATTGACCGCCAGTGCGCTGACAATTCCCAGCCGGATGCGCTCGTGGATCAGGCGGTCGAGGTTTGCGGGCACGGCTTCCCGAGACGGGTTTCGGATCGTCTCAAGCGAAGCCTCCCGCTCTCGTGACTTCTGAGCGCGCTCTTGGCGTGCTGTGGACAGCTTACCCATACGGTCTTCTGCTAGCCTCCATAGTGCCGGGCAATCCACCAGCCAAATCCAATTTGTACCAGGCCGAACCCGCCGGCCATCAGCGCGTCCCCCCAGCTCGAAGGTGCGAAAAGTGCAGCAGCCCCGAGCACCATCAGGCACAATCCCATCACCGGCACAACACGTACTGAAAACGCTCCACCCGTTACGATAGCCGTCCCATACAACAACAGCCACACACCCGGCAACACGGCTAGCAGCCCCGCATGATACAACGCGAAGGTCAAAAGCCCGCCCACGACGATCGGTGGTGCAAAGCTGAGGACGAACTTGCGGCCTGGGCCGGAAAAGAGCGCGGAGTTGGCGCGGTGTGCCTTGGTGGCGGCAGCTGGAGCCGCGATGGCCACGGCAACGAAAGCTTCAACTAGCCAAACGTTGAGCCAGGCGATCGGCGTGGTCTGACGAGAGGCAACGAACGCTGCAACCAGTGCCGTGACCCCCATGGCTACGCCTCCCCAGCCTGGCACTGCCGTGAATTCCGCAGCGCTCTCCATGGTTTCGCGGATGTAGCGGAGATGGTCGGCGGCCCGGGCATCGATGGGAATGGGCTCGCGTTTGGGAGAACGAAGTGGGCCTGGTGTCGCCATGGAGAATAGCCTACGTATGAGCCCTGCGTTTGTCAAGTACTTTGTATTGTAAAGTAGGCCGCTGGGAATTATCTCCTGCGCGGGTAGCGTCCCGTCAGCGCGTTCCACCGGATGGTGAATACATCGATGAACATCCGTATGCTGTCGCGCAACATGCTCACCTTTGTAGCCGGCGAGTGCCCCCAGCGCACGGAAATCTCGACGCTCCGTAATCCCTGGCGTCGCGCGAGAAACAACAGCTCCGGATCGAAGCCAAACCGCTCGATGGTTTGCTGCTCGAAAATAATCCTGCAGTTTTCAGTCCGAAACGCCTTGAAGCCACACTGCGTGTCTACAAACGGCAGCCATAGAATGATACGCACGATCTTGTTGAAAATGATGCCGGCGAATTCGCGGAACGGAGATTCGTGGACGCTGATTTTGCTGCGGTCCAGGGCGCGGGAGCCGATGGCCACGTCATGGGTTTCCAGCGCGTCGATAAGCTTCCCAGCTTCCTCGATTGGCGCCGAGAGATCCGCATCCGTGAACAGCGCGATCCTCCCATGCGCCTCCTGCATGCCGTGACGCACGCTGTAGCCTTTGCCCCGGTTTTCGCCGTTCGAAATCACGCGCAGCGACGGAATCCTATCCCGGAAAGACTCTGTTACCGCAACCGTGCGATCTTTCGAACCGTCATCTACGACCAGCACTTCCGCTGCGCCGGGGAGTGTTTGCAAGTACGTTGCTATCCGCTCCAGCGTTGCCGGCAGGCGCGATTCCTCGTTGTAGGACGGAATGATGATGGAGAGGTCGGGGCTGGCTGCGCTCATCGTGAAGGAGGTTCCTGCCAGCCATGGTAACCGACCAGGGGAACAAATCTGCATCCTTCGAGCGTACTTTTGCGTAATGCATCACCGCGCTTTTCGATCAGCTGCAATTCCTGGTGTTCCGTGTCACCGACAGGAAGGATCATGCGGCCGCCTTCACCGAGTTGCGCAAGGAGTGGCTCGGGGACCGCGGGAGCCGCCGCCGCAACGAGAATCGCGTCGAACGGCGCAAATTCCGGCATACCCAGTGTGCCGTCTCCGCAATGAACATGCACGTTACTAAAACCCAGCCGAGCCAGTCGCTCCGATGCGGACAACGCCAGCTCCGGCCGCCGCTCGACGCTGAATACTTCCTTAGCGAGCCGCGAAAGGACCGCTGCCTGGTACCCGCATCCTGTTCCAATCTCCAGCACGCGCTCGCCGGGAAGCAAATGGATCGCAGCAGTCATCGCCGCCACAATATACGGCTGCGAAATTGTCTGGCCGCCGCCGATCGGCAACGGCACGTCATCGTAAGCGCGATCTCGCGATTCCTTCGGCACAAATTCGTGTCGTGGCACGGACTCTATTGCGGCAAGCACGGCAGCATCCGAGATGCCGCGCCGCCGCAACTGCGTTTCAATCATCCTCGCAAGTTCCGGAACGAATTCTCCGCTATCAAGCATGTGTGGCCGCCGGCGCATGTTTTTCCCAGGCTCCTGTTCGGAGAATCTCTTCCATCTGTGCCAGAGTGAAGTCACACTCTTCTTCGCGATTGTAGAAATGCGGAGAAACACGCACGCCCGCTTTGGGCCGGTAGTCAACGAGGATCTCACGCGCGAGAAGTTCGCGGCAGACTTCATGGGCATGCGGGCAGACGATGGAAACAGTTCCCGCACGCTCTGCGGGATTGTCCGGCGTGTTCACAAACCAGCCGCGCGATTTTGCTCCTTCGACCAGCTGCGCCGTCATGCGCATCGATTTCTCCCGAATCGCACCGATGCCAACCTTGTTCAGAATGTCGAGTCCCGGCCGGCAGGCATACAGCGCGGGGATATGCGGCGTGCCGTTCAGATAGCGGAACGAGTCCTCGCGTTGGTCAATCGCGCCTGTTTCGAACGCAAAAGGACGCCGATGCGCGATCCACCCCGTCAGCGCAGGACTCAGCTTGGCGCGCAGATCTTCACGGACGTAAAGATAAGCGACGCCCGGGCCGCCGCACAACCATTTGAGAACGCCGCCCACGGCAAAATCAACGCCGAGGCTTTTCACATCCAGCGCAATCGTTCCCGTGGCCTGAAAAGCATCGAGAATGACGTGCGCTCCGACCCGGTGTGCGCGCTCGATAATGGCGCGCACATCCACTATAAACGAGCTGCGAAACAGCACCTGCGAAATGGGCACGAGAAGAGTGGTTTCGTCGATGGCCGCGAGCAGCTTTTCCATATCGATTCGAATGTCATCCGGTGTTGGCACTACTTCGACACGCGCCCCACGGCGGCGCTGTTCCTGATAGAAATATTGTATTGAGGGGAATTCAAGTTCCACCATCACGACTTTGTTGCGTGGCCCGCGGAAATCGAAGCAAGACGAAATCACTGCTTGTGTGAGCGTGACGTTTTGGTGCAGTGAAATCTCACCCGGGGCTGCGCCGATTAGCGGCGCGATCTTGTCGCCTACGCCCACCGCCATTTCCCACCAGCCCTCTTCCCACGCGCGCACGCCGCGTTCCGCCCAAGCGTCCGCGTACGCGCGCATCTCCTCATAGACGCCGCGCGGCATCGCCCCCAGCGAATTGCTGATCATGTAGGTGGCGCGCTCGAGAATCGGAAATTCGCCGCGCCACTTTAGAAGTTCATCCATCGTGAAGCTCTCCACGGACCAGCGTGCGGGATTGCGTTCTTCTCCAAACAAAGTAGCACACCGTTAGGAATCCCAGCCAGGGTACTCCAGCCATCAACGTAATCCGGAATCCCGGAACCCACCACGTGGAAACCAGCACCGCCAAAACCCCTGCCAACCCAATAAGAGACGCCCACGGGCCCCGGGGCCCCAATCGAAGATACGGTTTTGCCTGCCGTTCATGAAAGCGGCGGAACGCCAGATGGGTCAGCAAAGTCATCAGCCACGCGAACATCGCACCAAAAGTACTCAGCCCAATCATAAAAATGAAGAGTGAATCCTTAAAGTATTCCGACAGGACCAGAGCCGCAGCCATGCCCCCTGCCGAAGCGAGCACCGCAATCACCGGCATTCCCTTCTTGCTTAGTCGCCCCAGCACGGCCGGAACATAACCGCCGCGCGCAAGAGAGAAGGCCAACCGCGCCCCGAAATACAGATTGGCGACCGCGCTGGAGAGTGCGGCCGTCAATACCACAAAATTCATAACGTGGCTGGTCGCAGGAATGCCCACGCTCTGAAAGACGCGCACGAACGGACTCTCCCCCAGTCCGATTTGTGTCCACGGGACGATTCCCACCACCAGCGCCAATCCTGCGACATAAAAAAGCACCAGAAACAGGAGTGTCTTCCGCAGAGCCTTGGGAACAGCAACTTTCGGATCTGCCGCTTCACCGGCCGCGCTCCCAACCACTTCAATGCCAAAAAAACTGAAGAGGCCCATAATCACGCCTAGGCCGACGCCCTTCCACCCATTCGGGAGAAAACCGCCGTGCGCCGTGTAGTTAGCAAGACCGAGTTTCGGAAATCCCACGCCGGCCAGAAGCGCCGTGCCGAAAATCAAAAATGCAACGATCGTCACAACCTTGATCATCGAGAGGATGTACTCAAAAGTTCCAAGGTTTCCGATACTGATAGTGTTGACGTACAGAATTACCAGCGAGAACAGCCCGATCCAAACCCACGACGGCATCGCCGGGAACCAGAATTTGCAGTAAATGGACGCCGCTACAACTTCGCTGCCAATCACCACCATCATGCACAGCCAATAGGTCAGACGAATCGCAAATCCCGCCCATGGATGCAAATAGATCTCCGCATACAGCCCAAAAGATCCCGCGGCGGGGTGAGCCGCGGCCATCTCCGCCAGCGCCCACATCATCGTCAGCGCGATGCACGCCGCGCCGGCAAAGCTCAGAATCACCGCCGGCCCCGCCAGCTTCACGGAAATGGCGCTCCCGAGAAAAAGCCCCGTTCCGATCGTGCTGCCAAGGCCGATCATTGCCAGCTGGCCCGGCGTCAAGTTGCGGTGGAGGCCTTCCTCCCGCGCGACGATTTTCGTGGTTACCGCGCTGCTGCTTCCAAGTGGAACTCCAGTGGACGGTTCGTTCATGGCGAGGCATGGTAACAGAAAGTCATCGCGTCGCCTTAACCTGAACGGAAGGACAGTGAACAACGCAGCACCACTGTCCTGGAGTCCTATCCCCT
Organism: Acidobacteriota bacterium; assembly: GCA_013289585.1. GTDB lineage: Bacteria > Acidobacteriota > Terriglobia > Acidiferrales > UBA7541 > Acidiferrum. The sequence goes on along the minus strand of JABCZR010000001.1, from coordinate 173,962 downwards.
CAATCCACAGCGCAATTTACACTCACGGCAGTGGCGCATCTCCATGTGATTCCGCCGCGGAGGAAGTTATGAAAGCGATCCTGGCGTTGATCGTCGTTTACGTCGGCACATTTTTCATCGTCATTCAGGGAACATCGCCCAATCCCGTGCAAGCTGCGGCGCAGAACGCGAAGACCGCGCAGGACAGCGCGGCGTCCGCTCAGGCAAGTTCCATTGATCCCGCGAAGGAGGCGGACATCCGCTCGCTGATGGAGCTTGTCGGCGCGCGCGACCTCGTGCAGGATGGCGCCAGCACGGCGATCGAACAATCCCGGGAAAAGCTTCTCACCACGGTGCCGAATAATGACAAAGGACAGGCTTTTGTGAACGCCTTTGCCGCAAGCTACCAGAAAAAATTCGATGTCGATCAGGTGGCCGATCAGCTCGTCGCGGTTTACGACAAACACTACACGGACGATGAAATCAAGGGCCTGCTCCAGTTTTACGGTTCGCCCCTGGGACAGAAAGTCGCCGCGGAAATGCCCAAGATCAACCGTGAAATTCAGGCGGCGATCCGCTCCACAGGCACCAAGGCTGCCAAGGAAGCGCTGGCAGAGATGAAACAACAGAATCCGGAGGTCGGGCAGTCGGCGCGGTTGGGCACGGGCCAGCCGCGTTGGCAGCAGCGCCGAGCCCAGCAGCCTGCGCAACAATCCGCACAACAGCAGGACCCGCAATAAACTGAGCGCGCACGAAGTTGTGCTTCGGTACTACTGGAAGCGCTTCTTGATCTTGATGTCGATGCCAAACGTTCCGTTTTGATCGCGTAATCCTACAATCGAGACGTTCCGGTTGACGTTGTACTCCACTTGAATGACTTGCTCCTGCGACGAACTCACATTCGAAACATAAGTGATCGTGAGGTTGCGGGCAATCTGTTGCTCAACAGTGACTCGTGGCCCGGCGTTCTGTTCCGCACCCGCCGTGGCCACTGTTGCGAGACCGGGGTCAACCCGCAGACGCGTAATCCCAAACAACCGCTCAAGACGCCCGCCCAATTGGCTGGATATTGCTTCGGATAGAATCGCGGAGGCGCCCGCGGTTCCACTTTGCGTTGTGCCACCGCTGCGCGCCATGGACTCGGAGCTGGTTTGGCCCAGCGCCAGCAGCGTGATGATGTCATTCGCCGGCAGCGGCGGATCGGAGCGGTACGCCAGCGTGAGCTTGCTCGCAGGCCCATTGAAATTCAGCGTGATTTCATACTGCTGGATCGTTGTCGTGGCCTCCACGTTCAGGACCGGATCCAGCCGGAAGGGATTCGCGAAGTTCAAGTCGCCTCGCGAAACTCGGTAACGATTTCCTGCGAAATACAATTCACCCGACAGAATGTGGATGTGGCCAAGCAGAATGGGATGTTCCCAGGTTCCTCGCACGCGCAGACTGGCCTCGGCCTGCAGTTCCGCGCCCGGCCACTCCATACGCGCATCAGGTGCCGAAAGAGCCTCGACGTCGAATTGCAGATTGCGCAGGAACGGGGAACTGGTGGACGGCCCAATGATTCCTTCCTTCGCAGAGACCAGCATTCCCGCCACTTCCAGCCCTTGCGTGAGAGTGACTCGTTCGATCATGACGCGGCCGGAAAGAACTCCACCTGCAGGAGTGCCGCTTAAGCGGAGTGAACCTCCTACCAGCCAGCTCATTCCCACCGGATAGCGTATGCGCACGCGATCGGAACGCAGGCTAACGTCGTAACGCAAGGGACTCTCCGCGTAGTTCACGCTTCCCGAAAGATGCAGCGTGCCACCGCCTGCTTCCGCGCTCACATTCTCAAAAAACAGGCGTGTCGCATCGAAGATCAAATCACCGTTTACCGCGCTGAGCCCCGTTGGAAAGTCCGCCGCGCGAGCGGAGGCATTTTCGATGTGTACCCGGCCGGTAATGCGTGGCCGGTCCAGCGTTCCCTCAACGGAAGCATTGATTTGGGCCGGGCCGCGCGCATCGATTCCTGGCACAAATCCACTAATCAGTCGCAGATCCAATGCCCCGTTCAGGCGCAGGCCCACTGTGCGGCGCCCAGCGAATTGCACGGCGCCGGCGATTTGTAGATTCGTGTCCACTCCTCGCAGGGTGGCTGGATCAATCTCCAGGCTCTCTTTCGACGATCGAAAATGCACCGGCCCGACATTTTCCAGCTTTACGTTTGCGTACATCAGCTCCAGGCGCGAGAAACTGGCATCCACAACAATGGCTTCCGGCTGTTTCAATGAGCCATCCAGCGTGATATCCCCGTCCGCATCGGCGTGGCCTCCAAACTTTCCTAGGTGCAACGCCGTGAGCAGGAATGGATCGAGATCGATGTTCTTAATCGAAATCTTTCCCTTTAACGCGTAGGGATCGGCCAATCCGAGCGTGAGGCCGCCGGAAATCTCTCCCGTACTCATCGCCGAACCCAGCTCGAGATGAGCTGTATGCCCGTCGGAGGTCAAGCCACCGTCGAAACTCCCGATGACCTCCTGCCCCACGCGGAGATCCACGACTCGAAAGGTTCCCTCTCCGAGGGGTGCCTTCACCGGGCCACTGGCCTTCAATTTGAACGTGACTTGCCCTCCCACCGGGAAGCGCGTGGACTGAAGTTTTTCGATATTCTCCAGCGGTAGTGCTGCTCCGACAAGGTCCGCGGTTATCGTCTGATCGGCGTAACGGTAGCTCGCCGAGCCTGTGATGATTCCAGCGCCCCGCCCGTTTTCTTTTCCAACCGGAAAAAATCGTAGCTCCGCATTGGCAATGCGCACTTCGTCAGGCGAAACATTCAGGTGTCCGCGAAGACGATTGAAGGCCAGCCCGTAGATTTTTGCATCGGCAAAGTCGAACTGCCCCGCCATGCTCGGCGCCTCGCGTGTGCCGCGCCCGTGAAACTGTCCTGTCAATAAGCCGCTCACCGGGTACTTCCAGCCGACGAGTTGTTGCATCCCCTCGACGGGAACCTTTTCAAAATTGACGTCCGCCGACCACTCGTTCTCGGGGAGAAAACTCCAAGCCGTTAACGCAAGAGTTCCTTCGATGTCCGTCGCCATCTCGCCGCGGCGGGCATGACCACGCGCCAGCGTTAACTGCGTCGGAGAATAGGAAAGATCGCCGTCTAGTGCATCCAGAAACACCCCGTCGTAGCGCACGTGCTCACCGCGCACATGGCCTTGGAACGTCGGGCCACCGGAGGGGCCGAGAATCTTGCCATCCCAGCGCACGCTGCCCGATATCGGTTCCGCGGCATCGGGTGAACCGGGCTTCGCGCCGGCCAGGGCGTCAATGAAATCCTTGTATGTTTCCAGCGCGCCCGTTTCAAACTTCAGATTGATGGCGGTATTTCGCGGGGCCAGCACTCCATCGAGACTTCCGCGTGACGAAGGAGTCCCGAATTCCCCCGACTCGATCGTCAGTAAGCTGAGATCGTATCGATAACTGAATTTCCATTCCGCGGTCACCGGCTGATGGTGCTCCGCGACATGCTCGGGTGCGTCCCAGACCGTCTTCACGAAAATTTCAAAATGCCGGAATGGGCCGCTCCACGTCTCCACAGTGTCAGCCGTCATCAACGCGTCCCAGTGCAGTTCATCGATCGGGAAATCGCGGTGCTCGATGGCCGGCAACACACCGGCCAGACTGACGTTTTGCACGTGTGTGTCCGCGCGGAATTTCAGCCCGTCGAACCGCATCGTGATTTTTCCCGTCACGCTGCCGCCGAACGCCCCGGCAAAAAAGTCTGGTACTTCGAGGCCGCGATTGTCGATTCGATAGCTCCCGCGGCTGGTAAGTCCCTTGGTATGAAAATCGTTGTATGGCAGCGCAATCTTCTCCCCAGAATAATTTCCGCTTCCTTGGTACTGGCCGCCGGCGAAGCGCCCTTCTCCGCGCAGGTCAACCCGCCCCGTGGGCACCATCGGTTCGCGAAAAGTTTCACGAAAGTCGAGCAGCTCCACTGAACCGCGGTAGCGAAAGCTCCATTGCGGCTTCACAAAGCTGTTCATCTCTGCTTGCGCATCAAGGTGCGAGCGTCCGACATCGAGCACACCTTGTTCGAGCGTGAATCCTTCGCGCCACAGCGTGAATTTTGCCGAGACACCTATCGGAAGGGGCGCGTATCGCTTCGAAGTGAACTGCACCGTGTGCCATTCCAGATTCCCCAGATACAAGGGATTTTCCAGCGTTCCGCCGCCCGTGAGTGTAAGTTGTAGCTCACCGCCCTTCACCGCAACCGGCGTCAGCACATCGTTGTAAAGGAACCATCCGTCCTCTAGCTGCAGACGCTGGATATGCAGTTCGAAAAGCGTGTCGCGCACCGCTTGATTGGGCTTTGCAGGACGGGTGGGCGTCGGCAAGTTGCTTGTTCCCTCCTTGTCGATGCGCACGTGCACGTGCGGTCTCTGGATGAGAAGTTCATTCACTGAAACTCTGCGGCCCCAGAAGGAATCGATTCGGATGCCGGCATCGACCTCTCCCGCGGAGAACAGGGGCTCCTCGCCCTTAGGCTCCTTGCCGTGAATCACCAGTCCCTTCAATGTCGCGTGCATCGCCAACCACCGCACCGAAAGCGATTTCAACTCCACCTTTCCCCCAGTCATCGATTCCAGGCGGTGGACGATGAGGCGGCTCAGAAGCGGATTGCCCGCGCCGCTCCCGAAGAACGCGATCACGGACAAAATCGCGAGGACTGCCAGCACCCAAGGTGTGTGAATGATCCAATTCCAGATTGGGTGGCGTGTCTTGCGGTTCACTTCGCCCCCTCATCAAGAAGCTTTTCGATGTGCAAGCGCACCCTGCTCTCTTTGAGCCATCGATCGGCTTGCTCGTTGATCCCACTCTGCACCAGGGCTTCCTCGATCGCATCGCGCGCGGCTTCCAAAGAGGGAGGTTCCTGCCCTCGCCTCTTGGCCACCGGCACGACCCCTGTCCGGTAAAATTCCTCAATTGCCTTGGGGTCAATCTGCAGCCCGGGTCGAAAACGCGAATCGAGATAGTTGCTCAAATAAAGCTGCGAGGCCACGATCGCGCGAATTTCCGAATCACTCAGGCCACTCTGTTTTTTTCGAGCCTCGTACTCCTCCTGTGACACGAACGACTTCTGCAGTCGCTGTACACCGCGGTCAATATCAGCCTCTGAGGGGTGCGGAAAATGAGCAACGTCTGCTTCCGTCCGCACGATCCATTGATCGATCAGCCGGTCCAGAATCTGCCCTTCCGTTTCCGATTTTCCGTCCACGAGCTGCTGATAGCGGCTGAGCAGTTGGATGTCGCTCAACAAGATGACGTCGTTTTCCACGCGCGCGACGATTCGGTCGGCGATTTCCTGCGCCCCGAGCCATCCCGCGCTGGCCGCCACAAGCAACGCGGCTACCAGTGCGCCATGCCGTGCTCCGCGCATTAGAACGATGACCCCAAATTGAAAAAGATTTGAAAGCCCCCGAGTCGCGTGCCTTCATAGCCCAGCGAACCGGTAACGCATGTCGGCGTGTTATTCGGGCAAGGTATTGGTATTACAAAGGACGGACGATTGATCATGTACCCGAGGTCAATGCGGATCGGACCTACGGGAGTCTTGTAGCGGACGCCGATTCCGATGGAATGCGAAAAATAATTCAGCTCGTTGGTGCAATTGGTGAGGCACACCGGCAAGTTCGTCGGTCCGGCGGGCAGCGCCGGGTTTTGCAGTCCGAATGTCGGATTCGGCAGTGTCGCCCGGAAGGAAATTCGCGAAAGGCGGCTATAGACATTTCCGCCATCATAGAAAATCGCGCCGCCCAGGGCCGTGCCAAGGAACGGCAAACGCATCGGAAAACGAAATTCCTGGTTTAGCACCAGCAACGCCTGGCCTCCCACGGGAAACCCGGTGCCCGAATCGCGCGGTCCCGCCTGGTTCAACGCGAAACCTCGCAGTGAAGTGCCGCCGCCCGCAAAGAATCGCTCTGGGAGCGGTATGACGGTCGGAAGTACGCAAGTGGGCGAACCCACAGGGCAAGTCGGTGCCGGGAATGTCAGCGAAACCGTACCCCCGTATGGAACGAGAATCCCAAAACGGGCGGAACGCGCAAAACTGAACCGCCGTTTGATCGGATAGTAAGTCGAATTCTGAAAGAAAAAGCGCAGGAAGTTCGCGCTGGAACCAATCGCTGTGCTGGCGTCGCTGAAGTCGGCGCTATTGAAGCTGCCTTTGGAGGCGTCCGCGGGACTGTCGCGCGAGTCTCTTACCCACGTCACTCCAAATTGCGAGACGAGCGTGGGTTGCTGGAACAGCGGGATTTCCTGCGGCGGAATATTCAGATTGGAGACCAGCACTTTGCGGAAGGCATAGTGATAAAGCACCGTCGTGAGCGGCGTGATCTGATCCGTCAGCTGCAGCGAGCCCTCGTACCGCTCTTCCGTAAACGTATTGATGTCGCGCGTTTTTTCCGCAAAGGCCGTCGCCTGGAAACTGTAGTGCGAATTTCCGAAGGTGTTCGGGGCGAAATACCCCAGCAGCGCGCGGCCTTGTAACGTGCTCCCTCGTACTTTGAGCGAGAGCGAGTCCGCCCGTCCCGTCAAGTTCAGCTTGCTGATCTCGATGATCCCGCGGGGAGCCGCTTGAATCTGCCCACCGGTTGGATTTGTTGTGCTGGCCAGCCTCTGCACTTCGAAGCCGCCGCCGTACGCGATGGTGTAGCGTTTGGCTTCTTCGACGAGCACCGCGATGTTCTTATCCGGGGCTGTGCCATTCGGGTTTTGCGGTTCAATCGTTACACGGTTGAAGACCCCCAGGTTGTACAAATGCCGCTGCGATTCCACCACGTCCCCTTCGCGCAGCGGTTCATTCGGCTTGATTCGAATCTCCCGTCGTATCACGCCCAATCGCGTATGCACGTAGCCACTCAGGAGAATTCGCCGCACGCGGATTTGCGGCCCTTCCAGGATGTGGTAAACCAGCCTCACGGGCGCTGCTTGTTCGATTGCGGCCTTTATTTCTTTCTCGGCTTTTTCCCCATTTTCCTTGCCGGCCGTGCCATTCGAACTGTTCCCTGAGTTTGTGGCCGTGTCCGCCGTCACAGGTTCCGCGTTCGCCGTAAAGCTGGCCTCCGGAAATCCTTCGTTGAAATACAGCGCCAGAATATTGTCGCGGTCCGTTGTTACTCCGAAATCCGAATACGGCTGCCCCGGAGTGGAACCAATTACATCCAGCAGCTCCTCTTTCGTGAATGCATGCGCTCCTTCGATGGAAAGAGACGCCACCCGCGTCTGCTTTCCTTCCTGAATCTTGAACACGATCAGCAAATCATCTGCTTTGCCCTTGTAGTCGTCTTCGATCTGGTACTCGACCTTGGCCTCCAGGAATCCGTTCGCCTGGTACAGGCTGAGCATCGATTGCGTATCAGATTCCACCAGGCGCCGGCTGAACCTCCCCGGCGAGCCAAACGCCCCGCCAAAGATCTGCAACCGGCTCCGCAACAATTCTTTATCGAAGTACTTGTTCCCACTGATCTCGATGCCCATCAGTTTGTGACGCCCGCCGCGTTTCACTGCGTAGGTGATGGCCTCTTCCGTGCCTTTCGCTGTTTTTCCTTTGCCCTTCACTTCATGCACGTCCGTTTTGTAGTTCACCGTGGCATCAAAATATCCTTCCCGCTCCAGCCGCTCGAGCAGGTTGCGCTTTCCTTCTTCCAACAGGTCCGCGTCGACCGCGCCTTCTTGATAAACCGGTATCAATTTTTTCAGGTCGCCCTTGGAGAATTTCGCCCCCGTGACCGTCACTTGAACACGCGGTCCTTCCGTCACATCCAGATCCAGCGGAATGGTATTCTTCGCGATATCGTATTCGCCTCGCTTCACAATCGCTCGCGCGCTCAAGTACCCTTTCTTCGCCATGAATTTCCGGATGCGGTCGGTTCCGCGCTGAAGGCGCTCGGACGTCACCGCCTTTCCCACCTTCATCTTCAACTTCGAGAGAATTTCTGCGTCGGGAAACTCCGTATCATTCTTCAGGTGCACTACTCCAAGAAGCGCGCGCGGGCCCGGTTTCACGTGGACCACGATGTCCATTTCGTGCTTGTCCGCATGCGGCACCTCTTCCGCGGAAACCTCCGCCTCGTACAGGCCTTCCTCCCGCAGCGTCTCTTTGAGCCGCACCAGTGCTTCGCTCACTGCTGCCTTGCGGTAGGTTTGACCGAGTCCGAGCTGCATTGCCGCGGCCGCCGAGGCGTCGCTGGGTGGGGCTACCAGCCCCTCGATCAGCACCTGATTGAAAAAAAGGTTTTCCCGCACAACGAAATCCAGCCGCATTCCGCCGTCAACCGGCGTCAATACCGCGCGCAGATCTGCGTAGGTCCCAGTTCGATATAGTGTGTGCAAACTTTCCGCTATTTTTGCCCGGTCGATCGGTTTCCCGGCTTCCACGGCGATTCCGCTAGGTGCTTCGGACAGCACCTGCCCATTTTCTTTAACGATGCGGACCGCCACGACCGTAGCTTCCGTCGCGACATTCGGCACTGCAGTTCCCTGCGGCGTTTGCGCGTGCGTCGGCGCAGCTCCCGTCAGGAGCGCGAGTACGACAAGCCCTCGCATCCCATTGAGCCAGCTCAATTTCATGCGTCCATTCGCTCAGACGAAGGGTAGCACAGCGGCGTTGCCCGCCCGGTGCACTTTGGCGCTATCATGTATCCAAGCAGGCGCGTCCGCGCGGCCTGCCAGGGCCGCGCCGCTCGTGAACAATTCTCTCCAGGAAAAATACTCGCGCCAGATGCTTTTCGCCGCGATCGGACCGGAAGGCCAAGAGCGCTTGCTTGCCTCCCGTGCGGCGATCGTTGGTTGCGGCGCGATTGGGGCCGCCGCCGCTAATCTGCTCGTCCGTGCCGGCGTTGGATACCTCAAGATCATCGACCGCGACTTCGTTGAACCCTCAAACCTGCAGCGCCAGATTCTTTTCGACGAATCCGACGCCCTCCAGGCCCTGCCAAAGGCTATCGCCGCCGAGCGCAAGCTGCGTTCCATCAATTCCACCGTCGCCGTGGATGGCGTCGTCGCCGATCTGACTCCCCGAAATGCCCAGGAGCTCCTTGCCGGCGTCGACCTGCTTCTCGACGGCACCGACAATTTCGAAACGCGATTCCTGCTCAATGATTTTGCCGTCAAATCCGGCCTTCCATGGATTTACGCCGCCGCTGTGGCCAGTTATGGAATCACCATGACCGTTCGGCCGGGCGTGACTCCGTGCCTCGCCTGCCTCCTCGAATCCGGAAATCATAGCCAGGGCATGGAAGAAACTTGCGACACCATCGGCGTGCTTGGTCCCATTGTCAATTTGATCGCATCGCTCGAAGTTGCCGAAGCCTTGAAGTTGCTTGCTGGCCGCGAACATGCCCTTCATAGCCGCTTGCTCTCCTGCGATGTCTGGAGCGGCCACATGCAATCTCTCCGCGTGGCACGCAACCCTGAATGCCGTGCATGCGCGAAGCACGATTTCACCTATCTCCATGGCGATGCTCAGCCCCACGTCACCATGTGCGGGCGGGATTCTGTTCAGATTCACGAAAATAGCCGCACGATGGATCTCCGTGCTCTCGGATTACGATTGACTCCCATTGTCGGCGAAGTCCGCCAGAATGATTTTCTTCTACGTTTCCGTGTTGCTGCGTATGAAATGACCGTCTTTGCCGACGGCCGCGCTATCCTCAAAGGCACCAAAGACCCTGCCGTGGCACGCTCCCTCTATGCGCGATATATCGGCGCCTGACTCTGTTGAACCCTCGAGCCGCCAAATCGTTGCACGTCTGTCGGGCCGAAGCATGTTAGCCAACACTGGGAAGCCGAAAACGAAATCCCGCCTCCTGACACATCTCTTCTGCCGGGCTCACAAGTGAACTAGGGATTCGAACCAAGCGCGGGAGAACCAGTAAAGCTGAAATGAGCTTCCTGTCCTTTTGACTTACTGAAAACCCATCACGGAGTACGGAAGACCCTCGATCGGCAGGTCGCAACTCCAATTGCACACAAAAGTCACTTCCAGCAGTTAGCGAATCTATCGAACTGTGTGGCCGGAGCGGCCAAACGAGCTGCGCATGTTTGAACGGTCGAGGTTTTCTCGCAAGTTCATCAGCGTGAGGAACGTGCTCAAAATCCGCGCTTTCAGGTCATCTGTCAGGTGCAGGCCACTGGTTGCCACTCGCGCTAGGCGCTCCCCGTGTTCCGTAATGAAGCGCATGATCTCGCGTTGCCGTTCCTGCGGCGCGTTCCCCAGCGCTGTCTCCCGGCGCATCTCCGCGCAGCTCGCCTCCAGCGATAGCGTGAAGTGCAGCACGCACAGCCGCTGGTCAGCAAGCGCTTGCGGCGCTTCGTTCTTGCATCCGGATATCTGGCAAGCCGTTGCCATAAGCTCCGCGGTACTGCATTAGTAGGTTACATCCCCGGCGCGGAAAATCCAGCGCGCTTCCTGCAAGTGCTGCGAATCTTACATGACTCGCTTCTTCTTTGTCTCGCGCTGTCGCCGACTCGTTACCGGCAAAATCTTTTCAAAAACCCGTTGACAGTGCTATGCATGCCCCTGTATAAAAATACATGGAGCTGTATTATTCATACACGATGAGCACCGGCAAAACATTCCGCCACGGTCAGATTCTCCGCTTGGTCTCCGATCAGCACATCGGAAATCAGGAAGAGCTGCGCCGTCGCCTGGCCGCGCAAAGGCTCCGCGTTACCCAGGCCACGCTCTCTCGCGATCTGCAGGAACTTCGCCTGATCAAAACGCATGACGGCTATAAGTCCGTCGCCGCGCTCCCCGAAGAGCCCGCGCCGCTTCCTCCCCTCGCCCGAGCCCTAGGCGAATTTCTTCTCGACATCCGCCCCGCGGAGAATTTGCTCGTTCTGAAAACTCCACCCAGTGGCGCACAGCCTCTCGCGGCGGCTGTCGATGGCGCCAAATTCCCGGAAATCGCCGGGACCATCGCCGGTGACGACACCGTCCTGATCATCACGCCCAATAAAAAATCGCGCGAATCCCTCCAAAAAAAGATTGAAGCGTTCGTGAGCCGCCCGTCTCGCGCTCGGGCATAAAATGAGAGATCCCCGTCAAATCGCCGTTGTAGGTGTCACCGGTTACACCGGTCTGGAGCTCGCGCGCATCCTTCTTCGTCATCCTCAGCTTCGCCCCCCCGTGTTCTATGTCCGCGAGACCAACGGCGCGAAGTGTCTTGCCGAACTTTTTCCTCAATTCCGCGGTTGGGGTGAAGCTCCCCTCCGCACTCTTTCGGCGGAGACCATTATTTCCAGCAACGCGGGGACTGCCTTTCTCGCCACTCCCCATGAAGCTTCTGCGGAGCTCGCGCCATCCCTGCTCGACGCCGGTCTGCGTGTGGTGGATTTGAGCGGAGCTTTTCGTTTTCAATCCGCGGAAACCTTCACCTCCTGGTACAAGCTTCCCGCGCCGCACGCCGATTGGCTTAATGAAGCCGTCTATGGGATTCCCGAGCTCTATTCCGCTGAGATCGCCGGCGCGCGGCTGGTCGCGAATCCCGGCTGTTATGCCACCAGTGTCATCCTCGCCTTGTGCCCTCTCACCCAACCGGGGTGGATCGCTCCGGGCTCCAGCGTCGTTTGCGACTGCAAATCCGGCGCGAGCGGTGCTGGCAAGGATCCTCGCCGCGATCTCCACTTCGTCGAGGTGGATGAAAACTTCAAGGCTTACAATCTTTTCACCCACCGTCACACACCGGAAATTCTGGACCATACCGGCTTGAGCGAATCGCAGCTGATTTTCTCGACGCATCTTTTGCCGCTTTCGCGCGGCATTCTTTCCACCATCTACATCACGCTCGACGAGCCGCAATCCGCGCAAAATATCGAAGCACTCTACCGAAAGTTCTACGCCGGGCGTACCATGGTTCGTATCTGGCCCGCCGGCACGCTGCCCGAGCTTCAGCATGTCGCGCACACCAATTTCTGTGACCTCGGCTTTGCCCTCGATAAATCCGGGCGCCGCCTGATTATCGTCTCCTGCCTCGACAATCTCGGCAAAGGCGCCGCGGGACAGGCCGTTCAGAATTTCAACCACATGTTGGGGATAGAGGAGCACACCGCACTTCAATGAGAATCGTAATCAAGTTCGCAGGTGCATTACTCGAAGACGACGCGCTTATGCATGGGCTCGCGGGCCAGGTCGCGGCGCTCGCGCGCGAAGGCCATGAAATTCTCGTCGTCCATGGCGGCGGCCGGTTGTTTACTGCCACCCTCAAGCGCATGGCTATCGAGAGCAAATTCGTCGCCGGGCTGCGCGTCACCGACCGCGAAACTCGCGACGTGGCCGTCATGGTCTTCGCTGGTTTGCTGAACAAGAAACTGGCCGCAGCCATCTCCGCCGAAGGTCAGCCTGCCATCGGTATCTCCGCCGCGGATGCTCAATGTTTCGTCGCCGAGCCCATGGTGCACAACGAAGTCGAAGGTAGCCTCGGGTTCGTCGGCTACCTCACAGGCTTGAACGCGCAGTTTATCGAATCGCTCTGGCGCGAAGGGCTCCTGCCGGTTGCCCCGTGCCTCGGCATCGGCGCGGATAATGAGCTGTATAACATCAATGCTGACCACATGGCCGCGGCCTGTGCCGAATATCTCGGCGCAGATCAGCTGATTTATCTCACCGATGTTGCCGGCGTGCTCGATGGGGACAAGGTTCTCGCGGCCATCACATGCGAAGAAATCGAGCGCCTCGTCCAGAGCCGTATTGTTTCCGGTGGCATGATTCTGAAGCTCGAAGCCGCCAAGCGCGCCATCGAAGGCGGCATTCGCGAAGTCCGCATTGTCGGCGGAACATCGCCGGAAGCTTTGCTGCTTGCCTCGCACGCGGCAGCGAGCGTTGCAAAGGACGGCTTATCCTCTATTCCCGGCACTCGCGTCCTGCGCGAGCCCCTCTCGACCGCGCATGCGGCGCTCTCGGCGGCATGATGCGCCCCTCGCTCAAGAAAAAGGCCGCAGCACGCTCGACGCTGAGCTCAAAGCATCGGAAGGCACCCGCCATCAAAACGGACTCGCGCCTGCTCGATGCCGAAAAATTTCTTCTCCCAACTTACAAACGGCCACCCATCGTGATGACCCACGGCCGCGGCCCGTACCTCTTTGACGCCACCGGCAAGAAATATCTCGATTTTCTCGGCGGCATCGCTGTGAACGCCCTCGGCCATGCCCATCCGCGCATCGTTAAAGTGATTCGTCGTGAAGCTGCGCGCGCCATTCACCTTTCGAACCTCTATCACAATGCCCACCAGGGTCCGCTCGCTTGCAAGCTCGCTTCCTGGTCCGGGCTCGACCGCGTCTTCTTCGCCAATAGCGGCACGGAAGCTATCGATGGTGCACTCAAGCTCGCGAGGCTCTTCTGCCGCGGGACCGAAGAGCCCACGGCAGCGCCTTCGAAAAAACATCGCTTTCTCGCCATGGAAAATTCCTTTCATGGGCGCACTTTCGGCGCCATCAGCGTCACTGCAACGGAAAAATACCGTCTGCCTTTCGCACCTGTTGTTCCTGGCGTGGAGTTCGTGCGCTTCAATGACGTCGCCGATCTTGAATCCAAATTCGACGATACCGTCTGCGGCGTCCTTCTTGAAACGATTCAGGGCGAAGGGGGGATCAATCCTGTCAGCGAGCTTTTCTGGAATCGCGCCCGCTCTCTCGCCACGCAGCACGGCGCTCTATTGATCGCCGATGAAATTCAATGCGGTCTAGGCCGTTCCGGCCGCTATTTTGCTTACCAGAAATTTTCATCCAAACCGGACATCGTCTTAATCGCCAAACCTCTGGCTGCCGGGCTGCCCCTCGGCGCCATCCTGACCACCGAAGCCGTGGCCGCCAAGGTTTCCCTCGGCATGCATGGAACGACTTTCGGCGGCGGCCCGTTGGCGTGCGCCGTCGCCTTGGAATTCCTCGCTATCGTCGAGCAACAGAAGCTTCTCGACAATATCCGGGCCCGCGGCGCGGAGTTACACGCAGGACTTACAAACCTCGCCGCCAAATTTGATTTCGTTCGCGAAATTCGCGGGGAAGGCCTGATGATCGGCGTCGAACTCTCGATCGAAGGCGCCCCATTTGTCGCCGAGGCCATGCAGCGCGGCCTGCTCATCAATTGCACCCACGACTTTACTTTGCGCCTGCTTCCGCCCTTTAACCTGTCGAGCGCGCAGGTGCGCGAATTTCTCCGGCTGTTCGAACTTGTTCTTGCTACAACTCCACGGCAAGCCTCCGTCCCGGATTCCAGTCAGTCCGCATATCCGGAGCGCGTCGCCCACGCTGCGGCAAGGTGAAAAAATGACCACTACCACTCTCGTTGCACCCGTTTCGTTATCGAATGATCTGCTCACTGGAGCGGAATGGAGTCCTTCGCACACGCGCGAGCTGCTCCAGCTTTCCACGGACATCAAGGCCCGCCCGGGTCGCTATACCTCGACACTGAGCGGCAAATTTATCGCTCTGATTTTCGAGAAGCCTTCTCTGCGCACGCGTGTCACCTTCGAAGTCGGCATCCAGAGCATGGGCGGTTCCGTCGTTTTTCTCGACCACACGCAGGCTTCCGCGTCTCTCGGTGCGCGCGAATCCATTGCTGATGTCGCGCGGAATCTCGAGCGCTGGGTCCAGGGCATCGTCGCTCGCGTGTACCAGCAGCGCGTCCTCGAAGAAATGGCCGCCAACGCGAATATTCCCGTCATCAACGCGCTCTCCGACAAATTCCATCCCTGCCAGGCGCTCGCCGATTTCTTCACCCTTGAAGAAAAATTTGGCGCTTTGCGCGGTTTCAAGCTCGCTTACGTCGGCGACGGCAACAACGTTTGCAATTCGCTCATCTATCTCGCGGCGCGTCTCGGTGTCCATCTTCGCATCGCCACTCCAGCGGAGTATGCCCCAGCGCCGGAAGTCGTCGCCGATGGCAAACGTGTCGCTCGCGAAACGAAAGCTAAAATCGAACTGATGACCGACCCGCACGAAGCCGTCAGTGGCGCGCAAGCGGTCTACACCGATTCCTGGACCAGCATGGGTTTCGAATCCGAAGGTCAATTGCGAAACACCGTGTTCCAGCCCTACCAGGTAAATCCAGAACTGATGTCGCTGGCCGCCCCGGACGCCGTCTTCATGCACTGTCTTCCGGCGCACCGCGGCCTGGAAGTTACCCCGGAAATTCTCGACGGCCCGCAGTCGGTGGTCCTCGATCAATCCGAAAACCGCATGTACGTGCAGAAAGCCATCCTGCATACTCTTTTCTAGTCGAGTGATGCGTCTGGTTGCATCGCGTCGGGTATTTTTTGTAGGGGCGCAGGATTCCTGCGCCCGGCTTCGGCAACACCAAAACGTAAGAGAGGTTCTGTGAACAAGGAATTGAGCAAACCGAAAAAAGTAGTCCTCGCCTACTCTGGAGGACTCGATACCTCCATCATCATTCCCTGGCTGAAGGAAAATTATGGCTGCGAAGTTATCGCCGTGATCGGCGATGTCGGCCAGCAGGAAGACCTGGAAGCGGCGCGCAAGAAAGCGCTTGCCACCGGCGCATCTTCCGCCCACGTCGAGGATCTGCGCGAGGAATTTGTCCGCGATTACATCTGGCCGACTCTCCGCGCCGGCGCCGTTTACGAACACACCTATCTTCTTGGCACCTCCATGGCACGCCCCGTCATTGCCAAGCGACAGGCGGAAATCGCGCTGAAACTCGGCGCCGACGGTCTCTCCCACGGCTGCACCGGCAAGGGCAACGATCAGGTCCGATTCGAACTGGCCTACAAGGCCATCGCCCCCAACGTTCGAATCATCGCCCCTTGGCGCGAATGGGACATCGATTCGCGTGAAGATGCCATCGCCTACGCGCAGAAACATAACGTCCCCGTCGAGCAAAGCAAAAAGAATATCTACAGCCGCGACCGCAACATCTGGCACCTCAGCCACGAAGGCGGCGAACTCGAAGATCCCGCCAACGCTCCGAACGAAGCCATGTGGCAATGGGTTGTTTCACCGGAAAAAGCTCCGGACAAGGCCGAGGAAGTCGAGATCGGATTCGAATCCGGCACGCCCGTTTCCGTCAACGGTTCGAAACTCGGCCCGGTAGATCTTCTCAATGCACTCAACGAAATCGCCGCAAAACACGGCATCGGCCGCACCGATCTCGTCGAAAATCGTCTCGTCGGCATGAAATCCCGCGGCGCGTACGAAACTCCCGGCGGGACTCTGCTCGTCAAAGCGCATCAGGAACTCGAGCGCCTCACGATCGACCGCGAGACCGCTCATTTCCAGCAGGCGCTGTCGTTGCGCTACGCCGAACTGGTTTATTACGGCTTGTGGTTTGCGCCGCTGCGCGAAGCTCTCGACGGTTTTTTCAATGTCGCACAGCAACGCGTCACCGGCGCCGTCGGACTCAAATTGTGGAAAGGCACGCTCAACGTCACCAAGCGCGTTTCGCCTTTCTCGCTCTATCGCGCGGACCTCGCCAGTTTCACCATGGGCCGTTACAACCCCAAGGACGCCGAAGGCTTCATCAATTTGTTTGCGCTGCCCGTAACCGTGCGGCCCAAGGCAAAGGCCGAGGGAATTAAGTAGGACAGACATTCTTGTCTGTCCGGTCCTTACTGACGCTTAACACGGATGGGGCAGCAAGAATGCCTGTCCCGCGAGTATCAAATGACCGAACGCAAAGATGACCGGCTGTGGGGCGGACGATTCGAACGCGCACCGAACGAGCAGTTCGACGCGTTCCAGCGCTCGTTTGCGTTCGATCGCCGTCTCCTGCCATACGAAATCGCTGTCGATCGTGCGTGGGCCAAGGCTCTCGAACCCATCGGGATTTTTACCGCTGCGGAAGTGAAACAAACGCTCGCCGCGCTCGACAAAATTGCCAAGCGCGCCGGGACGGATACTGGGTGGCTTGAATCATTCGGTGCGACTGCCGAAGATGTCCACCATTTCGTCGAAAAAGCCCTGGTCGAAGAGCTCGGCCCGCTGGGCTGGAAACTGCATACGGGCCGAAGCCGCAACGAACTCGTGGCCACCGATTTTCGACTTTTTGTCATCGATGCCGCGGCACAAATCCAGCAAGCCCTGGAAGCGATCCTGAATGCGTTTCTCCAGCAGGCAAAAGCGAATCGCAACGTGCCGATGGCGGGCATGACGCACATGCAGCATGCCCAGCCCATCCTGCTCTCGCATTTTCTTCTGGCGCACGCGGAAGCCTTCGCGCGCGACATCACGCGGCTGCAACATGCTTCAGCGAGCGCGGACGCTTGTCCCATGGGCTCGGGCGCGCTCGCGGGGAACTCCTTCGCGGTCGATCGCAATGCCATTGCGCGCGAACTCGGCTTTTCACGCATCACCGGGAACAGCCTGGATGCCGTCAGCGACCGCGATTTCGCGCTGGACTATCTTTTCGCGCTGGCTGGGATCGCCACGCATCTTTCGCGGCTGGCCGAGGACTTCGTGCTTTTCTCGTCGCAGGAATTTTCCTACGTGATTCTTCCCGACGAATATTCCACCGGCAGCAGCCTGATGCCGCAGAAAAAAAATCCCGACGCTTGGGAACTGATTCGCGGAAAAACGGGCCGCATCACTGGAGCGCTGCTGGGATTGCTCACGACGCTGAAGGGCCTGCCGACGAGCTATCAGCGCGATTTGCAGGAAGATAAAGAAGCGCTCTTTGCTGCACACGATCAGATGGCGAGCATGATCGCCGTTGCTGCGGGCGCCATTTCATCTACAAAATTCAATGCTGGCCGCCTGGCGGCGGCTGCGGCGAATCCCGCTCTGCTGGCCACCGAAGCGGCGGATTATCTCGTGCATAAAGGAATTCCATTCCGTCAGGCCCACGATATCGTCGGGAAAATGTTGCGCGAAGCCGAGAAACAAAACGTCGCGTGGACTGCCCTGCCTCTCAAAACTCTCAAAAAAATATCGCCGGCGTTCGAAGCCGATTTTGCCGGCAGCCTGAGTGTCGATGCGGCGCTGGCTTCGAAAAAAGTTCGCGGCGGCACCGCCCCAGAAAGCGTCCGCGGAGCCATCGCCGATTTGGAAGAGCGTCTCAACAAAAAAGCCAAAAAAACAGGAGCCAAGCCATGAATGCAAATCAGGCAATGAAACAACCATCCTCCCTCGCTGCCGTTGCGGAGGATCGGAGGTCCCTTCCGGGAACGTCGCGCTAGTCACACGGACGTCCCGTTGATCAAGCACGCACTTTCGGAGGCATCCCTGCCGCGCGGATTTCGCTTCGCCGCCACCGCTTGCGGCTTGAAGAAAACCGGCGCGCTGGACCTCGCGATTCTCTCAAGCGATGTCCCGGCGTCGGCTGCCGCCGTCTTCACGCAAAACCTGGTAGTTGCAGCCCCCGTGTTGATTTCCAAAGAACATTTGCGCGCGTCGAAAGGCCGGATGCGCGCGGTGGTGGTAAACGCCGGCAATGCCAACTGCGCCACCGGCGCGGCGGGCCACGCCGCCGCCGAGCGCACCGTTGCGGAAACCGCGAAGCGGCTCGGCTGCACCCCGCAGGAATTGTTTGTCTGCTCCACCGGCGTCATCGGCGTGCCACTGCCGCTTGAAAAAATTCTCCGCGCGCTGCCGGTGATCGCCCGGCATCGTCGTCCCTCGGCGCGCTCGTTCGCCGAATTGTCGCTCGCAATCTGCACCACGGACACGCGTCCGAAAACTGCGGCGGGTTCCTTCAAGATGGCCGGTAAACGAGTCCATCTCGTCGGCTGCGCCAAAGGCGCGGGGATGATCCATCCGAACATGGCGACGATGCTGGCGTTCGTCGCGACGGATGCGGCGATTGCGCCTTCGCTCCTGCAAAAAACGCTGCGCGACGTGACTTCGCGCACCTTCAATGCCATCAGCGTAGACGGCGACACTTCAACGAACGACACTTTGCTCGTCCTGGCGAACGGCGAATCCGGCGCTCCTTCGATCAAAGCCGGCACCTCGGCGCATCGCTCGTTCACCGCGGCGCTCGAAGAGGTTTGCCGCTCTCTCGCCTTGCAGATCGTCGCTGACGGCGAAGGCGCGCAGCGCGTCATCGAAATCGAAGTGCGCCACGCAAAGACAGAGGCCGCCGCCAAGCGAATTGCCGAAACGATTGCCACTTCTCCCCTGGTGAAGACGGCCTTTGCGGGCGGCGACCCCAACTGGGGACGCATCTTCGCGGCAGCTGGACGCGCGGGAGTTTTCTTCGACACTTCGCGCGTGGATATCAAAATGGCGGGCATTCCGGTTTTGCGGCGCGGCCAGCCCCTGGATTTCAACGAGCGCGCCGCCAGCAACCGCCTGCTCACCGAACACGTTCCCCTGATCGTCGATCTGCACGCCGGCAAAGCCACGGCTCGCTATTGGACCTGCGACTTCACCGCCGAGTACGTTCGCATCAACGCTAGTTACCGCACCTGACCACGCGCCCACTAACGCCCGCCGAAGAGTGTAGTATCATAACGTTGATAGGCAATTATCATTGACGAATAGCCCCTTGCGACAAGTGCCCGACAAACAGCGCATTCTCGATTCCCTCGCCGCCATCGCCCGCGGCGCTGATCGCCCGCCCTCGCGCTCCGAATTCCTCTCTCTTTCCGGAATCTCCGAGCACTCCGGCCTGCAGTTCTTTCCCAGCTGGAGCGCCGCCCTCCGCGCCGCCGGACTTCAGCCTTACACCCTGAACCTGCGCCTCGAGGACCGCGAACTACTCGAAGATTGGGGCTACGCCGTTCGCAGAAACCACAAAATTCCTACCCGTCGTGTTTACCGTCATCTCGGAAAATTCGATACCCGCACCTTCGAGCGCCGCTTCGGCCCCTGGTCGCAGCTTCCCGAGGTTTTTCGCAATTTTGCACAGAGCAAACCGGAATGGGCCGATGTCGTAGCGCTCCTTCCTGTTCCTTTATGCCGCGACTCCGGCTCGCGAACCAGTAGCGCCGGAAGCGCGGCACCCTCTAGCCCAGCCCGTCAGGGCTGGGTAAAGAGCAAGAAAATCACGAGCACCGTAGGTGCGCCACCAAGCTCCGCCGCGAACCGGCAATCACCATCTACGCCTCCGCTCGGCAAACTTCGCTACCCGCCTTTGGACGGACGGCCAACCTATGGCCAGCCCATGGATTTCCGTGGCCTCCGCCACGAGCCCGTCAACGAACAAGGCGTCGTGCTGCTCTTCGGCATGGTCGCCAAGGAACTCGGCTACACCGTCGAAGCCGTGCAGTCCGGCTTCCCGGACTGCGAAGCCAAGCGCCAGATCGCTCCGCATCGCTGGCAGCGCGTCCACCTCGAATTCGAATTTGAGAGCCGCAATTTCCGCGACCACGGCCACCCGCTCACCGGCTGCGACGTCATCGTCTGCTGGCGCCACAACTGGCCCGACTGCCCTCCCCACCTCGAAACCCTCGAACTCTCCTCCCTGATCAAATCTTTGCCCACCTCCGCCACCTAACATTTCGTAGCGCTGGCATCTTGCCGGCTCTCATCCGGCCCAATGTAGGGGCGCAGCATGCTGCGCCCCATCTCGGCAAACCACCCACGCGTGTCATTCCGCCTGCCCTGAGCGCAGCCGAAGAGAACCCGGTCGCGCATTGCCATGCGGTAAGCGGGCTGCAAAGAATTGGCGCGAACGGCGGTGAGGGATCCGCTTTTCGCTTCCATCGCGTTCACCACGACACCAAAGGGCCTCACCAGACATACTCACGCATAATTACTGCACTTTCGGATGCCGGCATCTATCAAAGTGTGCCCATTCGAAGACTATTCGTGAAAAGCCCTGAGGACCCCATTGCAAAAAGGTTGGTTCAGGAAATCAAGGCCACCAGTGAGGGCTCAGTCCACATTATTAGAGATGCCACAAACAACGGTCGTCCACAGTACGCGGCGGTATTTGCACCTTATTCAGGGAGTGGCGGGCCCATACCTTCGGTGCGGCTAGAGAATGATCAAAAACTTAGGGATTTTCTTGGGAAGCGCATCGGAATCGCACCGTATCTGATTGACCAAGCTCTTTTTCAGCTCGCCACAAAAGGCAGTACATCCATATTCAACGTTCGGCTGAGCCTCAAACGCGCGAGGGCCCTGAAGCTCGTCGCGTAAAACACGGCTTCTCGCCGCCTCTCTCCACCTGCTCGTTTACCCTGAGCGAAGCCGAAGGGCCACTCGCCACCATTCACTACTCCCACTTCCAATCGGCGAATTGTTCGCGGAGAGCCAGCTTCTTGAATTTGCCCACGGAAGTACGGGGGATCGCGTCGATGAACACGAAGGCGTCGGGGAGCTGCCATTTGGCGAAAGTCTTTGCCAGAAAGGTGCGTAACTCTTCGGCAGTAGCGCTGGTGCCGTCCTTCAGGACGATGGCGGCGAGCGGACGTTCCTGCCACTTAGGGTGAGGGATGCCGACGACGCACGCTTCTTTCACCGCCGGGTGACCCATCAGCGAATTTTCCAGATCCACGGAACTGATCCATTCGCCGCCAGACTTCACCAAGTCCTTGGCGCGGTCGACGATCTTGACGTAGCCGTCTTCGTCCATCGTGGCAACGTCCCCGGTACGGAACCAGCCGTCGGGGCTCCAGCGATGCGCCTGGTCAGGCGAATCGTGGTAACTTGCGACGACCCACGGGCCGCGAATTTCAATCTCGCCGGAAGTCACACCATCCCACGGAGCTTCCCCTTCGGGGCGCATTAATCGAATCTCAACAAATGGCGCTGGCCATCCCTGTTTCGCGCGGACTTCGTATTTTTTCTCGTCGGGCCAGTCGCGCATGTGCTCACGGAGCCCGCCGGAAGTACCGATGGGAGTAGTCTCGGTCATGCCCCAAAGATGCTTGATCTGCAAGCCAAACGGATCGAGCTGCCGGATGAGCCCCAGAGGCGGGGCCGTTCCACCGCACACCACCCGAATGGGAGAATCGAACTTCCACCGGCCAGGATTCTTCTCCAGTGCGTCCAGAACACCGATCCATACGGTCGGGACGCCGCAGGCGATGGTCACCCGTTCACTGGCCATCAAATCTAGGATGCTCTCCGGATCGACATTCGGTCCAGGAAGGATCAAGCGTGAACCGAGCATCGTGCAGGCGTAGGGCAATCCCCAGGCGTTGGCATGGAACATGGGGGCAACGGGTAACACGGTGTCGAACAGGCCCATGCCGAAGACTTCTGCAAGCCCGCACGCGAAGGAGTGCAGTACCAGCGCGCGGTGGGAGTAGATGACCCCTTTCGAAAACCCCGTGGTTCCGGACGTAAAGCACATCGCAGCGCCATCGTTCTCGTCGATCGGCGGATATCGGAAATCATCGCCGGCATCGGCAAGCAGGTGCTCGTAGTTGAGGAAGCCCTCGGAGACGGTATTGCAACCATAGGGCACGACGATGACTTTTTCGAAGTAAGCGCCATCACAGAATTTTTCGTAAGCCGGCAAAAGGACATCGTCGATTAGCAGGAAGCGGTCACGGGCGTGTTTGACGATGGCGGCAATTTCGTGAGGGTGCAGACGCAGATTCAAAGTATGCAGGATGCCGCCGCCACAAGGGACACCAAAAAAGGCTTCCAGATGGCCAGAGTGATTCCACATCATGGAGGCCACGCGGTCACCGGGCTGCATTCCGAGTTTGGTGAGTGCGCTCGCGAGGCGCCGCGCGCGGCGGTAGAATTCGCCGTAACTGGTTCGAACGACGGATTTGTCCGGCCTGCGGGAAACGATTTCGACGCGCGGAAAGATTTTGCCGGCCCGCTCCAGGATGGTGGGCAGCGTCAGCGGAAAATCCATCATCGTGCCGCGCATAAGACCTCTCGACGGGGAACCAACTTGGCCGCATCGTACCATCAATTCCGAGTAGAGAGGAAAGCTGGGGCGGGTTCCGGCCGCTGCGATTTCGCTTCTGATTCGCGGAGAATTTCAGGTTGCAAAAGAGGTTAATTTCCGAGACCATGCCACTGACCGCTGAAGTGCCGGTCTCGCGCCCGCGGTGGTTCGGCTTCCCTGACTGCCCGTGAACGATTGCTGCGTCTTCAGCGCGCTCCGCGACTCGCAAGTGGGTTCCGGGCAGAAGGAGTCAGCAGGTGAAGAAGCTCTATATCGGTAATCTTCCGTTTTCCGCGACGGAAGATCAGCTCAACGAGTGGTTTTCGCAGATCGGTGTCACCCCCTCCGGCGTCAATCTGATTCGTGATCGTTTCACGGGGCAGTCGCGCGGTTTCGCCTTCGTCGAAGTTACCAATGACGAAGACGCGGACCGCGCCGTCAACTCCCTGAACGGCCAGAATTTTGGCGGGCGAAACCTCGTTGTGAATGAAGCGCGTCCCCAGGCAGAGCGCGGCGGCGGCGGTGGCGGCGGACGTGGCGGATACGGCGGCGGGCGCGGCGGCCATGGTGGTGGCGGTGGTGGACGCGGCGGAGGTGGCGGCGGACGCGGCGGGGATCGTGGTGGAGATCGCGGCGACCGTGGCAACCGCTGGTAAGCACTGAATCGGAACCTGAGAACGCAGCGCCGCGAGCTACTCGGGGCGCGTCACTCCCTCCAAGAAGTTCGAAGCGGTAGTTCTGTGCCGAGGGACCGGGTCTCGCGGCCTCTTACCTTTGTTTGCGCGGGCCGTCTAATCCCGCTGAAGAACGGAAACCACAAGTTGCTGCATGGCGTGAGAGTAAAACTACGGACTGGCTGCCAGGAATGAATGTATGTAATATCCCGGCGCTTTGACGTTCGTTGCGCGTGGTGAATGGAAAAAAGCCCGCGCTGCGGCCGGTCCTGAAGGCGCTCCCCGCCCTCCTCTGTGCCCCGGTTCGCGAAACAATTTGCCCCGTAACGTGTTTGATACAACAGGCAAGGAAAATGGTCTGGCTAGGACGGTTGTGGAGTATATGAATAGCGCGGGGAGTTGAAGTTGCATTCCGCGAACAGGATGCGCGATAAGGCCGGGAAGAACCTTTTTGTCGGGCCACGCATCCAAGCGATTGAGTGAGACGTATTAGTGAATAGAATGACGACCTGGCACAAACGCGATTGGCAGCAATTTTACGAACTGGCGCGCCGCCCCTGGCAGCGCCATCGTCCGCCGCGGCCGGTTTATCCGACGGGCATAAATCGTGTGCTGCCTGCGCAGGGATTCAGCTTGTCCGAATTGGACGACGCCGGAGTGGATCTCGATCTGGCTGAGCGCCTCGGACTTCCTGTGGATGCAGGCCGCATCGGGGCCTACGGTCCCAATGTTACAGTTCTGCGCGATTTCATCCGTTCTTCCCGCCAGCCGGTATAAGCAAGACTTCCTGGATTGATCTGTTCCATGGCCGCCATTCAGGCGGAGCGATTGTTCTCGCTTGAACTCTCACCCGCAGTAGAATGCTCTCCGCACGTTCACCCGCTCATGCGAGGCCGATGTGAAGCGATTCCTGCTGGCTGCGATCGTGGCCTTTTTTCTCGCGGAGAATTCCACTCCCGAGTATTCGATCCAGGCGATTCGTTACGCCATCTCACCCGGTTTTCCTGTCGCAGGCTTGGTGATGGGAGCGCCCAAAGACGAGAAAGTGGATATCGCCATGGTGATCTGGCTGATTCGTGGCGGAGGGCGGACGATCCTGTTCGACAGTGGATTTCATCGCGAAAAATGGTTCAAGTATTTTCCGATGAACGACTACGTGCGCCCGGATGAAGCGGTGAAACTGGCGGGGGTGAAACCCGACGAGGTGACGGACATCGTCATCAGCCATGCGCATTGGGATCACATGGGAGGAATCGATCTTTTTCCGAAAGCGACGGTGTGGATTCAGAAGGATGAATATCGCTACTACACGGGAGAAGCATGGCAGCCGGGAGGAAATCACGGCGGGATTGACCCCGAAGATGTGAAGGAGTTGTTGCGGCTGAATACCGAGGGGCGTTTGCGCCTGATCGACGGAGACAACGTCGAGATTCTGCCCGGGATTCGCGTGTACACCGGTGCCCGGCATACCTATGCGTCGGAATACTTGCGAGTCGGAGGGAATCCGGCATTTGTACTGGCTTCGGATAATTGCTATTTGTATCGGAACCTGACGGCACACGCGGCTAGTGCGACCTTTAGCGAGGCCGATCATGCGGCCAATATTGCCGCACAGGTGCGCATGATTGAGCTTGCCGGTTCGGCCGACCGCGTCGTGCCGGGGCATGACACCCTGCAGTTCCAGAAATTTCCGACCGGAGGACGCGTCGCCAGAATTAAGTAAGTACCTCTCTTGGTGAATATTCCAGCCGTCCATGCGAATCGGATATTCAACCATGTAGGCACTCCATTTGTAGGTTGGGGAAGATGCGGGTAAAATAGGGGTTTCGCACAGACTCCATGGCCTCACCCTTCAACATCATTTCGAATACACCGGCGCTGCCGATACCGGCGCCGGGTGCTCACCCGCGGCCAGATTGGCTTCGCGTCAAGTTTTTCGGGGGCGAGCGCTACCAGGATCTGAAGCGCATCATGCGCACGCTGGACCTGCACACCGTGTGCGAGAGCGCGCGCTGCCCCAACATGGGGGAGTGCTGGGAGCATGGAACAGCGACGTTCATGATCCTGGGCGATATCTGCACGCGCGCCTGCGGCTTTTGCGCGGTCCCTTCCGGCAAGCCCGTCGGCCCTCCGGACGAGGACGAGCCGTTTCGCGTCGCGGAGGCCGTGGCCAAAATGGGTTTGCGCTACGCGGTGGTGACGTCGGTGAACCGTGACGATCAGCCCGACGGCGGCGCGCACATTTTTGCCCGCACCATCGAAGAGATACGCAGGCGCGTCCCCGGCTGCAAAGTGGAAGTCCTGATCCCTGATTTTCGCGGCGATTGGGATGCCCTGGACGCTGTCCTCGCCGTACGCCCGGACATTCTGAATCACAACACGGAAACGGTGCCGCGCCTCTACCGGCAAGTGCGCAAAGGGGCCGTCTACGAACGCTCGTTGGCGCTGCTCCGCCGTTCGAAACAAGCGCACCCTGAAGTGCCGACTAAAACCGGCCTCATGCTCGGCCTCGGCGAAGAAAAAGACGAAGTTCTCGCCACCATGCAGGACCTCGCCGCACAGGGCACGGACATTCTCACCCTTGGCCAATACTTGCAGCCCACGCGCGAACATCTCCCCATCGTCCGCTATGTCCACCCCGACGAATTCGCCGAATACAAAATCCTTGGCGAAGCCATGGGCTTCAGGCACGTCGAGGCCGGCCCGCTCGTGCGCTCTTCCTACCACGCCTTCGACCAAGCCGAATCCGCTATCAAGTAACTACGCCCTTTGCAACACCCCGTTCGCACCCTTCATTCCCATTAGTGATCTGCGACGCCTCGCCCGGTTATTTGGGGGCGGCGGTGGACCAGTCGGTGAAAGGCACGGCGCGGCCTCCGCGAACGACCGTGGGAATGACGTGGTCGAATCCCTTGTGTTCCTTCGAAGAGTAACTCAATTTCAGTTGGGGGCCGAGGCCCAGATCGAATTCATGGATGGATTCAATACCGCGAATCAGCCCTTCGCGCGTGAGCTCTTTCCCCGCGCGCTTGAGCCCTTCCACCAGCACCATGGCATCCACGAAGCCTTCCAGGCTTACGAAATTCGGTTGTGCGGACGGAAAATATTTTGTCATCGTGCGGCGATAGAGCGCGACGGTTTTCAAGTCCGTCAGGTAATATGGCGGCACCACCTGGGTAATGACCATGCCTTCGGAATCAGCGCCGGCTTCCAGGATCAATTCGTCCGTGCCAACGAACGAAACCGTCAGGAATAAGGGCTTCCATCCTTTCGCGTGGGACTGCTTGAGAATCGGAGCGACGGTATTCGAGGGTCCCACCACCACCACCGCGTCCGGTTTTGCCGCGCGCACCGTGTCAATCGCTCCGCCGACCTGCGCGGTCTGCCGCTGGTAAGAGGCTACGGCAACCGGCTCGGCACCGCGAGCTTTCAGGGCGGCCTTTACGCCTTCGAGGACTGCCGTTCCAAACGCATCCTCCGGATAAATTACCCCAATTTTCTTGAAGCCCAGCGTTCCCCACATCCCCTCGATCTGTTCGCGCGTTTCATCGTAGTAGGATGCGCGCACGTTGATCACCCAGTGGCGCAGGGGTGTGTACAGCGTTTGCGCGCCGGTGAAGAGTCCGACGAGCGGAATTTTGCTGTTCTCCGCCATCGGCAGGTACTTCACGGCCGTGGGTGTTCCGACAAAAAACCCGAGCGCAAAAACTTTCTGTTCCATCAAGCGGTCGAAACAGATCTGCGTCTTCGCCGGATCGTAGCTGTCGTCGTAGGCAAGCAGTCTCAGCTTGCGTCCGTCGACCCCTCCGGCGTCATTGATCATGTCGAAATATGCTTTGGCCCCATCCACGGTTTCCGTTCCGAGGAAATGCGACGCCCCTTCCAACGCGGAGCAGGATCCGATCAAAATTTCCTTGTCGGTGACTCCCGGCGTGCCCTGCCCCAGGGCAGCAGAAGTGGTAACAAGCAGGCCAAGGAAAACCACAAGCAGCCCGAGGATGTATTTCAGGGCTTCCTTTTTCATTTCGCTCTCCAGTTTACTCAGGGCCCGACGAGGAGGGATGTCCATTAGTCTTGTCTAGACTTGTGTTTGCCGGATGTCAACGCGCTTGATGGGGCGATGCGGCGAAGCGATTAAGGATGAGTAGAACGGGAGGCAACGATTGGAATTCAGCGGTGGATTCGAACCAGGCACACTCCTGCGCCGGGTTGGCGGAGGAGTATTCGAATTGGATCACAGAAAACTTACGAGCGAGCGGCCGCGGCAGCCGCAGCTTTCTTGGCGGCCTTGGCAACCGTCGAAGCTTTGCGGCGGCGCTTGGTTTTCGGTGGCGTGGCCGGGGCTTCACCGATCAGTTCGGCGGTCATAATGCTCGTTACGAAAAGCTTGGCGCCGTGATCGTCAAAATCCACTGCGGTGCGTTCCTGGTCGGAAGCGGTCACGATTCCCAGGCCGTACACTTCGTGCTTGATGGTTTGACCTTCCTGCATTACTTGCACAACGTCCTCCTTGGCCACTCTCAGCTGAAAATCTTGATTCGAATCGCGCTTTGTGAGGATCATCCCGGCGCGGCCGGGGCTCCTCGCTTGGGGCTAGAGACTGGTAACGTTCTCCGCTTGCAGCCCCTTGGGGCCTTTCGTGACTTCGAACTCCACGGACTGGCCTTCGTTCAGGGATTTATACCCGTCCATCTGGATCGCGGAGAAGTGCACGAAAACATCTTCACCGGTCTGGCGCTGGATGAAACCATATCCCTTCGAAGCATTGAACCACTTCACTGTTCCTTGTTCCTTCACTGCCTACCCTCACATGCGCGGCCACGACAAAGTCGAAACCGACGATCTTGGAATTGCTTTGTCTCTCCTGGTGCGTTCCCGGATGACCGCGAAGCTATTTCCCCCAGCGGCAGGACGCCTTCAAGCCGTAAAAAAAGGCCGCAAAGTCCCGCCTTGCAGCCCAATTCAACGAGCCAAAAGGTAACACAAGAGCAACAAACGCTAAGGTAAGCCTACCATAAAACGGAGGGATTGTCCACGGGGCGACACGAGAGAAATCCAAGCCTGCGGCTTTTGTAAGATGTTGTAAACAATAACCTTAAATTGAAATTCGCTGACATGCCTGTAAGCGCTAAAAGCAAAAAGTACCTAGTCCAGGGATTCGGGTTCCAGGCTCAGATTGCTCTCCCCAGTGGCCTTCTTTTCCCAATACTTTTGGACCCAAGCCTCCCAGCTCTTACCGGCGGCGGTATCCCGGCCCGTGAAAGCCAAGGCGGCAATCTCGGCATAGGCAATCTTTACTCGTTGGCTGGAATCTTTGGGCAGAACGCGGACAAAACTCGCCGCAAGAGTGGCGCCGCTGACACGGTCAAATATGTAACCTTCGATTTTTGAATTGTCTTTCAGGGTTAGAGTGACGTCGCCGCGATAATCAAAAGCTTTCTCCAGGGCGATACGCAGTTCTTCTTCGGTGGCGAGTTGCGGCACCCAGCCCTGGATGCCTTCATGTTTCGTTCCAGGCGCTACTTCCAGAAGATCGGGGTCGAGGGGCGAGCCCTCGGTATGGCTGGGACGGTCGGCGTGCCGCGGACCCGTCACGCGCGTGTTTCCTCGAGTTGGTTCTTGCCGGAGTCGATTTGCACCAGCGGATTGTAGGAATGGACGGGCGTCACCGGCTCGTTGAGCATCGCCAGCGCGTCGGGATCGGCGTATTTCGTTGAAAACTCTGCTTTGATCGAAGCCCACAGCCCGCGCAAACCGCTGAACGTGTAGTCCACTGCAGTCGCTTCATAGCCGCTGTGCACCATGCAATTCGCGCACTTGGGATTGCCGGACTCTGTGCCGTAATTCTCCCACTCGGTGGTATCCAGCAGCTCCTGAAACGTATCGGTATAGCCGTCCTGCAACAGGTAGCAGGGCTTCTGCCAGCCGAAGACGTTGTACGTCGGCATGCCCCAGGGCGTGCAGGCATGATTGCCCTTGCCCATCAGGAATTCGAGGAAGAGCTTCGACTGGTTGAACTGCCAGCTCTTCTTGCGATTGGAGAGGATCGCGCGGAACAACCGCCGCGTACGCGCGCGTCCGAGGAAGTGCTTCTGGTCGGGAGCTTTATCGTAGGAATAGCCGGGCGAGAGCATCATGCCCTCAACGCCCAGCTCCATCATTTCATCGAAAAACGCCCGGACGCTCTTGGGGTCGGCGCCATCGAACAGAGTCGTATTAGTGGTCACCCGGAAGCCTTGCTTCAGAGCTTCCTTAATCCCGTCGACGGCCAGGTCGTACCCGCCCACGCGGCACACCGAAAAATCGTGGTGCTCTTTCTGCCCATCCATGTGCACCGAAAATGTCAGGTATTTGCTGGGCTTGAAGAGATGGAGCTTCTCTTTTAGCAGGAGCGCGTTGGTGCACAAATAAATGTACTTCTTCCGCGCCACCAGCCCCTCGACAATCTTGTCGATCTGCGAATGCATCAGCGGCTCGCCGCCCGGAATCGAAACCATCGGCGTGCCGCACTCGTCCACGGCCTTGAAGCATTCTTCGGGCGTCAATTCCGTTTTCAGAATGTGCGCCGGATACTGGATTTTGCCGCAGCCCGCGCAGGCGAGATTGCAGCGGAAGAGCGGCTCCAGCATCAGGACGAACGGGTAGCGCTTTCGACCTGCGAGCTTTTGCTTCAGCACGTAGGTTGCAACCGTCCACGCTTGTGAGATAGGTACCGACATCGTCTCCGCTTCAGTTCAAAAAAGATGGGGAATACTGACAGGCCCCCGCCCCCTCTATTGTAACCGACATTGTAGCCCTTCGCTGACAGTCCTTTATTCAGATGCGAGGACTTGTTCCTCGGTGGCACGGGGCGTGCGTTAACGCGGCTGCCTCGCCCGCCTCGGCGAAATCACCGTTGGGTCCGTGCACCCATCACCTTTCCGTCTAGCATGCCCCCAAAGAAATCTCCCGCCATCTCGAGGCCCTGGTGCGCTCCTTGTAGCTGGCTCCAAAAAGGTGAAGCCGGTGCGCCGCAAGCGTCCCGGCGCGTTCTGTGGCAAAATAGAAAGTTCAGAGAGTAGATTTATGGCACACCGTACGACATTGGAAGAAGAAGGTCCCGCAAGAACGCCCAAAGTGGCAAAGAAAAGCGCCGCGGGTAGCCAGACTCAAGGTGTCAGCAGCGAGGAGCGCGAACGCATATTCGACACGTTCCGGCGCTGGGGGTATCTGGAAGCGACGCTCGACCCTCTTGGCTTGCTGGAGCCGTTGAAATATCCCGATCTGGAAGGGCTGACCGGCGATGCGGCCGCCGAAGCGCGCCGCGTCTATTGCGGCAACATTGGCGCCGATTTCATGCATTTGCCGGAACCAGAGCGGCGGCGCTGGATCGCGGAGCGCCTCGAGGCCCCTGCGAGCGAAGTCAACCAGCAGAAAATCCTGGAGCGGTTGATTCGTGCTGACTTATTCGAACAGGTCTTGCAAGCGCGTTACCTCGGCACCAAACGGTTTTCTCTGGAAGGCGTTACGGCTCTGATTCCCCTGCTGGACTCCATCCTGGACACCGCGGGCGAGCATGGCGCGGTCGAATCCGTCATGGCCATGAGCCATCGTGGCCGCCTGAACGTGATGGTTCACGCCGCCTGTAAGACCCCTCACGAAGTGGTTGCCGGTTTTGAGGACGTCGATCCGCGCAGCGTGCTTGGCGCGGGCGACGTAAAATATCACGTGGGCGCGACCGGCACTTACGTCACGACTGCCGGCAAGCCGATTGGCATCCATCTCGTTTCGAATCCGAGCCACCTTGAGGCAGTCGATCCCGTGGCCGTCGGCCGCGTGCGCGCGAAGCAAACGCGCTATGGACTACGAGGCCCTTATGTGGACCGTTCGCGGGAAACGCTGAATAAAGTCGTCCCCATCGTGATGCATGGCGATGCCGCCTTCGCGGGCCAGGGCATCTGGGCGGAAACGCTGAATTTCGCGGACCTGATGGCCTACACCGTAGGCGGCACCATTCATATCATTGTGAACAATCTGATCGGGTTCACGACCCGGCCCGCGCAGGAGCACTCTTCGCGCTTTGCTTCCGATATCGCCAAACGCCAGTCTGTGCCGATCTTCCACGTCAACGGAGAAGATCCGGACGCGGTCGTGCGCATCGGAAAACTGGCCGCGGAATATCGCGCGACGTTCGGCAGCGACGTCGTCGTGGACATCATCGGTTACCGCCGCCATGGCCACAGCGAAGTCGATGATCCCACCATCACTCAGCCGCTCATGTACGAGCGCATCAAGAATCATCCCGCACTTTGGAAGCTTTATGCCGAGCGTACCGGCATCGATTCGTCACTGATGGCCGAAACAGTCCGCAAGGAATACGAAGAAGAGCAGACAAAAGCGCGCGCGTTAAGAAAAATACCGCACCTGCGCAAACTGCCCGACTACTGGGCGCCTTACCAGCACGGCCGCTATGACAGTTCCTACGAAGTCGATACCGGCCTTACGACGGAGAAGCTCGCGGGAATTACCGATGGCCTCGTTCGCGTGCCCGAGGGATTTCACATCCACCCGAAAATCGCGAAACTGCTTGAGCAGCGCGCGGAGATGGGCCACGGCAAACGCGCCGTGGATTACGGATTTGCCGAAGCGCTGGCATTTGCCTCCGTGCTTCTGGATGGGAATCCAGTGCGCCTTACGGGACAGGACACGCAACGCGGCACCTTCAACCAACGACACGCTGTGCTCATCGACACGCAGACCGAGCACAACTACCTGACGCTTTCGCATCTTTCGAAGGAGCAAGCCTTCTGCGAGATTCACAACTCTTCGCTATCCGAAGCAGGCTGCCTGGGATTCGAATACGGCTTCAGCCGCGACTATCCCGAAGCCCTCGTACTTTGGGAGGCGCAGTTCGGCGATTTTGCCAACGGCGCGCAGGTCATCATCGATCAGTTCATCAGCGCGGGCGAGGACAAGTGGAACCTGCCGGCAGGCCTCGTCATGCTTCTTCCACATGGCTATGAAGGCCAAGGGCCGGAGCATTCCAGCGCACGCCTCGAACGCTTCATGCAGCTCGCTGCCGAAGACAACATGCAAATCTGCCAGCCGTCCACTGCCGCGCAGTACTTCCACATGCTGCGCCGGCAGGCGCGCCGTCCGTGGCGCAAACCACTGATCGTCTTTACGCCAAAAAGCATGCTGCGTCATCCCGACGCCAGTTCGAAGCTCGAAGAATTCACGCTGCCGCGGTTCCTCCCGCTGGTTCCTGACCACGAAGTGCAGGATGCCAAGCGCATTCTCATCGCCAGCGGAAAAGTTGGCCATGAATTGCGCGGAGAACGCCGCCGCCGCAAAGACACCAGCACAGCGATTTTCTTCCTCGACCAACTGTACCCGCTTCCACGTACGGAAATCACCGCTGCTCTCGCCGAGCATCCGAACGCGCGCGAAATCGTCTGGGTACAGGAAGAACCGGCCAACATGGGCGCTCTCTTCTACGTTTTGCCCCGCCTTGAGCGCCTTGCCAAAGCCAGCGGCCTTCGCGTCCGTTCGGTAAAGCGCTCCGGCAGCGCCAGCCCTGCCACCGGCTCTTCCAAGGCGCATGAGTTGGAACAGAAGACGCTCCTCGCACTAGCCTTCACAACAGCGAGCACTACTTAAGCCCGCCCGACCGGGTAAACACGGCTAAAGGCTCGAAGAGGCGTTTACACGCCATTCACATTCATGTAAACACCGCGTTACCTTTTCTCGCCGCATACCTGCGACAATCAGCCGTGTTACGACAAGTCCCGAATGATCAAAAACTTCCCAACGCCTATCGCAATTCGCCGCCCTACGGTAGACTTTTACCAAGCCGCCCTGCGATGCGATCTCACAGCATGAAACGCGTACTTATCATCGAAGACGATCGCGATATCGTCGAGCTGGTCCGTTACAATCTTGCGAATGAAGGTTTTCAGGTCAGCGCGGCGCACGACGGCAGCACCGGGCTTAGCACGTTAAAAAAGACACCGCCCGATCTCCTGCTTCTCGACCTGATGCTTCCGAAACTCTCCGGTTTGGAAATCTGCAGGGAGATTCGCCGGGACGACTCTCTGAATCGTTTGCCCATCCTCATACTCACGGCGCGCGGTGAAGAAGCCGACCGCGTCGTTGGTCTCGAAATGGGCGCCGACGACTACGTGACCAAACCGTTCAGTCCGCGCGAATTGCTGGCGCGCGTCAAAGCATTGCTGCGCCGCGCCGAGCCCCCGACGGATACGCCACGGGTGATCGAAATTGGCAGACTGGCGATCGACCCGGCATCCTATCGGGTTAGCCACTCTGGAAAACCGGTAGCGCTCAGCACGCTCGAATTCCGGCTGCTTTACTATCTTGCTTCGCGCCCGAACCGCGTTTTTACGCGGGATCAGTTGTTGGACGCGGTCTGGGGAACGGACCGGTTTGTCACGCCGCGCAGCGTGGATGTTTACGTCCGCCGGCTGCGTGAAAAGATCGAATCCGATCCTGAAAATCCCCTGCACTTGAAGACCGTCCGGGGCGCGGGCTATTTGTTTGAAACCCGTGCGGCTTAATCTCTTCTGGAAACTCGGCTTTGCTTTCTTCGCGCTGTTGATTGCGGTGCTGCTGCCGGTGGATTTCTACGCCGAGCGTGCATTGCGCCGCGATTATGAGCGCAGCGGATTCGAACAGCTCGCCGCCATTGCACGCATCGCACTGGCACATCCGCCTCAGGCGATCGCTCCCAACTCTTACGCACCGGTAGGTACTGCTCCCTTAAACGATTGGGTTGCGCAGATGGCCGCAAGCGGCGTCCGCGTCACCGTGATTACCTCCGACGGCCAGGTGCTGGCGGATTCCCAATCCGATCCGGCAACAATGGAGAACCATGCAGGTCGTCCGGAAATCCACGATGCGCTGGCAGTTGGTGCTGGGCAATCCATTCGCCACAGCGTCACCATCAATCGTGAACTTTTGTATTACGCCGTGCGGTTGCCCGTGGCCGGCGGGCCTCCGCTGATCCTGCGTTTTGCATCCCCGCTACAGACGCTCAATGAAGAGCTCTGGGAATTTCGCAAACGTCTCTGGTTGGCCTCCTTGGTGATGCTCCTTGTGACGGGAGCCGCCTCCTTGTTGATCTCGCGCTCGTTTTCGGGTCGAGTGGACCGCCTCAAGCAGTTTTCAGACCGAGTTGCGGAAGGCGATTTTCGTCC
Organism: Acidobacteriota bacterium; assembly: GCA_013289585.1. Taxonomy (GTDB): domain Bacteria; phylum Acidobacteriota; class Terriglobia; order Acidiferrales; family UBA7541; genus Acidiferrum. Next base: position 139,331 of record JABCZR010000001.1, on the reverse strand, counting down.
CATTGAAGCGGATCGCTCGGGTGACGTGATGGAAGCCCTTGCAGTTTCGCTTAATCAGACGGCTGGGCGACTGGATCGCACCATCCGCACGCTCACCGAAGAGCGTAATCTTTCTTCTGCGATTCTCGGAAGCATGGTGGAAGGTGTCGCAGTCGTGAACGCCTCGGAACGACTGCTCTTTGCTAATCCTGGTTTCGCGGAGATTCTGGATCTGGACGTGCCCCCAAAATCGGGAAGCGCCCTCGTGGAGGTCGTCCGGCAAACGGAGCTGCTCGAAGCAGTGCGTCAAGTGCTGAAGGGAGATACGCGGGTCGAGACGGAGATCGTTACCGGAACGCTGCGCCAGCGTTTTTTCGCCGTCACTGTGGCGGCCGTAAGCGCCGCTGAAACTTCCGGAGCGGTCATCGTGCTGCACGACATCAGCGACCTGCGCAAGCTCGAGCGCGTCCGAAGGGATTTCGTCGCGAATGTATCTCACGAATTCAAGACGCCCCTCACTGCCATTCAGGGCTTCGCGGAGACTTTGCTCGCGGGCGCCATCGACGATGCGCAGAATCGCGTTCGCTTCCTGGAGATTATCTTGGAGCACTCACAGCGTCTCGCCCGCCTCACGGACGACCTTCTGCGGTTATCGCAAATGGACGCCGACCGGCTTGGTCTGGAAATCCACGGCGTGGGCGTATCCCAATTTGTCGAAAGCTGCGTCGAAACGGCACAGCGCCCGGCAGCAGAAAGAGATTTGCGCATCTCCGTCAATCTAGCAAAGCGTTTGCCTGACATTGCCGCGGACCGGCGGCGTCTCGCCGAGGTTCTGCAGAATCTGCTCGACAATGCCATCCAATACACTCCTCCCGGCGGCCAGATCATGCTGAGCGCATCGGCCAGCGGCAATGAAGTAACTTTTACGGTCTCCGACACCGGAATAGGTATTCCTCAGACCGACCAGCCCCGTATTTTCGAACGTTTCTACCGCGTGGATGTAGCGCGCTCGCGGGAAGTCGGCGGCACGGGGCTTGGCCTGGCCATTGCCAAGCATCTCGTGGAAGCGCATGGCGGCCGCATTTGGGTGGAAAGCGAGATCGGCCAGGGCTCACAGTTTCATTTCACCGTTCCGATCTTTGACCCTGAGCGTTCGTCGTCTCGCGGCGGCCGTTAGTTCCGTACAGTCCGCGAAGGAGAATGACTCAAGTTTTCCGATTTGAGTCTTTTGCCGCGTTTTCACATTCGATTCAACAATCTGTAACCTTTTCCGCTGCACACTCGTGCTTACGAGAGCGAGTGTGACCTTCTTCTCGCCGCTCCGAAAGGGAACAAATGGCTAGCGCCTCCGGACTGACAGAAGTCGTGCTCTACGACACGCTAGTGAACTATCTCGTCTCGATGGCCCGTACCGTCGAAGGCGCGATGAACCGCGCGCTGGACGCTATCGTGAGTCTCGAAAGCTCTCGGACTTCTTCGCTGCCTGGCGAGGTATTTCTTCTCGAACCGCGCATCAATGAAATGGAAATCGTTATTGACGAGCACGCCATCCGGCTCCTGCGTCGCGGCTCCTTTAGCGACGATGAAATGCGGCTGATCGTCGCCGCCCTGAAAATCACGAATGATCTCGAACGCATCGGAGACCTCGCGGTCAATCTCGCGGAGCGCGTCATCTCCCTCCGCGAAATACCCGACACAAAGATCCCCGAGGAACTCGCGCCCATGGCCAGCGCTGTGCGCGCCATGGTAAGCAAGAGCCTCGGCGCGCTCATTTTTCGAAACGTCGAAATGGCCACACAGGTTCTGGAAAGCGACGATGTCGTCGATCAATACCGCGACCGCATTTTCGAACAGCTCCTCCAGCGCATGACGCAGGAGCCCGCCCTGGTGAGCCCGGGCCTGCAATTCATCCTGGCCACGCGCCATCTGGAGCGCATCGCCGACCACGCCACAAATATTGCCGAGGACATTATTTTCTGGGTCCGCGGCCTGGATGTTCGCCATGGGCGCGGCCTCGCCGTGCTCAGCGAATCAGCGCTGCCCGGGGAGGACGATTCGAACGTTACGGAGAATTCACATGCCCTTCATTCGAATGTGACTCCGGCCTGCGAGACTGAACGCGCTTGATCTTCAATCCATGTCCTACCATGGGGACCGGTGCACCCCTGGCTCCGGTCCCCTTCTCCCCCCTTCATCTCTGCTGACTCAGCACATCCCCCAGGCATCCCCTTGACCGCGAGCCGTATTCTTAACTATGGTTAAAGAAGAAGCGCAATGACCTGCACCACACATTCCAGCGCGCGAAGACGGGTCTCACCCTTGTACATGGGGATTTGCCTGTTTCTTGCCGCACTCTTTTTCTACAATCCCTTTCTTACGATTTACGGCTCGTCGTCCGTTCTGAAGGTGCAGCACCCTCCCAGCTTCCGGGGAACGGTCGCGTCCTCCGAATTGCAAATGAGCCGGCTCACGCAAGTCCAGCCTAGTCTTAACACTCCCGAAGAAGCCGTCCTTGAAGCCGCCGCTCCTGCTGCGGCGCCGTCAATCACTGGATTACCTCTGCAAGAGCCCCTGGATTTTCAGCCGCAAATTTTTGCCGAAAATTTGTGGTTCCGTCCGCCTCCCGTCTCCTAACCCATGGCAGTTGCCCTTGCTGAAGAAGAATCTCCCGGCGCTCTGAATCGGCCGGTCTAATTTCCTTCGCGTCGAGTTGAAACCCCGCCGGTGTTTTAAGCCGATACGAATCAACTCGGCCGGCGATTCAACTCGGATAGGAATTGAGAATGACTGCAAAAAGAATATGGATTGCCGTGGTGCTCGTCGTTGCGGCAGTCCTGCTGGTATGGCGCTGGATGGCCCGAGCACAAAGCGAAGCGGAGGGCCCCGCTCACTCGACCGTTACCACCGCAGCCGTGTCACTCGTGAAGCGGCGTGACTTGGGCGATACGCTTACTGTCTCCGGCGCCTTCAAGCCGTTCCAGGATATTGATGTACACGCTAAAGTGGCCGGCTACATCCGCAAAATATACGTGGACGTCGGCGACCACGTCAAAGAGGGACAGACACTGGCCACCCTCGAAGTCCCTGAACTTGCTGCTCAACTCGCCGGCACGGACGCGGCCGTTCGCGGCGCACAAGAACAAATTCGCCGGGCTCAAGGCGATTTGGATCGCGCGCAATCGACTCACGCTGCCGCGCATTCCGCTTATCACCGGCTTAAGCAGGCTTCCGACACGCAACCGGGCCTTGTTGCGCAACAGGAAGTGGATGACTGGCAAGCCAAGGATCTGGGAGCAGAAGCTCAGGTGGCCAGTGCCGAAGCGGAGCTGTCCGCGGCCAGGCAGCAGCTCCAAGTGGCACAAGCGACTCAGAAACAGTACACCGCTTTATCGGACTACACGCGCATCACCGCGCCTTTCGCGGGGGTGATAACCGTTCGCTATGCCGACACCGGGTCTCTCATTGCGGCGGGCACGGCGACGAGCACGCAATCCATGCCTGTCGTTCGCCTCGCCCAGATTTCCATATTGCGGCTCGTACTCCAGATACCGGAGTCCGTTGCCCCGCAAATCCATGTCGGCGGATCGATAAAAGTACATGTGCAAGCGCTAAATAAAGACTTCGAAGGGAAAGTCTCACGCTTCGCGGACTCCCTGGACCAGCAGACTCGGACCATGGAAACAGAATTGGATTTTCAGAACTCTGACGGCAAGCTGATGCCGGGCATGTTTTGCGAGACTCTCTTTGTCCATGACAGGAAACAGAACGCTCTCACCATTCCGATTGAGGCGGTCAATCGCGTCGGTGACGAGACTACGGTGTTTGTCGTGGATTCGCAGAATGTCGTCCGGGCCCGCCCGGTCAAGCTGGGTCAGGAAAGCACCACACAGATCGAGGTGTTGTCGGGCTTGATCGAAGGAGAGCGCGTCATCGACGGCAATCTCGGCGAGTTTGTCCCGGGACAAACAGTCTTGCCGAAAGTCGTTGAAGCAGGGAACTCCAGTCAGGCGGGAATCCGCTAATGCCGAAATTTGCGCTCGCTTATCCCTATTTCATCATCATGGTCTGCCTAATCGTCGCCGTCGTGGGGATCACCACTGTTGTGCGCATGCCGGTGGACCTCTTTCCACAAATCAATATTCCCGTCGTTGTTGTGGCCACGTTTTACGCCGGGATGCCTCCTCAGCAGATCGAAGCGGACATCACCAACACCTTCGAGCGTTTTTTTACCCTGGGCAGCAATATTGACCACATCGAGTCGCGCTCCCTGACGGGCGTCAGCCTTATCAAGATCTATTTCAAACCCGGGACCGATTCGAACGCGGCACTGAGCAACATTTCCAATCTGGCCATGGCCGACCTGCGGCGTCTTCCGCCCGGCACTTTGCCTCCGGTGGTCTTGAAGTTTGACGCCTCAAGCTTGCCCGTCTGCCTCGTGACTTTGAAAGGGCAGGGGCTCGACGAAACGCGGCTGAAAGATTTAGCCCAGTTCCAGGTACGAAATCAGATTGCCAACGTTCAGGGCGCCTCTGTGCCTCAGCCCTTCGGCGGCACCTATCGCCAGATTCAAGTCTTCGTTGACCCGGTGAAGCTTGAAGCCCATCAATTAAGCCTTATGGATGTGGTTCATGCCATTAACGAATCGAACTTGATTCTGCCTGCCGGCGACGTCCGTATTGGCAACCGTGACTACAACATTTACGCCAACAGCCAGGTGGCCGCCGCCGACGAGATCAATCGCTTTCCTCTAAAGACCGTGGGCCTCGGCTCCGTTCTCGTGGCCGATATCGGCAAAGCGGAAGACTCAGGCGCCATTCAGACCAACATCGTGCGCATTGACGGCCAGCACTCCGTCTACATTCCCATTCTGAAGCAGGGAGGCAACAGCAATACCATCTCGATCGTCAACGGCATCAAGGAGGCCATCAAACATCTGGTGGACATTCCCGAGGTGCTCAAAGCCGCGGTGGTTTTCGATCAGTCCATCTTTGTTAAAGTCGCCATCAAGAATTTGTTGAAGGAGGGTGGAATCGGCCTCGTGCTCACCGCCCTCATGATTCTCCTTTTCCTGGGCAGCCCACGTGCGACTTTTGCAGTCCTGCTCTCTATTCCTCTCTCCGCACTGACATGCTTCTTGATCATGAACGGCCTGGGCGGCTCCATCAACACCATGCTTCTCGGCGGGCTGGCGCTGGCCTTTTCGAGGCTGATCGACGACTCGGTTGTGGTGCTGGAGAACATCTTCCGCTTCATGGAAAACGGGGCATCGCCGCGTGAAGCGGCTGAAAAAGGCGGCATGGAAGTGGCCCTTGCGGTACTGGCTGCGACCTCGACAACCTCGATTGTCTTTTTCCCGGTCACGCTTTTCTATGGAGTCAGCCGTTATTTGTTCATTGATCTTGCCCTCGGAGTGGTTCTGTCCATTTTTGCGTCCTACATCTTTGCCATGACGGTTGTACCGCTTTATTGCGCGACGTTCGTTCGAATACAGCACGACCAGGTCCATGGCGAAAGCATTAGGAAATCGCTTTTTGCCCGCATTGTTCAGCGCTTCAACGCGCTCTTCTTGAAGCTCTTGCTGTATTACGACATCGTTGTGGAGAAAGCCCTTGATCGCCCGAAGCGCACGGTGGCGATCATCCTGGGCGGCGTTCTAGCCGTCTTGGCAGGCCTGTTTCCCTTCGTGGGCACGGCCTATTTCCCGCGCACCGATCCGGGGCAATTTGTTATCGACGTCAAGGCTCCTACCGGAACCCGCCTGGAGCTGACGGACAATTACATCGCCAAGATCGAGGATGACATCCGCCAGGTCGTACCGCGCGGCGATCTCGACATGATCGTTTCCAACATCGGCATTACCCCCGACCTTTCCGCAATGTACACGAGCAATTCCGCGATGCACACCGCCTTCGTTCAAGTGAGCTTGAAGGAGGAGCACAAGATCGGAAGCTACGAGTACATGAATCGCGTCCGTCGAAAACTGGCTACGGATCTGCCACAACTCAGCGTCTATCTGCAGGCCGGCGGCCTGGTCGACTCCGTGGTGAATCAAGGGCTGCCTGCTCCGTTGGACATTCAAATCAGCGATAACGACATGATCGAAGCGTATGGCATTGCTCGCAACATCGCGCTGGAGCTCAAGCATTCCAAAAACGTCAACGACATCCTGATTCCTCAGGACATCGACTATCCGGGCCTGGAACTGAACATCGATCGCGAACAAACCAGCCAGTTGGGCTTAACGCCGCAGGGTGTCGTGGACAACGTCATCACCGCGCTTACCTCCGACGGCATGATCGCCCCCAGCTACTGGATCGATCCGAAGACAGGCAACAACTACATGGTCACGGTTCAGTACTCCAATCAGAAAATTGGTTCGATGACCATGTCGGATTTCAAGAACATTCCTCTGCGTGCAAACAGTTCCACGAAGTCCACGCCTCTTCAATCCGTTGCCAGAATCGTGCCGATCAGCACGCCCACCGAGGTCGATCACTATCAGATTCGCCGAGTCATTGACGTCTACGTGATGCCTACGACCGAGGACCTCGGCGCCGTCAACAAGGAAGTCGATAGGCTCCTCGCCGGACTTAAGAACGGGAAAAATGTCCGCGTCACCGTGCGCGGCGCGGTGGTTGGCATGCATGAGTCCTTCAAGCGTTTTGCAATCGGGCTGATCCTTTCCATCATCCTCGTCTATCTCATCCTGATGGCCCAGTTTCGGTCCTTCGTGAACCCGCTCATCATCCTTCTCGCCATCCCCCCCGGCCTCGCGGGTGTGGTCCTTACTTTGTTCGTGACCCACACGACGCTCAATATCATGTCCCTCATGGGCGTCATCATGATGACCGGCATTGTCGTTTCCAACAGCATTCTGATCGTGGAGTTCTCCGGCATCCTGCATGAACGCGGCATGCAGTTGCGTGCCGCCGTCGTCGAGGCGTGCAAAGTGCGCCTGCGCCCGATTCTCATGACTTCTCTCGCTACACTTCTGGGGCTCTTGCCCATGGCCTTAGGTTTTGAGGCTGGCAGCGAACAGTATTCGCCACTGGCGCGCGCGGTTATCGGAGGACTCGGAATCTCCGTCGTTGTGACGGTTTTCCTGGTGCCCGCCGTGTACCTCCTCGTCCACCAGAAAGGGAATGAAATTCCTCAGGAGGTTCAGGCGTGATGCGAAACTTATTCCGAACGCTTCTTCTCTCCGCGTTGGCTAGTTCACCACTCTTCGCGCAGCCGCAGATTGCGCCCCCATCGCCGCCGCAGGGCCGCACCCTGACATTGGCTCAGGCCGAAGCTCTCGCCCTCAAAAACAACCCGCAAATCACGATTGGGAAGCTGCGCGCGCTGGAGGCACGCCAATATGTTCGGGAAGCTCGCTCCGCCCTGCTCCCGAATGCCTATCTCAGCGTCACCGCCGTGGACGCCAATCCCGGAAGCCGCATTTCCGCTGGTGGTCTCACCAATCCGATTCTCTTCCCGCGCGTCGCCTCCGGTGCGACCGTCAGCCAATTGGTTACCGATTTCGGCCGCTCCACAAATCTTCTTTCCAGTTCCAAATATCAAGCCGAAGCCGAAGACCAAAATTCAGCGGCCACGACCGCCCAAATCATCCTGGTCGTCGACCAGGCCTTCTACAATGTTCTTGAAACGAACGATCTGGTCACCGTGGCGCAGAAGACCGTTGATGCCCGCCAGGTGCTCGTTGACAAAATCAAAGCGCTTACGGACGCCAAGTTGAAGTCTGACCTCGACCTGAGTTTTACGTTGGTCGATCTCGCTCGTGGAAAACTCTTGCTGCTCGAAGCGAAAAACAACCACGAAGCTTCGCTGGCGGTGCTCTCAGCGATTTTAGGTTTTCCCGACGAGCAAGACTTCCAACTCGTTGAAGATCCCGCGCCGATAACGCCGCCGGCACTGGATGTTCTCCCGCTTATTCAACAAGCCCTCCAGCAGCGTCCGGAAGTTGCCGCCCTTCAGGACGAAGTCCAGGCCGCGCAAAAATTCGGCAGCGCCGAACACGACCTCTGGCGGCCGACCATCAGTGCTCTCGGCGTAGTCGGTGAAGCGCCTATCCGCGACAGCCACATTCCAAACTGGTATGGCGGCGCCGGCGTGAATATCAACATTCCGGTTTTCAACGGTTCTCACTATAGCGCTCGGGCCAAGGCCGCCGATCTGCAAACGGAAGTGAATCGCCAAAAACTCGCCGACCTGCGAAACAATATCTCGCGTGACGTTCGAAACTCCTGGCAGGACACCAAGCGCGCTTTCGAACGTCTTTCCGTTACCCAGCAATTCCGCGAACAAGCCGGGCTAGCGTTCGAGCTGGCGCAAGCGCGTTATAACCTAGGACTCGGCTCCATCGTGGAGTTGAGCCAGGCGGAACTCGGCAAAACCGAAGCGGACATCGCCGACACCGACGCCAAAGTCCAATATCGCTTGACCCAAATCGTCCTCGCCTATACCATTTCGGCACCGAAATGAGTCCTTCCCGGTGCAGAAGGTAAATGGCCGTTTCTTGGAGGTTCGGATGCTAATCAATTCTCTCCAACAACAGTCGACACTTCCCACGCGCCGCGGGTGTGGTGCCGATTATTTTTCTCTCATTCTTGGCTGTTGTTGAAGCTCCGGCAATCCTCTATCTGCAATTACGTCAATGATTTGCACTGTTGTCAATTCAATTGTTACAGGATATTCACAATCGATTGACGTAACTGTAAAACGGTCCCTTTACCTTCTGCCCCGGGGTGGTTCGTATTCTTTTCGGAATTGCGTCGAATTTTGCTCCAAAGAGAGAGGAAATGAAAAAACTAGCTGCACTCACACTATCGCTGTTCCTGGTTACCGGAACAGCGCTTGCGGATACACCGAAGGACGCAGACCCTCAGCCCGCCAAGGCGGCTCCACCGGCGAAGCCGAAGGCTGCCAAGAAGGCGGACAAGACGGATTCGGCGATTGCCGCCGAGCTCGAAGAACTTCGCCAGACTCTGCAGTCGCAGCAGGAGCAACTCACACTTCTCAAGGAAGAGCTCGCCAAGCGCGACCGCCAGATTGACGAAGCGCGCGAAGCCGCGGCGACAGCCAACGCTCGCGCAACCGAAGCGAGCACCAAGGCTAGCGAAGCGGTGAACTCAACCGCCGAAGCGAAGATCGCTGCGGTCTCACTCAACTCCAGGGTCAGCGACTTGAAGGTCAGCAACGACGCTCTCAAGACGACCGTGGCCACGCAGCAAGCTGACGCCAATAAGTCGATGGAAGAGGGTCCGGCCACCATTCGATACAAGGGCGTCAACATCACGCCGGGTGGATTCATCGCCGCCGAAACGATTTCACGCACCCGCACGACTAGCGCCGACATTTCGACTCCTTTCACCGGCATTCCATATCCGGGCAATTCTTTAAGCAAGGTTTCCGAAAATAACTTCTCTGGACGGCAGAGCCGCCTGAGTATGCTCATCGACGGCAAAGTTGGAACCGCGAAGCTCTCGGGATACTACGAAGCGGACTTCCTCGGTGTAGGCACGACTTCCAACGACCGCCAGACCAACAGCTATGTATTCCGCCAGCGGCAAGCCTGGGCACAAGCCGCCTTTGAAAATGGCTGGCAAGTGACCGGCGGCCAGATGTGGAGCCTGGTGACGGAAGACAGAAAAGGCATCCAGAACCGTCAGGAAGCCTTGCCAATGATGATTGACCCGAACTACGTCGTGGGCTTCACATGGGCGCGGCAGTACGCTTTCCGCGTCGTCAAGAATATCGGCGACAAGATTGCCATCGGTGCATCTATCGAAGGTCCGCAAGAGACCCTCGGCGGCCGCGGATTCTCCAGCGTTACCACCACCACGGTAGGTACTGCCTCTGTGGCAACGACCACCAACTTCTTCATCAACGCTCCCGGAGCCGCCGGCGGTCTTTACAACGCGTTTGACCCGACTGGCTACACCGTCAACAAGGCGCCTGACTTCGTCGTGAAGGCTGCATTCGATCCTGGATTCGGCCACTACGAGATATTCGGCGTCCTCAGCGACTTCCGCGCAAGGATCTATCCCTGCGGCGTCGTTGGCACAAACTCAACCGATACCGCCCCCCCGGCTGTCACCACAACCGTGAATTGCGCTCCGGATCCGACGAACCCGAAGCCCACTCCGAGTTCGCTCGGTTCCTTCAACGATTCCCGTGAGGGCGGCGGTTTCGGCGTCAGCGGCAGGGTGCCGCTCCTGGATAAGAAGCTGGAGGTGGGCGTCAAAGCCGTCGGCGGCAGTGGCATCGGCCGCTACGGAGCCGCACAGCTCGTGGATGCGACCGCTCGTCCGGACGGCACGCAAGCTCTGCTTCGCTCGGCGCAAGGCTTGGCCATACTGGAATTCCACCCCAACAAGAAGTGGGATATTTATGGCTATTATGGCCTCGAATATGCCGGCCGCGGTGGTTATCAGGGCTATAACCTCATCACCGTGACAAAGACACCAGCGATTCCCCCGACGTCGACGACCGTAGGTGGGGTGACGACGACGACCCCGCCGGTTCCGGCTACCACCACGACCGTGATTAAATTGAATCAAATCGGTGGGTACGGCTCCAGGTTTGCCAACAACACTGGTTGCAGCACGGAAAATCCGCCGAGCACCCAGTTAATCCCCTCCGGCGGCGGTACCTGCGCCGGAGACATCCGCCAGATTTCAGAAGCCACGATTGGCTTCTGGAATAAGCTCTACCAAGGGCCGTTTGGTCGCCTCCAGTGGGGCCTTGCGTACTCTTACCTTCAGAAGACTGCCTGGTCGGGCATTGGTGGCGCCCCGAAGGCCAACGACAACATGATTTGGACCTCTTTCCGCTACTACATCCCATAAACGGGAGAACTTAGCGTGCCTGCTTCGCAGGTGCAGAGAAGGGCAGCCCGAAAACGAGCTGCCCTTTTTTTTGTTACGCGGACTTCCTTCTTCCTAATCGGCCCAAATCATTCACCCAGAACGGCTTAAAACTCCTCGCCGTCGCAATTCCGCGATTTAACGAACTGCCTATCGATTGTAACAATCCTGTAACACTGATGAGAGACACTTTCTCGCACACTCAAAGGCCAATTTTCACGCAGGGAGAATACCGATGAAGCGTCTTGCAGGATTGTTCTTGGTTGTTCTTTGCCTCGCCAGCATCGTCTGGGCGGATAGCACGTTGTCCATCAACGGAGCCGGTGCGACTTTTCCCTATCCCATGTACTCCAAGTGGTTTGACGAATACCACAAGAAAAACGCTAATCTCCAGATTAATTATCAGTCTATTGGCTCTGGCGGCGGCATCAAACAGGTGACCGAAGGTACCGTGGATTTCGGCGCCTCCGATCTCCCCATGAATGAAGAGCAGCTGAAGACCTATCAGGATAAGCACGGATCGGGCATTCTGCACTTTCCTACCGTTATGGGCGCCGTCGTTGCTACCTACAATATCCCCGGAGTCAGCGCGGATTTGAATTTCACTCCTGAGGCCTTGGCGGGAATTTTCCTCGGCAAAATCACCAAGTGGAATGACCCGGCTATTGCAAGCGCCAACAGTGGGGTGACTCTTCCGGCGAATGACATTGTAGTAGTGCACCGCGCGGACGGCAGCGGCACGACCTTTATTTGGACCGACTATCTCTCCAAGATCAGCGATGAGTGGAAGAAAACCGTCGGTGCTGGCGCCTCGCCTAAGTGGCCCGTGGGGCTTGGCGGCAAAGGCAACGAAGGAGTAACTGGCACTGTCAAAAATACGCCTAATTCCATCGGATATGTGGAACTGATTTATGCCCAATCGAACAAGATTCCGTACGGATCTGTGAAGAATTCCTCCGGCACTTTCGTGAAACCTTCTCTTGCGGCCGTCAGCGCGGCTGCCGCCGGCGCGGCGAAGGAAATGCCGGATGACTTCCGCGTCTCCATTACCAACGCGCCAGGCAAAGCCGCTTATCCCATCTCCAGCTTCACCTGGCTCTTGATTCCTGAGAAATTTTCCGATGCTTCCAAGAGAGACGCTCTCAAGGGCTTCCTCAAGTGGGCTTTGGATGATGGGCAGAACTATGCCGAGAGTTTGTCTTACGCGAAGCTGCCCAAGGAAGTCGTGGCCAAGGAGTTGAAGGCCATCAACAAAATCCAGTAAGGCCGGTTGAAAAGAGTGGCAACGTCAACTACAGCCGTTCCGAGCGCGGGCCCTGTCGCGGGTTCGCGCTCGTTTCTGTCTCGCTTGCGTGATGGCGATGAAATCGCCCGGCTGATTACGTTTCTTTTTGCGGCTTCCGTTGTTCTGATTACGCTACTGCTGGTGTTTGAGCTGTGGCAGGGCTCCGTGCTTCCTCGCCATAAGTTCGGCTTTAGTTTCTTCCGAACTTCCGTCTGGGACCCCATCTTCGATCAATTCGGCGCGCTGCCTTTTATTTACGGTACGCTCGTCACCGCGGGTGTTGCACTCATCATCGCGGTGCCTCTCGGCATCGGTGCGGCCATCTTTCTCGCGGAACTCGCCCCGGCACGGATTTCTGACACGCTGGAATTCTTTATCGATCTACTCGCTGCCGTCCCCAGCGTGATCTACGGCCTTCTGGGCGTCTTTATCGTCGTCCCACTGATGCGCGAATATATTCAACCCGGCCTGAAAAACACGCTCGGTTTTCTTCCGCTCTTCCAGGGTCCGGCCTACGGCGTAGGTTTCCTTACCGCCGGTATCGTGCTCGCCATCATGGTTATTCCTTACATTATTTCCGTCTCGCGCGAAGTGTTGCTCTCCGTCCCCCGTGACCAGCGCGAAGCCGCTCTCTCTCTCGGCTCCACGCGCTGGGAATCGACCTGGAAAGTAGTCGTACCCTTCGCTCGCGGCGGCATCATGGGCTCGATTTTCCTGGCCCTTGCGCGCGCTCTGGGCGAAACCATGGCCGTCACTATGGTGATCGGCAACACTCCCACAATCAGCGCTTCACTTTTTTCGCCCGGCTATTCGATTGCCGCGGTGATCGCCAACGAGTTCACCGAAGCCACAGGCGCGATGTACACACAATCGCTGATCGAGCTGGGCCTAGTGCTCTTTATTCTCACCTTCGTCCTTAACGGGTTTGCCCGCCTGCTGATTGTCGCCACTTCACAAAGAGGTGCAGGGATGGGCCACACATGAGCCCGCGGTTGCGCTGGCGCAAGTTTGTGAGCGGCTTCATGCTGACGATGACCGGTGTATGCGCCGTCGTCGCGGTCGCCGTTCTCTTTTTCATTCTCGGTTATCTCGTCTACCACGGCGGCACCTCCATCAGTTGGAATTTCTTCACCAAGCTCCCCGCTCCCGTCGGCGAGACCGGTGGCGGCATGGCCAACGCCATCGTTGGCAGCGCAAAGTTGCTTCTGCTCGCTACGCTCATCGGCGTCCCCATCGGATTCTTTGGTGCCATCTACCTCGCGGAGTTCAGTGGCGGCACTATCGCATTCGTGGTTCGCTATGCGGCGGACTTGCTCAATGGCGTCCCTTCGATCGTCATCGGCATTTTTGCTTTCACCCTGGTTGTCCAGCCTTTCAAGCATTTCTCCACGCTCGCCGGCGGTTTCGCTCTCGGCCTGATGATGATTCCCATCACCCTGCGCAGCACCGAGGAATTTCTCCGCGCTGTGCCTCGGGCACTCCGCGAAGGCGCCATGGCTCTCGGCGCCAGCAAGTGGAAAACCATCTCTACGGTCATCGTTCCAGCTGCTTACCGGGGCATTCTGACCGCTATTCTGCTGGCCTTCGCCCGCGTCGCTGGTGAAACTGCTCCGCTTCTCTTTACCGCCTTAGGCAATCGCTTTTGGAGCCCGGGCTGGAATCAACCTACGGCCTCTTTGCCGGCTATGATCTATACTTACGCTATCGCCCCGTATGAAGATTGGCATCGGCAGGCGTGGGCCGCGGGACTCGTCCTGCTCGGTCTGATTCTGGTTATCAATATCGTTGCCCGGGCCATTCTTTCCCGCGGCATCGCGGTCCCGAGGTCTTGACTATGCACGCTTCTGTGAGGCCAGCTGTGTCCGTAAACATTCCACCGACCGTCACAAACGCAGGGACTCGTGAGGCGACCTCGGCGCTTTCCATGCGCATGACCATCTCCAAGGTCAACTTTTTCTACGGCGCCAAACAGACCCTTTTCGACATCAGCATGGGCATTGCCACCAACAAGGTCACCGCCCTCATCGGGCCCTCCGGCTGCGGCAAATCCACCTTGCTGCGCACCTTCAATCGCATGCATGAAACCGTGCGCAACTCGCGCCTCCAGGGCGAAATACTTCTCGATGGCCAGGATATTATCGCGCAGGACGTTACTGCGCTCCGCCGCCGCATCGGCATGGTCTTCCAGCGGCCGAATCCCTTCCCGAAATCCATCTTCGACAACGTCGCCTACGGCCTCAGAATTAACGGTTCGAAGCTCCCCATCGCCGAAGCCGTCGAGAAAAGTCTGCGCCATGCGGCACTCTGGGACGAAGTAAAGGACCATCTGCACAAATCCGCCTACGAGCTTTCCGGCGGCCAGCAACAGCGTTTGTGCATCGCTCGCGCACTCGCCGTCGAGCCGGAAGTGCTGCTGCTCGATGAGCCTTGCTCCGCGCTCGACCCCATCAGCACCGCGAAAATTGAAGAGCTTCTTGTGCAGTTGAAAGATCTCTGCACCATCGTTATCGTCACTCACAATATGCAGCAGGCCGCGCGCGTCAGCGATTTCACCGCCTTCCTGCTTCTCGGACAGCTCATCGAGTTCAGCCCGACGCCGCAGCTCTTTACCACGCCCACCGATCCGCGCACGGAGGCGTACATTACCGGCCGCTTCGGCTAGTTTGGAGTGCGGGAGCTTGCTCCCGCTTTTCCGTCTGCCCTAGCCAAGCGCCGCAGACGCCCTTGGAAAGCAGGCGCGAAACTGGATTTCAACTACCCCGAGCTGAGGACTTCATGGAACGCCACTTTGAAAAAGACTTGAACGAATTAAAGGAGCGGCTGCTCTGGATGGGCAGCCTCGCGGAGCGCGCCGTTCACCAGGCCGTCCACGCCGTCCTGGAATCCGACGAGCAGCTCGCCAAGCGCGTCCTCGAGGAAGAAGATGCCATCAACGAACTGCAGTTGGAAATCGACGACCGCGTCGTTCAACTTCTCGCCTTGCACCAGCTGATGGCCATCGATCTGCGTTTCGTGCTGGCCGTTTCCCGCATCAACAACGATCTCGAGCGCATTGGCGATCAGGCCGTGAACATTGCCCAGGGCGCCCTGCGCATCCTGCGCCACCCCCGCGTAAAGCCTTACGTTGATCTGCCGCGCATGAGCGAGCTCACCGAAGAAATGGTGCGCGACGCTCTCAACGCTGTCGTCCGGCGCGACGTCGACCTCGCGCAAAAAGTCCTGGCTTCCGACGATCGCGTCGACCACTACCGCGACCAGATTTTCCGCGAACTCCTCACTTACATGATGGGTGATTCCAGTGTGGTCTTTCCAGCGTTCGAATTGATTCTCGTCGCCAAGAATCTTGAACGCATCGGCGACCACGCCACCAATATCGCCGAAGACGTCATCTATCTAGTCCAGGGCCAGGACGTCCGCCACCCCACCGTCGACCGCCGCTGATCGAACGTCGCGGTCCGACGTTTGCCCTATTTTGCCGCTACAGCTTCATCCTTCAAGTGTTTTGCGCACGCCTCTGCTGTGCTTTTTTGTCCATGCGCCGAGTCCTGTTTGTGCACGGCGTAGGCGTAGACGATTTCACCGCTCTTCAAGCTGGCCACTTTGATGCTTGCGTCTTCGTCGGAATGCCAGCTTCCCATGATCACTTTTTTCGCGGTACTGGCCTTTTTGCTGTCCGATGTGCCGGTGATTTCATATTCCGACTGTTCGCGCTGTTCGACGATCTCGATCGGCACCTTCTTGTCGGCAATGGCCTTTTTCAAGGGAGTTTCAAACCCGCCCATCGGAGCGATATACACCTTGGCGTGGGCTGGTATCTTCGTCTGCTGAGTGGGCTCGCTTTGCTTTTCTTGCGAGCGAGTCGGCCTGCCATAAACGGTCACCCCCAGCAGCAACGGCACTGCTATCAATTTCATGTATCTCATTTCAGCCCTCCAACCTCTCTCTATGAGCTCTACCAGGAAACTATTTCCCTTCGATTTTCTCTTTCAAATGCTTTGCGCACGCTTCGGCCGCGCTCTGCTTTCCTCTATAGGAATTGCCTTTCTTCACTGAATAGCCGTAAACCACTTCA
Source organism: Acidobacteriota bacterium (assembly GCA_013289585.1). Classification (GTDB taxonomy): domain Bacteria; phylum Acidobacteriota; class Terriglobia; order Acidiferrales; family UBA7541; genus Acidiferrum. Next base: position 123,127 of record JABCZR010000001.1, on the reverse strand, counting down.
TCGCCCTTCAGATACACCACCTTGATGCTGGCCATATCATTTGAATTGTCCACTCCCATGAACAGCATCTTCGCCCAACCCGCCCTCTCCGTATTGGCGATCCCGGAAATCTCATACTCCGCCTTGGCCCGGTCCGTCACCACCACCACAGGAACTTGCTTCTTGATGATCGCCGCCGCCAGAAACGTGTCGAAGCCGCCTTCAATCGGCGCGATGTAGACTTTGGAGCTCCTCTCAATGGCTCGGTTGCTCTGGTCAACGCTTTTGCCATCCTGCCCTGCAGCGACGGTCACTAGGAAAAGGGCTAGGCCAAACCCCATAAGGGCCCGCTTTCGTCTTGGCTGGATCATGATTGCCTCCTTTTTGCCTGTCCTGCCGGCCGCCAGAAGCAACACACTCTGATAAGACGTGAGTCGTGCCTGACCTCTTGCCGGGTAGTTTCAGCGTTGGGCCGAATGATGCTCCTCGACCGGTGGCTTGGCAAGCGACATCACGCGACATCCGGATGACCATCCGTGCGTGTCGTCCCTTGTCGCTGACACCCTTAAAGCTATGAGTACACAGCTCCTTAGTTCCGCAGCGCCAGCGGAGCTGACCAGGAGACTCTAAACGTAAAGTCGTAGTTCGGTCTGGATTCGGGGAACTACCGAATTGTTTGTTGACGACTCGGTTAAGACTTTAGTACATTAAGGCTGGGAGATATTCTGCCCCTTCCAAGCGAGGCTCTGTAAGACAACGTTCTCAGGTCCTTGGTTGTCTGGCGAATTCATTCCCGCCAACTTCTTTAGAATCAACACCTCCAAGACACCTTCGCAAGTGTTCATTCTAAAAGACTTACAGAAATGCTAAGTCCTTTAGATTCCGCACTTACAAAAAAAAGGGGGGCCGCCTCCCCATCGGGGTACAGACCGGGCACATCCCTTACAGTGTTGGCCGGCGGCCGGGCAATGGCGGGAACTCTTGCCACGTACTCACGGGCTTGCCGAAAGGAGCCGCAGGCCGCCGGCGTTGAAGAGCGCGAGCAGCGTCAACGCCCCCAACACGGACAGGGCAATGCCCAGCTTCCGATCCGGCGTGCGCACAAATCGTGCCGTGATGCGCTGCGCCCCCGCCGGAAGAACCAGAACCATCTGGTCAGTACTCTCCGCGTGCTGCGGCGTGACGGCCTTGCCATTCACTTCCACGAGCCACGCCGGATAATCGAGCAGCCGCAGCGACAATCGTACCGGCTGCTCTGATGAAACCTGTAGCTCTCTTTCTTCCGCGCTCCATCGCACGATGCGGACTTGCGCGTTCGGCGTGCTGACATCCGATTCCCGGGCCGGCAGAATTTCCACTCTTGGCGCTTTTTCCGGAAGACTGGAATGATCATCTCCGGACGGATCGTACTCATCCACTCCCTCAAAGCCCTGGTCCTTGGCAATCGCTTCCCGCAACGCCGGAATATCCTCGGAATCCCACCAGGCGTGCTGAACTAGAAACGTCGCCGTTCCGCCCGTGGCGGACAGCGCCATCACCGCCCAGATCCAGCCCGTTCGCCTTCGCATCACGGCGCCTGCCAGAAAGCAGGCATAAGGCACCGCAAGAATCGCCATCCACCTCCACGGAAACTGCACAAACCGCAGCTTGGGAAGATGCTCCCAAAAAACTCCAGTAGGCCGAATCATCAGAATCGTTGCCGCCGCTGCAACGAGCAGCAACACTCGCCAGAGTTTTTCTCCTTCCTCGTTTGATTCTTCCTTACTCGGCCTTCCACGCGCGGCAATAGCCGCGATGCCTGTCATCAGCACGATCACGATTGCCACGCTCGAAGCGATCCAGTTGAACAAGTTGTGTTCCGGATCGTTGATCATCGTGTAAAGGAAATTGTCGGCAGGTTGCAAGCCGGAAGCGAGTGCCTGCGTGATGTTCACCCAGCGCTGTTCAAACGCGGCCGGCAGGAGATAGAAGCCCGTCAGGCTGAAACCGACGGCAATTCCTGCTGCGCCTCGCCAGAGCGGCCAAAACGATTTTTCCCTGAGCGTCGCCCAGGCAAAAATAAGCGCGACGGTATAGCTTGCCATCACCCCGGCAGGCGCATTCGACAGCCAAACCGCCGCGAACACCACCGCGAAAAACGCGATGGCCCGTGTTTGCAAACGCCGGCGATCCCTCGCCAGCCCGCAGTTCTTCAGTGCCGCCAGCAACACCACCGGCATCAATGCGCAGGCCAGCAATTCCGCAAAATCGCTGCGCATATAGATGATCAGCAGCGCATACGGATTCGCCGCATAAGCAGCCGCGCCGAATAGCGCCGCTTTCCCCGACGCGAAGCGCCGCACCAGCGCAAACGCGCAGATTCCCGCTATCGTCTGCACCAGCGCGATGAAAAGCATCGGCACGCTATTCCAGGGAGCCACCAGCCCGATGGCCGCTCCCAACATCCACGAAAGCGGCGGATAAAAAATGAACCGCGGCTCGCCGAATCCATGGTTGGCCCACTCGGTCCATCGCGGGTAGAAAATCCCTTCTTTCCACTGCCCGGCGGCATCCAGCCACGACGCCGCATGGAATCCGAAATCATGCCCGGAAGCATTTCCAAGCCAGAAAAACGGCGCAATCACCAGCAGCGCCGTTCCCAGCGAAACACCCAGGGCCAATAGCCATTCGCGGGAGTTCGCCGCGATCTTCAATCGAGTTTGATTTTCCGCAGGGGATGTCATGCAGTGTTCATGCAATTGTAACCGTCAAAGAGCAGCGCTTCCCGGCTCATCCATTTGTATGCGGGTATCCCGCAGTTGAGCGATAATACACGCGCTCATGAGCACTGCAAACACCGAGCCCGTTCCCATCATCGAAGCGCGCCAGTTGGAAAAATTTTATCCGCAGCCCGACGGCAGCCGCATCCAGGTCATCGCCGCCACCGATCTCGCCGTCTATCCCGGCCAGATCATTGCCCTGCTCGGTGCCTCTGGTTGCGGCAAATCCACCTTGCTCCGCATGTTGACGGGCCTCTCGCCGGCCTCCGCTGGCTCCGTGTTTTGGCACGGCCAGCCCGTGCAGGGAGAATCGCCGAACGTTTCGATTGTCTTTCAAAGCTTCGCCCTCTTCCCCTGGCTCACCGTTCTGGAAAATGTCGAAGCTCCACTCGAAGCCCGCGGCATGCCTCCCATCGAGCGCCACAAGCGCGCGCTCCGCATCATCGACGCTGTTGGACTCGATGGATTCGAAACCGCCTATCCCAAGGAACTCTCCGGCGGCATGAAACAGCGCGTCGGAGTCGCCCGCGCTTTGGTCGTTGAGCCCGAAGTGCTCTTCATGGACGAGCCTTTCTCTGCCCTCGACGTTCTAACCGCGGAAACGCTGCGCGGCGAACTTCTTGAGCTCTGGCTCGGTCACAAGATTCCCACGCGCGCCATCTTTATCGTTACACACAACATCGAGGAAGCTGTCGTCCTCGCTGACCGCATCATTGTCCTCGGCCGCAACCCCGCGCATATCCACGCGGACTTCACTGTTGATCTCCCGCATCCTCGCGACCGCAAAGCCGCCAAGTTCATCGAGCTTGTCGATTCCATCTATCGCGTTCTTACGCGCCCCGAGCACAAGGACGAAACCTCTCCGCCTCGCACTTACGGCGCCGGCGTTGCCGTCCGCCCGAAAGTCATCATGCTGCCGCACACGCGCCCCGGCGGAATGGCCGGCCTCCTGGAGATTCTCGCCGACCATGGCGGCCGCGCGGATCTCCATCGTCTCGCCGACGAACTCAGTTTGGAAGTTGACGCGCTCCTTCCCACTGTTGACACCGCCGTTCTCCTCGGCTTGCTCCGCGTCGAGGAAGGTGAAGCCGTCATCACTCCGGAGGGCCAGATCTTCGCGCAAGCCGACATCCAAGGCCGCAAAGCAATCTTCCGCAAAGCCGCCATCGCCAATGTGCCCTTACTCCGCCAGATGGAACAAGCGCTCAAATCCAAATCCGATCGCACTCTCAACGATGAATTTTTCCGCGACCTGCTTGACGAGCATTTCAGCGAAGACGAAGCCCGCCGCCAGCTCGAAACCGCCATCCAATGGGGACGCTATGCCGAGATTTTCGATTACGATGCCGCCACCGGCAAGCTGACCCTCACCGAGGCCTGACCTTCCCGTGCCCGCACTCATTTCCTCGTTTTCCGAAGCAACGCCGTTGCCTCCCCCCACAGTGCGTCCCGCTGGCTCGCGCTGGGCTTGGGGTTTTCTCATCGACATCGGTCTCTTTCTGTGTGTCTTCGCCGCCATCTTTGGCCTGTATGCCATAGGCCGTACCTGGCTGGGCCCTGTACATCCCGAAGCCCAGATTTCGCAGAACCCGCGTGATCTTCCGCTCTACGCCCTGTATTCACTTGTGCGTATTGGCGTGGCGTACACACTGAGCCTACTGTTCGCTCTCGCTTATGGTTACATTGCCGCAAGCTCGCGCCGCGCCGAAATCATCATGATTCCGCTCTTGGACATTCTCCAGTCCATCCCGGTGCTGAGTTTTCTTCCCGGCGTGATGCTCGCTATGGTCGCCATCTTTCCCCACAGCGAACTCGGCGTAGAACTCGGCTGCATCTTGCTCATCTTCACCGGGCAGGTCTGGAATATTGCTTTCAGTTTCTATTCTTCTTTGAAATCCGTTCCGCGCGAACTGCATGAGGCCGCGATCATCTATCGCTTCAGCCGCTGGCAACGCTTCGCCGAGCTCGACCTTCCTTTTTCCACCATCGGTCTCGTCTGGAATTCCATGATGTCCGTCGCCGGCGGCTGGTTTTTCCTGATGGCTTGCGAAATGTTCGTGCTTGGCACGCACGACTTCCGCCTCCCCGGCCTGGGCTCTTTCCTGCAAACCGCGGCCAGCCATGGCGACACGCGCGCGATTCTCTGGGGCGTTGCCGCGATGGTCACCGTCATCGTCCTGCTCGATCAACTCGTCTGGCGGCCCATCATCATCTGGGCGGATAAATTCAAATTCGAGCAAGTTGAAAGCTCCGGCACCGCGCAGACCAGTCTGCTCCATATCATCGGTCGCGCTTCCATTCTCATTCGTCTTTATCGCCTTCTCTTTCTGCCCTTTTTCAACTGGCTCACTCTGACTTTTACTCTCGGCGCCCGCCGCGCCGCGAAAACGTTCTCCGCTCCTAAGCAGCACCAGCTGCGCCGTTGGATCGGCTACCTGCTTGGCGTCGGCGTCCTCGTCGGACTCGGATTCACCGTTTACCACGCGGTCCGGGAATTGTCCGGCCTCCACGGCGAGGATTACCGCGAGCTGCTGGAAAGTGCCGCGCTTACTTTTCTGCGAGTCAATGCAGCGCTCATCTTGGGTGCGCTGTGGACCGTTCCCGCCGGTGTCGCCATCGGTTCGAATCCCCGATTCGCCCGCATCGCACAGCCGCTGGTGCAAATCGCCGCTTCGATTCCCGCCACCGCGCTCTTTCCGATTATTCTCCTATTCCTTCTTCGCCTTCGCGGCGGACTCGAGATCGCCGCCCTGCTCCTCATGCTCCTCGGCACGCAGTGGTACATCCTTTTCAACGTCATCGCCGGCGCCATGGCTATTCCCACCGACCTGAAAGAAGTCGCTCACGTTTTTCACTTCAGTTCCTGGGATCGCTGGCGCCATCTGATCCTGCCCGCCATCTTTCCGTATCTGGTCACCGGCATGGTCACGGCCTCGGGTGGCGCATGGAACGCCAGCATCGTCGCGGAATATTTTCATTTCCAGGGCCGCATCGTCTCGGCCCCCGGTTTAGGCAGCACGATCAGCAGCGCCAGCGATTCCGGCCGTTTCGATGTGCTTCTGGCTTCCACGCTGATCATGGCCACGGTCGTTGTGCTCATCAATCGCCTGGTCTGGCGCCGTCTCTACCGCCTCGCCGCTTCCCGCTTCAAGCTGGAGACGTAGTACAATCCTCTGAGCACGAGTTTTTCATTTTTCCAAATTCTTATGTCGGATCTTGATTCCACTTCTCGCACATCGGTGTGGAGCGACGAGGATTTTCTCCGCGCGTTCGAAGACTTGTCTTTTCCCGCCGAGCTCTTTCATCATCGCGAGCATCTCCGCGTCGCCTGGCTCTACCTGCAATCCTCAGACGCCTCTCGCGCCGCGGAGCGCCTGGCCGGCGGTATCCGCCGGTTCGCCAATCACCATGGCGCAACCCAGAAATATCACCACACACTTACATTGGCTTGGATGCGTCTGGTCGCCGTCGCTCTGGTGGAGACGCCGGAGGGCAAAACCTTCGACCAGTTCATGGCCGCTCAACCCGATTTGAGCGATAAAAATCTGCTGGCGAAATACTATTCGAATGAACTACTGCAGTCTGCCAGCGCGCGCGAAGCCTGGGTCGAACCCGATCTCCAGCCGCTTCCCGCTCTGCGAATTTACCGCTGCTGTTGATTTCTTTTATCCGCTCTTTATGGGACGTCATCGGCTGCAGTGCCTTGGTTTATTCTGGCTTTCCGCGCCAGCTGCCAAAGAGACCCTCAGCATTTCCTGTGCAACCCAATCCTTGGGAGAGAGCTTTACTCAGTACTTGCGGTTCCAGCGGATGAAGGCAACGAAAAGACCAATCGCCACGAGGGCAAACCCCAGATAAACGTGCCAGCCGTGCAGCTTCGTTGCTGACACGACCGCCCCCACGGCGGAAAGAATCACCAACAGGGCAGCCTTGCCCCTTGTGAGTCGTTTCTGTTCGACCACTCGCGCTTCAGTTCTCGCCCGCGCGATGCCCACTCTGCACCGTGCCGGCGCAATCTCCCGGCCTTAAGTTCTCGCCAACTCTCGGCTCAGGTACACAATTTGCCCGACGTGATGATATGCATGTCCCGCACAACGCACGAAAATCTGAAATCGGTCCGCCGGTTCCGGTTCGAGCTCCGCTGTGTATTCTTTTCCCCAGTCCCCAGCAGCCTGCTTTCGAATCGTTGCCACTACCATCGCCATCGTCCGGTCAAACGCCCGCAGCGCTTCCTCCTTGGAAGGAGGCTGCTTGTCCGTGAACTCGCGGTTACGGTCCCGCACGTATCCGTTCTCTGCCACTCGCGCTCCGATGTAATAGCTCAAATTTCCTGTCAGATGCAGCACCAGGTGCCCCACGCTATTTCCGTACGGGAACGGATTCCGCCAGAACTGTTCATTCGAAAGGGGGTCCACCCATTTATGCAAATCCATGGCCACGTATTCGTAGTACGCTGCCAGCCCACCTGCCACGGTGTCATTCAGGTCTGCCACGGAAAGAAATCCTTCTCAACTCCTTCTGCGTGTTACTTCAATTTACCCCGGGATGGTCGCTTTTATTCCTTCCTATTTGACAGCCGAAACGGGCTCATTCTTGTAAATCACGCCTTCCTTCATCACAAAGAAAACGTGTTCCGTTTGGCGGATATTCTCCACCGGGTCGCCCGGTACTGCAATCACATCCGCCAGCTTTCCCGGCTCGAGTGTCCCGATCTTGTCCGCCATTCCCAGCAGCTCGGCGTCCGCCAAAGCCGATGACCGCAGCGCGTCCATCGGTTTCATCCCTCCCAGGTCCACCATGAGGTGAAACTCCTCCGCATTCCTTCCGTGAGCATAGACGCCCGCGTCCGTGCCAAACCCGATCTTCACGCCTTTGGCCACTGCGTTGTGAAACATATTCGTGCGCGCGGCCAGCGCCGCTCTCGTCTTCGCCACGATCGCCGGCGGCAGGTACAGCCCCTTGTCTATTTTTTCTTTCAGGCTTTCTGCTGCGATCAATGTCGGCACCAGGTAGGTGCCGCGCGCCTTCATCATTTCCAAGGCTTCGTCATCCAGAAACGACCCGTGTTCGATCGAATCAATTCCTGCCCGGATCGCCCGCTTTGCACCTTCCGCACCGTGCGCGTGCGCTGCCGTCTTCCGCCTCAGGGCGTGCGCCTCGTCCACGATGGCGTTCAGCTCTTCCTGCGTCAGTTGTGGTGTGTCCACGTCATCTGTGAGCGAAAGCACTCCGCCCGTCGCGCAGACTTTGATAATGTCTGCTCCGTATTTGTGGTCCAGACGCACCGCGAACCGCGCCTGCTCCGGCCCGTTAATCACCCCATTCTCGGGAGTGGTCTCGGGGAAAAGTCCCTGGCGATAGCCGTCCGTGTGGTCGCAGTGGCCGCCCGTCGCACCAATCGCGTGAACCGACACCAGCATTCGCGGTCCCTGCACCTTCCGGTCGTTGATGGCGTTTCGGAAGCCGACGTCCAGTTGGTCGTGCGAACCGACGTCCCGCACGGTCGTAAATCCCGCCATCAGGGTCACCTTCGCGTTCGCGATGGAATCCAGCGCCTCTTCCGCGATCGGTTTCCGCAAGCCGTCCACCGCCGCTTGCTTCCAATCTTCGTTGTACATGCTGGTCAGATGCGTGTGCGCGTCAATGAAACCCGGCAGCAGTGTCGCGTCTCCCAGATCGATCACTTCAGCTCCCGCGGGTATCGGCACGCTTGTGCCGGCCGCGACGATTTTTCCGTCGGTCACCACAACCGCTCCCGGTTTCACCAGCGCGTTGCTCTTCCCGTCAAACATTCGCGCAGCCTTCACCACGATCGTCTTGCTCGCTGCTTTCTGCGCCTGGCCATACGCCGGCGCCAATATGGCAAGACATACCAAAACTACCCCACTCACTTTGCGAATCATTCGTTGCCCCCGATGAGCATCCAAGTCCCGGAACGCAGACAATAGCCCTACCCCAGAAAATGTCAAGGATTCGCTGTGCTGCTACAACCACCCTTGGGGTCCCGCGCGCCCCATCTTCGGCCTCATCCGCTGCATGAGCTCCGAAAACATTGCCCGTAAATTCTCCGCGAAAAACTACCTCCGCAAATGCGCCCAGCGCACCTAAGCTCTACTAGGCTTTTTCGCATGCACAGCACCGCCGGGTCGGCAAAGCGCCCCCTGCGCGTCTCGATCTCCATTTCTACTTTTCCACACCTTTTCACGGGGGAGTCCTTCCGTACTATTGACCCTGTTACTACCGCCCTCCGACACTTGGTACAGCATGGCCCGCTACTCCCCTTTCCTCGGCCGCAGGGTTGAGGTGCAATATCGCGCCGGCGACATCCTCTTGCCCGCTTCGGGCATCCTCGTTGCCGACTCCGGCCGCTCCATCTTCCTCGAACAGAATTTCGAACAGCGCGGCCAGCACAAGCACTTCCGCTGGGAAATCCCTTACCAATACCTCGTGCGCATCGAGGAAAAGCCCGATTCTGGATCCTCGGTAAATGCCGGGTCCGCTCCGGTAAGTTCAAAACCGGCGCTCGAGCCTTCCCTCGCCTCCAAATGCGAAAACGAGCCGCGCAGCGCCGCGGCCACCGCCTCCGCCGGTGGCGCACCAGGCATCCTCCCGCTACCTCATCGTCCTAAGACTGCCTAACCTTGGGTCTGCGAGCTTGCGATGTTCTTCCCCTTTTCACTTAATCTTTGGTAAAGTGCACCCGCGCAACATCCCTATCCTCTCAGCAGGAGGCTCATGGCCCAGTTGGATCTACGGCCCTTGTCACTCGGCGAGATTCTCGACCGAACCTTCTCGCTGTATCGGCGGCACTTCATGCTCTTCCTGGGCATTACCGCCATCCCGAATCTGTTGGTTCTCGCCTACAACCTGGCGACAACCATGATGACCAAGTTCCCGGTTGCGCCAGTGCCTGTTCCCACTCAACAATTGCAAGCGCGTGCGCCGAGCGGATTGTTCACACTCGGTTTTGGCGGTGCGATCCTCGTCCTTTTGATCTACTGGGTCGTCTATCTTTTTGCTCAAAATCATCTGGAACGGCCAGACTCCCGGCAAGCGCAAAGCCGGCATTCGGGTCATCAAGGATTCCGGCCGCCCGCTTACTCCCGCGGAATCCATCGCCCGCAATCTCATGCGCATCGTTGATTGGCTCCCCGCCTTTTATGCTGTGGGCATTGTCTCTGCCCTTCTCACCAGGGAAAACAAGCGCCTCGGTGACTTGATTGCCGGATCGCTCGTCGTTCGCGAGTCCTCTTTCGCCGACCTCAAGCCCGCCTGGCAGACGGCGCAGGCGCCCGCCGGTCCCGCTCAGCCTTCTCTAGGCGCTGATCGCCTCTCCCCGGACGAATGCGCGCTTATCGATTCGTTCCTCACACGCCGCCTGGACCTCGCTCCCGATGTGCGCTTCCGCATGGCTGACCAAATCTTCCGACGCCTCAAGTCCAAGCTCACGCTCCCTCCGGAAAACACGCTCTCCATCGAAAAAGTTCTAGAAACACTTGCCTATGAGCGCCGCGTCACCGGCGGGTACGGCTGACGCCTCTCGCCTTCCTCGCTTCTTTCGCCTGGAATGGAATCGGCGATTGCCGATTCTTCACCATCCCCCCGTTGGTCCGCTTCGCTGCTTCCGTCCGGCAATTCGGCTACAATCTTCTCCTCTGCTTCAGCAAAATCTGGCGTGCTAAGCATTCGCCGTCGTCGAGGAGGCTCCCCTTGGAACGCGCTGCAGCTCCCAAGAAAATTGGACTCATCGGTCTTGGCCTCATGGGCCGCCCCATGGGCATGAATCTACTGAAAGCTGGCCACTCTCTCACCGTTTGGAATCGCACCGCCTCGCGTGCCGACGAGCTGGTCGCCGCGGGGGCCAAACTCGCCAAATCTCCGCAGGAAGCCGCCGCCGCTTCCGAGTTTCTCATCACCATGGTCAGTGATCCCCCCGCCCTCGAAGAAGTCCTCTGGGGCCCTGGCGGCGCCATGCAATCCCTCCAGCGCGACTGCATCTACATGGACTCCAGCACAATTTCTCCTGCGCTCGCCCGCAAAATCGCGGCAGCCTGCGCCGAACGCGGCGCGCGCTTCCTGGATGCTCCCGTAACCGGGGGCGACTGGGGCGCGAAAAAAGGAGAATTACTTTTTATGATTGGCGGTGACGCCGCCACGTTGAAAGAAGCGGAGCCCATCCTCGGTGTGATGGGCAAAAAATGGTTTCACCTCGGCCCGCACGGCGCCGGTCAAACCGTCAAGCTCGCGATGAATCTGATTCTTGCACTCCAGATCGACGCGCTCGCCGAAGCTCTCGCTCTGGTCACTCGCGCCGGTCTTCAAGGAGAAAAACTGGTGGAGGTCCTGCAATCCAGCATGGCTCGTTCCGGCGTTCTCGATATCAAAGCTCCCAATCTGCTCAAAGGCGAATACGTCCCGAGTTTCCCGCTGCGTCTCATGCACAAGGATCTCGGCCTCGCGCTCGACCTCGCTAATCAGCTTGGCGTTCCTCTTCCCGCCACCGCTGCCGCACGCGAAACCTACAGCGCCGTCAAAGGCGCTGCCCAGGAAGACCTCGACTATTCCGCCGTCATGAAATTCTGGAAAGCATGACGTCTTGGCATCTTTAAACTTGGCGGGCTTTTCTTCAAATCGAGAAGGAGGTGTTTCTTGAAAATCGGTTTCCTCGGTCTTGGCGACATGGGCCAGGCGATTATTCCGCGTTTGCTCGCCGCCGGTCACGCCGTCACCGGCTGGAATCGCACCAAGGAAAAAGCTGCGCCCATGTTCAAGCTCGGAATGCTCTGGGCTGGAAGTCCCCGCGAAGTGGCGTCAGAATCCGAGATCGTTTTCTCGATCGTCACGGACTCCGAAGCAGTCCGCGCCCTCGCTCTCGGTGAAAACGGCATTATCGCCGGCTTGCGCAAAAATGCCATTTATCTGGACATGAGCACCATTGACCCTGACGTCAGCCGTTCTGTTGCCGCCGAATTCACAAAAGTTGGCCTCATCATGATGGATGCACCCATTTCCGGTACCACTCTCACGCTTGCGAAAGGCAACGCCTCGCTCATGGTCGCGGGCGACAAAGCTGCATTCGATCGCGTCCTGCCCGTCCTCCTCGCCATCGGCCCGAAAGTTACCTACATCGGCGCACAAGGCTTGGCCGTGCAGCTCAAAGTCGCGCTCAACATGACGCTCGTCATCGAGGTCATCGGTTTCTGCGAAGGCATCGCGCTCGCGGAAAAAGGAGGCGTCCCCCGCGAGGTTGCTGTCGACGCCTTTCTCAAGAGCGTCGTTGCTTCCCCGGTGCTGAACTATCGCGCTCCGCTCATTCTGGACGGGCACATTTCCGACGCCACCTATGGCAACGTGAATCTCCAGCAAAAAGATATGCTGCTCGCGCTCGATCTCGGCCGAAAAATGGGCGTCCCGGTTCCGCTCGGCGCTGCCGCCAATGAAATGTTGAACGCATGCCGCGGCCTTGGCCTCGCGCATCACGATTTTGTCACTGTCTATGAGGTCTACCGCCGTCTGGGAGGAATGTCGAAATGAAGCCTTACCGCACCAATCTCCACGATGTCCCTAAAGTCGACGGCCTCTCGCGTGACGAAGGCTGGATCAACATGCAGGTCCAGTTCCTCATCGACCAAAAAACCGCCGGCTCGGACAAACTTCTCGTGGGTTGGACCGTTCTTCCACCCGGTGCCCGCCACGACAAGCATCGTCATCCCAATGTCGATGAATTTTTCGTCGTGATCAAAGGAAATGGGCTGATCTACACGGACACGGGCCGCGAGCCGTCCAGCCAGGGTGACGTGATTTTCACGCCGCGCAACCACTGGCACGGTTTCGACAACACCGGCACCGAAGACGTCGTGCTCGTTTGGGGTTGGAGCGGCGCCGGCTCGCTCGAAGCCGCCGGCTATGAGATTCCGCCCGAAGGCTACTGACTCTTTCATGGCCGCTATTACCATGACCGCAGCTTGGGACGATCCGCGCATCTCCCGCGGAATGGTTGAACAGCTTCGCCGTCGTCGCGAGCTCCTTAACTCGGGCCACAAACCTCTAGGTTGGAAACTTGCCTTCGGCGGCCCAGCCGCTCTGGAGCGGCTTCGCATCAGTGCGCCCCTCGTCGGTTTCCTCATGAAAAGCGCAATTGTTCCTTCTGGCGCAACGCTTTCCCTCTTGGATTGGGAGAAGCCCGCGGCAGAGCCCGAAATCACCGTGCATCTCGGCAGAGATGTGCCCGCGGGCGCTGACCGCGAAACCACAAAAGCCGCAATCACCGGCCTCGGCCCCGCCATCGAAGTTGCCGATGTCGATCACCCTTCCGACGATGTCGAAGGAACGCTCGCCCGCGACATCTATCAGCGCCATGTCATCCTGGGCCGCAGCGATCCCACGCGAGCCGGCGGCATTCTCGACGGCCTCGCCGCTAGCGTGCTCCGCAACGCTGCCGAAATTGCCAGCATTTCCGATCCCCTGTCCCTGCAGTATTTGACGGGCGATCTCATCGATATCCTGCGTCACATCGCCAACCTGCTCGCCGCCTTCGGCGAAACGCTCCAAGCTGGTCAAATCATCATCGCTGGTTCCCTCATCCCGCCCATCTGGGTAAAGCCTGGCGAAGAAATCGTCTTCAACCTCGCGCCGGTGGATTCCGTCTCCGTTCGCTTTGCTCCCGCACCCATCCAAACATCTTGCTAAACTTCTTCTTCGTGGAGATCACTCATGAGCGCGCCTGATCCATCCAAGATCCAAGAATTCCGCGAGCGTCTTCGCCAGGAATGGACGGACGAAAAAACCGTCGCCGCCTGGCGCAAATGGCACGCTCAGATCGCCGCGTTTACGCGTGGCGCCACCGAAGCCATTCTCGAAGCCGCGCATCTCAGCCCGGGCATGCGCGTTCTCGACCTCGCTTGCGGCGTCGGCGATCCCGCCCTCTCCATCGCGCAAGAAGTTGCTCCCTCGGGACGCGTCACCGCCACCGATCTCGGTCCGGGCATGATGTCTCTCGCCGAAGAGCTCGCCCGCAAAAAAGGTCTCACCAACATCGAATTCCGCCAGGCCAACGCCGAATCCCTCCCTTTCGCTGACGCCTGCTACGACGTCATCAGCTGCCGGTTTGGCATCATGTTTTTTCCTGACCTCCCCAAAGCGCTCCACGAATGCCTCCGCGTCCTCAAGCCCGGCGGCCGCGCCGCTTTCGTTGCCTGGGGCAAGCTCGCGCAACCCTTCTTCACCACTACGGCAGGCATCCTACTGAAACATTTGCCCGCGCCCCCACCTCCGCCCGATCCTGATGCGCCGAGCCTCTTCATGTTTGGCGAACGCGGCCGCCTTCGCCGCTCTCTGGAAACTGCTGGCTTCTCCAACGTGCATGAAGAAGACCGCATCATCGCCGGCCGCTGGTCCACCTCCGTCGAAGAATACTGGGAGCAGTTCACGGAAGTCGCTGCTCCGTTCCGTCCGCTCCTCGAGCAACTCACCCCCGAAAAGAAAACCGAAGCCAAAGCCGAAAGCCTCGCCGCATTGAATAAGTTCTGGAGCAGCAAGGAACTGAACATACCCCTCGAAATCGTCATCGGCACCGGCACGCGCCCCTGACTCTTGCCGCTGCATCAAAGAAACACCATGCGCCGCAAAACGAATCCCTGGGGCCGCCCGCCATGGACCGTTAATTTCCGCCCGGCCCCGCTGGCCATCCCGGATCACGTGGATTTCGCCGTCGTTGGCGGCGGCTTCAGCGGCCTTTCCGCTGCTGCCTGGCTGCGCAGGTATGCTCCTTCAAAGTCGGTCCTCGTGCTTGAGTCTGCCTCTCTTGGTGACGGCGCCAGCGGCCGCACCGGCGGTATGGCTCTCGCGGAGACCGCCGCCGGCAATCTCCCCGGCCTCGGGGACGTACTCGCTGGCTACAAAAAAATTCTCCGCGCGCTCCAGATTGACTCGCGCTTGACCTTGCCTGGCGTCTGGGAGCTCAGCCGCTCCGCTTCGGCGATGAAAAATTCGCCAATCTCATGGAACGATTCCGGCAACCTGAAAGCCGTCCGCCGCGTGCCTGGCGGCACGGTTGACCCCGGCAGAGTTCTCGCTGGTCTGGCCCGCGCCGCGGAAAACGCCGGCGCCCAGATTCTCGAACACGCTGAAGTTCACGCCCTGAACTTTTCAGATCCCGTGCGTCTGGAGGTCCGCCACAAACTCCGCGGCCGCATCCACCGCAAGGAAATCCGCGCCGGCCAAGTCCTCCTCGCCACCAACGCCTTCTCTCTGGATTTGTCCGGCGTGCGCTCCGCCGCCGAGCCGAAACTCACCTTCGCCCTCGCCACGGCTCCGCTCTCCGCCGCACAGCGCAAAGCTGTCGGCCTTTCTTCGCGCTTTCCGTTCTACACCGTTGACTTTCCCTATTTGTGGGGACGTCTGCTCGAAAATAACGGCGTCATTTTCGGCGCCGGCTTCGTCCCTCCTTACCTCGGCACGCCTGCGCGCTTTCCTCTCGGTGGCCACTGGACCAAAAAGCGCGCCTCTGATCTGCGCCGCTACGATGTCCGCAAAGGCGAATCCGCCGCCCGCCTCCGCTGGCTCGAATCCCGCGTCCGCCATTTGCACCCTTCTCTCGCCTCCGTGCGCATCACTCACCGCTGGGGTGGCCCCATCCTCCTCACCGAAAAAATGCTCCCCATTTTCCGCCACCATCCCCACAGTACTGGCGTAATGCTCCTCGCCGGCTTCAACGGCCACGGCGTCGCCCTCTCCGTCTACCTCGGCCAATGGGCCGCCCAAGCCCTCCTCGCCCGCCGCTCCTTGCCTGACTGGCCCTGATCAAACCGATTGCCCCGGTCCGTTCCGAATGGCGCAACTCTTCCTCCGTTTCGATCGTCACCTGGGTATAGAATTATTTCCGTGGCTCTGCAGGTTTCGGCGACGGGCCGGAAACGAAACAACCTATGAGAAAAGCGCTTTTCGCATTCCTTTTATTGTTCAGCGCGCGACCCTTGCTCGCGCAAACGGCGCCCGAAGGCATCTGGCAGGGATACGACCGTGAGTGGCGTCACATGTCCAGCCAATTGCTCGCGTTGGCCGAGGCCACCCCGGAAGAAAAATTCGCCTGGCGTCCCGCGCCAGGAGTGCGCTCCACCAGCGAAGTCTTCATGCACATCGCTCTCGCGAATTTCTATCTGCTCAGTGTCACCGGCCCCAAAATGCCCGCCGACATGAAAGAGGGGCTGGAGAAATCAGTCACCTCGAAAGCCGAAGTCGTCAGCTGGCTCACCCGTTCCCTCGACGCCGTGAAGTCCGCCCACCTGGCGGTCACGCCAAAAGATCTTCAACGCAAAGTCCATATTTACGACCGCGACGCCACCGTCGACGGCATGTATCTGCGCATCCTCGTTCACGCCAACGAGCACATGGGCCAGCTCATCGCCTACGCCCGCATGACCGGCGTCGCTCCCCCCTGGTCGAAAAACCAGTGACCGACTACTATCTTTGAAGCAAATGCGAATGACTTGAGCGGGCGATATAGAATCCCCGGCGGTTTCCTGAGGAGGAGCGAGATGAGCAAGGGCATACGGATCTGGATGGTTTTTGCACTGGTCAGTGCGTCGCTCGTTTTTGGCCTGGCTGCCGTGGCGCAGCAGGAGACGGACTGGTCCAAAGTTCAAATCAAGGTCACCAAGGTTTCCGGCAACATCTACATGCTCGAAGGCCAGGGCGGCAACATCGCGGCATCCGTCGGGGAAGACGGCATCGTCATCGTGGACGATCAGTTCGCACCGCTTGCGGAAAAAATCCAGACCGCCCTGAAAGAACTAAAAATTACGGACAAGCCCGTGCGCTTCGTCATCAACACTCATTATCACGGCGACCATACTGGCGGAAACGTGCCATTCAACAACGCGGGCTCTACACTCATCGCCCAGGATAACGTCCGCAAGCGCCTCGAAACCGGCGGTACAGCGGGCAATGGGGGCTCGATCAAGATGGACGTGAAGCCCGCCGAGAAAGCGGCACTGCCCATCATCACGTTTGAGCACGACGTCACTGTGCATCTGAATGGAGAAGACATTCGCGCGCTGCATTTTCCATCCGGCCACACCGACGGCGACTCCATCATCTTCTTTCCGAAAAATAATGTCGTGCACATGGGTGACGACTTCGTGCGTTACGGTTTCCCGTTCATTGACGTGGCCAGCGGCGGCAGCGTCCAGGGCATGATCGACGCCATGGAAAAAGCCACCGCCCAGCTCCCGGCAGATGTGAAAGTCATTCCCGGCCACGGCGCTCTCTCGAACCTCGATGACGTTCGCGCGTTCACAAAAATGCTGAAAGAAACTTCCGCCGTCGTCCAGAAGGCTATCAACGACCACAAAACGCTGGATCAAATGAAGCAGGAAAAAATTCTCGAGCCCTGGCGCGAAAAGTGGGCCCCGGAGAAAGCATTCATCAACGCCGACGTTTTCATCGAAACGCTCTACAATTCCCTCAGCGGCCACAAAGGAGAATTTGTAAAACACAACTGAAGCGAGGATTGCCGTGGAATTGGGGGCGAACGTGGAGGTTGGGTTTTCGCGCTTCCTGCGTTCCGACTCCTTCTACCCGGAGGCCCTGCAGGCCGAGCTTGTCCTTACCTCGTTGCTTCATTGCTTCTTACGGTCTCGCATTCGGCGAAAAGAATCCCAGCGGCAAATCGCGCGAAGTTCGCAACCCGGCCGGAGCATCGAGAATGGCCGGAATGGAATTCACCACCACCGATGCCGTCGCGATATCACCGTGCGACCCGCCCGGAATGACCAGGCTGATGTTCGGATGTCCCGTCAGCGAAATCGTATCCGCCGGGTCTTTCGCGCCAACATACATCTGCAACTCAAGGTACACGAGCTCTTTTCCGTCTTTCGATAGCCCACGCGCAATCTGGTGCACGCCCGCCGCTTGTCCCGGCTCGACGGCCAGAAATTCCGTCTGCACGCGCTCGCTTGCCATTTTCGGTTCGATCGTTTCCGTGATTTGTTCCACCGGCAAATTCAAGCTGTCCGCCACCATCGCCACTGACTCCGGCAATCCCACGTGCTTGATCACGCCTTCCGCAACTTTCGCGCGAAATTCTTCAACGCTCATTCCCGCACCGATTTTCTTCTGCAACGGCAGCCGCCGTGTCGAAGCATCCACGATGCGCAGCGCTTTCGCGTGCTCGATTCGCTGCGAAACCGCCGCCAGCGTCACCACCAGCTTGTCCATCACGAATCCGGGATTCACTCCCGTCCCCACCAGCGCCACGCCCCACTCCTTCGCCGCCGTATCCAGTTTCGTCGCCAGCCCCGGATGCGTCCGGAACGGATACGATAATTCCTCGCACGTCGAAACGATGCACGACTCCGCTTCCAGGCACAGCAGCAACTGGTCCATTACTTTCTCAAGGGACGACGACGTCGAATGGATCACCACATCCGCCGCCTGTTCCAGCACTTCCTTGGCTTCCGCGGAAACAATTACGCCCCACGGGGCGTCCTTCGCACCCACCACCTCGCCAAGATCGCGCCCTACTTTCGACGGATCCGTATCGATCGCCCCGATTATTTCGATTGCCTGTTTTTCCCGCATCAACCGAGCAATCGATGCGCCGATCGGCCCGACACCATACTGGATGGCGCGAATCTTTTTCTTCACGTCGTTCTCCGTTTTTCCATCGGCGTGCGCCCACAGCGCGCATTTTCGCTTAAAGAGAAACCCCTACGATAATGGAATTCCCGCGCGCATTCAACGACGAACCGCGCTTTGGAGTGCGGGAGCTTGCTCCCGCTTCCCCCCCCGTCGAAACTTGCTTCGACGTCCGCGGTCGAGGCAACCCTGCAATTCCCATCTGTTGCAAACCTGCGCCGGAGCACGGCCGGTGTTGCTGGCGCCCGAATTGCCACGCATAATGGCTCGGACCAACTTCCAGGCGTTCCCGGAGGATTACCTCATGCCAGCAAAAAAACTTTCGGATGCGGAAATCGCCGTGCTGCTCCCCAAAGCCGCCGGGTGGAGCATCGTCAACGGCAAGCTGCACAAGGAATTTACGTGCAAGGATTTCGTCACCGCCTTCGGCAACATGACGCGCGTCGCGCTTGTCGCCGAAGCCATGAACCACCATCCCGAGTGGTTCAACGTGTGGAACAAAGTGGTCATTGATTTGACTACTCACAGCGTGAAGGGCATCAGCGATTACGACTTTGTCCTCGCGGAAAAGGTCAACGAGCTCTTTCGCGCCTGATTTGCTTCTCGCAGCTATGGAAACTGCGCCGAACTTTCCTTGACTCCTGCTGAAACTGCGCGACAACTATGAAACCCCCTTCCATGCTCTTGATTTTCTAGAGGACTGCCCTCTCCGGTCTCGTCCTGCGAGTCGTTCTGCCATGCAGATTCTAAAAAGTTGGACCGCCGCCAAATCGGTCTCCCACGCGCCTTCGAATTTCAGGAACTTATTCTTTTTGCAGTTCTCCACTAAAAGAAGGCTACACAAATGAAAAATGAGAATTTGCGGATAGTGCTCGCGGAAGATTTCTCCGGAGAAGCGGCCACCTCCTTGCGGGTACTTTTCCCCGCGGACCAAAACCGTTTGGATTTGACGCTGGTCTCCTCCGTCTCCGCTCTCATCCCCACTATTCAGGCCGTAAACCCCGAAGTCATCTTTCTCGATCTCGCGCTTGCGCTCCCGGAACCGCTCGAAGTCGTGCGACGCGTGCACCGCGCCGCGCCCAATGTGCCGCTGATCGTTTTTGCCGAGGCGGCCGAGAAAGATTATGCCGCGCAAAGCCTCAAGGAAGGCGCGCTGGATTATCTCCTCAAGGGATTCATGGATCCGCGCACCATGGATCGCGTTCTGCGCGCGGCACTGGAACACAACACGCTCGAAGGATTAACGGATCTCCTGCGGGATCCCGTGACCGGGCTTCACACGCGTGACGGTTTCCTCACCTTGGGCGCGCATGCGATGGAGATAGCAAACCGCAAGCGCAGCACCCTGATTCTGCTGTGCGTTCGAATCGAGAACCTGGAATCGCTGCGCGCGGAACAGGGAAGCAGCGCGGTCGCGAATGCCTTGCGTGCCGCGGCCGCACTGCTCAAGGAAAATTTTCGCCGCACGGACTTTATCGCGCATATCGGAGAGTCGCAATTCGCGGCTCTCGCGGTGGACACCGCCGAGCCGAGCGGGACAGCGCTTCGCCAACGACTCGATAGACCGATCGCCGCGCTCAACGGCGGCAATCTTAGCGGCGCTCCGCTGCAGCTGCGGATCAGCGTGGGTCTTTGGAAACCTCGAGAGCCGGAGGCCTTCTGCGATTTTCTGGACGCGGTCGAAGCCGGGCTGCGCAGGGCCCCGCTCCTTTCGCGAGAAGCGCCCGCGCCGTCCAATTCCGTACCCCGCCGGTGATGCTGCAGGGGCCATTCCCGGCGATTCAGGGAGCGGGGAACAGCAGGACTCTTCCGCTAATCGAACGAGCCGGAAGAAGCTTTCAGATTGGGCACTGTATCGAACCGGGACTTGCGATTCGAACTGACACACAGTCGATCGAGAACGCTTACCTTGAGCCTGTGCTAGTGGCCAATCTCCTTCGGGCTGAAATGCGCTTTCAGTGACTTAGGGTGAACCGAATCTCCGCTCGCTAATGGTAGGCGGCGTGCAGCCAGTAACTGGATACGCGTGCGCCCCGGCAGCACGATTCCGCCGGAGTGGTTTCCAGCCCGGGAGGTACGCACTCGTGGTTTTGATGGGAGCCTCGTGAAGCCGACAAAGCTGCTCAAACGCCAGACACAAATAGACGTCGAAGGCGACAGCCTGCCGGCGAATTTTCGGCGGATGGAGAGGCGTGAGTGGTGGCTGTGGGGAATGGCATTTACCGTCACGCTCCTCGTCACGCTGGGGCTGAGTTCTTTCGTCCTCCCAGCGCGGCACCTCGCGGAAGCCTCTTTTCTTTTTTTATTCTTCGCCAGGCAGTGCGCGGACTAGTGGGGCTGGTGCTCCTCTTCGATGTCTACACCATCTATCAGCAACTGCAAGTCCACCGCATACGACGCGAACTTCTTCAGCGCGAGGAGCTTTTCCGCCTGATTAATGAAAATGCCGCAGACATGATCGCCATCGTGGATATGGAAGGCCGGCGAATCTACAACAGCATGGCTTATCAAAAAATTCTCGGCTACACCCCCGAAGAACTGAAGAGCTCTTCGGGCATCGAGCAGATCCATCCGGACGACCGCGATCACGTGAAGAGAGCAGCCGAAGAGGCGCGCAAAACGGGAATTGGCCGGCCGCTGGAATACCGCATCCGGCACAAGGACGGATCGTGGCGGGCGTTGGAATCGACCTCCAGCGTGGTCAAGAATGCCGAAAGCCAGCCCGACAAACTCATTATCGTGAATCGCGACATCTCCGATCGCAAACGCGCGTCGGAAGCGCTGCGTCTTTCCGAGGCCAGTTTCAGGTCGGTCATCGAAAACGCACCATACGGCATTTATCGCGCAAATGCTGCTGGAAAATTTCTCAGGGTTAACCCGGCGCTCCAGAAAATGCTCGGTTACGAAACGCAGGAGAGGCTGATCCGCGCAAACCTGGCGACGGACATTTATCGGGATCCACAGGAACATCGCCGGGCCGACGAACAGTTCGCCGGTGCAAAAGGCTTCGACGTGGAAGTGGAATGGAAACGGAAAGACGGCAGCCCGCTCCGGGCACGCTGCAGCGGCCGGCTGATTGAGGGCGAGCCGGGAGAGTGTAACGGAGAACCCTGCTTCGAAGTCTTCGTGGAAGACGTGACCGAGAAGCGCGTGCTGGAGCAGCAGCTGCACATGGCGGTGAAAATGGAAGCGGTGGGAAGACTTTCCGGAGGAATCGCGCACGATTTCAATAATCTGCTGGGCGTGATCATCGGCTACGCCCAGGTTTTGAAACGCAGACTGAAAGCGGGAGAGGATCTCTTCGAATACGCCGAAGAGATCGAAAAAGCGGGCCAGCGTGCAGCGTCGCTCACTCGCCAGCTCCTGGCGTTCAGCCGCCAACAGGTGCTGGCTCCTGCGGTACTCAACCTCAATGCGCTCATTTCCGACATGGGAAAGATGATCCACCGCCTGATCGGCGAGGACATCGAACTGATCATGAAACTGGATGCCGGGATCGGAAGCGTGAAAGCGGATCACGGTCAGATCGAACAAGTGGTGATGAACCTGGCGGTCAACGCGCGCGACGCCATGCCCGAAGGCGGAAAAATGGCCCTCGAGACCGCCACAGCTACCTTCGATCAGGCTTACACGCACCAGCACCCCGGTTCGAAAGCGGGGAATTACGTGATGTTCTCCGTCAGCGACTCTGGAATGGGTATGAGCCCTGAAACTCTAATCCATATCTTCGAGCCATTTTTCACCACCAAGGAACTTGGCAAGGGAACGGGTCTAGGTCTGGCGACGGTTTACGGCGTGGTGAAGCAGAGCGGCGGTTACGTCTCCGTGGATAGCGAAATTGGCCGCGGCAGCTCCTTCAAAGTTTATCTGCCGTTGATAGAAGAGCCCGTTCATGTGCTGGAAGCCGTGGCGCCCGTTGCTGAGTCTTTTCGCGGAACGGAAACCGTGCTGGTCGTGGAAGACGCCGACGCGCTACGAAAACTTTCCATTACGCTTCTGGAGCAATACGGCTATCGCGTGCTCTCCGCCTCGAATGGAGCCGACGCACTGCTAGTAGCGAGAAAAGAGGTGCGGGGCATTGATCTCCTGCTGACCGACGTGATCATGCCAGGGCTCGGCGGCCACGCACTCGCCCAACGCCTCGTGGCGCTGCGTCCCCGCCTGAAGATTCTCTACATGTCGGGCTACACGGACAGCTCCATCGCGCAGCATGGCGTCCTGGAGGCCGGCATCTCTTTATTGCACAAACCGTTCACCGAAGAGGAATTGGTCCGAAAAATCCGTGAAGTCCTTGACGCAGGCAAGCGCAACGCGCCTCTCGCGGAGGTTCCGGTTCTCGCAGGAAACGTGAGCACAGTCAGGCCATAGGAAGCTGGCAAACCAGTGAAACGACTCTTGATCGTAGATGATGATGATGCGATGCGCCGCCTTCTGCGCCTGAATTTGTCCGACAGCTACGAGATCATCGACACGGGCGATCCCGAGCAGGCTCTGGCGTTGGCAATGGAACACAGGCCCGACGCCATCCTGTTGGACCTGCGCATGCCCAAGCTTTCGGGCATCGATTTGTGCCGAACTTTGGGAGCCTGCAGCAAGACGCAACCGGTTCCCGTTTTCCTGGTGAGTGGCGAGCCCGCCGCGGATACCCAGCGGTATTGCAAAGAACTCGGAGCCGCTGGCTTCTTTGAGAAGCCCATCGATTTCGAAGCGTTGCGCGGATGCCTGGCGCGCCTGCAAAAGCAGAACGCTATTCCCCGGGCCGAAGTCCGCGTCCGGCTCCGCGTTCACATCAAAATCGCGGGGGTCGATGCCCAGGGAAAGAATTTTGAGGAAAAAGCCTACACGGAGAATGTAAGCCTCAGCGGTTTTCTCTGTTCTTGCGTCGCGCCCCTGCGCATGGATTCCGTGGTGGAAACTTATTTGATGGAACCGCATGAGCAACTCGTGGGGAAAGCCCGTGCCGTACGCTCGGAATCTTCGGTACCACCCTCCACACGATATGGTTTTCGATTTGTGGAAAAGACAGGTCCCTGGGTGCTTGACTAGCCTCGCGTGACCCGGCTAGTCCTGTATCGCGACGTCACCTGCCCGGTTTGATCCGTTCGCTCACTCGCTCAGAATCTCCTCGTTTTTGCCGTTGACACAGGCATCTCCGAGTGTTAAAAAATCGCACAAAGACAAGCTTTTTGGTGGTGAGTCTCCTAACGAATTGCCAAATGCAGTCCGCGAGTGAGGCCGCAGTCCTGCCTGGCAGGGCAGGTCTGCTGTGCCGCCGAGAGCTATTGTCATGCAACACCCCACCCACCCCGGGAGGTGAAAATGCATCTGTTTTCACCTCCTTTTTATTTGTATGTCTTGCAATAGCCTGCCGTCTCTAACTCCATTATTTTCAATGGCTTCTTGCTCCCGGAGGCTTCTGAGTTAAGATGGGCCGGGCAGTTTCTATCAGAAATGAGCTTCCCTACACCTCCACTCCTTTCGTTGGAACACGTTACCGTTCTCCGCGGCGTGCGCGAGCAGCGGCCTGCCCTGGACGACGTCACCCTGCGGATTGGGGCTGGGGAGCATGTATGTGTCCTGGGACCCAACGGATGCGGCAAATCCACGCTGATCAAGACCATTACGCGGGAGTGCTACCCGTTGGCGCGCGAGGGATCATGTATTTCCATTCTGGGGCGCGAGCGGTGGGACATTTTCGAGCTGCGCTCGAAGCTGGGAATCGTCTCGCCGGATTTGCTGGCATCATGCACCACGGACGCCACGGGGCGCGATGTGGTGCTCTCCGGTTTTTTCAGCAGCACGCGGATCTTTCCGCATCATCATCCCGATCCCGGGCATCTCGCGCGTGCGAACGAAACATTGGCACGGCTCGGGATCGCCCATCTGGCGGAGCGCGCGGTTGCTGAAATGTCCTCCGGCGAAGCCAAGCGCACGCTGATCGCGCGAGCGCTGGTGCATGACCCGCAAACTTTGCTTTTCGATGAGCCCAGCAATGCACTGGACATTGGGGCGCAGCTGCAACTCCGGGACACCATGCGCGAGCTGGCGCAATCCGGGCTGGGGATTTTGTTGGTGACACACCATGTTTCGGAAATTATTCCGGAGATCGAGCGCGTAGTTCTCTTGCGGGAAGGGCGTATCTTGGCCGACGGTTCGAAACGCTCCGTGCTTACGCAGGAAAACCTCTCGAATCTGTTCGGTGCCACGGTGCGGCTCGGCCAGCACGATGGGTTCTTTCACCTCTATTGACAAATGGGGGGCACGCCAGAAAAGTAAGGACAGGTGTGATAGAGTAAGGCATTGGAGAGCCGCGATGAAGATGCAAGCTAAAATCACCAGCAAGGGTCAGATCACAATACCCGTCAAGGTGCGGCGTGCGCTGGGTGTGCGAGCTGGTGACAAACTTCTCTTCGAGAAGGACGGCGGCGATTTCCGCATGCGGCCTGTGAAAACCAGGAGTCCGTTCGCGAAGTATCGCGGGATCGGGATACCGGGGTCCAAGTCCGGCGGGAAAAAGGCAATCGTCCGCCGGATTCGCGAAATGCGTGGCCGATGACGATTTCGATCGACACCAACATTTTTGTCGGCTTCTGGAAAATCGACGACGCACTCAATTCGCTTGCTTTGTCTGCGCTCGACGAGGCCCACAAGCGCGCAAACCTGGTGATTACAGCTCCCGTCTTCGCCGAGCTACTTGCCTACCCCACACGTGACGAGGAATTTCTAGATCGCTTCTTTCGGGATACCAACATCTCCATTGATTGGGAATTGAATGAAGCTATCTGGCGGATGGCCGGGCGCGCATTTCAGTCCTACGTAGCGCGGCGGCGCAAACACGCGGATACTGGTCCTCGCCGCATCCTTGCCGATTTTCTCATCGGTGCGCATTCTCTGCATCATGGCCACAGCCTGCTGACCTTTGACGATCGTCTCTATCGCGCCGCTTTCCCCCGGCTTCGAATCCTCCCGCTATAAGCCGTGGCTCGGGCTAATTCAAGTGGTCTGCGCGAATTCGTAGAGGAACTCGACGTGTGAGAGCGCGGCTCCGTCCATACCCTTGATTTTTGGATTCTTCGATTCGATCAAATAATATTCGTCGGGGGCGTGCGCGCCGTTTCCGTGGCCCAAGCCGAAGTGTCCGGCGGGCAAGTGCAAGGGAGGACCGGTGAAAACGAAGCCAGGCCACGAACCGGCGAGGCGCGGAAGTGTGACCGGATCGATTCCGTTCTTTTTGTAGACCGAAGCCGCCGCGCGAATCACTGCGGAGTCGCCCGGCGTGCTGGTGGGGTCGTAACCGCCGCTCATGTGTACGTCAATATCGCCAAATCCCTTCTTGGACAGATGTGCTTTGAGCGCCTCCAGTGTTCCCGCGGCGGTCATATCTGGAACAAGACGCATGTCCAGCTTCGCGACGGCCTTGCCAGGGAGAATTGTTTTTCCGCCCGGGCCAGTGTAGCCGCCCACGAGGCCTTCGATATTGACTGTCGGGCGCGACACCAGCAACTCCAGGGCCTCGGTCCAATTTACATCATGCACCCAACGATCCACGCCGAGCAGTTTCTTGGCGTCGGCTTCGCTCAAGTGCCGCGCTGCCTCGGCAATCATTTTCTTGTCGGCCGCAGAGAGAGGGCGAGCATTGGCGGCGAATCCTTCGATGACCGGTTCATTGCCGTCGGGAGAGACAAGCGTGACCAACGCTTCGACAAGATGCCATGCAGGACTGTCGAGGCGCGCTTTGTTGCTGGAATGTACATCCTTGCGCGGGCCGCGGCCCCAACGTTCGCCGCTGGAAGTCAGCTCGCACTCGACGACACCTTTCGCGCCGAGAAACATGGTGACTTCGCCGTCGAGACCCTGCGAAGCGTAAGGCATGTACACGCCGGTGCACTTTTTCAGGGCAGCGGCCACTTCCGGCTTGTGAACTACTTGCGGGAAATGCGGCGAGCCGATCTCTTCTTCTCCTTCGGCCACAAAAACAATGTTCACCGGCAGCTTTTTGCCCACGCCGCGAATGGCGTGAATCGCGGCGAGCAGCGTGGCCTCCGGACCCTTCTGGTTTACGGCGCCCCGGCCCATCACGACTTTGCCGAGGCCGGGCTTATCAATGAGCGCGGCTTCGAACGGCGGCGACGACCACTCGGCGGGATCGGCTTGCTTCACGTCGTACATGAAATAGAGGCCGATGGTGCGCGGAGCACCGGCGTCGAGCGTGGCGAAAATACCGGGCTGGCCGTCGGTGGGCACCTTGGTGACCTGTTCGAATCCCGCTTCACGCAGCATGCGCATGGTCAGGTCGCAACCTTCGGTCATGCCACGGTTTTCGGCGGCGATGGAAGGCTGGCGAATCCAATCCTGCAGGCGCTTCACGGATTCGTCGTGGCGCTTTTCAATTTCTGTTCGAATGGCGTCCGCTTCGGCTGGATGCGCCTGCGCCCAGCGCGGCACCGCGAGTGTGGCCGCTGTTGCCGCAGCGGTGGCCGCGGCGCCTTGCAGAAAAGTGCGCCGGTCTGACGCGTTCGAATTTAACTTCGCGCTGGTTTTGTCACCGATTTTCGCTGAATTTGCCAAGGATGCCTCCTGAATCGTGCCCTATTTCGATGCCGTTTGAACTGCTCTATCAAAACCCAACGCGGGAGCCTATACCTTCTGGATTCACTCGGCAATGCTGGATGTCGCTGAGAGATGGGCGCCGTACAGCCCTTAATTTCGGATTTCGAATTGCAAGTGGTTTATGAAGACTGCAATGGTGCCGTTAGGTCCGACGGCCCAGCCATGCTTGCAGTCCAAAATGGTTACAGCGTTGAGGTTCAGCCAATCCGTGGGCTTCCACCCGGCACCGGAATCTTTGCTCATGCTAATGTCTTCGCCGTTCGGCCCGATGGCTACACACAATAAGTCGTCATCGCATGCGACTGCAGAGCGATAGCCGCCGGGGTGCTGCTTGGAGAGTTGCCAAGTCTTGCCTCGATCCTTAGAATACGCGGCAACGGCCGAAGCACGTTTGGGATCCTGATAGTCACCGCCGACAACGACAAGTTCCTTTCCATTCCCGCTCGCGATGGAGAAAACTCCCGAGGAGGCGTTGCCGTGAGCCAGCGGCGTTTCGGCGACAGTCCAAGTGCGGCCAGAATCCGGGGAGTGGAAGACACGGGCGGCCGGGCCGCCGCTGCCCAAAAAGATATCTTCGCCGGAGAGCGAGAGGCAAGTGTTGCTAGCCGCAAACGCGCCCTCGCCAGGCAGGGCCGCAGGCATATTGCCACTCGGAAGAGGATTCCACCGCTCGCCATCGGTTGTGGTCAGCAGAAGAAACTTTTCGTCAATGGGATCGCTGACCGCGAAGCAGTGCGTTTCGGAAAGGCAAGCGATGGAATCCAGAAAAAATTCTTTGCGATTCTTGGTGTATTGCAGCTTCCAGGTTTCGCCGCCGTCGGTGGTTTTGTAGATGCGGGATTTTTCGCCTTCACCGCTGGACATCACATAGGCGGTGGTGCCGTTGAAGGCCACGATTCCGCGGAAGTCCAGCGTGTCGCCGTCTGCAACGTGCAGGCGCTTCCACGTTTTGCCTTCGTCGAGCGAGCGAAGAATCACGCCGTTCGAACCGGAAACCCAAACCACTGGCACGGGCACGCCTTTTGCGTCCGAAGTGTAGGCCGCGCTAACACCACGCAAATTGGTGTCGATCCCACTGGTTTGCACTTTCCACCATTGAGCTTCGGCGGAGGAGCTGAAAAGCAGCAAGAGTAGAAGTAAACGCATGGCGCGCATTTTAGCAGGCGCAGCAAAACTCCCGCGCGAAAAGCGCAAAAGGTTATTTACCGCGCTTCCGGCTTGAGCAACTCGTCCAGATAATCGGGCTTGTCCGGGATTCGAATGAGATGCGGATAGCGCTCGCCTTCTTGATAATCGATCGAAACGATTTTGTAGTAATCGTTGACGATCACCAGCAACTCGATTGGTTTCAAATTGCTCTTGCTCGCCTTGATGGCGTCGTCGAGAATTTCAGGAGTGAACAGCCGGCCGTTTACCCCGACAACTTTCATTCCGGGCGCGAGCCCGGCCTTGAACGCGGGGCCATAAAAAATCGGGTCGCTGATTACCCCTTCTTTACTGAGATTAAGCCCGATTGTGTATGTGCTGTTGGAAATCCCGCGGGAAATTCGCCCCTGCGCCGGCGGCTCGGGAGTAAAAGTCATTTTCCACCCGAAAGCCTCGATGCCGCCGACCGGCGCCTCCGGCGAAATGGACATCAAGCGCGCGTTCCAAAAACTTGCCCAATCGTAACTCACTACCTGATTCAGCGTTTGCATGAGTTCGTCGAACGTGTAGGTCTTAAGTTCCGGTCCGTTATTGGGTCCGCCATAAAAAATGTGGAAGAAATCCTCAAGCGATTTCTGACCGTGGCTCTGCTCCCGAATGATGCTGGCCGCTTCCAGCCAGAGCAGTTCTCCTTCTTCGTAGTAATCCGAACCACGCCGCCAACTGATCCATCCACCGGTGTCCGGCCCGCCGGTAAAAGTTCCCGGGACGGCGACGGCTGTGTCAACCACTGGCCGCCAGGTGCGCCCGGGGCGTCCCGGTCCAAGACTTGCGGAGTAACTCGCCATCGCTTGGTGATAATCATCGGGAGTCCACAGTCCACTGCGCGCGGCGAGCAAATCGCCAAGATAGGAAGTATTGCCTTCGTAGACCCACAGCAGCTCCGTCTGCAGTGGAATCTGGAAATCTGCGGGGGACATGTCTTTCGCGCGCCGGAATTTTCCGCTCCACGAATGCGCGAATTCATGCGCCAGCAAGCCGCCGACTTCGCGCGATGCGCCCGGTGAAAGCAAAACGCGCTCTGGAAGACGGCTGTCGTTGGATTCATGGTGCTCGACGCCGAAATGCGGCGTGTGCTCGCTCAGCGTGAGCAGGAAATGGTAATCGCGATAGTGGCGCGAACCGAAAAGTTTTCCGGATTCCGCCACGAGATTCGTCAAACTCTTTTGCACTTCTGGGCTCATCGCCAGCGCTGCTTCGCTGTCGGAGACGACATCGATCTCGTGATGAATGGGTTCGCCCGGCGGCGTCAGATCGAAAACGCGGTAATACTCGCCGGCGATTACCGGAGAATCGAGTAAGCGATCGAGCGCCACAGGCTGAAAACTGATTTCAGAAGCCGACTGGTTTTCA
The DNA here is from genome assembly GCA_013289585.1 of Acidobacteriota bacterium. Classification (GTDB taxonomy): domain Bacteria; phylum Acidobacteriota; class Terriglobia; order Acidiferrales; family UBA7541; genus Acidiferrum. The sequence continues at coordinate 93,584 of JABCZR010000001.1, read as the reverse complement.
ATCGGCAGCGCGGTGCCAAACTTCCACCCGGCCGGGAGCCGCAGCACAGGTTTCAGGATAATCCGCTCAGCGGGAGCGCCTGCGGGATAAAGCACCACGGGATACCAGTTGAGATCGAGCAGTTTTGCCGTCGCCGAGCAGACTGGACCGCCGGCAATCAGGTAATCGAAAGAAACTTCCACTTCTTTTGCGCCGGAAGGCACGTCGGCGTGGAATGTGAATACGTCCAGCGTATCGCGTTTCCACGGGAGGACTTTGCCATTGGCGGATATTTTCAATCCAGTCAGATTTGCAATGGGTCCGATCGGCGCGTGCGTGCCTTGAATCCATTTCGGATAGTAAAGCGTAAGCGCGCCCGGTGCCGCGGGAATCACTTCGCGGGTGTGCAGAATTTTCTGCGTGGCCTGCGTGGCATCTACCGCGAGGCGAATAGTCGAGCCGGATTGCGCAAAAGCGAGAGCGTTGCTCAGCACGGCAGCCACACCAATTAAGAGCAAGAGACGCAAGACGAATCTGTTCATTCGAAACTCTCCTCGAATCGCGCGAGTTTCTCTTCAACGGATTTGGAGTGTGAATCGAAAGCGCCCGCCGGCATTTCGCAAGGATTTCCCCAAGCGGCGACCGTGGCCTTCGGCAACAAAGGAATTCACAGGGCTGAAAAAACCGCACTCGCGCGTCGCATCATACCGCTGGCTGTCCGTCACCGCAACGAAAGTAGCCAGGACGCCGGCCGTCAAACCCTCGGCCAGCTTTCGCAAGGAACGGCAGGGTACTCCGCAAACTAAAGATTTGAGTATTGCGTCCCACTGCCTTAGACTTCCGCGGGCTTGCAGGAGGGAGAAATGATGCAAACAACACGCAGAACTTTTCTAGGGGCTGTGGGAGCGGCCGCTGCCCTCGGTGTCGTGGAAAAAACAGCATTCGCGGCGGCGCCCGAGGGCTCGCCGCGCGCGGCAAACGCCGCTGCGGCCACCGAAGAGAAAGTCTTATTCTGGGTTGCGGTTTCGACGCCCTGCGACAAGGATTTGAAATTTGATGAGGAACTCTACAAGGACCTGCTCGCTTACCTGAAGGCCAACGGAGCCGACGGCGTGGTGGTGCTGGGAACGACAGGCGAATTCCCGTCCTTCTCCTTCGCCGAAAGGAAAAAAGTTGCGGAGACGGCCTTCAAGCACCGCAACGGTCTGAACATCATCGTCAGCAGCGGCACGTCGAATTTTCCGGAGACCATCGAGCTGTCGCAGCACGCCGAAGCCAACGGCGCCGACGGCTTGCTGATCGTTCCGCCGTTTTACTACAAGCGCGTGCGCACAGAACCCTTGACGAAGTATTTCTCCATGATTTTTGACAAGGTGAAAATTCCCATCAACCTCTACCACATCCCGTTTGCCAGCGGCGTGCCCATCAGCCACGAGCTGTTGCACAGCCTGGAAAAATATCCGAATCTTGCGGGCATCAAGGACTCGGTAAGCGACCCCGCGGTCTATCAGCAATTTGTCGCGGAATTTCCCAAGCTGAACATGCGGACAGGGACAACCGAAAATCTGAAGTACGCGCTGGACCACAATATGGGTGCGATCCTCGCCGAAGGAAACAATTTCACCAAGCAGATTGCGTCGGTGTTCGCAGCCAAACGCGCCGGGAAAGACCTCAGCGAATCCGTTGCCAAGCTGGACGCGGCCTTGAAGCTGTTGCGCGCAGGGGGCGTCGACGAATACGGGCCGATGAAATACGCTCTCAGTCTGCAGATGGGAACGCGCCAATTTTATCAACGGCCGCCCAACTCCGATGTGACCGACGAGCAAAAAACAAAAATCAAGCAGGCCCTCGAACAGATGAAGCAAATGGGGTAAGAGAAGCTGCAAGCACCACTGAATTCAGCGGAGGAGCGCATATGGTTCGAAAGAAAGTATGTGCATGGAAGCGTTTAATCGTGTGGAGCGCGGTGGTTGTCGCCTTGATGCCTGCCTCGGTGTTGGCCCAGTCTCAGACGAAAGTTACGGAGTGGCCGTCATACGCCGCTGATCTGGCTGGAACGCGTTACCGTCCGCTGGATCAGATCAATGCCTCCAACTTCAGCGATCTGGAAATCGCTTGGCGCATCAAGACCGACAACTTCGGCGACCGCCCCGAATACAAATTGGAAGGAACGCCACTGATGGTCAACGGCGTTCTTTATGCCACTGCCGGTTCGCGCCGCGCGGTCATTGCCCTGGATCCCGCCACCGGCGAATTGCTGTGGATTCACGGCGAACACGAAGGAAAACGCGGCGGCGCCGCTCCGCGGCAACTCTCCGGCCGCGGCCTGGCCTATTGGTCCGACGGAAAAGAAGAACGCATCCTCTATGTAACGCCGGGCTTCCGGCTGATTTGTCTAGATGCGAAAAATGGCATTCGTGTTCCGACGTTCGGCAACAACGGCGAAGTCGACCTCAAGCTGAACGACGATCAGGAAATTCTTCCGGATTTGATAACCGGAGAAATCGGAATCCAGTCCGCGCCCGTGGTTGCCAAGGACACGGTGATTATCGGGGCGGCTTTCCGCGAAGGCATGACTCCCAGGAGCATGCGCAACAACAAAGGATACGTGCGTGGCTTCGACGTGCGCACCGGCAAGCGCCTCTGGATTTTCCATACCATCCCGAAAAAGGGGGAGTTCGGCTACGACACCTGGGAAAAAGGTTCGGCGGAATATACAGGCAACACCGGGATGTGGACGCAGCTGACCGTAGACGAACAGCTGGGACTGGTTTACCTGCCCGTCGAGTCGCCCACCAGCGATTTCTACGGCGGGCATCGCCCGGGCAACAATTTATTCGGCGAGACCCTGGTATGCGTGGATTTGAAAACGGGCGAGCGTAAGTGGCATTTCCAATTGGTGCACCACGCCCTGTGGGACATGGATATTTCCTCGGCGCCGATTCTTGCTGACATCACGGTGGATGGAAAACCGGTGAAAGCCGTGGCCCAGCCGACCAAGCAGGGTTTTCTTTACGTTTTCGATCGCATGACCGGCAAACCGATCTGGCCCATGCCGGAAAAGCTCGTGGAAGTCGGCAACGTGCCGGGCGAATGGTACTCGCACACGCAGCCAATTCCTTCAAAGCCTCCGGCTTACAGCCGCAACGGCGTTTCCGTGGATGACTTGATTGATTTCACTCCGGCTCTCCATGAACGAGCGAAGGAGATCGCTTCGCACTATCACCTGGGCCCGGTCTACACGCCGCCAACCGTCAGCAAACTGGAGGGCCCCCTCGGCACGCTCACGCTAGGCACCGCGTCCGGCGGCACGAACTGGCCCGGCGGCTCGTACGATCCCGAAACTCACATCGTTTACGTCTACGCGTGCAACGCTTGCGTCGAACCGATCGGGCTTGTACCCGCTCCGAAAGATATTTCGGATCTGAATTACATTGCGGGCACCGCTGGTAAAGAAGTGCAGATTCTGAAAGGCCCCGGCGAGAACGCGGGTGCGGATGCTCCAAAACCTCCCAAGAAAATGCCCGGCAGCCAGTATGTTCCGATGAACGTGGACGGCTTGCCGCTCATCAAGCCTCCCTACGGCACCATCACTGCCATCAATCTGGATAAGGGAGAGTTCATCTGGCAGATAGCCCACGGCGAGACCGAGGACGTGGTTCGCAATTCCCCGGCGTTGAAGGGCATGACCATTCCGCGCACCGGCCAGGAGACCTACAACATCGGCACGTTGGTAACCAAGACGCTGGTCATTGCCGGCGAAGGCCACGTGACGACCACCGCGGATCATCCTCGCGGTGCGATGCTGCGCGCTTACGACAAAGCCACCGGCAAAGAAGTTGGCGCCGTCTACATGCCCGCGCCGCAGACGGGATCGCCGATGACTTACATGCTGAACGGCAAACAGTACATCGTCATTGCGGTGAGCGGCGGGCCTTATTCCGGCGAGTATATTGCTTACACTTTGCCTTCGAGCGATTGAGGCAGGCCACGCATTTCTCTGGCGCGGGAGACCTCCGGTGATTCGAACGCGCGAGGTTTTGAGGATTAAAGATTGCGTGAAAACCAGAGATTCAGCCATTGCAATCGTTGGCCTCGCCGTGATCGCGGCGTTTGTCTGCGCGCTACGCGCACAGGAGCCACCGCCCTCGGAGCGCTCTGTCTGGGACGGCGTATACACGGAGGAGCAAGCCAAGCGCGGAGAAGAACTCTATGAAAAGCAATGCTCTCCCTGTCACGGCGACAAGCTTGCCGGTAGAGAGTCCGCCCCGCCGCTTACCGGCGGAGCATTTCTTTCGAACTGGAATGGCCTGACGCTCGGGGATTTGTTCGAACGAGTTCGCAAGACGATGCCTCAGAACGCGCCGGGAAAACTCAGCCGTCAGCAGAACGCCGACATCCTGGCCTACGTGCTGAGCTTCAACAAGTTCCCCGCAGGAAAAACGGAACTCTATCGCCAGACGGAGATGCTGAAAGAAATTCGATTCGAAGCGACGAAACCTGAAGCGAAAAAGTAGTTCGAGAAAATCTCGGCTCTCATCGCGGCTTTACGTTGCATTGTCCAGTGATTTTGTAAACGGAGGAGGAATATATGAAGAAAATGTTTCCCGCAATGGTGATTGGCGCTGCGCTCATCGGGTTCATCGCCGGCTATGCCGCGAAACCGAGTCCGCCGGGGATTCTCAGCGGGCACTTCGATGATCTTTCGATGATTCCCAGTGTTGCCGCTCAGGAAAATAAACCCGAAGTCATGCCGTTCGGATTCAATTCTCCGCGGGAGCCGGCGCTCGCCCCCGACGCGCCGCCGATCACGTACTGGAACATTGACGACATTCGAAAGGCCAGTGCGGAGATGGCCGAGAAGGCCACCAAAATGGCCAAGGAGGCCGGTAGCGGAAGCTCGCAATCGTTCGGCGGCGGGCCGGTGCACGTGCAGTCACGGAATTTCAGCATGTTCATGCTCTACCGCCTGCATCGCGAGCAACCGGTCCTCAGCTTGACCAAAGTCAACAGCGTGTGGGATGACGCGGAGCAGCATGCCGGCGCTTACGATTTTTATGTGTTCACCGCCGGAACTGGCGAGATGGTTTTGGGGGGCAAGATCGCCAACCGCCAAAATCTAATGGACAAGGACGGACCCGTGCCGGGCGAATATCGCGGCCAGCCGGTCATCGGAGGACAAACATACAAAGTGAAAGCGGGCGACTGGCTCCTCATTCCGCCGGATACGCCGCACCAACCCAAGCCCGACGCTGGAGGATTCAGCTACTTCATTATGAAGATTAACGTGGGCGTCTATCCCTGGAACCTGATTCGCTAGCATAGCGCCACGATTTGCGCAGCGTGTAGCTGGATCAGCGAAGTTGTCCGGGCTCGACGCCCCTCTTGCGAGCTTCATCGAGAAGCGCGTCGGTCTTGGCTTCCAGATCTTTTTTCTTGTCCTGCAATTCGCGGATCTGGACCTGGATGGGGTCGCGATCAAAGCTCTTGTTGAGCTTGATGCCGCTGGCGGACGACGACGGCTCGCCCGAGCTGAAATTCTTCAGATCCACGAGCTGCTTGTCCACTTCGGTGATTTGCTCCTGCAGTTTTTCCAATTGCTTGCGGACCGAGGCGACGTACTGCGCGTCCGCGGGTTTCTCTGCCGCCGGCTTCGTCTTCGGGCCGCCGTTCGCATTGCCCACTACGGACACGGGGCTATTGGTATGCGCGAGATTGTCGTTGGTCCAGACTTTCTTGGGCTTCGCGGGATCCGCCGGTGGAGCGGGGTTCGGCGAGGAAGCTGCCGGTGGCGGCGAACTCGATTCCGGAGACTGCGCGGCGGCAGAGCCCGCCAAAAAGGCCGCAAGAACCATGAATGAGACCGAACGGGGCATATAAAACCTCCTAGACTCTCGGGGTCGAGGCTGCTGGGGACAATAAACCAATTTTAGCAGGGAAGGTTTCAGGGGCTTGGGGGCGTAGAACCAGACTTGCCCAACCCGGCACCCTTGAGTTCCTTTCGAACGGCCTCCAGGGCCTCCTTAGGCGGGCCGATATAGCGGTAGTTCGAATAGAACGTGCGCTCGTGGATGGAAAAGCTTGAGAAGAACTTGCGGCCATCGAAATCGTATTGCGAAAAACTGGCGAGCCACAGACCGGGCATGAATTCGTAGCGCTCCTGCATGAAGTGGCTTCCCTTATAAACCTTGGCAAGAAACAGGCCGACCGAAATATCCTCGGTGACTTCACCTTCAATGCGCGCGAGTTCGCCGGAATCTTCATCGATCCACACGAATCCGTGGACCTTGCTGAACACCGTGGACAAACGTGAAGTGGGCTTGAAAGCCGGGTTGGGTTCCATGGCGTACTTCGAAAGCATGCGGTCCGCGCGAGGCTCACGGGCCACGAACGTGAAGAGAAAAGCAGTGCGCGTGGAGTCGATGAGATCGTTGCGGTCTTTCTTTTTTTTCGCGAACTTTTCCATCGCCTCGCGCTGAGAGCGGCTGTCACCAACGGCAAGCACCAGCGCCTTCTCGAGGTTTTCCAGATCGTGCCGGTAGACTGCTGCATCCGTGGGCTGGCCGTCGGGGCCCAGCACGATATGGTACATGCCGGTGCCGGAGGGGATGACGCGAGTGATTTTTACCGAGATGATCGCAGGATCACTCGGACTTTTGCGGATTTCGAGGCGTTCGACGCGCTCGTACATGTCGCCGGCCTCTTCATTTCTGCGCTGGTTCGCAACTACGCGGTCGAAAAGACCTGGTTTCGATGCGGCGATCGCCGCTGTGGAATCCGGCACCACCGATTGCGCCTCAGCGCTGGCGGCCAGCGAGAGAGAGAGTGCCGCGATTCGAATGATCACTCGTCCAGGCATGTTTTGGAGCGGCAAGTCTGCCGCAAGTGTGTTCAATCGTTTGATTCGAACGGGCACATAACTGTTGTACACCGCTAGCTTCTTGAAATGTCTCCATAGCCCCCAAAGCATCACTGGCCTCCGCGCTTTCCCAATCGTCAGGGCTTTGGTTTTTCGGGCGGCTTCTGCTGTTGCTGCATGGTCTCCTCCGTCCACGGCGGCACGATGCCATTTACGCGCGCGTAGGCAATCGATTGCCCAAGATGTTCGCCCAAGTGTCCGGTGATCATGATGAAGGAGCCGCGCACGGTGGTCTGCCGGCCAAACATTTTCTGAGGCTTGTCGGCATCAGCGTCATTGAGGGCGATGATGGATCCGCGGAAATGCGCGAAGGAATCCTTCAGCGCCTGGATGAGTTTTGTCTTGTCGGCGGCGAGGGCGGGGATAGCCTTGAAATCAAGACCTGCGGGCGGGGCCGTCCCGAGGGCGCGGGCAATGCCGTAATTGGCCGAGACAATGTGCGCGTAAACTTCGCCGACGGAGCGAACACCCTCGGCGGGGCGCCAGGCGTATTTTTCGGCGGGCATGGCTTCGGCGAGACGAACGTAGCGTTGCTCGTAGTAGGCGACCTCTTCAAGGAACTCGGCGCGAAGGCCGGAGGCAGGTGCCCCCAAAGCTGCTGCGGGCTTCTCCTGACCTCGATTTGCACCTGTAAAAGCTAGAGCCATGCCCGTAAGACAAAGAAAATAAATATAGATACGGCCCATTGCATCCTCCGTCACGCACTGCTCTTTGCGTCCAAACTGGCCACGTATTTGCCCGAAGCCCACTCAAAGACGGTACAATCAGGAGGTAACAACGGACAGGCTGTACCCCCTATGGAGCCGGGCCCAAGGCTACCCCAAGTGTGGTTGAAAGCAAAGTCGCCTCCCACACGTCTATATATCCAGGAACGAATGGCCGGGGCTTTTCGTACTCATTTGAGGACGTGGAGGTTTGTTTGGGTGTGACCCCTATTGACGGGCTGAACGCCATACCGCGGCTGGTGCCCCGCGCTGCGAGCGCAGGGCTGAAGCTGGGCAAGTTGCGGGGCATGGCGGTGACCCTGCTTGAGACCGTGCGGCTGTCCCTGGACGCGCTGCGAGCGCACAAGCTGCGGAGCTTCCTCACGCTGCTGGGAGTAATCCTGGCGGTGACGACCCTGGTAGCGGTGATGAGCGTGGTCGCGGGCCTGAATTTCTATGTAGCCGACAAGATCGCCAATCTTGGCGCCAACGTTTACGTGCTCACGCGATTCGGAATCATCACCAGCAACGACGCGTGGGTGAAAGCGCAAAAGAGGCCGCTGGTAACCGCGGACGAATTTGCGAAGCTAAAAGCGGGAATGCGGACTGCAAGCCAGGTGGCTGCGTTGCTGCCTACGGTCTCCGACATCCGTTCCGGCAACGACCTGATGCAGGATGTGAACCTTTTTGGAGTGACCGCCAACTATTCCGAAGTGCGAAGCGTCAATGTTGCTTCTGGCAGGTTTTTGACGGAAGCGGACGAAACGCATCATTCCCCGGTGTGCTTCATCGGCGGGGATGTGCAGAAGAAATTTTTCTCCAACGTGGATCCCATCGGCAAAATGATCCGCGCGGGAACGCACAGCTACGAAGTCATCGGCGTGGCCGCGGTGATCGGGAGCGCGCTGGGACAATCGCAGGATAATTTCGTCTTTATTCCGCTGGGGACTTACAGCAAGGAATGGGGTACGCAGCGGGATTCCCTGATTCTGTTTATCCAGGCGCAGAACGCGGAGATGATGCCGGCTTCGGAAGACGAGGCGCGGATGCTATTGCGCGCATGGCGCCACACACCCTGGGACGACCCCGACAGCTTCGGAATCGTAGGCTCCGATTCGATCATGGGTTTGTGGAAATCGCTCACGGGAAATTTGTTCATGGTAGCGGTGGGCTTGACGGCGGTGTTTCTGGTGGTCGGCGGCATCGTGATCATGAACATCATGCTCGCGAGCGTCACCGAGCGCACGCGGGAGATTGGTTTGCGGCGTTCGCTGGGAGCAAGGAAGAGCCACATCGTTTTGCAGTTCGTGACGGAATCGGCGGTGCTTGCGGCCACGGGCGGACTCATGGGAATTTGCCTGGCCTACGCGCTGGTTGCAGCAGCGCGCGCCGCGACGTCCATCCCCATGAGGACCCCGATGAGCGCGGTCATTCTTTCCCTGAGCGTTTCGACGGCTGTGGGTCTTTTCTTCGGAATTTATCCGGCCATGCGCGCAGCAAAGCTCGATCCCATCGAAGCCCTCCGGGCAGATGGCTAAGGAACGGCGATGGCACAAGCACACGGTGAAAATCTCAAGCAGGCGATGGACACGCTGAAAGCGCACAAACTGCGCAGCTTTCTGACGGTTTTCGGAGTGGTGCTGGGCGTCAGCGTGATTATGCTGGTAGCCGCCCTGATCACCGGCTTCGATCAGCAAGTCCAGGAAAACATCAAGCAGTACGGCGCGGACACGGCGTTTATCGCGCGATTCGATCAAGGCGGCCCGCACGGTGGCGGGCGCCGGCCCAAGGAAGAACGCGAACGCAAGCCGCTGACCCTGGAAGACGCGGAAGCCATCAAGGAAGGCAGTCCTGCAGTCAAGGATTTAACGGTTTTCATTACCTGGTGGGAGCAGCCGCATACCGTTCGAACGAAGTCGGGCGAGGTAACCTCCATCGATTATCGCGGCGTACAGGCAAATTTTGGACAGGTCTACGCCAACGCCGCGACTTTGGAAGGGCGGTTTATCAGTGAAGGCGACGATCTGCACCGTGAGAAAGTCGTAATGCTCGGAGAAAACGCAGCGCCGGTGCTGTTTCCCGAGGGCGCGCCGGTCGGAAAAGACGTAATGATCGACGGCTCGGCTTTCCGCGTAATTGGCGTGGTGGAAAAACCCAAGGGCATGTTCGGCACCGATGACGAAGACCGCCGCGTGCTGATTCCCTACAACACTTTCCGGAAAATTTATCCTGGCGCATATGAAAACAGCATCCGTCTGCAGGCGTATTCACCCGCCCTGCTGGATCAGGCCGTGGACCAGGCGACGGAAGTATTGCGCAGACGCCGCAACGTTCCTTACAACGGCAAAGATAATTTCTCCATCCAGACGTCGCAGCAGATCGTGGAGCAATTTCACAGCATCCTGGGGATGGTGGCGCTCGCCACAATCGTGCTGAGCGGGATAGGCCTGCTGATCGGCGGCGTGGGAGTGATGAACATCATGCTGGTGAGCGTGACGGAGCGCACGCGGGAAATTGGAATCCGTAAGGCCATCGGCGCAAAGAGCGGGGACATCACCTGGCAATTTTTGCTGGAAGCGATGACGCTGACCGGCGCGGGCGGCATCATCGCCCTGATCCTTGTGAACGGCCTGGTGCTGCTGGTGCGGCTGGGATTGAAATGGCCGGGGAGCGTGCCGGTGTGGGCCGCGCTTACGGGAATCATTGTCAGCATCTGTGTGGGACTGGTGTTCGGCGTCTGGCCGGCGATGAAGGCCGCGAAGCTCGATCCCGTCGAAGCGCTACGCTACGAATAACGCGGCGAGATTCTCTCTGTCGCACGCATTTTCAAATTCAAATTACTTCATCAAGGCAGAGGATTTCAGCGTCGCGTCGGCGCGTTCAGAACCCGTGGCCGATCCCGCTGGCCAGGTGACCTCCATGGTGAACTCGTGGCGGACGAGCAGTTTGGAACGATGATTTACATGAACTGCCAGGGTGTTTGCCCCGTCCGGACGAATCTCCGCCAGACCTTCTTTCTCCAAACGGAGAGTCTTGTCCGGTTTGTAAAGGGCTACACGAAATTGATGCGGTCCGGTGGGAAGCGTATGTTCAAACCGAATTGGCTCGCCCGGCGTGAGCGTGACAAAGTTTGTAGTGAAGAGTAGTTCGCGATCCGCAAAAACAGCCAAAGTGCCTTCGGTTACCGTGGAAGTGATCTCAATATGCAGGCTGGAAGCGGGGGCAGGCTGGGCCGCGGATTCGGATGACAGCGCCACAGACGAGGCCGGAGGAGGAGAGGCATTCCTTTGGAAGCCTTGAGAATCACCGGTTTGCTTCGTGGGAACCGCAAGTAGCTTCGCCCGATGGACGACGTGCCGGTCGGCGAGTTGTGTGACGGTCTCATCCGCGGCGACTGGATGAGCTGCTTCTGCCGCTGGCGTTACTGAATGGTTGAAGGCTTCCACTGGCACTTCTGGCGGCGAGAAATGGATCGGAGGAACGGGGTGAGCTTCGAACTTGGCGCGGAAGAAACGGGATGCCGGAATCGAAGCTGCGAGAAGCAAACAAACAGCGGCGGTGATCCAGACGTCGCGCTGGCCGCCGGGCTTCGACCACCAGAAGCTGTTCCTGGTTTTCGGCGCCACGGAGGAAGTGCTCGAACGCGCGAGGGGATAAAGAGCAGAAGCGAGTTTGTGGCAGTCGGTGAAACGGTCCTTGGGATTTTTTGCCAGGCACCGTGCAACGATGCGATCCAGCGCCGCGGGAACCGCCGGATTGTGCTGCGAAGGCGGCACAGGCTCGGCATTTAGAATCTGAGCGCACACGGCGCCAACAGAACTACCATCGAACGGCCTTTGACCCGTCAGCAACTGATAGAGAACCACACCAAGAGCAAATTGATCCGAAAGCGGATTTTGTGGTTCGCCCTGAATCTGTTCAGGGGCCAGATAGGCCGGCGTGCCCATCAGGTTGCCGGAGCCGGAAATCTGGGAAGCAAAGCGCGCGATACCAAAGTCGCCGAGTTTCACCTTGTTTTCCGCGGTGACCAGAATGTTGCCGGGTTTGACGTCGCCGTGAATGATTCCGGCGCGATGGGCGAGTGCGAGAGCGCCGGCTAAATCGGCGGCCCAGGCGCAGGTCCGCTGAGTGGTCAGGACCGACGGATCAAGTTTCTCTTCCAGCGTTTTGCCGGCGACGTACTCCATCACCAGGAAAGGAGTGCCCTGCTCGTCGATTCCGACGTCGTACAACTGAACGATGCACGGATCAGAAAGCTGGCCGATGATCTGCGCTTCGCGAAGGAATTGTTCTTCGATCCCTTTACCGAAACTATTCAAAAAGGTTTTGAGGGCGACGGTTCTTCCGATGACGGTATCGCGCGCTTTTTCGACGCGGCTCGTGGCCCCGGAACCCAGGTGACCCAGGGGTTCGTAGCGGTCCTTTGATAGGGTGATCATCAGGCGGAACGAAGAAGGCGCGCGGCGCGGTCACGCAGGCCGTTACCGTTGCCATTGCCGACGGATTGTGGCGAAGACTGGGGAACCGTCTTGCGGCGCGCGAAGGGATAGAGATCTTCCGCGAGCGTTTCGCCTACGCCATAGCGCGCGATGGGATCCTTTGCCAGGCAGCGGGCTACCACTTCATCGAACCCGGTAGGCACCGAAGGATTCGCGTGCGACGGCGGAAGCGGCGTGGAAGAAAGCACGCGGCCACAGATGGCTTGAAGAGAATCCGCGTCAAATGGACGCTTGCCAGTGACCAATTCGTAGAGCACAACGCCAAGCGAAAAGAGATCGGAGCGCGCGTCTTGCGGCTTGCCCATGATCTGCTCGGGGCACCAGTAGGCAGGGGTGCCCAAAAGCGGGGTGGTGCCGGTATCGTGGCTGGAGAGGCGCGCCATTCCGAAGTCCATGAGCTTCACGCGGCCGTCGTCGGTGATAAGGATGTTTGCGGGCTTAACGTCCCCGTGAATGACGCCCTTGCGGTGCGCAGCGCCGAGCGCACAGGCGACTTCCGCTACGATAGCGCAAGCACGCGGGTAAGGGATGCTTCCCCTTTCGAGGATGCGATCGAGCGGCTGGCCTTCTAGGAATTCCATAACCAGATAAGGTGTTTGGGTCGCTTCTTCGATGCCCATGTCGTGGAGCGCGATAATCGAAGGATGCGAGAGCTGGCCGACGACGCGTGCTTCCTGCAGGAAGCGCTGGCGGGCTTCACCGCGCGCGAGTTCCTTGGCGAAAAGCTTGATGGCTACCTGGCGGCCGATCATGGGATCGTGGGCGCGTGCGACGCGGCCAGTGGCACCGGTGCCGATGATTTCGAGAATTTCGTAGCGTCCGACTTGCACGGGGACCTCTCCCTCAGACTGATGACGATTCCTGTCGATGAATGATGGACGAAAGGGGTTGTTCTATTAAATGGGGCAAGCGTCCTGTTGAGAAGGGTACGGAAGTACTAGAAGCAAGGCGGAATTGTAAGTTCTTAATCTTCAACGGCTAGCGGGAAAGCTCTGGGTTCGCGAGAGGGTGGGTCCTGGCTTGAGGGGAAATGGCACCCCCCCAATTTTTTTGTAAGTGTGGAATCTAAAGGACTTAGCAATTCCCTAAACCCTTTAGAATCAACACTTGTGGGAGGCGTGGGAGTGTTGATTCTAAGGAGGTTAGGGGGCAGCGCAAGTCCGCTGAAGAGGCCCTCGATCTGGGGTATGTCGCGAAAACCCTGGTGTGGGTTTAGGGGATCGTGCGTGGCGGACGGAAGAGCGGCAGCTTTGCTGCCGCACTCCAAATCGCAGTATACCCATGAGTTGAGTACACCATGCGGCATAGAGTCGTCCAGGAAAAAGTTGGCTGGGGCGAGGGAGGGAGGGAGCGAGCGAGCACGCGAGCACGCGATTAAGGCTGGCGAGAAGGAGTGGCGAGGGACGCGAGGGCCGGGGCGGCATGCAAGCGAGCGGGAAAATCATGGATGAAGGATTTCATGGAGGGATGCCAGAGACCGTTGAAGCCGAAGAAATACATCTCGTTCAAGGCTTGCTCGCTCGGCCACTTTTCGAAGGCCATGCGATAGGTAGCCACGAAGATGCCGGTGCGGTCTTCGCCGAAATGGCAGTGGACAAATATTTTTTGAGCCGGATCTTCGCGGAAGAGGGAGAGAAATTGAACCACCTGTTCGTTGGTCGGCGGGGACCACTCATTGACGGGGATATTGACGAAGCGCATCCCCAGGGCCTCGACCTGCTGGCGTTCCCAGAGGATTTTTGCGGGATCTTCGAGGCGGAGGTCAACGACGGTGCTGATGCCGAGTTTTTTGAGTTCGGCGAGACCATCGGCTTTGGGTTGGGCGCCGCGGTAGAAATGATCATTCACTTTGCCGCTGTTGGGAATAAAGGGGATGCGAAGTTTTTCGCCGTAGGCCGAATGCATTTCGGAAGGAGGAGCGGGAAGCCGAGGTTGCTGAGCGCAAAGAAGAAGAGGCGCGAAGAGGAAAAAAACGAGAAAGAGGAGAAAGCGAAACCGTTTCATAATGGATTGGATGCAAAAATTGTAGCCGACGATGGAAGAAGTGAAAAGTGTTGCAACGAAGGCGGTTATGCAGAAAGAGCACCACTACAAATAGACACAGTACGTAAACGTCAACCACATTTAGCGTTTTTCTCTTGACAGGAAATTTACATCCGTTGATACTTCGAGTCCAGATTCGGGGGACGTGGAAGCGCCAGACGGACCGAGTCGGGGAACCTGTTAGGTCCGTTCGTAGCCACGAAGTCGGCCCGGGCTCTAAGCAAAAAAACCGAGCGCGAAGTACCTGCTCCGCGCCCGCATTTGAGGCGCGGCACCTGCTGTGAGGCTGTGTGCGACCCACCAGCCAGCGGCAGAGCATTGGCGTTTGGGCCGGGACTTTAAGGGCGATCGCAAGGCGATCGGCTTTTTTTTCGATGGCGGCTTTCACGAAGGGAACGAATCAAGCCACGGTTGCTTCAATCCAGACCTTGAAGCGAAGCGTGGCGACTCTGCGGCGCGCAGAGGAGTAAAATGAAGGGGTTCCCCGCGCGAGTGGGAGCCCGAAAGCGCGGAGGAATCGGATGGCGACTGTGAAACATGCACTGAGAGGGAAAGAAGTGGCGGCGGAGATGATACCGGCCACAACAACAGAAGCGGCTGTGAAAGGTCTGGCTTTCGAGCGGTACTTCACGGATGGAAAGAAATCTCCCTTCGACTTGGTGGAATGGGAGAAGCGCACCGCGCTGATCGGGAATGAGAAGGGTGTCACGATCTTCCGCCAGGAAGACGTGGAAGTGCCGAAGAGCTGGTCGCAGACGGCGACGAACATCGTCACCAGCAAATATTTTCACGGGAAGCCCGGGAGCGCCCAACGCGAAGGCTCGGTGCGGCAACTGATCAGCCGGGTGGTGAATACCATCGTGCGCTGGGGCGAAGAGTGCAAGTATTTTGCGGGCACGGAATCGCGCGACGCATTCCGCGATGAACTGACGCACCTGCTGGTCGAGCAAAAGATGGCGTTCAATTCGCCGGTATGGTTCAACGTGGGTGTGCAGCCGAAGCCGCAGTGCTCGGCATGCTTCATCAACTCGGTCCACGACAACATGGAATCGATCATGGGGCTGACGCGGACCGAGGGAATGCTGTTCAAGTGGGGCTCGGGGACGGGGACGAATTTTTCGAGTTTGCGCGGGAGCCGGGAAACGCTGTCGGGCGGCGGGATTGCGTCGGGGCCGGTGAGCTTCATGAAGGGGTTCGACGCGTTCGCAGGCGTGATCAAGAGCGGGGGGAAGACGCGGCGGGCGGCAAAGATGGTGATCCTGAACATCGATCACCCGGACATCGTCGAATTCATCGAATGCAAGATGAAAGAAGAGCGCAAGGCGCACGTGCTGATCGAGCAGGGCTACGACAGCTCGATCGACGGCGACGCCTATAGCTCAATCTTTTTCCAGAACGCGAATCACTCCGTGCGCGTGACGGACGAATTCATGCGCGCGGTGGTGGAGGACAAGGACTGGTGGACGAAGAACGTGCTCGACGGGCAGCCGAACGAGAAGCTGCGGGCGCGCGACCTGATGATGAAGATTTCGGATTCGACGTGGCGCTGCGGCGATCCGGGGATGCAGTACGACACGACGATCAACCGTTGGCACACATCGAAGAACACGGCGCGGATCAATGCTTCGAATCCGTGCAGCGAGTACATGTTCCTGGACGACACGGCGTGCAACCTGGCTTCGCTGAACCTGATGAAATTCGTGAATGCCAGCGGGCAGTTTGATGTGCCGGCGTTCAAGCACGCGGTGGACGTGACCATCACGGCGCAGGAAATCCTGGTGGACAATGCGAGCTATCCGACGCCGAAGATCGCGGAGAATTCGCATAGCTTCCGGCCGCTCGGGCTGGGCTACGCGAATCTTGGCGCGCTGCTGATGTCCATGGCGCTGCCGTATGATTCGGACGAAGGGCGCGACGTGGCTGGCGCAATCACCGCGCTGATGTGCGGCGAAGCGTACGCGCAGTCTTCGCGCATTGCGGAGCGCATGGGGCCGTTCCCGGGCTACGAAGTGAACCGTGAGCCGATGCTGGACGTGATTCGCATGCACCGGGAAGCGATGCGCGGGATCAAGCCGGAGCACGTGCAGACGGAATTGTTTATGGGAGCGCAGGAATCCTGGGACACGGCGCTGGCGCACGGGGAAAAGTACGGCTACAAGAATTCGCAAGTTACCGTGCTGGCGCCGACGGGCACCATCGGCTTCATGATGGATTGCGACACGACGGGAATCGAACCGGACCTGGCGCTGGTGAAGTACAAGAAGTTGGTGGGCGGCGGGCTGATCAAGATCGTGAACAACACCGTGCCGGAAGCGCTGATGAAGCTGGGGTACACGCCGGAGCAGACCAGCGAAATCGTTTCCTACATTGACAAGAACGGGAAGATCGAAGGCGCGCCGTACCTGAAGATGGAAGATTATCCAGTGTTTGATTGCTCGCTGGCTCCGCAGGGCGGCGGGCGGTCGATTACCTGGACAGGACACGTGAAGATGATGGCGGCGGCGCAGCCGTTCCTTTCGGGCGCGATTTCGAAGACCATCAACATGCCCGAGGAATCGACGATCGAAGACATCATGAACGCATACATCGAATCGTGGAAGGTGGGGCTGAAGGCCGTGGCCATCTACCGCGACAATTCGAAGCGTTCGCAACCACTGAACGCCGGCGGGAAAAAGGAAGAAACCAAGACGGAAGCCGCGGCCGTGGTGGAACACATGCAACGTGAACTCTTTGCGCGGATGCAGCGCGAGAAGATGCCCGTGGAGCGCGCTTCGGTGACGCACAAGTTCAGCGTGGGGGGGCACGAAGGCTACATCACCGTCGGGATGTATGAGGATGGCCGGCCGGGCGAGGTCTTCATGAAGATGTCCAAGGAAGGCTCGACGCTTTCCGGCATGGTGGACGGTCTGGCGCTGACCATTTCGTTGGGCTTGCAGTATGGCGTGCCGCTAAAGGTATTCGTGGACAAGCTGTTGAACACACGGTTCGAGCCATCGGGCATCACTGCGAATCCGAATATCCGGTTTGTTTCTTCGGTGTTGGATTACATCGCGCGGTGGATGGGCGGGAAGTTCATCTCATCGGACTATCTGAAGCTAAACGGAGAACAGGCATCAGCTGCGCAAGCTCAGCCTTCGGCTCTTGTGCCATCTCCGGCGATTGGTAGCGGAGAAGATTGGACGGCTCAGCCGATGTTGAAACCAACCAACGCGCATGAAGGCGCGCCGACGTGCAGCGAATGCGGGATGCTGATGGTGCCGAACGGCGCGTGCTACAAGTGCGAAAATTGCGGCAGCACGAGCGGATGCAGTTGATCGTCGATCAACAGGAGAGAGCCCAGAAAAAACGATGAGCGCACTCCCCTCCGGTACAGGAGTAGCAGCACGACTCGCACCTGCAAAGCCAAAGACGCGCGGGTTTCTGCACATCGTCCGGCATGGCGCCGGACCCCACGCCATTTACATCCTGACGTACCATCGCCTGGACCGCGAAGGCCTGCACGCGAAACCGGCACTGGCGGAAGGCGCGCAGGCGCTGATCGAATTGCTGGAACGCATCGGGGTGGATTTTCATCTCAGCGAAGTGCGCGGGGCGCTGGAAGATATTCTTCGGCTAGGCTCAGCCAACATCCCCGATCTGTGGCTCAGCGATGAGGAGATGATCGAGAGGGGCCTCGTCGAGAGCTAGGGTCAAAGTGAGTAATGCGATGACGGCCGGAGCACGTCTGCTCCGGCCGTTTCGTTATAATATCGCACGAAAAATAAAAACGGGGTCAGCGCGGACGCGGTCGAAGTGGCGGGCGGGCAGTGAGGGAGCGAGGGCGCATGCGGAAGCGCGGGGCTAGCGGCGGGGGAACGTTGCGCAAGAAATCGCCGCAGCAGGGGCAGTGGCCGTTGTTGGGAGTGAGAACGGTGATATCGGCGCGCATCCACTGGCCGCGCGCTTCGCAAAGCGGATTGATGCACTGCACGGTGAAACCGGGCAAATATTGCATTTAGCTCCCTCAGAATCCGCAAAGCTCAAGTCAGATTTTTCGCGGCGATAAAATTCTCTCGAGCGAAAAATTTGCTGAGCCCCTGGCGGCCCATCACGATGCAATGCTCCCGTTGAAAAAAAACCGTTGAATACCATTTGGCCTGGGGACACGCGGGAACGGTGCAAGCGACGGGGCGAATTCTGGCGCGAGAAGGCTGTGGTGTCAAGGGAAAAGACTACAAGCTATTGTGGTGCTGTTGCGGAGGGTGTGAGCCAGGAGCCCCAGAAGAATCTTGGGGAAGTACGAAGATTTTCGTTGACAATACGAAGAGCTTCGTAATAGGCTCCGCGCATGGCACACGAACCTCTTCAAAAGCCAACGGCCTCGGAACTGGAAATCCTGCGCGTTTTGTGGACGCGTGGGCCTTCCACCGTTCGGGAAGTTTATGAGGCGTTGAGCGAACAGAAGTCGCTTGGTTACACCACGGTTTTAAAACTCCTGCAAATAATGACCGCCAAGGGCACCGTGCGTAGAAACGAAGACCAGCGTGCCCACGTCTACGAAGCTTGTCAGCCGGCCGCGGAAACGAAGCGCCAGCTTGTGGATGATGTGCTTCAGCGGGTGTTTGAAGGCTCTGCGAGCGAATTGATGATTCATGCGCTGGAGGGACGGCCGACGTCGAAGAAAGAGCTGGAAGAGCTACGCAGGCTGCTGGATGAGTATGAGGGGAGAAAGCCATGACGAACTTCGCGAATTGGATCTCGCCGGAAATTTTGCGGACGTTGGGCTGGACCTTGCTGCACTTTATCTGGCAAGGCGCGGCGCTTGCGGCCGTGTTTGCCGTCGCCGTGGCGGCTTTCCGGAGTGCGGCAGCGCGTTACGCGCTGGCGGTGGGCACACTGGCTGCGATGATGGCGGCACCGGCGATCACATTCGTCTTGCTGCATAGAGATTCGAATCCGGCCGTGCGGTCCGGGGCGCAGGGGACGTTGCCTTGGTTGGGAAAGACGGCGCAGCAAGCGGCAGTTGCCGCGCCATCCAGCGCTCCGGCCGCTGCATCGCGAACAGAAATGGGGATGTTGTGGCTGGTAGAAGCGTGGTTCCTGGGCGTTGTTCTACTGAGCCTGAGAACTGCGGGCGGACTGTTCTTGATCGAGCGGATGCGGCGCAAGGAGATCAGGCCGGTGGGGCGAGAGCTGCACGAACGATGTGCGGCGCTGCAACGGAAGATGGGTCTCGATCGCGTCATTCGATATTGCGAGTGTCACCGGCTGGATGCGCCTGCGGTTATGGGTTGGATTCGACCTCTGGTGCTCTTGCCGGTGCGGGCGCTGACCGGGCTGAGCGGTGAACAACTGGAAGCGGTGATAGCGCACGAGCTGGCACACATCCGGCGACTGGATTGCTTCGTGAATCTTTTCCAGATTGCGGCGGAAACGCTGCTGTTCTATCACCCGGCGGTGTGGTGGGTGAGCCAGCGGATTCGTGCCGAAAGGGAGCACTGCTGCGACGACGAAGCGATTTCCGTTTGCGGGGATGCGGTGGATTACGCGCGGGCTCTTACGCTGATGGAAGAGTGGAGGGCGGCGCCTGCGTTGATGATGGCGGCGAATCGCAGCCCGTTGGCGGAGCGCGTCGTCCGTTTGCTGGAACTGCATGGAGCTACAGGGAGGACGCGCATGGCAGGACTCGGAGTAAGTTTTGTCTGCCTGGCGGGCGCGCTGCTGGCGGGGAACGCGTTCCTGGGGGTAGCGCACGCGTCGCTGGGGAACAGCATTCCCTCAAAGGAGATCCAGGAAAGCGGCAGCGTGATCGTCGTGAGGCCGGAACCTGCCTCCCCAAAGGAACGCAGCCAACAAGCTCCGAAACCTGCCCCCGCGGCAGCGAGCCAGCCTACGCCGAAGCCGCAGCCGTCGACCGGCGGCAACAAACAATCCTATATGGACGCGATGGAAGCCGCGGGCTACAAGAACCTCGATGTGGATGAGCTGATTGCCATGAAGGTTCAGGGTGTCACACCCGAATACGTCAAAGCGATGCGCGATCTGGGATTGCAGCCAACCGCGGATGAAATCGTGGGAATGAAAGTCCAGGGCGTTACGCCGGAATATGTTCGCGAAATGAGAACGGTGGCGCCAAAGCCTTCCGTGGACGAACTGATCGGGATGAAGGTGCAGGGCATCACTCCTCAATACGCGCAGGAGATGCGCGAACTCGGACTGCAAGCAGGCCCCGACGAGTTGATAGGAATGAAGGTGCAGAGCGTGACACCGGAATACGTCCGCGGGATGAGGGCGACCGGGCTCAAGCCCGATGCCGATGAGTTGATCGGCATGAAGGTGCAAGGAATCACCCCGGAGTATGTGAAGTCGGTGCAGGCGGCGGGATTCAAAGACTTGACCTGCGACGAGTTGATCGGGGCCAAGGTGATGGGAGTCACGCCCGAGTTCATTGAGAAAGCGAAGAAGCATGGATTTCAGAATTTGACGCTGGAAAAACTGATTGCGCTGAAGAACGCCGATATTTTCTGAGGTGCGGGAAAGCCGCGGAAGGAGACGATCCATGAATTTTGAACGATTTGCCGGGCTGGTGCTTATCGTGGTGGGCGTGTTGTTTGGTGTCGCGAACACAATAGGCGTGGAGACGCAAAGCGGCGACTGGACGATTCACAAGTCTGACGTTCCCGGCAACGTGGAGTTTGCGCTAATGGATTCCCACGCGGGACGGCATTTTCAGCACAGCTCCGATTGGCCCGCCAGCGAATTTTCCGGAGTCGACTTTTCCAAGGCAGGACATCAGGAAGTGCACTTCACGATTTCGCGTGACGCCGGCAAGTTTGAATGCGAGGGATTCCTCAACGACGGCGAAGGCGCGGGCCTGTTTCATTTCGTGTCTGACCCGAAGTATGCGCAAGAGATGAAGTCGCTGGGTTTCGAAGGGATTGACACGGATAAGCAAGTGGCGATGGCCATTCACGATGTCAGCGTGAAATTCGCGAAGGAGATCAAAAGTAAGAATCTGCAGGGCCTGGATACCGACAAGCTCATCGCCTTCAAGATTCATGGAGTGACGCCGGAATTTATAGACGGCATCCGAGCAGCGGGCCTGAACGTTTCCGAGAGCGACAAGTTCATCGCGTTCCGGATTCATGGTGTCTCTCCGGAATTTATTTCGCAGATCCGATCAGCAGGTTTGAACATTACCGAAGCCGACAAGCTGATCGCTTTTCGCATTCACGGCGTGACGGCAGACATGATTGGCAGCCTGCACCAGGCGGGTTACTCGCCTGACGCGGACAAACTTATCGCCATGAGAATTCACGGAGTAACGCCGGAGTGGGTCGAGCAATTGAAAAAAGAGGGCTACGATCACGTGGATCTCGACAAGCTCGTCGCGTTTCGAATTCATGGAGTCTCGCCGGAGTTTATCGGGCAGATTCAGAAGCTGGGATTTACCCATCCAGAGCCGGACCAGCTGATCGCCATGCGCATTCACGGAGTGACGCCGGACTTCATTGCCGGGCTGCAGTCGCGGGGGATGAAGAACCTGACGGTCGATCAGCTCGTCAGCATGCGAATTCATGGAATCGATTAGGACACATTTAGGGTTGCTCTGGCTGGAGGAGAACCAGAGAGACCTGAGGGATCAAGGCGAGAATACTAAGGTTTGGGCGCTGCCGCCGGGGCAGGTGGCGGAGGGATTGGCTGCAATGCCGCGAGGCGCGCTTTCAGGGTATCGAGTGCCTGCTGTTTGTCACTGACCTGTTGCTTATATCCATCCACTTTGGCTTTTTGCGCGGTGGCACGGGTGTAGTCGGGATTAGAAAAGTAAGAATCCTGTTCCAGTGAAAGCTGACGCTGGGCAAGATCGAGCTCGTTCTGCGCTTGTTTGATCTCTTCCTTCAAATCCGCTATTTCCTTGGCAGTTTTTTCATCCTTCGGATCTGGCGCCGCAGAGCCCGCGGCCGCATTCCCAGCTGGCGGATTGGTTGTCCCGGAAACGGGCGCCGGTTCCGTCGAAGCGGGAGTCGCGGGCTTCACGTCATCATTGGTGATGACGGTAGCGGGCTTAGGGGCCGCCTTTTTCTGTTCGCGAGCGCGACGGGCGGCTTCCGCGACAGACTGCGTATCCTGAGACTGTGCAAACGCGGCCGCGGGAAGCAACGCGGATGCCAGGACAACGGAAATAGCCAGGCGCAGGGAGATCAAGCGCGACATAATACAACTCCTCGTGGAAGAGTGAACTGGGTCAATTCTCAAGATACGCCCGCGTGGCTGGAATGACAATCCAAAGGAGAGAGGGAGTGCGAAACAGCCAATGGTGGCTGCAGAATTTTGTGATCGAGCAAACGAGATCCCAGAGACGGTTTGGTTCCAGGTTGAAAGCTTGCGATGATACTCAATGAGGTCCTTCACCGGCGCGCGGGGCGGAATGCAAACTTTGACGAATCGAAAGAGAGTGGTTTCAGTGGTGATGATGGCGCTGATGAGCGCGGCAAACATCTGCGCGCAGGATTCAGCCACTACGGGGAAAACGACGGAGAAGAACGCGGCACCTGCCTCAGCGAGAGAAACAACAAAGAAGCAGCAGGACACTCCCCCACAGACATCGCGTGTGGAAGCAAACAGTGCCGAGCAGGTCAGCACGGAGCAGTACACGCTCTCGCATGAGCGCTATGAGAAAGCGGTAGCGTATTCGCGAGCGGGTTACACTTTATATTTTTTCTATTATTTTCTAGGAGCCATCGTGCTGTTCCTGATTCTTCGCCTGGGAGTGGCGGCGAAATTCCGGGACATCGCCGAGAATGTAAGCGACAAGAGGTGGATCCAAGCACTGGTGTTTGTTCCACTGCTCTTCCTGACGATCGATCTTCTCGACTTGCCGGTCAGCATCTACTGGCATGCGCTTTCCCGGCGCTATGAACAGTCCATCCAGGGCTGGGGGTCATGGCTTTCGGATTGGATGAAGCGCGAATTCCTGAGGATGGGATTCGCTTTCGTGATCATTTTGATTTTGTTTGCGGTGATGCGGCGCAGCCCGCGGCGGTGGTGGCTGTATTTCTGGTTTCCGACGGTGCTGATTTTGTTGGGATTGATCGTCGTCACGCCTCTAGTGATCGATCCGATGTTCAACAAGTTCGAACCGCTGAATAAACGATATCCCGATCTGGTGGCATCCATCGAAAAGCTTACAGAACATGCCGGCGTTCCCATTCCCGCGGAACAGATGTTCCTGATGATGGCGAGCGAAAAGACCAACGCGATCAATGCGTACGTAACGGGTCTGGGTGCTTCCAAGCGAGTCGTGATTTGGGACACCACCCTTCAAAAGACCTCCCGGGATGAAGCTCTGTTTATCGTGGGGCACGAGCTGGGGCACTACGTACTTGGGCATGTGCGAAGGGGTTTTTTTATGGGTGCGGCTGGCCTCTTGTTCGCGCTCTATTTCCTGTTTCGCGGATTGCAGTGGGCGCTCGACCGCTGGGGCAAGGACTGGAAGATCCGCGGGCAGGAAGATTGGGCAGCCTTCGTGGTACTGCTACTGCTGCTGCAAATGTTGCTGTTTTGCTCTTCACCGGTGATCAACGGGCTCAGCCGAATGGAGGAGCATGCGGCGGACATTTATGGACTGGAAGTGATTCACGGGCTGGTGCCGAATTCGGAGGAGGTCGCAGCGCACGCGTTTCAAATACTCGGGGAACTGGACTTGTCGGACCCGAATCCGCCTGAGTTCATTACGTTCTGGTTGTATTCGCATCCGCCGTTGGCCGACCGGCTGGTGTTCGCTCACACGTATGACCCGTGGGCAAAGGGCGAATCACCGAAATACGTGAAATAAAGACGAAGATAGCCAGAGTTTTCGATTTCCGGTCAGTTATCCCGCTGCAGCGTAGAATGCTTGCGGGCAAAGGCCGCGACCTTGCTGCGGTTGCCGCAGACGGCCATCGAACACCAGCGCCGACGGTGGGTGCGCGATTTGTCGTAGAAAAAAAGGCCGCAGTTGGGATTGGCACACAGCCTGAGCCGCGCCTTGGCACCCTCGGCGACCAGTTCCGCCGCAGAACGCGCCACGGCGGCCAGCAGCCAATCGAGACCGCCCTCGCGCGCGACGAATTCGATTTGCCAGGCCGTTTGGCGGTGAAAGAGTTCGTCATGACCTTCGGTGATCCGCAGGACTACGTTGATCGGTTCGATCCAATCCACAGTTATTTTTTGCTTCCGGTGCATGGCCATGAACACCATGTGGAGTGAGGAGCAGAGGTGTTGCGCCTTTCGGAGCAGGCCTTGAGCGGCTTGGGGGTCGGATTGGGGCAGAGCCAGAAGCTGGACGCAGCGTTCCTCAGAGACAACGCGCGCGGATTCGAGGAATAGAATGAGTTCCTCCCAGGTCAGCTCGGATTGGGCTGGTGTGGTATTGATGAAATCGAGGCAAAGACGGCCGCCGAGTAGACGATTTTTTGCGTTAGCGACAGGCAATGGGAGCCTCGAATAACCAGTTAAAGCTAACATAACGGTTACTCCCCGCAAAGACGTCTTTTACTCCAAATCCCGGTAACCTCTTGCGGTGGGGGCGAATCAGATGGGCTGTGAGAATAGGGGAGTAAGGCCATGAAGGTGGTACTAACAGGATCGGCAGCCCTTTCAGTGTGTATTTTGACGGCCTTTGCCGTCCTCCACTCTCCAACGCAAACCTCTCCTGCGGCGTCGGCTGGAACTCGTACTCCGGTGGTGGTGGAATTGTTCACCTCCGAGGGCTGCTCCAGTTGTCCTCCGGCGGATGCGTTGCTGGCCGGATTGGAGTTGCAACAGCCTATCGAGAATGTGGACGTGATCGCGCTCGAGGAGCACGTGGATTACTGGAATGAACTGGGCTGGGTGGATCCGTTTTCCTCGCATGATTGGACGGCCCGGCAGTACGCGTATTCCGGGGTCCTGGGCAATGGCAATCCGTACACTCCGCAAATGGTTGTGGACGGGAGAAGCGAATTTGTAGGCGGGCAGGCGCGGAAAGCCCGGCAGGTAATCTCCGAATCCGCTCGATCGGAAAAGGCTCAAGTGACGATCGCGCCGGGTAGCACCGGCAAGGCCGGCACGGAAACTCTATCGGTGAAGATCGGGAAACTCCCCGCTGCCAAACAGAACGACAAAGTGGAAGTGTGGCTGGCGATCACCGAGACGGGACTACATTCGGACGTAAAACGGGGAGAAAACTCGGGCCACGACCTTCATCACGCCGCCGTGGTGCGCTCCATTCGAAAGATCGGCGAAGCGAAAGGCGGAGAGGAAATCTCGTTCGCAGGGGATGTAAACGTGGCGCTTCAGTCAGATTGGAAACGTGAAAACCTGAAGGCGGTGGTATTTGTACAGGGGAAAAAAGGGCTGCAAATAGTTGGCGCAGCGGAAGCGCCTGTGGCACGATAGCGGCGGCCCTAATTCTGAGAAATGCCGCGGGACGGCAAAGCCATTCTCAGAATCGCTCACTCCCGGGTAGCGTGATGATGAGCGAATCAAACAAGACAACTAAATGTATTCTATGCAACGGTAAAACCTCTCTGAATCGGGAGAGCCGCGCTTACGGGGGGCCCCGGAACGCGTCTGAGAAGGACACGGGTTTCACATTTTTCCGTGAGGTGATTGTTGGACATTGAAGGTTCCACGGATTCTTCCTCACAACCGCTCCCTACGCCCCCGGCTCACGAAGGGAATTCTGGAAAGTTATTTTTCAACGAAGAGGGGGAATTGCGCGCGGGCTGGCGCCTGCTGGTTTACGCCACCTTCGTGATCGGACTTGAGTTTGGCGGTGGATTCCTATTTCTCCTCTTTGCGCCGCCGGGGCGTGAGCTGTATTCCCCTGGGTTTTTATTCGCAGAGGAAGTGCTCAGCTTTCTCGCTGTTTTTGGGGCGGCGCTGATCATGGCGCGGATCGAACGCCGGCCCGTCTGGGTGTACGGATTGCCGGCACGAGGCGCGTTTGGCAAGTTGTTCTGGCAAGGCTACCTGTTTGGATTGGTTGAAATATCCGCACTGATCGGGCTGATTTACGCTTTTGGCGGATATTCGTTCGGAAGTCTGGCGCTGCAAGGCGGGGAGCTGCTGCGCTGGGGCATCCTGTGGGCGATTGTTTTTATTTTTACGGGTCTGTTCGAAGAGTTCCTGTTCCGCGGCTACACTCAATACACACTTGCCGATGGGATCGGATTCTGGCCTGCGGCGATTCTGCTTTCCTGCTCCTTTGGCGCCGTGCACCTGCGAAACCCGGGAGAAAATTGGGTGGGCGCGGCGGGCGTCGTGACCATCGGACTGGTATTCGCCTTTGCCCTGCGGCGCACTGGCAATCTCTGGTTTGTGGTGGGATGGCATGCAAGTTTCGATTTTGGCGAGACTTTTCTCTATTCGGTGCCGGACAGCGGTGTGCGCTTTGATGGACACCTTTCCAATGCTGCTTTGCACGGTCCCACTTGGCTTACCGGGGGTTCCGTGGGCCCAGAAGGTAGCATCTTCAGTTTTATGATGATGGGGATCCTTGCACTGGCCGTTCATCTGTTCTTTCCCGCGAAAAACTCAACGCTCGCGCCGAGTTAACAGCAAAGCTTGCTCAGTGGATAAGGCCGGAGGCCAAGACCAGCTGAACGCCTTGTGCTTTGGCTTGCGGCAAGACGTCGCGTAAAGCTTGAAGTGTTGCGGGGTGAGGATGCCCGATGGCAATGGCTTCACCCTTTTCGCGAGCGCCGCGGAGGGCCAGATTCAACTGCTTTCGCACCGCTGCAACTTCTGCGACATCATCGAGGAACGGGACGTTTCGAAAGGCAGAGTGAACCCCGGAGTTTTGCGCAGTATCGAACGCCACCGTCGCTGCCGTGGTACGGCTGTCGATGTAGAAGAGATGCCGGTCACGCAACACGGGCATCAGTTCGGACATGAGCGCGGGATCAGACGTAGCCTGCGAGCCCTGGTGATTGTTGACGCCAACAACGCCAGGAACATTCTGCAGGAACTGGCTGACCATCGCGGACACCTCGGCCGCCTGCATCCCCGGACGAAGTTCCTGCGCTTCGGGCTGTTCGTTCGCGATGGATTGCATTGGCAGGTGGAGCAGCACCTCAAAGCCGCGGCGATGCGCTTCGTTGGCAATTTCGGTGGAATGCTCATGGTTGGGCAAAACAGAAATCGTCAGCGGGTAAGGAAGAGCAAAGATGGCCTCGGCGACGGCACGGTCGCTGCCGAGATCGTCGAGAATGATGGCAAGCTTTGGGGAAGAGGCCCGGCCGGTAGCGTTGCCGGAGCGCGACGAAGGATTCTCGCCGGAGTGAATGTGAATCGTGTGCGTCCTTACTCCGGATTTCAGGTAAAAGAAGAGAATTCCTTCGCGACTTTCTGAAGGCTCTTCCGTCAGGCTATTGCGGGTAGCTACCGCGCCGAGGGCTTGCTGGATTTTCGCAACCTGGGACCGCACAACGGCATCTGGTCCGCTCGGGGAAAGAGTGATGTCTACACGATCTGTGGGTTCGGCGTTTCCTTCGGACACTTGCAACCTGACACGGATTTCAGTTCCAGCCGGAGCCGCTGATTTGGCCGCGTCGGCGAGTTCCCGCGTGATGGCATGGATCTTCGAGGGTGCCGGGCGCTCTGCTTCCGGTTTCTTGCAGCCGATGGCGGCGAATAGAGCAAACAGAACGAAGAGCCATGTAAAGGTGGAACGGGTGGTCTGTGTTTCAGGTGCAAACGGAGAATGTGGTTTGATAAAGACGAGCCGCCAAGCCACGGAAAACTAAGCGGCCTTTTTTACAGGCGTCTTCAACAGGTCCAGCGCTCGATGGTAGATCGGATCTTCCGGAGAAAGCGGGCGCGGGCCAAGGCCGGGTTCTTTCTGATTCTCCGGCGCAGGCGCGGCATCTTCATCCCCGGAATCGGAATCGTCTTCGGCAACCGCGCGCACAACTTCCGTAGGTGTGACGCCTTCTTCCAGGATCGCTTTCCCGCCAGGATTGTAATAATTCGCTACCGTGAGAATCAGCGCGGCGCCATCGTCCATGGTGATCAGTTTTTGCTCGGAGGCGAGACCGAAGGTACGCTCTCCCACGACATCGCCACGATGGTTGGCAACCATGGCGGAGGCGAGAACCTCCGCAGCGCCGGAGGTGGTGACATCCACCAGCACCGAAACCGGGCCTTTCCAAATGACCTGCTTGGGCTCGGCCGCAAAGACCTGTGTCGAGACGGTTTGTCCGCGAAGCGTCGTCAGCGTGCCGGAGGGAACAAAAAGCCGCGCGATGGCGATGGCTTCAGAAACTGGGCCGCGGCCGCATTCCCGCAGATCCAGAATCACCTTGTGAATGCCCTGCTTCTCCGCTTCGATCAGCCGGTTGCGCACTTCCTCGGCTCGTCCGGCGTCCAGCGAGGGCAGGCGGAGCACGAGAATGTCCGGATCCGCCTTCTGGGTGATGATCTTGGGTGTGGAGAGTTTTTCGCGCACGATATCGACTTCTTCCGGCGTCGCTTTGCCACGGCGAATGACCGCTACTTTGATGCCGCTGCCGGGCTGGCCCGAGAGCAGGTTTAGCGCCTGACCGACGGACATATCGCGCGTCGTGAATCCGCCGATGGATTCAAAAATGTCGCCGCTGCGAATGCCAGCCTTCATGGCCGGGCTCTCAGGAAGAACGGAGAGAACAATGATGTAGCCGTAGCGCTTGCTTAGGGTGAGGCCAGTATCACCTGTGGCGGAGTTGGCGAGTTTCTTCTTGTACTCGTCGTATTCGCGCGGAGTGAGGTAGCTGGATTGAGCGTCAAGCGATTCGAGCAGACCGTGGAGCGAGCCTGCGGTCACCGTGTGCATATTTGGGTCATCGACGTAATCCTGCTGAATTTTTTGCAGGACCTCACCGTAGACCGTCAGTGACTTATACGCTTTGTCGTCGGTAGCGTGCCCCAGGACGTGCCCCAAGCCTGCGTAACAGAAGATGACCACCGAAACGGAGATGATTGCAATGCGAGCCGCTCGATTCATTCCTCACCTATCCTCAGAAAGCTACAAGTTTTGATTATAGCACCGCAAAGGATTGGGACGCGGTAGGAATGCAAAAGGAAGCCTGGGTAATCTTGCGGGACGAAGGTCATTTCGGGAAAGAGACACAGGGAATCACTGAAATGTTGTGAAATAACCACATGGCAGCGTTGGATGTGCAAGGGGTTGTTCTTAAGTTGTTGATATTAAAGAACAAGCTTGACAGCTGGTGGTACGCAACATGCTACCATTGAGTTGGGGCATGTTCCAGACATCCATCACTCGAGAAGCCAGCGCCGAGGGTGTGGGCCTTCACACCGGAGTGTACGGCCACGTGCGCCTGGTTCCGGCACCGGCGGAGACAGGCATCGTGTTTCGCCGCGTAGACCTGGACAACTTCCATATCGAAGCACAAGGCCAGAATGTCGCGCGTGTGAGTTACGCGACGAGCCTGATGAAGCAGGGCGTCCTGCTCTCCACCACCGAACATTTGCTTGCGGCCATTTATTCCTGCGGAATCGACAACGTATTCATCGATATTGACTCCATCGAAGTACCCATTCTGGACGGTTCGGCAGAGCCTTTCATGCAAATGCTGGAGCACTGCGGCATTCGAAAGCTGCGCAGGAAGCGGCGCTATCTAAAGGTCTTGAAGCCGCTGGAAGTTGTGGAGGGCGACCGGCGCATCGGGATCTATCCCGCCGATGAGTTTCGCGTGCGCTGCTATGTGGACTTTCCGCATCCGCTGGTTGGCCAGCAGGAAGTGGAGATGGTCGTCGGTCCGGAAACCTTTCGACATTTGCTGGCGCGGGCGCGAACGTTCTGTTTCGAACGAGACATTGAGCCACTGAAGGCCATGGGATTGATTCGCGGCGGGTCGCTCGACAATGCCATTGTCCTCACCAGTGACGGCGTCATGAACGGTCCCCTACGCTTCCCTGACGAGTTCGGCCGCCACAAGGCGCTGGACCTGATCGGTGACCTGGCTCTTGCGGGGCTTCCGCTGCTGGCGCGTGTGGAAGCACACAAGGCCGGCCACGCCCTGCACACCCAGCTCGTCAGCCGCCTGCTGGCCGACCCCTCGCTCTGGACTATCACGACCGAGGAAGCATCCCCCCCCGAACGGGATGAGAGCTACCTGGCCGCACTTTCTCCCGCCCCCGCTACTGATTAGGCATTCGCCGCGTCCTGTTCATCCCTTCATTGCGAATTGGCTGCTACTCCAGCAGAATGGGCTGAAAACCATGTCCAATAACGACCTTGCCATCGTGATCCTGGCCGCGGGAAAAGGCACGCGGCTGAAATCCAGCATTGCCAAGGTGCTGCACTGCGCGGGCGGACGAACACTCGTCGAGCAAGTGGTGCTGGCCTGCGCGCCGCTGAAGGCGCGGGAGACGATTGTCGTCGTGGGGCACCAGGCGGAGCAAGTGACGGCGATGGTTGAACCACTGGGTGCGGTCACCGTTCTACAGCAACCGCAAAATGGAACTGGCCACGCAATGCAGGTGGCGCGGCGCGCGCTGGGCAGGGCGAAATTTGCAATCGTCTTGCCTGGGGATGCACCACTGGTGCGCACGGAAACTTTGAAGAACTTAGTGGCGATGCATCGCAAAGGGAATGCCGCTGCAACCATTCTGACGGCGGTGCTCGCGGATCCCTCGGGCTACGGACGGGTAGTCCGAAAGTCCGAGAGCATGGTTTCCGCCATCGTTGAGGAATCGCAGCTCACCGAAGAGCAGCGCGAAATCAATGAAATCAATTCAGCGATTTACTGCTTTAGTCTGGAAAAACTCTGGCCGGCGCTCAGCCTGGTGAAGCCAAACAACCATCATCGCGAACTGTACCTGACCGATGCGATCGCGGCGCTGAATGCCAAAGGCGAGACGGTCATCGCTCAAGTGGCCGTCGATTCGCGGGAAGTTCTGGGATGCAATACGCGTGCGGACCTTGCCGAGGTAGACCGCGTGTTCAGAGAATGGAAGCGCAATGCGCTAATGGATGCGGGCGTTACGATCCAGTTGCCGGAGACGGTGCTGATCGATCCGGATGTGACGGCAGGCGAAGACACGATCCTCGAACCCGGAGTGCAGCTGCTCGGAAAAACGAAAATCGGCGCGCGCTGCACGATTCGAACCGGGAGCGTGCTGAAAGATGCGATTCTGGGCGATGACGTGATGGTTGAAGCGCATTGCGTGGTAGCCCAGAGCCGCCTCGATGACCGCGTGATCATCGGACCCTTCGCGCGATTGCGCCCGGACAATCACTTGAAAGCAGGCGCGCGCATCGGCAATTTCGTGGAGCTGAAGAAGAGCACCATCGGCGAAGGCACGAAGGCCATGCACCTCTCGTATCTCGGCGATGCAAAGATCGGGAAAAAATCGAATATCGGCGCCGGCACGATCACTTGCAACTACGACGGCTTCCACAAATATCCCACCACCATCGGCAACAAAGTGTTCATCGGCAGCGATTCCGCGCTGGTGGCGCCGGTGCGCGTCGGCGATGGCGCGTACATCGCCGCGGGATCAACCATCACCGAGAATGTTCCAGCCGAAGGGCTTGGCATCGCGCGCGGACGCCAGGAAAACAAGCCGGGCTGGGCCGCGAAGAAGCGGCGCGAACTGGCAGCCGAAAATTCAAAGAAGCCCGCAAAGAAAGCCCGTGCGAAGAAAAGATCGAAGCCGCGTCGCGCCTCGAAGAAGCGCCGATAGCTTTCACGCTTGTCGGGGCGCTGTCAATGCCGCTCCCAGAAACGCGACAAACGGAACCAGGGAGAACAGCAGCGGCGGCAGGAAGAAAAACGCAAATCCAATTCCCGTGCATGCGGCCATGCATAGCACGTTGAGCCAACAGAGCGAACGCAAAAACCGCGAATCCCCAGCCTGTCGAATCGTAAGCAAATTGATCAAGCCGAGAATGAGGATAAAGACGCTGTAGAGCAGGCTGAATCCTGTCAAGAAGTCACCCATCGAACGCACAAAACCGGCGCCCAGATGGAACTTGTAATTGTAGAGCAGGTCCAACAGCATTCTTTCCTGATCATTAGCGGGCACCGGTTTCCTGAGCGTTCCGAGCAGATGCACGGGCGCCGTAATCAGTTGAATCACGGTGCCTGTGTAAAATAACGTTCGAAATGCGCGCAACGTGCCTCCTCGCTGGACTTTCAGCCTGTACCAAACATGCGATATGTTTTATCACGGTCTGATACAACAAAATTCCGGAAATGAATAGGTGGACCGCGCTCTTCTACGGACACGCGCAATAGGTATCCTCGCTAGAGCCCCGGCCATTGAACAGCACCCATGCAGGTGCTATCGTCCGCGGTACGCGAAGCGGAAGGAGTCCTCCTTTGGGCAATTGGGTGAATTGGCTGCTGGTGATCGGCGGCATCGTGTGCGTGATCATCGAGCTGGCGCTAGGCGCATTGACGGGATTCGATCTGGCGCTTTTGGGTGCATCGCTGGCGGTCGGCGGCGGAATCGGACTTGTGGCGGGCTCGGCAAAAATTGGTTTGCTTGCCGCGGGCGTGCTTGCACTGCTTTATCTGGCGGTCTTCCGAAGCTGGCTGAAAAAGAAACTGACGGTAAAGGACCAGGCCAGCAACGTGGATGCGGTGGTGGGGAAAACCGGCGTGGTGACCAAACGGATCGCCATTCGCGAGCCTGGCATGGTGAAGGTGGGGTCCGAGATTTGGCGAGCGGAATTGTCCGGTGGAGATGAAGTCGCCCGCGATGCCGGCGCAGTGGTGGTGGTGCAATCGGTCGAAGGTGTGACGCTCAGAGTGAGGTGAAGAGATATGGATGCCATCGGCGGATTGGTCATGGTAGCGATCTTCGCGTTCCTGGTGCTTGGCCTGGTGGCGCTGGCCAAGGGCGCGCGAACGGTGAAGCAATATGAAAAAGGATTGATCACCCGGCTGGGCAAGTACCACGGCATGGCGCCCTCGGGGCTGACGTTCATCGTGCCCTTTGTGGACGATATCGTGCGCGTGGACATGCGCGAGCAGGTCATCACCGTGCCGCCGCAGAAACTCATCACCAAAGACAATGTGACCGTGGAAGTGGACGCGGTGGTCTATTACAAAGTGATCGATCCGGTGAAATCGCAATATGAAGTGCAGGATTTTGGCTATGCCTGCACCACGCTGGCGCAGACGAATTTGCGCAACCTGATTGGCGACCGCACGCTGGATGAAACTCTCGTCGCTCGCGACATGATCAATACCAACTTGCGCGAGGTTCTCGACGAGGCTACCAACGGCTGGGGCGTGAAGGTGACGCGCGTCGAGGTGCAGAAA
The DNA here is from genome assembly GCA_013289585.1 of Acidobacteriota bacterium. GTDB lineage: Bacteria > Acidobacteriota > Terriglobia > Acidiferrales > UBA7541 > Acidiferrum. Next base: position 60,163 of record JABCZR010000001.1, on the reverse strand, counting down.
ATCGAGCCTCCCCGGGACATCACCGACGCCATGTCCCGCCAGATGAAAGCCGAACGCGAGAAGCGCGCCGCCGTGCTCGAAGCCGAAGGCATCAAGCAAAGCCAGATTTTGCAAGCGGAAGGCAAGAAGCAATCCGAAATCTTGAAAGCCGAAGGCGACGCGCAGGCCCGCGTTACGCGCGCCAATGCCGAAGCTGAAGCCATCAAGCTCGTCTCCACCGCGGCCGAAACTTATTTTAAGGAGCGCGCCGAGACGATGCGACGCCTTGAAGTTCTGAACAACACGCTGGCGCAAAACACGAAGTACATCGTGCCATCCAACTCCAGCCTCGTAAATGTGCTTGGCCTCGACGCCGCGGTGCAATCGTTACCCAAGTCCTCGCCGGATGCGCCCGCACCAGGTACTTCCGGACCCGCGGGCCGCTCTATCTGATCGTAGCGGGAGCTTTTTATGGCCGAGGCAAACGTCAAGCCAGGAATAAAGCTCACGACAATTTCTCCGGTGTTTGTTGTGCCGGATGTTGTGGCTGCGGCCGAATACTATCGCGACGTCCTCGGCTTTCGAATCCTCGGCTATTTTCTGGATCCGCCGGTATTCGCCATGGTGGCGCGAGATACCGCCGAGATTCACTTCGGCAAAGCCGATGGCGGAGCTCTCCCATCGCCCAACGTTGTGCGGCGCAGCATTAGCGTCGATGCCTACGTTTGGGTGAATGATCTCGATGCACTTCACGCGGAGTTGAAGGCCCGCGGCGCGAAGATCATCGAAGCTCCGACGCTGCGCGTCTACAATTGCTATGAAATGGTGGTCGAAGACAACGGTGGCTTCCGGCTGTGTTTTTCGATGGATCACAGCATGAAGGAGAGCTGAGGCAGAGCAGCTCTGCTTCCCCGCGTTATTTCTCTTCCTCGTTTGATCCTCCCCCGTTCGAACTCGCGCGTGTGTGCTAAAATAAGAGTTCCCGCAACGCTACAGGGAGCTGCAACCGCATGAAATTTGGAGTCGTAGTTTTTCCCGGGTCCAATTGCGACCACGATGCGTTTTACGCCATCGGCAACGTCCTGCAAAAACCTGTCGAATTCATCTGGCACCAATCTCAGGACCTTGCCAATTGTGACGCCATTATTCTGCCCGGCGGATTTTCCTACGGCGATTATCTTCGTACCGGGGCCATCGCGCGGTTTTCGCCGGTGATGAAGTCGGTGGAGAAATTCGCGAAGAGCGGCGGCCTGGTGCTAGGAGTCTGCAACGGATTTCAAACGCTGCTGGAGTCCGGCCTTCTTCCCGGCGCGATGATGCGCAACAGCGGCCTGAGATTCATTTGCCGCCATGTGTACGTCCGCGTCGAGCAGACCGACACGCCTTTCACCAACGCCGCGCAAAAAGGCCAGATTCTCAAGATGCCCATCGCGCACTCCGACGGCAACTACACTTGTGACGACGCGACCTACGCCGAACTCGAGAAAAATCGTCAGGTGATTTTCCGCTACACGACTCCCGACGGTTCGAACGACGAAGCGGGCAATCCCAACGGCTCGATGCACAACATCGCGGGAATCTGCAATCGCGAGCGCAACGTCGCCGGCTTGATGCCGCATCCGGAGCGCGCTGTGGAACCCGCGCTGGGCTCCGCCGACGGCCTCGTGATTTTGCGTTCCATGGCCGAAGCCCTCGTCGGCGCCGCAAAGGCCACGGCTTGAGCTGCAGTCCAAGAGGATTTTCTTGTAGGGGCGCAGCAATGCTGCGCCCTTGCGACTTCTAAGCAGGGGAAATGGCGACAGCAATCACAGAAATCAAAGTTACTCCGGAAATCGCGGCTGAACACGGCCTTAGCGCTGAAGAATACGCGCGCGTGAAGCAGATCCTCGGCCGCGAGCCAAACATCACGGAGCTGGGCATTTTCAGCGTGATGTGGAGCGAGCATTGCTCCTACAAATCGAGCAAGGTGCATCTGAAGCGCCTGCCGACGCGCGGCAAACTCGTTGTGCAAGGCCCGGGCGAAAACGCAGGCGTGGTGGACATCGGCGACGGGCTCGTCGCGGCCTTCAAGATCGAATCGCACAATCATCCGAGTTACGTCGAACCGTTCCAGGGTGCGACCACCGGCGTCGGCGGAATCTTGCGCGACATTTTTACCATGGGCGCGCGTCCGATCGCCGTGCTCGATTCGTTGCGCTTCGGCGAAATTACTGCAAGCAAGAATACTAGTGAAGAAGAAGCCGCGAAGAATCGACGCATTTTCGACAGCGTGATTCGCGGCATCGGAAATTATGGAAATTGTTTCGGCGTGCCTACCATCGGCGGCGAAGTCGGCTTTGAGCCGTGCTACTCGCAGAATCCGCTGGTGAATGCTCTCGCGCTGGGCATTGCGAGAAAAGAAGAAATTTTTCTGGCCAAAGCCAAGGGCATCGGCAATCCCGTGATTTATGTTGGCGCAAAAACCGGCCGCGACGGCATTCATGGCGCGTCGCTGCTGGCGTCGGCCGAATTCACCGAGGAATCGAAGCAGAAACGCCCGAACGTGCAGGTGGGCGACCCGTTCATGGAAAAGCTGCTGCTCGAGGCGTGCCTCGAAGCCATGCAAACCGGCGCGGTGGTCGCGATTCAGGACATGGGCGCTGCCGGACTGACCTGCTCCACCATGGAAATGGCCTCGCGCGGCGGCACCGGGATCGAAATCGACCTCGCCAAAGTTCCGCAACGCGAGACCGGCATGACGCCGTACGAAATCATGCTCAGCGAATCGCAGGAGCGCATGCTGCTCGTCGCGGAAAAAGGTCGCGAACACGAAGTGCTCGGCGTTTTCAAGAAGTGGGGACTGGACGCCACGGTCGTTGGCCAGGTCACCGAAGGCGGAATCGCCAGGATCAAGAACAACGGCAGAGTCGCCGCTGAAATTCCCGCGCATCCTCTCGCTGAGGAGGGGCCGGTTTACAATCGCCCCCTCTCCGCGCCCGCGCCGCGCGTCGAATCCGAAAAAGACTGGTTTGCGTTCGCTCCCGACGGAACAAATCTCACGCAGAATTTTGTGAAATTGTTGTCCTCGCCGGCGATTGCTTCAAAGCGCTGGATCACCGAGCAGTACGACACCAGCGTGCGCACCAACACGCTCGCAGGTCCCGGCGCGAGCGATGCTGCGGTGGTGCGCATCAAGGATCCAAAAACGGGAGAGGTAAAGCGCGCCCTTGCTTTGTCCACCGATGGCAACGGCCGCTGGTGCCAATTGAATCCCCGCCTCGGTGCCATGCACGCCGTCGCCGAAGCCGCGCGCAACGTCGCTGCCAGCGGCGCGCGCCCTATCGCGGCCACGAATTGCCTCAACTTTGGCAGCCCGGAGAAACCCGAGGTGATGTGGCAGTTTTCCCGGGCCATTGACGGCCTCAGCGAAGCCTGCACCGCCCTCGGCACTCCCATCACCGGGGGTAACGTCAGCTTCTACAACGAAACTCTCGGCAAATCCATTTACCCAACGCCGGTCGTCGGCGTCCTCGGCGTCATCGAAGGCGTCTCACGCGTCCTGAAAATCGCCTTCCGCGAAGAAGGCGACGTCATTCTTTTGCTGGACGGAGCGATGTCTGCTGCAAGGGCGCAGCATGCTGCGCCCCTACAAACGAATGAATCCATCGCACTTGCCCGCGAATTTTCCTCGAGCGAATACTCGAAGGCTATCGCCGGAATCACCGCCGGCGAACCCCCTGCGATCGATCTCGCCGCCGAAAAACGCCTCATCGACTGCCTTGTCGCGCTAGCCGCCGAAGGCAACGTCCAATCCGCCCACGACATCAGCGATGGCGGCCTCGCCGTCACCCTATCCGAATCCTGCTTCGCCTCCGCGTCTTCCGTAGGGGCGCAACATGTTGCGCCCCTGCTTGGCGCGATCGTAACCATCGCGGATTCTTTGCTCCCCGCCGAGGCCGCCGTCTTCAGCGAACGCGGCGCCCGCGCCGTCGTCTCCGTCACTCCATCAAAACTTGCCGCCGTTCTCAATACTGCGAGACAATATAGCGTTGCGGCGCACCAGATTGGCCAGGTCATCCGCGGCGATGCTTTCCGCATCCAATACAAGGGGAACGCGGTGATCGATAGTTCCGTTGAAGCGCTTCGCGACACCTGGGCCCATTCGCTCGAGCATACTTTAGGGGTTCGCTGATCGCCCGGCGATCAAACGTGAGATGACAACTAAGCGCGCTTACGACGACGACCATTTCCACGACGAGTGTGGCGTCTTCGGCGTCTTCGGCCATCCCGAAGCTGCCAACCTCGCTTATCTAGGTTTGTACGCGCTGCAGCATCGCGGGCAGGAATCTGCCGGCATCGTTTCCAGCGATGGCAATGAGCTGCATCTCCATCGCGCCATGGGCGAAGTCGAAGAAATCTTTCAACCCGGCGTGCTCGCACAATTGCCCGGCAGCCTAGCCATCGGCCACACGCGCTATTCCACTGCCGGCGACAAAGCTTTGCTCAACGCTCAGCCCATCATGATCGATTGCAACAAGGGCAAAGTCGCGCTCGGCCACAACGGAAACTTGACCAACGCCGCCGAGTGGCGCCGCAAGCTCGAGCATCGTGGCTCGATCTTCCAGACCAACAGCGACACCGAAGTCATCGTGCACCTGATCGCGCGCTCGCAAGCGCGAAATCTTTCCGGCGCGCTGGGCGATGCGCTCAATCAAGTCGAAGGCGCGTATTCGCTGGTGATGCTGACGCAAGATGAGCTCTATGCCGTGCGCGATCCCCGCGGCTTCCGTCCGCTAGCGCTGGGAAAGCTGACCACGCCGGGCGGCTTCGTTTCCTGGCTGGTGGCTTCAGAAACCTGCGCGTTCGATCTGCTCAACGCCCAATACGTCCGCGAAATCGAGCCCGGCGAAATGGTGCGCATTTCGAAATCCGGCATCGAGTCCATCCGTTTCGCGCCGCCGAAGCCTCTCCAGCAATGCATTTTCGAGCATGTCTATTTTTCCCGTCCCGACAGCATCGTCTTCGGCCGCTCCGTCAACGAGAGCCGCGAAATGCGCGGCCACCTTCTCGCGAAGGAACATCCCGTAGACGCGGACATCGTTGTGCCCGTGCCCGACTCCGGCGTTCCCGCGGCCGTCGGCTACGCGCTCGAATCCAAAATTCCGTTTCGCATGGGCCTCATCCGCAACCACTACATCGGCCGCACGTTCATTGAGCCGTCGCAGGCCATCCGCAATTTCGGCGTGAAGCTGAAATTGAATCCCATTCGTGGCTTGATCGAAGGCCAGCGCGTAATTTTAGTGGACGACTCCATCGTGCGCGGCACCACCAGCCGCAAAATCGTGCGCATGGTGCGCGAAGCGGGCGCCAAGGAAGTCCACGTGCGTATCAGTTGCCCGCCCACGATTTCGCCGTGCTACTACGGCGTGGACACACCCACGCGCGAGGAATTGATCGCCTCCTCCAACACCCCGGAAGAGATCTGCAAATTTCTAGGCGCCGATTCGCTCGGCTACGTTTCGCTCCCCGCGCTCCGCCAAGCCCTCAGTGATACCGAAGGCAAGTTTTGTACGTCTTGTTATACGGGTGTCTATCCCACGGATCTGGTGCAACTGGAAGTGCGCGAAGCCGGAGTATTTGCGAAACCGGGCGGCGCTTCGAACGGCAACGAAATGGAACCCGCGCCCGCGGAGCGGCCGGTAACGGTGGAACATGAAAGCTGACAAGAACAAGATGCAAGAGGAAACAAACGTACCGGTTAAGACCAAGATTCAACGCGAGATCATCGCGTGGTTCTGGGTAGGGCTGGCTTTTCTGTTGATCAATGGCACCATCGGCCAGGCGCGTGTGATTCCTTCCGGCTCCATGGAAAATACCTTGCTGATCGGCGATCACCTCATCATGAGCCGCATCGGCTACGATGCGGGTGTCCCGTTCACCAACTGGCATGTGCCGCTGTGGCGCAATCCCAAGCGCCAGCAAGTCATCATTTTCAAGCCGCCGTTCGCTCCGGACACACCGGACTACGTGAAACGCGTCATCGGATTGCCTGGCGACACTATCGACATTCACGATGGCGCAGTATGGATCAACGGACAGAAACTCGTCGAAAATTACACGACTGGCCCCAGTGAGCCCTACGAATTGCACACGCCGTACAAAGTTCCAGCCGATTGTTATTTTGTGATGGGAGACAATCGCGGGAATTCCTACGACAGCCGCTTCTGGGGCTGCGTTCCGCGCAAGGACATCATTGGCACGCCGGTGATGATTTACATGTCGCTGAATGTTTCGCCCGAAGCCTGGGAACCGGGGCAGATTCGCGAGCGTTTCTTCGCCTATGCGAATGCCCTCCTGCATCCGGGGATCGTGCGCTGGAAGCGGATTTTTCACACATTCTGATCTTGTCTTTTTGTGAGCGGTCGCAATCGGCAGCAAACGCCGCGACCCTCCGCGGCGTTCGAATTCATTCCTCAGCAAGAACACCGGGAGGCACGGTGCGCCCGGAGCAGAAACGGAAGCGGACAGGTTTCTCATGAAATATGCCGATGCCGGCGTGAACATCGCCGTCGCTGACGACGCCAAACAGAGAATCCGCCACCATGCCAGCCGCACTTTCACTCCCGGCGTGCTCGGCGGGATCGGAAGCTTTGGGGCGCTCTTTGCCCTCGACCGCAAAAAATGGAAAGAGCCCGTGCTGGTTTCGAGCGCCGACGGGGTGGGCACGAAGCTCAAGGTCGCCATGGCCACCGGCGTGCACTCCACCGTCGGCGGCGATCTTGTCAATCACTGCATCAACGACATTCTCGTGCAGGGCGCCAAGCCGCTTTTTTTTCTCGATTATCTGGCGATGGGTAAGCTCGATCCTGAAGTCGTCGAGCAGCTCGTCGAAGGCATGAGCCGCTCGTGCCGCAAAGCCGGCTGCGCCCTGATCGGCGGCGAGACCGCGGAGATGCCCGGTTTTTATGCGCCCGGCGAATACGACCTTGCGGGATTTATCGTCGGCGTTGTCGAGCGAAAAAAACTTCTAACCGGCAAAAATGTGAAGCCCGGAGATACGCTGCTCGCCTTGCCGTCCGCCGGGCTGCACACCAACGGATATTCGCTGGCGAGGAAACTTGTATTTGAAGTGGCTAGGCTGAAGCCGGACACGTACGTCGCCGAAGTGGGAAACAAAATTGGCGCCGAGCTGCTGAAGCCGCATCTGTGCTACGAGCCGGCGTTGAAAAACATCGTCGCGCGCGGCTGGGTTTCCGCTCTCGCGCACATCACCGGCGGAGGCATTCCGGGAAATCTGCCGCGCGTGCTGCCTAGCGGCGTCAAGGCGCAGATTGATCTGGCATCCTGGCCGGTGCCGCCGATTTTCAAGTATCTCGCCAAGCTCGGGAAGATCGATACGGACGAATTACTGCAATCCTTCAATATGGGCGTTGGCATGATTCTCATCGTTCCGCCGAAAAACGTGAAGACCGTCGAAGCCGACCTCAAAAAGCACCGCGAAAAATTCTTCCGCATCGGCCGCATCGAACGTAGCGAATCCGGAAAAGCGCGCGTGGCCTACTCCGGCTCACTGAACCTGTAGAGGCGAGTTCATCTTGCCATCTTCGGGGGGTTGCCGAAGCGATGCGAATCACCAGCTTGCTGCGCCGGCAACTCCCCGGCAACGAAGCCCTAGCCGATAAATTAGCCTCTTCTTACTGAACCGTGGCTGTCACGGTGACGGTGTAATTGGATCACTACTGCCTCTCGGCCTACTTCCGAAACGTCCGAAGGCTCGATGCAGCCGAAGCTGCTCGCGCATGGTTTGGGGCAGAACCGCGGCCGGGCGTACGCTGGCGCCAGATCGTCCCTCCTCAACAGCGTCCTGACATTCCTCGTTGTTCGTATCGCTTTGACCGCATGGGATTGCCAAGAACGCGGGGACCTCGTTGGTGCACGCGCCGTTGGACAGAACGCAGGCGCTCCCTGTAATTTCTCCTCGATCATTGATGCCTGCGCCGTAGGTCAAGTACAGCGGCGAGTTGCTGGAAATGAGTGTATTGAGATCCGTCATCACACCGTTTTCCCAAAGGAACGCTCGGCAGACGCTGAAGGTTGCATCGCACGAGACCCCTACCACTTGGCCCTTATCGTTGATGTCGTTGGCGGTGCTGTACGAGTCCCCCGGAAGTGTTCCGAGGTCGGTCATTATGCCGTTCTGCCAGAAGAAGGCATGTGTGGTAGTGTCGCCCGGCAGATCCGACTGGCCGACCACCTGCCCCGCATTATTGATGGCGATGGCTGCGTTGAACATCAGCCCGCCGAAGCCTCCCAGGTCGGTCACTGTGCCGTGTTGCCACAGCACGGGGTGAACGCCGAGGGCGAAGGACGTTGGGACGGCGCAGATGCCCGACGTGCCGACAACCTGGCTCTTGTTGTTGATCGCCGAAGCCGCGGCGACGGAGTCGCCAGGGAATACGGGGAGCACTTGAATCTGGTTAGGTCGAGGTCCCCAGATCACAGCCTCAAAGTCGAACACTTGGGGAGGAGCGCAGTTTGGATCTTGAATCGCGGTTTCCGCCACCCCGACAACTTGGCCCAGGTTGTTGACTCCCAAGGCTCCACTGTAATTGCCGCCAAGCGTGGGTAGCGCGGTCATGACGCCCTCATGCCACAGGAAGCCGCGCTCCAAGTTCTGGAACCCTTGGCAGCTGACGGTCGTACAAACGTAAGCTGCACCCCAGAACTCGCCCAAAGGATCAACGGTAGCAGTTTGGGCAAGCCCCACAATGAGACCTATGTCGTCCTTGACCGGGAAGGACACAGAGCTATTCGGGCCACCGAGGGCGCCCAAATCGGTCATTACGCCGTTGCGCCACAGGAAAGCATGCTCGTTCTGGTCACCCGGCAGGTTGGCATCACCCGTGACCCAACCTCGGTCGTTAGGACCGCCGTAGCCATTGCTGGCCGAACCGCCAAAAGTCCCCAGGCTAATAACAGAATAATGAATCCGGCCGGTGCTAGACTGCCCACTTTGTCCATGGAGCTGAAGCGAAATTGGCAGAGTGGCGAACGCCGTAATTGCGACAATGGATTTCAATATCCTTGACTTCATTTTGGCCTCCTGTTGTTGCAGTCGCAAGAAATCTCACCCGGAATGCGCGCCGTCAATCCGCGGCCAATCTTCTTTTTCTCCTTAGTAGGTATCCGTCTAAGTTCTTGATTTGATTGGGACGTTTGGAGAGAATGAACATCTCAGGATTGAAACCAGTCTGAGGGAGAAATGCGCGATCGAGGCAAGTGAGTGTGTCGCCGCCCGGCTCATCCCAGGCGCTCATTCAGTTCGGCGACTATGAAGTCGACTTGAACTCCGGTGAACTGCGCAAGCACGGCATCCGTATTAGACTCCAGGTTCAGCCCTTCCAAGTCCTTCAGATTTTGCTGGAGCGCTCAGGTCGGGTTGTCGCCCGCGAAGAGCTGCAGAAGTGCATCTGGCCCGCCGATACTTTCGTGGATTTCGATCACGGTTTGAACAATGCCGTAAAGAAATTGCGCGAAGCCCTGGGGGATGATGCCGGGGAGCCTCGTTACATCGAGACACTGGCGAGGCGGGGGTATCGCTTCATCGGAACGGTCACAGGGGCCAACCAGACAACAGGCGTCACCATTCCGGCAATGCTCCCACTAACAAGTACGCCGACAACACCAAGGAAGAAGTTCGCGTGGGGCTATATGCTGGGGGCTGGCGTGATGGCCGCGGTTGTCTCGGTGGCTGGTTTCAACGTGGGCGGGACTCGGGACCGTTTATTGGGGAAAAGCGCCCCGCCACGGATTCAATCGCTGGCGGTGTTGCCTCTGCAGAACCTCTCGGGCGACCCCGCCCAGGAGTATTTTTCGGATGGAATGACCGATGCGCTCATCACAGACCTCGCGCAGGTTGGTTCTCTGAAGATCATTTCCCGCACCTCCGTCATGCACTACAAAAATACTGACAAGACGCTGCCGGAAATCGCGCGCGAACTCAATGTGGACGGGATCATCGAAGGGACGGTGCAGCGCTCGGGCGACCGCGTGCGCATTACTGCACGGCTGATCCAGGTCCCTGAGGACAAGCACCTATGGGCCAATAGCTACGAGCGCGACATGCGCGATGCCTTCGCGCTCGAGCGAGACTTGGCACAGGAGATCGTTGAGCGAGTCCATGGGCAGATTGGGGGAGAGAGCCAGAAACCGCTTCGCCGGTCGGGGCCGGCAAACTCTAAGGCTCTCGACGCATATCTTCGGGGCAACTACTACCTCGCTCGAGGAGTGTGGAGCATCAGTGACGACGAAAAACGTGCGGCGGCGCAGTACTTCCAGCAGGCCATCGACGCCGATTCTGACTTCGCCCCCGCGTACATTGGCTTGGCGAACGCACATGACGACCTGCGGCTCGCGACCAGGGATGACATTGCCATCAGGAAAAGAGCAGCCGAGAGAGCCTTGGCGCTCGACGCCAATTCCTCAGAGCCGTGGGGCATTTTGGGAAAAATGAAGTGGCACGATTTGGACTGGGAGGGAGCGGAACAAGACTATCGCCGTGCCGTCGCCCTCAATCCTAACCGTGCCTCGTCCTTGTATGGATTGGGTATATTGCACGCTGCCATGGGACGGCTGGACGAAGCCTTGAAGGAGGGCGAGATTTCCCAGGGCTTAGATCCCAACGAAGAGCGCCTATCACACATTCTGGAAATGCGGGGCGAGCACAGGCGTGCCATTGAGTTGCTCCAGCGGATGGTCGAACTCCATCCAAACGATAGCGCTGGGTCTTACCTCCTCTTTCGAAACTATGCGGAAATGGGAATGTACAAGGAAGCTGTCCAGGAACTAGAAGCGGCGTTGACCCTGTGGGGCTTTCCAGAAAGCGCGGCCGATGTGCATCGTGGATTTGTGGTTTCCGGCTACCGGGGAGCGATGCGCGAGTATGCCAAGTTGTTGGAGAATCTCTACGCAGCCAATAAAGCATTTGCCCCGGAGAACATGGCCTATGCTCACTTGGCTTCAGGTGACAAGGACCGCGCTTTTTATTGGCTGGAGCAGGCCTACCTGCATCGCGACGTCGTGAGCACCGATTGGGGCTTGATGATAATTAAAGAGGACCGCCTGTTCGACCCCCTGCGAACTGACCCGCGATTCGCGGACTTGCTCCGCCGCGTTGGTCTGCCGCCGTAATCTGGTTCATGCATTCCGGATTCTTAGTGCGGCCGCGCCATTTCACTGGGGCAATCCTTCCGCGAACTGCGGATAGAGGGCGTTTGCCCTTCGCGCTAGCTCGCGCTCCAATCGCTTCGTCCACAGCACTTCCGCTCGCATCAGGTCGAGCATTAGGCCCACCATCCATACCGCCTCGTGATACTTGTGGCCGACCTCGCCGTAAATCGACAGCAGAGTCTTCTTTTCTCTCGCGATCTCTTTCAGCAAAAATTTCCGTCTTTGCTTCAACTGATTCCGAAAAACTCCCGGCCGCGCCTGCCAGGAAAGCGCCATCCAAGTCAAAAAAGGCGGGTGCTCTCTCTTTGTGGTCCAGCCCGCCTGTTCTAAAGCATCTGCGAGCACTTCGCGTCCCTTCTCCGTCGTCTCAAACGTGCTGCGCTCCGGACCCGCTGCGGGCTCGTCCGTTTCCAAAGCGCGAATCAAGCCCGCACGCGCCAATTTTTCCAGCGAGTAATAAATCTGCGGCCGCGAAATCTCCGCCCAATCCCGGATCTCCCGCCGCTCCAGCTCCAGGTTTGCCTGATACCCGTGCATCGGCCGTTCCGCCAACAAGCTCAGCAGCACCAGATCCGGCGTCGTCAGTCCTACACTTCTCGCGACCGGGCTCTTGCGCCGGAGTTGCGGAGTCCTCGCTTTCCGAATTTCGCTTTTCGGGTTTCTATTTTCCATTTTCTACTTTCCCTTTTCTTCCTGTTTCCTCTTTCTGCTCCAATACCACCACTGGCATTTTTCAACCGCTAACTTCGGATTCCGCGCCTGCGCCACCGCCGCGCAAAACGTGTCTAGCACGCAGACATCCTGATGGTGCCGCGCCACGCGTCCCAATTTGTCGTAGAGCCGCCGCGGATTCTGCCGGGCCAGTTGCGCCACGCTGCGAATCCCCAGCAGCTCGAAATCGCGAAGCATCGCCGGCCCGATGGAGATGAGATCGGTAAGCTGACGGTTGGGTTTGGCCATAAAAATCTCCTTGACTTGGAATGTGCCGTTTCCTACTCTTTAACTAGTCTAAATTAGACTAGTTGCCGCGTCAAGGAGAAAACCCGCCATGCGCCCATTCGCACTCGCGGTTTTTGCGCTTTTTTTCGGGTTCGTTTTTCTGCACGCCAATCAATCTCAGGAGAAAAAATCCATGAACGTCAAACGCATCACCCCGGTCTTGCTCGTCAGGGAAATCGAGCCCCTCGTGCCCTTCTGGGTCGATCGCCTCGGCTTCACCAAGACCATCGAAGTTCCCGACGGCAACAAAATCGGTTTTGTCACTTTCCAGAAAGGCGCCGCCGAAGTGATGTACCAGACTTATACGAGCGTGGAAAAAGACGCACCGCCTTCCATGTCCGCTGAGGCCAGGAAAGGTCCCACCTATCTCTACATGGAAGTCGACGATTTCGATGCCACGCTCGCCGCCATGAAAAACGCAAAAATCGTTATGCCCGTCCGCACCGCGTTCTACGGCATGAAGGAATTCGCCGTCCAGGACCCCGGCGGCCATTTCATCACTTTTGCTCAACAAGTCGCACCGCCGCAGCATTAGGACCTGGAGTCGCTCCGGCTCTTCAATGATTTGCCGCTGTTAATGCGCATTTTGAGCGGAGAAAGAGGCTTGCAACTCTTTCCGGGCGTTGGGGTTTAAAGAAATACAGGGGACGCTTCAGACTAACCTGAGGCGCCAGTAGGCCTTTCAGATCCAGTTAGGTGTAGAACAGGTCTTCCGGATCTGACGAAAGGTCTAAAATGCGCTACCTAAGATATTTCGCTTTACTCGGCATTTTCATGCTTACCGCAAGTTACTCCAAGGCTCAAGTTTCCGTCGGCATCGGAGTCGGCCCCGGTTATGGCCCTGGTTACGGCTACGTCGGTGCGGCTCCCGTCTGCTCGTACGGTTACTATGACTCGTACCCCTACGCATGCGCACCGTATGGCTTCTACGGTGCCAACTACTTCGTCGGCGGTGTCTTTGTCGGCGCTGGCCCGTGGTATCACGGCTACTATGGCCGTGGTGGTTACGGCTATAACGGACGCGGAGGCGGCTACAATCGCGGCTATAACGGCAACGGTTACTACCGTGGTGGCAACAGCTACTATGGCCACGGCAACTCCAACAGCAACAACGGATACAACGGTCGCGGCAATGGCAACTCCGGGTACAACGGCGACAATTCTGGGCGCGGCAACGGAAACTTTGCCCACGGCGGCAATGGTAATTCCGGGCATGGCGGAAATGGCCGCAGCTCGGGTGGCGGTAGAAACCAGGGCGGTCGCGGGGGCGGAAACTCTCACGGCAACCAGGGCGGCGGATCTCACGGCGGCGGGCATCAGTAATTCGCCCCGTCTATCTTCAACCTAGAACTGGAACGGCTGGCAGCGGTTGCTGTCAGCCGTTTTCGTTTGCGAGGCAACTGTTCGTTGCAGTTGCAGGCAATCCAAATATCCCGCGTTTATCGTCCGCGAATTCTCTCTGCTCATCCGCTCCTAATTCCTGGTGCCTCTCACTGATCACTGATCACTGATCTCTGATTACTACTCACCCGGTGCGGGCCGCTGCAACGGCAGCTTTGTTCATTGCGCCCTCCCAACGATTTTGTTACGCTTCGCGCGTTCCAGACTTTTGGGAGGAACAACCATGGCGTTCTGCAGCGCGTGCGGCGCAGATGTTGGCGGTGCGGCTTTCTGTCCGAAGTGCGGTACGAGCCAGAGTGCCGGGGCAGTTGTCGCGGCTCCTTCGAGCGAGGGACTTGCGGAGAACGTGGCCGGATTGCTCTGCTACGCTGTCGGCTGGGTCACCGGAATCATTTTTTTGCTGATCGACAAGCGGCCCTTCGTGAAGTTCCACGCCGCGCAATCGATTGTGGTCTTCGGCGGCCTGATGATTCTTCGAATCGGCGTGGGAATGGTCTTCGGGGTCAGTGGCTTGCTCGGTTTCGGTCTATGGGCCGCTGTTTCCATGCTGATCGGTTTGACGGCATTCGTTCTGTGGGTGCTTCTCATGGTCAAGGCGTTTCAGCACGAACTCTTTAAAGTGCCAATCGCAGCGGGAATCGCCGAAGGTATAGCCGGGAAGTAGCTTCCCCTCAAGCGCAAGCGGCCAACCAATATCTATTGTTTGCTCGGCGTAGAAAGTGGCGGAGGCCGGCGCTCGATTTCCGTCGGGACCGCGATGGACCGCGCGCCATTTTTGCCCACGGCGCGCACGGCAAAAAAATGATTGTCGGTAGAAACGCCCTTCAAAACCGTTTCGCCAGGCGCGGTTGCAAAATCATAAACCGTCCAGCGCGCATCGGTCGTCTCGCGCCACAGGATTTCGAATCCCGCGCGCTCGGGATCATCCCCGGCTGCCCAGGACACTTTCGCGTCCGGCGAGACGGCTCCAGTCAGTTTCACATTCGTCGGGGGAGCCGGCGCCAGCGCGAGCTGGCGTAACGCTTCCGCGTTGTCGCGCGCCACATCACCCATAAACGTAAAGTTCAGATACTTCTCGAAGTCTCCGTACTCGACGCCGTTTTCCGTGCGCGGAGTTTGATGCTGGTGATTGTAGTCCTCGAGAGGTTCCGTGAAGCGCACCGCGGGAAGCCCCGCTTTGTAAAAAGGATAGTGATCGCCACCGCGCCCATAGCGGTCCACACGGAAGATCATTCGAATCGCCGGGCGGCCGTCGATTTCTTCGACCGCTCGCGCCAATTCCCGCGAAGGTGAATCCGCATCATCGATCTCGCCATTTCCGGAAAAGAGCCGCACGCGATGAGGCGCACCGGGTGCGGGATCGGCGCCGACGATGTCATCATCAAGCATTCCCCCAACGGTATAGCCCTGCTGTTTCGTCCACTCCAGAAGGTGTGTGGCGCCAAGCAATCCCTGCTCTTCACCCGAAACGGCCGCAAAAAGTATCGTCGCGCGATACGTCCCACGCCCGTTGGCCCCCGCCTTGCTCAACAACCGCGCGCACTCCACGCTGACGGCCACGCCGGAAGCATCATCGTCCGCGCCAGGAGCGTCCGCGGTCGGATCCATCACATTCGAAGGCCGTGAATCAAAATGCCCGGAGACAATGAAAATCGTTTTCGCCAGCTGGGGGTCGGAACCGGGAAGAATCCCGTAGACGTTTTCGAGCGGCATCGGTTTGCCAGAGGTTCGTTCCGAAGTGGATTCGAATTTATCCACCACCACCTGCAGTTTTCCATTCGAATCTTTCGCGATTTCGTTGAACCGCGCAGCGATTGCATCGCGCCCGCATCCAGCCCCGCGCTTCAGGTCATCCCACGAGGAAAGCGTCAGCCGCGTCCCGCAAGCCACCAGTTTTCCGATCAGCGCGCGCATCGATTTCTCATCCACCGACGCCCGCGGAATGCTTCCCGCAGGCCGCGGCAAAATCCTGGGATGCGGTTTTCCCTGCGCGGGCTCCGCCGGATCACGCGGCAACGGTTTCTGTGCGGAAGCCGTCGCAGTGGCGAACAAAAGAATGGCGAGAGCGCACAAAATAGAACTCAACGAACGTCCGTAGTATTCGACCTGCCGCCTATTCATGATTTGTGATTCCCCGTTTGATTTGTCTATCGGCAAATCCGGAATTCTAGCAAAGATTCCCTCCGATGGCGCTAAGAAGCCCCCGATAGCAGGTTCCTTTGCATGGACCCGGAGAACTTGCCCATCGAATCCGCGATGAGAAAAATTCCCCGTCGGCGCTATAATGCAGGCTTCGCTAGAATGACCATCTGATCTCCTTGAGGCGCCGCGTTCCGCCGTACAAGCGCCGATCTGAGGATTATGGCGAAATTCACACAGATACATTGGGGCCGTGTATTGGTGGGCGGATTCTTGGCGGAGCTTCTTGTTTTCGCCATCGTCTTTCCCACGCGGTACCTGTTTGGCCAGCGGGCCTTTCTGGCGTCCATCCTGATGGCCTCCGCCGTGCTGCAATTCCTCTTCGCTCTGTGGGTCGGCCGGCGCATCGACTCCCTCTTCGTACTTCACGGAGCGCTTGTCGGTCTGGTCGCCGCGCTCATTTACTTTGGCTTGGCGTGGGGCCAGCCGCAACCTCTCCTGTACAAGATCGCTCATGGCCTCAAAATTGTGGGAGGGATGGCCGGCGGCGTCGTAGCTTCGCGCCGGAGATCGGCGGCCGCAGTCGTTATGCGGTCAGAGTGAAAGATCCCGGTGCCTGCCTCTGCGTCCCGTTTTGCCGATTCAAACGGTTATGCTAACGTTTTTCGTTTATGAAGCGCATAGGCGTGCTGGTAAGCGGCCGCGGCTCGAACTTTGAAGCCCTTGCGGAAAGTGTTGCCTCGGGCCGCATCCCGAACTCGGAAATTGGCATCGTCATCAGCAATCGCGATGGCGCGCCGGGAATCCAGCGTGCGGAAGCGCGTGGAATCAAGACGCGCGTGATTCCCTCGAAGGGCCTGGAGCGGGAAATCTATGACCGCCAGGTGGCCGCGGTCCTGAACGAATCCAAAGTGGACCTGATCTGCCTTGCGGGATACATGCGGCTGCTCTCGCCGTTCTTTGTCGCAGCATTTCCTAATCGTATATTGAATATCCATCCGTCGCTGCTGCCCTCGTTTCCCGGGCTGGAGTCGCAGCGGCAAGCGCTCGAATACGGCGTGAAATTCGCCGGGTGTACCGTGCATTTTGTGGACGAAAATCTGGACGCCGGTCCAATTGTGCTGCAAGCCGAAGTGCCCGTGCTGGATCAGGATACGGAAGCAACGCTTTCCGAAAAGATTCTGAAGGAAGAGCATCGGATTTATTCCGAGGCGGTGAAAATCGTACTCGAAGGAAAGTTCAAAATCGAAGGACGCCGCGTGCTTCGAACAAATTAAGAAAATCATGACGCAAACGAAATTCAAGCCCGTCGAAGAACAGCTCGCCTACCTGAAAAAAGGTGTCGCGGAAATCATTCCCGAAGAAGAGCTCAAGGCCAGCCTCGCGAAATCACTAAAAACCGGAACTCCGCTGCGCGTCTACCTGGGTGTAGACCCCACGGCACCGGATATCCATCTCGGTCATACCGTGGTCCTCCGCAAGCTGAAGCACTTTCAAGATATGGGCCACACCGCCGTTTTCCTCATCGGCGATTTCTCCGCGATGATTGGCGACCCTACCGGAGTATCCGAAACGCGGCCGCCGCTGACGCGGGAACAGGTCGACGCCAACGCGAAAACGTATCTCGAGCAAGTCTTCAAGATTCTCAACCGCGAAAAAACGGAAGTCCGCTACAACAGCGAGTGGCTCAGCAAGATGTCCGCCGAAGACGTCGTCCGGCTCTGTTCGCATTACCGCCTCGCGCGCATGTTGGAGCGCGAGGATTTTAGTTCGCGACTGGACAAGGGCCAGCCCATTTCCGTGCACGAGATCCTTTATCCTTTGCTGACGGCGATCGATGCTGTAAAACTGCAGTCCGATGTTGAGCTCGGCGCCACGGAGCAAAAATTCAATTTGCTGGTGCACCGTGAGATTCAGCGGGAATATGGCTTGCCCGGCCAAGCCATTCTGACCATGCCGATCCTAGTCGGCCTCGATGGTTCGCGCAAAATGTCCAAGAGCCTGGGCAACTATGTGGGCATTACGGAATCGCCTGAGGACATGTTTGGAAAACTCATGTCCATCCCGGACTTTTTAATGTGGTCCTATCTTCAACTTCTCACTGATAGAACAGTGAACGAAATCGAGAATTTAAAGACTAACGTCCAAGCTGGCACCGCTCACCCTAAACAGGTCAAGGTATCGCTCGCCAGCGAAATGGTTAGAGAGTTCTACGGTGAAGAGGCAGCACTCAAAGCAGCAGCGCATTTTCAACGAGTGTTCAGCGACCGCCAAGTGCCGGAAGATGCTCCTGTAAAGAATCTGCAGCCAGACAACTACACTGGATCCGAACCGGGCAAGATGAAGCTCTCAAGAGCATTGCTGAGGCTCGATGCCGCTCCTTCGCGTGCAGAGGCTGAGCGCTTGATAAAACAAGGAGCAGTGGAGCTGGACGAGAAGGTAATCACAGACCCGACGTACGAAATTGATCTTAACGTTCCTCAAAAACATCTGTTGAGAGTTGGGAAAAAGCAACTTTTCTATTTCATCGTTCAGGGCTAAATCGCCCCAGCGGATTCCACTAATTCAAAACCTCTCCGACAAGCTCTGAGACGTGATTGGCGATCGAGGGCGCGGCGGTCAACCCGGGCGACTCGATGCCAACAAGGTGGATCGCCTGTGGCACGTTCGGGTCGCGAGTAATCACGAAATCCGCGATCCCTCTTCCGCCGGGAGGAACGAGCTTCGGCCGCAGCCCCGAATACCCGAGCTGCAAATCGCGCTCCTCGATTTCCGGCAGGAGCGTTTTCGCGCTGTGAGCAAAATCGGCGATGGGCAGGCGATTTTTCTCGTAGTTATCCTTCCCCTCGACGTAAGTCGCAGTCGGCCCAACGAGCACGCTGCCCCAAAGCGTCTTCGTGAAATGCACGCCCAGGCTCAGCCCGTCGGAATGGGGCAACGGATAAACCAGATTCTTGATCAGCAAAGATTGTGGTCCGCGAATCTCGCAGTATTCGCCGCGAACGGGATAAATCCGCCATGAATGATTTCCAAGCAGCGCCGCAACCTCGTCGGCAAAAAGCCCCGCAGCATTGATCACGCATTTCGCATCAATCGTTTCGTCCTGGGAATCTTCTTCGTCGCCGATACGCAGGCCTACGCGGATGGTTTCGCCCGAAGGCTCCAGCGAAATCACGCGCGCGTGGGTAACGATGCTCGCGCCCTGATTCGTGGCCACGCGGGCGTAGCCGTGAACCAGTTCTTCGGCGGAGACAATTCCGGTGGACGGAACCTCGAGAGCCGCCACACCCCTGATAAACGGCTCGCGGGCGCGAATCTCAACAGGCCCGATGATGCGCAAGCCCTCAACGCCGTTCTCCTCCCCGCGCTTTTTCAGCGCGAGGAGTTCTTCTTCCTCGTGCGCATCGACAGCGACGACGAGTTTCCCCGTATGCCGGAAAGGAACGTTGTGCCTCTTGCAGAATTCGTACGTGAGCCGGTTACCCTCGACGCAGTGCCGCGCCTTCAGCGAATTCTTCGGATAGTAAATCCCCGAATGATTCACACCGCTGTTGCGCGTGCTGGTAGCCATGCCCAGCTTCGGAAATTGCTCGACAAGAAAAACGTCTTGCCAGCGATGGGAAACAGCCTGCGCGATGGCGCAGCCAACCACCCCACCGCCAATAATCAAAATGTTGGCCTGGTCCATGGTGTGTGAAATCAACGGCTATTGATCGCCGCCCGCTGCGTCAAAATAAGGCGTGCAGGGCACCAGCCGCGACTCCGTTCCATCATGCACAGCATAGGAAGCCTGCTTGTTCTCTTCATATCCATTGCGCCAGAGAGAAGCCGCGCCGTGAACGCCATCTTTGTTGATCGCATAGAAGTACAAGTGAAACGTTCCCAGCTTCGTCTTGTCGTTCTTATAGTGCTTGGCAACGCGTCCCATGGCCTCCAGGCAAGCGTCAGTGGGAGATTTACCCTGGCGCATCATTTCGACAATGATGCGTCCACCGGAAATCTTGATGTTTTCCTCGCCTTTGCCCGTCGAGCCAGCCGCGCCCACTTCATTGTCCACGCAGCATCCCGCGCCGATGATCGGTGAATCGCCCACGCGGCCGGGAATTTTCCAAGCCAAGCCGGAAGTCGTCGTCGTGGCGGAAATATCTCCCTTGGCATCCACGGCCATGCACGGAATCGTCCCCGTCGGCGGATGCGCGATGACGCGCTCCGCATAAGCGATTTGCGCGGCGTCGCCGTTGAAGATCTCGGAAACACGCTGCTTCCATTCCGGAGAGTCGATCCCCGGGCGCCAGTTGAAAGAAGTCGACGCTTTCCACGCCAGCCAGATTTTGCGCGAGTGATCCGTAAGCAGATTGATTTCTTCGAACCCTTCGTCCACGCCAAAGCGCCGCGCGCCATCGCCGACAATCATGACGTGATTCGTTTTCTCCATCACCGTCTTCGCCAGCCGCGAAACATTCTTGATATTGCGCACCGCGGCCACCGAACCCGCGCGGTACGTCGGCCCGTGCATCACGCTGGCATCCAGCTCGACGACTCCTTCCTCATTCGGGAGCCCGCCGTAGCCCACGGAGTCGTCGTTGGGGTCGTCCTCAACAATAGTGACTGCCACGACGACCGCCTCGAGTGTGTCCCCGCCTTGCTTGAGAATATCCATGCCCTTACCGAGAGCGTGCAGCCCATTGGCGCTGGAAATAATCAGCGGCCGCTTGCCTTGGGCGGCAGCAGCGGGGTTCGCAAGAGCGGACGCACTGCTGCTATTGGCCGACGGCGTGCTGCCAAATAATTTGCCGGCGCCGGCAATTGCGCTCCCCGCGAGAGAAGTCAAAAAGAATTTACGTCGTGACCAGAGTTCCATCTCGAAAGCCTCCAAAACATGCGGAGGCAATATACAACAGTTGAGCGCCCGCAGTTCAGGGGCGGAAGGGAAAAAGAGACCAGTGAGGGTGGAAATCGGCCGTTAGGAGTATTCTCGCGCGGCTAGAGCGCTGTTCCGAATGATAAAACCTAGCGCTGACCAAAATGTAGCGGGCCTCAGCCTACGATACGCTAGTGACCTTTTTCTTTCTGATCGAAGGCTTCGCGCAGGCCGTCGAGCATGTGCGTCGCGGCCTTTGGGCTGTCCGTCTTGCGCACGTCGGACCACAGCGAGCTTCCGGACTTGGGGTCGATCAGCGAGACGCGCGTGGAGCCCGGAGGCACCGCTCCATCCGCGCCAACCCAGTCTTGTTTGCCGGGTTTGGCTGCAGCGGCCGGTGAATCTTCCCCGCCGGGAACAAATTTCACGTAGTTGCCGTTCGAAAGCTGCAGCACGATATCCGCTTTCTCCGGGCTGTCCACAACCTGGAAGCGGCCCCATTTTGCCAGCTCGGTGAACGCGGTATTTTTCAGCTCGGCGGCAGTCGTGTGATTTTCAACGTAGATCGTCTTGGCATTCATGACCAGGGTGGGAAGCGAAGGGTGTTTGTCTTTTGCCGCGGCCGATAGCGGGCCTTGAGAGAGAATCAGAAAAGATGCGAGCAAAACACGCGCTAGGATTTTCATGAGGACACACTCCTTACCGGCACCATCTTGCGGCTAACTTCGAGCATGACTCCGCTAGGTCTTTCCGCAAACTGCTTCTGCTTTTAGCGGCAGTCTATGGTTGTCTACGGAACTGCGTAACTGGACGTGAGGCGCAAAAGCGGCCAGTTGGCGCCGCGGTAGCGCAGCCCTGTCCATTGGTGTAGTGAAACGATTCTCGGCGATCGCATCCCTGGAGGCTCGAATTGCCGACGAGGCAGGAAGATGATTTCAATGCGATGCGGGAGATTCGGCGGGAAATTCGCCCTCCCATCGAGCGATAACCACGCACGCGAGGCAATTGCCGAGCACGTTTACGGCAGTTCGTCCCATGTCCATCAGTTGATCGATTGCAAAGAGCAAGAAGAGCGGCTCGGTTGGCAGATGGAATGAAGTTGCCGCGGCGAAAACGATGACCAGCGACGCGCGCGCCACACCCGCGGTTCCTTTGCTGCTTACCAGCAGCGTCAAAAGCATGACGGCCTGCTGCCCGATGGTCAGGTGAATCCCCGCGGCTTGTGCGATGAACAGTAATGCGAGCGACTGGTAAAGACTGGAGCCATCGAGGTTGAAGCTGTAGCCCGTTGGCAACACAAACGCGACGGTCTCACGCGGCACGCCGAATGCTTCCATCTGTTCCATTGCGCGGGGAAGCGCGGCCTCCGAGCTCGCCGTGGCGAATGCGATGGTCACGGGTTCGGTCACCGCGCGGAGGAATTGCTGCACCGGCACGCGAGCCAGCAAGGCAATGGGAAACAAGACGCACGATATGAAAAAAATGAGCGCCACGTACATCGTCGCCAGCAGCTTCAAGAGCGGCAACAAAACGCCCAGGCCAAGATGGCCGACGGTGTAAGCGATGGCTCCAAACACTCCAATCGGTGCGGCCAGCATCACAATGTTCGTGAACTTGAACATCGTTTCCGAAAGGCTTTCGGCGAACGCGAGCATGGGACGCCGCTTGGGTTCGGGGACCAGCGCGAGCGCCATTGCAAACAAAATACTGAACACTACCACTTGTAAAACCTGTCCTTCGGCGACAGACTTCGCAATGTTCTCTGGAAAAATGTCGGTGATGAGTTGTGCCGCGGTGTGCGGCGTCGCGTTCAATGTTTCCGCGACCGCAGTGGGCGGCAACCGCACGCCTTCGCCGGCGCGGCTCAGATTGATGGCTGCGAAACCGATCAGCAGGGCAATCGTGGAGACGATCTCAAAATAAATCAGCGATTTCACGCCCAGCCGTCCGACCTTCTTCAAGTCGGCGTGGCCCGCAATGCCTACTACCAGCGTGCCAAACAAAAGCGGCGCGATGATCACCTTGATGAGTCGAAGAAAAATCGAGCCGAGGAACTGAAGCTTCACTGCGGCCGAGGGCCAGTCGTACCCTACTTCCGCGCCGGCCAGCAACCCCACAAGA
Source organism: Acidobacteriota bacterium (assembly GCA_013289585.1). Lineage (GTDB taxonomy): Bacteria > Acidobacteriota > Terriglobia > Acidiferrales > UBA7541 > Acidiferrum. The sequence continues at coordinate 37,455 of JABCZR010000001.1, read as the reverse complement.
ATCCACGCGGTGAGCGAACGCCGTGACGCCGCATACGCGGCAATCAGCAGGATGGCGACCCAGCGCAAAATTACCGGGACAAAACCGGGCATCCCCGCCGCTGGAACTCCAGCGAAGAGCGAAACCGCCACGGCAATCGTAGCGGCCACAACCGCCGCCAGAAGAAGTCTGTTTTTCATCGGCCCCGAACGAAGCATTCCATCGGTGCCGAAAGGTATTCTGCTTAGGGGCCTGTGTCAATGGAGAGCGGACGTGACGGAGGCCAATGCAAGTATTCTTAGCTCAAGATTTTGGATCCGGGCAAAGCAGATTGCGAAGCAGAGTCTTGCCTTGCTCGTCCGTGAGGCTGCCCTGACGAATCAGCGAAATCGTCCGTTCGATGAGCGCGTAGCACTGTTCATCGCTCGATGGCTCCCTGACGTGATTGTCGCCGTTGCTCCTGCACCGTTCTGGTTCGAACGGCGCCGCGCCGCTCAATTCCGCCAGCCATCGATCGAGAATATTGAGTTGTTCCGGTTCCACCGTCGTGAACGCCAGCCCCATGCCCATTCCGGTTTTCGAATAGACGACATCCGCATGCGCTTCGAACGACCTCTTCTCACTCGTGATGCGCAGCTTCACGCCCGTCTTCAACGGGAACGGGCTGAACGCGTCGACATAGCATCCGCCCCGCCCGAGGTCGCTGATCCGCGCGTTCAACACCGACCGCTGCACCGTATCCACTGCCTGCACCGCAGCTGTGAACGAATATCGCGGATAGCGGCGGCGTTCAGTGCGCTCCGGCGCTGTTGAGCGTGAGCCAAGTTTCACAGATTCATTCGGCATTTTGACACAACACTTTCAGTGAGCAAGCCAAGAGGGAGTCTGACGGAAGAGGGAGGCAAACCGGCCGCAGAGACACCGCAGCAGGTTCCAGTCTAGTTTTCCTGCGGGGTCACAACAAGCGTTCCGACACGGCGAGTTGTCCTGCTTGCCACTTCGAGGGCGATGTTTTTCTTATCGTCAGGCCGGGGACGGCTGCGTGCTTAGCTCGTGAGCCCTGCCACTTCTAATCCACGCGCAGCGCCACGAGCGGATCAATGCGCGTCGCGCGACGCGCGGGAAGATAACATGCGAGCAGCGCGACACCCATCAGCAACAGCGTGATAGCCGCATAGGTAATCGGATCGGTCGCGCTCACTCCATACAGCAGCCCCGAAGCCAGCCGCGCCACCGGCAGCGCTACCAGGATGCCCACAGCCGCTCCGATTAGTGCGAGCAGCATTCCCTGCCTGAGCACCAGACGCAGCACTTGACGCGGCTGCGCTCCCAGCGCCATCCGTAATCCAATTTCGCTCGTTCGCTGCGCCACCGAATACGCCAGCACGCCGTAAATTCCAATCGAAGCAAGGATCAGCGCCAACGCCCCGAACAACCCGAGCAGCGCCGCGCCCATGCGCGCGGGCCACAATCCCTGCCCCAGAATCTGCTGCACCGTCTGCGTATTCGTAAATGCCAAGTTTTTGTCGAGTTGCTGCACTTGCGTGCGCACAGTTCCCAGAAGCCCATCGGGGTTTCCAGTAGTGCGTACAACCAGCGTGGCAAAGGGCGAGTATTTCTGCCGCATCGGAAAATAGGCGATCGGCTGGGGATCTTCCCCAATCTGGCCCACAACGGTGGTCCCCACCACTCCCACGACCTGAAGCAGGTTTGGTTCCTGCACGACCGCGAACCGTTTTCCGAGCGGTTCCTGGCCCGGCCAGAGGAGATTGGCCATGGCCTGGTTGATTACGGCTACTGGCGCAGTGTTTTCGCGGTCGAAGTCGGTGAAGTCGCGGCCGCCCAACAATGGGATGCGCATGGTTTCGAAGTGGCCGGGGGTCACCTCGTCAAGATTTACAAGCGTTCCGCGGTTATTCGGATCGGTCTGCTCGCCCTCGCGAAAGACGGTCGCTGAGATGCCGCCGCCGAACACGCCGTTCGCGGACACCGAAGCATTCGCCACTCCGGGGACCGTTTTCGCACGCTCGACAACGTCGCGGAAGAATTGCTGCCCATGATTCTCGTCGTAGCGCAGGGCGCCGAGATCAAAAAGCATCTGAAACATATTGTGCGATTCGAATCCGGGATTGAATTGCTGCGCATTCTGCATGCTACGCAGAAACAGTCCCGAGCCCACGAGCGCCACGAGTGCCAGCGCAATTTCCGAAATCACCAGCAAGCCGCGCAGCCGGTTGTGTGTCCAGCCCAGCGCGCCGCCACGCCCGCCGGTCTTCAAAACCTCGTTGACGTCCGTGCCGGAAGCCTTGATGGCTGGAATGATCCCGAAGAGCATGCCGGTCATCATGGAAATCAGCACGGTAAACCCCAGCACGCGGGCATCGAACGAAAGATTGATCGAGCCATCGATCAAGAATGGAGGCCGGAAGGACCACAACACATTGCGTCCCCAATATGCGACCAGCAGTCCCGCCAGGCCGCCCATCAACGAGAGCACCGTACTCTCCGTCAGCAGTTGCCGCACCAACCGCCACCGCCCCGCCCCCATCGCCGCGCGAATGCTCAACTCTTTTTCGCGTTTGGCGGATTGCGCGAGCAGCAAATTGGCCAGGTTGACGCAGGCGATCAACAGCACCAGGCCAACCACACCCATCAGCACCCCGCCAGCGAGAGAGAATTGCTTTCGCTGATTAATCCCCAGCGCCGACTCGTTCAGCGCATAGAGCTCCACGGTGCGGCCCTTGTTGTCGCGCGGATACTCCTTCTCGAGGCCGGCGGCAATCGTTTTCATGGCCGCCTGCGCCTCTACGATACCGACCTGCGGCTTCAGGCGGCCGACGATGGAAGTCCAGCGGAAACGCCGGTTGTTTTCGAGATCCTTGAGCTGCCCGGTGAGGACGTAGTCGCGCATGGTGATGGGGATCCAGAGCACGTCCGGACGTCCAAGCGAGACGATACCTTTGAAGCTCGGCGGCGTGATCCCCACCACGGTGTACGGTGTGCCATTGAGGCTGATAGTCTGGCCGACGAACTTGTCGTCGGAACCGAATCGCCGCGTCCACAAGCTGTAGCTCAACACCACTTCAGGGTTGCCGCCGATCTTTTTGTCTCCATCGGGGATGAAGGTGCGCCCGCGATAGGGTTTCACGCCCAGCACGTCGAAGAAGTTCCCGCTCACCAGCGAAGCGTTTAATTGCTGCGGCTCGGCTTGGCCGCCCCAATTCAGCGGTATTGGGAAGGTGACCACGGCCAGCCCGGAGAACACCGTGTTCTGATCCCGGTAGTCCTCGTAGTTGGGGAGTGAAGTCGGGGTAAGCTGGAAGTTGACGTTGGCGTCGACCGTCAGGGTGTCGCGCGTGAACATTTCCGCCAGCCGCGCAGGCTCTTCGACCGGCAGTGGATGCAGGAAAACTGCGTTGATAATCGTGAAGATAGCGGTATTCGCCCCGATCCCCAGCGCCAGCGACAGCACCGCGACAAAAGTGAATCCTGGGCTCTTCCGGAGCATCCGCAACCCGCCCCGCAAATCCTGTTGGAAGTTTCCCGCCATCTCGACACCTCCACCCAACGCATAGGACGGCCCAACTGCCTTTTCGTTTCCAGGATTCCCGCGCAACCTCGGCCTTAACCCAATCAGTCCTACTCCGAATCCCATTCCTTTCACCAGTAAATCCAACCTGATTCCCAGTTGATGCGATCATTCGCGATCAACAACCGCGACGGGGTTTCCACCAAATTGCCGTGGAAGCCTCGTCGCTTTTTCTACGCCCGCAAACGCAGACCGAAATTCCTTAAGCAGGTTCCAGTACGCAGAAAGTGACCGCTCCTTTTTTCTGGCTTGTATTTTCTACACTCTTCACAAATCAAGTCTCACCGCCCTTGGCTCCCTGCCACTCTTCTAAGCCACTGAATTTTAAGCCCCTTACCAAATTCAAACCGAGTTTGGCGCGGAAGTTGCCTTTCTAGCCTTGGGACCAAGAACAGCCTCGGGATCAGCCCGCCCGATAATAAAACCAAAAGTCTTCTGCACTCAGAAGCAGCACATCATGCGCTTAAGGAGGCGCAGCGAATGAAGTACACCAAATGTGGAATCATCTTAGTGGCGGGCGTACTCGCTTTGGGTCTATCGTCCTCTGCTAAGAATTCGAGCGATGCTAAGGCGGAAGAGGATCGTCTCCAGAACTCCGGAAAAGTCATGCAGGAAATCCTCAACGTTCCTGATGACATTCCGCAAGACCTGATCGACAAAGCTCGTTGTGTCGTCGTCATGCCCTCGGTCTTGAAAGCTGCATTCGTCGTTGGCGGAAGCTACGGCCGCGGCACCATGGTCTGCCGCACCGGCAAGGACTTCACTGGTCCTTGGGGAGCGCCAGCTATGTACGCGCTCGAAGGCGGCAGCGTTGGCCTGCAAATTGGTGGAGAAGCCACCGACTTCGTCTTTCTCGTCATGAATGACCGCGGCTCCAGCAGTCTCTTGCACTCCAAAGTGAAGCTCGGCGCGGATATTTCCGCGGCCGCCGGTCCGAAGGGACGTTCCGCTTCCGCCGATACCGACGCCTACATGCGCGCGGAAATTCTGAGCTACTCCCGCGCACGCGGCGCCTTCGCCGGCATTTCCCTGGAAGGCTCGACGCTCCGCCCCGATGAGGACGCCAATCGCAAGCTCTACGGCAAATCCACCAGCGCCGCAAAAATCATTTCGGAATCCGACGTCAATGCTCCCGAAGCGGCGCACGACTTGATCGCATCCCTGCAAAAGTCATCCCCCCAGCTCAAGCGGTAGTCATCTCGTTGGAACCCGCTCGAATTGCTTGCAGCACGTGAAGTATCCACACGGGAGCGCGGTCGAGTTGCCAATCGGCCGCATTCCAAAATCCAAAACCGCCCAGCGAACGCCAGAAAAGGTGAGGAGAATCATGCGTATCGCTCGTTTACTTTGTTTCTTATTGCTCGCAATTGAATTACTAACCATTCCGGTCCAGTCACGCTCTCAAGTGGTCGTAGGCGTTTCCGTTCGGATCGGTCCTCCGGCCTTGCCCGTTTATGAACAGCCCATTTGTCCGGGCCTCGGTTTTCTTTGGGTTCCTGGTTATTGGGCTTACGGCTCCGACGGTTATTTCTGGGTTCCCGGCACCTGGGTCGAGCCGCCAGAAGTCGGTCTGCTCTGGACTCCAGGTTACTGGGCTTGGGAGAACGACGCTTATCGTTGGCACGCCGGCTACTGGGGACCTGAAGTCGGCTTCTACGGCGGAATCAACTACGGCTTCGGCTACACCGGGGTCGGCTTCTTCGGCGGCTCTTGGAGAGGCCGCGAATTCTTCTATAACCGCGCTGTGACCAACGTAAACGTCACCGTGGTGCGCAGCACCTACAACACCACCGTCGTCAACAACACCACCGTGAATCGCGTCAGCTTCAACGGCGGCCCCGGTGGCGTGTCCGCTCGCCCAACATCTCGCGAAATCACCGCGGAGCATCAGCGGCATGTCACCATGACCGCTGAGCAATCCCAGCATCAACAAGCTGCTAGTTCGAATCGCACTCTACTGGCTTCCGTGAACCACGGCCGTCCGGACGTTGCCGCCAGTCCTCGCCCCGGCCAATTCGAATCTCACGGTGCCGTCGAAGCACGCACACCCGTGAATCCCAATCGGCCTCCCGCAAACGTGAGAGGACCGGCCGCGGCACCCAACGCCGCTCCCGTCAATCCCGCGCTGGAGCAGAAACACCAGCAACAAATGGATCGGCTACGCCAGCAGCAAGACCAGGAGCGCCAGCGCGTCGAGCAAAAACATCAGCAGGAGCAGCAAAAGTTGCAGCAGCAAGCCGCCGATGCCAACAAGCAACAGGACACGCAGCGCAGACAGCAGCAGCAACTCCAGCAACTACAACAAAAGCACGAACAGCAGCAACAAAAACTCCAGCAAAAGCAGCAGCAGGAACGCCAAAGGCAGCAAAAGCCGGAGAAACCGCCCGCTCCGTCAAAGCCGCATGACGAAAAGCCGACTTCTCAGCAATAGGCGGTCGCCGTCCACGCAGCTCCTCCCGGAGCCCTGAACTCCGGGGAGGACTGGAATCAATCACACGCGAGCAAATCTTAAGTCCGAACCAGGAGGAAACATTGTTCTCAGACCACTTGATCACTATCTCTGGCAGAAGCTTCACCATCACCAGTCACGACATGCTCATGATGTTCGTCTCCATCGTCACTGGCCTGTTGTTCTGGACCGCTCTCTACTTCAGCCGGAAACGCATCGTCGTGCTGAAGCGATCGACCGGGACCGACCAGGTGACCTTCGAGCTCTCGCGCATCGCCGATGCCCTCGAGCGTATCGCCAATCGCCCCGCCGATGACGCCATCGCCGCCGCTTCGCGCCGACAGCAACAAGTGCCACCGCCGCCGCAGCGCGATTCTAAAGGCATTTCGTACTCCATGTTAGGCCGATGAGTGGGCGATCCATCGGACTCTTGTAACGAAAAACGACGCTGCTTCGACCAGTAGATAGTGGAAGCAGCGTCATTTTTTTACCGCGTTCATGCGCGCGTTCACAGCGCCGGGGGACTGCCGGTGCGGCCTGCCTTAGCTCGCGAGCCGTGCCATCGCCACCTTCGCGAAGGTTTCCTCTTTCAGTCCGAGCACCACGCGCCCGTTGACCTGTCCCTTCTTGAGCCGGCTGAACACGTCGTTGATGGATTCCAGCGGCAATGTTTCAATCGTCGCCTTCACTTTGCCGTCTCCAGCAAACGCCAACGACTCTTCCAGGTCCAGGCGAGTTCCCACGATCGAGCCGCGTATCGTATAGCCGTTAAGAACCACGTCGAAAATCGAAACAGGAAACTCCCCGGGCGGGAGACCGTTCAACACGCAAGTCCCGCCGCGCCGAAGCATCCCGACCGCTTGCTTGAAGGCGATTGGCGAAACCGCCGTCACCAGTGCTCCATGCGCCCCGCCGATCTGTTTTTGGATTTCCTTTGCAGGGTCCTGTGTTTTCGCGTCAATCGCGATTTCCGCTCCGAGCTTCCGCGCCAGCGCCATCTTTTCGGGTCCCAGGTCCACGGCTGCGACGTGCATCCCCATGGCCTTCGCATACTGGATGGCCACGTGGCCCAGGCCGCCGACTCCGGAGATCACCACCCATTCACCGGGCCGCGCTTCCGTCATTTTCAATCCTTTGTAGGTGGTGACGCCCGCGCACAGGATTGGCGCCGCATCCACAAACGAAAGGTTCTTGGGAATTCGTCCCAAGTAATCGGCTTGCCCCAGTGCGTACTGCGCGAATGTTCCGTTGACCGAGTAACCCGAGTTTTGCTGCTGCGGGCAGAGTGTTTCCCATCCGGCAAGACAGTAATCGCAATGCCCACACGCGCTGTGCAGCCAGGCGATTCCCACGCGGTCGCCTTCTTTCAAATGAGTAACCCCCGGCCCGAGAGCTGTGACGATTCCTGCACCTTCATGGCCCGGGATGAGCGGCATCATCGGTTTGACTGGCCAATCGCCGTCCACGGCATGCAGGTCGGTGTGACAGACTCCCGACGCAAACACTTCGACCAGTGCTTGCCCTTGCCCAGGTGTAGGGATTGGAACTTCGCGCACGACCAACGGCTGGCCGAATTTTTCAACAACAGCCGCTTTCATGGTTTTTAGGTTTGGCACTTTGAATCTCCTTTTCGCCCCGAACTGCCATGACTCTAGCCCCCCGTCCAGGCAGCGGTATGTACCCTTCGGCACAGTCGGTTGTGACGCGGATCACAGGCCTGAGAATCGAACCCCTGTGTTTAAAGCCTGAAATTCACACGCTTGCCGTCAGCGGAGGTTTTCTTAGAACCCCATTCCTGGAAGCGCATGCCTCTTTCGATTGTGGAGGCGCTGGCGTGCGGATTGACTCGTTCGTGTAAACTGCTGGGCGTATGGAAGCAAATATGAGCGCCACCATAGTTTCCTGATCTCAGCGCGAGGCCAAAAAACATGACGCCATTGCATCGAGAGCTTCTCCAGGAGCTTCAGAGCTTTGCTCAGACCACTCCTACCGCCCAGTCCCTCATGGAGCGGATGGCCGAGCGCCTGCACGCGAAGATGACGCGCTATAATTGGGTGGGCTTTTATCTGGTCGATCCCGCGGACTCCAACTACCTGATCGTCGGACCCTTCGCAGGCAGCTTTACTCCCAACGCTCGCATTCCTCTCGGTACCGGGCTGTGCGGTGCGGCGGCCACCAGCGGTCAGGTAATCGTCGTGCAGGATGTTTCCGCGGATCCGCGCTATCTCGAGGGATCGTCCCTGGTGAAGTCTGAGATTGTTGTCCCCATATTCGTGAACAAGAAGCTTGCCGCTGAACTCGATATCGAAAGCTATTTCGCCGACACCTTCAGCAAATCGGAGCAGGAGTTCGTCGAAGCCTGCGCCGGCCTGGTTGCCAACCACTTGGCAAAAGAATAGGCGGCTTGAAATTGGCCCGGTGAAGCCGATGCCCTGAAACGCCCGCCACGCGTCACCTAACTCCGCGGGCCGCGCAGTGGACCGCCAGGGCAGAAAGCCACCTGCCCGTTTCCTGGCCTTCCCACCAGTTTCCTTCGCCAGAGCCGAGCTGTAAATTGGAGTTGCCCCGGTCCAAGGTGAGGCCATGAACGAATTCTCTACTTGGATGCAAACCAATTGGTATGCGCTGGGAAATCTTCTCTTACAAGCTTCCTTCCTAACTGCGGCGATCTGGTTCGCGCGTGACGTCCTCAGAACCATGCGGGCATCCCAGGAGCAAATCGGAGCACTGCTCAAGCTCTCGATGACTGGTGCGCTCACGGAGCGCCACTCGACAACTGCCGCCGAGCGCTCTTTCGCAACCGCCAGCCCATACTGGCTCACGCCCCAGGAATTTCCTCCTGCTCTCTTGTCCGAGCCCATCGAAAGCGGTCCAAGCCGTTGGGTCGTCGTGTTACACAGCGTAACCGCGTGGCTGCAAACGCCCATGAGCACCGGAGACGCTGCCCCCTGGCGCAAAGCCATCAAGTGGCTCCAGGCCCCCGCCCGCAGCTGACCCGTCGCAGTCCGCCCTCAGCGATAGGCCTTCACTCCATCAGACGTGTCTCCGAACTGCCGCAAGCGACGCAAGAGCTGTCAGGCGCCGTGCGTGCCAATGCGGATCTTGCTACAGCGCATTCCGGAAGCGTAAGCTGCGGCGGCACTTCCGTTATAAGGGTGGGGGAGAAGATCATGGCGCACAGCAATGCAATTCGAGATTCGGTTCTGCAGGCCATCGGCAATACGCCGGTGGTGAGACTACGGAAAGTCGTGACGCTATCCATGGCCGACGTGCTGGTCAAGCTTGAGTACTACAATCCCACCGGCTCCTACAAGGACCGTATGGCGCTGGCGATGATTGAAGGAGCGGAGGCGCGCGGCGAGCTACGCCCCGGAATGCGCGTTGTCGAGTGGACGGGAGGCAGCACGGGTTCGTCTCTCGCGATGGTCTGCGCGATCAAGGGCTACCACTTCACGCCCATTTCCTCGGACGGATTTTCGAAAGAAAAGCTGCAGACCATGCGTCTTTTCGGCGCGGACCTGGAGATTTTTCCAGCCGAAAACGGCAAGCTGGTGCCAGAGCTTTACCAGAGAATGAAGCGCCGCGCGGAAGAGCTGGCGCAGCAGCCGGGCACCTTCTACACCGACCAGTTCCACAACGCGGACGCCATTCGCGCCTACATGGGAATCGGCACGGAGCTGGTCGAACAGGCGGGCACCGGTTTGGCGGCATTTTGCGGCGGAGTGGGTACCGCTGGAATGATTTCCGGGGTGTCGCGGGCGCTGAAGGAAGCCGGATGCAAAGCGCGCATTGTGGCGCTTGAGCCCGCAACCTCGCCCGTGCTCACCACGGGGAAAGGCGGGCCCCACCGCGTCGAGGGGATCGCCGCCGGATTCCGCCCGCCGCACCTGAAGGACGGCGAATACGACGAAGTGCGCACGATCGAGGAACCCGCCGCCCGCGAAATGGCCCGCCGCTTGGCGAAGGAGGAAGGGATCTTCGCGGGTACCTCTTCCGGCCTCAACGTGACGGCCGCGCTGCAATTGGCACAAGAGCTTGGGCGCGGCAGCACCATCGCTACCGTGGCCGTGGATACCGGCTTCAAATATCTCGCGGGAGACCTATACCAGACGTAGTCGCCTATCCCGAAAACGCGGTCGTGGCGGGCTTGTAGCTCAGGTCTTCAGACCTGAAGCTTTGTTCTGCAACGACTATTCTGCGCCAAGGGGGAGGAAATACTGGGTGCCTTTGACCGGCTCCTGGAGCCGGCGCAACAACTGCTGTAAGTCTTCACTGCGCTCGACAAAATCGATCTCGGAGGTATTGATCACCAGCAGGTCGGAAGCGGCATAGCGGAAGAAGAAATGTTCGTAGGCGCGGGCGACTTCTTCAATGTACTCGGGCGAAATCTGGGATTCGTCGCGCGAAGCCTTCTTGGCGATGCGTGCGCGCAGGACTTCCGGCTTGGCCTGAAGATAGATCACCAGATCGGGTGAAGGAATGTCCGCGGTCAGCGCCGTGTAGTAGCGCTCATAAAGCTTCAGCTCTTCATCGTTCAGATTCAGGTTGGCGAAAATGCGGTCCTTTTCCATCAAATAGTCGGAAAGGATCGGGCCGGGAGCTTCGACGGCCAGGGCTTCCCGGAGCCGCTTCTGGCGTTCGAGTAGAAAGTACATCTGGGCGTGGAACGCCGAACCGGGCTTCTCCGCGTAAAAGTCGGCTAAAAACGGATTGTCTTCGCAGTCGTAAATGCGGCGGGCGTGGAGCTTTTCGGCGAGGACTCTGGCGAGAGTCGTCTTACCCACGCGAAGCGGGCCTTCGATAACGATGAACCGAGGCGCTTGCGGACCTCGCTGAGCAGTGCGAGCGCGCTTTGCTGCGGAAGCTTCGTGGGCGGCCATCGTTGGAGCTGACGCCACAACCGGGTCGGGGCGCCAACTGCCGGGATTATAGCAGAGTCATTCCCGGTGCGAGGCGGAGATCGAAGCGAAATCGCGCACCGAAAACATCAATGCGCCAAGCGAAAAGTGCAGCCGATGGTTTCCCAAGGAGCCAATTTTCACCAGTCGGAGAATGAGCTGGACGGTAGTACAGGGCCAGGAATGTAAAAATGTTTTCACATTTATGGCCTAGTACTGCCGTTTTAAAAGCGGTAAACGGAGGTGCCAGAAGGTCGTACCAACCAGAATGTGACCAACGGGCCAGTGCAACCTGCCCCTTTGTACAGTAATTTGCAGATATTGCGAGTGGGGATGGACTTGCAATACCCCCTGGCAATACTGAGGTGGCAAAATGGTCCTCGCAGCACTTCTTTTGGTTTGTTCCATCCCGCAGATGGATGATGCGGCAAAGCTTGGTTCTGACTTCCCGGCAGCGGCTTCCGAAACAAAAACGGCAGATTCCAAGACAAACGATGCTTCCGCGTCCGCTGGTTTGCCTGCCATGCCGACGCCGAAAGTGAAGAGCGACGCCGAAGCGGCCACCCCGAACCCAGCGGGGCAGCCCTTCCAGCCGGTGAAGCCGGCGTTTACCCGGCTCCAGGAGACGCCCAGGCAGAGAAAGATCTGGTATGGGCTTCTGATCGCGGGACACAGCGGAGCAGCGTTCGACGCCTGGTCCACGCACCGCGCGGTTTCCGGCGGATATGGAACGGAATCCAACCCGTTCCTGCGTCCTTTCGCCGGTTCGAACGCGATTTACGCAGTGACCCAGATTAGCCCCACGGTCATGGATTTTATCGGCAAGAAGATGATGGTCAGCCAGAACCGCTACATTCGAAAGGCGTGGTGGATCCCGCAACTGGCGGGCGCCAGCTTCTCGTTCGCGGCTGGAGCGCACAACGTCGGCGTCGTGCACTAAGAAAGTGCAATAAAAAGTTCCCTCAACCCCCAAACATGAAGCGTCCCGGTGACCCTCCTCACCGGGACGCTTCTGTTTTTGGAGCCCGCAGATTCGCGCCGCGCGATCGGATTCGAATTACTTGCCGACTACAACCAGCACGAACGAACCGGGCTTCATTTTTCCGCGGCGTTCGCCCGCGGCCGGTGCATCGAAATCCGCGGCGGGAAGAAAGATGTTGTGAGTTTTCAGGTCGAGGCCCATGGTGCGAGCCGACTTCTTCGTGGGGACATTCTCGACGACCGTATATTTGTCCGGAGAATCTTCATGGATAACGGTGAGGTTGCCGTCGCCGCAGGAAGCAAAAACATAACCGGTCGAGGGATCGAAAGCGCTGGCATCCGGGCCCTCGCAGATGGTCGGGGTGGCGACGACTTTGCCGGTATCGACGTTCATCACGGCCATCACTTTTTCGTCACAGACGGAAAAAGTGCGGCGATTCTTGACGTCCATAGCAAGACCAGACGGAGCCTTGCAGGGCGCGAGCGGCCAGTGGTGGAGCTCCTTGAGAGTTGCCGCATCGATATGATGAAGCTCGGAGCTATCTTCATTGTTTACGTAGACGGAGCCTTTGCCATCGGCGGCGGCGAATTCGGGCTTGCCGCGCAAGTCAATGTTGCCGAGCACGGCGCCGTCGGCGGCGTTAATCGCAGTGGCATTCTTGCCGCCGGCGACGTTTTTTCTGCCACCATTGAAGGTAAAAACACGCTTGGTCACGGGCTCGTAGAGGATGGCGTCGGGGTTGACGTCGGTCTTGACATTGCCGATGGCCTTTAAGGTTTTTAGGTCGAAGATGGTGACATCATTCGAACCGCCGTTGCTGGTGAAGCCGCGACCGAGGTCGGAAGCGATGGCGACGCCGTGAACACCTTGCGTGTCGGGAATGTCACCGACGACGGCGTAGGTGTCCGCATCGATGACCATAGTGTGCGTGCCGCGCGAGACGTAAACGCGGCGAGCGTCACTGTCCACATAGACGTAGTCCCAACCTCCCTCGCCACCAACGGCGACCGTCTTGATCACGTGATAGCCGGAGCCGGCGGGAGCGGGTGTTGCCGCATGTGAGAAGGATGCGGCACAAAAAACTGCCGCGATGGAAAGTGAAGCGAGGATCGTAAGAAGAGTAATACTCTTGCGCATGATTTTTCTCTCTTTGGCTAAATAGCCTGCGAACCAGAATGAGCCCAACTATCTATACGGCGATGAACCTAAACGCAAGATAAATGCGAGGGCTGGGCACCGTTCCGGCGATCACTTCCGGATTGCCGACATCGGGAATAAGAGGCGACAAGCGCGTTTGTCTGTACTAATCAGCCTGAATTCAATCAGCTGCGTTGCCATCCATATCCTGCTCCGGAATGCATATTGCGTTTTTCAGTATTCTGTTAGGCTCACGAGACCAAAAACGACTCTGCGGAGAGCAAGCGGGGCCCTATCGCCGTTACTCTTGCTCCCGAAATACCTGCCCGTAGGTTTTGCCATAGGGATAAAAGCCGTCATGTTCACCGCGTTCCCAAGCGGCTTTCAGTTCGGGCCTAGTAATGTCCCAGTCCGGACGGCATTTCTTCAACACAGCACGCAAGTCTTGCCGAAGCTCTTCGATGGTCGGCCGGCCAAAAAACCAGTAGCCGTTGTAGACCTTGAATATAACGAGACCAGGTTCGAGGACGATGACATGCGGGATCATGGGATTGTGCTCGGGGTCCGTGTACTCGGCGATGTCGAGGTCCTTCTGAACCTTTCGTCCGGGATCGGATAAAAAGGTCCAATGAGCGCCGACGCCGTCGCGGTACTCATTCGTCAGAAGCATGTTGTCGGTGCTGATGGTGACTAGCCGGGAGTAACCGACTTCCATCTCGTGGTGAAGTTGGACCAGACCTTCGGCCTGACGCCGATCCTTCGGGCAGAATCCTCCCCGGCTAAGCACAAGGATCATGGGATCTGGCCCCTGTAGATCGGAAAGTTTGCGACGTTTGCCCCTGTGGTCGGTCAGCTCATAATCGGGAAATACTGCTCCAGCTACAATGTCCGTTCTCATGCGGTTCAGCCTCCTCTGATCGGCTTGGTCCTGTACAGTTGATTTTCAGCGTGGATGACGGTTCAGCGGAACCGCCAAGCGAATCCTCGCGGCGGGGACTAACTACCCCGGCGGGCCCTTCCGGGTATTATTAGCACCACTTTGGGCAACGGTGAAAATACGTTCCGCAGCAAACTGCATCACTTAGATGCGCGCTGGCCTGTTTTGCAACTTGAGGGGATTGATCAACGTTGAAGGAAATACATCCGTGATTCACGCCACTTGCACCTCATCGGATACGACCGCTAGGGCCGCTCTCGCGCAATCGACATCGTTCTGCACCGTGGGCGCTCCGCTCACGCCGACCGCACCGACAATTTCGCCATCCACCTCGATGGGAAACCCTCCACCCCACGCGGCCATACGCGCCAGCGTGGGGACGCCGGCCAAAAGCGACGGGTCGCCTTGGATAAAGTTGAAAAAGTCCTGCGTGGAGACGCCGAAGAGAGCTGTATACGCCTTATTCTGCGCCATCTCAATCGTCGGAATTGGCGTCCCATCCATCCGGCTAAAGGCCTTGAGATTGCCGCCGTCATCGAGAATCGCTACGTTCTCAGTAACGCCAAGTTCTCTGGCTTTCGCCACCGCTGCATTCACCATTTTCTGTGCTAGCTCAGAAGAGATGGTATGTTTCTTCACTATATTTGACATTAGATACCTTTCTCCATTTGATATCTATTGCGTGTTGATCATCCCTCTGGTCGATCCAACTTGCGTTCAAGCGCCTTTAGGCGTTCATTCCGCCATCCACGGTAAGATTTGCCCCGGTAATGTACGAGGACTCCGGACCGGCGACGAAGGCCACCATCGCCGCGATTTCATCGACGTTCCCGTAACGGTCGAGTGCTGTGGCGGCCTTCTGTGGCACCGCCCATTCGCCTGCGGCGGGATTCAATTCCGTGTCGATCGGACCAGGCTGCACGTTGTTGACCGTGATGCCCCGGCTCCCGATCTCTCGGGCCAGCGCCTGAGTGAACATCTTGACGGCTCCCTTTGTGCCCGCGTATGGCACAAGCCCGGGCGCCGCGACACGCTCACCCACGGCCGAACCGATCATGATGACGCGACCGCCGCTCTTCATGTGCTTCAGCGCGGCCTGCGTCGCGACGAATACACCACGGACATTGATGGCAATCACGCGATCCATCTCTTCCAGCGTCGCCTCCTCGAACGGTTTCGGAATGGCCGTGCCCGCGTTGTTCACCAGCACATCCAGTCGGCCGAAGGTTGCAAACGCCTTTTCGACCGCGGCTTCGACGGCACCGGCATTAGTGGCGTCCGCCTGAATTGCTATAGCCTTTCCACCATCGCGTTCAATCGCTTTGACCACGGCTGAAGCCGCGCTGGCGTCCTTCGCGTACGTGATGGCTACGCTCGCTCCGTCCGCGGCCAGACGTTTCGCGATCGCTGCGCCAATGCCCCGCGAGCCGCCGGTAACTAGTGCCACTTTTTCGGTTAACTTAGACATGTAACCTCCTATAATTTTCTGTGAGCGATTCACTGCTCGAATGATTCAACTGACTGTTATCCCGCTCGCAGTCCTTAGACCTCCTATCTGATGTGTGATTACTGCGAGCAGATTTAGCACCCTGGGGAATGCCAGCTATTCCCAATAGGAATGCGTAACGCAGAGATCTCGCTTAGAATCCATTCCATAGAGGAATATGGAGGCTGCTGTGGACAAATTCGATGCAATGCAGATGTTCGTCCGAGTAATTGAAAAAGGGAGCTTCTCGGCTGTCGCGAAGGAACGTGGAATTGGTCAACCTGCTGTGAGCAAACAGATCTCCGGCCTTGAAGATGAACTCGGCACCGAACTCATTCACCGCACCTCTCGTTCTATCGCACTGACTGAGGCAGGCCGCGAATTTTACGAGTCTTCTTTGCGCATTCTCGACGACTTTGAAAACGCGACTTCACGAATCGGTCGAGGTCAAACTGCTCCGAAAGGCCTCATTCGTGTGACCGTTGCTCCCACGTTTGCCCGCCTCCACATGGTGTCAAAGCTGCCTGCTTTTTTTGCTGCTTACCCCGATATGGCAGTTGAGATGGCGGCATCGGAGAGCCCGACAACGATCATCGAAGACGGCTTTGATTTAGCGATCCACTCAGGTGATCTACCAGACTCGACTCTCGTTGCGCGAAGATTCGCGCAGACGATGACCATTCTCGTCGCCACTCCTCAATACCTCACACGCTTTGGTGCACCGGAATCCCCGGAAGAAATCCAACATTTTCGATCGGTCGTCTTTATCGAGCGGGGCTCCGTACAGCCGTGGAGTTTTGGCTCTGGACAGAACGCGACGCGTGTTATCCCCACAGGAGTCTTTCGAACCAGCGACATTGAACAGATGCGGATGGGTGTCCTTGAACATCTGGGGATTGCCCAGGCGCCAGCATGGCTTTTCGCCGCAGAACTCAGAGAAGGCACTGTCATCCGTCTTCTGACTGCCTTTGAGCGAACCGTGCCAATCCTTGCCATACGGCCTGCCAGCCGCCGGCTGTCCACCAAAGTTCGCATTTTCATCGAGCACTTGGAGAAAACTTTTGCGCTCTGTTCCCAGTTCAACCCGCGACCCAGTTAGGGGCACAGCGCAAACGACGGCCTAGGGCTTGGATTTGTGCTGTTCGAACCAGCCGGCGATGTAGAGCATTTTGGCGATGTGGTGGCTGGGGCGGCGGCCGATGCCGTGCGGTTCTTCTGGAACGCGCACCAGCACGGTATCGACATTCAAGAGTTTCAGCGCTTCGTAGAACTGTTCGGCCTCGGAGATGGGAGTGCGATAGTCGACTTCGCCGGTCATGACCATCGTGGGCGTTTTCACCTTGGCAACGAGATTGGTGAGCGAACGCTGCATGTAATTGTCGGTATTGTCCCAGGGCAGGCCGGGGAACCAGTATTTGGTGATGAAGGGGATATCCGACGTGAGAGCGAAGCTGTACCAGTTGATGACCGGGTAGAGAGAAGCGGCGGCGCGGAAACGTTCGGTGTGCTCAATGGTCCAGCAAGTGAGGACGCCGCCCCCACTTCCGCCGGTGACGAAAAGATTTTTGGTGTCGATGTAACCCTTGGCGATGACGGCGTCCACGCCGCTGTTGAGATCGAAGAAATCATCGCCGGGGTAGGCGTGATGGATGAGGTTGGAGAATTCCTCGCCGTAACTGGTGCTGCCGCGCGGGTTGGTATAAAGAACAACGTAGCCGCGGGAAGCGAGCACCTGTTTTTCGAAGTCAAAGCGGTCGCCGTAGTCGGCAAAGGGGCCGCCGTGAATTTCCAGAACGAGCGGATATTTTTTTGTGGGATCGAAATCGGGCGGGTGCACAATCCAGCCCTGGATCTTGCGGTTGTCCTTTGAGGATTCGAACGAAATCTCCTCGACATGGCCGGGTTTCTTCTGCGTAAGAAGCTCTTCATTCAGAGAGGTCAGGACTTTCATCGCGCCATTATTGAGGATGGCGATATCGCCGGGATTGTCGGTCCGTCCGTAGGTGAGAGCGATCATGCCCGTGCGAGAAAGTGAGAACGTGCCGCTGCCGCCGGCGTTCAACGTGGAAGCGAGGTGATCGGTGACTTTCTTGCAGGCCCCGTCGGGCGGACAGAAGCCGATTTTCGAATCACCTTGATCATCGTAGCGGAAGTAGATGCCGCTGCCGTCGGAAGCCCACTGCGGGTCCTGGACGTCGCGGTCGAGCTTGTCGGAGAGGGAGTGCGCGCCGGTGCCATCGCGGTTCATCAGATAGAGCTTGGTGGTTTGG
This sequence comes from Acidobacteriota bacterium, assembly GCA_013289585.1. Lineage (GTDB taxonomy): Bacteria > Acidobacteriota > Terriglobia > Acidiferrales > UBA7541 > Acidiferrum. The sequence continues at coordinate 19,728 of JABCZR010000001.1, read as the reverse complement.
TGGCCCTGGTAGCGGTCGTCGTATCCCGTGTAAGCGATGAATTTTCCGTTGGGAGAGACGGCAGGCGAATTGTCCGGGCCTTTGCGATTGGTGAGCGCGCGCAAGGAGCCGTCGGTGACGTTGAATTCGTAAACTTCATCGTCGAAGTATTCGTGATCGGATTCGGGGTGACGGTTGACGGAAACGATCAAGTACTTGCCGTCGGGAGTCCACGATGCGCGCGAGGGACCGAATTCATTGCCGCCGTTGGGAAAATTCCCGTTGGTGACCTGGCGTGGCGCGCCTCCTTCGGCGTTGACGACAAACACCTGCATGTAGCCGGGCTTCAGATAGCCCGTGCCATTGAAGCGATAGACCAGACGGTCATAAACAGTCGGGGGATCGGCCCACTTCGCGCCAGAGGGAGGGGAAGGAAGATCGGCGATGTGCGGACCCTTGCCGGGAACGAGTGAGGAAAAAGAAATCATTTTTCCGTCGGGCGACCAGGCGATGGCGTCGGGCGCCTGATCGAGATTGGTGATGCGCGCGGTCTGGCCGGTGTCCATCCAGCGGATGTAGAGCTGCTGCTTGCCGTCGGCATCGGAGAGATAAGCAAGGCGCGTGCCGTCGGGGGACCAGCGAGGCGAGACGTCGCTTCGATTGCCAGTAGTAAGCGGCCGATGATCCGTGCCGTCGGTGTTGATGGCCCAGAGATTTGCGTAGCGCTTGTCGGTCATGGGGTCGGCAAAGCGGCGGACATAGACGATTTTCTTGCCGTCCGGCGAAATTTGCGGATCGGTGGCGGTTTGCAGCTGGAACTCGTCCATGGCCGTCAGCCGATTGGCGGTGTCTTGCGCTTTCAGAGGGAGAGGGAGAGTAATTAAGACAGCAGCAGCCAGCGTAGCTACCGCAATGCGTGCTTTGAAAATCATGCGCAGGGACCTCCTCGCGGGGGCGAGTAAACAACGCGAAGGCTTGCGTGTCAAGGCGAAGAAGAAAAAGAATGGGAGGGATGTTGCGCGGGCTTCGTTGACACCTTTGCGCGGGGTTCGCTAGACTAACTCAGTCGTTGCTACGCGCGTTTCCACTTACACTGTTCCCCGGTAGCTCAATGGTAGAGCATTCGGCTGTTAACCGAAGGGTTGCTAGTTCGAATCTAGCCCGGGGAGCCAAATTCAAGATTCACAATGAATTGAAACACCGCAGAGCATATGCCGGTCGGGGGAAACCCGTTATTACTGTGCTCGGCTCCAACTGGTATCGGGGTCGAACTCGCTCATTGCGGCTGCTGTTTCCGCTGTGTTCTTGCCCAAATCCTTCTGCAGCAGTACGCCATCCTGGTTGATGAGGAATGTCATGACCCCCGAATTGCGGTATTCAGCTGGATAGGCGACGAAGGCGAATCCACCGGTCATCTTCCCATCGACCACGTAGTCCTTCGCGCCCCCTGGCGCGTGACTGCCTTGCCGCGTCAGCATATGGAAGTAATAGCCGTGAAAAGGCACATGCGAGTCCGGCTTTGCGCTATATCCTTCTTTGGTCGCGAATGCCGCCAGTGGTCCAAGCGGGCTTTTCGGCTGACCTTCCGATGACTCCCAGTACAAACCGTTCTGCTTGCCGGTGTCACTGATGAACTTCATAGCGAACTGGTGGGTGCTTCCGTCGGCGTGACGCTCTGAGTAATACTCAGACTGAGCGTCAGCCAGCGCCATACAAACGTCCATGATAGCCAGTTCGTTACGGCCGATACGGCGGGCCAGGATCTCTTCCCTTCCAGCGGCCGCGTCGAAGTACCACTGTCCCGCGGTATTTTTCTTTAGCGGGATCGGGAAGGGGAAATTGTCTGCCCCAACTAGGAGGATTTGGGATTCGTCAGGCATCTTGCGCCAGCGATGCATCACGCCGTAGGCGGCCACGAATCGGCCGGCGGTATCCTTGTCCTGCACCGGATCGCCGGAGAGAATGACGTCTTTCGAGTCCGCACCAAACACTGCGAGTATCGTGTTTGGATCGCCTGTCTTTGCGGCAGTCAACAGCCCGCTACCCGCGTCGTCGGGTGAAGCAAACACTTGGTACGAAGCCTTATCGGACTTGTGGCATCCGACAAATAGAATGAGTATCGCCAGAAGAATGACGCGACTCGTAGTAGCGATTGTCGTTCCTCGCGACATACCGACCCTCCAAAACTTGGACTATAAGCGCCTCACCAACGTACTTGACTTCACCTCGTTTGCAGTGGCCCCGCCGACGTTTGTTTCACCTGCGACCACCCCAGCCACCGCCGCGTCCCATGCTCGACGAGCCACGAGCACTGGCAGACCTGGAATTCCAGCCGCCGCCTCCGCTGTTCATGGCTGACGAGCCGCCGCTCTTTTCCTGGCCGCCCCAGCCGCCAGAATTAGATTTGTTGTAACTGGACGTGTTCGAACTTCCGCTCTTCTGGTCCCAACCGCTGCCGGTGTTGCTGTAGGTTTTGCCGTCAGCCGTCGCATACTTGTTGCCATTTGCGGTTTCGCCCACAGCGGCGCTGTTGCCGTTCTTGCCCGACGCGCCATAAGCCTTGGCACCGTTCGAGCTTTCCATCGAGCCTGTGGTTCCGTTAGCGTTCGTTTGATGTTGGCTGTTTACGGTGGTGCCGTTTTTCGAAGCCGTTGAGCTGCCCCAGCTCCCGTTGGCATTGGAACCTTGCTCCGTCGCACCGTACGCACCGGTTTTTGGGTTGTAAGCTTGAGCTGCGCTTTGACTGCCGTAACCGTTTGAGACCGTACCCCCACGCGCGTAAGTGCCGGTGGACGGGTTGTAGCCGTTACTATAGTGCGCGGAGCCGTTGGGACCATACGCAGAGCCACTGGAGCCGTAATAGCCGCCGTGCCAGGCGTTGTTTCCGTAGTACGCCCCACCGTTATAAACAACCGCAGTGGTGCCATGCCAGCCGCAGTTCCAACTGCTATATCCCCAACTGCAACACCCGCCGCTCATCATCGCGCCTACCGCGACGCCAACTCCAAATGCAACCATGCCGGTGGCCACAATGGCTGTATTGCTGTATCCGGGAGTCACATAAGGGTAGCCGTAAACCACCGCGGGGTTGTACACGGGTACATACACGACCTGCGGATTCGCAGGCTGAATTACGATGGTCTGCGGTGACTGTTGCGAAACAACAATCTGCGAGCCTGATTTCAGATTGCCGGCAGCTAGTGCTTTCGCACGCAAAACCTGGACGGCTAACATGACGTCGGCGGTCTGGACGTGATACGCCTCTCCCAGCGCGGAGGTCCAACTGAGGTTCTGCGCCAAGTTGCCGAGCACAGAAGGGAATTGTGTGAGCGCCTTCACACTGGGATCCCACGGCTGCGCATCGACGGCCTGCATTAGAGTCGTACCTGTGAGAGAGCTGTTTTGCTGAAGCCAGCTGGCAGCAGATGCAAGCTGGTCTGGGAAGGTCGAAGCTCCTAGAATCTGCGCCACCAGGGAGTCCGGGTACAGCGCGATGGGCGCCACGAGTTGTTGCAACTCATCTGCCGTAAGCGGGGCGCCTTGTCCTGAATAGCCCGCTGAACCCGATTGAGCTCCAACGCCCAACGGTAGAGCTCCCATTACCAGGAGGAAGGATAGCGTGGTTGACAGAAGCTGCTTCGCGAAGGTCCTGATCATTTTCTTATCTCCATTCAAGCAGCGTTGCCGGAAAAGCTGACAAACTTTCGCTCTGACGGATTGGCTACTTGCAACAAAACAAATCTCTTGCGCATACGCACGACCGCTGGCTCAGTCTGATGCTCTCACTGTCGCGCACCGGTTGCTACTGTAATAAATGACAGGCCAACAGCCATGTGAAGTCGCTATGGGATCGGCAGGTACTGTTGTTCCGGTAAGCTCGATTCGAGCGCCTAAGGTATGTGCCAAGCGGCCTCATCACGCATCGAATGGAAAGGAGAAACGCTTCATCCGTGGCCTCCGCGGCTTGACCGAACCCGCCGGGACATTTGGTCACCCTACTTGTTGAAGTGGCCCAGAAGTTGAATACTGCTAATGCATCATAAATGGGACCGAACATGGCGAAACCAATTCTGCTTAGTGTCGATGACGACTCCGATGTCCTGAGGGCGATTGAGCGCGACCTGCGTACAAAGTACGGCGCTGAATTCCGTGTGATTGGAAGTGATTCACCTGAAGCAGCGCTTACGCTTCTGAAGCAGCTGAAACTGCGAAATGATAGCGTGGCGTTGCTGATCGCCGATCAACGAATGCCTCATATGGATGGCGTCGCTTTTCTGCAGGAAGCGATGCACATCTTCCCGGAGGCGAAGCGGGCTCTGCTTACCGCTTACGCCGATACAAATGCTGCAATCAGCGCGATCAATCAGGCCAACATCAACTACTTCTTCTTGAAGCCGTGGGATCCTCCCAGCGAGCACCTTTACCCGCAATTGGATGATCTGCTCGATGATTGGCAAGCTTCTTACCGGCCGAAATTTCAAGGTATCCGCGTGCTAGGCACCCGTTGGTCGGCCAAGTCATATGAATTACGCGACTTTCTCGCACGCAATCGCGTTCCTTATCAGTGGACAGACGTCGAACTTTCCGCCAATGATCCGGAGACGAAGCGCCTCTTGGAAGTGTTGGGACCGGAGGCCTCGAGTTTGCCGATCGTTCTTTTCCCCGATGGTACGAAACTTCTCGAGAGCATACCTTCGCAAGTGGCGCAACGAGTCGGTTTGAAAACTCGCGCGCAAACTAATTTTTACGATTTAGCGATCGTGGGCGGCGGACCTGCTGGGCTGGCCGCAGCCGTCTATGGGGCGTCCGAGGGATTGCACACCGTGATGATTGAGCGTGAAGCTCCTGGCGGGCAGGCGGGCATGAGTTCGCGCATTGAAAACTATCTGGGATTTCCGATGGGGCTCAGTGGTGGCGACCTGGCCCGTCGTGCTGTTGTGCAAGCCCAGCGCTTTGGCGTGGAAATTCTCTCTCCTCAGGAAGCTCTCGGCGTGCGCATCGAAGGACCCTATCGCATAATCAAGCTGGCCGATGGGAATGAGATTTCCTGCCATGCATTGATGATTGCCACCGGCGTGCAGTGGCGGCGTCTTGAAGCCCCTGGGATCGATCGGTTGCAAGGGGCGGGCGTCTACTACGGCGGAGGCGCAACGGAAGCGTTGTCCTGCAAGGGCGAGGTCGTTTATGTGATCGGGGGTGCGAATTCCGCGGGGCAAGCAGCGATGAATTTCGCGAAGTACGCTGAGCGCGTCGTCATTGTTGTGCGGGGCAAATCTCTTTCGAGCACCATGTCTCAGTACCTGATCGACCAAATCAAGGAGATGCCAAACATCCAGTTGTGGGCGAATGCGAGCATAGCCGAAGTACACGGCGAAACTCACCTCGAGGAAATCTCATTTCTTTGTTCGGATACCAACAAGACGGAGCGCGTACCGGCGAGCGCCATGTTCATTTTTATTGGAGCGTCCCCGCGCACAGACTGGTTGGCTGATGTCGTCGAGCGTGATGCGCACGGGTTCGTCTTGACGGGTCCGGATCTCCTGCGAGATGGCCAGCGCCCGAAGGGCTGGATGCTTGATCGGGATCCCTTTCTGCTCGAGACCAATGTTCCAGGGCTCTTTGCGGTAGGTGACGTGCGCCACGGTTCGGTGAAGAGGGTGGCATCCGGTGTCGGTGAAGGGTCGGTCGCTGTTCAATTCATCCATCAATATTTGAGCAAGGTCTAAATGGTCGAGAAATCTGAGCTGCTTCGTGTGCCGGTCTTCTCCGGGTTGCCCGACGACCAGATAGCCTGGTTCATTGGCCAGGCCAAAGAAATGAATATCACCGCCGGCGACATGGCTTTTCGCCAGGACGAGCCTGCGGACGCCATGTACGTTGTTCTCGAAGGACAAATGCAAGCGCGAGGCGAACTGGGCGGCGAAGCCGTCGTCATTCCTATGAAGCCGGGAGACGTGACCGGAGTTCTGCCTTTTTCGAGAATGAAACAGTTTAGCGTAGGCGCTAGAGCCATCACCGACTCCCGAGTCCTGCGCTATCCAGCGTCCCTGTTCCCCGATCTTGTTCAGAAGATGCCGGAGTTGGCTCAGCGTCTCGTTGGCTTAATGTCCGACCGAATTCGGGAAACCACTCGAAGAGAGCAGCAGCGTGACAGGTTGGCTTCCTTGGGAAAACTTTCGGCGGGGCTCGCGCACGAGCTCAATAATCCAGCCTCCGCCGCCAAGCGCGCCACCAGCCAATTGCGCGATGTACTGAAGAAAATCCGTGACGCCAGCCACGCTTTGGGAAGCCGTGACCTCTCGCCCGAACAGAAAGCAGAAATCGAGAAGCTGGAAACTGCATTTGTCCAAAGCAACGAAGTGCCGCCCGATGCGCTCACCATCAGCGACCTCGAAGAGCAGATTGACTCCTTGTTGCGCAGTCATGGCCAGAATGACTTGTGGCAAATGGCGGCAGACTTGGCCCGCAAAAACGTCCAACCGGAAGCGCTTGAATCCTTATTTGCCATTCTCGACCCAGACACCGCCAGGGCGGCCCTGGTAAGGATCGCCGCCTCGGTGGAAGTTGCAACCCTTCTCGACGAAATCGAAAGCGGCACGTCCCGCATATCTGATCTGGTCGGTGCGATCAAGGAATACACATACATGGATCAGACGCCGCTGCAAAACGTCGACATCGTCAAAAGTCTGGAAACCACGCTTACCATTTTGAATCACAAGCTCAAGCACGGAGTCGTCGTCGAACGCGATTACCAAAAAATTCCCCTTCTCGTCAATTCCTTCGGCAGCGAGCTCAACCAGGTATGGACGAACCTCATCGACAACGCGATTGACGCCATGGGTGGCGAAGGCAAGATTCGGGTCCGAACCTATCGCGACGATAACTGCGTCGTGGTTGAAATCGCCGATAACGGCCCCGGAATTTCTCCCGACGTGCGCTCCCACATCTTCGAACCTTTCTTCACCACCAAGGGAGTTGGCGAAGGAACCGGCCTGGGCCTCGACACCGTTCAGCGTATCGTCAAGAAGCACCGCGGAAATATTCAAGTCAGCTCGAAACCCGGCGACACACGCTTTCAAGTGTGGCTTCCGTTGGCGGAGGGTCAGACTTAACGCCTGTTTTCTCTGGAGACATACTCAAACCAATTGGCTTGTCTTAACATTCCGAGTCAGGAATCGCATTTGCTGGGTCGGCTGAAGCGTTCCGGCGTCGTAGAAACGCTGTACCAGTCGCGGCGGATTCAAAGAAAAGCAATCGGTAGTTAGTCTACTCCGCTGTCTGTTACCCGAAAGTTTTCGCCTCAATTCGCAGGCACGTGCCGTACTTGTGTCGCTTGCGATCCCGGGCCGGGTTCTGGCGCGGGCTTGGGCATCTCGGCATCCTTGAAGCGCGGCACCATTTGATCGGCCATGGCCAGCGCGTACACCGCCGAAGCGATCTCCACCGCGCCTTCTCTCACGTCTTCTTCATAAATGCGTTCGTAGGTATCGAGATTCGTGTGGTGTGTGTACGATCCATAGTCAAACGGATCTTGCGTCAAGCCGATCCCCGGCAATCCCGCATTGTTGAACGATGTGCTGTCTGTCCCGCCCGTTCGTCGGCTGTCCGAGGGCAGCGTGCCCATGAAGCCCCACTCCGCAAATGGCTTCATTGCTTCGTTCACCATCTCGGCTGCGCCGGCCGGCCCAAATACGCCCGCGCCGCGCGGTTTCCCCGTGCCCGAATCAATATTGAAATACGCGTCCAGCTTCGCATACTCCGGCTTTTGATTTTCAAATGTTCCAAAATGCTGCTGCACGTATGCCAGTGACCCAAGCAGCCCCTCTTCTTCTCCGCTCCAGAGTGCGATTCGAATCGTGCGCCGAGGCTTCACGTGCAGCGCCGCCAGAATCCGCACCGCCTCCAGCATCATGGCCGAACCAATGCCATTGTCCGTGGCGCCCGTCGCGTCGTGCCACGAATCATAGTGCCCGCCGAGCATCACGACTTCATCCTTCTTGTCGCCGCCCGGAATCTCTCCAATCGCGTTGTAAACCGTCGTGCCTTCGGGATATTCCTTGTTCTGGATGTTGATGCGCAGAGTTACCGCGGTCCCGTCACCGATAATCCGCGAAATCCGCCCGTAGTCCTCATTGCGCATCACCAGCGTCGGCACAGCTCTCACCCAGTCGTAAGTGCCATTCTGTTGCGCGATGATCACCCCGTGCGTGCGTCCCGCGTCATTTACGCGCACCAGCGCCCCGTTATCCACCAGAAACTGGTCTACCTGCCGCGAAACTTCCGCACGCGTCAGTTGCCCCTCTGGAAGCTTCGGCTGCTCCGGGAATCGGAACGGGCGCGGATTCTTGGGATCAAATCGCGACGTCCATTCCTCCTCGGGCCGCCGCATCGGCGCGGGGTGCATGTCCTCGGCGACTTCTATGTGCTTGCCAACGAACACGATCGCTCCGCGCACTTTGTCTTTCACGGAATTCAGATACGCATCGAGCTCCGCCTGCATGGGCTGCTTTGGCTCCGCTGGCTTTGCTGCCGCCGGCATCGGCGGTGCTGCCCATTTCGGTTCCGGCGGTGGCGGCGCGGCTCCAAAGAAGTTGAATCCCCCACCCGTGGGAGGCGCCAATCCCGGCGGCTCGACCAGAACCACTTGCCCGGTCACCACTCCCTTTGTGCTCGGAGTCCAAGCCAGCGGCTTCACCATAAGCTGCCCGTGGAACGGCGCAACGGCGTCCGCCTGTAATTCCATGTTTTCCCATCCGGGCACGGGCGTTGCTGCGCTCGGTGGCTGAAAAGTCCACGGCTCCAGGTGCGTGTTCGTCAGTCCCCACGACGCCATGGTCTTCACCGCCCAGTCGTCGGCGGCCTTCAAATTCGGCGTCCCGGTCACGCGCGGCCCATGCACGTCCGCCACCTCGTGAATAATCCACATGATCTTGGAGTTGTTCGTCTCTTCCGCGCGGATCTGCGCGTACATTTCGGAAACTCCCGGCGCCTGCGCCGTCATCGGCATCGCCACCAGCAACAACAACCCCGCCATGCACGCCAGCACTCTCAGCACAGTTCCTCCTCGGCAACGCCATCCGTGAAGCTCGGCGGAATTTCTTTTTCCATTTCCGGGCCGCCCGCCAATATACGCTCGCTGGCGCCGCCACGCAATTGGCCGCCGGCGCTTGTTGCGCAACCCAAGGGTTGCATTTCATTTTGGACGATGTTAATGTGCAACCAGGAGGTTGCCTATGGACACGGATCGCATCGAAAAGAAGATTCTCTTGCGCGCCCCGAAAAAACGCGTCTGGCGCGCCCTGGCGGACTCCAAAGAGTTTGGGAACTGGTTCGGCATGAAGTTCGAAGGGCCGTTCACGCCCGGTGCCGTCATGCGCGGGGTGCTCTCGCCCACGAAGGTCAACGCGGAAGTCGCCAAAGCCCAGAAGTCGCACGAAGGCATGGTCTTCGAAATCACCATCGAGCAGATGGAACCAGAGCGGCTGTTCTCCTTCCGATGGCATCCTCACGCCGTGGATCGCGACATGGACTACTCCGCGGAGCCGACGACCCTGGTCGCTTTTGCGCTGGAGCAAGCAGCGGATGGCGTCCTGCTTACGGTCACTGAGTCCGGCTTCGATCAAATCCCGCTCGCGCGCCGAGCGAATGCGTTCACGGCGAACGAGGGAGGGTGGAGCATGATGGTGAAAGTCCTCGAGGAGTACCTCGCCGATGCGCGGTAGCTCAAGGGTGATGGCAGAGCCGAAGAGCTCTGCGCACCTTTTTGCGGCGCTGGGTGACGGCACCCGGTTACGGCTTGTTTCCCGTCTCTGTGATGGCGGCCCCATGTCCATTAGCAGGCTCACGGCAGGATCTAGAGTCACTCGTCAAGCAATTACGAAACACCTGCGCGTTATGGAGGACGCAGGGCTTGTCCACAGCACGCGGCGCGGGCGCGAACGCATTTGGAGATTGGACAGGCGGCGCCTCAGAGAGGCGCGCCGCCATCTCGACCTGATCTCCAAGCAGTGGGACGATGCCCTTGGCCGGCTGAAGGCGGCAGTGGAAGCTGACTAAAGGACCCAGGTTGGCTGAATTGAGCATTCCTCCATGGAGCTTCATGTGCTATGAAGGGACTCGAGGAATTGCGACCGGCTTCCGCGGCTCCATCCGGTGTGAGCGACAATAGATCTTCTCCCCAAGGAGAAACAAATGGCCGCCTACATTGTGTTCACTCGAGAAAAAACGCGCAATGCCTCCGCGCTGGAACAGTACAAAAAATTGGTTCCCCCAAGTTTCCAACAACACCCGGCCACGATTCGCGCCCTTCGTTGCCGTCATGAAGTTCTGGAAGGGCCTGCCATTGAAGACATCATTATTCTCGAGTTCCCGAGCTACGAAGAGGCAAAAGCCTGGTATCAAAGTCCGGAGTATCAGGCAGCATGCGAACGGCGGTTCCAGGGAGGAGACTACCGGTGCATTCTCACCGAAGGAGTAGCAACCAAGTGATCGAACCGCAAGATACCCGGCGCACTCCGGTCCCGCGCGAGGGAGAACTACTCAAAAATGCAGAGATTCCATCGGCAGTGAACGATGTACTAGCGACTACTCCAATCCTCGACATTCACACGCACTTGTTCCCGCCTGCGTTTGGCAAGCTCGGCTTGTGGGGCATCGACGAGCTTCTGACCTATCATTATCTCGAAGCGGAATTTTTCCGATCGGCGGATACCACTCCACAAGAGTACTGGGCTCTTTCGAAACGCGCGCAGGCAGATGCCATCTGGAAGACTCTATTCGTTGAGAACACCCCCATCTCGGAAGCCACGCGCGGCGTGATTGCCGTGCTCAAGGCTTTCCAACTGCCGACGGATCGCCCGGACCTCGCGGAGGCCAGGTCTTTCTTTAGCGCGCAACCGATCGAGGCACACGTTCAAAGAGTGTTTCAAATTGCGGGCGTGAATCGCGTGGTGATGACCAATGATCCACTCGATCCCCAGGAAGCTTCATTCTGGTTGAGAGACGTCGCGAGCCACCCTCAATTTCGCGCGGCGTTACGGCTGGATCGAATTTTGTGCAACTGGTCCACGCACTGGCAGATGCTGGCAGGTCAAGGCTATCGCGTTGACGAACAAGCCACTGGAAAGTCCGCCGCGGAAGTACGGCGTTTCTTGATGGACTGGCATGCGCGCATGCAGCCGGTGTATATGGCGGTTTCCCTGTCGGACACCTTCGAATATCCTGAGGATACCGCCGGCAACCGATTGCTCCGGGAGGCCGTGCTTCCGGCCTGCCATGAATTGGATTTGCCGCTCTCGCTCATGATTGGCGTGCGCCGGCAAGTCAATCCGTTGCTGCGTTTGGCGGGTGACGGCGTGGGAAGAGCGGACTTGCGGGCGCTGGAAAATTTGTGCCGCGAGTTTCCAGAGAATCGTTTTCTGGTGAGCGTGCTCAGCCGGGAGAACCAGCACGAACTTTGTGTTTATGCGCGAAAGTTCAGCAACCTGATGCCCTTCGGCTGCTGGTGGTTCCTGAATAATCCTTCCATCGTAGAGGAGATTACGCGCGAGCGAATCGAGATGCTGGGCACCAGTTTCGTCCCGCAACATTCCGACGCGCGCGTGCTCGAGCAAATCATCTACAAATGGAGCAATACGCGCAGGACTCTGGCTCATATTCTTTCGGAGCGTTACGTTCTTCTCCTGGAAGACGGTCGAGGCGTTATGCGCGGCGACATTCGGCGAGATGTTACCCGCCTCCTTCATTCGAACGCGCAAGCCTGGACGAGCCCGCGAGCTCCTCTCTCCGATGCGCCAACTCAAACCTTGTAGGCCCAGCTTCTTTTGCTAAAATCGCTCTGTGTCGTGAGCTACTTTGATCGTGAGGAGATTCGAACGATCGTGCCGTGTAGGTTTTTCGTCCTCACGGCTTCCTGATTAAAACTCGGTTTCCCCTTCGCGGAGGACACTCTTGAAACGGATCACACGAAACTTTGCCGGCGCACTCGGAATTTACCTGATGGTTTTTTTTCCGGGGTTCGCGGCATCGCAGGCGCAGGAGACGAGTTTTCATAATGCTCCGGCGTCGGCCAAGGAAATGAAAAATCCGTATGCAGGCCAGCAGGGGGCTTCCTCGAAGGCGACTTATCATCTCCGATGCGCGCGCTGCCACGGCGAGAACGGGGAAGGTTCGGGAAACATTCCCGCCCTGGCTACGGGCAAGGCGCAGTCGGCCACTGACGGGGAACTTTTCTGGTACATCACAAAAGGCGATGTGAACAACGGCATGCCATCCTGGCAGACCCTGCCGCGAGCGCAAAGGTGGCAGATTATCAATTATGTTCGAGTCCTTGGTGGCTCCAAACCGGGCTCTCCGCGTGTGGCCACGACACCCGACGAAGCGGTGGCGGTTGCCGTGAACGCGCCCCCGCCCAAGGCCCCTTTCACTGACTACCGTTTCGAGAAGCCCGGAGTTGTTCGCAAGATTACGTTGAATGACTTGCCTGCACCCTTCGCTACCAATTCGGCGGGCAACAGCCCCAAACTTGTGCCGCGTCCCCAGAAAGCCTGGCCCCAGGTTCCTTCCGGCTTCAAGGTGGAGCTGTACGCAACGGGTTTGAAAGAGCCACGGTTGATCCGCACGGCGCCTAACGGCGACTTCTTTGTTGCCGAAAGCAAAAGCGGGGAGATACTCGTCTTTCACGGCATCACCGCCGACGGGAAGCCGGAACGCACGGAAACTTTCGCCACCGGGCTGAACCGGCCTTTTGGCATCAACTTCTATCCTCCGGGACCGAATCCGCAATGGGTTTATGTCGGGAATACGGGCTCGGTCGTGCGCTTTCCTTACCAGAACGGGGATTTGAAAGCGCGCGGCCCCGCGGAACACATTGCCGATGTGCCCGCCGGAGACGGGCATTGGACCCGCGATATTCAGTTCTCGCTGGATGGCAAAAAAATGTTTGTTTCCGTTGGTTCAGCTTCGAATGTGGACGACTCCGATACTACGCCTGCGGAAAAAAATCGAGCCGATGTTCTCGAATTCAATCCCGATGGTTCGGAGATGCGCATTTATGCTTACGGAATTCGCAACTGCGTCGGGCTGGCGGTCAATTCGAAAACGGGCGAGTTGTGGTGCTCGGTGAACGAGCGCGACGCGCTGGGCGACAATCTCGTTCCGGACTACATTACGCATGTGCAGGACGGCGGCTTCTACGGCTGGCCCTGGTGGTACATGGGCGGACACCAGGATCCACGGCACAAAGGCAAGCATCCTGAGCTCAAAGACAAGGTCATCACGCCGGATGTGATTCTTCATCCGCACAATGCTTCGCTGGAACTCACCTTCTATGACGGCAAACAATTTCCGGCGGAATATCAGGGAGATATTTTCGCTGCCGAACATGGCTCCTGGAATCGGTCAGTCCGCGTGGGGTATGAGTTGATTCGCGTGCCTTTGCATCAGACCGGACACGCGAGCGGCGAATACGAGGACTTCATGACAGGATTCGTTGTGGACAATGGACACGTTTGGGGACGCCCTGTCGGCGTAACAGTCGCTCCCGATGGTTCACTGCTGGTTACCGACGACGGGTCGAAGTCCATCTGGCGGATCAGCTACACAGGAAAATGAAGTTCGCGAATGAGGTTCGCGGCATCGGGCGTGAAGTCGAGGCGCTTTGCCCTTGTACGGATGCGGCCGAATGCGCAGGTCCGGATGGAGTCTTGGGAGTTAGTATCCAAGTTTCTTGTCCACGACGTTGAGCAACGGCTCGCCCTTCCGGAACCGCTCGAATTGCGCGACGAAAAACCGCATGGCATTGTCCAGCCAGTCGGGCGTGTGGTCGGCACAGTGCGGAGAAAGCAAAACATTTTCGAGCTGATAGAAGGGATGGCCTTGCGGCAAGGGCTCCTGATCAAAAACATCCAGCGCCGCGCCTTTGATCCGGCCATTCGAGAGCGCACGGACGAGCGCTTTCTCTTCGATCACCGGGCCGCGGCCGACATTGATCACCACGGCCGTGGACTTCATCGCGGCAAACTCCGGCTCGCCGATCATCCCTCGCGTTTCCGCAGTTAACGGCGCCGCTACCACCACGTAGTCGCAACGCGAAAGCATTTCGATGCGGCGCTCCGGACCATAGACCTGCTCCACCAGCGGGTCCGCGGCGAGCGACGCCGAAACATGCCGTTTGACGGCGAGAACGGTCATCCCAAGCGGCCGCACCCTCGCGGCAATCGCGCGGCCAATGTCGCCATACCCGATGATTCCAACGGTGTGGCCCGAGACGGGCATCACGTCGAAGGGTTCCCACACGCTGGCTTGCTGATTGCGAATCATACGTCGGAAGTCCTTGGCGAAATACAAAATCGCGGCAAGCGCAAACTCGCCCAGGGATGCGCTGAAGACTCCGCTGCCATTGGTGAGCGGCACAGGGCTTTGCAGCAATTCCGGGAACAGCGCTTTATCCAGTCCCGCAGAGAGAGAATGGACCCAGCGCAAGCTGGGGCACATTCCAAATACTTTTCGAAACAGCGGGAGAGATCCCGACCAATTAAAAAGCACGGTGGCGTCGAGGGCCGATTGCACAAACGCTTCGGGGGAATTTCCGGCGACTATGTTCACACCACCGAGCGATGTCCTGAGGATACCCAGCTGCGGCGCGGCCGGATCGGCCAGGACAAGAATGGTGTCGTTTTCCATCGGAGTCGAAAAAGCCACATTATTACAACACAACCAGAATGCAGAAATTCCAGCACGCGCAGTCTGACAGCGGCGTCATGTGGGCTCCGGAATCGGCGCCATATTTCCCAGGAGAAACGCGTAGCCCGCGATGCCAACCACGAGGAATGCTGCGGCGGCTGCAAACGCCCAGAAAAACGAGTGCGTTCCGGAAACGATGTAGCCGGTGACGATCGGCGCGGCGATGGCAGAGAGTTGGGTGCAAAAATTCATGATCCCTCCCAAAGTTCCAACGCTCTCTCTTGGAGAAATCAGCGATGGAATCGACCATCCCACCGGTGAGGCCGCGGACAAACCGCCCAAAGCAATGCTGATCCAGAAAACCGCCTCAAATGGAGTGCGCGCTCGCGCCGCGCCTAAAATCACCAGCCCGAGGGCTGTCCCTCCAATGAGCACCACTTGACGGACGCGAACGGCATTCCACCCGCGCTGTATGAGCGAATCCACCAGCCACCCGCCGATCAGGAGGTCCGAGATGGCCGCAAAGAGCCAGGGCACGCTGGTATAAAGAACGGCGTGCAGAAGATCGACGTGATGAGTTTCGGACAGATATTCCGGCAGCCAGGTCAGAAAAAGATAAAAGCTGTAGTTGTACGATGCGAATCCCAGAGCCAGTCCGCAAACTCTCCTTTGCCGCAGCAGATAGCCCAGCGGCGCGCCTTTGGCCGCCCGAGCGCGATCTTCCGGCTGAGCTCCTCCCTGTTTGATAAATTCCCGTTCGGTGTCTGTAAGTAACTTGTCTTCGCTCGGGTTCCGGTAGAAAAAGTAAAACAGCACGGAATAGACCGCGCTGATGACGCCCGTGGCGGCAAAATTCCAGCGCCATCCGAAATACAGTAGCGTCAGACCCAGCAGTGGAACTCCGATGGCCGAAGCGAGTTTCGCCATGGAATCAAACATGGCCGTCGCCAGGCTCCGCTCCTTTTCAGGAAACCAGTAGCCGATGGCTTTTGCATTGCCGGGGAATGTCGGGGCTTCGCCGACTCCCAGAAGAAATCGCGACGCAAACATGCCTCCGATGCCCGTGGAGAGCGCGGCGCCGAACGAAGCGACACTCCAGACGATCGTGCTGACGATGCCCACGCGCCTGACGCCAAATCGATCGAGCAGTAAACCCGAAGGCAATTGCAGCACCGCGTAGGTCCAGTTGTAGGCGCTCAGCAGGTAACCGAACATCACGGTGGAAATCCCAAATGTAGCGTGCAGCGCGTCCCGGGAAACGGAGAGGTTCACGCGGTCGAAATAATTCACGAGCACGCCAAAACCCAAGAGCATGGCGATGCCCCAGCGCCTTTTGGGGACCGAGGACGCCTGCAAATTCGCCCGTTGCTTCACAGAGTCGTTCTGATCGGCTGGCATGCCGCGCGAAATATAGTGGAGAAATGAGGGTGGAGACAAGGGGAGGAGTGGGACAACGATCGTTTGCAGGTTAGGAGACGAGAAGATTGTTTGGAGCTTGGAAGGTTTGAGCGTTAGCCGGCTGGGAAAAGGAGGAGGAGGGGATTGGTGCGATGGAAGAATCCCCACCCACCGCGTGGGGCCAGTCGCGCTGAGTTCCGGAATGGGAATTGTTGGAGGGGGTGACACCCCGGCATTTTTTAGAAAGAGTGTGGATCCGTTTGATAGCAAAAGAGTTGTGAAACACTCTTGATGCAAAGAGTGACAAGAGAGAGCAAAAGAGCGAAGGATAAAAAAGGAAAGAGACCCTCCCCCCTATGTTTTTTGTAAGGATGTGATTCGATGGAGGTTAGAGGGTGGGGGCTGCTAAGGATGTGCGGGGAAAGGAGTTAGGGGAGAAGAGGAAATGGAAATGCGAAACGGGAAAATGGTGAAGAAGTGCGAGACAGGGATTTGAGTTGGGATACACCAGGGAGATTAGCACAAAAGTACACTGGTTGTCAATTACTTTGTTGTTAGCATTCTAATGGAATTGTAAAGTGTTGAAAAACAGAGACTTGGAAACTTGAAAAGAAGCGGGAAATTGAGAAGGAGGCGTAACAAGAAATAGAGGAAGAATCAAAGCAAAAGCTGGACAGTACCGGCTACAAATCCCACCTGAACCACATGTTACGAAGAGCATAGGCGGCTGCAATCAGTAGACGCCAAGCATCTAGCCCACTTGACGCGTTTGATTCCGTATTTCGGACGAAAGCCAGTCGATTGCGCAGCCTTGAGCAGGAATGGCGACTGATTGACTTGGAGCAATGAGCGACGCGCCTGCTTGTATTAGAATTATATTGAAAAGGAACAAATGCACAAATCTATAAAAATTCCGTGCTGTCTATGGGTTGCGTGCGCAATGCTATTCCTCTCTGCGCCGGATGACGTGCGGGCCCAATCGCGAAGGCTGTCGGCTCAGCAATCGTCCTCGCAAGAGGGCCGGGATCGTCACCTGCTGCTATACAACACGCACACCGCTGAGCGAATCGATATTGTTTACCGCCGGGGTGAGCAGTACATTCCAAGTGCGCTCGCCCAACTCGATTATTTCCTCCGCGATCATCGCACAGGCGACGTTCGCCATTTCGATCCGCGTTTGTACGATATCCTTTACGATCTCACATCCTCGATCGGACATGCCGATAGCGAGATCGACATCGTTTGCGGCTACCGCACTTCGTCGACGAACGAGTCTCTGCGCGCGCACACTGCGGGAGTCGCCAAGAACAGCCTTCACATCCAAGCGGAAGCGATCGACTTGCGCATGCCCGGCATCGACACGCTAAAGCTGCGCAAGGCGGCTCTCGCCCTGGGTCGCGGCGGCGTGGGCTACTATCCTCGCTCAGACTTCATCCACGTGGACGTCGGCCGCGTTCGCCAGTGGTGTTTCGACTGCCCTGCCAGCCTCATCGCCGGCGATTAGCCCGGATACGGGTAACCCTTCGCAAGAACTTTTTCGAGCGCAGCGTCGTGCCCGTAGATGTCGTCGTAAAAATGAACGAGTCCGTCCTCAGTCACTATAGCGGTGCCATAAACGATTAAGACCGGAATCGGGTGCGCAAGATTCACCTGCTGATTCGGACTTCCATTCATGGCCGCGCGGACGCGATCCATGTCCCAGCCCGGATTGTCGCGCAGGACCCACGCAGCCAGATCCGCGGGCTTTTCCAGACGAATGCAGCCATGGCTGAAATCGCGACGGGACTTCGCGAAGAATTCCTGAGCGGGCGTATCGTGCATGTAGACACTGAAACTATTCGGGAAGATAAATTTCGCGAGTCCGAGTGAGTTCTTCGGTCCGGGCGTTTGCCGGATGAAAAGTTTGCCTGAGCGGAGTTGCGCGAGCATGTCGCTCGTGACCGTTCCCGACGTGACGACCTCCTGGCGGCTGTTTACCACTTCGAATCCCTTTTTCGCCAGGTAGTCGGGATCGCGAGCGATGTGCGGAATGAATTCAGCTTTGGCAATGGAATAGGGAACACTCCAGTAGGGCCGGAATACGACATATTGCATGCTGTCGCTGAAAACCGGGGTATCGTGGTCATAGGCTTTCCCCACGACGACATTCATCGACAACACGACCTTGAAGTTTTCGTCGTAAGCGCGAAGGCGAAACTCAGGAATATTCGCGACGATCGGGGCCGTGCGGAGGCCAACGGGCAACCACCGCCAGCGTTCCAAAGTCAGCTGCATTTGTCTCACGCGTTTTGTGAGAGGCACATTCAAATCGGCCAATGTTTGCGTGGTGATTCGTCCATCCGGCGTACGGCCGTGCCGCCGCTGAAAATTCTTGACCGCTTCCACAAGCGGAGCCTGGTATACAGTTTCATCGGCCGGAATATTTGCATCCGTTGGGAGATCTCCCACCAGCCGGAGCAAGTGGATCAGTTGAGGAATGCCGGAATAGGAGTCCCCTGGTGCGATCGTTTTTTGTATAGCGGGGAGCTGATTCCCACCATATTCCTTGGCAAACCCCAGATAGGAACGCAGGGCTTGAATCGTACGCTGGTATCCAGGGTAGGGAGGTTCCACTTTCGCCATGACGGCGGCAACGTCGGAAGCGTCCACGACATCTTCTTTCAGGAATTCGGACAAGTCGTATTTCTTGGTTTCGACGTCGAGGCCAAAGTCAAAGTGCTTCGGGTTCACCTTGCCGATGTGAACGTCCGATACATATCTCATCACGCAAACGGTGAGCGCGACATCGAATCGCACCGCATCTGCTTCTGATGGCTGCGTCGTGGCGGGTTTGAGTGCCGCGAGCCGGTTGGTCCAGCGCGGCCCGTCGTAATCCTCAGCGGACAATCCCTCTTGCTCTGCTTTCAATAGAAGTGCAATGAGTTGCTGCGCCTGCGCGGTCGGCTGCATTCCCCTGACCCATGGCAGGGAAAAGCCGTACGACTCGTATAATTTCTGCACGTACTTGCCGTAATCGCTGAAATCGGGCCAGCGCAAGTCTGAGAGATTTCCCGCCTGGATGATGGCGCGCAACGAACCTTGGCCGTCAGAGCTGAGCTGTTGAAACGGTGCGACGGGCTTTGCGGAAGCTTCAATTTGTGTGCGTGCGCTTCTTGCGGAGCCGATGCGGTAGCTCCACAGCAGAGTGATAGCGACAATCGGCAACACTAACACCAGACCCACCGAAATCCGCGATCGCCTCACGGAATTCCTCCCTCTCCGCGTCCATCCTCGATGACTGGGGGTCGCAAGATACAGATGCGAGAAGTTATTAGCCGGAATATCCATTTTGACTTCCCGGCCGAGAGATAATGTACTTCTGACCGCCGCAGCATGCAATGCTCCGGCCAGATTGTTGAGTGCAGAGCCTTGTCCTGAAATGAACCGAGTGCCCGATAAGCGCATTTTGAAAGGGTTTGGGGGCTTCCAAAGGAGAGTCCATCATCAGCTGACTTGGTCAGTGATTACCGCACTACTCGGAAAAGTAAAGTAATACTGTACATGTCCGGTAAGGCGACGCAATATAAAAGGGCGTCCCTTTTGGAGTAGGGTTTTGAGTGTTCGGCTCGAACCCCTCCAGAAAGGAGCGCCCTGTATATGGATAGCGTGAAGTATATCGGCATGGATGTT